>NZ_PPQD01000035.1 GCF_002901825.1 Mammaliicoccus sciuri | reverse complement strand
CTCGGAATTCTGTCCCTAACGACACCTCTTACGGACACTTCTCGGAATTCTGTCTCTAACAGCACCTCTTACGGACATTTCTCGGAATTCTGTCCCTAACGACACCTCTTACGGACATTTCTCGGAATTCTGTCCCTAACGACACCTCTTACGGACACTTCTCAGAATTCTGTCCCTAACACCCGCTCTTGCGGACATTTCTCGGAATTCTGTCCCTAACGACACCTCTTACGGACATTTCTCGG
>NZ_PPQD01000034.1:442697-446063 GCF_002901825.1 Mammaliicoccus sciuri | reverse complement strand
TGCCTTTTTAGGATCTGAAGGTTGAGATGTGTTAGGATGTTCCGCTTTATCAGTCGCTTTAGCTGTAACATTACCTTCTGGTAAAGGTTTAGTTGGCGTGATATGTGCGATACCATCTCTTCCGGCTTCTCTCTCACCAAGTTTATGTCCATCTTTATCAAATAATTCAACTTTAGAACCCGGTTCAGCAGTAACATCAATGGTAGGCGTAGTACCGGCTTTACCTGTTAAATCAGTAGTAATAACTGGTTTAGCAGGAGGTGTTGTATCAGTTGCCTTTTTAGGATCTGAAGGTTGAGATGTATTAGGATGTTCCGCTTTATCAGTGGCTTTAGCTGTAACATTACCTTCAGGTAAAGGTTTAGTTGGCGTGATATGTGCGATACCATCTCTTCCGGCTTCTCTCTCACCAAGTTTATGTCCATCTTTATCAAATAATTCAACTTTAGAACCCGGTTCAGCAGTAACATCAATGGTAGGCGTAGTACCGGCTTTACCTGTTAAATCAGTAGTAATAACTGGTTTAGCAGGAGGTGTTGTATCAGTTGCCTTTTTAGGATCTGAAGGTTGAGATGTGTTTGGATGTTCCGCTTTATCAGTGGCTTTAGCTGTAACATTACCTTCAGGTAAAGGTTTAGTTGGCGTGATATGTGCGATACCATCTCTTCCGGCTTCTCTCTCACCAAGTTTATGTCCATCTTTATCAAATAATTCAACTTTAGAACCCGGTTCAGCAGTAACATCAATGGTAGGCGTAGTACCGGCTTTACCTGTTAAATCAGTAGTAATAACTGGTTTAGCAGGAGGCGTTGTATCAGTTGCCTTTTTAGGATCAGATGCTTCTGAAAAATCTTGATCTTGTGGATTATTTGACACAAATGTTGCCTTAGCTATAACGTCACCTTCAGGTATTGGATTAGTAGGTCTTATTATAGCAATGCCATTCTCATCAGCAGTACCAGAACCTATCAGATGATTGTCTTTATCATAAAGAGATACCGTACTACCCGCTTCGCTCGTTACATTGATTTCATCTTGAGTACCAGGTTTATTAGCTTTATCTGTTAATTCCGTGTTTATAACTGGTTTATTAGGAATACCTCTATAAATAAAGTTACCAAGTTCAAGTGGTTCACTTGTGTTCCCAGCTTCATCTGAAACATAAGCTTTTAATTTATAATTAGTATTTCTAGCAATGTTTTCATCTGCAATATTTATTTCATTATCATTTTGATCATAGATTTTGAATTCTTTAACTAAATGACTACGAGTTGAAAAATTATCTTTACCAACGATTTTATTCGTATTTTCATCAATGAATCGCTCAACATCCTGTTTAGTTCTAAACTCATTCGGAATACTTATTACTGAACGTGTTTCGTTTGTTAATACAGTTGGTTTCGTTACATCAACAGGCACAACGAAAAGGTTCATAAGTCTCGTTTCTGTATCGGTATTTAAGTTAGTGAAATATGGTAATTGTTTGTATGTTGCATAAATTTGGAATTTATTTATGGCTCTATCTCTGCCCTCATTATTATTGTTGCCTGCAACACCGTTTGAATTATCTTTGGCAATATCATTAGATCCTTCACTACCTCTGATAATACGTGGATCAGAAAATGAAGCACTACCTGCTCCGTTGTTGTGTTCTTCTGCAATTTCAAATCCTGAAACGACACGATTGTATTTATCTTTATTTACAACACCATCTTGTCCTTCTGCAGACCCTTCGATATTAATAATACGTCCACCTAATAAATATTTACCATTATTGCCACTAACAGGTTGTATGATATCTAAAATAGCTACAGGTTTCCTATTAAGGAAGTATCTACCTTCTTTATCTCCTTCGTTACTACCGCCTAAATGAAAGCCATTTTGATTTCTTTCAGCTTTTTTCTTTTCTGTTCCATCTAAATTTCTACCAGTAGATTTCACATTAGCATTTAATAATGCTAATAATTCGTCTGTATTAATATTATGACCTGGATTATGTCCAATAGCATATTTATATATAAGTGTATTGCCATCAGGTGATAATTCAAATCCTGGATCTTCTGGTCGATTACTTAAATTTGGACGTTTCCAAGTAATATTAAATGCTTTTCTTAAATTTACTGGGTTATCTACAGTGTTTGTAGCATTATCATTTGATGATGGACTTGATTCAGCTGAAGGTCCATATTGGTTCTGAATAAACCTAACTCTGTTTGTATTATACGCTGGACCTAGATGTTTAGAAGCATTACCTACAGCCACATAGAATTTTCCACCATTTCTTCTTAACCATTCCTTACTAACAGTAGCAGTTATTGTTGCTCTATACGAATCCCCACTCGGATTAGTATTTTGATTTAGAAGCAAGTAGTTATCATTGTCAGTTAAATTTGTTAAACGTTTATAGTAATCTCTTTCATTAGATGTCATTGCATGATAAAGAATGCCATCTAGATGATTCTGAACGTCAACATCTTTTGTCCAATGTAATTCTCTACCACGTCCAGATAATTTTTCAACGTTACCTGCAGACAGTCTTACACCAGAAGGCGCAAATACATAAAAACGGCCACGAGCATCACTAGAATGTGCTTGGTTATAATGAATTGTATAAGTGAAGTCGACCGATTCGCCACGTTCTCTTGATGTAATATTTTCGATTAATACTGCTCTAGGAACCGTACTATCATTCATACCTTTCCCGAAACCTTTATTAAAGCTTCCAGTTTCTCCAATTCTGAACCCTGTTCTGCTTTCTAAAGATTCAGCTTGATATACTGTAATATAAGGTGGTAGTGTATATACTTTGCCATTGTTGTAAACAGTTACAGAGCCGTTCTCATCGACTGTAATCATATTGTCAGTTAAAAATTTATTCGTTCTTATTACAGCTTTTCTAACACGTGATTTTTCATAATCTGTAAGTTTATTTACATCATTGACAGGTATTTGGTGAGATGGTAAAGCTAATTCATCATTATTAGTAGCTATATCAGTTTCTATATCTTCAGTACCATTTTCATCACTAATATTTTTATCTTCTTTATCTTTCTCATCGACAGTTTTAGTTACATTACTTTTAGACTTATCAATAGATTGATGATTTTCTGCTTCTGCAGTTTCTGTTGTTTCTTCTGTGCTAGTTGATTCTTCAGCTACTTCTGTTGTTTCTGCTTGTGGTTGTTCTGCTTTTTCAGCAGTTTCAACTTTAGCAGTTTCTGGTGCTACTGTATCAACTTGAGTTGCTTCTTCTGTTGATGCTTTTTCTGTAGATGATTTATCTTCTGTTGTTGATTCTTCATTAGTTGTTGCATCTTGTGTTGTTTCATCAACTGTAGTTGCTTCTTCTTGTGGTTGTTCTGCTTT
>NZ_PPQD01000034.1:325754-442685 GCF_002901825.1 Mammaliicoccus sciuri | reverse complement strand
TGATATTTCTTCATTTGCAGACGCTTCTTCAACTGGATCTGTTGATTTGCCTTCTGCTTTTTCTTCTTGTGCATGTTTTTGAATTACATTTTCAGATGCGAATGCATCGTGCGTTGGTAAGCCTAAGAATATAAGCGTACCGATTAGTATCGAACACGTTCCTACTGTGTACTTACGGATACTAAACTTCTGTAATTTCCGTTGCTTATCCATTAGCAAGCCCCTTTACTATAAATTTCCTTAAAGGCAACTTTACTCATGGCTGAGTTCCCCGTTACTATTTTGTCTTTATCTCATTAGTAATGTGTTCAATATATATTCTTTAAATGAATCTCAGATATATGAGTGAAGTGCACACTATTAATATGTGAATGGTCGTGCGAAACTAACTCTCCTTTCGTTAAGATTATTCACACATAAGATATGAACAAAATTATATTTCGTTCTGAATTAGTATATCACTTTTAATGTCGATTTCAAATACTATTTATAAAGAACTCTATAAAATTAATATACAATTTTTACAATTTACAATATTTTGTACAAGTTTGATGAAGAATTATTAAGTCTGAATGAAAAGTATTATGACCATTTATTGAAGTCTGTTTATCGTTCGTGTAAATTAGATGAGTAGGTAAATAATTTGAAAGAGTTGATTGAAATGCCGCAAATTTATTTTGACGCCGCTTCTAAAGGCAATCCTGGAGAAAGTTGTTGTGCATGCGTCATTATTAAGGATGATGCGAGACATCATTTCACATCTTATTTAGGTGAAATGGATAATCATCGTGCTGAATGGGAAGCGTTAATCTTCTCTATTCAACATGCGATTGAATTAGAAGTTGGTAATGCGTTGATTTATACAGATTCGAAATTAATTGCAGATAGTATTGATAAAGATTATGTAAAGAATGCAACGTTCAAACCATACTTCGAACTATTTAAAGAATTAGAACGTCAATTTGATTTAATATTTGTGAAGTGGATTCCACGATCTCAAAATAAAGAAGCCAATCAATTGGCACAAACTGCCTTAAGAAAACAATTAAAGCATAAATAAAAAGCATATCACGACGGCGCGTGATATGCTTTTTACGTTTATTTATAAGAAGTTCGTAGTTAAATATTTACTTGATACAAATAATTCATGTTCATTACAAATTTCGATAGATTGTTCGATTTCATGATGATATGTCATTTGATTAAGTAAATCTTCTGTTTCTAATGGCACGTCTGTATGAATTTGCGCAAGTTGTTTCGACATTGCTAAGTCATCTCGATATGTGATGATTTTCTTTTGTTGACCTACTGTTAATTCATTAATGTTCTCAAGTACATTTTCAACAGATTGATATTGTTGAATCAGTTTAATCGCTGTTTTCTCACCGATACCTTTAACACCTGGATAACCATCAGCTGTGTCACCCATAAATGCTTTAACATCGACCAATTGATGTGGTTCTAGTCCATATTCTTCTCTAAATTTATGAATATCATATTTATTGTAAATATTGAAACCTTTTTTCGTCAGCCATATATCAACATCTGTATTTATACATTGTAATAAGTCACGGTCTCCACTCACGACATATGTTTCATGTCCTTTTTCTTGAGCGCGTTTACTAATTGTTCCTATAACATCATCCGCTTCATAATTTGTTATACCTAAATTCAGCATACCTAATTTTTCAGCAATTTCTTTCGCACGGTCAAATTGTGGAATCATTTCTTCAGGTGGTGCGACTCTATTTGATTTATATGCTTCAAACATATCATTTCTGAAAGTCTTAGATCCCATATCCCAACAAACAGCAACATGTGTCGGTTTAATGTCATTGATTACTGTATATGAATGTCTAATAAATCCTTGTACAGCATTTGTAGGAATACCTTTAGAATCTCTCATAAATTGTTTATGGATGCTTGTTGCATAAAAATGTCTAAATAATAAAGCCATACCATCTATTAATAATATTTTGTTACTCATATTGTGCTCCTTTATATCTCTTTCAAGACGTTTTCGATTTGTTCTATTACATCGTTATCAATATTCACAGATAAGTAATCTTCAATGAGATGAATCGTCTCTTGATTATACTGTTCGATGTACGACTCACCTATTGTATCATAATGTTCCAAATTCTTAGTTAACGCTTCATTAAATGTCACGATTGGATGGTCGATAAGCTTCATTGTATCATTTAAAATCTCATTTTGTGTTTCTTTTACTTTAGATGTCTTAATTAAATCTTTCTTGCTCACCGAACTGATCGTTTGTTTCGCAATATCTTGAACTTGAATGCTAATCGGTTCCGGATTGATTTCATTTTCAAAGTCATGCTTAAACTTAGAGATTAAAATAGAAGCATCATTTAATTCAACAATTGTTGGTGTTAATAAATCATCAAATGTTCTCGCATAAAAATTCTTTAATCTTTCTACGATAAGCGAGCTTTCTAAACTTAATTTCTGATTTAAATCATCTACATAATATTTCGTACTCATTTGCAGCGATTGTTTAAATTGATCCGTTACAGTTGATGTATTGAAATGTTTTTTGACAATATCATTTAATTGTATATTCAATCTGTCTTTCAAGTAATACAGTTGATCATGAATTTCTTTTTCCAGTTGATGATGTGATTTAATCACAATTTGATTTGTGAAGTTCTGTTTATCTTTATAACTGAGTAAAGTTGATTTTCTCTTTTCAAGCTGTGCTTTATCTTGTCTATACGTATGCACCATTTGTTCTAATTCATTTGTCAGTTGTTTAATTCTAGACTCTACTTGTGACTTGAGCACTTGCTTACTTTCAACTTTAACAAAGTGATCTAACGCTTCCATAAGTCGTTTAAACTGATCATTATGTGATTTCAATGCTTGTTTACTTGAAACTGGATAACACTCAGGTTTAATGTTCAATGCATCTAATGATGATTCTACATAAGATATAACAGCTTGTTTATCTTCTTCAGATTCTGCTAAATCAATGGCGTTAATGACAAATTTCAAACCTTGTGATTGTTGTAAATTATTCATATCACGCATGTAAGTTAAGAACTCACCGTCTTTATCAGTAAAGGCATGATTATAATAACTCACATAAATAATTAAGTCACTTGATGCAATAATTTGTTCAGTCTCTCTCGTATGTCTTTGGTTATTAGAATTCAGTCCCGGTGAATCGATAATAATCTTGTCTTTTAACCATGCTTCTTCAAGTCTTAAATTAATTTTGTGTACAAAGGCAGCATGCGTATCATCAGCTGTTAACTTCTCTAGTTCTTCTATATCGAATGTGACAGATTTGCCTTCTTTTAAGATATCTTTGTAATGGTTAAAGTTTGTCTCGATTGCTTCAAAGAATGCTAGATGATTACTCGATAATGAAGGATGTTGTTTAATCTCTTTATCTTCTATAAACGATTCAATTGTAGAGTACTGTTTATTGGCGAACTCTGTTATATGGTTAATCTCTTCTAATAATTGCTCATAAGTCTTAAATGTCACTTCTTGTTCAGTACCGTAACTAATTTCAGTAATACTTGCTGTCGTTGGATTTGGTGAACTTAGCAGCACGGGCTTTTGTAAGATGGCATTAATTAAACTACTCTTACCCGCACTAAATGTTCCGAATACAGCAATCTTTGTCAAATTGTGTTCTATTCTTTCGACTTGGCTTTCGATATTATGAACTTCACCTTCAAATAACGGCAGTTTCTTTAAATGATTGATTTGATCTTTAAGTTGTTGCAGATTATTTTCTTGATGTTCCGTTTGAACTTCTTTGAATTGTTGTTTCGTTTCTTTCTTATCTTCTAGGTCAAGGTCATTTATATGAATAAAATGTCTATCAATTAACTTATCAATAGATTCATCAAGGTGAATATAATAATGTTGATAATTATTCGTAATGAGTGATGTTTTTAAATTCTTAAATTCAACATATGTTTCATATTCATTTAATTGATTCGTTTCTTCATTCGATTCGTTATGCACTTCACTCACATTAACGATTTCTTCGATTAATTGATTTGTTTCATTGCGTATTTTTCGATTAATCATTTCTGTAATGCCTTTAGAATAAATTAACACGTAATCATTTGTAATGGACGTTTGTTCTTGTACATGACCGCTTAATTCTTCTTTACTAATCGTATATTGTTGGTTGATGATTTTCTCGAATAAGTCCGCATCTTGAATGTATTTGTTTAAGTTCTCTAATGATTTAATCCATACTTTCGTAATTTCATCGTGAATTTTGATGTCTAAAGCTTCTTTCACTTGTTCAAGCGTTTCATCTTGAATCATCGCTTTCTTCTTATCTTTATTAAATAATCCTTTAACTTTATAGTCTTTAGCAGTTGTTTCTAAATAATGACGAATTGTTTCTCGCATTTCGTATGGCATCAAATAAGCGTTATCTAAAATTTCTTTGCGCTTTTCTTTTAAATTTGAAGTGAACTGATCTTTATCTTGAATTAATGATTGTTCACTTTGGACGTTGAATTTCTCTTTGTATGCTTGATAATCGTCATCGAACGTTTCTTCAGTAGAATCAATATCAGAAAGAATCGTTTCCATATGTTGATTAATATATTTCAGCTGTTCTTGTTTAATGTAATTCGTCACACGGTCTATAAATACTTGGTGTTCCGTACGTTGTTGATCAAGCTGATGGATATACTTATTAAATAACTGCTTCTCATTATTCGGTGTATCATATTTAGAAACATAAAATATCTTTTCTAAATTCAGTTTCCAATCTGTAACGGCTTTGTTGACACGATTTTTATAAGTATCAAACGAGATTTCATCTTCATCATGTTTATCGACTTGGTTCACAACTAATATTACCGGAATATCCAATTTATTTAATGATTTAATAAAATTAAAATTCATATCCGACTGCACATGGTTATAGTCGACTGTATAAAATACATAATTAGATGTCAGCAAATATTGAAAAGCACTTTCTCTATGGTTATCACTCATAGAATCGACACCAGGTGTATCTTGGAAAGTAAATCCTTTATTAAATTTATCTGATGTAAATTCAATTTCAATAGATTCCACTTCTCTATCTTCTGTATTAAGCCTTTTAACATCTTCTTGATTATCTACGACTGTATATTGATTGTTGTTTAAATTAACGGAAATGCTGTTTTTGTCTGAAGAAATCAGTTGAGCTGTGTTACTAGTTGTCGGAACAGGAGAACTTGGTAATATATTTTGTCCGATAACATTGTTAATTAATGTAGATTTCCCTGCTGAAAAATGTCCGACAAAACTCACTGTATATTGTTCGTTATATATTTTTTTAATCATTTCATTGATTTGTTTAATTAATTGTTGGTTAGATGACTTTTCAATTTCTTTTTTTAATTTGTAAAGTAAATCTAATGATGCTTGATTACGATCCATTTTAATTCCCCTTTATTTTTACACAAATAATTTAAATAGTGTGATTTACATCACATTAATTTTTTAATCTCTATTCTATTATAAATAATGAAGAGAATATAAGAAAGGATGAATAAAATGACAGTGCAAAATAATGACCTAAACAAGAAGACTGATGACCACTCTCATGATGATCTGGATTTAAGAGGCACACTGTATTCAGTTTTCACATTAGGAGGCATCTTTGCAGTATTATGGGTAATTTGTTTTATTTTATTTTTAGTAAGAATTTAAGGGGTGAAATCTGTGCATAAATACGAAAAGTTATGGCTAAAAGTCGGCATAAGCTCATTAGTCATTTTCTTAACAATTTTGATGATTACAGGTTTGCATAATGGACACACGCCAGCCGCTTCTGGTAGAGACTATGTCAATCCTGATAAAGTCGATCAAATCGAACCTTTCAATAAACCAGGTTTACACAAAGTTAGCGGCAAAGATTACGACTATGAATTAGTTATTCTTGCTTCAGCTTTCAATTATCAGCCAGGTAAAGTCGAAATTCCTAAAGGTTCGAAAGTAAAAATCATTGCGACAAGTAAAGATACTTTGCATGGATTTAGTTTACCAGGAACGAACGTCAACATGATGTTAGAACCTGGACATATTAGTGAATATTACAAGACATTCAATGAGAAACGCGAATATTTAGTCATCTGTAATGAATATTGTGGTATCGGACATGCAGATATGAAGTCGATGATAAAGGTTGTGGATAAAAAATGATAACGCGATTAAATAAGAATGATAGCAGACTTGTGATGGTGCATATGTATGTAGCCATTGGTTGTTTAATCCTTGGTGGACTAGCAGGATTATTACAAACATTTGTAAGATCAGGTTTATTACAATTACCTAAACAAATTTCTTATTATCAAATCTTAACGGTGCACGGTATCGTATTAGCATTGGTACTGACAACTTTCTTTATCTTAGGATTTCAATTTTCTGCAGTAGCTAAGACATCTGGACATTTAACGTCTGTTCAAAGAAAGTTCGGTTGGGTTGGATTTTGGGTAATGATTCTTGGTACGCTCATGGCAGCAACAATGGTTCTATTAAACAAAGCCACTGTTTTATATACTTTTTATGCACCATTAAAAGCACATGCTATTTTCTATATTGGTATGGCGCTTGTTGTTGTAGGTAGCTGGATTTCTACAGTTGGACAAATTTTGAAATATGTAGAGTTTAAGAAGAAAAATCCAGGTAAGAAATCTCCCCTACTGAGCTACATGGTAGCAATCAACGGGGTAATGTGGATTGTATGTTCATTAGGTGTTGCTGCGACAGTACTCCTTCAATTAATTCCTTGGTCATTAGGTTTAGTTGAAAGAGTAGACGTAACATTAAGTAGAACATTGTTTTGGTATTTTGGTCATGCACTTGTTTATTTTTGGTTGTTACCAGCTTACATGTGTTGGTATGCAATTGTGCCAAAGATTATCGGTGCAAAAGCATTCTCAGACAATTTAGCAAGAATGTCATTTATGCTATTCTTATTCTTCAGTATTCCAGTTGGGATACACCACCAATTAGTTGAACCAGGTATTGATGATACATGGAAATACTTACAAGTTGTATTAACATTTATGGTTGTTATTCCATCAATGATGACAGCATTTAGTTTGTTTGCAACATTTGAAAATTACGGCCGTTCTAATGGATATAAAGGATTGTTTACATGGTTTAAATCTTTACCATGGAATGACGCAAGATTCGTATTACCATTCTTAGGTATGTTAGCCTTTATTCCAGGTGGCGCAGGTGGATTAGTTAACGCATCTGCACAAATGAATGGATTAATTCACAATACAATTTGGGTAACTGGACACTTCCATTTAACAATCGCTTCCGCGGTCATCATGACATTCTTCGGAATCATGTACTGGTTAATACCTCATTGTACAGGTAGAAAACTAACTAAATTCACGAATAAATTAGCGCTTATGCAAGGTTATACTTGGGCAATCGGTATGACAATTATGAGTGGTGCTATGCACTATGTTGGATTAGTAAAAGGCGCACCAAGAAGATCAACATATTCAGAATATGGCGGTGCTAAACAAGCTGCTGAATGGATACCATATCAAGTATTACAAGCAGTCGGGGGAACAATTTTATTTATATCTATAATATTAGTTGTAATGGTGTTTATACATTTAGCCTTCTTATCTCCTAAAGGCGAAGAAGAATATCCAGTATCAGAAGCATTAGATGAACAACAACCAGTCATTAGATTTGTTGAGAACTGGAGATTCTTAATCATCGTGACAGTATTGCTTATCTTAATTGCTTATACTGTCCCTATCGGACAGATGTTCACAGATCCAGCACCAGGAGCCAAAGGATTAGGAGAAGGAAAACTTTGGTAATTCTAAATTAATACATTTACCTTAGAACCTTCATACAATGATGAATAATAGGAAGACTGGCAACACATCTTTAGGAGATGCGATGCCAGTCTTTTTTGTTGTGTGGGGTTTGGGGGTGGTGGTTGTAATGAATATCTCTTGTCTAAATCTATTGGAGAAGCATGGTAATGAGTCGAGTCTTGTCTTAACGTCCAACTTAAGCCAAGAGATAGCTCAAGTTGTGGCTTAATGTCCTACTTAAGCCAAGAGATAGCTCAAGTTGGGCTTAATGTCCTACTTAAGCCAAGAGATTATCTAAGTCTTGTCTTAACGTCCAAATTAAGCCAAGAGATTACCTAAGTCGTAGCTTAACGACCTAATTAAGCCAAGAAATCGTCCAAGTCATGGCTTAAAGCCTAACTTAAGCCAAGAGATCAGCCTAAGTCATGGCTTAACGCCCAACTTAAGCTAAGAGATTAGCCAAGTCATAGCTTAAAGTCCTAATTAAGCCAAGAGATTACCTAAGTTGTAGCTTAACGACCTAATTAAGCCAAGAGATTACCTAAGTCGTAGCTTAACGACCTAATTAAGCCAAGAGATTACCTAAGTCATGGCTTAACGCCCAACTTAAGCTAAGAGATTAGCCAAGTCATAGCTTAAAGTCCTAATTAAGCCAAGAGATACTTGATATACCTCAAACCATACATCCCTACTATCCCCCAAACCAAAAAACCACCTGCTCTGCAGGTGGTTTCCGCTTTTCTACTTACTTCCTACTATCTATTTATTTCGTTTGCCCCAATATTGATAGTACGTACATTCGATATAGCCGTTAAATAGTTTTCTTCTTTTTGTGGCTTTCTTACCTACTAATGGTTCAAATTCTTTATAGCTTGTAAGCATATATAATGATGCTTGTTCGTTTTGTTTCATGATTTCGCCTAAGTGTTTGTACATTGCTTCTACTTCACTTCGTTCACCGATACGTTCGCCATATGGTGGGTTCCCGATTATTGAAACAGGTCCTTCTGGTACTTCTAGATTATGTACATCTTGGACTTTAAATTGAATGATGTCCCCTAACCCAACTTCTGTTGCATTATCTTTCGCGATTTCGACCATATTAGGATCGATATCACTTGCTATGATATTAATTTCTTTATCATATAATGCCACATCATCTGCTTCTTGTCTGAGTTGGTCATACAAGCCTTCTGGTATGATATCCCAATCTTCACTCGCAAACTCACGATTAAATCCTGGTGCAATATTTTGAGCAATGAGTGCTGCTTCTATTGCAAGTGTACCTGAACCACAGAATGGATCAATAAATGGTGTTTCACCGCTCCAGTTTGTTAATCTTACAAGCGCTGCAGCTAATGTTTCTTTCATAGGTGCGTCACCTTGTGCCAAACGGTAACCTCTTTTATGAAGTCCAGAACCTGAAGTGTCGATTGTTAATAAAGCTTCGTCTTTCAGTAATGATACTTCAACTTGGTATTTGCTACCTGTCTCATCGATCCAACCTTTAATTTGATACGCATGTTTCAATCTCTCAACTATCGCTTTTTTAACGATTGCTTGACAGTCGGATACGCTGAATAATTTAGATTTAACACTTTTACCTTGAACTGGGAACATACCTTGAGCGCCAATCACATTTTCCCATGGTAATGATTTAGTCTTTTCGAATAATTCGTCAAAAGTTGTTGCGTGGAAACGTCCTACTACGATTTTGACTCTGTCAGCAGTTCTTAACCATAAATTTGATTTAACGATTGCTGTTTCATCACCTTTGAAAAGTACGCGACCGTTTTCTACTTTTGTTTCATATCCTAATTCTTGAACTTCTCTAGCAACAATTGATTCTAATCCCATTGGACTAGTAGCGAGTAATTGATACATGCATATACTCCTTTATATTTAAATTATCATTATTTACAAATAAAAAGCTCTCCTACTTGGGAGAGCGACACTAGTAAGTGATAAATCTGTAAGCCATGTTTTGTCCTTTAGTACTGCTAACGTGTACTAGTTACACTCGTACGCCAGTGATAATCATCTGTCTGTATGATTACATACCTTCTTATTCCGTTCATTTCCGTCAAAGAAGTGCTCCTACCAATTTTGGATTGCTCACTCGAGGGGTTTACCGCGTTCCACCTTTTACATTTCTGTAAAAGCTACGTCACTGTGGCACTTTCAAACTACTTTAACCATATTATAAATAACTTAGGTTATTTCGTTGCCGTCAATTATTTGCCCTGGCTTATTGTTTCGCCAAGCACGAACACTACATTCATCTCAGAATGTGTGAGCATGGACTTTCCTCTACTTAACGTAGCGATTATCCGAAATACCACTCAACAAAGAATTATAGCATAAACGACGTTAAATAACTATCATTTATTCGCCGAATACTGCTTTTTCAAGATTAGAAATTCGTTTTAAGATATCTACATTATTGGAATTGTATTGTTGTGAACCTTGTGGTCTGCCTGACGCGACACGGATTCTTAACTGTTCGATTTCTTTTTTGAGTTTAGAATTTTCTTCTGTTAATTTGATGACTTCGTTATTTAACTCAGCCATTTTTTGATAGTCTGAAATAATGTCATCTAAAAAAGCATCTACTTCTTCAGTTTTGAAACCTCTTAAACCTCTTTCAAATTCCTTTTCATAAATATCTTTTGCAGATAGCTTTAATGTTACATCAGCCATTTTTACACCTCATTTAATATGATTCGTTGTCATTATTATAATTAAATTCCATAAAGTCTTGTAAATCCATGAATGTAATAACATTATAAGTATAGTTTGTCTTTTCAGCAAAATCAACTAACTTACTTTTGAAGTATTTAGGTGATGCTTCTTGTTCATCATCATAAAATAAAATTGTCTTATCAGTGTTATCGAGTATAAATTCATTAGCTTGTTGAAATTGGAACCCACCTTGATAGTCACTTTGATGAATCGCATTGACATAGTCTGCTTGTGTGACAATATTGTGATAAGCTTGTTGGTTTGTTTCATTCCATTTATTATAGTGATTTAAAAATGGCGTCAATATCGCAAGTTTCAATTGTGGGTATTTATTTTTCATTTCAATGGTCACTTCAGCTGCCCATAGTTCAAATCCTAATTGTCCTGAAATAATGACCCACTCCATACCTTCTTCTATTTCTTGCTCAATTATTTCTTTAAGATATGCTTTGATGACTTTAACTTCTGGCTGTTCATTTTTAAAAATATTCAATTCAAACGGTTTGTATCCCGTAAAATATACTGACGTCATGATAAATCACCTATATGTGTATAAATATAATTTAAATCATGTTGTACAGCTTTATGCTTTTCAAAGAAGAGTTTCTTACTTGTACGTTTATAATGGCATTCTACAGATAACTCTTTGTAGTTACTAATTAAGAGTTGAAATTTCTGTTCATTCATATATTGTAATTTCAATACTGTATCTTGATGAACAGCAAGTTTATCTAGCAAAACATCGACTTGTTCAACAAATGGTACGACATCTTTATAAAAGTTGTATTCGTAGTCATCCTTTGCATGTTGAAAAATATCTAGCATATCATTTAATTTATTTAAAAGATCTTGTATCATCGCTACACCTACTATTAATGAAGTTTGTATTTTAAATGTCCTCACGATAAAATGATAACATAACTAGAAAAGTTCTAGAATATTTATGTATCATTAAAAACTTTTGTAACTTATAATGAAATAAGGTATAATGTTTAGAGTTTTATGATATGAAGCTAGGTGATGAATTTGAATTATCCAAACGGAAAAAAAGTTACAAAAAATACTTCTAAAGTCTCAATTCAAAGCGACCCAAAATATAGTAGAATACAATATGGTAAACGGGGTATGAGATTAGAGGAGGAAATTGATAAATCCAATGAATACTTCAGATTAGAAAATATAGCCGTTATTCATAAGAAACCAACACCTATTCAAATCGTTGATGTTGACTACCCTAAAAGACAAAAAGCGGTCATTAAAGAAGCTTATTTTAGAAAGCCTTCAACAACAGATTATAATGGCGTTTATAATGGATACTATATTGACTTTGAAGCTAAGGAAACGAAAAATAAGACAAGTTTCCCTTTAAATAATATCCACGATCACCAAGTATCACATATGGAACAAGTACTAAACCAAAAAGGCATATGTTTTTTGTTGATAAAATTTAGCTATCATGATAGCGTATTTTTATTGCCTTTTAGGAAGTTTATGGTATATTGGGACAGATATAAATCTGGAGGGAAAAAGTCCATCACACTTAAAGAGATTGAAAATGATGGTTACTTAATACCAATCCAATTTAAACCAAGAATTAACTACATAACAATAGTTGATCAATTGATAAAAACAGAAAGTGAGGCGCTCAAATGAGTCAATCAAAAGCTTCTAATAGTAAAAATGGTAAAGAACAACCTAAAAAGAAAAGGAATATCAAACGGACGATTATTAAGGTGTTCGGTATTCTCGTGCTAGCATTCTTAGCAATGGTAATCGTAGGTGTTCTCGTATTTGCATATTATGCTTGGAAAGCTCCTGCTTTCAATGAAAGTGCGCTTAAAGACCAATTACCAACTAAAATTTATGACAAAAATAATAAACTTGTCACGACCCTTTATATGGGACAAAAGAGAGAACATGTTAAGTTTGATGAAGTACCAGACAAAATGAAAGATGCTGTATTAGCTACTGAGGATAATCGCTTCTATGATCATGGTGCATTAGATTATAAACGTTTATCTGGAGCAGTCATGAAGAACTTTACAGGTGGCTTTGGTTCACAAGGTGCATCTACATTAACACAACAAGTTGTAAAACGTTCATTCTTAACTGATAAGAAATCAATTGAAAGAAAAGCTCAAGAAGCTTACCTTTCATATAGATTAGAACAAGAATATTCTAAAGATGAAATCTTTGAAATGTACTTAAACAAAATCTATTACTCAGATGGTATTTACGGTTCTCAAACAGCAGCTAAATATTATTTCAATAAAAAATTGAAAGATTTAAACTTAGCTGAAACAGCTTACTTAGCAGGATTACCACAAGTACCAAATCAATATAATATTTATGATAATCCTGAAGCGGCTGAAAAACGTAAAGACACTGTTCTTTATTTAATGGAAAGACACGGTAGAATCACTAAGAAAGAAATGAAAGAAGCACAAGATACACCTATCGATAAGAACTTAGTGAAACGTACAGTCGAAGAAAGAAATGACGCGATGACAGATACGCCTGATAATGAGTACGCTTCTTACATTAACTATGTTAAACAAGAAATTACTCAAAACAAAGCGTTCAAAGGTCAATCATTAAATGATATTATGACAAGCGGTCTTAAAATCTACACAAACATGGATAAAGATGTTCAAAAAACATTACAAGAGTCAGTTGATAACGGTACATTCTACAAGAATAAAGACCAAATTACTGGTTCATCTATAGTAGATACGAAGACTGGTAAATTAGTCGGTATCAGTGGTGGTAAGAATTACAAAGACGTAGTGGATAGAAACCAAGCAACAGATGTCCATCCAACAGGTTCATCTCTAAAACCGATACTAGCTTATGGGCCAGCAATTGAGAATATGCAATATGCGACAAACCATAAGTTCCAAGATGAAAGCGAATATAATATCAACGGTAGTATATTCAAGAACTATGATGGTCAAGGTCACGGTTCAGTTACAATGGCAGATGCATTAGCAAGATCATACAACATCCCAGCATTGAAATCTTGGCAAGAAACAAACCAAAATGCTGGTGAAAAAGCAGTTAAAGACTTTGCTTCTAAAGTGAATTTAAATTATAAAGATGAAATTGGACCTTCAGAAGTACTTGGTGGTTCACAATCAGAATTCTCCCCTACTCAATTAGCATCAGCATTTGCATCAATGGGTAATGGTGGAACATACAATGAAGCAAAATCAATTAGAAAAGTTGTCACTCAAGATGATGAAACTATCAAATTCTCAAGCGAAAGCCATAAAGCTATGGAAGACTACACAGCATACATGTTAACTGAAATGCTAAAAGGAACATTCCAAGCATACGGTTCAGCTTATGGATATGGAATTAACGGCGTGAACGTAGCAGCTAAAACAGGTACTGGTACTTATGGTGATGAAGTATACAATGAATATCAATTACCTGAAAATGCAGCGAAAGACGTTTGGATTACAGGTTATTCGCCACAATACACAATGTCAGTATGGATGGGCTTCAATAAAGTTAAAGAATACGGTGAAAACTCATTCTTAGGACATGATGAACAAACGAAACCACAAATATTATTCAATGAAGTTATGTCAGAAATCTCTAATTATGACGGTGCAGACTTCGAAAAACCAGATTCAGTAACAGGAAGCGGTAAAAGCTTGAGCGTTGCAGGTAATGAAGACAATGATACAACATCAAGCTCAGCACCTAGCAATAGTAATGGTAATAGTAGCAGTCAGCAAAATAATTATAACTTCTCAAATAACAATAATAATGTAACAACAAACGAACCACAGACGAATTCAAATTCATCAACAACACAACAAAATAATACACAACAACAGTCATCTACTAATCAGAACGTAACAACTGAAGAGCAAACGACTGAAACACCAACATCGGAAGAATCAGATTCAGACTCGGAAGATAATAGTTCGGCCTCTGATGCAGCAAAACAAGCTGCCAAAGAAGAGAAAGATGACTAAGATATAGAAAAAGCATCACATCCTTTGCGGGATGTGATGCTTTTTTGATTTATATAATAGTGTGTTAAATTATAGTCGGGTATATCGCACGAAGACTCGAAGATATCGTGCGCAAGGGTATAAAAACAGGCCCTATCGCACGAAGACTTAAAGATATCGTGCGCGAAGCTATAAAAACAGGCCCTATCGCACGAAGACACAAAGATATCGTGCGATACGGCCTATAATTTTTATTCTCCGCTTTCACGTTGTGCGGCTCTTTTAAGTTGGATCTGATATCTCGCATTCATTCTGATTAATTCTTCTTTCAATGTTACCATTTGTCTATATCCCATAAAGTGATATATTCTATCGTTTATATAGTGGTATCGTTCTTCGAAATTCATTGGTATAACTGGATATTCTTCGATATGTGCGATATCAAATGTTTCTATTTGATTGATTTGTTCTATATAAGCGATGATCAAATGATAATATTGATCTAACAATTGATGTGCTTCACTTGTTTTAAGCTTTTTATTTTTAACAAGTGGCTCTATTTGTTGTTCAAGTACTGTGAAATCATTTTTTTGTATCATGCGCCCTCAACCTTTACTAACCCAGCTTTTAATCGTTTTTGCCCTTCTCTACAATCTGCAAATAATGGACATACTTCGCATTTCGGTTTACGTGCTACACAGTGATAGCGTCCAAAGAATATAAGCTGATGGTGACTTTTTGTCCATCTTTCTCTTGGAATAATGCTACATAAACGATCTTCAACTTGGCGCACATTGTCTTTAATTCTACATATTGCAAGGCGTTTAGATACGCGCTCAACGTGTGTGTCTACTGCTAATGATGGTTCTCCGAATGCTACACTCATCACAACATTCGCTGTTTTACGCCCTACACCAGCTAATGATTCTAATTCTTGATGTGTACTTGGTACGACACCATTAAAATTATCTAACAGCGATTGACAAAGTTTTTGTATATTTTTAGCTTTATTGCGGTATAAACCGATTGAACGAATGTCATTTTGTAGTTCTTCTAAACTTACATTTAAATAGTCTTCAGGTGTTTTATACTTTGCAAAAAGCGATTTCGTCACTTTGTTGACGAGTACGTCTGTACACTGTGCAGAAAGTAATACTGCGATTGTAAGTTCGAATGGATTGTCATGAACGAGTTCACATTCGGCATCTGGAAACATTTCATCAATAACATCCATCATTTCTAATGCTTTCTTTTTACTTATCATAAGGATTCTCCCCATTTACCCAATCAAAAGTCGGGATTAAATTAACATTTTGTTTTACTTTTTTAGTTTGATTAAACTTTTCACTTTCTTCTTTGGAAGATTCAACAGTAGTGATGTGCTTCTTCTTCCAGTTTAATAAAATGCGGTCGATATATTTGATGCTGAGTTTGTCTAAACTATGCGCTTCGTTAAGCGCGCTCATAATGAGTTCGTTTGAATGTTTATCAGTATCAATCCAGTGGTTTAATGTTTGAACTTCTAATGGTGTTAATGGTCGACCGAAAGTGGATTCGAATTCTTGGAATAATTTCTTGAATTGTAAGTTTTGATCTTCTACTGTACCTTGTTGCATCGCTTCGTTTTTGATTAATGCAAGTTGTTCATACAAAGGATCAAATGATATGAATTCATTATATTTATGTTGGTCATCTTTTTCAATTTTAATGTCTATAATTTTTAATTGAGAAAGTTGATTAATGATATGACTCACTTCTTGTATAGATAAAGTCGTGCCACGTTGAATATCTTCTAATGGAGGCTGTAAGTTTCGATCATTCTCTTGATCCAGCAATTTAATTAGGATAACGAATTGTTTTTCATTTAATCCCAAATTGGCATAATGATCAAACAAAGCTCTTTGTACAACGACTGGCTTTTCTTTTAACATAGCACTTGTATACATATTTTCACCTACTTCATTATAAAAATATAGAGTCTGGGATCACTATTCAGCTCCCAGACTCGCATATTATTATGGATATAATCGATTTAATAAACGTGGGAATGGTGCAGTTTCTCTAACGTGTTCTACGCCACTTAACCATGCTACTGTTCTTTCAAGTCCTAAGCCAAATCCACTATGTGGTACACTTCCGTATTTTCTTAAGTCAGTGTAGTAACTGTATGCTTCAGGATCTAAACCATGTTCATTAATTCTTTGATTAATTAAATCTAAATCACTAATTCTTTCAGAACCACCAATGATTTCTCCGTAACCTTCTGGTGCGATTAAATCTGCGCATAATACAGTGTCTGGATTTTCAGGGTTTGGTTCCATATAGAATGGTTTAATTTTTGTTGGATAATTAATGATAAATACTGGTTTATCATAATGGTTTGCAATTGCTGTTTCATGAGGAGAACCGAAATCGTCGCCCCACTCAATATCATCGAATCCTTCTTGATGTAAGAATGTAATGGCATCATCGTAAGTGATTCTTGGGAATGGTGTTGAAACTTGTTCTAACTTAGAAGTATCTCTTTCAAGAAGTTCTAATTCTAATTTACAATTTGCCAACACAGCTTTAACGATGTGGTGTACGTAATTTTCTTGAACTTCTAAGCTTTGGTCATGTTTCATAAATGCCATTTCGCCTTCGATCATCCAGAATTCAATTAAATGTCTTCTTGTTTTTGATTTTTCAGCTCTGAAAGTCGGACCGAAACTAAATACTCTATTATGCGCCATAGCTGCAGCTTCTAAGTATAATTGACCACTTTGAGATAAGAATGCATCTTCATCGAAATATTTCGTATGGAACAATTCACTAGTACCTTCAGGTGCACTACCTGTTAAAATTGGTGGATCAATTTTAGTGAATCCACTTTCGTTAAAGAACTCATATGTCGCACGAATAATTTCGTTTCTAATTTTCATAACGGCATGTTGACGTTTAGAACGTAACCATAAATGTCTGTGATCCATTAAGAATTCTGTACCATGATTTTTTGGTGTGATTGGATAATCATATGATTCTGAAATGACTTCTACACCACTTACTTGCATTTCATAGCCAAATTTAGAACGGTCATCTTCTGTAATTGTACCCGTAACATAAACAGATGTTTCTTGTGTTAATGATTTAGCTAATTGGAAGATGTCTTCTGATACTTCAGCTTTCACAACAACCCCTTGCATAAATCCTGTTCCGTCTCTTAATTGTAAAAATGCTATTTTCCCACTTGATCGCTTGTTTGCAATCCAAGCACCGATTGTCACTTCTTGATTGACATAATCTTTAGCTTGTTTAATCGTAATATTCATTATTATTTCTCCTATTCAAATAAATTACCTATAGTTATTTTATCAAATTATGCATACAACTGCTATCTGTTTGGATATTTTCTTAGTTTATCTTGGAATTTATTTAAATCGCCTTCAATAACAGGTATTTCACCTAAAGCATTTATGAAATATTTACTGTAATTACTATCTAGTATTCTTCTATCGAAACAAATTAATAAACCTTGGTCATGCTTGTTTCGAATTAATCGACCAATGCCTTGTCTGAACTTAGTTACTGCGTCTGGTAAGACAAAGTCTTTAAAGGGATTGTCAAATTCATCTTTCATTAAATGGTATCGTGGATCATCTTGATGTATAAATGGTAATTTCGTCATCATGACACATTTAATACCTGAAGATTGGTAATCAAACCCTTCAAAAAATGATAAAGTGCCAAGTAAAATGGTTTTATCAAATTGGTTAAACTGTTGTACGAGTTTATACACGTGTGAATGTTGTTGCTGCATCAATACGACATAATCATCAAATATTTCAAGTTCTTCCATATATCGGTATGCTTGATACAACATAGAATAATTCGTAAACAGTACTAAACATTTTTGATTGGTTTCACTAACAAATGTAGATAAATAACTAATAATCGTTTCAATATAGTCATCTTGTTGATGATATTGATAAGTTGGCATATTTTGCGGTACAAAACATGTTGCTTGATTTTTTAAGTCATAAATATCATTTAAATAATACGTGTTAAATTGAATGTCTTCAGGAAACATGGATTTAAATGATGTAAATGAATGATTAACGGTTAATGTTCCTGAAATGAAAATATTGCTATTGAATTGTTCAATAAACACTTCATTCAATAAATCTTTTACTTCTGCTTTTTTAACAAAGAGTGAAAGTGTAGATTTCTGAGAAATTTTCTTAATGGATACGAATGGCACTTGACCAGACTTAATCATGTTATAAATTTTAGTATATTGATGATAGATATAAATTAACTCTTTCTTGAATGCTTTTACATGTGCATGTGAGTATGATTTAAATCTAGATAATATTTGGTTGATTGTACTAATTTGTCGTTTAAATATTTCAGATATATTCGCGACATCAATATCATAGAAGTAATGTATTTGTTTGTCATCTTCATGAGATTCTTGATGCTTATCTGAAATTTGAGCCATTAAATCATCAAATAGTTGTTCGTTTTGTTCATGCAGTAAATCAATATCACGCTTCAATTGATAAATATCAATTGGTTCAATTGGGTATTGCTCTATGACTCTTCTATTTTCTAATTTATCTAATCGTTTAAATAATTTTTCTTGCTCATTTTTACCTAATAAACCGAGATGATATTTAATATGTTGGTAACTTAAATCATCTGTCACTTGGTTAAGTGCGTAATCTTGAATGCGGTGTGCTTCATCAACAATAATATGTTTGAACAATTGATATACCGTATCTTCTGTACTATGCTGTAACAAGTGTGCATGATTCGTAATACCAATTTCTACATGTTGTGCACTTTCTTTAATAAATTGATAGTAATGTATATCATTCTTAAACGGTACATAAGTCGTGCGTTTTTGTTCAAAGAAGACTTTTTGACCGCCTTTAAGATGGAGCTCTTCAATGTCACCTGTTTCAGTTTCAAGAATCCATACAAGCAACTGCATTTTTAAAATTGTCGCTTCATAGTTGTCTGTATCATCTTGTAATATATTCAAGATTAAACCTAGCGAAATATAATGATCTTTACTTTTAATAATCATTGCTTTTAAGTCTAAATCTAATGCATTTAAGACTTTATTAAATTCTTGTTCTAAAAGTTGATTTTGAAGTAACTTCGTATGTGTTGAAACGAGAATGTGCTCACCTGTCTCTAAATAATACAATAATGCAGCGAGCACAAAGCTCATTGATTTCCCGCTTCCAAGTGGTGCTTCAATCAAAGCATTCTCATTATGCATTAAAGAATCAAACAATTGCTGAACGAGTTGATATTGTTCTTTACGATAATCGAAGTTAAATGTTTTAAGTATTCTATCATAAGCTTCATCAAGCGTAATGGATGTTCGATCGCTTGAATGACGTATAGGCATTTGCTTTAAATAATGGATGTTCTGGTACTTTTTAATATTGCGATTATGCGTTTCAGAACCTTGATGTGTTCTTACAAGTTCAAATAGAACGTCTTTTAAATCATGCTTTAACGATTTAGATAAATAATAAAGTTGTTTAATGGTATCAATCGGAAGACTATTTATTTTTTTTATGGCTTTAATTAACAATAGTGCAGTTGCTTTAGCATCCTCATAAGCACTATGCGCTTGGTTTAAATCAACTTGTAACGATTGACTTAATTCACTTAACTGATAACTTTCTTCGTTTGGAAATGCGATTTTAAACAATTCCATCGTATCAATAGTTAATTTAGGTTCAAATTGTATTTGATGCTTTTCGAAATGGGATTTGAGAAAGTTTAAATCAAATAGAACATTATGCGCGACAAATACACAATCTTTCAACAAGTTAAATAAAGATTGACTAATCTCTTCGAAGTATGGAGCTTCTTCTAAGTCTAATTCATTTATATTGGTTAAGGCTTGGATGAAAGATGGAATTTCCAAATCCGTTTTCACATATGAATGATATGTATCGATAATTTGGTTATTTTCTATAAATGTTATCCCAATTTGTATAATTTCATCATATTGAATTTGGTTTCCAGTTGTTTCTAAATCTACAACAGCGTATCTTTGCGCCATATTATCTCTCCTATATTTCGATATCTGCACTCATAAATTGGTGTAATTGACCATCATCAGATATCACGGTTAAGAACCCATTATCTTGTATATCAATTGCTCGACCAAATACTTGTTTTTTACCTTCTGTATAAGTTAATTTTTTGTCCCAAATCATACTTTTAGTTTTATATAACTCTTTGATTTCACTGAATGGTAATTCTAAAAATTGATTGTACCTCAGTTCAATGGCTTCAATTAATAATTTTAAAAATTGATAAGGTTCTATTGATTGTTCGTTTTCTATTTTTAAGCTTGTCGCACGCGATTGACCAGCATGATCGAAATCTTCTTGTGTTTGGTTTAAATTAATACCAATTCCACAAATAATCGCATTGACGCTATCCGTATCTGCAATCATTTCTGTTAAAAAGCCACAAACTTTTTTATCGCCTATATAAATATCATTTGGCCATTTAATTTTACTTTGAATGTCATAATGCTGTTCCATAACTTCTTGAATTGCAAGACTTATAAAGAGATTAAAAGTCGACATTCTTTGAATTGGTATATCTGGGCGTAATACAACTGACATCCAAAGCCCTTTACTTTTAAGAGATGACCATTCTCTTTGGAAACGCCCTCTTCCATTTGTTTGTTCATCACTCAAAACAATAAAGTCTTGATCAATCTCATTAACACGAGACTTGGCTAACAATTGTGTTGAATCCACTTGTGTTTGAACAATAGCGAGATTCAATATACTTTGATCTTGAAGTGTAATATTCACAATGTCTTCTTGCCAAGTTAAAGGGATTTCTGAGATTTTATACCCTTTATTAGAAATAGACTCAATTTCAAAGCCTTCTTTTCTCAATTGATCGATGACTTTTTTAACTGTTACACGTGAACAATTTAACGTTTCAGCTATATGTTGTCCTGACAAATATTCATTATTTTGATATAAATATTTAATAATTTCATGTTTATATTTTGACATTCTCTCGCACCCATTCTATTAAATCATTTTCTGTGTTATATACTTTATGGTTAATGACAGCTTGTTCAACTTTATTTAAAATATCTTTAATCCATGGTCCACCTTTTTTATTAAATGTAGCCATCAATATTTGACCGTTAATTTGTAATTCTGATTTATCATATATAGGTAGTTTATCATATATTTCATCAATTACACGGTCATTCATAATTGTAGGATGTATAGAGATATTCAGTTGTGCATTATGCTCGGAAATAAAGTGAATGATTTCTTTCATTTTATCGCGATGATACGTATATACGAGATGAATCATATCTTGCTTTGAAATGTTATTTTCAGAAAGTGATATCAATAATTGATGGTATGATGAGATATCGCGCTTTTCTTGATTACTGATTTTCAAACTGTTCAAGCTTGTTAAATCTAATTCGTATAAATAACATAATGCAGCAACCCATAAATTGAAATGGGCATGTTCTGGCATGAAGATATTAGTTTGGTTGATTTCTTTGAAAAAAGGTATACATTTAAATATTTCTAGTTCATGAGCGGTCTTTTTTGTATCATGAATATATTTACCTTGAATCATTTTTTTAAGTTCAACAACAATTCTTTCAATTGCGATGGCATTTAAAGAATGTGCTGTTTGATGCATGGCATCTTTAGTATCGTGATCAAGTGCAAAGCCAGTCTGTGCTTGGAATCTTACACCTCTCATAATACGTAATGCGTCTTCTTCCATTCGATCAATAGGTGTTCCGACTGCTTTTATGATTTTGGATTGTATATCGTTTAGCCCGTTGAAATAATCGTGAAGTTGATAAGACTTATCCATAGCGATAGCATTCATTGTGAAATCTCTTCTTGCTACGTCTTCATATAAATCCGTTACAAATTGAACAGATGCTGGCCGTCTATGATCAACATAATCCCCGTCTTTTCTAAATGTTGTGACTTCAAACTGTTGATTTTCACCCATTACAATCATCGTGCCGTGCTCTTTGCCTATTGGTAAAGTCTTATCAAATAATTGTTCAACTTCATCAGGTAAAGCACTCGTTGTGATATCAACGTCTGAAATTTCTTTCTCCATTAAATAGTCTCTTACAGAACCACCGACAAAATATGCTTGATGTCCATTACATTCAAGTGTTTCAATTATCCATTTCGCATCTTCAAATACTTGATATTCACGCATATTATTCTCCTAACATATCGTTGTAGCAAGCTTCGTATTGATCTGCAATCACTTTAGATGAGAATCTTTCACGAACATCTTGAATCATAGCACTTTGCATTTTGTGATAAAGTTCTGAATCTGTTAATAATTTAACCGCATATTCACTCGCTTTATCCGTATCACCGACGTCAACCGTATAACCTGTTTCACCGTTTTTAATGACTTCTTTAATACCACCTGCATTAGTACCAATCGGCACGACACCTGTAAGCATAGCTTCAAGCAATACAAGTCCAAAGCTTTCTTTTTCACTTAATAACAACGTTAAATCAGACATTTGATAGAAGATATTCACTTCATCTTGTTTACCTAAAAATAGAACTTGGTCTTCAATATTAAGTTGTTTAATTTGTTCTCTTGCCACTTGTAATTCAGGACCATCACCTATCAGTAATAATTTAGATTTAATTTGTTTGTTAACTTTGTAGAAAGTATCAACGACATCTGGTACGCGTTTAACTTTTCTAAAGTTTGATACAAATGTGATGACTTTTTCATCTTCTTCTATACCATAACGGCTTCTTAAATCTGTATTATAAATTTGTGGGAAACTTTCTTCCTGCACAAAATTGTATATTGTTTTGATTTCTTTATCAGGTTCTATAATGTCGTATGTTTCTTGTTTAAGACTATCACTGACACTTGTCACAACGTCACTCTTTTCAATACCGAATCGAATGGCACTTTGTAATGATGTATCATAACCTAATACTGTAATATCTGTTCCATGCAGAGTCGTCATGATTTTGACATCTTTTCCGGATATTTGGCGCGCTAAAATACCACAAATCGCATGCGGAACGGCATAGTGCATATGTAATATATCCAAGTCGTAATCGTTAATGACGTCTGCAATTTTTGCACTTAATGTAATATCATATGGTGGATATTGGAATACAGAATATTGATTTACGTCAACTTGATGAAATGTTACGTTTGGAACAGGCTCTCTCATTCTAAAAGGCATATTAGAAGTAATAAAGTGGATTTCATGACCTCTTTTTGCCATTTCCAAACCAAGCTCAGTTGCAACAATACCTGAGCCCCCCATTGATGGATAACAAGTTATACCGATTTTCATATTAATCCTCCATTATGACTTATTTACGTTCAAATCTATCTTTATCTCTTACATTGAATTTATTCATTGTATCTTGGAAACTTTTATTTAAATCTATATCTAAAGAATTTGCTAAACAAATTAAGACGAATAAATTATCACCTAATTCAGCTTCTATTGTATTGTCTTCTTCTGTTGGTTTCTTTTTCTTTTCACCATGACTATGATTAATTTCTCTAGCTAGTTCTCCAACTTCTTCTGTTAATCTTGCTAAATTTGCTAAAGGCGAAAAATAACCTGTTTTAAACTGAGAAATATATTGATCAACTTCATGTTGCATCTCTTTCATGTCCATAAAACTTCCTCCTCACCTATCTTTTATATCTCTATATAAAAGAACTCACATAATAAAATTATATATGATAATCATGCATAATGACAACGTAATAAGCTTATAAGTACAAACCTCATAAATATTTATAAAATAAAAAATACCAACAAAGTCTAAAGACTTTATTGGTATTAAAATGATTTCATTAATTGTTACGTGCCATCAGAATAAATCTTGCTAATTCAGCTACGGCTACAGCTGTTGCTGCAACGTATGTCATAGCAGCTGCAGATAATACTTTTTTAGCATGTCTATATTCTTGTTGGTTAACGATATTTAATTTTTCAATTTGTCGCATTGCCCGTTTACTTGCATCGAATTCAACTGGTAATGTGATGATCGAGAATAATACAGCGAATGACATAAATACAATACCAACCCATAATAATGTTGTACCGAATGTACTACTCATTGCTGTTAATACGATACCAGCTAAAATGATAATGTATGATAACGAACTTCCTAAATTAGCAAGCGGTAAAAGCGCTGATCTAAATTTAAGGAAACCATATCCTTGAGCATGTTGAATAGCATGTCCTACTTCATGTGCTGCAATTGCTGTCCCCGCAACACTTGGTTGTTGATAGTTTGCAGGTGATAATACGACACGTTTCTTAGTTGGATCAAAATGATCTGATAAGAATCCTTCACCTTGTAACACTTCTACATCATGAATTCCATTTGCAGCTAAAATTTCTTCTGCAACTTGTTTACCCGTCTTCCCACTTGTTGAACGTACTCTTGAGTATTTATTGTAAGTTGATTTTACTCTAAATTGGAAGTACATAGGGACAATCATAATGATAATAAAATATATGATATATGAAAACAAATAACTTCCTCCTTTTTATCCCTGTTATTTATTATATTACGGAGTGACGGCTCTTACGTCAAATATTTTGAACGTAATTTGATGTTTTTTTGGAAATATAGTAATAACAGAAAAGCAATAACGCTTAGCCAAAAAGCAAAGTATCCTATATGTGATTCATATTGGCTTAACATACTATAAACGGGATATTGATGATACACGTAATCAATAACATCATTGTGAAATACCCAAATCATTGTTACAACAATATGCCACTTTTTAATATTGAATAAAGGATAGAACATCAATGCTTGTATAGCCATGATACCGTGTGAAGTCATGAGCATAATGGCCATTGGAACAAGTTGATCGTAATGAATCATTACAAATATATTCATAATAACCGCCCATACACCATATTTAATTAATGTAATAAATGCTAAACATTCAAACAACCCTAAATGTTTATTGAAATAGATTGCAGCAATCGCAATCACTAAGAATAAAGTTGCTGTTGGACTATCGGGTATAAATGGCCAAAAGTACCATTTGCTATCAAGTAATTGACTGCCATACCATATGTATCCGTAAATGGTGCCGAGAAGATTTGCAATAAATAGCGTAATGAGAATAGATTTCTGGCCCATTACATATCTCCAAAATTCCATTTTATTACTCCTTTGAAAAGAGCCCAGGGCACGTCATATGCCCCAGGCTCAAATTTAATTATTTTTTCAATTCTTTACCGTTTGCATCTGTTTCATGTAAATTAGAAACGTATTTAGCAACTTTGTCAATTTCATCTTTAGAAAGGGTGTCTTTAAAGCTAGGCATTTTACCTGCACCATTTTCTACGAATCCTTTAACGCCATCTTTAGGTAATTTCGATTCAACTAGGTTTGGACCTTGTCCACCCGTTAACTCACCACCGTGACAACTTGTACAGTTTGACTTAATGATGTCAGTATAAACTGGGTCTGACTTGTCTAAGTTAGAGAAGACGATTTCACCTTGTTTAGCTTGTTGTTTCCAATCATGGTAATAACTTGATTCCCATGTTGTATAGAATAAGATTGCAATTGCGATTAACATAAATCCAGAAGCAAATGGTCTCTTTGTCCATTTACGTTCAGGGCCTCTATCTAACCAAGGTGCTAATAATAAAGCACCGAATGCGATACCTGGTAAGATAATTGCTCCGAATGTGTTATAAGGACCAGATGCGAATGAATATTTAAGTATTTGATATAAGAATAAGAAATACCAGTCTGGTAATGGTGTATAACCAGTATCAGATGGATCTGCCACACGTTCAAGTGGCGATGGATGAGCGACTGTTAAACATAAATAAGCGATTAAGAATACCGCACCAGTCATCCATTCTTTTAATAGAAAGTCAGGCCAGAAACTTTCTGTACGACCTGGAAATTCTGAATAATCTCGATTTAATTTCGGTTTGTCGTATGACTTTATTCTTGAATCACCAACAAACTTCATCCCTTTACCGCGATGCATGTCGCATGACCTCCTTTTTCATTTATTCACGTTAATTTTATAGTGGACCTGAAATACCTTGTTTTCTGATCATTATAAAGTGTGCTGCTAGTAACGCGAATAGTGCAGCTGGTAGGAAGAATACATGTATCGCAAAGAAACGAGTTAGAGTTTGTGCACCAACTATCTCTGCATCCCCTGCTAGTAATGTCTTAACCCACGGCCCAATGATAGGAACAGATTCTGCAATTTGTAAACCTACTTTTGTTGCGAATAGTGCTTTCATATCCCATGGTAATAAATAACCAGTAAAACTTAATCCAAGCATTACGAAGAATATTAATACACCGACAACCCAGTTTAATTCTCTAGGTTGTTTATAAGATCCTGTAAAGAATACACGAAGTGTATGTAAAAACATCATTACTACTACTAAACTTGCTCCCCAATGGTGCATACCACGTACGATAACACCAGCAGCTACATCGTGTTGTAGATAGTAAACTGATTTCCATGCATTAACGATATCTGGAACATAGTACATCGTTAAAAACATGCCTGATAAAACTTGTATAACTGTAATGAAAAACGTTAGACCACCAAAACAATAAACGAAAGCTGAAAAGTGATAAGCAGGGTTAACATGCTCTGGCACCTCATGATCAGCAATATCTCGCCAAATTGGTGTAATATCAAGTCTGTCATCGACCCAATCATAGATTTTATCTATCATTGTTAATCCCTCCTTATTTAGCTAATTCGTTCTCGTGCTTTTTACCGATTTGAATAATGCCACCTTTAACTTTTACTTCGTATTGATCAAGTGGTGCTAATGGCGGCGTACCTGGAATATTCTTACCGTTCTTTTCATAACGACCGTTATGACATGGACAATAGAATTGATTAGGATTTGATTTATCGCCATTCCACTGTACTGTACATCCTAAATGTTTACAGACTGGTGATAATGCTACGATTTCATTTCCGTCTTTGTATACCCAAGCAAATTCTGTAACTTCACTTGTGTACCAAGCATCTTCTTGCTCGAATTTAAAGTCCACTTTAATAGGCTCTTTACCAAGTTCTGACTCCTTTACGCCTGTAGCAATCAAATCGCCTTGTGCATCAGCTTTGAATACAGGATCAAGCGCAAATCTACCCATAGGTAAAATCATACCAGCAGCCATAAATGACCCAACACCCATCAATGAATAGTTTAAAAATTGGCGTCGTGTGACACGTTGGCTCATTTAGATTCCCCCCTCTATTAATCGTTCTTTTATAACTAGGACAACTTAATTTTAGCCTATTATTTCAAGACGGTCAACGCTTTGTCACAATTTAAATGTTTATTTATTAACCTTTTATCTAGGAATTTTCAAAAAAATGAAAAGGCTTTATTATGAAGGAGAAAATATAGCATAAAAACTGTGAAAATAACCCTGTTTTCCACATAGAAAGGACAAATGTGTTTTTGTAATAAAAAACCGTAACAAATCTTAACTCAATAAGATTTGTTACGGTTATTATGATGTGAAGTTATCTAGAAGTTGGTTATTATCGCACGAAGACTACGAGATATCGTGCAGCTACCTATTATTTATTCCAGGTTCTAATGATAAACTTCATAAATTGTTTAACTTCATCTTCAATGAGTGTGCGTTTCATATCATCGTCTAAGTCACCCATTGGAATCGTGTTTACTTTATACAATTCGTGATCGTCGTTCAGTTCTACTTGATCACTACTTAAAATAATTATATTGTTCAAGCCATAATCTTTTAAACTTTGAATAAAAGATACGACGTGATCGTACTGGTTACCACTTGTGAAAAATGTTGGTGTAAGTAGTAATCTACCTTTAAACTGTTTTTCTGCTAACATGCCAACAAGTTGAACTGTTTCATTTTGGTCGCATGATGTTAATAATTGATGATTCATATCAATATTTGATACAGGTATGATGGCTGTATCGATATATTCTAAGTTGTTTTTTAATTCTTTTAAGTCAACATGATTAAATAACATTATCGATGTTCCTCCAACTCATTAATGAATTGTAATATTTTAGACATTTCTATAAACATGTCTTGATCGTTATTATCTAAAGATTTATCTATTTCATTACTGATGAGTTTACGCCAATGTTCTAGTCCGTGTGTATTGTTATTATTTAAAGCACGAATATCTTTATCATCTCCATAATAATCAACAAGCATTTGTAACAACAACAACTTATTCAGTCGATCATCATTTCTGTTCAAATATAAAAGTACATTTAAATGCGTATTATCCAGTCTGATATCGTGGAAGATTTGACGACCATCTTCTATACAGAAACGATCTTTGCAATAAAGTAAAGGCAGTTGTTTAGATTGCTCGGTACTAATGGACAGTATGCGTTCATCTGAAAATTCATTGACGAATGAAATGTTAGATAAATATTTAGGGCTACTTTTTAATAAATTTAATATCCATACACTTTCAGCAATTTTAAAATCGTATTGATATAGAATATATTCAATAAATCGCTGTTTTTCATAATTTAACCATGTATGATTCATAATTAACCCTACTTATAATAATCTTTCGTATTCTTGGTCCCAATATGGATTTTCAGGATCAAGTTTGCGAACAGATTCTAATATATTTTTAGCGTTATCGACATGACCGATTTCAATTAAGTAATGGTAATAGTCGTTTAAGAAATCAATATTTTGTGTTAAATCTGGATATGCTAATTCGTAGAAGTGTTGAGCTTCTTTATCTCTTTCTTCTTCACCGAATGCATATGCAACATGCCAAGCTACTACAGGGTCTATATCTTCATGATCAACATACGTTAATAAATTAATAAGACCTGTTATATTATCTTTTTCTCGATAATAATCAGCAAGTATAATGGCAGCTTCAGTATAAGAAGGATCAACTGTTAATGCATCTTGTAACAGAATTGCACCATGCTCATCATTTGTTGTTAACATCAGTCTAGCAGTATCTGTCATAAGTTCTTTATAATATGCGTTTAAACGAAGCCCTTCTTTACCAATTTCTATTGCTTTTTCATAATCTTTTTCTGATTCATAAATTTGCAATAAGTAATGGTAAGCTTGCATAAAGTCTGGGTCTTTTTGTAATAACTTTTCAAGTTGCTTTATCGCTTCTCTTGTTAAGTCATTTTTTTGATAACTAATTGCTTGTTTGAAATAATCTTCAGCTGTCATATCCATTTCAGATACATTTTCATAATATTTGATTGCTTCTTCGTATGCACCACTTTGTAAACTTGCGTCTGCCATACGTGCATAAATCGAAATACCATTAATAATATCTTCACCAGTTTGTGTGATTGTTTCATAGTTAGAAATTGCTTTTAAATATTGACCATCATAATAGTACATTTCAGCTAAAGCGAATGTAATGACAATATCATCTGGTTCCATTTCTTTTGCTTCAATCAATTTCTCAATTCCTACTTCGAATAAGCCTTGTTGTTGGTATAAATCAGCCTCAAGCATTAACTTCTCTGTAGAATGTGGGCTGTTATACAATACTTCATGCGCTTTATCTAAGTCGTTTTGGTCAATTAGCCCTTCTATATAATAAACAAGCAATTCATTTTCATCTGGATAAAGTAAATAAAGTTCTTCGAATATTTTAACGCCTTGATCGACAATACCGTATTTGTATAATGTTTCGCCTAACATAAATAATGCGTCGTGATCGTCAGATTGTAGAACTCTGTTTACTTTCTCATCTAAATGTTCGATATTCTTCATGTGAATATCGTCAATTACTTTATATACATCTTCCATGTTAAAGGACTCCTTCTATTCATTTATTAGAGATTTAAGTTCTTTAAATGCATCTAATACTTCTTCTTTAGAAACGGATTCAATTGTAAATGAAGCTTCACCATTTTGTAAAACCATTTGAATCGTTTGTCCAATATTCTTTTTATCTTTTTTCATATATTCAAAAATTTGTTCAATATCAGCATGATTTAAGATGTTTAATGGGTAACCTAATTCTTTTAAATAATTAATGAACAGATGAACACTTGATGTGTTATCGTACATATTTCTATTTTTATTTATCACTTTCTGGAAAAGAATACCGATCATTACAGCTTCACCGTGAGCAATTTTTGTTAAGTATTCTAGACCGTGTCCAAAAGTGTGTCCTAAATTTAAATGTTTACGTACGCCACCTTCAAATTCATCTTCAATTACAATTTTTAATTTAGTTTCGATGCCCATTTTTAAATAATCTTCTATATTTTTCAATTGCGCTAATTCTTTTATAGAAGGATAAACATCCATTAAATGAAGTGTGTCAGCTTCACTATTTAAAATGGCATGTTTAAATATTTCACCATACCCACTACGTATTTCAATATGTGGCAATGTTTCTAGGAAATTTATATCATATATAACAGCACGTGGTCTATGAAATGCACCGATTAAATTTTTACCGACCGATGCATTAATGCCCACTTTTCCACCGATTGCTGAATCGTGTGCTAAAAGTGTTGTAGGAACTTGTATAAAATCAATGCCACGTAACAAAGTTGCAGCTAGAAAACCAACAAAGTCTCCGGTTGCACCACCACCGATAGCGATGAGTTGAGATTGTCTTGTGATATTCATTGATAATAGCTTTTCGCTTAGCGATTCAAAATATGACATTTGCTTACAAGCTTCACCACTCATAACTGTTAAAAATTTAATATCTTGGTCTTGAAGATGCGACTTAATATATTCTTTATGAAATCTATAAACATCTTGGTCAATTAATACAATATTTTGTTCATCTGCTTTAAGATATTGATTAAGTTCAGCTAGTGCGTTCTGCTTTAATATTATCGGATAGTTGTTGTTAGTATATGTTGTTTCAAAAATCATTTCATCACCTAGAAGTTTAAGTTCCAATTACGATGATTCTTGATAGCTTCTTGTAATTGGTCAATGTGATTAGATTGGTATTCTTCAGTTAAAGCTTTTGCAACTTCAAATGCGATAACATTTTCACAAACAACACTTGCAGCAGGAACAGCACAACTATCTGATCTTTCAATTGTCGCTTTAAAGCTATCTTTAGAATCAATATCTACAGAGTTTAATGGTTTATATAATGTTGGTATTGGCTTCATAACACCATTGATGACGATTGGCATTCCATTTGACATTCCGCCTTCAAGTCCACCTAAGTGATTAGATAAACGATGGTATCCAATTTCACTATCGTAAGCAATCTCGTCTTGTATTTCACTACCTGGTTTTTCAGCAGCTTTAAAGCCTTCACCGAAACTAACACCTTTAAATGCATTAATACTTACGACTGCTTGAGCTAAACGACCATCAAGTTTGCGGTCATAATGAACATAACTTCCAATTCCAGCAGGCATATTTTCAACGACTACTTCTACGATACCACCGATTGAATCACCGTCTTTTTTAGCTTCATCAATACGATTTCTCATTTTTTCAGCTACTTCATCATTAATACAACGTACGTCATTATGATCAATATTTTGTTTGACTTCTTCAAGTGTATATTCATAATCGTCTTTAACGCCACCAATTTCAATAACTCTTGAATAAATTTCAATGTCTAAAGCTTTTAATAAAATTTTAGAAACTGCACCGACAGCAACTCTTGCAGCTGTTTCACGAGCAGAAGAACGTTCAAGTACATTTCTTAAATCTCTATGATTATATTTCATACCACCAACTAAATCGGCATGGCCAGGTCTAGGTTTAGTGATAACTCTTTTCATATTTTCTAATTCTTCTTCAGTTAATGGGTCAGCGCCCATAATTTTTCTCCAATGTTTAAAATCATCATTCTTAACGATGAGTGTAATAGGGCTACCTAATGTATAACCATGTCTCACACCTGAAACGATTTCTACAGAATCTTTTTCAATTTGCATACGACGACCGCGTCCATATCCACCTTGACGTTTAAACATTTCTTCATTAATCTCGTTTACGTCAATTTTCAAGTTTGCTGGTACACCTTCTATAATGACAGTTAGTTGTGGTCCATGTGATTCACCAGATGTTAAGTAACGCATATTATCTCTCCCTACTGTTAATTAAATATAAAATTAATCATATCATATTTAGCGCGTTAAATTAACAAAAACAGACGAATAGTTTAATAAAGTTTTAGATTTTTTTGATTTTAAATAAGTATGAATTTTATGTTGTTTAGAGCATGTCGGTTATGGTGTAAAAATAAGGGTGCCGTTATAAGTATGTTGGTTGTGAGGTGGTAATACTGGATGCCGTTATTAGCAGATTTGGCAAGAAGTGCAAATAAGGAGACCAGTAATTACAATTCTCAGTAGTTTTGTAACTAAGGCTGTCCATAGTAACACTTCGGCCGAGTTTTGTAACTATGACGGTCCATAGTAACACTTCAGCTGAGTTTTGTAACTAAGGCTGTCCATAGTAACATTTCAGCCGAGTTTTGTAATTAAGGCGGTCCATAGTAACACTTCAGCCGAGTTTTGTAACTAAGGCTGTCCATAGTAACACTTCGGCCAATTTTTGTAACCAACAACCCCCGTTATGAACAAGTATAGCCAGAAGTACTCATAACGCACGCGAATTCCAATCACCGCCCCGAGAATACCCGTCAACAATCCGCGAACCCATGCGAATTTCAGCCAATACCCCACAATACGAACTTCCACATTTATAAAAAAAGTAGTTCAACAAATTCTCGTTGAACTACTTCTCTATTGTATTTATTTTTCGTAAACCCAATTTTCATTGTTTAATTTATAATCATTTAGTTCTGATTGATCAAACCAGAGACCAATTTCACGTTCTGCTGATTCGTTTGAATCTGATCCATGAATAATGTTTCTGCCTAAGTCGATACCATAATCCCCTCTTATTGTACCTGGCGCTGCTTTAGTAGGGTTTGTTTCACCAACAAGTGTTCTTGTTACTTCTACTACATTCTTACCTTCTACTACCATTGCAAATACTGGTCCTGATGTAATAAAGCTTACTAAATCATTGAAGAAAGGTTTCTCAACATGTTCAGCATAATGTTCTTTAGCTAATTCTTCATTAGCTTGGAATAATTTAGCTGCAACTAATTTCAAGCCTTTTCTTTCTAATCGTGAAACGACTTCACCGATTAAGTTTCTTTGTACTGCATCAGGTTTAATCATTAAAAAAGTTCTTTCCATTGCGTAATCCCTACCTTTGTTTTATGTAAATCCAAGATAAGTTTATCATTGACTACGCATACTTGCAAGCGCTTTCTAGTGGTTTCTATCTCTTATTTTCACAATTATTTCCAATAGCATTTTTTTCCCTGATTCATTATTTAATGTATCAATTAAATTTTCTGCTTTTTGTAAATAATGGTTACTCACTTCTTTAGATTTTTGTAATTCTGGTGACGCAATAATTTCTTGTACTAATCTGTCAAATACCTCTGAAGGACTATCAGGTTGTAGTTCATTAATGCTTGCTTTAAAATCTATTGAATTTTTCATTCTTAATAAGACTGGTAAAGTTAAATGTCCGTTTCTTAAATCAGATCCAACTGGTTTACCGAGTTTCTTTTCAGTACTCGTAAAATCTAGGATGTCATCTACTATTTGATAACTCATACCAATATAATATCCAATTTTAGTTAACTTGTTCACAGTTTCATCATCTGCACGTGCAGCGTACGCACCTAATTCTGTAGACAGTGAAATAAGCAGTGCGGTCTTACGTTTAATTCTGCGTAGATAATTTGTTATTGATTGATTGGAAACGAATTGATCTTCGAATTGAAATAGTTCTCCACGACATACTTCGATAATACCATTTGCTAGTTGTTCATGAAGCTTTGGATGTTCTATTTGACTAACTGCATTTAAAGATTGTGATAATAAATAATTACCTGTAATAACTGCAGTTTGCACATCCCACTTCTTTGCTATAGTTGGCTTACCTCTTCTTTTGTCACTTTTATCAATGACATCATCATGAACTAAACTGGCCATATGTATAAGCTCTAATGTAGTTGCTACAGTGATTACATCTCTTGAATAATGCTCACCAAATTGACTTGCAATTAAAGTGAATAATGGTCGTATACGTTTACCACCAGAAGTTAATAAATATTGGCAAGCTTCGTTTATAGTGTTTTGTTCACTATTTATATAACTATTCAATTGTTTTTCTATTTCTTTTACTTCTTTATTTATATGAATTTTAGTTTTGTCATACATGTAATCACCTTGTTATTTAGGTTTGTAAGCTAAATGCATTGCTGAAACGCCGCCAGTGAAGCTTTTTACTTTAATTCTTTCGTAACCAACATCAGCAAACATTTCTGCTAATTCTTTTTTGCCAGGAAAGTTTCCAGCAGATTCTTGTAACCAGTTGTATTCTTGTAAAGATTTAGCAAAAATCTTACCAAATAGTGGCATGATATTTTTGAAATAAAATCTATATAATTGTTTGAATACTGGCATTGTTGGTTGACTTGTTTCTAAACAAACAACCATACCACCTGGTTTAACGACTCTTTTAAGTTCACTTAAGACATGTTTATAATCGGGTACGTTTCGTAAGCCGAATCCGATCGTTACATAATCAAATTCATTATCTTCGAATGGTAAGTTCATAGCATCACCATGAATTAAATGAATATTTGCCATGTTGTCTGTTTTCTTCTTACCGACTTCTAGCATATTCTCACTAAAATCGATACCTACTACTTCACCATATGGTCCAACTGCGTGACTTAATTGAATAGTCCAATCTGCAGTTCCACAGCAAACATCTAAAGCTTTAGAACCTGGCTTAACATCCATTTGTTTCATTGTATATTTACGCCATCTTTTATGTTGCTCAAAGCTGATGATATTATTTAATGTATCATATTTACCTGATATATTTTGGAAAACTTCATGTACGTGTTCTGATTTCGATTTATTATCCACTAGTTATTCATTCCTTTAAGTTTAAAAATGTAGTTATTCATTAATAATAATATGCATAAATTTGATCTTTCAAAGTTTCTTTATCCATATTAATTTTGTAGTAATCAATCAATGTTGTAATAAAGATTGATTCTATTTCTTTTATAATAGCTGTATCTTGATTTATTTTATCATGAGCCAACGTTTGTTTTAATTCATTTTGTTTACTAATTGCTTGAGTCATAATATCTAAAAATACGAGGTCTTTATTTAATGTAGCACATTTATAAAAATATGCACTAACAAGATCACCTATTAAGATATCTTGATTAGAAACAGTTGGTTCGCCTATTCTATTTAAAAAGCGCATTGAGGCATCAATAGATAATGTAGCTAATTTAGCATTAGTATCGATGTTCATTTCATCTAATACGTCAGCTATGACTGGGTTAACTACAGGTACATTACTATTCTCTACACCTTTTAACAAATTAGAAATATCTTTTTTATAAATTTTTTCAATTTTATCCATCTTATCACCTCAACAATATCACCTATATATCTTAACACTAAGTTAAATGAATTGAAAATGCATATATTCATTTCATATAAAGAAATAAGACAAATAAAAAAAGCCCTTAAAAAGGGCTTTGATACAATCAATTATTTAACTGCATCTTTTAATGCTTTACCTGCTTTAAAAGCTGGAACTTTGCTTGCAGGGATATCAATTTCTTTACCAGTTTGTGGGTTACGTCCTTTACGAGCAGCTCTTTCGCGTACTTCAAAGTTACCGAAACCAATTAATTGTACTTTTTCACCGTCAGATAAAGATTTTTGAATTGATTCGAACACTGCATCTACAGCAAGACCAGCTTCTTTTTTAGTTAAATTAGCTTTTTCACTTACTGAGTTGATTAATTCTGTTTTGTTCATTTCAATTTCACCTCCCAAAAGGTTATCTAATGATATGTATAAATACCATTATGATAAGACTTTAACACAACAACCTGTGCCACTGCAACGATTTACAAGCTATAAATACATAATTTCTATATTTTTATTAATATTTTTTCACTTTTGATTTAAAAACAGGCTCATTTTTACTATTTATTGTAAATTCAGGCGAATAAGCCGGTAATATCGGTGAATCTTTGTATAATAAATATCGAATATCTTGACCTGGTTTAGGAAGTGATTTTTCTTTTTTAATTGCTTTTGCTAAATCTAATCTATAATCAATAACAAAATCATTTCCGCCGTTCATATATACTGGTAATCGTTCATTACTATATGGACTTGGAACAGTTGGCTGTTTTTTGAAACCATATTTTTTGTATTCAATTTCATATACATTAGGTGCAACTTTTTTACCTAATTGTAATGGTTTACCTGATGCATCTATTCGAATTCGAATATCTTTTAAGACTTCTGACGTTCTTAAATCGATTAAATGCACTTTAGGGTCTTTGTCGACATCCATGATTACATATTGATAAATACCGCCGTTCTCAAATGAATTACCTGGTAATTGAGATAAGAACTTTGGCTTTAATTTATTAAAGTCAACTGGGTGTTTTAAGTATAATGAATAACTATCATCTCTATCTTTAATAGGTAATAATCCACCACTCGCCTTTTTGTATTCATCTACCGCTGTTTGAACCATACTTAATTGGTCTTTCGCTGGCACTTGGTTTTCTGCTTTCTCTTTATTAGGAAAAGCACAAGCTGACAAAATTAAAGTACTTAATATTAATAAGATCGATATTTTTTTGTAATTATGCATGGCTGGATCCACCTAATACAACAATCATAAAGATACCAGCAATAATAAGAGAAATGACTGCTAAAAACATTGTTATACTACTGATGATTTTATTTTTTAATTTAAATCTTGATAAATATACGAGTATAATTGCCAAAATCATAAAACCAATAGAATAAAATGACACCCACATTAAATCCATTCTTGATATATCAAACATTTAAATACCCCTCTTGCTTAAATATTCTCTGACTTTTTGTCACGTTCCATAAGATCTTTGACACCTTCAGAAACTGGATAATCTTCGAATAACACTTTATATAACCCTGATGTTATTGGCATTTCAACATCATATTCTTTTGCTAAGTTGTATGCAGCTTCTGTTGTTCTTACTCCTTCGACGACCATATTCATTTCTTCTAATGCTTCGTCTAATGTAGCCCCTTTACCAAGCATATTTCCGCATTTCCAATTTCGTGAATGTACAGATGTACAAGTAACGATTAAGTCACCGATACCACCAAGACCTAAGAACGTCATAGGATCAGCGCCCATTTTAACACCTAATCGTGTTATTTCAGCTAAACCTCTCGTCATAAGTGCTGCTTTCGCATTGTCACCATATCCAATGCCATCAGTTATACCAGCAGCAAGTGCAATAATATTTTTTAACGCGCCTCCTATTTCAATACCGACAAGATCATTGTTCGTATATACACGGAAATAATCCGTCATAAATAAATCTTGAGCTAAGCGCGCAACTTCTTCGTTTTCAGATGATACTGAAACTGTTGTTGGATGTTTAATCGCAACTTCTTCTGCATGACTTGGTCCTGATAATACAGCGATACCGCCATTTATTTTGCTATCGATTGATTCATCAATCATTTCAGAAATACGTTTGAAAGTACCAGGTTCGATACCTTTAGATACATGGATGAATACTTTTTTGCCATAAGCGATTTCATTAATGTTTTCACTCACTTCACGAATGGCTTTTGTCGGAACAGCTATAATAAAGATAGATGCATGATGGACAGCATCTTTTAAATCAGTTGTTGCTTTAATATTTTCATTTAAAGTGATTTCTTTTAAATATTTTGTATTCTTATGTTCCTTGTTGATTTCGTTAATTGTCGTTTCAGTCTTACCCCACATTAATACATTATGTTGGTTGTCTGCTAATACATTTGCTAAAGCAGTACCCCAACTTCCTGTACCAAACACAGTTATATTTGTCATAGTTATCAATCCTTTGATATTAGTTTCTTTTTCTTGAGATTAAATGAACTGGTGTACCTTCATAACCGAACGCATCTCTTATACGATTTTCTAAGAAACGTTTGTAAGAGAAATGCATTAATTCAACATCATTAACAAATATTACAAATGTTGGCGGTTGAATCGCTACTTGTGTTGCATAGAAAATGTTTAACCTTCTACCATTATCAGTAGGCGTTGGATTCATCGCAACAGCATCTGTAATAACTTCATTAAGTGTAGAACTTTGTACACGTTTACGATGGTTTTCATCTGCCATCGTAATTAATGGGAATAATGTTTTTAAGCGTGATTTTTCTAAAGCTGATACGAAAGCAATTGGTGCATAATCTAAGAATTGGAAGTTATCTCTTACCTTTTCTTCAAACTTCTTCATTGTTTTAGAATCTTTTTCAACCGTATCCCACTTATTTACAACAATGACAATTGCTTTACCGGCTTCATGCGCATATCCAGCAACTTTTTTATCTTGTTCAATGATGCCTTCTTCAGCGTCGATAACAACAAGTACGACATTAGAACGTTCGATGGCTTTTAAAGCACGTAATACTGAATATTTTTCAGTACTTTCGTATACTTTACCTTTCTTTCTCATGCCTGCAGTATCAATTAATACATATTCTTGATCATCATAAGTATAAATTGTATCGATTGCATCTCTAGTTGTACCAGCAATTGGCGAAACAATGACACGTTCTTCTCCAAGAATAGCATTGATTAAACTAGATTTACCCACGTTTGGTCGACCGATTAGTGATAGTCTAATTGTCTCATCATCATAATCTGGTTCGTCATCTTCAGGGAAATGTTTAGCTGCTTCATCTAATAAGTCACCTAAACCTAGTCCGTGTGAACCTGAAATTGGGAATGGTTCACCAAATCCTAATGAATAAAAGTCATAAATTTCACTACGCATTTCTGGATTATCAATTTTATTGACTGCTAATACGACAGGTTTATTTGATTTGTATAATATTTTAGCGACCATTTCATCAGCTTGAGTTACGCCTTCACGGCCGTTAACCATAAAGATAATAACATCCGCTTCATCAATTGCTACTTCTGCTTGTGCTCTTATTTGTTGTTGGAAAGGTTCATCACCTAAATCTATTCCACCTGTATCTATTAAGTTGAAGTCATGTGTTAACCATTCTCCACTTGAATATATTCTATCTCGCGTTATACCTGGTGTATCTTCAACGATAGATACCCTCTCGCCTATAATTCTATTAAAAATTGTAGATTTCCCTACATTTGGTTTACCTACAATTGCTATAATGGGTTTCGTCATAAACCTACTTCCTCTCTTTCATAATCCTTTCTATTTTAACATATGATGACTGTTTAGCCTATCGAATTAAAAAACTAAAAAAGACTGAAACATTTCATTATGTTCCAGTCTCTTATATATACACATATTATAATTTAAAATCTTTTAATTTATCTCCGAAGACATCACCTAAAGTAGGATTGTCATCATCTGTATCTTGTTGGTTTAAATATGATTCATCAAAATCAGTTTCTTGTTCGATTGTATCTTTAATAGATAAAGAAATTCTTTCTTCATCTTTATCGACAGCTAGAATTTTCACTTGTACATCTTGTCCTTTTTCTAATACTTCGTCAGGATTACCGATGTGTTCGTGGCTGATTTGAGAAATATGAACTAAACCTTGTAAGCCAGGCGCAATTTCTACAAATGCTCCAAATTGAGCTAAACGCACGACTTTACCTGGTACGATATCACCAACAGTAAATTGTGAATCGATTTGTTCAAATGGGCTTGGTAACGTATCTTTAATAGATAAAGAAATTCTTTCTGCTTCTCTGTCAACAGCACGTACCTTAACTTTAACTGTATCGCCAACTTTTACGACTTCGTCAGGTGATTTAACATGATCGTGAGATAACTCAGATACATGTACAAGTCCATCTACGCCACCTAAGTCAATGAATGCACCAAAGTTCGCAATTCTAGCGACAGTACCTTCTAATACGTCACCTTGTGAAATATTATTGAGTAAATCTTCTTTTTTAGAACTTAATGCTTCTTGTTCAACTTTCTTGTGACTTAAAATGACTCTGTTGTTTGTTTGATCTAACTCTTCAACTTTAAGTGTTAATACTTTACCTAAATAGTCAGAGAAATCATCAATATAGTTCACAGAGATTAATGAAGCTGGAATAAAGCCTCTAATACCAGCATCAACGACTAAACCGCCTTTAACAACTTCAGTTACTTCAGCTTCGATTGTGTCGTCATCTTCTAAAATCTTTTGTAACTTTTCGTATGATAGATTTTCATCTAATTTACGTTTCGATAATATATAATGACCACTTTCATCAGTTTGTTCGATTTTAGTTACGAATGCTTCGATTTCATCACCAATATTGACGACTTCGTTAGCTGTTTCGATGTGTTGAGTTGACAGTTGGCTAATTGGAATGATGCCATCAAATTTACCACCCACTATATGCACAACTACATGTTTATCTTCTACTTGTTGTACAGTACCCTTAACTTTGTCACCTTCTTGCACTTCATTTATCATGGATTCGTTGAATTCTTCCGTCATCAAAATTGCCTCCTTTAAATAAATATCATAATAATAACTTCTTATAAAGCGGCTAAATTGTCAAGAAATTCGAACTATTTAGACCATTTTGCTTTTTGCAAGTTCGACAATCTTATTTGTCACTTCTTCAATTGACAATCCAGTTGTATCGATACTAATAGCATCTTCTGCTTTCACTAAAGGTGAGATTTCACGATTCATATCATATTGGTCACGACGTTCAATATCAATCTTTAATGATTCGATATCAGATTCGATGCCACGTAATTCATTATCTTTAAATCTTCTAATAGCACGCTCTTCAACTGATGCTATCATGTATACTTTTAATTCTGCATCAGGTAATACTGTTGTACCGACATCTCTACCATCCATTACGACATTTTTCTCATCTGCTAATCTTTGTTGTTCTTCTACTAAAAATGTTCTTACAGGTTCTTTTGAGGCCACATATGAAACTTTTTCGGTTACATCATTTTCTCTGATTCTTTCTGAAACATCTTTACCGTTTAAAATAACACGTTGACCGTTATCTAATACGATTTTTAAGTCAATTTCTTTAACAAGATGATCAAAGTCTTCTGAGCCTTGCTCAATATAATAAAGTGTAATCGCTCTATACATAGCGCCTGTATCCACATATATCATATTAAAATGTTGCGCTACGAGTTTAGCGATTGTACTTTTACCAGCTGCTGCTGGACCATCTATTGCTATATTTATTTTTTTCATTTGTATAACCTCTCTTGTTCTTTAATCTTATATATTTTATCATAAATTATAATCATATGAATAGGAGGAAAGAAATGAAGAGAATATTAGTTATACATACTGGTGGAACAATTAGTATGTCTGAAGATAAAGATACAGGTAAAGTAGAAACAAATGCTGAACATCCGATGCATAGACATCAAGCATTTATACAATCTCTAGGTGATATTACAGAAATAAATCCATTCCAAGTACCTTCCCCACATATGAATAATCAATATATTAATCAATTGAAAGATATTATTACGCAATCAATTGAACGGGATGAATATGATGCATTTGTGATTACACATGGAACAGATACTTTAGAAGAAACGGCGTATTTACTAGATTTAACAATAGATACGAACTTACCTATTATTTTAACAGGTGCCATGAGATCTTCAAATGAAATAGGTTCGGATGGATTATACAATTATGTTTCAGCTTTAAAAGTAGCATCTACAGATGATGCGCAAAATAAAGGGGTTATGGTTGTATTCAATGATGAAATTCATACAGCTAAAAATGTAACCAAAACACATACGTCAAACACGAGTACTTTCCAAAGTCCTAACTATGGACCGATAGGCAGTGTTACAAAGACGCATGTCATATTCCATCATCAACCTTTTCCATATAAAAAATATCCAAACATCAATCCGAATATCAAAATAGGTATTGTAAAAGCTCACATGGATCTATCAAGTGATTTATTAGATTTCTTTGTAGAAAAACAATACGACGGTTTAATTATTGAAGCGCTAGGTCAAGGCAACATGCCACCAACTTCATTACAAGGTATTCAGAACTTGCTCGATGCTGATATTCCGGTTGTAATGGTTTCACGTTCATTTAATGGAATTGTAGGAGGTATTTACGCATATGAAGGTGGCGGATACCAACTTCAACAAATGGGCATTATATTATCAAATGGATTAAATGGACAGAAAGCACGTCTTAAACTACTTGTTGGTTTAAGTAATCATTTATCTAAAGAAGATTTAGTTGAATATTTTGCATAAAAAATAACCATGTTACTGGCTAATTGTCCAATAACATGGTTGTTTTTATGATTCTAGAGGCGTTTGCTTTTTTCTTTCAATATCTTGAGCAATTGTGCCACCATGGAATTTACCATTTTCTATAAATATCGTGTTAGCATCGTTACCAGCAGCTATAACACCAGCGATATATAAATTCTCAACATTCGATTCCATTGTATCTTTATTATATGAAGGTGCAGTTCCAAATTCATTTGTAATTGTTTCTACGCCACAAGATTCTAGGAATTTATAATCAGGATGATAACCGATCATTGCAAAGACAAAGTCATTTTTAATAGTATATGACTTACCTTCTTTATTGAATGTAAGCGTGTCTTCATCGATACGTTCAACTTCACTGTTAAAATGCATCGTGATTTTTTCATGTTTTGCTAATGATTCAAAGTTAGGTAATATCCATGGTTTAATGCTTTTAGAGTATTCTGATCCACGGTATAAGACTGTTACATTTGCCCCAGCTTTTTCTAATTCAATTGCTGCATCTACAGCTGAATTCTTGCCGCCAATAATAACAACGTCTTGATTAAAGTACGGGTGAGCTTCTTTGAAATAATGCATCACTTTACTTAATTCTTGACCTTCTACTTCTAATTCATTTGGTTGACCGTAGTAACCAGTAGCAATTGTTAAGAATCTAACTTTATACGTTTGTTTAGTCGTTGATACTAAAAATCTATTATCAACCTTTTTAACAGCTAATACTTCTTCAAAAGTTCTTACATCAAGTTGGTGATGTTTAACAACTTCTCTATAATAAACGAGTGCTTGATTTCTTTTAGGTTTTAAATCTTCAACGATAAATGGTACATCACCAATACCAAGTTTATCACTAGAAGAAAAGAATGTTTGATGAGTAGGATAATGATAAATGGCATCTACAACATTACCTTTTTCAATCACGACAGCATTAATACCTTTTCTCTTCTGTTCGATTGCTGCACTCAATCCACAAGGGCCACCACCGATTATTAAGCTTTCATATTCTTGCATGTACTTTCACTCCTTATAATATCCTCAATCATTATATCAATAATGAGAGATTAGTAAAATAAAATGAAACTGAATATATGAAAAGATTGGGATTGAGAATGGCTAGGTGTTATTAGCAGTTTTGGTAAGAAGTGCAAATACTGGGGTCGTTATTAACAGTTTCGGTAAGAAGTGCAAATATTGGTGCCGTTAGTAACACTTCAGCCGAGTTTTGTAACTAAGGCTGCCCATAGTAACACTTCGGCCGACTATTGTAACTATAGCTGTCCTTAGTAACATTTCGGCTGACTTTTGTAACTAAGACCCTCGTTACGAACAAGTTTAGGCAGAAGTGTTCAAAAAGGCTGCCACACCACCATATTCAACACCACTAAAATGAAAAGAACCTGAACAATGCACATGTTCAGGTTCTTACTAAATTTATTCTTCTGATACATCAAGTACTTTGAAACCATTTTTTCCTAAATACTTAATGAATTTGTCTAAATTATTTGTTTTCTCAACTTTGATGATCATTCTGCGATACATTTTATCTGTTTCATCAAATGTTACAAATGAAATTGTGTTGAGCTTGAATTTCGCAATGATACTTGATAATCGTTTAATTCTGCCTTCAGCTTCTAAAGAAGTAATCGCAATACGGATTCCTTTTTGTTTCATGCCGAATGCTGATTTAAATTGTTCCATAACATCATATCTTGTTACGATACCAAGAAAATCTTTCTCATCATTTACAACTGCTAATATTGGAAAATCTTGCAGATTAAGTAGTGATTCTTCTACTACTTGGTTTGCATTTAATGAATGTAAATCTAACGTTAAGATTTCTTCAATTTTAGTACTTTCAATAAATTCATCCCTTGAGACATTTTCTTTTTTGAAGAAGTAATGTCTAAAAATACTATATCTCGTGATCATTCCAATATACTTTCCATCAGCAACTACTGGTAACCCATCTATACCATGATGTTCTAATTTATCAAGTGCTGAGTGAATGGTATCTTTCGGATTCGCGATATAACATTTTTCTTTTGGTATCATAATGTTCGTTAAATACATAAAGCCATCCCCTTTTGTTTATGTCTATGGTATTACTAAATTCTGACCTTGAGATATTTCATTGCCAGAAATACCATTTGCTTGTCTAATTTTTTCTACATTCTCTGGTGATCCACTACCATAATATTGTATCGCAATACGGTATAAGTTTTCTTTACCAGTTACAGTATGTGATTCTTGAGACTGATTTTGGTTTTGATTACTTTGTGTATTTTGATTTGTTTGGTTGTTAGCTGCATCATCAGCTGCATTTTGTACATCTTCATTACTTGCGCTATCACTAGATTGATTTACGCTATCCTCACTGTTTTGATCTTGGTTGCTTTGACTATCTTCATTACTATTTGCGTTTGAATCTGAGTTACTTTCGTCTGAACTATTTTCAGAAGCATTATTTGAGTCGCTTGAATCACTGTTTTTGTCAGAGTCTTCATTTGATTCTTTAGCTTTGTCATTCGCTTTATCTTCATTTTCTTTTTTAGCTCTATCTTTTTCAGCTTGTTCATCAGCTTTTTTCTTAGCGTCACTATTAGTTTGCTCTGTTTTTTCAGCAATTTCTTTACCATTATCTTTATTTGCACCATTTAAGTACATACCTAAGAATAAGGCAAGTGCACCAAGTATAAGTATTGCAGCTATTATTGGAACAAGTGCTTTCTTGAATTTATTTGAGTTGTTATCATCACCGTTTTGTCCACCACTACCATTACTTGGTGGTGTACCTCCACCGGCTGATCCGCCTCCTGTAGCGCCTGCTGCGCCAGCGCCAACTGCTCCGGCACCCGCTGCTGCTGCACCTTTTTTGTTTTTAGATTGCTTATCTTTGTTATCTTTACTGTTTGATTCTTGTTTGTTGTTATTATTTGATGAAGCAGATGCTGCTACACCAGCACCAACTGCGGCAGCTCCAGCAGCTGCACCTTTTTTACCGTTTGACTTGTCTTTTTGAGACTCTTTTTTGTTTTGATCTTTAGGATTATTCTGTTTTGCAGAATTACTTGCGGCACTTGCGCCAGCACCAGTAGCAGCTGCGGCACCTGCAGCTTTTTTATGATCATTTTGTTCTTTAGGTTGTTGATCCTTAGATTCGGGTTTATCTGTTAAAGATCTTTTTTGTTTTGGTTTATTATTTTGAGTGTTTTTATTGGCGTTAGCAGCACTTGCGCCTGCTGCTCCAGCACCAACTGCACCTGCAGCGCCCGCTGCACCAGCTTTTTTAGACGACTTATCTTCATTATTTGGTGTTTCTGAAGCTTTAGGTGTTTCTTGTTTAGGTAGTTCTTCTTTTGATTTCTGTTTACTAGCTTCTTCTTTTCTACGTTGTCTTCTAAGCGCGCCTCTTGGTGGGTATTGTTGTTCTTGTTTACTTTGTTCTTTCTTATCTTCTTTTTGGTTGTCTGTTTCTTTTCGATTTGGCTGACTTTGATCGTTTACCTCTTCGTTGTTACTTTCTACTTCTTGTGTCTTGTCTTCAGGTCGTTCTATCTTTTGACGACTTTTTTCGAATTCGTCTTTAAAATTATCTTTAGACAATAAACTCACCTCATCATTATCTTTTTGTATATATTGAATTATACTTTATTATATCCTTGTTGAACTTACCAAGTAAAGCAATCCTATTAAAATATTGCATTTAATCTATTTTTATAAGAGGTTTTGTATTTGACTTCTTTTATATTTTGTAATTTTAATAAATTTGCATTCTTACAATTGTCACAACAATGATTATCTTGAGTCACATGTTCATTAAAATAGCTCATTAAATACGTGCGTCTACATGTATCGATTTGAATATAATTTCTCATAAAACTAAATGCATATTGTTTTTGGTTCTGCTCAGCTTGGATTTTCTCTTTTAATTGGTTAAGTGGATATAATTCAAGAAGATACTGGATATTTTTAGATATCTCCTCATTTAGTTGATACCCTTGTTCGAATAAATTAAGCATATCTATATCAATTCCATGCTCATTAGCTAAATGGCTTAAAATATGAATATCACTTGATGTAAATAAACTAATTGCTTGAGAAGCTTCGCCATCACGCCCTGCACGTCCTACTTCTTGTACATATTTTGAAGGTGATGTAGGTAAATGGTAATGAATAACGGTTCGTACATCTTGTTTATTAATACCCATTCCAAATGCACTTGTGGCGACGATGATTTTAATATCATTATTAATAAACTGTGTTTGTACAGTTGTTCTTTCTTGGTAGTTTAAATCTCCGTGATAAATCCCTGTTAAAAATCCTTCTTTATAAATCAATTCAGCTAATTCATGACATTTCTTCTTAGATGACACATAGATAATGGTTGGTCCTGAGTCTTTTATAGTGTCTAATAGATAATGATCTTTTTCTTTTTCATCATCAAAATTAACATGATGGTACATAATATTTGAACGATTGAGTCCTTCTTTATGTATTTTAAATTGGCGCTTTGTAATCACTTCTATATCTTGCATCATCTTTTCTGTCAAAGTCGCAGATAACGCGATAACTTGTGCTTGGTTAAAGTATTGTGTGACTTTTGAAATCAGTGCATAATGTGGCCTAAAATCAAAGCCCCATTCACTTAGACAATGTGCTTCATCTAAGACAATATATTTAAAACCAATAGATTTAAAGCGTTTAAAATTATGTTCTTCATATATAAATTCCGGGCTACAAAATATAAATTGATAATTTGATAAGTTTCTAAATATGTCTGTCCTTTCTTTTTTATCAATAGCAGAATGGATCGCAACAGCATTCTTCTCACCATTTAATTTCATTTGAACGACTTGATCATCCATTAAAGAAATAAGTGGAGAAATAATGAGCACTCTGCCCCCTGTTATATAAGCTGGCAATTGATAACACAAACTTTTCCCAGCGCCAGTTGAAAGGATGCTCAACACATCATGGCCGTCTAATATGTTTTGGACTGTTTCCTCTTGCCCACTTCTAAAATCATCATATCCAAAATACTTTTTAAGTTCTTGTTGTAGCATTTAATCCCTCCATTGCATACAAAACATACATGAGTTTGATTTCGAAATATGTAAAATCATTTAACGCTTCATAGTAAAATTTTAAATTTTGATTAGGTGTTTGTTGAATAACTTCTACAAATCTTGCGTATTGGTCATCACTAATATATAAATTCTTATCATTTAAATAACCTTTAATGTACATCTCTATAATATGGTCGTGAATTGTATGTGTCTTAACACGTTTGATATTTGCGAGTTGATCCATATCATATGTGCGATTTAATAATTCATATGTAGTGAACGTTTGTTGGTTTAACATCGGTTGATAGTTAATCTGAGATAATATTGGATAACGTTCTTTATTTTGTATCGCTACTTGGATAAATTGATATTCTTCTACTAAATGTTCTCTTAAATCCATTATACCAATTTCTTCAATCAATGAAATTTGTTCAATTGTATAAGGCGTTTCTCGAAAACCAGCTAATAAATAGTGAATATATATTGTTTGGAAGTATGTATTCATGTCTTCAAATAACTGATAAATTTCTTCTATAAAATGATCTTCACCTATTTCTTTAATAAGTACATAAATTTCTTTAGCTTTAAATTGTATCTCTTTATCATTGATGATCGGTTGATACGTTAAATGGTTATGCTTTTTTTGACTAATCATCTGAGTTAATAATAAGATTGTATTAACAGATTGAATGGCCTGACTATAGAAAAAGTCGCCTATAATTGGCTCATCAATATGTTCTATAGGTTCGTTAATAATTTGTTCGAATTGTTCAAATTTCAAATTTGGCAAACAGCCATAATACAATTTTAAATGTTCAATCGTTGCATCAAAATATGTTTGATGGGTCTTTTTACCGATTAAAATATTATAAATACTTTTATCAGTTTTGTTTTCATGCTTTATGGAAAGGGTTTTCAGTATAATCTGTTTCAAATAAGTCACCTCAAATAACATAAATATGTTGAAATATATAAGTGTTATCACTAAAATAAGTATGTATAATAAGTGTAGCATGTTTTTTAAAGGAGGCGAAAATTTTGGCTAAATACACAATAGTAGATATGGATACATGTATAGCATGTGGCGCATGTGGAGCAGCTGCCCCTGATATATACGACTATGATGATGAGGGAATCGCCTACGTAATACTAGACGACAATAAGGGAATCGAAGCTGTCCCAGAGGAATTATTAGAAGATATGGAAGATGCTTTCGAAGGTTGTCCGACAGATTCAATTAAAATAGCAGATGAATCATTCGACGGAGACGCACTTAAGTTCGAATAATATATATGAGAAAGGCTAGGACGCGAGGTCCTAGCCTTTCTTTATTTTATAATAGATTTAAGTTTATCAAATATTAAAATGTATATGACTGAAATGACAATACCTTTAATTAAATTGAATGGAATAATACCGGCAGATACGATTAATTTTAAATTATGTGCGATATCTGCAAGATTCATAATTTGTCCGTATAAAGGTAATAGAACAAAGTAATTCATTAAACTCATAAGTATTGTCATCAAGATTGTACCAACTGCTAATCCATATCCCATAAATAATTTTGTTTTTTTCATGCGATAGAAATAATAAGTCGGAATTACGAGACATATTGATGCTAAAAAGTTAGCCGTATTTCCAATCGGTTCATGAGACACAATTAAGAAATTCAATACGTTTTTAAATAATGCTACTAATATACCTGAAACTGGACCAAACGCAAATGTTGCGACAAGCACAGGAATATCACTGAAATCCATTGTTAAATATGGTGGTAAAAATGGTAATGGAAATTTCAAAAACATCAAAATAAAGCTGATTGCGATGAGCATACTTACAGTGAGTAAGCGTTTTGTTTTGTTATCGTTAGACATATAAATACCTCCTATTCATCTCGTAAGAATAGGAGGAAAAATTATCGCAAAATAAACCTAGTCAAGACTAGATTTTCCCTCCATCTTCTCCCATCCAGACTTTAACTGTCGGCCTTAGAATTTCACTAAGTCAGCCAATATACATACATATATTGGGTCGCGGGCTTTAACCGCCGGTATGGAATTACACCAAACCCCGAAGATGAATTTTTTATTTAGTTTTAATTACAAAATATATATTAGCACATTGGTCAGGTATTTTCATCTAAATAACTCAACAATTTAAACTTTTGGTAAAGTTATTGTAAATTGAGTACCTTCACCCTCTTTACTATCAACTTTAATCGTACCATGATGTGCATCTATAATTTTTTGGACGATAAAGAGGCCAAGTCCTGTTCCGTGTTTACCTCTCGTGCGAGAAGCGTCAACTTTATAAAAACGATCAAATATTTGTTCTAAATGTTCCTTAGCAATACCTACGCCACTATCTTGGACAGTTATAACAAAGTCTTCTTCATCTGTATCATCAAAGACGACATTAATAGAATCATTTTGATGTGTGTATCTAATCGCGTTATCGATTAAATTTGTTAAAATCTGCTCGACACGATCACTATCACCATACCAATTTGTAAGATTTCCAATATGTTTAACGGATAAATTCAAACCATTTTCTCTTGCTTGTGGTAAGAATTTAGTATCAATTTTGTTCATTAATGTAGAAATATTAAAGTCATCTAAATGAACTTTAATACCTTCAGCATCCATTTTTGCGACTTCTAATAATTCATTTATCAATCTACTTAGTCTTTTAGACTCATCTAAAATAATATATAAGAAATCATCTACATCTTTCTTCTCTGTTACAATACCATCAACAATTGCCTCAGTATAACCTTGTAACATAGAAATTGGTGTTCTTAATTCGTGTGAAACACTTGCGATAAAGTCTTTTTTCATTTGATCCATATGGTGTTCGTCTGTCATATCACGAATGATTACGACTATACCTGATGAACCATCATTTTGAATACTATCGATATATGTTGATATCACGACATAATATTTATGACCCAATTCGTATTCGAAAAACTGCGTATTCTTTTCTTTAAATGTGTCATTTCTTTGAGTAGATATATCAACATGATTAAACTCTTTTACTTCTTTTAAGAATGTGTCAGCTTTGGAGTTAGAAATAATGATTTCATTCTTATCATTGATGCCTAGCACACCATCTATCATTGAATTAATGAGTTTTTCTTGTATATTATTTTTTGATTTAACATCATCTATGTTAGTACGTATATCTTTACTCATTTTATTAAATGCTAAACCGAGCTCGCCTATTTCATCACGCGTATAAATTGGTACTTTTTCAGTATAGTGACCTTTAGCAACTTTAAAGGCAGCATGTTTCAGTTGAATTAAAGGTTTCGTTATTCTGTTTGAAAGGAAGAATGCAAAGACCGTACTCACGATTAATAATATAATGGCTGAAACAAGTATACTAAGTGTGACGACATTTTGAGCTTCTTTAATAGAATTGATATCTTGGAATAAAAAGATACCTGCATCTTCTTCAGGAAAAGCTTGAGAAGGATATCCTAATAAAATATATTGATGTTTTTCACTGTTATAAGTTAAATTGATTTCTTTCAATACATGTTTATCTTCGTTAAACACTTTATCGAATGCATGATTTGTTCTAATCTCGTTGATCATAACTTCTTTTAACGGATCTTCAGACTTTGCTGTTAGATCATCGCTATTTTTAACGATAATGAGTCCGGCTGGATCTTCAACGAGTTCTCTTGCATAATCGATAGCTGAAGCTTTTTCATGTGAACTCAGTAATAAACGTTCTATTTTGCTTGCATTATTATACAAATTTTCACCTGTAGTAGATGTATTATAAGATTGTAAGAAAGTTATAAGAAATCCGCTTAATAAAAGTAAAACTGTCGTTACTATTAAAATAATAGATAACCACAGTTTTACAACAACACTATTTAACCGATTCATTATTCAGGAACCTCAAACTTATAACCGACGCCCCATACAGTATGAATCATTTGTGCAGCATCTTCAGAAACTCTATTTAACTTTTCACGCAATCTTTTAACATGCGTATCAACTGTTCTTAAATCACCATAAAATTCATAGTGCCAAACTTCTTTTAACAGTTGTTCTCTATCAAATACTTTATCAGGTGATTTTGCTAAATATAATAATAATTCATACTCTTTAGGCGTTAAATTCACTTCTTTTTGATCTGCTAATACACGATGTGCGTCATTATCAATGACTAAGTTTTCAAATACAATTAAATCTTTAGCTGTATTAGTTTGATTAACCATTGAATGATTCGTTGTACGTCTTAGTAATGCTTTTACACGTAAGACAACTTCTCTAGGTGAAAATGGTTTGACGATATAATCATCTGCCCCAATTTCAAAACCTTCAACGCGATTATTTTCTTCACCTTTAGCTGTTAGCATAATAATAGGTGTTGATTTTGTTTCTCTTACTCTCTTACAAACTTCAATTCCATCTATTTCAGGTAACATTAAGTCTAACAATATGCAGTCATAATCTTCATTTAAAGCTTTATCTAAGGCATCTTGGCCATTATCCGCTTCATCAGTCTCATAACCTTCTCTTTCGAGATACATTTTAACTAATTTTCGAATTCTATCTTCATCATCTACTACTAAAATACGATCTGTCATGCTTCGTTGACTCCCTTCTAGCATTTTTTAAGCATAAGAATGTAAACCAGCTACTATTAAGTTAACGGCAATAACATTAAATAGAATGATTGCAAGGCCACCAACAGCTAACCATGCTGATTTTCTGCCTTCCCAACCTTTACCTAATCTTAAATGTAAGAATATCGCATAATATAAGAATGTTATAAGCGCCCAAACTTCTTTAGGATCCCAGCCCCAATATCTACTCCAAGCCATTTGTGCCCAGATACTAGCGAATAATATTCCGCCAAGTGCAAATAATGGGAAGCCAATGATTACTGAACGATATCCTATTTCATCCATCAAGGATAGATTGACTTTTTTCGTAAGTGGTTTGATAAGACTAAACAAAGTCTTGCCTTTCAAAATCAATCTTAGTATACCATACAAGACCGTACCAACTACAATTGACCAAACGACTGTGTTTAATTTTTGTGAATTGATAACAGCAGGTAATTCAATCTTGCTCCATTTTAAGATATCTGTTCTTTCTTTTGGTTCATAATCACTACCAGAAACATGATCTACAAGTAAACTATCTTGTTGTGTTACAAATGCTGGAAGATGATAATGTTGAACAGAGTTATTATCATTTTTATCGATAAAGAAATAAGTGTCATCGTAACCAACGATATCTTTCATAATAATCGTTGTTAATATAAACCCAATTACAATAACAATGAAATACATAATGACTTCTACAAAGAAACTATGTATAGATTTTTCTTCTGGACTAACAGCTGCAAATAAATAAATTAATCCTGCTATACAGCTGATTGATAAAATACCATATGAAATCGTTACTGTTATAACGTGAATTGCTAACCAACTAGATTGTAACGCAGGAATTAACGGCGAAACATCTCTAGAGAACATACTTGCATATGCAATTAACAACATCGCAATTGGTAATACGAATAGCGCTAAAATAGGTGTCTTATATATAGAGTAAATAACGAGGAAGCCACCTACCATCATAATGCCAAACATCGTTAAGAATTCATACATATTACTTACTGGTGCATGTCCCGCAGCAATCCATCTAGTAATAAAGTATAGAATTTGTAATACAAAGCCGATGACAGTTAATGTCACCCCTACTTTTTCTGCTCTTTTCTTAGGTGAACGGATTGAAAATGAATATGGGACAATCGCAACTAAGTATAAAATAAATGCAGAATATAAACTAATATTACTAATATTTAAAAACATATCTTTATCCATTGTTTGCCTCCTTACTTTCGTGAATGTCTTGTTTAGTATCTTCTATATGTGAAATGTGATGTTTATCTAAGACTTGGTTAATCTCTTTTGAGAAACCATAATAATTCTTATTTGTATGTGCAGCGATATTAAATTCACCGTTATCAGTATTAATCCAAATACGTCTATGGTTAATATATGATCCAACTGCTAAACCTAATAAGAAGATAACGAAACCTGTAAATAATATTGGAAGTGTTAAGTCTTTCTTCACTGCCAACACTGTTGCCCATTGATTTGTTGCATTCGCAAATTTCACATCGTATTTATTATCTTTAGATATATCTTGTGATTCTTTAATTCTTAAGAAACTAAATTCTGATTGTTTACCTTTATCAGTTACTTCAAACACAAAAGCTGGATTATTTGGATTTGGAGATTTAGTTGCAAGTACACCATTTTCTATTTTTTCGTAATCGGGTGCATAACTTCTTAACTTAACTGTTAAATCATCTGTTATTTTATAAGTCTTTTTCGGACTTTCCAAATTAACTGTAAATGGTTTTCCTAAAGGTTTACCATCTTTTGTTTTTAAGTTAAATGTCATATCTTTTAACAACGAGTTGTCAAAGCTACTTTGATAAAATTGTAAGTGATCATATTTCAACGGATGATTGACTTTAATTGAATCTGAAGCGACTTCTTTTAGATTAGCATCTGACCCAATCACTTCTTCTTGACTGTTTTTATACAAAGTAGCTTTTGTTTCGTAGTTCTTAGCAATTTTGTTTAAACTTGGGTCAATTGATTCAGGGTTTGTATTGGATTGAGATTTTTGATCATATTCTTCATATATAAAGTCATTATTTTTTATATAATAGCCTCTATCTGTACCAGGTACTGGTTTAGTTTCTCCTTCTTTCACATAGACCATATCATCTAAGTAAAAGCCTGGTAAGAATCTTAACATTGCCCCAAATAATAAAATGATTAAACCAGTATGGTTGATATAAGGACCGTATCTAGATAAACGTCCTTTTTCAAGTAAGATATGATTCCCATCTTGTTTAACTTTGTATCTTTTATCTTTAAAAGATTGACTTATTTCATCTAGATTAACTTGATCATCTGAATGTGAGTTTAATCTTTGACGTTTATAGAATGAACTGTGCTTTTTCGTTCTTTGATTTTTCAAAGATTTATGTAAAGGTATCCCTCTATCAATACTTGATGTAATAATAGAGAATGCTACTAAACCTAACAGAATTAAGAACCACCATGAACTATATAAATTGTGGAATCCAAGTTTATAATATAGTAATCCTAGAGAACCATAATGTTCATAATAATATTGTTCTGGATTCACATTCATTGGAATGAAATATTCTTGTGGGAATATTGTTCCAATTGAAGCTGCAATAACCGTTAATACGAGTAACGTAACACCTGTTTTGATTGAAGCGAAGAAATTCCATATGCGATCTAATATTGTTCTGTTTTTTGTTTTCGAACGTATCGCTTGCCCATCGTAACGCATAACGTCGGTTGTCTTTTTCTTATCATAGTCGTCATTTATTAAGCGACCACAGTTTAAGCATAATTGAGTTCCTTCTGGGTTCTTATGCCCGCACTCACAAACAATTTGCTTGTTGCTCACTTTAAATCCCCCTCTATTTCACTTTGACCTTTTCCATTTCTTCTATGATTTGCTTTTTAGAAAGTTCACCAGTATGCTTTGTTTTTATTTTACCATCTTTATCAACCGTTATCGTAGTTGGTAATGGATTGATACCATATGCATCTGTTACTAAATTATCGTTATCCATCGCAACTGTGAATGTTGGTGTTTTTTTTAACGAACTTAAATATTGTTTGATTTGTTGAGGATTATTTCTGACATGTATCGCAACGACTTCAACACCTTTGTCTTTGTAGTTTTGATATTGTCTTTCTAACTCAGGCATTTCACGTTTACAAGGTTCACACCAAGTCCCCCAAAAGTTAATTAAAACACCTTTCCCACGTAAGTCTTTTAAATTAACCTTTTTCCCATCAACTGTTTGGAGTTCAAAAAGTGGCGCATCATCTCCAACTTGCGCTACTTTATCTTTATCTTTCGTAAGACTGGACCATACTGTAAATATAATTGCAATTAAGATTACTGCTGTTATAACAATTTGGAGTACAGTCTTCTGTTTTTTTTTCATTTAAAATCCTCCCTAACACAATAAAAAAACCATACATATGCAATGTTATGGTGTTTTGTTTAGTATATCATGACTAAAAAGCAGATTAGTGGCATTATTGTGAACGTTTACAGATTATTTACCTTCTTGTGCCAAATGTCTTAAAACTTTGATTTCATGAGGTGATAATGTTCTGCCCTGACCAGCATTTAAGCCTTTTAAATTAAGTGGACCATATTCTACTCTCGTAAGTTTAATAACCTCATGTCCAAAATGACTAAACATTCTTCTAACCTGTCTATTTCTACCTTCAGTAATCGTAATTTCTACATGCGTTACATTACGCTCTCTGTCTTGACTTTTTACTTTTACAATTGCAGGTTGTGTCAATCCATCTTCTAGTTGTATACCTTTTTCCAATTGTTTTACTTCTTCTCTAAGTAAATAGCCTTTTAATTTTGCTACATATTTCTTTTGAATTTTATAACGAGGATGGGTCATTAAATTTGTAAACTCACCATCATTCGTTAAAATTAATAAACCAGATGTGTCATAATCTAATCTTCCTACTGGGAAAATTCTCGTCTTAATATCTTTAAAATAATCTGTCACCACGGCTCTTCCTTTATCGTCAGATACACTTGTAATCACTTTGGTTGGTTTATGGAATAAAATATATAGCTTATCTGGCATTTCTAATGGAATACCTTCTACTTCGATATAATCAGAATCTTTCACTTTAGTTCCAAGTTCTGTCACTTGTTTATGATTAACATATACAAGTCCTTCTTCTATTAATTTTTCTGCTTTTCTACGTGACGTATATCCACTTTTTGCAATAACTTTTTGTAATCTCTCTAATTCTTCACTCATTATGATTGCTCCTCATTGTTTTGTTTTTCGTTCATGCTACTAAAAAACAAATCCATTTCTTCTTGTTCATTTTCTTCATTTGTTGATTTAGGTAATTCGTCTAAAGAAGTTAGTCCAAATACATTTAAAAAGTAATCTGTCGTATACAATAATTGGCTTCTAGATTGATCATTATGTTTCGATTCAACGACACCTTTAGCAATTAAAGTCTTTACAGATGCATCTGAATTCACACCACGTATCACTTCTATATCGCTTCTTGTAACAGGTTGATTGTATGCAATAATAGATAATGTTTCTAACGCAGCTTGTGATAATTTTGTATTCATATTATCTATCATTAATTTTTCAAGATATTCATGCATAATTGGCTTTGCAGTAAGAATGCATTTATTACCGTAAAAAATAATTTGTAATGTTTCGCGTTCATATTCATTTGCTAAATCTTTTAATTGTGATGGTGTTAATTCTAATAACTCACATAACTGATTGATTTCAATGCCTTCATCACCTAATGAATATAATAATCCTTCTAATAATCCTAATTTACTCACTGACATAATTTACGCCTCGATTTATAGTTATTTCTCCAAATTGATATTGTTGGAATACATCAATTTGTCTTAATTTCATCATTTCCAATATTGCCAAGAACAACGTTACCAATACATTTGTAGATAAATCAGAAGGTAATGTTTCGAAAAATTTATAACTCTTATGATGGGCAAGTTGTGCTTGTATTGAAGCTGTTGCCATTTCAATCGTATAACTATCTTCATTAACTGTGACATTCTGAGGTTTATTAAATCTTTGTCTACGTTTAGTACGTTGGTATGCAATAATTAAATCCGTCATATCTAAATCTAAAGGTGCACGTTTGTCATGAACGGCTTCAAATTTGGATAAATCTGCTGGCTTTTTGATGAATATTTGTTCTCTGTCTTGTTTTTTATGATTTAATAATTCAGCATATTCTTTATAATTTTGGTATTCGATTAATTGTCTAACTAAATCGTCCCTTGGATCATCTTCAAATTCATCAATATCTGATGGTTGTGTAGGTAGTAATAATTTGCTTTTGATCATCAATAACTCTGATGCCATAACTAAATATTCACTCGCTACATTTATTTCTAATATTTTCATTTGATGTATATAACTTAAGTATTGCTCGGTTAGTTCCTTCATTGGAATATCATAAATATCTATTTCGTATTTTTGTATTAAATGAAGTAATAAATCCAAAGGTCCTTCAAAGGCATCAAGTTTTACTTCATACATTTAAAACTTCCTCATTTCTATTCCTTTTACGTGCATAAATCTAAAAATTATTATACCATGATTACGTATAAATATTCTATGCTGAGAGGGATTTTAAATGGAAACACAAATAATGTCATTTCACTATCATTTCCATGTCTTAAGACATTATTTTGAATGTCACGATATATTAGAAGATCATTGGAAAGATCAAACTCAATTTAGTAAACATGATGCAATTGTAAGTTTAATATTGTTCTCTACAGCGTGTTACCACTATAGACGTGATAATACGAAAGGTGCGCTAAAAACTTATAAAAAAGCATTACAAATTGCAGAATTAAATGATGACTTTAGCCATTTAGGTATTGAAAAAGCATCATTTCAATCTTTAATTCATTCACAAATCATGCGCATTGAGCAAGGTCATCCTTATGAAAATATTCAACTCCCTTTAACAGATGCAAGCTATCGTGCTTTAGAAAGTTCGTTTGATGATTTTGAATTTAATTATAATACAGATGTATCAGATTATATTAAACACCATCATCTACTAAGAGATCGTACTGAAGTGATTGAAAGTCGTATTTCAGCATATAAGCAACGTCACGCTAGACAATAAATAACCAATAAATGAGACCCCATGCGACAGCAAATGTTAATAAAATTGCTAATGTGACATATTTTTTTGATTCATGTTGTTGTTTATTGTTCTTCATTATTCTTCTCCTTCTTGGCTCTAGGGTGATACGTTAAATACATCTCGCGTATTTGTTTTTTAGAGATGTGTGTGTAAAGTTGTGTTGTAGAAATGTCGGAATGTCCGAGCATTTCTTGCACTGCCCTCAAGTCCGCACCATTTTCAAGCAAATGCGTCGCAAAAGAATGCCTTAAAGTATGAGGTGTTAAAGTCTTCGTTATCCCTTTTTCTAAGCCGATTTTTTTTAGTATTTTCCAAAATCCTTGTCGCGTTAAAGCTGTACCACGTGCATTTAAGAATAATATATCTGTAACATGTTTCTTCAATAAATTTGGTCTAACTTCTTGGATGTAGTTTCTTAAAATGCCCATTAAATGTTCACCAAGCGGTACGATTCGTTCTTTATTTCCTTTACCAAAGACTCTAATAAATCCCATCGTTAAATTGACGTCTTCTACATTTAATTGAATCAATTCACTTACACGAACGCCCGTGCCATATAAGAGTTCAAGCATCGTACGGTCTCGTTCATCTCTAGGATTTGTAATATGTGTAAATGTTAATAGTTGATTCACTTCATCTTCACTCAATACATCTGGAAGTTTTTGTTCGTATTTAGGTGTTTCAATCAATATTGTTGGGTCTTTAACGGCGTATTTTTCTCTAATCGCAAATTGATGAAAGCTTCTAATCGTCGCTGCCAATCTCGCAATTGTTTTAGCTGACTTACCTTCTTGTTTAAGATGTGCAAAATATTTTTGTATCACTATACGATCAATGTTGTCTATATGGCTAATTTTATGTTCTGTTATGTATTGGTTATATTGTTTTAAATCTCTTTGATACGATTGGATTGTATTTTGACTCAAGCCTTTTTCTAATCTAATAAAATCTATAAACTCATTTATGATTTGTTCCATGAATTCACCTCATTGTTGTCATTATTTTACCATAAAAAAAGACATCACTAAAATCAGTATAAAACTTCATTTAGTAACGTCCATTATAGATTTATTCTTCGTGACATCTATGACAAATACCATGAAAAGTTAATCGATGGTCTAAAATTTTAAAGTTAAATTCTTTTTCAACTCGACGTTCTACGTCTTCTAATAAATCTTCTTCGATTTCATCAACTGCACCACATTCCATACATACCATATGGTGGTGGAAATGTTTTGCCCCTTCTTTTCTTAAATCGAATCTAGCAACACCATCGCCAAAGTTAATTTTGTCGACTACTTTTAATTCTGCTAAAAGTTCTAATGTACGATACACTGTTGCGAGACCAATCTCAGGTGCCTTATCTTTAACTTTTAGGTAAACATCCTCTGCACTTAAGTGATCGGCTTCATTCTCAAGTAATACTCTAACTGTCGCTTCTCTTTGCGGAGTTAGTTTGTAGGAAGCTTTGTGTAATTGTTCTTTCACACGTTGTATGCGTTCTTCCAACTTGACACCTTCTTTCTAAAAAATAATCATTATCAATTAGTAATGTATTCGTATACTAAAATACCAATAATCTTCTCAAAAAGCAAGAAAAAATATCTTTTTATTTAGAATGATTATAATTTAATAATAAGTATTGGAAGGCAATCATTGTTTTGGCATCTTCAATTTTATGTTCTGATAATAATGACTGTATTTGATTGATTGAAATTTTAGTTAAATTTAAGAATTCATCTTCATCTAAATTTACTTTTCCTTCTTTTAAATCTTTAGCGATATAAATACTTACTTTTTCATTACAGAACCCTGGGCATCCATAAACTTCACCAATAAGTTCGAGTTTATCTGCGACGTATCCTGTTTCTTCTTCTAATTCTCTAAGTGCAGCTGACTCACGTTCCTCACCTATTTCTAATTTGCCAGCCGGAATTTCGATTAATGTCTTTTCCATTGCCTTTCTATATTGTTCCACCACTAATACTTCGTTTTCTGGTGTTATAGCTAATACAGATACTGCACCATTATGTAATACGACTTCGCGTTCACTCGTTTGACCATCTGGAAGTGATACTTGATGTTTTTCTAGCTTAATAATACGACCATCATATATCGTTTCTTTCGAAATCGTTTCTTCAGTTAGTTTCATTATAAGTGTGCCTCTTTTCATTAAAATAATTTATCTGGTAAACTTAATAAATAAAGTGTAGCGAAAGGAGCTTCAATATGCAAAAAAATACATTGAAAAGTGGCATTGAAATTTCAGAAGTCGGATTAGGTTGTATGAGTTTAGGAACAGATATTAACCATGCAGAAACAATTGTTGATGAAGCAATCAAACAAGGTATAACATATTTTGATACTGCTGATTTATATGATTACGGTGAGAATGAAAAAATCGTAGGTCAACTTTTGAAAAAATATCAAAATCAACATGATATCGTCATTGGATCAAAAGTCGGTAATCATTTTGATAAAGATAAACAAGAACACTTTTGGGATCCTTCTAAAGAACACATTATGAAAAGCATTAAAGAATCGTTACAAAGATTGGATCTTGAACAATTAGATTTATATATGTTACATGGCGGTACTATTGAAGATAATAAAGATGAAACGATAGAAGCATTCGAAAGATTAAAAGAACAAGGTCTCATAAAAGCATATGGCATTTCGTCAATCAGACCCAATGTAATCGATTATTACTTAAAAAACAGTCATATTGAAACGATTATGATGCAGTTTAGTATTTTAGATAATCGTCCTGAAAATCTATTAGAAAAAATTAATGATCATGGTGTCAAAATATTAGCAAGAGGTCCTGTTTCTAAAGGTTTATTAACACATAAATCAAACGAAGTGTTAGATCGTAAATTTAAAGACGGATTGTTAGAATACAATTATAACGATTTGTCCGATACCATTTCTCAACTAAATAAAGAATATGATGACTTATCTAGTGTTACATTCAATTATTTGAAATCATTTGATGCACTTGGCTCTATTATTACGGGTGCAAGTTCACCAGAGCAATTGGCAGAAAGTATTCAAAGTTATAATGGAACATTATCAGAAGCTCAAATTAAGCACGCCCGTTCAATCGTTAAAAATATTGAATACACAAATCACTTACAATAAAAGAAAAGAGTCTGGGAGAGTATAAATTTTCCAGACTCTTATTCTATCTTTTTACTTAAAAAACTTTGTTTAAATAATTTTTCAAATGTACGAGGTGCTAATTGATAAAATCTCAATCCTAAATCCATCCATTTCGGTTCGTTTATTTCTATTTTTCTTTTAATCATACTTTTAACAATTTGTTCGCTCAAATCTTCAACATTAAGTTGTATTTGAGATGCGAGCTTTTCAAAGTGACCTGAAGGATCTGCTTTAGCATGAAATTGTGATTTGAAAGGTCCCGGATTTACTGTGAGTACATGTAAATCTTCCCGTTCAAGTCTGAATGCATTTGTAAAACTACTCAAAGCTGCTTTTGACGCTGCATAATGGCTACCATATGGCGTTGTCACTTTAGAAGAAATCGATGATATATTAACGATTGATGCCCCTCTTTTTAAATAAGGTAATATACGGTTCAAAAGAATAATTAAATTGACGAGATTTGTATGATAAATGTCTTTAATTTCATTACTTGTATGCGCCTCGTTAGATTTAAAGTAACCTAACCCAGCGTTATTAATAATCCCGTCATACATGTTGTTATGTGAAAGACTATATTGTTCGACTTGCGCCGTGTCATTCATATCTAATATAAAGACTTCTTTAATATTTTTATATTTAGTAATTAAATGATTGGCCTTATCCTCATTTCTTACAATTATGGAAACAAAAGCACCATGATTATTCATTGATTGTATCAAGCTCTCCCCTAGTGAACCTGTGGCACCAGTTAATAAATAATGTTTACCGATCATTTAACTCACCCTTTATTCATTGTTATGTATAATGTATCATAACACTTCAAAAAAACTAAATACGATACAAGCAATTTTGACATAAGATTATATTTCTTTATAATTAAAATGAATTCATATGGAAGTGAGTGATTTTATTATGAAAATTGTGTTTTATGGATCTGGTAATATGGCAAACGCGATATTCACTGGAATTGTTAACAGTAAGTCGATTGAACCTGAAAATATTTATTTAACAAATAAGTCGAATCAAGAAGCATTGGAAAATTATCATGAAACTTTAGGCGTAAGCTATAGTTATGATGATGAAGAATTGTTAAAAGATGCAGATTATGTATTCTTAAGTACAAAACCTTATGATTTCTTAAAGTTAGCTGAACGGATTAGACCTTTTATAACGAGTGATAATAAATTCATTTCAATTATGGCTGGTTTACCGATTAGTTATATTAGAGATAATTTACAAGTTGATAATCCAATTGCTAGAATTATGCCAAATACGAATGCGCACGTTGGTCATTCAGTAACGGGTATCAGCTTCTCTACAAACTTCGATCCTAATTCTAAGCAAGAAGTATTGATGCTTATTGAAGCTTTCGGTACAGCATTAGAAGTTAAAGAAGACCACTTACATCAAGTGACAGCTATCACAGGTAGTGGACCAGCATTCTTATACCATGTATTTGAACAATATGTAAATGCAGGTACTAAATTAGGTATTGAGCAATCTCAAGTTGAAGAATCCATTAAAGAACTGATTATTGGTACTGGTAAAATGATTGAACGTTCTGATTTAAAAATGGATCAATTAAGAAAAAATATTACGTCTAAAGGTGGTACAACGCAAGCAGGATTAAATGCGTTAAGCAACCATGATATAGAAGCTATTTTCTTAGATTGTTTAAACGCAGCTGTTAAGAGAAGTATCGAACTAGCAGAAGCGGATGAAGATTAATTGAATATTCTTTTAAAAAACATCTCATCTTATATATATTTTAAGATGAGATGTTTTTCTATATTTGGAATTGATCATAATCTTTTACAAATTTAAAGTCATGATTAACTGCTGACTGTAATGATGATTCAACTGATTGAATATCTTCTAATTCATATCGATTAGATAAATGTGTGAATAGACCTTTTTTTACATGAACATCAGACATTAATTGAAAGACATCTTCAATATGGCTATGATAATATGAATTTGCTAAATTTTTATCGCCTTCGATATATGTTGTTTCATGAACAATAACGTCTGCATCTTGTGCAAGGATATGTTCATTTTGGCATGGCATCGTATCACCAAAGATTGTAATCACTTTACCCTTTTTCTTAGGACCTTTGAAATCTTTAGACTGATAAGTTTGATTTTCATATTCAAAAGTTTCATTTGCTTTCACTTCTTGATATTTGGGACCAGGCTCTATGCCGATAGCTTTAAGTTTTTCAACATCTAGCTTTCCTTCAATATCAGGTGCTGTGATTCGATAACCGACAGATAATATACCATGTTTTAAAGGTAAAGCTTTAATATGAAAGCCATCGATATTAAGTTCTGTTTCAGTGTTGAATTCATTTACAGTTATCGGATAATTTAAATTTGATTGAGAAATTTCTAATGCCGTTTGTATAAACTTGGCTATACCTTTAGGACCGATTATTGTTAAAGGTTTATCTTTACCACCTTGGAAGGAACGACTTGTTAATAATCCAGGTAATCCAAATATATGATCACCATGTAAGTGCGTAATAAATATATGACTTATTTTGCCAAGTTTAATGCCAGTATGTAATATTCTATGTTGCGTTGCTTCACCAACATCAAACAACCATAGTTGATTTACGTGAGGTAGGCAATTAAAGGCAATTGATTGTGTATTTCTTTCTTTAGTCGGTAATCCGGCACTTGTGCCTAAAAATGTGAGTTCCATCGTCTTCCTCCTTACGTTATTATTATAACATGTATCGTACAATGATTTATAAAAATACATAAAAATGATGTTGATTATACAACTTACTGAATAAATTGAAAATTTAAAAGTTCAAATTGAAGAATATCAATCACTAACATGTTATAATAATTAATATTGTAAATTGTGAAAAAGTTAGAGAATCGAGGTAAATAAATGACAACCGAAACTAGAAATATTCCATGCTTAATTACAATATTTGGGGCTACAGGTGATTTAAGTCACCGTAAATTATTCCCATCTATTTTTCATTTATATCAACAAAATCAATTAGACGAACATATCGCAATAATCGGTGTTGGTCGAAGGGATTGGACTAATGAAAAGTTCAGAAGTGAAATTAAAGCTTCAGTAGAGAAACATGTACAGAATACAGAAAAGTTAGATGAATTTATGGAACATGTGTTTTACCAATCGCACGATGTTAGTGACCCTTCTAGTTATGAAGAATTATTAGCTTTTTCAAATGAGTTAAACGAACAATATCAATTAGAAGGTAATCGATTATTTTATTTAGCAATGGCACCTCAATTCTTTGGTACTGTTACAGATTTCTTAAAGTCTTCAGGTTTAACAGATACTGACGGTTTCAAACGCTTAATTATTGAAAAACCTTTCGGCACAGATTTAGCATCTGCCGAAGAATTAAATGAACAAATTAGACGTTCATTTAAAGAAGAAGAAATTTACAGAATCGACCATTATTTAGGTAAAGATATGGTACAGAACATCGAAGTGTTAAGATTTGCCAATGCGATGTTCGAACCATTATGGAATAATAAATATATTTCTAATATTCAAGTAACATCATCTGAAATATTAGGTGTAGAAGATCGAGGCGGATACTATGAAAATAGTGGCGCATTAAAAGATATGTTCCAAAACCATATGTTACAAATGGTTGCATTATTAGCAATGGAACCACCTATTAGTTTAAACAGTGAAGATGTTAGAAATGAAAAAGTAAAAGTATTGCGTTCAATTAGAGCTTTAGATGAGTCAGAAGTCAAACAGAACTTTGTTAGAGGGCAATATGATAAAGGCAAAATTGAAGGTGAAGAAGTTAAAAGCTATAGAGAAGAAGATAAAGTAGCAGATGACTCTAATACCCCTACTTTCGTCGCAGGTAAATTAATGATAGATAATTTCAGATGGGCTGGCGTACCATTCTTTATTCGAACTGGTAAAAGAATGAAGAAAAAAGGTATTCAAGTAGTTGTTGAATTCAAAGAAGTACCAATGAATTTATATTACCAACGTGATTCAGAATTAGAATCTAATTTACTTGTTATAAATATTCAACCTAATGAAGGACTTTCACTACACTTAAATGCTAAAAAACAAGTTCAAGGTATAGAAACAGAACCTGTACAATTATCATACGCAATGAGTGCACAAGATAAAATGAACACAGTTGATGCATATGAGAACTTAATCTTCGATTGCCTTAAAGGTGATTCAACAAACTTTACACATTCGGAAGAATTAAAAGCGACATGGAAATATGTAGATGTGATACAAAATGTGTGGGACAATGATAAAGCACCGTTCCCTAATTATAGAGCTGGCACTAATGGACCGATTAAGAGTCAATTATTATTGTCAATTGATGGATTTAAATGGTGGGACGATATTAACTAATCTTTCTGCCAACAGGAGTGACTGAACATTGGAAGTAATTAAAGATTTACAAAGAGCAATTGTGTACATTGAAGATCATCTATTAAGCGATATCGATTTACAAACTTTGAGTGATCACGTTGAAAAGTCCCCTTTTCACTTGAATCAATCTTTTACAATGGTTATTGGTATGACGCCTATTGAATATCAACTTGCTAGAAGAATGACTGAAGCGGCATTTGATATTTTAAGTGGTCAAACACGTATTTTAGATATTGCCTTAAAGTATGGATACAGAGATGCACATGCATTCGCTCATGATTTTAATGCATATCATGGCATAAGTCCGCTACAAACGAAGACACATCAATCTATGCTTAAAATTAAAAAAAGAGTCTCTATTAAATTAACTTCTACAGAAACAGAACCGTTAAATTATTCGTTACAATACAAAGATGATTTAAAGTTAGTTGGTAAAAATCACCATTATCATTCAAATGAATTAGATAATCATTTTTTAATACCTGACTTATTAGAAATGTTATTAGAGAATAATTACATAGAAGACTTTATTAAATATAATGATGTTAAACCTAACCAACTATTTGTTGTTCGAAGACCACTAGTAGATGGACTTGAAGTTTTTGTAGGCGTACCTAGCGAAAGATATCCAGGTCATTTAGATAATTATTATTTACCTGGACATCATTTCGCGACGTTTAATTTACAAGGTGAATTAGATTTTGTAGTGAGTGAAGCTTGGCACCATATTGAAAATCAATGGCAACTTAAAATGCCTTATTTACATGATGATTTTTATGTTGAGGTTTATCCTCTTGATGTTAATTTTGATCAAGAAACTTCTAAAGTCCAACTTTGGATACCTATTGATCATAAAAGTATGAATTAAAAAACACCCCACTATCTTATTTAGATAACGGGGTGTTTCGTTATATCAAATTATTTAGTCCATTCAGTATGGAAAATACCTTCTTTATCTTTACGTTCATAAGTATGCGCACCAAAGTAATCACGTTGTGCTTGAATTAAGTTGGCAGGTAAATCTTCTGAACGGTAACTATCAAAGTAATTGATTGCTGAAGAGAAACCAGGTGTTGCAATTCCTGCTTTGATTGCAGTTGCTGATACTTCTCTTAATGAACCTTGATATTTTGCAATGATGTCGTTGAAATAAGGATCTAATAATAAGTTTGTTAATGATGAATCATTATCGTAAGCGTCTTTGATTTTTTGTAAGAATTGTGCACGGATGATACAACCCTCTCTCCAAATCATAGCTAACTCACCTAATTTTAAGTTCCAGTTATTTGTTTCACTAGCAGTTTTCATTTGAGCAAATCCTTGTGCATAACTACATATTTTACTCATATAAAGAGCTTGTCTGATTTGCTCTAAGAACGCTTCTTTATCACCAGTAAACTCAGTTACTTCTGGACTAAACGCTGTGCTTGCTTTAACTCTTTCATCTTTAAATGAAGAAATAAATCTAGCAAATACGGATTCAGTAATAATTGTTAATGGAATACCTAATTCTAAAGCATTAATTGAAGTCCATTTACCAGTACCTTTTTGTCCAGCTTTATCCATAATTTTTTCAACTAATGGTGTACCATCTTCGTCTAATTTATTAAAGATTTCGCCAGTGATTTCAATTAAGTAACTTTCTAATTCGCCAGCATTCCATGATTTGAACGTTTCAGCAATATCTTTATGATCCATGTGTAATACACGTTTCATTAAGTCATAACTTTCAGCGATTAATTGCATATCTGCGTATTCAATACCGTTATGCACCATTTTTACATAGTGGCCAGCACCATCTGGACCAACATATGTTACGCATGGAGAACCATCGCTTGCTTTAGCAGAAATGCTTTCTAAAATTGGTGCTACCAATTCATAAGCTTCTTTCTGACCACCAGGCATAATTGAAGGACCAGTTAATGCACCTTCTTCCCCACCTGAAACACCTGTTCCAATGAAGTTTATTCCACTTTCATCTAAGTATTGGTTTCTACGAATCGTGTCTAAATAGTTAGTATTTCCGCCATCGATAAGGATGTCGCCTTTATCTAATAATGGTAATAAGCTATCGATTGTTTTATCTGTTGCTTCACCAGCTTTTACCATAAGTAAAATTTTTCTTGGTTTTTCTAATGAATCTACAAACTCTTCAATTGAATAGTTTGGATGTATATTTTTACCTTGTGATTCTTCAACCATTTGGTCGACTTTCTCTTTTGAACGGTTATACACTGAAACTGAGTAACCACGTGATTCAATATTCCAAGCTAAGTTTTTACCCATTACAGCTAAACCAACTACACCTATTTGTTGTGTCATGAAATTAACCTCACTTTTTTTCATTTTCTAGTACATTTTAACATAGTTTGAATACGTTTTTCGTCTATAAAGTCTTTAATTTCAAATGAATACGTTTACATACTGAATTTTTATGCAAGTTCAGCAATTGCAACGATTTGTTCTGTAATTTTTTGTAATTCTTCAACTGGCATACGTTCATTTGTTGTATGAATATATTCATATCCAACACCTAAAATAACAGTAGGTATACCAAATCCACTAATTACATTTCCGTCAGATCCGCCACCTAGTTTAACAAGGTCTGCTTTACGTCCAATTTTTTCAGAAGATTTAACAGCTAATTGAACAACATCGTCTTCTTCAGTTAAGTTAAAGCTTGGGTACATAATTTGTACATTAACTTCAGCAGAACATCCGAATTCTTCAGCAGTTTTCTCGAATGCTTCTTTCATATGTGTGACTTGTTGGTTCATTTTTTCGTCATCTAAAGATCTAGCTTCTGCTAAAATATATACATGATCACTTACGATATTTGTTGCTGTTCCACCTTCGAATCTACCGATATTAGCAGTCGTTTCTTCATCGATACGTCCCAAGTTCATATGACTAACAGCTTTAGCAGCGATATTAATAGCAGAAACACCTTTTTCAGGTTCTAATCCAGCGTGTGCTGTTTTACCTTTAATAATTGCCTCTATTTTAGCTTGTGTTGGAGCCGCTACAACAGTTGTACCTACTTTACCAGGCGCATCAATAGCAAAACCATATTTCGCTTGAATATCATCTGGATTTAAAGCTTTAGCACCAACTAAACCAGATTCTTCACCTACTGTAATGATAAACTCGATATCACCATGTTGAATATTGTTATCTTTAATAACTTGAATAGCTTCTAATATGGCAGCTAAACCAGCTTTATCATCAGAACCTAAGATTGTTTCACCTTTAGAATAAATGTAACCATCTTCACGTAATTCAGGTTCAATATTATTACCAGGCGTAACAGTATCCATATGGCTTGTAAAATAAATCGGTGTCTTGCTAGTATCTTCACCTTTTAATTTACAAATTAAATTACCAGCACCATAACCAGTCTCACTTTGAGAGTCATCCTCTTTAACATCTAAACCTAAATCCGTAAACTTTTGCTTTAATAAGTCAGCAATCTTTCTTTCATTTTTAGATTCAGAATCTACCTTTACAAGTTCTATAAAAGTATTCAATAATCTTTCTTCATTAATCATGATTGTCCCTCTTTTCATTTATTTAAATATCTCATAATCTAGTGTATAATAGTTGATAAATATATACAAAACTAATGTTTAAAGAGAGGGTTATCATGCAAAATAAGAATATACGTAAAATCATAATCATCGTAATGTTAGTAGCAATCGTAGCTGCACTTGTATTATCAGGTATCTTACCATTCCTATTAAATTAATAATATAATTTAAAAGCGCTAGCTCATGATGAGTAGCGCTTTTTTTGGGTAAGCTATACTAGAAAATGAGGTATGTCATGGCTTAAGTCTACCATTAAGCCAAGAGTTCGGTTATTTCGTGGCTTAAGTCCTTCGTTAAGCCAAGAGTTTGGGTATATCGTGGCTTAAGTCTACCATTAAGCCAAGAGATTGGTCATTTCGTGGCTTAAGTCTGCTATTAAGCCAAGAGATTGAGGATTTCATGGCTTAAGTCCTTCATTAAACCATGAGTTTCATTAGTTCATAGTTTAGATTTCAAACATTAACTCACGTCTCCCCCACTATATACACAAAAAAACGCAATGCTGAATAGCATTGCGTTTTTACTTCTTAAGGCTACCGAATTGTGATTTGATTAGTAAGTACTCTTCTACTTCGTTTAATAGTTGAAATAGTGCTGCTATACTTTCTAATTCTTGTTGTGTTTTTGGTAGCTCTATAGACTGTAATTTTATTTTAATGTCATATAGATTATGCAATCTCATAAGTGAGTAATCATTGCCTTGTACGTTTTGTGATACTTCTAATAACAATTGACTACATAAATGATGTGCGTGTTGACTGTGTTGCATTGATTCAATTAAATTTTTCATTCTTTTTAATAAAGTCAATTGTTCTTCTCTCATATCAAAGTAATGATAATAAGAATTTTCATTTCTCACAAAATGATTTTTAACTTCTCTAAATGCTAATGATTTAGCTTTTCTAATATTTTCTGAAACTATATCAAATGACGGTACATTAATTTTCTTATTTGGATCTTGTAAACATTGACTATAAATAAAGGTTATTAATATAAAGTCGTCTTCTATTTTGCGCTTATAGTTGTTGAGTTTGTAATCTAAACTTGGCATAAACATATTCATTATTAAGGCGATGCCTATACCAATTATAAGTAATAAGATTTCATTTATGACGACATTCATATCGATTGTTTTAGCCATATACAAATGTAGTATAATAACACAGCTTGTTACGATACCTTCTTGTACACCAATCATGACTGTTACAGGTATAAATAAAAGTACCATAATACCAAGTATAATGGGTGTGCTTCCAAAATAAGTGAAAAATAATGAACCTATCAAAATTGCAATAAAACATGCTACAAATCTATATATTGCAGCTTCAAATGATTTTACTCTTGTATCCTTAATACATAATACAACAAGAATAGCACTGGATGCATAGTTGTCTAAGCCGATTAACCTAGAAAGGATGACAGCTAATGTCATCCCTAGGGCAGTTTTTAATGTTCTATATCCTATTCTGTACGGTTTTATTTGCATAAGAAATGAACCGTTCCTTTACACTTCTTCGCAATACTCTTCGAATAGTGCTTGAATGTTTGTAATAACACTCATTGGATCGTGACCTTCGATTTCATGTCTTTCAATCATTTTGACAATTTTGCCATCTTTTAGAAAAGCAAATGATGGACTTGATGGTGGATAACCTTCGAAGTAATCACGTGCTGTTTCTGTTGCTTCTTTGTCTTGACCAGCAAATACAGTTACTAATTGATCTGGTAATTTATCATAGTGTAACGCATGTTGTGCTGCTGGTCTTGCGATACCGCCTGCACATCCACAAACTGAATTAACCATAACAAATGTTGTACCTGGTTTGTTGAAAGTTTCTTTAACTTCATCTTTAGTTGTTAATTGTTTGTATCCAGCTGCTTCTATTTCATTTCTCGCAGAATTGACTACGTCATTCATATATAAATTGAAATCCATTTCCATAAAAAAAGCCTCCTGTAATAATAGATAAGTCTATTTTACAGGAGATTTAAGGGTAAAACAATGAGAAGCTTTTATTAATATATAGATGTATTCTCGATTGTCATACTTTGTAATCTTTCTTTTACATATTTTAAGAATTCACCGGCCATTAAACCATCTAATATTCTATGATCAATTGATAATGATAAATTAACCATATCACGAATACCAATCATATCATTGACAACTACAGGTCGTTTCACAATGGATTCTACTTGTAAAATAGCTGCTTGTGGATGATTGATAATACCCATTGATGATACAGAGCCAAATGAACCCGTGTTATTGACTGTAAATGTACCACCTTGCATATCTTGAGAAGTTAATTTATGCTGTCTTCCTCTAGTTGCTAGATCATTAATTTCACGAGCGATACCTTTGATTGATTTATCATCAGCATTTTTAATAACAGGTACATATAATTTATCTTCACTTGCTACTGCGATTGAAATATTAATATCTTTATGAATTTTAATTTCATCGCCAGCCCAAGTGCTATTTAACATCGGATATTTTTTCAATCCTTCTGCAACAGCTTTTACGAAAAATGCGAAGAATGTTAAGTTATATCCTTCGTTTTGTTTAAAAGATGATTTATGATGTTGTCTTGTTTTAACAAGATCTGTAGCATCAACTTCGACCATCATCCAAGCATGTGGAATTTCATGAACACTTTGTAACATTTTATTAGCAATTGCTCTTCTAACTCCATTAACAGGAATTGAATCTCCAGGTAATGAAGTCGTTTCTGGTTCTGGTTGAACTGTGTTTTCAGTGATTGCTTCAGATGTTGCATCTACTTGTTTAGATGGTGTGTTTTCAGTTGAGACACCATTTTCGATAGCATTTAAAATATCTTTTTTAGTGACTCTTCCTAAATTGCCAGTACCTTTAACTTTATTTAAATCAATATTATTTTCACTTGCTAATTTAAAGACAACAGGTGAATATTGACCGTTATTCATTGGACCTTCTTGTGGTTCATTAGATACAGGTTTTTCAGCTTTTACAGGTTGATCTTCTTTAGATACTTCTGATTCAGTTTGTTCATCAGTACTATTATTGTTATCCTCTGATGTTTCACCTACTACGTCCATTCTACAAATGATTGTACCAACATCAACTGTTTCGCCAGCTTCTACAACAATTTCTTTAATTGTTCCATTAAATGTTGAAGGCACTTCAGCTGTTACTTTATCTGTAATCACTTCGCACAGTGCATCGTACTCTTCAATTGTGTCGCCTGGTTGAACGAGCCATTGTTCGATTGTACCTTCATGAACACTTTCTCCAAGTTTCGGCATCTTTACGTCCATAATTTAACCTCCTAAAATTCAGCTAATGTTCTCATTTTTTCTTCTATTTTTACAGGATTCATCATAAAGAAATCTTCCATTGGTGGTGAAAATGGCATAGCTGGTACGTCTGGACCTGCAAGTCTTGCAATTGGTGCATCTAAATCAAATAAGCAATTTTCAGCTATTATGGCAGATACTTCACTCATGACACTACCTTCTAGATTATCTTCAGTTACAACCAATACTTTGCCAGTCTTTTTCGCACAATTAATAATTGTTTCTTTATCTAGTGGATATAATGAACGTAAATCTACTATTTCTGCATCTATACCTTCAGTTGATAATATTTCAGCTGCTTGAAGTGCGTAATTTACACATAATCCATAAGTGAATACTGTAATATCTGAACCTTCTCGTTTAACATCTGCTTTATCAATTGGTACAGTATAATATTCTTCAGGTACTTCTTCTTTTAATAATCTATATGCTTTTTTATGCTCGAAATATAATACAGGATCATTATCTTCAATTGCCGCAAGAAGTAAACCTTTAGCATCATATGGCGTTGATGGAATAACCACTCTTAAGCCTGGTGTTGAACAGAATATACTCTCAATACTTTGAGAATGATATAATGCGCCATGAATTCCGCCACCAAATGGACTTCTAATTGTTAAAGGACAATCCCAGTCATTATTAGAACGGTATCTTATTTTAGCTGCTTCATTGATGATTTGGTTTGTTGCTGGAACGATATACTCTGCAAATTGAATTTCAGATACCGGTCTTTTACCCATCATAGCAGCACCAATTGAAGCACCAACGATATTTGATTCTGCTAACGGTGAATCGATCACGCGTCCTTCACCATATTTGTTGTATAAATTTTTAGTTGCGCCAAATACGCCGCCTTTTAGACCAACATCTTCGCCGATAACAAATACATTATTGTCTTTTTCCATCGCTTGGTCCATTGCTTGATTAATCGCGTCAAGATAGGATAACTTAGGCATTCTTTTCGCCTCCTTGATCATATACATGTGTTAAAGCTTCTTCCGGTAATGGATAAGGTGCTTTTTCTGCATTTTTAGTAGCAGTATTGATTTCTTGTTTAATTTCTTCTTCAACTTGGCTGAACCACTCGTCGTTTGTCACTTGATGTTCAACTAAATATTCTTTGAATTTAATCATACAATCATTATCTTTTTCTTCTTTCATCTCATCTGCTGGACGATAAGTATCGTTATCGTCTGAAGAATGAGGTGTTAATCTACTACATAATGCTTCAATTAATGTAGGTCCTTCACCATTAATTGCACGTTCTCTTGCACGTTTAACTGCTTCATAAACAGCTATAGGATCATTACCATCAACTTGTTCACCAAATGCACCGTAACCTGCAGCTCTAGATGATAAATCATCTGTAGCGTACTGTAAGTGAGTTGGTACGGAAATGGCATATTTATTGTTTTCAATAATACAAATAAATGGCAATTTATGAACACCAGCGAAGTTCATTGCTTCATGGAAGTCACCTTGGCTTGTACTTCCTTCACCTAAAGTAGCTAGTGCAATCGCTTCTTTGCCATCCATTTTAAGCGATAAACTTGCACCAACTGCATGTAATACTTGAGTTGTTACACAAGAACCTTGCGTTAAAATAGATAACTCCTTTTTACTAAAGTGAGATGGCATTTGCTTACCACCACTTGAAGTATCACCTTGTTTAGCAAATGCAGCTAACATAGATTCTTCTGCAGAAATACCACGTGCTGTAACTAAAGCTAAATCTCTATAGTAAGGTGCTAATACGTCTTCGTCTTTTAGTGCATAATATGTGCCAATCTGCGTTGCTTCTTGACCTTGACAACTAATGACAAACGGTAGTTTACCTGCTCGATTGAGTAGCCACATTCTTTCGTCAATTTTTCTACCTAATAACATCCATTTATAAATTTCTTTTAAGTCTTCATGCGTTAATCCGACAGTCTTATAATCTAACATCTAATCTCTCCTCTTTAGACGTGAATAGCACGATTCTCAGATTTTAACCCTAGTTCCATGAGCACTTCTCCAATTGAAGGATGTGCATGTACAGTAGTTGCTAGTTCTTCAGTAGAGCCATTCATAAATGTAAATAGAGCTGCTTCATTAATTAATTCAGTCACTTTTGCACCAATCATATGAATGCCAAGCACTTTTTCATTGTCTATATCTTTGATTAAAATACATTCACCAAGTCCATTATTTTCGATGACGGATTTTCCAATTGCTTTAAATGGCACTTTAAATTTTTTGAAATTAATATTTTGTGCTTTAGCATCTTGTTCAGTCATCCCTATCGAAGCAATTTCAGGATTTGTATATATACATCTCGGAACTGTTAAATAATCTAACATAATAGGATTTTGATCAAACATATGCTCTACTGCAATTGTGCCTTCTTTAGTTGCAACGTGTGCTAACTGATAATTACCGATGACATCTCCAACCGCATAAATATGTTTATCATCAGTTTGATAAACATCATTTGTTTGAATATAGCCTTTATTATCGGTCTTTATTTTTGTGTTGTTCAAACCTAAATCTTCAGTATTCGGTGTTCTACCAACAGCGACTAATACTTTTTCAAAAGTTTGTTGCTCATTTTGAAGTGTTACATCTACGTGTTGATCATGTATGCTGACATCTTGTTCAGATAAAGGACAATTCTCATGAATGTTTATACCATTTTCTTCAAAGCTACGTTTAATCGTCTTACTGATTTCACGTTGTTCGTTAGGGATAATAGATTGCCCTGCTTCAACAACTGTTACTTTTACACCTAAATCATTTAATAAAGATGCAAATTCAAGTCCTATAACACCGCCACCGATAATTAACATGCTTTTAGGCAATGTTTCTAATTGCATCATATCATCACTTGAAATGACGGTTTGATGGTTAAACTTTAAGAATGGTAATTCAATTGGTCTTGATCCTGTTGAAATTAATACATTTTGATTAACGAGTAGTTCCGATTCGCCATTTTCAAATTCAACAGATACAGTTCCAGCTTGAGGCGAGAACAATGAAGGCCCTAGAATTCTGCCATTACCTTCATAAATGTCAATTTTGTATTTTTTCATCAAACTTTGTACACCATTGTACATCGTAGAAACTGTTTCATCTTTCTTAGCAACAACATCCGACATTTCAAAATCAGCTGAAGCAGTTTTAATACCATATTCGTTTGAATGTTGTATGTATCTTAAAATTTCTGCAGTTTTTAAATATGATTTTGTAGGTATACAACCTTTATGTAAACAAGTTCCACCTAACTTAAATTTCTCTACAATTGCGACTTTTTTTCCTAGTTGTGAAGCACGAATTGCTGATACATAGCCCGCCGTACCGCCACCTAGAATGACTAAATCATATTCTTTAGACATAGTATTACTCCTTATTCATATGACTTGGTACTAATTTTACCGTGTAAGAGGTCCATTACGCCAATATTTAAGGCGTGCATTTCTTTTTCTCCTTCATATATAGTAACATTTTGTAGCCAAGATACATATTGTTTTACTTTATTTGTGATATATTTTGAATAACTTAACCCACCAGTTATGATAATTTGATCGATTTGACCTTCTAAAACGATCGCGCAAGAACCTATAGATTTAGCAATTTGATAACACATGGCATCTAAGACTAGTTTAGCAGTTTTATCGCCATTTTCCATCATTTGTTCTACTTTTAAACAATCATTTGTACCAAAATATGATAATAACCCAGATTTTTTACTTAATTCATTATTAGCTTCTTTAGCATTTAAATCGTGATCAATAACCCATTTAATTAACGCATCATTTGGTATTGAACCAGCTCTTTCAGGACTAAATGGCCCCTCACCTAATAAGCCGTCATTAACTTCGATGACTCTTCCTTTTCTATGAGCACCTACACTTATACCACCACCGAGATGTGCAACGATAACATTAATATCTTCATATGCTTTGCCAATATTAGTTGCATATTGTTTAGCGACAGATTTCTGGTTTAATGCATGGAAGATGCTGCGTCTTTCAATACCTTTTATACCAGTAATTCTAGCTTCAGGTATTAATTCATCTACAACGACAGGATCAACAATATATGCTTGTATATTTAATTCTTTAGCAAATGTATAGCCGATAATACCACTTAAATTTGAGGCATGAAATCCATACTTAAAAGATTTCAAATCTTGATACATGATGTTATTAACAAGATATGTTCCACCCTGTATAGGCTTTAAAACACCACCCCTACAAGCAATAGCATCTATTGCTTGTAGTGAGATATGATGTTGGTTTAATGAGTTCTTGATACTTTCAAGTCGAAATGGGACTTGTTCAATTAATGTAAGATTAGTTTGTTCGATATCATGCCTAATAACATCTTCAAATAACATATCATAGTTATCAAATACAGCAACTTTAGATGATGTGCTTCCTAAATTAAGTACAAGAATTTTTTTCATTATTTTTTACCTCTAGAAATGATAGATCTTTCAGTTTTTAAGAAATTACTTCTTACATTTTTAAGTTGTTCAATACGTTCTTCAGCTAAAATTTCAGCTGCACGTGCAGAAGTAATTTGATCTCTTTTACTAATTTCAAATACTTTATCCATTTGGTCATAGATTTTCTCAATGTTTGAAATAGCGCGTACTTCATTGTATCCATCTAATTCATCAGCAACATTGATAACACCACCAGAGTTAGCAACGAAGTCAGGCGCATATACAATACCTTTATCTTCTAATTGAGAACCGTGTAAATCTATGTCTTGTAATTGATTGTTTGCACTACCACATACAACTTTAACTTTTAAGCGTGCGATAGTATCATCATTTAATACGCCACCTAAAGCACAAGGTGCAAAGATATCAGCATCTACATCATAAATATCATTAATACCTACACTTTGAGCGTTGAAGTCATTTACAACTCTATCAACTGCTTCTTGGTTAATATCCGTTACAACTAATTGAGCACCTGCTTCATGTAAATAACGACATAGTTCGTAAGCAACGTGTCCAACACCTTGAACGGCAACTGTTTTCCCGTTTAAATCATCTGTTCCAAATGCTTCTTTAGCTGCACGTTTCATAGAAACAAATACACCTAATGAAGTTTTAGGACTTGGGTTACCACTAGATTGGTGACTTTCAGATAAACCAACTACGTAATCAGTCTCTTCAAAGATAATATCCATATCGTCTTCAGTCGTTCCAACATCTTCAGCAGTAATATAACGACCATTTAAACTTTCTACATATCTACCTAAAGCTCTAAATAAAGCTTCTGATTTATCTTTTTTAGGATCGCCGATAATAACTGTTTTACCGCCACCTAAGTTTAAACCAGCTGCAGCATTTTTATATGTCATACCTCTTGATAAGCGTAATGCGTCATTAATAGCTTCTTCTTCACTTTCATATGGCCACATTCTACAACCACCAAGTGCTGGTCCTAATGTTGTATCATGAATCGCAATGATTGCTTTTAATCCTGAACTTTTATCGTGACAAAATACTATTTGCTCATAGTCATATTTTTCTATCGTTTCGAATAACATAATAATCCCCTTTTCACTTTTTATATAATAACTTCATTTCTAATTTTACATGAAATGTTTTATTTATCAAATAAATTGACGAAAAATGATAGCGCTTACAAAAAGTAAAAATTTTTAGAAAATTCAATCTTTATTGATATAAAAGCATTGTAAGCTCTTTCAATACTTTGAAATAAAGAGTATAGTTATTAATTTGTTATTATAATATACTAAATAAGCATTAACGCACTACAAATAGAATGAAATTTATCTTGTGATGAATCTGATCTAGAAGTTAAAATTATGGGTATTTTTGCTCCAATTATAACAGATGCTACATCAGCGTTCGATAAATAAACGAGTGATTTATATAAAATATTGCCACTTTCAATTTGAGGGACGATTAAACCATCAACGTTACCTGATATTTTTGAATCTATTTTTTTAATAATGGATGCCTTTTTATTAATTGCAGCATCAAATGCAATTGGACCTTCTATTTCAAGGTCTAGTTTTTCTTGATTAAAATAAGACACGACTTCATGCGCATCAACCGATGACTGCATTTTCGGATTCACATTTTCAATTGCAGAAAGTACGCCTATTTTGGGCGAGTCGATACCAATTTTTTTGAGTGAATATACCAAATTCGATGTAATTTCAATTTTTTGTTCGATAGTTGGTGCAATGTTCATCGCAACATCTGATACGGTTAACATCTTGTGATACTCCGGTATATTAAATATTGCGATATGGCTCATTCTATAGTTAGTCTTCAAATTATATTTATCTTTTAATACTTCTTTCAACAATTCTGATGTTGAAATTAATCCTTTCATTATTAAGTCTGCTTTTCCATCTGCTACAGCTTGTACACATTGAGATACAGTATGTTCTTCGTTAAGTGTTTGAATAATTTCTACTCTATTTAATTCTTCATGCGTTAAATTAAATGATCTAATCAGCTCATCTTGTGGTCGTTCATCAAACAACATGAATGTAGCTTTTGTATGTTTAATCGCTTTAACAATTGCTTTAATGACACCTTCATCATTTGATTTACATACAGCAATTGTCGCCGATATATTTTGACCGTTTTTTATCATATCTTTAAAAAGCATTTAATCCCCTCCTATTACTATCATAATCAAATTGTACCGTTTATTCCATTTTTTCAATGTTTACTTTTACTCATTATCTCATATATAATATAAGTTATTAATTAATAGGAGTTTTAACTTATGCAAAAGTATATTGCATTACTTATTTTGGTTATACCAGGTATTATTGCAGGACTAGGTATTAAATGGATGAGAGATGCTGTTTTTGGACAACTCGTTTCACAATTACATTTTATTTGGTTGCAGTTTTTATTAGGCTTTATATTCTTTGTATTTGGTGTAGTGTTCATTGGGGGGTATATACTACATCGTGAAAAGAAAAATAAACGTGCACAAGAACATTTTATGAAGAAACAAAACGCCAAAAAAAGAGACTAGGAAAGCCTAGTCTCTTTTTTTAAACTTTTCATATAGATGTAATAAAAATTCACCGTTTGTAGGTCGTACATACAATTTTTCACTATTATACCAATAGGACTTTAATTCTTTATCCCAAGCTAATTTAATAGCATGCCGTATAGACCTTTCAACATTATTCGCTTGTATATTATAATTTTGAGAAATTAAAGGATAAAGTTCTTTAGTTAATGGCATCTTACGGTTATATTGAAGCATAAGATGTACACCATACTTAATATATTCATATCCGTTTAAATTTGATGAAAATCCAATCTTTTCAAGTAATAAATCTAAAGCGTCCATTTCTTCAATATTAGAATCTGTTGTTGTTATTACACGTTGTATTGTGTCTAATAAGACATCAAACTCAACAGGTTTAATTAAGAAGTAATATACTCCTAATGAAACAGATTCTTTTAAGACATCATCACTAACAAAAGCACTCATACAAACCACTTTAAATTGCTTATTTTGTTTTATATATTTTTTAAGCAAAGTCATGCCATCAATGTGTGGCAAGATTAAGTCTAATAGAAGAACATCGAAAACTTCTCCATTTAAAATGTCGAGTGCTTCTTTACCGTTGTATCCAATATTAACAATTTCAATATCGTGTTCTTTTAAATATTGTGCCATTTCACTAACATACGCTTTCGAGTCTTCTATTATTGCAACCTTAATTACCATGCTTAACACCCTAACGAATCATTCTATTTTTAATTTTTGTTTTGTATAATCATTTCTTTAGCGTGTTGTCGAGTTAATTCAGTAACTTCAACACCTGATATCATTCTTGCTATTTCATCTATTTTATCTTTACCATCTAATTGTTTTATAGAAGTCGTTGTTCTATCATTTACCGTTTCTTTAGCAATATACAAATGATTATCACTAATTGCAGCGACTTGAGGTAAATGTGAAATACATATCACTTGAAGTGTTTGCGCAATCTGATGCATTTTTTCAGCCATTTTTTGAGCGACTCTTCCAGATACACCTGTATCTACTTCATCAAATAAAATTGCTGTTTGTCCTTTTGAAGAAACAAATATACTTTTCAACGCAAGCATTATTCTCGATAGTTCACCACCAGAAGCTATTTTATTTAAACTTTTTAATGGTTCGCCTTTATTTGGACTAATTAAGAATTCTACTTCTTCTAAGCCATATTGAGTAGGCTTCGTTTTAGTGAATGTAATTTCTATATTCGCATCTTGCATATGCAAATTCTGTACTTCTTCAACTAATCTATCTCTAAGATCCAACGCAACTTGTCTTCTTTTAGTAGATAGTGCTTCTCCGTATTTTAGAACGTTTGTATAAAGATCGTTAATTTCTTCACGTAATTGAGAAGTACTTTGTTCGTAGTTCTCAATTTTATATATTTCATCATCAATTTTATCTCTATATTTGATTAATTCAGGTATGCTTTTACCATATTTACGATTGAGGTCAGTGAGTACATTTAATCTAGACTCGTACTCATTTAGTAAAGATTCATCAAAGTCATTAGATGTTAGTTCATTATATAGTTCATGTTTGTAATCTTCTAAAGTGTAATACATTTGATCTAATTCTTCACTAAAAGCAGTATATTTATCCGGAATAATATCGTTTATATGTTGAATTTCTTGATTAAGTTCATAAATTTTATCTGTAATGTTTTCTTCACTACTCAATAACATATGGGCTTTATTAAGACTTTCATTTATTTTTTCATGATTTTGAAGTTTTTTAATTTCTTGATTTAAAAACTCAATTTCATCTTCTTTTAAATTCGCGTCATGTAATTCATCACGTTGGAATTTTATTAAATCTAATCTTTGTAATAATGCTTGGTCTTGAGATTCTAACTTTTCAAGTTCTTGTTTTTTCAAACGATAAGATTGAAAAATTTCTTCATATTGATCAATTTCAGATTGATATGTGCCATCAGCATAATTATCTAACAATGATAAATGATATTTAGGTTTAAGTAATATTTGCGTTTCATGTTGACCATGTATATCAAGTAATTCTTGCATGACAATTTTTAAATCAGATAGTGTTACATTCTGATTGTTCAATTTACAAATGCTTTTTCCTGAAGAAAATATTTCTCTTTTTACAAACAAGAAATCTTCGTCAAAATCGATATCTAACTCACTTAAGATTTTATTGACATTAGGTACATTATCGATATCAAACACGCCTTCAATTGTCGCCTTCTGTTCGCCATGTCTAACAAAACTTTGTGAGGCTCTTGCACCTACTAACTGACCAATAGCATCTATAATAATAGATTTACCAGCACCAGTTTCACCGCTTAAAACAGTCAGTCCACCTGAAAAATTAATTTCTAAAGATTCAATTATAGCAAATTGTTTAATTGTAAGAGCTTGTAACATTGTATATTAAATCTCCTTTAAAGCATATTAAAAATTCTATCTGTAATAACTTCAGCTGCCTCAGTATCTTTACAAATAATTAAGCATGTGTCATCACCGCATATCGTACCAATGACTTCTGTCCAATCTATTTGGTCAATAATTGCACCAATTGATTGCGCATTACCTGGTAATGTTTTAAGAACTAATAAATTATCTGCTCCATCAATCTTTACAAATGAATCCATTAAATATCTACCTAATTTATCAATCGGGTGATATTTACGATCTCTAGGTAAACTATAGATATATTGACCAGAAGGTGCTGGAACTTTAATTAATTGAAGCTCTTTAATATCACGAGATATTGTAGCTTGTGTGATATTCAAATCATATTCATTTAGTCTTTTGACTAATTCTTCTTGTGTTTCAATTTGTTCGTTAGAAATTATTTCTCTTATCTTAATCTGACGCATTGTTTTGTTCGCCATTACATACACCTCTGTTAATGAATATTTATACACTTATAATAGCATAAAATTGATAAAAATAGTAATGTAAGCGCTATAAACAATTTAAATGACGCTTTAGATATACTAAAGCGTCTTTTTCAACATAATTATTCATATATTTATCAATTACTTAATTAACGATTTGACAGTAGACATGATATTTGATTTAGAGATACCAATATCTTCTAATAATAAACCTACATCACCATGCTCAATGTATGTGTCATTTATGCCTATTCTTCTTACATTATTATGATAATCATTGTCTTTCATAAAAGTAGCTATTTGACTTCCTAAACCACCAGTCAACATGGCTTCTTCAACTGTAATAATCGGTTTCGACGCTTTACCGAGGTTATGCAGCATTTCAAAATCCATAGGTTTTATAAACCGAGCATTAACAATATTGATATGGATGTCTTCTTTTAATAATTCGTCTGCTACATCTGTTACAAGTGAGACTGTTGGTCCATAACTAATAATCGTTAAATCATCACCGTTTCTTTCAACATTCCAAGATCCTAATTTTATTAATTCACTATCTTTAGTATCATCCAGTAACGGAGCATTACCTCTCGGATACCTGATTGCCATTGGACCATGTTTAGTTTCAAAAGCAGTTTTGATCATATTTTTCGCTTCATTACCATCTTTAGGCATCATGATTGTAAAGTTAGGAAATTGACTTAAAAAGCCAACATCAAATACACCTTGATGAGTTTCTCCATCTGCCCCAACAAGTCCTGCTCGATCAACACCAAACAATACGTTTAAGTTTTGACGGTCTACATCGTGTAACAATTGATCATATGCACGTTGCATAAATGTTGAATAGATTGCGACATATGGTTTCATGCCTTGTGTTGCAAGTCCTGCTGCCATCGTAACTGCATGCTGTTCGGCAATACCTACATCAAAAAATTGTTCAGGTAACGTTTGTTGAAATTTAGTTAATTTTGATCCAACAGGCATAGCTGGCGTGATTGCAACAATTCGTTTGTCTTGTTGCGCATATGCTAATACTTCATCACTCATTAATGCACTCCATGCCGGCCCTTCAGCACTTCCTTTTATCACTTCACCAGTCTCAAGCTTATATGGTCCTAAACCATGCCAAGTCCCAATTATATCTTTCTCAGCAGGTTTATAACCTTTACCTTTTTTAGTCACAACGTGTATGAGAACAGGTTTGTCCATTTGTTTTGAAACTGTTATAGCTTCATCTAATGCTTTAAAATTATGGCCATCTACAGGTCCAATATATTTAATGCCAAGTTCTTCAAAGAAGATGCCATCTACGACTAAATATTTTAAACTGTCTTTAATTTTATCAGCAGAGTCTTTTAACAAATCTCTACCAGGTAATCTATTAATTAAACTTTCAGCATCAAATTTAAAGCGATTATAATTTTGGTTAGATCGAATTCTCGCAAACATATTATGCATTGCACCAACATTTGGTGCGATACTCATTTCGTTATCATTTAAAATAATCGTTAAATTCGTTTTGTCATGTCCTATGTGGTTTAATGCTTCTAGTGCCATACCACCTGTCAAAGCGCCATCACCAATTACAGGTACAACATGATGATCTTGTCCTAATATATCTCTTGCTTTTGCCATCCCCACAGCAGCAGATAAAGAAGTTGAACTATGTCCAGCTTCCCATACATCATGTTCTGATTCTTTCATTTTAGGAAAACCACATAATCCTTTATATTGTCGTAAAGAACTAAATTCATGGCCTCTACCGGTTAATATTTTATGAATGTATGTTTGATGTCCAACATCCCATAATATCTTATCTACAGGGCTATTAAAATGTTTATGTAGACTCAATGTTAATTCAACCACACCTAAATTTGCCCCTATGTGTCCGCCAGTTACCGAACATGTTTCTATTAAAAATTTTCTAATGTCACTACTCAGTTGTTCAAGTTCTTGATGAGATAAATCTTTGAGGAAGGATGGGTTTTTTATTTTTGAAACATCCATTTTTTAACCACCTTTAGCCCGATTCTTGTGACCAGTCATCTACATTATAAAAATAGATTAATTTTCTCTATTTGCAAATAATTTTGTGAGAGACTTAAGTTCTTCAGTGTTATATTGATCTTCTAATTGTTCAAGTAAATATAACGCTTGATTCACATGTTGTTCTAAAGCAACCTTAGTATTGGTCTTACCTAATAGAGACACATAAGTGCTCTTCTGATTCGCGACATCACTGCCAACTGACTTACCTATTTTATCGAAATCCCCTTCAATATCTAGCAAATCATCTTTAATTTGGAATATTAATCCTAATTCTTGGCTAAATGAATCTAGTAATAAAAATGTCTTACTATTAACTTTAGCGATTGTACAGGCTGCAACGACAGAAAAACGTATCAGTGCTCCAGTTTTGTATCTATGGATTTTGCGTAATGTATCAAGTGAAATTTCTTTATTTTCACTTTCCATATCTAATACTTGTCCACCTACCATACCTTGATGACCGGCTGACTCAGAAAGCAATCTAATCAATTTGACTTTTTCGTCAGCTTCTATATATGTATCTTTAGTAATCAGTTCAAAAGCCTTTGTTAATAATGCATCACCAGCTAAGATTGCAGTCGCATCACCATAGATTTTATGATTCGTTTTCATCCCGCGTCTATAATCATCGTTATCCATAGCTGGTAAATCATCATGTATAAGGGAATATGTATGTATCATTTCAAGTGCTTTTGCAGTTTCCATTCCTTTATTAATATCAGTCTTTAACATCGATAACGTCATTAATAATAGTACAGGACGAATACGCTTTCCACCTGCTAATAAAGAATATCGCATACTTTCTTCTAATTGTGTATTTACAACTGAATCTAGTTTCGTTTGTTTAAGTGATTCAGTGAACTTGTCTACATAACTATTCATGATTTGACTCATCTGAATCACCTTCCTTTTGAACAAGTTTGTTTACTTTATCTTCAGCTGCTTTGAGTTTCGTTTCACATTTACTACTTAATTCAATGCCTCTTTGATAAAGTTCAATTGATTCCTCAAGAGAAATATTTTCTTCGTCTAATTTACCGACGACTTTTTCTAATTCTTCCATCATTTCTTCAAAAGTTTGTTCTTTAGCCACATTTGTCACCTAATTTCCTTAACATTAGCATTTATTTTACCATCTTTTAAATTGATTGTAATATCATCGTCAATTTTTAAATCATTTTTGCTTGTAATGATTTTATCATCTTTTTCGATGATTGAATAACCTCTTAACATAATTTGAGTCGGACTTAACGCATCTAGTTGCGCTAACTTGCTTGTCAGCACTTGTTTTTTTTGACTTATAATACGATTAACGAGCTGTGTTTGAAGCATGTTTAAACGATTAAAGTCTTGTCTAAATTGAAAAGTCTTATTATAAATTGGTGTGATTCGCAATTTATTCTGTAAGATATCTAGCTTATGATTATTACGCGTAACAGTTTGTTCTAAATTTCTAGATAATTGTTTTTGTAATTCATCTAACTTCTGAGTTTCTTGATCATATAGCAACGAAGGCGTCTTCAATTTATAATATGATGAAAGTTGTTTTAATTTATGTTTATCTTGTTGAATAGTTTGCGTGATATGTTTTGTTAAATACTGTCTAGCATTTGAAATAAGTTGATACAGCGCATTAATATCTGGTGTCGCAATGACTGCGGCTTGAGTCGGTGTTGCAGCTCTTACATCACTGACAAAATCACTTAATGTCGTATCTGTTTCATGACCAACTGCTGAAATAACAGGCGTCTTACAATGATAAATGGCTTCTACAACTTCTCTTTCATTGAAGCTCCATAAATCTTCAATAGATCCACCACCACGACCAACGATAATAACATCAACGCCCATGGAATCAGCTTCTTTAATATTGTTAATGATATTATCCTTAGCTCCTTTACCTTGAACTAAAGTGCTCATTAACACTTGTTCTGCAAGTGGATAACGCTTATCTAAAGTAGAACATATATCTCTTATCGCAGCGCCAGTCGATGCTGTCAACACAGCAATTTTCTTAGGATATTTAGGTATGCTTAATTTATGCTCTTGGTCAAAGTAACCTTTTTCTGCTAATTCTTTTTTCAGTGCCTCAAATTTTTCATATAGAAGACCCACACCATCTAATTGCATAGATTGAACATAAATTTGGTAAGCACCTCTTGATTCATAAACCCCTATTCTACCTTCAACAAGTACTTGGTCACCTTCTTTAGGATTAAACGACAATTGATTTGCGCTCGATTTAAACATCATAGCACTGAGCACACCTTTATCGTCTTTTAATGCAAAATAAAGATGACCACTTGAATGTCTTTTAAAGTTTGATATTTCACCTTTAATAAAGACATTAAGTAGATGTGGATCTTGATCAAATTTATATTTGATATATTTAGTTATTGCTGTAACTGATAAATACTTATCCATTTATATCACTCTTTAACTTTTTGATAAACTGCTTAATACACCATTAATAAATTTATAGTGATCATCATCACTGTATACTTTCGCAATTTCTACTGCTTCATTAAATATAACTTTCTCTGGTGTATCTGTATATTTCAATTCATAAGTAGCCATTCTTAAAATAATTCTATCAGTTTTAAGTAAACGGTCTAATGTCCAGTTTTTTAAATGTGGACTTACAATTTCATCTAGTTCGTCTTTTTTCTCTACAACTTCTTTAACAAAGTTTTTGACATATAAATATTGTTCACCTTTAAAGTCTTCTACTAAATATTGAATCGCTTCTTCTACTGTTAAATCAGTTTTGTTATTTTCTAATTGATATAGTGATTTAAAGACAATCTCTCTTAGTTCTGTTCTTTTCATATTCTTCTCCTTCAAAGAATAAGAGGATGCACGCATCCTCTTAATTAATCATTTTATTATTGGAAATGTATATTAACGATATGTACATTAACTTCTTTTGGTGTTAATGCCGTCATCGTATTTAATGCTTGTTTAATTTCTGATTGAACTTTACGTGCTGTTTCAGAAATTTTTGTACCGTAGTCAAATGTACAGTAGACATTAATGTAGATGCCGTCTTCTTTAATATCGACTTTAATACCTTTACCAAAATTCTTTTTCCCGAATTTTTCTAAGGAATTCTTATTAAAAACGGATTGCATATGAGATACACCTTTAATGTCAGTAGTCGCAATGCTCGCAATGACCTCAATAACTTCTGGCGCAATCTCTATTTTACCTAAAGAAGGCTTTTTATTTTCAATTGTTTTAGCCATTTGAATCCCTCCCTATTTGTCTTCATTATTTATAATATCATGAATCTCTAGGAAATTGGTATTAAAATCACCTGATTCAAATACATCATTTTCTAACAATCTTAAATGGAATGGGATCGTTGTATCTATGCCAGCAACTAAAAATTCTGATAAAGCTCTTTTACCGATTTGAATTGCATCTGTTCTATCTTTACCATGAACAATAAGCTTCGCAACCATTGAATCATAATAAGGCGGAATCGTATATCCTGTATAACATGCTGAATCAATACGCACGCCAAATCCACCTGGTGTTAAATATTGATTAATTTTCCCTGGTGATGGCATGAAATTCTTAAATGGACTTTCTGCGTTGATTCTAAATTCAATCGCATGTCCACTCAAGTCAACTTCTTCTTGTGTAACTGGTAATGATTCACCACTTGCCACTTTAAGTTGAAGTTTAACTAAATCCATTCCAGTAACCATCTCAGTAACAGGATGTTCTACTTGAATACGCGTATTCATTTCCATGAAATAGAACGTTTCAGCATCTAAATCATAAATAAATTCAATTGTACCAGCATTTTCATAATTAACGGCTTTAGCTGCTCTAATAGCCGCTTCACCCATTTCTTTACGCATTTCTTCAGAAAGGACTGGTGAAGGAGATTCTTCTACTAACTTTTGCATACGTCTTTGGATCGTACAATCACGTTCACCAAGATGTATAACATTACCTTCTGAATCACCCATTACTTGAATTTCAATATGTCTAAAGTTTTCGATGAACTTTTCTAAATATAAACCTTTGTTACCAAATGCTGTTTCAGCTTCTTGCTGTGTCATTCTAAATCCTGTTACAAGCTCTTCTTCATTACGTGCAATTCGGATACCTTTACCGCCACCACCGGCAGTAGCTTTAATAATAACAGGATAGCCGATTTTCTTCGCACATTTCTTTGCAATTCTTACTGTATCTACTAAACCATCACTACCAGGAACAACAGGTACGTTAGCTTTGATCATTTCTTCTTTCGCAACGTCTTTAATACCCATCTTCTGGATAGATTGATAACTAGGTCCAATAAATTTAATTTGGCATGCTTCACACATTTCTGCAAAATCACTATTCTCGGCTAAGAAACCATAACCAGGATGGATACCGTCACAACCTGTTGATTTTGCAATTGAAATAATATTAGGAACGTGAAGGTATGAATCTTTAGATTGTGTCGGTCCAACACAATAAGCTTCATCTGCTATTTGAGTATGTAATGCATCTTTATCAGCTTCTGAATAAATTGCGACCGTTTGTATGTCTAACTCTCTACAAGCTCTAATGATTCTTACTGCAATTTCCCCTCTATTTGCAATTAATACTTTTTTCATATTACTTCACCTTGAATAACGGTTGGCCATACTCTACCATTTGTCCGTCTTCAACTAATATTTCAGTGATTTCACCAGAAACTTCTGCTTGAATTTCATTAAATAGTTTCATTGCTTCTAAAATACATACAGTTGTATCAGCTTCTACACGTGAACCTACTTGAACGTATGGACCTTCATCAGGAGATGGTGATTTATAGAATGTACCAACCATTGGCGCATTAATCGTCAAACCACTTGGCGCTTCTTGTTCAACATTTTGTTGTGGTGCTGATTGAGTTGCTTGTTGTGGTTGTTCTGCTACGACATTTGTTGCACCTTGGCTATAAATAATTTCTTGTTTAATATCTTTTTTTAAAGTTAGTTTAAAATCTTTATCATTAATATCAATTTCAGTTAAAGAAGAATTATCTAACACATCAACTAGTTCTTTAATTTGTTTTAAGTTCATTTGAAAAACTCCTTTTAAATTCTAATACGTTACACTTCATACATTTTACTTTAGTGGTCATACCAATTCAAGAGATTTTAATATTTAATTATAAATGTAAATAAGAAACATTCCTAATGTAACTAAAATGATTGAGGCCAGGACACAAGTTACTGTCCCAGCCTCATTTTAATGTTTAATATTAACCTCTTGATACGTAGCTTCCGTCAGTAGTATTAATGACAAGTAAATCACCTTCATTAACAAATAACGGTACGTTTAAACTATAACCTGTTTCAACTGTAGCTTGTTTAGTTGCACCAGTTGCTGTATCACCTTTAATACCAGGTTCAGTTTCTGTTACTTGAAGTGTAACTGTATTTGGTAATTCAATACCAATTGTTTCACCTTCATAAGATTGGATTTGAACTTCCATGTTTTCTTTAATAAATTTAAGTTCATATTCTAGTTTATCACCAGGTAACTCTAGTTGATCGTAAGTTTCGTTATCCATGAACACATGGCTATCACCATTAGCATATAGATATTGCATACGACGATTATCGATTTGAGCTTTTTCAACTTTTTCACCGGCTCTAAAAGTTTTCTCTTGGATTGCACCAGTTCTTAAGTTTCTTAATTTAGAACGAACGAATGCCGCACCTTTACCTGGTTTCACATGTTGGAAGTCCATAACTTTCCAAATGCCATTATCAACTTTAATTGTTAAACCTGTTTTAAAATCATTAACTGAAATCATTCATTTTCCTCCTATTTATACCTTCTTATAAAATAATAAGGTCTTTTGAAGATTTAGTAAAGCGCTGTAAGCCATTTTTTGTAACTAATACGTCATCTTCTATTCTAACGCCACCTAAACCATCTACATATATACCTGGTTCTAAAGTGATACACATATTTTCTTCAAGAACGATATCTGATTTTTGAGATAATGCTGGGCCTTCGTGTACTTCTAATCCAATGCCATGTCCTAAAGAATGGCCAAATTGTTCACCATAGCCATAACTTTTAATAATATCTCTTGCAATCGTATCTGCTTCTTTACCAGTCATACCTGGTTTAATTTGTTCTAACGCTGCTAATTGTGCCTCTAAAACAATATTATATATTTTCTTCATTTCTTCTTTTGGTTCACCAATTGCAAATGTTCTCGTAACATCACTAACGTATCCTTCATATAATGCTCCGAAGTCTAATGTAATCATATCTCCTTCTTCGATAACTTTATTACTTGCTACACCATGAGGTAATGCACCACGGTGCCCTGAAGCAACAATCGTATCGAATGATGAGCATGTTGCACCTTTGCTTCTCATAAACATTTCCATTTCATTGTTCACTTCATTTTCAGTCATGCCAGGTTTAACCCATTTTAAAATGTGTTCATATGTTTCATCTACAATGTCAGCTGCTTTCTGAATTTGTTTAATTTCAAATTCATCTTTAACCATTCTGATTGTTTCGATAACACTTTCAATAGAAGAAAGTTCAACTGCATCTGTATTTAGTGCTTGATATTCATTATAAGTAATTAAATGTGATTCGACGCCAACATTTTTATACTGACCTTCTTTAATCAGGTCATTAATCTTACTTAACATTGGTCCTTCTTGATTAATAACTTCAAAATCTTGAGCTTGATCGTTCGCTTGTTGAATATATCTAAAGTCTGTAATTAAAAGGGATTTGTCTTGTGTAATTAACAGACTACCACTTGTCCCAGTAAATCCAGAAAGATATCTTCTATTATACGGTGATAGAATTACAACTGCTTCTAGACCTTTTTCATTCATGACTTCTCTTAATTTATTAATTTTCATATTTATCCCCTTTCTATTTGTACAATAAATCTATATACATTAAAATAATATCATACATATCGAAATTTTTTCACAGTAAAACATTGGGAGTAAATAAACATGAGAAAAACAATTATAACAATCATGGCAAGTACAGTTGTCTTATCTGCGTGTGGAAATGATAAAATTCAACAACTTGAAGAAAAGAAGTCTTCATTAAAAAGTGATAATCGAAAATTAAAAAAAGAAGTATTAGACTTAGAAGATAAAAACAAAACATATAAACAAAAAGAAAATAGTGTCAAAAGCAAAATTAAACAAAATGAAAAAGAATCGTCGAGTCTGTTTACAACTCAATATTTAAAGTCATCTACAAAATTTGTAAATGAAACAAAATCTAACATTACAAGTTATAACAAAATCAAGAAAAATGTAACATCTAAATTCGATGATGAACATACTAAAAATGAATTAGAAAATATTTATCACAATCAAGAAAACATTACAGATAGATATAAAGATGAAATGAAAGGTAAATCTATTCCTAAAGATTATAAAACGCTTCATAAAAGTATGTTAAAACTATCAACAAGTATTGAAAAAGTGTTTAAAGATTTAAATGATGCTTACAATAAGAAGGATAAAAAAGGTATCCAAAAAGCAATTCAAGAGCTTAATGGTTTAGATAAAGAGATAGGTCAAATTGAGTGAGATTATACATAAAATGTGCTATATTAAATAGACTAATAATTTAAGGTGAGATTTTATGAAAAATGTTTTATTCTATTTAATTATTGCTATAGCAGTTTTTGGATTAATTATGAATCTTGATTTCTTTATTATGGGCTTCATTCGTATGATTGTCTCATTAATCATATTCGGATTAATCATCTATCTAATTTACTATTTCTTCTTTTTAACGCCAGATCAACGTAAATATAAAAAAGCAATGCGTAAACAAAAGCGTAGAAATAGATAAAAAAAGAGACTTCAATAGTCTCTTTTTTTACTTTCTATAAGTCCAATCTTCTGATTTATATTTTTCTTCTAATTGTTTAATTTCAGCAAGCTGCTCTTCGGTAAATTCAAGTGGTTTATATTCTATATCTAAACCTTTCTTAAATCCTTCATAAAATGCTGTTTCCATTTCTTCTAGAGTGATGAATTTATCTGATAAATCATTTATAGCAACTGCTTTATTTGTAAATGCTGCTTTCATTTTATCTTTTAGTCGATCGTTTCTATATATAAACATATCAAACAATTCATCGACATCTATATCTTGTAAAATTGAGCCATGTTGTAAGATAACGCCTTTTTGACGTGTTTGAGCGCTTCCTGCTATTTTTCTATCTTCTACAACAAGTTCATACCAACTTGGTGCATCAAAACAAACTGAACTACGTGGTGTCTTAAGTTTATCTCTTTCTTCTTTTGTCTTTGGAATTGAAAAGTATGCGTCGAATCCTAATGATTTAAAACCTTCTAACAATCCCTCTGAGATTACTCTATAAGCTTCAGTTACCGTTTTAGGCATATTTGGATGCGATTCTGGAACGATGACACTATAAGTTAATTCTTTATCGTGTAAGACACCTCTACCCCCTGTAGCACGTCTTACAAGTCCAAAACCTTTTTCTTTTACTTTTTCAATATCAATTTCTTTAGTTAGTTTTTGAAAATATCCAATTGATAACGTAGCTGGATCCCAAGTGTAAAATCTAATTACAGGATCGATTTCTCCTCTACTCACAAAATTCATAAGTGCTTCATCAACTGCCATATTATAATATGGATTATTCGATTTCGTGTTTAAAAAGTGCCAAGTTTCTTTCACAATTAAAACTCCTATTCAATTAATTCTTATGTACTTTTCTATTTTAGCAAAAATATTTTGATAAATCTCACAAGAAATCTTATAATAAGGGTATCGACTTGAATTGGGAGGAATCAGACCATGAATTATTGGTATATCGCGCTCATAGTCCTAGTCTTGATTATCATTTATATGGCAATTAACTATTCATTAAATAAGCGCGCAGTAAAAGAATTAGATCAAAATGAATTCCATAAGGGATTAAGAAAGGCACAAGTTATAGACTTGCGTGAAAAGGCTGATTTTGACTATGGTCATATTATCGGGGCAAGAAATATACCGATGAGTGTATTTCGTACAAGATATCAAGGTTTACGTAAAGACCAACCTATATATTTTTGCGACGCAAATGGCGTAGCAAGTTATAGAGCTGCTAGAATGATGAAGAAAAAAGGTTACACTGAACTATTCATGCTTAAAGGCGGCTATAAAAAATGGACTGGTAAAGTTAAATCTAAATAATATTAAAGCGTCTTGATCGTTAAATGCGACCAAGACGCTTTTTATTATGCTTTTTCTTCTTTTAGTAATTCAAATTTAAGTACTGGTTTTCTTGCTGCTTGTGTTTCATCTAATCGACCAATGACAGTTGTATGTGGTGCTTCTAATACAACTTCTGGTGATTCTTCTGCCTCTTTAGCAATTTGAATAAGTGTATCACAGAATGCATCTAATGTTTCTTTAGATTCTGTTTCTGTTGGCTCAATCATCATACATTCTTCCACGTTGATTGGGAAGTATATTGTTGGTGGATGGAAGTTGAAGTCTAAGAGACGTTTAGCAATATCCAATGTTCTTACACCAAGTTTTTTCTGTCTTGAACCACTGATTACGAATTCATGTTTACAGTGTTGTGTATATGGCGTATCAAAATGATCTTGTAATCTTCTCAACATATAGTTAGCGTTCAATACAGCTGTTTCTGATACTGCTTTTAATCCATCTGGACCCATCGTTCTAATATAAGTATAAGCTCTTAAATAGATACCGAAATTACCGAAGAATGGTTTAACTCTTCCGATAGATTGTGGCATATCATGTTCGAATTTAAATGTATCATTTTCTTTAACTACTGTTGGTTTTGGTAAAAATGGTACTAAATCTGCTTTAACACCTACTGGTCCTGAACCAGGTCCACCACCTCCGTGAGGTCCTGTGAATGTTTTGTGTAAGTTTAAGTGAACAGCGTCAAATCCCATATCACCAGGTCTAACTTTACTCATAATCGCATTCAAGTTAGCACCATCGTAATACAATTTCCCGCCTGCTTGATGTACGATTTCTCTAATTTCTAAAATATCTTCTTCGAATAATCCTAATGTGTTAGGGTTTGTTAACATGATAGCAGCTGTATCGTCCCCAACTACACGTTTTAAGTCTTCGATATCAACTAATCCTTTTTCATTAGATTTTACAGTTACTGTATCGAAACCTGCTACTTTTGCAGAAGCTGGATTTGTACCGTGAGCTGAGTCTGGTACGATAACTTTCGTTCTATTGAAATCGCCATTTGCTTCATGGAAAGCTTTAATCATTAATAAAGCAGTCCATTCACCGTGAGCACCTGCTGCAGGTTGAAGTGTTACTTCATCCATACCTGTAATTTCTTTTAAATGCTCTTGTAAATCATAAATAATTTCGAGTGACCCTTGTACAGTAGAAACATCTTGTAATGGGTGTGCGTTTGCAAAGCCAGACATTCTAGCGACTTTTTCATTAATTTTAGGATTGTATTTCATTGTACATGAACCTAAAGGATAGAATCCTGTATCTACACCATGGTTTTTATTAGATAATTCAGTGTAGTGACGCATTAAATCTAATTCACTAACTTCTGGTAATTCTGCTTTTTGTTTTCTTGTAAATTTATCTCCTAAAAGATCTTGTACATCTTGTGTTTCAACATCTTTTTCAGGTAAAGAATATGCAAATCTATCTTTTCTAGATCTTTCAAATATTAATTCACTTGATGGTTTACGCACTGTATTCACCTACTTTTTTGATAAATGTATCGATTTCTTCTTTTGTTCTTAATTCTGTTACTGCAATTAACATATGATTGTTGAATGCTTCGTCTATGAAACCTAAGTCAAATCCACCAATAATACCTTCTTCAAGTAATTCAGCGTTGATTTCACTTATCGGTTTGTTAAATTTAACAACAAATTCGTTGAATGAAATACCATCTAACACGTCAAATCCAGCTTCTTGCATTTTTTGTTTCATGTAAGTTGTCTTTTCCATGTTAAGTTTAGCCATTTCAAATACACCATTTTTACCTAAAGCACTCATACAAACTGATGCTGCTAATGCATTTAGAGCTTGATTAGAACAAATATTTGATGTCGCTTTATCTCTTCTAATATGTTGTTCACGCGCTTGTAACGTAAGAACAAAGCCTCTATTGCCATCTTCATCTTGTGTTTGACCAACTAAACGTCCTGGTAGTTTTCTCATAAGTTTCTTAGTAGATGCAAAATAACCACAATGAGGTCCACCATATTGTGCTGGAATACCGAATACTTGTGCATCACCAACAACAATGTCAGCACCGAATTCTCCAGGAGGTGTAATTAAACCAAGTGATAAAGGATTGCTTGATACGATAAATAAAGCTTTTTTATCTTCAATTAACTGTTTAATTGCCTCTAAGTCTTCTAAAGAACCAAAGAAGTTAGGATATTGAACACATACTGCCGCAGTATCGTCATCGATAACTGCTTTCAACTTTTCTAAGTCCGTAACAGTACCGTCTAAATCGACTTCAACTACCTCTATATCTTGTGCTTTAGTATAAGTTTTAAGTACTTCAATAGATTGATAATGTACAGATTTAGAAACAATTACTTTTGATTTCTTAGTATGACCTGCTGCAAGAACAGCAGCCTCTGCAAAAGCAGTTCCACCATCATACATAGATGAATTGGCTACATCCATACCAGTTAATTCGCAAATTAAAGTTTGAAATTCAAAAATAGCTTGTAATTCACCTTGTGAAATTTCTGGTTGATAAGGTGTATAAGCAGTATAAAATTCTGAACGAGATATAACATGATCTACAACAGTTGGAATATAGTGATCATAAACACCTGCACCTAAAAATGAGGCATGAGTTTCACTTGTTATATTTTTATTCGCAATTTGAGATAGTTCACGTAATAAAGGCGTTTCAGCTTTCTTTTCTTTAATATTTAACGGTTTATTAAACCTTACAGATTCAGGTATATCCGTAAATAATTCGTCTACAGATTGAATACCAATGACGTCTAACATTTCAGATTTATCTTTTTCAGTTAAAGGTATATAGCGGTGACCCATTTTATTCACTCCTATGATTTAAATGATGATTTCTTAACAACTTTAGCTTTTACTTGTCTTTTTCTAACTTGTATTAAAATTTCTTTATCTAATTCAAATGCACTCTTCTCAATTAATCCCATAGCAATAGATTTACCAGTTGACGGAGACTGTGTTCCAGAAGTTACATAACCAATTTCATTGCCTTCAGTATCTAGAATTGCATAATCTGTTCTCGGTATACCTTTATCTATCATTTCTATACCAATTGATTTTCTTGGCGCACCATTTTCTTTTTGTGCTTTCAAAACATTTTTACCGATAAAGTCATCTTCAATTAATGGTTTAACAGCAAATCCAATGCCAGCTTCATATGGTGTGATTTGCTCAGATAAATCTTGGCCATGTAATGGTAAAGCAGCTTCAAGTCTTAAAGTATCACGTGCGCCAAGACCACATGGAATAACATTTTCGTTTATAAAACCATCCCAAATAGCTTTAGTGTCTGCAGCATCACAATAAACTTCGAATCCATCTTCACCTGTATAACCAGATTGAGATAATATAACTTCTTTCCCGAATAATGTTACATTTTGTTTGAATTCAAACATCTTCATTTCTGATACATCAACACTTACTAATTTTTGAATTAATTCGCGTGCTTCTGGACCTTGTATTGCTAATTGGCCATATTCAGAAGATTTATTTTCAACATTTACATTAAAATTTTTAATTGATTTTAACCATTCGAAATCTTTATCTGTATTACCTGCATTAACAACTAAGAAATAAACTTTGTCGTCTAATTTATAAACAACTAAATCATCAATCACGCCGCCATCGTGGTTACATAGCGTTGTATATTGAGCTTTACTATCCGTTAATAATGTTGAATCATTCGTTAAAGTGTATTGAATAAACTGATCCGCTTCTTCACCTGTAACGATAATTTCACCCATGTGACTCACATCAAAAATACCTACATGATTTCTCACTGCATTGTGTTCCTCTTTAATACTTGAAAATTGGACTGGTAAAGCCCATCCAGAAAAATCAATTACTTTCGCACCTTGATCTATATAAGTTTGATACAAAGGTGTTTGTTTTAAATCTGTCGTCATCATAACTCTCCCCTTCTGAATATGTATAATAAAAAAACAGGGTAGCTTTCGCTACCCTGTTGAAGTGCTCTTCAGGAATGCGTCACAAAGTTATCCTTTTGCCTGAGAGATTCACTCAAATCTGGCTTGCTCCTTCGGCGATGAATATATTATTCATTCTCTCTAACTTTGATCATTCGCAATTATTTTAGCTTATAGTGATTCAATAATTTCACTTGCAACTACTTCTCTAGGTCTGTTAGCATCAATATGCTTGAATGCGATTTCATTATAACTTAATTCTCGTTTTGAATACAAGGCTTTTAATTCATTTAATGACTTTCCATTAGCATTCGGTCTGTTATTATCATGATTAATTCTATTAAATAGAATTTCAACATCACATTTTAGCCAAAAAGTATTGTCATTTTGTTTTAATAATTCTTTACTTAATTCTGATTCTACAATACCGCCACCAGTTGAAATAATCACATCTTGATCAATCCATTTTTTTAAAGCTTCATACTCTAAATCTCTAAAATGTTTTTCACCATATTTTTCAAAAATTTGTGGGATTGGTAATTGAGTTGTTTCAACGATATAAGTATCTATATCTACTAAACTTTTGTCATAATGTTCGCTCAACAAATTTCCGATAGTTGTTTTGCCAACACCCATAAATCCAATTAATACGATTGACATTAAATCTACTCCTCAGTTGTTTCATATCAACTTAAACTTTATTCTATCTCATTATTCAGAAAATAAAAAGCTTAAAATTATTTATTTATCATTATTTTTATTTCACGTATATAGTATTGTTCTAAATTGTGATAAGTATTAAGCTTAAAGCTATATTGTACTAAGTAAAATGACAAAAAGGAACTATAAATAAATAATATTCCAAGTAATAACGGTAAAATAAAACCAGCATCATTAGATATAAATTTCTTCATGTAATTCTTTATCGCCTTTTCTTATAATAATAAATACTTTAAATGTTTCGTTAGATATCTTATCTACTTGAAAAGCATTCACATTATTAACTAGAGTGATATTACCTCGACCATTTATACTTTTTATTATTTTTTCATTTAATAATGTGAATTCTGTAGAACGTGTTTCATTTATGAATTTAATCCTGTTATGAACCTTGTCTAATTTTATAGTACTTTCTTTTATTTCATCGGAGAGTTCTTTTCTGAACATCATCAATTCAAAATGCGTATGATCCATTGCATTATCCTTAAACAAATAAAGACTTTTAATGAGCAATGGAATTAAAGCTAATATAATTAATAAAAATGATAATGACAGTAGCATTTCTATCATGGTAAAGCCTTTATTATTTTTCAATACATATTTTTTCATTTTTCAATTCATCTTTCATACAAACTTTTGTATTAAACTTTAAATATTTATATCTCTTTACATCATATTTTGGTTCGATAGATTTTGATTGCACAGTTTGATAGAGCATTTGATAAAGCTTTATTCTATCGTGTTCACGAGAAATATTTTCATTTAATGTAGTAACTAAAGGTAGTAATGTCCCACTCAATAGCATTATGATAAAAATAGACAACATAAAATCTATAAACACATACCCATCATGTCGTTTCAACAATTCTATATCTCCCTTTCTCGATGCGAAAAATAACATGATACTTTCTTTCATTAAATTCCACTTTTAAAGTGCCAAATTGATTAATATTCCCCTCTCCATCAAAAACTAATGTCGTAAACTCATTATTTTTAGAAATACGACCTTTATAGAGTGAGATAGTTTGAATCTGATTCTTCTCAATTTGATAAAATATTTTATCTGAATTGGGTTTAAACCAAACTAATATAGGTTGCTTTTGAGATAGAGATTTCGTTTCTAAAAACTCTAGCTTCGTTTCAAAATCATCTATGCCATTATTTAATCCACTACTTGCCAATGGGTTTACAGATAAATACATTGTCACCATAAAAATAATACTGATAATGGATAGCACAATAATCATTTCCACCAATGTAAAACCTTTATTATCTTTAATGTGCAACAACTTCACCATTTTCAAGTGTAATTGTCTCACCTGATTTACATGTCAGTTGCTTTTGATTAATATAACCATCACTTACTAAATCATTTATAGAATTTGGTTTAGCGTCGTGCTTCAATGTATAAGCTTCTACTTGACCAGCAACCATTTTCACTTGAGCTTGGCATCCAGTACTTTTTACAGTCTCTGATTGCTTACTTATGTTTGGTATGATGATCACCAATAATATACTTATGATTAAAAGGACAATTAGCATCTCAACCAATGTAAATCCTTCTTTTTTACTTAAAAATTTAAATCTTTTCATTTAATACATTCCTTTCACTTTATACCTTCTACCATTTGCAGCATCGGTAGAATGATAATTAAATATAGCGTTACGATTAACAAGGCTAGAACACCAAATACTACTGGTTGTATCCATTTGAGATGTTTTAAAAAAGTCTTCTCCAGAGTATCTAGCATAAAAAGACTGTAATAATAAAGTTCTAAATCTAATTTAGATTTATTTTCTCCGTGATTAATATAGTGTATGAAATTAGATTCAAAGCACCCTAACTTTTTAATTGAGTTTGGAAATGTCATACCAGAAACTAATGATTGATTGATGGAATGGCCAATATATTTCAAAAAATCATCTTTAGTTTGCAACATATATATTTCAATTATTTTAGTAAGGGTAATACCATTTTGAATAAAAAAGGAAAAATCTCTAGATATACGATATGAGTTATACATCGTAATGTAACGATTGATGATTGGAATTTTCTTGTATATAGCTATTTTACGAGCCATTTCTTTGTCCATAAAATTCATATAACTGATGAGATAAACGAGGAATAAAATGAGGACTAAAGTAAAAATAGTTGTTGGTAAATATGAAAATATTGTCGTGATAATACGTAACGAAGTGGATATTTCTATATTCATTGAAGCATAAATTTCTGTGAATTGAGGAATAATGGTTTGATTCACAACAGCAAGTAACATAAAAAAGATGCTGAATAATAAAGCGGGATATTGAATTGTTTTTATAAATCTTTGTTTAACTTGTTCAATCTTTTTTAAATATAGGATAGAGTGTTCTAATGTTTCATTCAAATTACCATATTGTTCACCAAAGTATATTTGGGTAATAATGACTTGGGGATAATTAAACAGTTTAAGTATTTCATGTAATTGTCCAGTCTCTATAACAATTTCACAAGCAGTCGTGTTTAAATTGTGCTTTTTAAGTTGTATGAATTGATCAGACAGTAATTGAATAGCTTCTAGTAATGTGAAACCTTGTTTTAACATATCTAACAGTCGTGTTAAGTATAATACTTGGTCTTTCTTTAATACATTTTTCTTACGTTTCATAATCATTCTCCATATAGTTAATAATGTCATCTTTAAAAATATAAGACATATTTAAAGTTCTTGTTTCATCATTTTTCTTCACAAGACGTTGGTTTGTAATACATGAAATACCTTGTTTAATTTGTTCGACTGATACACCTAGTTCTATTAGTCGATGGATTGCCCCAATTGTATCACTCGCGTGCATTGTTGAAAGTACTAAATGACCACTTAAACTAGCTTGAATAACTTGCTTAGCAGTAACATCGTCTCTTATCTCTCCAATCATAATAACGTCAGGATCACATCTTAAAATGGCTTTAAAGGATTGTTGATAAGTTATGTTAGCTTTTTCATTGACTGAAACTTGAACGATGCCATTTAACGTTTGTTCTACAGGGTCTTCAATCGTAATAATATGTTTGTTCTTTTCTCTCTTTAAAGCGTACATCAATTCATACATTAATGTCGTCTTACCTGATCCAGTTGGACCCGTAAATAGAAATAGCCCTTCTGATTGATACATTCTATTTTGTAAAACGTTATATGATTGATGCTCTGATTTCACTTGTGATTGATTAAAATGTTGAGGGGTAATTCTAATGGAACAAGATTCTATTCCTAAACTGATAGGTATCGTAGAAATTCTTAAGTAGTAATGAATGTCATGTTCATATAAATATTGACCGCTTTGTGCTTTATTACGTTCACTTACATCAAGATGAGCGATAAATTTCATATAAATGAGTAGCCTACTATACAATTTAAAGTCTAGATCTAAATCATAAGGTGTATTATCACCATTTATCCTCATTTGAACAAAGACTTTATCATCATTTAAAGGTACAAAGTGAATATCACTCGCATTTGAATTGACAGCATCGTTAATAATTGACTTAAATAATTTCTCCATAATCTCCTCCTAATATATATAAACGCTTCCAATTACCTAAATTACTTGTTTAATGCTTATGAATTTGCGTTAAAATGCTATTTACTTTTGTATAGAGTAACTTTATAATTAAATATGAATAAGAAAGTAAACACAGAGGGGGTTCTTAAGAAGATGGATAAAGTTTATAAAACTCTAGGCTTCTGGACTGCTATTTTTGCTACGATGTTTTATGTCGGTGGTATGGACATGATGGCATATTTCTTCTTAGCACAAACTGGATTTTTCGTATTGTTGGGATACTTAAAATTAACAGAAAGAATGTATATGTATATATTCGCAATTTATTTAGTATTATGTTTTGTTGGATTTACATATTATTCTACATTCTTATTAGAGCCAAGTTTTGGAGCACATCATTAAAAGAAGCATTACACAAACGTGTAATGCTTCTTTTTTAATTAAATCCATTTAAATACGGATTTGTCATTTCTTCATCTGCTATTGTTGTCTCCGGTCCGTGACCTGGGAAAATAGTTGTATTTGAATCTAGTTCTAACAACTTATCTTCTATTGAATTCAATAATGTTTTTGTATCACCTTTATATAAATCCGTTCTGCCAATTCCACCTTTAAATAAAGTATCACCTACTATAGCAAAGTCATCAAATACAAATGATAAACTACCAGGTGAATGACCTGGTGTATGGATCGCTTCAAATTTAAATTCTCCAATCTCATATTCCCCAGGTTCCATTATTTGTGGAACAGTATGTTGAACCACTTGTGGTAATTGATACATTGCAAATTTTTTAGAACCATTTTTCTCTGTATCCGTTAACCATGATTTTTCTTCAGGATGCACATATACTTTCACATCAAATTCATTTGCGACATCATCTACAGCACCTATATGATCAAAATGAGCGTGCGTTAATAATACAGCACTCACCTTTTTATGATATTGTTTAATTTGTTTATTTAAAAACTCGCCATTATCTCCTGGATCTATAACGAGTAATTCGTTTTCACCTTCGAGAATATAACAATTCGTTTCTACAATTCCTAATGAAAAACTATGTACTTGCATTTTATTTCCTCCTCTTTTAAAAAGTATCTCGACAAAACCACATATTAATTATACAATTAATATGATAATAAAAGAAATTTGTATTGGGGGTATTGGAATGCCATTTATCGACACAGGGGAACTATTTGAGTTATTTGGAGTAAAAATCCATATCGGTGTTAATATTTTCTCATTATTAATGCTAGCTGTTTTTATTCTAGCTATATTTGGTTTAATTTCAGCATTCAAAAACAAAAATATTTTGGGCATTCTTTTTGGTGCAATAACTGTAGTATCTTTTGGGTTCTTCTCATTAGCTACAATCTTTACATACGGTTATCCAATTTTACATCATTAAAGAAAAGACGAGTTTACACTCGTCTTTTTTATTTGTTCAAATGTTTATTAACAGAATCTAATTTATCGTTCATTTTTCTAGACTTATCTCTTCTATCATCAATTCGAATATTTGTACAAACTCTGTCTAATCCTTTATTGAATGGACTTTCATGAATTTCTTGTATAATTTCAAGTAAATCTTTTAGATCACCTTCAATAAGTGTATTCATTGGTGTTAATTGATAATCAATTGTACCTGCCTCTTTATGTTTTTCTAAAATTAATTGAATATCTGCAATATATTCACTCACACTAGGTCCTTCTGTTCCTACTGGTATTACGACTACGTCAACTATTGCCATTATTCATTCTCCTTTTCTATTACATATGTCTTAATTAGACCAGCTGCACCGATGATACCTGCGTCGTTTCCTAATTGTGCAACTACGATGTTTGTACCATCTTGTGCAGGTTTAAATGTCATTTTTTCATAATGCTTTTTAATAAATTGGATGAGAATATCGCCGGCTTTACTAACGCCACCACCAATTATAATATATTTAGGATTTGTCATGACGCTAACAACACTTGCAGCATAAGCAATGTAACCAGCTACTTTATCAATGATAAACAAACTGAATTCATCTCCTGATTTTGCAGCATCAAATACGTCTTTAGCTGTTACATTTTTACCTGTAATTAAGTCATGAATACTTGATTTCATATTGATATTTGGATAATAATGATGTACTAAATTAATGACACCTGTAGCTGAAGCAACCGTTTCGAGACAACCCTTCATACCACAGTTACATTGAAATCTTTTCTTTTGATCCACTAAGAAATGACCTATTTCAGCACCTGAACCATTATGACCATGAATTAATTCTCCGTTTGAAACAATGCCACCACCTACACCTGTTCCTAGCGTCATACAAACAACATCACTTTCATTTTGACCAGCACCTTTAAATTTTTCACCTAAAGTTGCGACATTCGCATCATTATCTACGTAAATTGGTCCATCAAAATATTGTTGCATATGTTTTCTAACTTCAATGTTACCAGTCCAATTTAAATTCACAGCACCATTGACAATACCATTTTCAAAATCAATTGGTCCAGGTACACCGATTCCCATACCGATAATGTTTTTAATGTCGATATCTTTTCTATTCAGATGTACAACGAATGAATCATATATATTCTCTAATATGCCTTCACCCGTTTTGTTCGTTGAAATTTCCCATTTTTCTTCGATATTTAGTGAACGATCAAAAATACCTAATTTACATGTCGTACCACCAATATCAGCTGATAAAATATGTGTCATTTTTTCTCAATCCTTCTCTGATTTATAATAAGCCGTGCTTGTAAAAATGTTTCTTTATCAATAAGCATAGATTGATACATAGCTTTTATTTCTTGTTCCATCATTTCTAGTTGATCTTCTTCATCTTTAAAATAAATGATATAACCAAACTTTTTAAGTAATTGTTGTACGTCATATAAATTATTCATAAAATTAACTCCTAAACGCATCAATTTCATCTTTTAATGCTGCATAATGTTCATTCTTTTTATCAAGCTTTATTGCCTTATTAATAAACTTATTCGCTTTATCATAGTCATCTTTTGCTCTATAACCTAAAGCTAATTGGTAATTTAATTTAGCTGAATTAGGAAAAACTTTTAAGCCTCTTTCCCATTCTAGTATTGCTTCATTCAAAGATGTATTATTCGCCACGATTAAGCCACTTAAAATATATGTCTCATCCGACTCGAAGTTCTTCTCTTTAATTTGCTTTACCATTGTTTCTGCTCTATCAAAATCACCGTTATTCATAGCATCTTTCGTTAATTCATCATATATATAATGTTGTTGTCTGTTAAATATGATAACAATCAAAGTGATGATGATGACTATAAAGGCAGCAATATAATAAAGTTTGAATTTATCATGTTCCATCCATTTATACATGATAAACATTAAGATTGCCCCACCAACGAATCCACCTAAATGAGCGAAGTGGTTTACATTATTAATAAACAAAGCTAATAACGAAATAATCACAATACCGATAAATGTTTGTAATACAAATTGTTTATTAATATTTTTACGTGTAAATAAATACACAATAAAAGCACCAATTAATCCGAAAATGGCACCACTTGCACCAATTGAAATGGATTGTGTGTCAATACTAAGCGACACAATACCTGCAAATAAACCTGATATGAAATAAATGGTGAACATTTTAATGGATCCTAATGCACCTTCAATAAGTTTACCGAATATAATGAGTGAAAATACATTCATCATTAAGTGTGTAAAATTCGCGTGTATAAACATGGACGTTAATAAACGGTACCATTCACCGTGTACTATATTGAAATGTACAAGCCCACCGTAATCGACTAAATTAATTTGGCCAAAATGATTAAAAATTAAAATTAAAGACAGCCATACAATTACATTAGCAGCTACTAAAAAGTATGTTACCGGTGAAAACTTAAGCATAAAGCTATCAATAAAGCTCGCATTCAATAATTTATTTTTATATGTCGTAACAGGATTTGTTCTATTACGTTTAATTTGATGCTTCGTTACGAAGTGATGAGATACTTTCTCGAAATCATCAAGCTCATATAAAGCATGATACCTAATTTTAGGGCGTTTAGTATGATTAAATTCAGCGAAATCCATCTCTTTTTCGGTAATATAAAAAACATCTAATTGTTCAAAGCTAAACCCTATACTATCAATTAAGTCACCTAAATGGTCAGTAATTTTTTCTAAGTCAAAATCAACTTCTTGATGTGTAGGCGTCTTATGTATAAACCTTTTGACAATTTTTTTAGATTCATGTGTCAACCATATTTCTGCTTCTTCTTCATCAATCGATATTATTTTATAGCCTTCTGTATAAACTAAATAATATATCGACTTCCACATTTGTTTTGTTTTATCCATCTACTCTTCTCCATATATCATTTGGTGTCAACATCTCATCAACTGGTATATCATGTGATTCAGCATCAAAGTTTCTTATCTGAAAAGGATATAACAAACTTATTGTATGTCCATTATAATGAGATAAATATTTATCATAATACCCTCCACCATAGCCTATACGATAACCAGCTTGATTAAATACAACACCAGGTACAATAATTAAATCAATATCATCACTAATTTCAGTTTCTTCATCAACATATTTAATTCCTTTTTGATCAATTGCAATAGAATTCAAATCATGTAGTCGCTGAAATTCCATTTGTTTCGTTTCGTAATTCGTTTTCGGTACGAACACTTTCTTACCTATATTCAATAGATGTTCAATAATAGGTATCGTATTGACTTCATGGTCCATACTCATAACGATAGCAATTGAATTGGCTTGCTTAAAATTATTATGTTCAAATAATTGTTCCTTTAAATTTAAATCATATTGTTCTTTTTGAGAAATATCTTGATTTCTCATTAAATTCAATATTTCTTTTCTTAAAATTTTCTTGTTTGACATGAATTTAACACTTCCAAATATTGATTAAATTTTTATCAGTTACACATAATATGATAACACAAGAATTATTGTGATAGGTAGTCGTACAACCTTTAAAGGTATTAAAAAAACACATTCCCGTATAATGGAATGTGTTTTTATTCGTTTTATTATTTTGTTTCTCTATGAAGAGTGTGTTTACCGTCACGAGCACAATATTTTTTCATTTCAATACGCTCTGGGTTGTTACGTTTATTCTTTTTAGAGATGTAGTTTCTTTCACCACAATCAGTACATGCTAAAGTTACATTTACGCGCATGATGAACCCTCCTATTCTTATTTCAATTAATATACGACCTTATTATAATACCATCTATGCTTATATAATTCCAGTACTATTTTTCAATAGGTTCATAGTGTTCACCAGTTATATAATAATAGCAACTTTCACATATATTCGTGATATGGTCGCCGATTCGTTCTAAGTATCTTGCAGCAAGATGAGCTTGAGCAGAAATAAATGGATCGTTATCGATTAAATATGTCGTATTACTAATCTCGCGATATAAATCATCAATATCATTGTCACGATCAATAATTTCTTTTATCAACAAGATATCTTTGTCATTAACTGCTGCTTCTAAATCTTTTAGCATTAACATTGCCAATTTACCCATTGTTTTTAATCTCGTTAGTATAAAATAATCTGTTATTTTAACTCTTTTTCTGATTTGAGCAATATTAGTAGAATTGTCAGCCATTCGTTCTAATTCAGAAGCGATTTTTAAACCTGAGATCATAACACGAAGATCTGTCGCTATAGGTTGTTGCTTTGTTATTAGCATAACCACTTTTTCATTAATGTCATATTCCATTTGGTTTATTTTTTTATCGTATTTGATTAAATTACGAGCATTGTTTCTATCTTCATCGCTCAATACAGATATAGATTGTTCTATCATAAAGTATACTTCTTTACCCAACACAAACAAATCATTAATGAGTGAGTTTAATTCATCTTCATATTTTTCTCTAATAACCATATTATCCAAATCTCCCTGAAATATAGTCTTCAGTTTTCTTATCTGTTGGGTTAGAGAATATTTTATCTGTTTGATCGAACTCATTTACATAACCGTTTAGGAAGAACGCTGTTTTATCAGAAATTCTAGCTGCTTGTTGCATGTTATGTGTCACGATAATGATTGAGTATTTAGTTTTTAATTCTTGCACAAGTTCTTCTACTTTTAGTGTTGAAATAGGATCTAGCGCTGAAGTTGGCTCATCCATTAAAATAACATCTGGTTCAATTGCTAAACATCTCGCTATACAAATTCTTTGCTGTTGCCCACCAGATAATCCGTATGCATTCTTATCTAGTCTATCTTTACATTCATCCCAAATAGCTGCACCTTTTAATGAACGTTCAACGATTTCATCTAGTACCTTTTTATCCGTAATACCATGAATTCTTGGTCCATAAGTAATGTTGTCATATATGGATTTTGGGAATGGATTTGGTTTTTGGAAAACCATACCAACATTCGTTCTTAATTCTTCAACACTATACTTTTTGTCGAAAATGTTTTTATCTCTATAAATGATCTCTCCTGATGTTTTAACACTTGGAATTAATTCAATCATTCTATTTAATGTTTTAATATAAGTTGATTTACCACAACCTGATGGCCCAATAATTGCAGTCACTTCATTTTCTGTAATATCTAAATTTATATTTTTAAGCGCATGAAAATCTCCATACCATAAATCTAAATTATTCGTTTTATAAACAATATTTTTATCTTCTACTGCTATTTGTTGATTTGCTGTCATCTCATTTGAAGGTATATTTTGAGATAAATCTCTAATTTTTACGTCTGTCATAATTATGACCCCTCTTCATTTTGATTATTATAATTTTCTTTGATATTTGTTTCTAATATAGATTGCGATTGAGTTCATAAGAATTAAAATTACGAGTAATACGATAATTGCTGCTGACGAAACAAATTGAAATTCTGCCTGTGGCAATTTAGCCCAGTTGTATATTTGCATAGGTAAAGCTTGGAAAGATTCAAATATACTGTTTGGTGTTTTCATCAATATTGCAGGAATACCGATTACAACAAGTGGTGCAGTTTCTCCAAGTGCTCTTGATAGTGCAAGAATCGTCCCTGTTAAAATACCAGGTATTGAAGCCGGTAATACAATATTTTTAATCGTTTGCCATTTAGTACCACCTAATCCTAATGATGCTTCTCTAATAGAAGATGGGACAGCTTTAATTGCTTCCTGACTTGCTACAATAATAATTGGTAATATCATTAACGACATCGTTAATGCTGCAGCAATAACTGTCTTACCTAGTGATAAATTTTCGATACCTGCACCACGTACAAATATTGTTAATCCTAATAAACCAAATACTACTGATGGAACACCTGCTAAATTTGAAATATTGACTCTTATAAATTTCGTAAACCAGTTTTCTTTTGCATATTCAACCATGTAAATAGCAGTACCAACACCTAGTATGATAGATATAGGTGCTATCGTCATCATGAGCCATAGTGTACCGATTAAAGCACCTTTAATACCTGCACGTTCAGGTGATGTAGATGAGAAGTTTGTAAAGAAATCTGTATTTAGATAAGGAATACCTTTTCTAAATATGTCAAATAGCAAAATAGCTAATACGATTAAGCCAATTAATGTACAAACGAAAAATATTGATTTAATGACTTTATTTTTCATTAATCTTGTCGGTAGCTTTTTACGAACGACGGTTTGATCAACTAAATTAACCTCTGACATATTAATACTCCTCTCTAAATCGTTTAGTAATCCATTGTGAAATAATATTCATAATAAATGTGAATATAAACAATGTGAAACCTACAGCATAAATACTGTAATAAATATCAGATCCGTAAGTCGCATCTCCAGTAGCAACTTGGACAATGAATCCAGTCATTGTTTGAATAGATCCTATTAGGCTAAAGCTCGAATCAGGTGTACTACCTGCCGCTAAAGATACAATCATTGTTTCACCTATTGCTCTTGATATCGCTAATACAACAGATGCGATGATACCGGATAAAGCAGCAGGAAATACAATTTTAGTTGCAAGTTCAAACTTAGTTGCACCTAATCCCAGTGCACCTTCTTTAATTGAATCTGGTACCGAACTCATAGCGTCTTCACTCATACTCGTAATCATCGGTATAATCATGACCCCCACGACTAAACCTGGACTAATAGAGTTAAAGCTTCCTAAATCCGGGAATATACCTCTTAAAATTGGTGTTACAAATGTTAAAGCGAAAAATCCGTAAACAATTGTTGGTATACCAGCTAATATTTCAAGAATAGGTTTAATAATTCTTCTTGATCTATCAGAGGCATACTCACTCAAGTATAGTGCTGCACCTAATCCAACTGGAACAGCAAAGATTGTCGCTACCGCTGTAACTTTCAACGTACCTAATATAAGTGCGAAAATACCGTATTTAGGATCAGATGAAAAAGGTGCCCAGTCTTTCGTAAATAAAAATTCAAATGGATTCACTCTTGTGAAAAACGTTGCTGTTTCAGTTACAAGTGTGAATAATATCCCGATTGTTGTAAGTACAGAAACCGAAGCGATTAACAATAAAATAATGGGAACAGCTTTATCCGCAAAGACTTTACCTTTATTATTGTTATTTTGCTTAATCAATTCTTGTACTGAAGTTTGTTGTTTCATAAAAATAACTCCTTCATTTTGAAAAAGGGCGATTACTGACCGCCCTCTGCTTTAATTTATTAATGATTATTTTTTAAATTTTTCTAACGTTTCTTTATCTTCTTTATACTCATCATCTTTCAATGGAACATAACCAGCGTCTTTTGCAGCATCTGCTGAGTTATCAATTACATATTCCATAAATCCATAAAACGCATCATTATCTTCTAGAGATTTATTTTTCGCATATACGAATAACGGTCTACTTAAAGGATAGCTACCATCATTTACTGTTTTATCTGTAGGTTCTATTGCTTTTCCATCATCTTTAATCTTCACTGCTTTAAGTGAATCTTTATTTTCTTGATAGAAGTTATATCCAAAGAATCCGATTGAATCTTTATTATCTTGGACAGATTTAACGATGACATTCGTGTCAGCATTTTTCTCAGATTGTAAATCTTTTTCATCTAATACTTCTTCACTAAAGAAGTCGTAAGTACCATGTGATTGGTCTGGTGAAAATGCTTTGATCTTTTTATCAGGGAATTTTGAATTAACATCTTTCCATGTTTTTGCTTTGCCGCTATAAATTTTTGCTAATTCATCCATACTTAACTCATCAACAAAGTCATTATCTTTGTTAACAGCTACTGTTAAACCATCTTGAGCAACCTTAAACTCAGTGTATTCTATTTTAGCATTTTTTAATTTTTCTTTTTCTTCATCTTTAATATCTCTAGAAGCATTTGAAAAGTCTGTTTCTCCCGCTATGAATTTTTCAAAACCGCCACCAGTTCCTGATACACCAATTGAAACTGAAACATCAGGTTGCTCTGCTGAGAAGTCTTCGTTTATTTTTTCCATAACTGGTGCAACTGTTGATGAACCATCACCTTTAACTTCACCACTTAATTTTTTATCATCTGAAGATTTAGTATCCCCGGAACTAGATTTTTCAGCTGCCCCACCACAAGCTCCTAATAAAAGTACAGAACTTAAAGCTGTTGTTGATCCGATTAATTGCCACTTTTTCATGTTAAATCCTCCTAATTAATATCGCCTTAATCTTTATTACATCTTCACTTTACAATTTCTTTATTAAGTACAAATAAATTGAATGTAAATTTTGTGTTAACTTCCTATGAAAACGGTTTAAAATGTGAAAAATAAAGAGAATGGTTTTTAATAAGGGGACAGTAGTTACAAAACTCGGGAGAACTGTTACTATGGGCTGCCTTAGTTACAAAAGTCGGGAGATTTGTTAATAAGATCCCACATAGTTACAAAACTCAGGAGAACTGTTAATAAGAGCCTCCTTAGTTACAAAACTCGGTAGATTTGTTAATAAGAGCCCATATAGTTACAAAACTCAGGAGAACTGTTAATAAGAGGCTCCTTAGTTACAAAACTCGGTAGATTTGTTAATAAGAGCCCACATAGTTACAAAACTCAGGAGAACTGTTAATAAGAGGCTCCTTAGTTACAAAACTCGGGAGATTTGTAACTAATCATATCTATAAAACGATTTTGTGAAGTGCTGACGCCTGAGGGAATCGTATGAGCGAGGGACTACAGGCTCAAGCCATACCCTAGGCAAACATGCACAAACAAAATCGTAATCTATGTACTTCACTAAATCTCAAACTATTCAAAAATAAATTCACACATAAAAAATAACACCTCATTTCTACTGAATTAATCAGTAAAATGAGATGTTATATTGATTCAATCTTTATATTGAGTTATTTTCTATCTTTAAAATAATAGTTAATAATATCTCTACCTAAATCCCCACCTGGTAACCATGGTTCTGGTACGGGTTGATTTGTATAAGTGATTGAGAATGATAATTCAGGATTCTTAGCAGGTGCATATCCAATATATGTTGAATTTACTTTTGGTTTACCATCTTTGAATACTTCTGCTGTACCTGTTTTACCAGCTGATCGTACGACCGTTTTATTAAAACTTGTATACCCTGTTCCTTCTGGTTTATTAAACGCCATATCGAAACCTTTTTGTACTTGTTTTATTTCTTTATCACTATTATTAACCTTATTCATCACTTCACCTTTAAATGTCTTTTTAATAGGTCCAAGCGAATCTTCATTTGTAGAGTTTCTAATTTCTTTCGCTAAATGTGGTTTCAATCTATACCCATCGTTCGCAATAGTAGCGACATATTGTGATAGTTGTATAGGTGTATAAGTATCAAATTGTCCAATTGCTAAATCAATGTAGTTACCTGGGTTATCTTTAATGGGTTCAATTTGTCCAGCTGATTCATTTGGTAAATCAATACCTGTTTTAACACCTAAACCAACTTGATTTAAACCTTTACGTAATTTAATACCTGCTTGTTCCACATCAGATGGTAGTGACATGCCACTACTATATGGAGATCCAGCTAATAACAATGCTGTCTTATACATAAAGACGTTTGATGAATGCATTAATGCTTCAGCATCAGTAATCGTTTTTCTGCCATTTTGGTTAAAGTATGATCGTTTTGTTAAACCACCACTAAATTTTAATGGTTCATCGACCATTGTATCGCCAACATTTAATACGCCGTTTTGATAACCAGTAAGTAATGTTGCACCTTTAACAGATGAACCAACTGTATATTGACTAGTGAAGTTACCAATATGGTTATCAGTAATCTTACCATTTTTGTCAATATCACGTCCGGCCATTGCTAATACATCACCATTTCTAGGATCTTGGACAACAACCATAACTCTGTCCATATCTGTAGCGCCTTTGCTTCTTAATGATTCAATGTGCTTATCAATATATTCTTCAACTTTTTTCTGTAAGTCTATATCGATAGTTAACACTAAATCGTTACCACGTGAACCTTGTGAAATAACTTCAGAACTTGTTATTTTCCCAGATTTATCAGTGACATATTTCATTTTCTTCTTAGAGCCTTTTAAAATATCTTCATATTGATATTCTAAGTAAGATTTACCGACTCTATCATTTCTAGAATACCCTTTAGCAAGATAGTCATTCACTAACTCTTTAGGTAATCCTTCTTCTTTACTTGAAACATTTCCGAATAAAGTTCTTAACGTGTCACCATAAGGATAACGTCTTTCCCAGTCCATTGTTGTATTAACGCCAGGTAGTTCTGATAAGTGTTGAGATACAGCTGCATACTCATCATTTTTAACACCTTCATTTTTTATAACAACAGGGCTCAGTTGAGATCCAGAATTCATTTCTCTAAATATCGCAAGGATTTGCAAATCCTTTTTTGATAATTTATCTGTATATTTAGATGTTACTTTGTCGTATAACGCTTTATCATAATCATCTTGACTAATATTGCCATCAGAGAATAAAGCTTGTTCATCTTTCATTAACTTATGAACTTCATCTTGATTTCTCAATATCCAAAAATCCTGCTTATCACGTTCTGTAATGTTTGAAGTATCCATCTTCATTAAGTGAGATAGTTTTTCAGCGATTTTCAAAATATCATCTTGGCTTGTTCTTCTATCTCTCGTGTATGTAATTGCCTTTTTAGACTCGTTGTCTACTAAAACTTTACCATTTCTATCATAAATACGGCCTCTTGGCACCGATTCATTAACTGTAATCGATTCTGTACTATCTATCGTTCGCTTGTATTCTCCGCCTTTTACAATTTGTAAATAACCTAACCTCATAATGAGCACAGAGAATAAAATCACGACAACGGCCAATATTAGGCTTACGCGTTTATTCATTAATAGGCGAAATGCTTCTTCTTTTGATTTCTTTTTTACTCGTTTCAACAACTAAACCTACCTTTTTAACTCTATTATAATAATCTCATCATATATTATTATGACTTACATTGCTATTGATATAGGTAAATTTTTATAAAAAAAGAGCGGAGCTGAAATCTCGTTTAAATAAAAAGATTTCATTGCTCCACCCCATTAGGATGATTGTCTTATAAATCAGTCATCCAAATTTAAAGACGAATTATTTTGCAGCTTGGTATAATTCGTTTACTTTATCCCAATTTACAACGTTCCAGAATGCATTAATGTAATCTGGGCGTCTGTTTTGGTAGTTTAAGTAGTAAGCATGTTCCCAAACATCTAAACCTAAAATTGGAAGTTTACCTTCTGAAATTGGGTTATCTTGGTTTGGAGTTGAAACAATCGCTAATTGGCCATTATCTACAACTAACCATGCCCATCCTGAACCAAAACGGCCAGCTGCTGCAGCTGCAAATTCTTCTTTGAATTTGTCTAATGAACCAAATGTAGAACTAATTGCATCTACAACTTCTCCTGAAGGCTCAGAAGCGTTTGGAGTTAATAGTTCCCAGAATAATGAATGATTATAATGTCCGCCACCATTGTTTTGAACTGCAGTACGGATATCATCAGGAACAGAGTTTAAGTTTTTAACAATATCTTCAATAGATTTGCTTTCTAAATCTGTACCTTTCACTGCATCATTTAATTTTGTTACATAAGTGTTATGGTGTTTCGTATGATGAATCTCCATAGTTTCTTTATCGATGTGTGGTTCTAATGCATCATACGCATATGGTAATTTTGGTAATTCAAAAGCCATAAAAAATCATCCTCCTCATTTGTTTTACATACCTATCTTATCAAGATTAAAGTTTTATAACAAATAATTTGTTTAATAAATAATCAAAAAATTTTTAATTCTTATGTATCGCCTTGCAACAGGTGTTTTTTAACATTATTATTAAGTGAAGAAGAGGTGAATTTATGCAGTATATAAATGAGCTTAAAAGGTTATTTAAGCATCCTAGTAAGTATCCAATGTTTAGAATTACGAAGTTAAGGTACATATTCCTTCATATATTATTATTAAGTTTGATATTAATCATACCAAATTCTATTCAATACATACAAATCACTCAGAATTTATCAACGTTAGTCAATGATGAAGTGACAGAGATTCCTGATTTTAAAATAGATCATAACAAAATGATTTTATCCCAAGATAAATCTATCAAATTAAATAATCATCAAACGATAGAATTTACTAAATCTAATGATTTCGCGATGAAAGATCATCATTTAATCGTGTTTAAACCAAATCATATTGAAATATCAAATTATAGTGACTACACAGAAATTAGCTATGGTTCCCTATCCTCTCTTGTTACCGATCAAGATGATTTAATAAAGTTTATTGAAACGATTAATGATTCTAAATATTTTTATTTAAGTTTGATTGTTGTCTTTCTATTATTCATTCAATTCTTAAGCTTATCTATAAAAATTGGAATTCTGGCATTTGCTGGACATTTATTGGGAATTATTTTACGAAGAAAGTCTCGCTTTATGACTTGGTTCAAAATGATGACGTTTGTGATAACGCTTCCGACTTTAGTACTATTATTTGGAATGATTACAGTGATTCCTTTATTAATAATTGCTTCATGGTGTATAATCATTTTAAGCATTGTTATGATTGCTATGTATTTACCTAAAGGAAAAAGATCTGCTAAAGTGTAAAGGTTAGCAAATTTAAACAAAGGAGTCTTATCATGTCAGAAATCATTCATCGCACGAAAACGAGACCTGTTAAAGTTGGGGATTTAACGATTGGTGGTTCA
>NZ_PPQD01000034.1:66544-325739 GCF_002901825.1 Mammaliicoccus sciuri | reverse complement strand
ATGTTGATGCAACTGTAGCTGAAATTAAACGATTAGAAGAAGCTGGTTGTCAAATTGTTAGAGTAGCTTGCCCAAATGAAGAAGACGCATATGCAATTAAAGATATCAAAGCACAAATTAATATTCCATTAGTTGTAGATATTCATTTCAATTACAAATTAGCTTTAATTGCTATTGAAAATGGCGCAGATAAGATTCGAATCAATCCAGGGAACATAGGTAGACGTGAAAAAGTTGAAGCAGTTGTCAAAGCGTGTAAAGAAAAAGGTATTCCTATTCGAATTGGAGTTAATGCTGGTTCATTAGAAAAACATATTATTAAAAAATATGGCTATCCTACTGCTGATGGTATGGTCGAAAGTGCATTGCACCATATAAAAATACTCGAAGATTTAGATTTTCATGACATTATCGTATCAATGAAAGCAAGTGACGTAAATTTAGCTATAGAGGCATACACGAAAGCAGCTCAAGCTTTTGACTACCCACTGCATTTAGGTATAACTGAAAGTGGCACCCTATTTAATGGAACAGTTAAATCGTCTGCAGGATTAGGTGCTATACTTAGTTTAGGTATTGGCAATACTTGTCGAATTTCTTTATCAGCTGATCCAGTTGAAGAAGTTAAAGTAGCGAAATCTTTGCTTAAAGCATTTGGATTAGCCAGTAATGCTGCTACATTAATTGCTTGTCCTACATGTGGACGAATTGAAATCGATTTAATATCGATAGCAAATGAAGTAGAAGAATATATTTCAAACCTTCAAATCCCATTAAAAGTAGCTGTACTTGGTTGTGCAGTTAACGGTCCTGGTGAAGCAAGAGAAGCAGATATCGGCATTGCTGGTGCTCGTGGTGAAGGATTACTGTTTATGAAAGGTAAAACCGTTCGCAAAGTACCTGAAAAAACAATGGTCGAAGAATTAAAAAAAGAAATTGATAAATTAGCAATTGAAATGGAACAAAATAAAGAAGCTCAAAAAGCATAAAATAAAAAGGTGAATTTTTATGAATCAAAAGCCAAGATTAGGTATAGATATAGACGGCACAGTTACATGTCCAAAAACATTTGTACCCTATTTACAAAGAGATTTTAATCAACAACTTAAATATGAAGATATTACAGAATACAATTTAGCAAATGTCTTAAACTGTAAAGAAGAAGAAATGTTGAGTTGGTTTAAAAGCAATGAATCACATATATACCAACACTCCCCTGTTGCAGAAGGTGCAAAAGACATTTTGAATCAATTAAAAGATGACTACGAACTCTATTATATAAGTGCAAGACATCATTATTTAGAAGATATTACGAAAGAATGGTTTCAATCACATCATATACCATTTGATCAAATTACATTAACAGGAAGTCATAATAAATTAGAAGTAACAAAAGAACAGAATATCGATATTTTCTTTGAAGATAAATTAGATAACGCAGAAGATATCAATCATTATTTAAATATCCCTGTTTTCCTGTTTGACACACCATATAACCAAAAAGATTTACAGAATGGTATATATAGAATTAAAAATTGGCATGAAGTATCAACGTTACTTAATAGAATTTAGTTAGAACCTGGCCCATATGTGAGATGGACCAGGTTTTTGTATATTGTGAAATTAAGTTGCCAGCTAACGATCTTGTTTTACTTTCTTGGACGTTAGAATTTCTAACGATCTTGTTTCAGGGGCTTGATCGTTAGCGTACATTCAATACTAGCTGTTTCCCTACAAATAAAAAATGGTAACTCGAGGAGCTACCATTTTTCTCTTCTTATACTGTTTTACATTGTTCACATTTACCGTATACTTCTAATTTATGTGATGCTATTTCTACATTTGGTAATTGTTGTTTAATTGAATCCATTGGGCAAAAGTCTATTACTTTTGTTGTGCCACATGATTCACAAATAAAATGATGATGATGATGACTTTGACATGCAATTCTAAATTTCATTTCGCCGTCTATTTCAGTGCTTTCGATAATATTCAAGTCTTTAAATAAGTATAAATTACGATAAATTGTATCGAAAGATAATCCTGTATAATCGTCTTTCAATGCTTCTTGAATATATTTAGCAGTGATGTATTTATCTTCATCTACAAACAATGATATGATATCACGGCGTTTATTTGTGTATTTATGTCCATCATTTTTCAATATTTGAATGGCTTCCTCTACTTTCAAGATGATAGCCTCCTTTTTTTATCAATACTTTACTGTACGCTATGCTAGCAAGTAATTCTATAATCAATAATCCTACTATAATACCTCCTGGTGAAATATTCAAATAGAAGGACAATATCAATCCTAGTACTACTGAGATTTCACCGAATAAAATACTTAATGCGATTAACTGTTTGAACCCTTTAGCTAATCTCATGCTTGTAGCGACTGGCAATGTCATTAAACTACTAACTAATAAAATACCAACGACTCTCATTGAAGCTGAAATAACAAGTGCAACAATGACAATAAATAGTAATTGGATCCATTTTGGCATGCCAATCACTTTTGAGTATTCTTCATCGAATGATAATACAAATAATGATTTGTACAATAACATAACAAAGATTAAAACAATTATTGTAATGACGATAATTGTAAATAAATCACTTAAATTTACGGCACTAATTGAACCGAATAAATATCCAAATAAATCTTGATTAAATCCGTTTGCTAAAGAAATAAATATAACACTAATACCAATTCCACCACTCATAATAATTGGAATAGCGATTTCTTGGTAATGTTTATATTCAGTTCTTAATTGTTCTATTAATAATGCACCTGCTATTGAAAAAATGATACCAAACCATATCGGATTTATAGTAGCAAACAAAGGACTAACACTCATTAAGAACAGCCCCATTGATATACCACCTAGCGTCACATGGCTTAAAGCATCAGCAATAAGTGATAACCTTCTAACTACAATAAATGCCCCTATTAAAGGTGCAATCAATCCTACTAAGATACCACTTATAAATGAGTATCTTATAAAATCAAAATTTAAAAACGCATCAATCACTATATAACACTCCTTCGTTTAGGAGTATAAATCTATCTCTCGTTTCAACTGACATATCCAATCTCCTTATTTAAAATCTATATATTCATTATATTCATCTTTAACTTTGTACTAATTCTTCCACTTCTTCATTTGCACAACAGTCACGATTATGTTGATGATCAACAAATTGCACGGGATGTCCATAGATTTTAGATATTGAGACTTCATCTAATGATTTAAACGACTCACTTGTACCATGGAAATGTATATGTTGATTTAAGCAAGCTACTTTACTTGCCGTATCGGCTACAACACCAATATCATGCGTTACAAGAATGATTGTAATCCCTTCTTGTTTTAATTGCGTCAGTAATTGGTAAAATTCAGAAACATGTCTTGCATCAATACCTACAGTAGGTTCATCTAATATTAAAATACTCGGCTTAGAAATTAAAGCTCTAGCAATAAACGTCCTTTGCTGTTGACCACCTGACAACTGTGCAATATTCTCATTCTTAAGATCACTTATATTTAATCTTTCTAATATTGCATCTACTTGTGCAGCATCTTCTTTATTAAACCATTTAAAAAGACTTTTATTTTTAGTTAAGCCACTCATGACAACTTCTTTCACTGTCGCTGGAAAACCAGAACTAAAAGCGTTGGATTTTTGTGATACATAACTAATTTTTTCCCAAGATTTATATTGATTAATTTTTTTACCACTTATTAAGATATCACCTTTTTGTAAAGGTAATAAGCCTAATATCAATTTCAGTAAAGTCGATTTCCCAGAGCCATTTGGGCCAACTATTGCCAAGAAATCTCCTTTATAAATTTGTATATTAATATGGCTGAGTGCCAATTTATTTGGATAGCTATAACTGATATCTTTTAACTCGAAAATCGGTGTTTCTTTTTCCATCTTCATCACCTCGTCAATAGAATACTATACAATGAATATGAAAGAATGTAAATAGTAATGTTTACGAACAAAAAAAGAATGCTAATTGAATTAGCATCCTTAAATAACATTATTGATTAAAGATTTTATCTTTTAAATCTGGATCGAATGTACCATGTTTAATCATTTCGATTTCATATTTATATGGTGGTTTTTTATTCTTTTTGTCATCACCAACATATGGTGTTTCTAAAATTTTAGGTACTTCTTTAAATGCATCATGATGAACAATATAGTGCAATGCATCATAACCAATTGATCCAAAGCCAATATTTTCATGTCTATCTTTTCTGGCACCTTGTGGATTTTTACTGTCGTTTACGTGAAGTACTTTAATACGATCGATACCAACGATTTTATCAAACTCATTTAATACGCCATCAAAGTCTTCTTTAACGTTGTAACCAGCATCATTTGTATGACAAGTATCGAAACATACAGATAATCTTTCATTATGGTTTACACCATCAATGATTTGAGCAAGTTCTTCGAATGTTTTACCACATTCAGAACCTTTACCTGCCATTGTTTCCAATGCGATACGTACATCATTATTATTTGTTAATACTTCATTTAAACCTTCAATAATTTTTTGAATACCTTTTTCTTCACCGGCACCAACATGCGCACCTGGATGAAGTACGATATCTTTAGCACCTAATGCTTCAGTACGTTCAATTTCTGATTGTAAGAATTCAACACCTAAGTTAAATACTTCTGGTTTAGTTGTATTTGCAATATTGATGATATATGGTGCATGCACAACAATGTTAGATAAACCATATTCTTTCATTGCTGTTTTACCATTTTCAATATTTAAATCTTCAATCTTTTTACGTCTTGTGTTTTGTGGAGCACCTGTATAAATCATAAATGTAGAAGCATTATAACTTGCCGCTTCTTCTGCTGCTTGTAATAGCATCTTCTTACCACTCATTGAAACGTGTGATCCAATTAACATATTTGACACCTATCCTTTTCTACTTTGTCTTTTAGTTCTCTTAGAATGAGCTTTCTTTTCTTTAAATTTCAACTCATCTAATTCTCGTTTGAATTTCTTCTTATAGCCAGGTTTTACTTTATTTTTATTGTTTCTTTTAATTTTTTGTTTTAATGACTTTTCAATATTATCTTCTTTTTTAACACGTTTTGTACGTTTTTGACGATCTTTAATTTCTACAAATTCATCGTTTTTAATATCGACATGTTTAAACTTGTAATTATGTTTCTCAATTTGTGTAATTAAATCATCTTCATCAGGTGTATATAAAGTGATTGCGATACCTTTATAATCACCACGACCTGTACGACCAACTCTATGTGTAAAGAAATCTATTTCTTTAGGTAAATCATAGTTGATAACGTGACTTACGCCTTCAATATCAATACCACGTGATGCTAAATCACTTGCGACAACAAACTCAAAGTCTAATTGTTTAATACGCTTCATTTGTTGTGTTCTTTCTCTAGGTGTTAAACCACCATGGATAACCCCAACTTTATAGCCTTCTTCTGATAAATACGCAACTAATTCATCTGCTCTATCACGGCTATTAGCAAATATAATTGCTAAATAAGGATTAATCACATTCATAACTTTTAAGACTTTTTCTTTTTTCTCAACACCTTTAGTCGGTATTAAGTAAAAGTCGATATTGTCTTTATTAGATGATGCTGTTTCAATTTCAACAAATTCAGGATTGCTTAAATATTTATTTAAGAATGGATGTAACGCTTTAGGAATCGTTGCACTAAATACTGAAATTTGTGCGTTTTCATCTAATCTACTCGCAATACTATCTACTTTAGGCATAAATCCTAAATCAATCATTAAATCTGCTTCATCAATAACAACTGACTTCGCTAGATGTAAATCTAAAGCACGCTCTACAGCCATATCATCAATTCTATTCGGCGTACCTACAACAACATGTGGTGTATTTTTAGATTTATCAATATCTCTTGATTTATCTGTTCCACCAATGTATAAACTAACTTTTACACCTTTTTTAAATTGAGTTAAATGTGAAGCTGCGTCATATAATTGCTTTGCTAATTCTCTTGTTGGTGCCAAAATAATCACTTGTGGTTCTTTTATATCTACGTCAATTTTATCAAATAATGGTAGTAAAAATGCGTGTGATTTCCCTGTACCAGTTTGAGATTGTCCTATTATATTAGATCCTTTTTTAATTTTGGGTATAACTCTTCGCTGTATTTCTGTTGGCTGGTTAAAATGTAAATCTTTAACGGCCTCTACTAATTCATTTTCAAGTTGAAAATGTTCAAACGGATGCTTAGACATAAGCGACCCTCCTCGTTTCTTTTTCACTTCATACATTATATAGTAAATGCGCACTTTATGATAGGCTAAAAGATTTATTTTGAATTTTTATTTAGTTTCTTTAAGACTTGTGTGTTGTTATAATAGACATTAATAAGGAGGGCAATTTATGGAAATTATAAAGATTACCCCTAGAGGCTATTGTTACGGTGTTGTAGACGCTATGGTTATTGCTAGAAATGCGTCTTTAGATAAGTCACTTCCAAGACCCATTTATATACTTGGCATGATTGTTCATAATAAACATGTGACTGATGCCTTTGAATCTGATGGTATTATTACGTTAGATGGTCCGAACAGATTAAAGATCTTAGAACAAATTGATGAAGGTACCGTTATATTTACTGCGCATGGTGTATCGCCTGAAGTCAAAAGACGTGCTAAAGAAAAAGGATTGGTTTGTATAGATGCGACATGTCCAGATGTTGATAATACGCATCAGTTAATACGTGAAGTTAAATCAAATGGTTATCACGTTATTTATATTGGTAAAAAAGGGCATCCCGAACCTGAAGGCGCAGTTGGTGTGGCACCTGATATCGTACATCTCGTTCAGACTTTAGAAGATATCGATGCCTTGCCGGAAGAATTATTGAACCAAAAACTCATCGTAACGAATCAAACAACTATGTCACAATGGGATGTGAAACATCTTATTGATGAATTAAAAGTAAAATATCCTCATATTGAAGTACATGAAGAAATTTGTTTAGCAACACAAGTTAGACAAGAAGCTGTTGCCACACAAGCAGATCAAGCAGATTTACTCATTGTCGTTGGTGATCCTAAAAGTAATAATTCAAATAGATTAGCCCAAGTATCTAAAGAAATCGCACATACTAACGCATATCGAATCGCTGATTTGAGTGAATTAAAATTAGAGTGGCTACAAGATGTTGAAAGTGTAGCTGTTACAGCAGGTGCTTCAACACCAACGCCTATCGTTAAAGAAGTCATAGATTATATTAAAAATTATGACCCGACAGAAATACGTGACGCAACCTTAACAAGTAATGTACCTGTTGAAAAAATATTACCTAAAATTAAAAAGCCTAAACCTGTAAAAATAATGGACTAAAAAAACTGCCGAATTCACTCGGCAGTTTTTTACATATATTGATAAGGATCTGTATTAATAGAAGATGTTAACACTTTAATCTTTCCATTTGTCCATTCTTCTAATAATGACTTTAATCCTTCTTTCATAACATACTCACTATAATGATTAACATCTAAAATATTTATACCATCCATTAGTGCATCTAATGCTTCATGATGTTTAACGTCTCCAGTAATAAATAAATCAGCTTGTTGTGCCTTAGCTATATTTGCATATTCAATACCAGCACCACCAACAATTGCGATGCGTTTAATTTGCGCTGATTGGTCTCCTATAAATCTAACTGCTGGAATAGCGAGCTTTTCTTTATAGTTTTGCACAAATTCATTTACTGATTGCGTTTCATTTAATTCCCCGATTATTCCTAAACCTACAGAAGACGATCTCGACATTTTGATGAAATCATAAACGGGTTCTTCATAAGGATGTGTTTGAATAATGAGTTCTTTAGCAAGTGCTAAATCTTTCTCATCAACCATTAATTCTAGTTTCGTTTCATAAACCGTTTCAGTCTTATCAGCTTGTCCAAGATGTGGATTTGCTGATGCACTAGGTTTAAATTGACCTTTACCTTGAGACTGGAAAAATACTTCGCTGTATTCTTCAGTTTGTGCTAAATGATGTTCATTAAATGCAGCTTTCATAGTTTCAACATCTTGATCAAGTAGGAATATTTGTACTTTATAATATGACTCTTGTTGTTCTTCTAATACTTTCATATTATCTAATCCTATTTGTTGCCCAATCATGTAACTAACACCTTTAGGATGTACATCAAGATTTGTATGAAGTGCTATCAAATTGATATCATTTTGTATCAATTTACGAATAATAGGACCGTAGCTTTTATCCGTAATATTTTTAACACCTTTAAAAATAAGTGGATGATGTGCAATTATTGTATTGATATTGTTTTGAATGGCTTCATCTACAACTTCTAACGTACAATCTAATGTTGTTAATACACCGTTCACTTCACTTTTTTCTGTACCAATTAATAAACCAACATTATCCCAAGATTCACTCGTAGAAAATGGAACTTGTTTATCTATTTCTTGCAATAGCTCTTGAATAATCATTAAAGCACCTCTTTTATTTGAAGTATTTGTTGATTAATTTCTTTATACCTATTTTTATCCTCATGATGTTCTAATTGTTTACTAATTTTATTAAGTGATTCTAATTCTCTTTGCCATTTTTCATGGAATAAATCATTTTTATTGGCTAATAATTTAGGACCAAATTTTAATTCTAATTCATTTAGATCCATCTCACCTTTTTTAGCCACTATGATTTCATATATATGTTTTTTATCTTTTATTAATTGTTCATCAACGATTTGATAACCAATGCTTTGTAATACTTTTCTAATAGGTAACGCATGAATATTTGCTTGTAAAATTAAATCAGGATGCCCTGTTAACTTATGCTTTCCTTCTTCAATAATTTGTGCAATTAATGGACCACCCATGCCACAAATCGTAATAGCATCAATTGTATCGTCTACTACTTCTAAACCGTCACCCAGTTTAACTTCTATAAGTTCATTCATACCATATAATTTAGTGTTTTTTTGAGCTGCTAGAAAAGGTCCTTTTACAACTTCTCCAGCAATCGCTTCTTTAATTAATCCATTTTGAATTGCGTATATAGGTAAATATGCATGATCGGAACCGATGTCTGCTAATTTATGATGATTTAAATATTCACTTACCTTCATTAAACGTTTATTGATTTGGATCATTATTTTTCCCTTTCATTAAAAAAATCTTTTGCAATAGCAAAAGATTTTTTTGTGTTATTTAGCGCCATCTTTTAAGTACTTGACAAGTGTGTCTAAATCTTTATTTGAAATAGTAGCTTCGTCATGTGCAGGCATTGATCCTTTACCATTACGAATGATTTTTTTCATTTCATCGGCACCTTTTTTGCTTCCAGCTAATTTAGGTCCCATTCCACCTTCAAGATTTTGTCCATGACAACTTGTACAATTGTCCTTAGCGAATGTAGCTGCATCAAACTTTTCAGTTTTAGCACCGCCACCGCCTTCTTTTTCTTCCTCTTTGTTAGCACCATGTGCTGACATGAAGAATATTAATCCTACACCGAGTAGTAAAATCAGAATAAACGGGATAACAGGATTACGATTCATTCATACAACCTCCCTTTTGTTAAACCTTCATACAATTATATTTTATATTAAAACAAGGCATTGTCAAAGGCTTTTTGGGATTAATATAAACTTTTCATGTTTAATCCATAAAATCTTTCAAACGCTTACTTCTAGATGGATGTCTTAACTTGCGTAATGCCTTCGCTTCTATTTGACGAATACGTTCTCTAGTAACACCAAATACTTTTCCGACTTCTTCAAGTGTTCTTGTTCTACCATCATCAAGACCAAATCTTAGTCTTAATACATTTTCTTCTCTATCTGTTAATGTGTCTAATACATCTTCTAATTGTTCTTTAAGTAATTCATATGCAGCGTGATCTGATGGGCTTTGTGCATCTTGATCTTCAATAAAGTCGCCTAAGTGACTGTCATCTTCTTCACCAATAGGCGTTTCTAATGATACGGGTTCTTGAGCAATTTTAAGAATTTCACGTACTTTTTCTGGTGGTAAGTCCATTTCTTCACCAATTTCTTCAGGAGATGGATCTCTGCCTAAATCTTGAAGTAATTGACGTTGAACACGAATCAACTTATTGATTGTTTCAACCATATGAACTGGGATACGGATTGTACGTGCTTGGTCAGCAATCGCTCTAGTGATTGCTTGACGAATCCACCAAGTTGCATATGTTGAGAATTTGAAACCTTTATTAAAGTCGAATTTTTCTACGGCTTTAATTAGACCCATATTACCTTCTTGAATAAGGTCAAGGAATAACATACCTCTACCTACATAACGTTTAGCGATACTTACAACAAGTCTTAAGTTCGCTTCTGCAAGACGTGATTTCGCAATTTCATCACCTTGCTCGATACGTTTAGCTAATTCGATTTCTTCTTGGGCGGTTAATAAATTGACGCGTCCTATTTCTTTTAAGTACATTCTTACTGGGTCGTTTATTTTAACACCTGGAGGAGCACTTAAGTCATTTAAATTTAGTTTGTCATTTGTATCACTTGAATCTTTTTCATTAATAAGATTGATTTCATTCTCATTAATTAAATCAAAGAAATCATCCATTTGATCTGGATCCATTTCGAAGTTTTGCAATTTATCTGCAATTTCTTCGTGACTCAAATGTCCTGCTTTTTTACCTTGTTCAATTAATTGGTGCTTAACTTGTTCAATTGTAAGCACTTCTTCATTATTAGCGCTATTAATTTTGTTTAATTCTTTATCAGACATGAATAGGCCTCCCGGGTTATTAACTCTTACATTCTATTCCGATTATATTGTACAATTTGTTCTAAATATTGCCTTTGCAGTGCGATATCGCCTGCTTGCATTGCTTTATTCAATTGTTGATTCAAATATTCTATGGAATTTTCTTTGTGTTCGTTAGGACAGATAATCCTAATGTAGTCTTCGATTTCTTCTGTCTCTGGTTCATCATTGATTAGCAATGAATCTAGGTACATAACCGTTTCAATGATTTGATGTTCTTCAATGTAACTTGAAAAATCACTTATGTTAAAAACATCGTTATTCTTATAATACCCATTTAAACGTGAAAAAATCACTCTATTATTCAATGAAGTGAAGTCTTCTTGATTAATCCTAGAATGATATTCTAAAAATAGCTGTTTATGATTCATAAAATGTTTTAACAACGCTTGCTCTGCTCGACCGATCTTATCAAGTTTTTTTTCCTTCATTTCAGGAACGAAATTATTATAATCGGTATAATTTTGAACAATATTAGGCGAAAGTCGATTTTTTAGACTGTTAACATCTACTTTATACAAATCTGCTACTTGTTGCAATACTTTTTTTCTTAAAAATTCCGATTGAATCAGATTGATGTCATGAATCAACTCTTCAATATGTTGTTCATGTTTTAAATCATTATTTTCGTTCGCATAATATAATTGTTGCGCTTTAAATGTAACATATGATTGTTTTTGCCCTTCAACGAATGATTTGAAAGCATCACTTCCGTATTCTGTAATATAATCATCAGGGTCCATCGTTTTTGGTAAATTGACAACAAAGACATTTAATCCTTCATTTAATAAGTCTTTACCAACATTTATGGCAGCTTCTTTACCTGCGAAATCTCCATCATACAGTAAAGTTACATTAGATGCCAGTTTTTTGACCATTGTAACGTGTTCTCTAGATAATGCTGTACCCATCGTTGCCACAACTTGTTTAATATCAGCTTCAAATGATTTGATAACATCCATAAATCCTTCTAACAGAATGACTTCATCATTTTGTCTTATAAATTTCCTTGCTCGATCAATGTTGTATAACATTTTTCTTTTTTGGAATATTGGCGTTTCTGGACTGTTTAAATATTTAGGCGATTGGTCCGTATATGTTCTACCAGAAAAACCAACTGTCTTACCTTGGAAATTCAACAAAGGAAAGATGATTCTATCTCTGAATCGATCGAAGTAATCAAAAGTTTCATCATTTCGGCTTAACAAGCCTGCTTCATATGCAAGTACAGCATCATAACCATTTTTCTCTAAAAAGTCATGCGTGAATTTCGAATGATTTGGTGCATATCCAATTTTCCTATCATTAATCAATTCTTCCGTGAAGCCTCTTGATTTCAAATAGTTTAAAGCTGCCTCACCTTCTTCAGTATGCTTCAATATATAATGGTAGTTATTTGCCATTAACTCATGCATTTCGATCATTTTTATATGATCATCCACAATACCTTCAGTTGGTGCTGTTTCTTGCTGTTCTATATGAATATCTACTTTATCACCAAGTTCTCTCACTGCATCAACAAATGATATCCCTTTAATTTCTTGAATAAATTGAAAAACATTGCCACCTTTTTTACAGCCAAAGCAATGACAAATTTGTTTATCTTCTGATACTGAAAAAGAAGGTGTCTTTTCATCATGGAAAGGACATAATCCAATATAATTACGTCCTCTTTTTTCAAGTTTCACATATTCACTTACAACATCTAATATGTCATTCTTCTCACGTATTTCATTAATGAGTTCTTGTTCTATACGCATCCTGTCACCCTTTAACGGTTTTGTTGTGTAATGATTTTAATAATGTCATTTGCTGTTTCTTCTATTGCCTTGTCAGAAACATCTAGTACAGGACAACCAATTTTTTCAACAATTTCCTCGAAGTATCTTAATTCTTCTTCGATTCTATCATCTTTAGCATAATTAGCATCATCACTTAAACCTAATTGAATTAATCTTGCTCTTCTAATCGCATTAAGGTTTTTTTGATTAATTTTTAAAGCGATACATTTCTTTGGATCAATTTCAAATAATCCTTCCGGCGGTGCAACTTCAGGCACTAATGGTACATTCATTACTTTATAACGTTTATGTGCCAAGTATTGTGACAATGGCGTTTTTGAAGTTCTAGATACACCTATAAGAATGATATCAGCTTTTGGTAATCCGCGTGGATCTCTACCATCATCATATTTAACCGCAAATTCGATTGCTTCAATTTTCTTGAAATAATCTTCATCTAATTTATGAATATTGCCTGGCTCATTAAGTGGGGCTTCATTAAGTTCATTGCTTAAAATGCTCATCAATGGACCCATAATGTCTACATTTTCTATATTATTTTCTTCTAATTTTTCTTTTAAGTATAATCGCATTTCAGGTTTCACCAATGTATAAACGACTATAGATTTTTGTTCTAATGCTAATGATACTACTTCATTAATATTACTCTCATTCTCTATATACGGTAATCTTACAATATCTAAAGCATTTCCTTCTGTCTTATATTGAGACGTACATGCTTTCGTAACAAGCTCTGCCGTTTCTCCTACTGAATCGGATGCTATAATTATTCTTATCTCTTCCATTTAACTAATTCCTCCTACTCATCTTCAATAAGTGAAACAAATGCTCTTGTGATCGTTGTTTTTGTAATTCTGCCTTTAACTTTCATTTTGTCGCCTTTAAGTTTTTTGACAACAGGTATCGCATCTATTTGTTTATCAATTAATAATTTAGCTGCATAAATCAATAAATCATCTTCTAAACATACTGTTATGTTTGGCATTCTGCTCATATTAATACTAACCGGTGTATCTTTTAAACTTTGACCACCTATTGCTGCTCTTAGTAAATCTTTTCTCGAACAAACGCCGATTAAATTGCCTTCTTTATTGATGACAAATAATGTGCCGACATCTTCTAAAAACATCTTACATATTGCTTCATATACAGAAATACTTTCTTCTATTACGACTGGTATCGCCATCGATTCTTTTACGGTCATTTTTTTAATTGAATCACTTAACAATTGTGTACTTGATTTCCCTGTATAAAAATATCCTACTCTAGGTCTTGCATCTAGATAACCTGCCATTGTTAAAATTGCTAAATCTGGTCTTAAAGTTGCTCTTGTTAAATTTAGCCGTTCAGCTATTTTTTCTCCTGTAATGGGTCCATTGTTCTTAACAATTTGTACAATTTGTTCTTGTCTTTGATTTAATTCGATTGCTCTCACCCCTTCGAACACAATTCAGATAGATTAATTATAACATGTAACGCAAATATTGCTCAATTTGAATATCTGTTTTCACTTGATAACTCTCTCATACCGTGCTATATTTTAATTAACTTTGAAATAAAAGCGAGTTAAGGATGGTGAAAGCTTAACATTAAAGTTTTGGCTTACAAAATTTTATAAAAAGTGAGTGGCTACACTAATTTGGGTGGAACCGCGGGTAATATACTCGTCCCAAGGCATTATTTGATGATGTCTTGGGGCTTTTTTAATTTAATTGAGGAGTGAATTTTTATGGCAAAAGATATGGATAAGGTAGTAACATTAGCAAAACATAGAGGGTTTGTATTCCCTGGTAGTGAAATTTATGGTGGTTTAGCAAACACTTGGGACTATGGTCCACTTGGTGTTGAATTAAAAAATAACATTAAAAAAGCATGGTGGCAAAAGTTTGTTCAACAATCTCCATACAACGTTGGATTAGATGCAGCTATTTTAATGAACCCAAGAACTTGGGAAGCTTCAGGTCACTTATCAAACTTTAACGATCCAATGATAGACAACAAAGATTCTAAAATTCGTTACAGAGCAGATAAATTAATTGAAGATTACATGCATAATGTTGAAGGTGATGAGAACTTTATTGCTGACGGTATGAGCTTTGATGAAATGAAACAATTAATTGATGATAAAGGCATCACTTGTCCTGAAAGTGGTACAGCAAACTGGACAGACATTCGTCAATTCAACTTAATGTTCAAAACATTCCAAGGTGTTACCGAATCTTCAACAAACGAAATTTTCTTACGTCCTGAAACTGCGCAAGGTATTTTCGTAAACTATAAAAACGTTCAGCGTTCAATGCGTAAAAAATTACCATTCGGTATTGCGCAAGTTGGTAAATCATTCAGAAACGAAATTACACCTGGTAACTTTATCTTCAGAACGAGAGAATTCGAACAAATGGAACTTGAATTCTTCTGTAAACCTGGTACTGAAATTGAATGGCAAAATTACTGGAAAGACTTTGCTGCAAAATGGTTAAAAGATTTAGGTATTAAAGAAGAAAATACAAAATTACGTGACCATGACGAAGACGAATTAAGTCACTACTCAAATGCAACAACTGATATCGAATACAAATTCCCATTTGGTTGGGGAGAACTTTGGGGTATCGCTTCAAGAACAGATTATGATTTAAAACAACATAGTGAATTCAGTGGTGAAGACTTCAAATATCACGATCAAGAAACAAATGAAAAATTCATTCCTTACTGTATCGAACCATCATTAGGTGCTGACCGTGTAACATTAGCATTCTTATGTGACGCATACGAAGAAGAAAATGAAGGCGAGAAAGATCAACGTACAGTGTTGCATTTCCACCCTGCTTTAGCACCATATAAAGCAGCAATCTTACCATTAAGCAAAAAACTTTCACCAGATGCTATTAAAGTATATGAAAAATTAAGTGAAAGATTTGCAATCGATTTTGATGAGTCACAATCAATCGGTAAACGTTACCGTAGACAAGATGAAATTGGTACACCATACTGTATCACATTTGACTTCGATTCATTAGAAGACAACCAAGTTACAGTACGTGACAGAGACACAATGGAACAAGTACGTATGCCAATTGATGAAGTTGAAAACTTCTTAGCTGAAAAAATTAGATTCTAATACTAAACAAAAAACAGAGCAAAAACTTATTAATTAAGTTTTGCTCTGTTTTTTTATGGTTAAGTTGTTGGGAAAATATAAAGAAATGACATTAATGCCTGTTCTTATTAACACTTCTTATGAGTTTTGTAATTATAGGCACTCTTAGTTACAATTCGTATGACTTTTGTTACTATAGGCACCCTTAGTTACAATTCGTATGACTTTTGTTACTATGGGCACCCTTATTTACACTTTCGCTTACTTTTGTAAAGTAGCTTACCTTTTTAATACAAACTATTGAAGTCTTTACATTTTTAAGTTTTCAAGTTGATTGAGTAATTTTTTGGTTCTAAATACAACACCAACGTATTCGTCATACATGTTATCAATTAAAGTTTGTATTTCTTTTTTGACTTGTTCGCTTATTTTAAAGCTATTTAAATGTTTAATCGGCAATTGATACATGAGATTCATAAAATATAATGCTCTATTAGATATTCGATATGCATGTTCATCATGTATTAATGCTGGATTGCTAAGTGGTCCATTATATTTGAAACTATATGCATTTAATTGCTGTTGATCCATATCTCCTGTTATGACGCACGCATTGAAAGTTGGTTCATATCCATATTTAGGCATACATTTCAACGCGACTATCATGCTCATCGTATCTGCGTCAACGCCTCTTTCTACTGCTTGGAATACACCTAACAATAATTCATAAAAGAATACATCATGTTCTTCCGCTTCTAACGCCTTATCTACGACTTCTATACAATATGCACCATATGCACTTTTAAAAATATCGGATTGCATCGTTCTATGACTGTTAATAATATCAGCTGATGATAATGTGCCCATTCCTTTAAACTTCGAAAAAATAAACAAGCCATGTACAAAGGGCTGAGTAGCACCTTGTAGTGGATGACTTGTTTTTTTAGCACCACGCGCCATTAATGGAACTTTATGACCGTGTTCATTTAATATAGTGATGATTTTATTGTTTTCACCATAATCTACAGAGCGAATGACAAATCCTTCTTGTTTATAAAGCATTATATCATCGCCTCCATTCTACTTAATACTCGTCTTCTCTATAACCAATTTGTTTAATGAAATTAGGTTTATTACGCCAATCTTTTTGTACTTTAACCCATAAATCCAAATATACTTTTGAGCCAAGTAGCATTTCAATATCTCTTCTTGCACGTTTACCTATTTCTTTAAGCATTTTACCGCCTTTACCAATGACAATACCTTTTTGAGAGTCTCTTTCAACATAAATTGTTGCTTCTACTTGGACTTTCTCACCTTCTGCTTTTGTCATTTTATCGACGTTCACACCGATAGCATGTGGTATTTCTTGATTCGTAAGGTGTAATGCTTTTTCTCTTATCAACTCAGCTACAACAAATTGTTCTGGATGATCAGAAATTTGATCTTTAGGATAATACATTGGACCTTCTTCGAGATACTTTTTAAATTGTTCTAGTAGTGTTTCAATATTTAATCCTTCTAATGCTGAAATTGGAATAATTTCTGCAAAATCCATTGTTTTTTGATACTTTTCAATTTCAACTAATAGTTGATCAGGGTGAATTAAATCTATTTTATTTAATACTAAAAATACTGGTGTTTTCGTTTGTTTCAACAAGTCGATAATGTATTCATCGCCTTTACCGATACTTTCATCAACATTAACCATAAACATGATTAAATCTACTTCTTTCAAAGTATTTTTAGCGATTTTCATCATGTAGTCACCTAAAGCATGTTTAGGTTTATGAATACCTGGTGTATCAATAAATATCATTTGAGCATCATCAGTTGTTAATACACCCTGTACTTTATTTCGAGTCGTTTGTGCTTTATCAGACATTATCGCTACTTTATGACCAATAACTTTATTCATAAAAGTAGATTTACCTACATTAGGTCTACCTATAATAGATATAAACCCTGATTTAAATTCATTCATTTATTCTAGATCCTTTCCTGAGAAACCTAAAGGTAATAATTCATTAACTGTAGTTTCAATTCTTTCATTTGTTTGATGTGTTAAAAATACTGGCATGTCATCATCACATAACTCTTTTAACACTTGTCTGCATGTTCCACATGGAGATGATGGTTTATCAGCATCTACTGTAACTGTAATACATTTGAAGTCTCCCGGTCTATACCCATCTGACATTGCTGCAACGAGTGCAGACCTCTCAGCACAAATTGTTGATGGGTAAGCTGCATTTTCAATGTTAGCACCATAATAAGCTTTACCATCTTTCGTAACTAAATATGCACCTACGTTAAATTTAGAATATGGAGTATATGCTCTCTTTTGTGCTTCTCTTGCGCCTTCATACCACTCTTGTTTGAATTCCATACCATTTCCCCCTATATGTTTATATTATTTTTGGTAATAATATCACTATCCCGATTATTGCAGCCATTATTGATGTTAATAAAACGGCTAAAGCGGCTGTATCTTTAGCATGTTTAGCAAGTAAGTTATATTCATCCGTAAACATATCTACTACATACTCTATAGAAGTATTGAGAACCTCTACAATGAGTACACTAAATATTGCAAATAAAATCCATAACCATTCAAATGTATTGAGATTTAATATTAAACTAACAATCAATACAAGTACAGCGAATATAAGATGTAATAAAAAGTTTTTATCTTTTTTGAGAATGGTCACTAAACCTGCTAAAGGAAATTTAAATCGATTTACAAATTTATTCACGTGTTAATCCAAATCCATTTAATATTTCATCTTGTCGAGAAAACATTTCTTTTTCATCTTCTTCAGTCATATGATCATAACCTAGTAAATGTAAAAATCCATGTAATGCTAAAAATCCTAATTCTCTACTCAAACTATGATTATAAGACTCAGCTTGCTCTTTAGCAACTTCAAGACAGATGATAATATCACCTAATACTCTAGGCATATCTAAGCCTTCTATTTCAGGCTCATCTTCTTCTAATGAAAATGAAATAACATCTGTTACTTTATCTTTATCGCGATAATCACGATTAATAGCTTGAATCTCTTCTTCATCGACAAATGAAATTGAAAGTTCTGCTTCTTCAGTAATATTTTCCTTTTTAGCAGCAAAAGTGAGCAATGATTCAATTTGATTTTTTGTATCTTCATCAATTACTTGTTGCTCATCAATAAAATCCATTGTTAGCATATTATTTCTCCTCTTCGTATGCGTTTATTATTTTACCTACTAATGGGTGTCTCACAACGTCTGTTTGTTCTAAGTAAGTCATTGCTATCCCTTTTACACCACTTAATCGTTGATCAGCTTCAATTAATCCACTTTTAACACCTTTAGGTAAATCGATTTGTGTACGGTCACCTGTTACTACCATTTTTGAACCGAAACCTAATCTTGTTAAGAACATCTTCATCTGTGGGTGTGTCGTATTTTGTGCTTCATCAAGGATTACAAACGCATCATCTAATGTTCGACCTCTCATATAAGCAAGTGGTGCGATTTCAATCGTACCTCTTTCAATTAAGCGTGATGTTTGCTCAGTTCCTAACACTGTATGAAGCCCATCATATAAAGGTCTTAAATAAGGGTCTACTTTTTCTTTTAAATCACCTGGTAAGAAACCTAATGATTCACCCGCTTCTACTGCAGGACGCGTTAATACGATACGTTTTACTTGTCCTAGACGCAATGCTCTTGCAGCCATTACAACTGCTAAGAAAGTCTTCCCTGTACCTGCTGGACCTATGCCGAATACTAAGTCATTGTTCTTTATATTATTGATATATACTCTTTGACCCATTGTTTTAGCTCTTATTATTTTACCATTACTATCTTTAGTGATTTCTTCATCATATAAATTAATCAGTTGATCGATTGTTCCTTTATCAGCCATTTTAACCGCTGCTTGTACATCATTAATAGTTATACTCGCACCACTCTCGATTACTTTTAGTAAGTTCAATAATACTTTTTCAGCTTTTTCAACATTTTCTATACGTTTACCACGGACAGCAATTTCTTGTCCACGTGTTAAAATATCCACCTCGAGTTCATTTTCAATATACTTTATATGCTCATCTCCATTACCCAATAGAGCTTGAGCTTGATCCATATTCTCGATTTGAATTAATGTAGGCATTAAATATCTCCTTTATAAGTTGAATTGTTGACACTTTAAATGTACCAAACCTTATTGTAACGTGCAATCTTATGCACTTTATTTTGTATATTATTTAGTTTTTCACGTGCAATAATGAGATTTCTAACTTTTTCATATTCATGTAGTCTATTGCTATTATTTAATTTAATTTTAGGATTAATGCGTATTAATGTAATAATAAACTCACGTTCTTCAATTGGACTCACTTTTTCGACCAATTCACCTTTTGAAACAATTTCTAACATACTGTTGCCTTCTATGGATTTAGTCATATTAATTTGATCGATATCATAGATATTGTAACGATTTTTGAATAATCCTCTTCTTATGGATAAAAAATGCTCTTTTATTGTGTATCTCTCAAAAAGAATGTTTAAAATTATAAGAAAAACGAGAATAAAAGTAACGACTATTAAATACTTATTACTAATAAAAAGCGGTATTAAAGCAATAAAAAATAATAAAATCGAAATGATAATAGATAATATACTCTGCTTTTTCTTAAATACCATTTTCATCACACCCTCTTGAATCCTACCTTTATTGTAAGTCTAAATAGTATTTTTGTGAATATAAAAAGGGAGCGGAACAGAAATCTAATTTGTATAAAAAGATTTCGTAGTTCCGCCCCAGCAAAGATGACTAGTATTGAAAAAAGCTTGGTACAAGCGAATTTTCAATTCAGTCATCTACTGCCAAGATACTAAAACAAGCTGAGACATTACATTATGTCCCAGCTTGTTTATATTCGTTATTTTAATTCATTCGGTCTTTTTAAAATTTCTGACCAAATGATACCATTTACGACTTGGTTTTCATCAACATTGATTGCTTCATCATTAAAATTATGTTTACTGTTTAAATAGAGTTGTTTAACCATCGCTCTTCTTGTTCTTTCTGAAAGTTGCGTGTTGTTGATAATTTGCTCTGCTTCCTTTTCAACATCATCTATACTTTCACGCTGTACATTCATTAAAGACTTTTTTTCTTCTTGGCTGTATGCCAATAACTGTTTGATTGCTTCTTGTTGTTTTTTAGGTCTATTTTTATGAATTTGTTCTTTTCTCTGATTGATATAAGCATTCTCATGCTCACTTGAAATTTGCTCCGGTTGTTGTTCTACTTTATGAGTTTGAACAACAGGTTTTTCAACATCTATATTATATTGTTTAAGATGATTTGCAAGTTGATCAGCTAAGTTTTTATAATGGCCAGACATTCGTTCAGTTGAACTCGTTTCTGCTTTCTGCTTATAAGATTCATACTTATTAACTAAGTCTTGTAATTCTTGCTCAGCAGATTTCTTCTTTTCTTCAGCTTGTCTATTTACTGGATTCGATCTTTGTCTTGTTTGAGGTTGCTTATTTTTCTTTTTATTTTTAGATGCGCCTTCGATTATACCGCTCACGACACTAAAAATAACCCAAATAACAAAGATGATAATGCCTATTTCCATTTTAAATCACCTCTCTTATTGGTTCGGTGAATTAGAATCTTGTGGCTTTGTACTCTTATTGATTGCTTCTCTCATGCCAGTGTCAGCTTCTATATTTTTTAAATTATAGTAGTCTTTAACACCTAAATTGCCTGATTTAAGTGCTTCTGCCATTGCAAGTGGTACTTCTGCTTCTGATTCAACAACTTTAGAACGCATTTCTTGTACTCTTGCTTTCATTTCTTGCTCAGTAGCAACGGCCATAGCACGACGTTCTTCGGCTTTAGCTTGTGCAATATTTTTATCAGCAAGTGCTTGTTCAGTTTGTAAGTCTGCACCAATGTTTTTACCGATATCTACATCAGCAATGTCGATTGATAGGATTTCAAATGCTGTACCTGAATCTAAACCTTTACTTAATACTGTTTGTGAAATACTATCTGGATTCTCAAGTACTTTAGTGTGATGTTGACTTGAACCAATAGTTGATACAATACCTTCACCAACACGTGCGATGATTGTGTCTTCACCAGCACCACCGACTAATCGATCAATGTTTGCTCTAACTGTAATTCTAGCTTTCGCTTTTACTTCGATACCATTCATCGCAACACCTGAGATAAATGGTGTTTCAATTACTTTAGGGTTAACGGACATTTGAACTGCTTCTAAAACGTCACGACCAGCTAAATCAATCGCTGCCCCTCTTTCAAATACTAAGTTGATTTCTGCTCTTTGAGCCGCAATAATTGCATCAACTACTCTATCAACATTACCTCCTGCAAGATAATGAGATTCTAACTGGTTCGTTGTTAATGCTAAACCAGCTTTATGAGCTTTAATTAATGGGTTAATAACACGTCTAGGTGATACACGTCTTAAACGCATACCAACTAAAGTACCAATACCTACTTTTACGCCTGCAGCAATAGCTGAAATCCATAATCCTACTGGTACAAATGAGAATAAAATCATAAGTAGTACGATTAATATGACAGCAATAATTACAAAAGCAATTAAACCTGATAACATATGCATTTCTCTCCTTGTCTAAATTAAATTTCTCTTACGACAACTCTTGTACCTTCAACCTGTACAATTTTGACTTGCTTATCCTTCTGAATAAAACTACCATCTGAAACAGCATCTATTCTTTCGTCATCAACAAGTATAATTCCTGAGGGTCTCAACGCTGTGTATGTTGTACATAGTTTGCCAATCAAATGACTTCTATCATCATGAGATGTATAGCCAGATTCTTTATTCGTAGAGTCTCTAAGAATGACTTTATCAAAGAATGGTATTTTACGATTAAATCCTTTCACTAATATCACCCACTCTATCGTTGTTAGAATTAATGCTACAGCAATAATCATACCCATAGTTAAGATATTTTCTCCAACTAATACAAAACTACCAATAATGGCAATAAAACCAAGGATACCTAGTACTGCTCCTATAACAAATAATTCAATTATTACTAATAATGCACCAATCCCAAAAAGTAAAACAGAAATCAAACTAATTTCATCAATTATAACGTAGCCAATGAAAAAGATAAGTGTACAAATAAAGCTTAAAATTCCCGCAAAATTAATACGTTCTGAATATAATTGATATAGTGCACCTAGAAAAATAATACAAGTCAGTATCAATGTGACTAATGGGGTCGTAATAAACTCACCAATAGACGACATGCTTTGACTTGAAACAATACCTAAATTCAAGTTGTTCTGAAAATAAGCAAATATGTATTCATACCCTGATGTCAATAATCTCACCCCTCATATTTATTATACAATAAAATAGGCGTGAACTAAAACGTATACACATAATATTCTAAATTTATAAACTTAAATGTTTTTCAAATAAATAAAAGAACACATAAACGATATCGTTTATGTGTTCTTTATGACGTTCAACGTTAAATATTGTTCATTATAATTAATTAATATTCATTGAGGGAGTTCAATAAAAAATTAATTATTTAAATTTACGTTTACGTGCTGCTTCTGATTTCTTCTTACGCTTAACGCTTGGTTTTTCATAGAACTCACGTTTACGCACTTCTTGAATCGTACCGCTTTTTGAAACTGTACGTTTGAAGCGACGTAATGCATCTTCGATTGATTCGTTTTTACGAACTACTGTTTTAGACATCTGTATTTCCCTCCCTCCAAATATCAACAAAGCTTTATATGTCATTTACATAGTATATATTACTATGTACTTAAACATTATAAAATAAGTCATTTTTTAAGTCAATAATCATTTGTTATGAATATTAATATGCAACTAATCTTTCGTCTTTATTTGTTGCATGATCTACAACTTTTACAAGTTTACCTTTATTGATAGGATAACCTGGTGTGACAACTTTCACTTTCACTAACTCTCCAATTAATGATTCATCGCCTTCAAATTCAATCTTCATGTAATTATCTGCATATCCAACAAGTTTACCATCTGTAGAACCTTTTTCTTCAGGAATCACTTCTAATACAGTTTGATCAAATTTAGAAGCATAATCTTTAGCTAATTGATTTGATAATTCAATTAAACGATGTACGCGTTCATTTTTTACTTCTTCATCAATTTGATCTGTCATTCTAGCTGCTGGTGTTCCTGTTCTCATAGAATAAGGGAACACGTGTAATTCAGAAAATTGATGTTTAACAATGAAGTCATATGTTTCTTGGAATTCTTCTTCAGTTTCACCAGGGAATCCAACAATTACGTCACTTGTAACTGCTAAACCTGGTAAAGCTTTATGCAATTTTTGTAATCTTTCTGAGAAGTGTGCCATCGTATATTTTCTTCTCATGCGTTTCAATACAGTATCAGAACCTGATTGTAATGGTATATGAAGATGTCTCACAACTTTAGTTGATTTATCAATAACATCAATAACTTCATCTGTAAGCTGGCTTGCTTCTATAGATGAAATACGAATTCTTTCAAGATTTTCAACTTGTTCTAAATCTCTTAATAATTGCGCCAAGTTATAATCTTTTAAATCTTCACCATATCCACCTGTATGAATACCTGTTAAAACAATTTCTTTATATCCTGAATTTACAAGTGTCGTTGCTTGGCTTACAACTTGTTCAGGATCTCTTGATCTCATTAACCCTCTTGCCCAAGGAATGATACAGAAAGTACAGAAATTATTACAGCCTTCTTGAATTTTTAATGATGCACGTGTTCTGTCAGTAAAGTATGGAACTTCTAATTCTTCATACTTTCTATTTTTCATAATATTACCTACACCATTAATAGGTTGTCTACTTTGTTTATAGTCCTCAATATAAGAAATAAGTTTATGTCTATCTTGAGTACCTACAACAATATCAACGCCCGGAATTGCCATAATTTCTGCAGGAGATGTTTGAGCGTAACAACCCGTTACACAAACAACTGCATCTGGATTTTTACGTATTGCTCTTCTAATCACTTGTCTACTCTTCTTGTCACCTGTATTTGTTACTGTACAAGTATTAATGATAAAGACGTCAGCGTTCGTTTCAAAATCTACTCTTTCGTAATCATTTTCCTTAAATAATTGCCAAATTGCTTCAGTTTCATAATGGTTTACTTTACAACCTAACGTATGGAACGCTACTGTAGCCAATTTTATTCACCTCATTAATTCTAATTGATAGCTTAAAGCAGCTAAAGCATACAATGGAGCGGTTTCAGCTCTTAATATTCTAGGTCCTAAACTCACCTTAATAGCATCATCATAAAGATTAACTTCATTTTCAGTTAATCCACCTTCTGGTCCAAATATCATTAAAACCTTTTGTCCATGTTTAAGGTTAGAACCAATTTGATGAAATTTGCTTGTTCCCCCACTTTTAGCTTCTTCTTCATAAGCTATTATTACATAATCATATTCATTCATATTATCATAAATTGATTTAAAATTCGACTTATACTTTATACTTGGTATTGTAAGTCTCATACTTTGTTCACTAGCTTCTTTAACAATTTTTTGCCATCTATCTAATTTTTTAGATATTTTTTTCTCGTCTAATTTAACAATAGATCTTTCAGATTGGACAGCAATAAAATGATGGGCACCCATTTCAGTTGCTTTTTGAAGCAACCATTCATATTTATCGCCTTTAATAAGCCCACTCGCAATCGTTATATCAACTGGTAGTTCCGTTTGTCTTGTAATGTCTTCTACCGTTTCTAACTCAATGCTATCGTCATGAAAAGCAATAATTTTTGAAATTAACGACTTTTGATCTTCAAAAGTTAATATAATTTCTTGATCGACACTTTTGCGCATAACATTTTTAATATGATGTATATCATCCGTATTATGTATAAAAAAACGCTGATTTAACTCAGCGTTTTCTTGTAAGAAATATCTTTGCATCATTTCTCCTACTTTCTAGCTCGTATTGAAACCCAACCATCTTCACGTAGTACTTTTTCGATAGTATAACCAGTATTTTGTAGTTTTTCAATTATTTCATCGGATTTTTCTTCAATAATGCCTGAAGTAATAAAGTAGCCATTATCATTCAATCTTTCATAACTATCTTCTATCATTAAATCAATAATATGCGCTAATATATTTGCAATAATCACGTCATATTGTTCTGTTTCTTCAGTAAGCAAATTGCCAGTATCTGCGATGATATCTTTCTCACAATCATTGATTTCAAAGTTTTCTTTAGCAACTTTAATTGCTAAATCATCTAAATCCACCGCTTTAATGTCGTTTACCCCTAGTAAATGACAAGCTATGCTTAGAATACCTGAACCTGTACCAACATCAATCACTTTGTGTTGAGGTTGTACAACCTCTTCTATATGTCTTAAACACATACTTGTTGTTGGGTGGTCACCTGTACCAAAAGCCATACCTGGATCCAGTTTGATGCAAAGATCACCTTCGTTATTTTGATATCCTTCTTGTTCCCAACTCGGAACAATCGCAAATCTTTCAGAAGCTTTAAACGGATGGAAATAATTTTTCCATTCATTTTCCCAATCTGATTCTTTAATAATCGTCTTCTCAAACGATAAAATTTCTGACTGGATGCCATTTACATTTGCAATAGTTTCTTGAATTTCTTGTTCTAATTGATCCGTAAATACTAATTCATTAAAATAACATTTGACCCTAATATCATGATCAGGATAATCTGCGGGATTTAATTCATAAATCTCACCGTATACGTCTGTATGTTCTTTCTTTAATTCTGCTGAATCTTCAATTACGACACCATTTGCACCTAATTCATTTAACAATGCTGTAACTTCTGGTTCTGCTTCGCTATTTATCATGATAGAATACTCAATCCAATTCACAGGCTATTCTCCTTTAAAAAACTTTTTGGCTCTGTCTTTAAAGCTTGATGGTTGTTCTGTAATTGTTTCTCCACCTATTTCTGCAAACTCACGTAATAGTTCTTCTTGTCTTTCAGTCATTTTATCTGGTGTTACAACTTTTACAGTTACAAAGTAATCACCTTTACCGTAACCATGAACGTTTTGAACACCTTTTTCTCTCAATCTAAATTGTTTACCAGTTTGCGTACCTGCTGGAACGGTTAATGATACATTGCCAGTTAATGTAGGAACAGTAATTTCATCACCAAGTGCTGCTTGAGGGAATGATAGATTTAAATCATAGAAGATATTGTCTCCATCACGTCTAAATTTACTGTGTGGTTTCACTCTGAATACAACATATAAATCGCCTGCAGGTCCACCATTTATACCTGGACCACCTTTACCAGCTAAGCGAATTTGTTGGTCGTTATCTACACCTTCAGGTACTTTCACTTTGATTGTAACTTTTTTGTTTTGAGTTCCTTTACCATGACAATCTGAACATTTTTCTTCAAATACTTGTCCAGAACCTTCACATTCAGGACAAACTTTTTGTGTTTGCATTCTACCTAGAATTGTATTTTGTTCAACTGTTACATGACCTTGTCCGTTACAGTACGTACAAGTTTTTTTATTAGTGCCAGGTTTAGCACCATTACCATGACAAGTTTCACATTCCACATCTTTACGAACTGTAATATCTTTTTCAGTACCAAATACAGCTTCTTCAAATGTTAATGTCATGCTATATTGTAAGTCATCACCTTGTCTTGGAGCGTTAGGATCTCTTCTAGCGCCACCGCCACCAAAGAATGATCCGAATATATCTTCAAAGCCACCGAATCCAGAGAAGTCTTGTCCTCCAAACCCTTGTGATCCACCGAAACCTTGTTGCGGACCACTATGACCGAATCTGTCGTATTGCGCACGTTTGTTTTCATCGCTTAGCACTTCATATGCTTCTGAAATTTCTTTAAACTTTGCGTCAGCACCTTCTTCTTGATTGATATCAGGATGGTACTTTTTTGATAATTTACGATAAGCTTTTTTTATTTCATCTTTAGAAGCATCTTTGGAAACGCCAAGCACTTCATAATAGTCTCTTTTTGCCAATGTAATCTCTCCTTTACACACTGATTTATAATACGTATATGAATTAAAAAAGTCAAAGCCAATCACATTGACTTTGACTTTTTAATGATTAGTATTATTTTTTATCGTCTTCGTTGACTTCTGTATATTCAGCATCAACTACGTCATCATCGTTTGAAGTAGATTGGCCTTCAGCGCCTTCAGCACCTTGTTGTGCTTGTGCAGCTTGTTCATACATTTTAACAGATAATTGTTGTACGATTTCTTGAAGTGCATCTTTTTTAGCTCTGATATCTTCTATATCAGTACCTTCAAGTGCTTTTTTCAATTCTTCTTTAGCTTCTTCAGCTTTAGCTTTTTCGCTTTCATCAACGTTATCGCCAAGATCAGTTAAAGTTTTTTCAACAGTAAATACCATTTGGTCTGCTTCATTTCTTAAATCGATTTCTTCACGACGTTTTTTGTCTGCTTCAGCATTTTTCTCTGCATCTTGAACCATACGATCGATTTCTTCATCTGATAATGATGAGCTTGATTCAATCGTAATTTTTTGTTCTTTGTTTGTACCAAGATCTTTAGCTGTTACATTAACGATACCATTTTTATCGATATCAAACGATACTTCGATTTGTGGCACACCACGTGGAGCTGGTGGAATATCCGTTAATTGGAATCGACCAAGCGTTTTGTTATCTGCTGCTAATTGACGTTCACCTTGTAATACGTGAATATCAACTGCTGGTTGGTTATCAGCTGCAGTAGAGAATACTTGAGATTTAGATGTTGGAATTGTTGTATTTCTTTCGATTAATACTGTAGATACGCCACCCATAGTTTCGATACCTAATGATAATGGTGTAACGTCAAGTAATACTACGTCTTTAACATCACCAGTGATTACGCCACCTTGAATTGCAGCACCCATAGCTACTACTTCATCAGGGTTAACACCTTTGTTAGGTTCTTTACCGATTTCTTTTTTGATTGCTTCTTGAACAGCTGGGATACGAGTTGACCCACCAACTAAGATAACTTCATCGATATCAGAATTAGATAATCCTGCATCTTTCATAGCTTGGCGAGTTGGACCCATTGTTCTTTCTACTAAATCGCTTGTTAATGATTCAAATTTAGCTCTTGAAAGTGTTGTTTCTAAGTGTAATGGACCATTTGCGCCACCAGAGATGAATGGTAATGAAATTTGAGTTGAAGATACGCCTGATAAGTCTTTTTTAGCTTTTTCAGCAGCATCTTTAAGACGTTGTAATGCCATTTTATCTTGTGATAAATCTATGCCATTTTCTTTTTTGAATTCTTCAACTAAATATTTAATGATAACGTCATCGAAATCGTCACCACCAAGTTTATTGTCACCTGCAGTTGCTAATACTTCGAATACACCGTCACCTAATTCAAGGATAGATACGTCGAAAGTACCACCACCAAGGTCAAATACTAATACTTTTTGATCAGTTTCAGTTTTATCTAAACCGTAAGCTAATGCTGCTGCAGTTGGTTCGTTAATAATACGTTCTACTTCTAAACCAGCGATTCTACCAGCATCTTTAGTTGCTTGACGTTCTGAGTCATTGAAATAAGCTGGAACTGTAATAACAGCTTTTGTTACTTTTTCACCTAAATAACTTTCAGCAGTTGATTTTAAGTTTTGCAAAATCATAGCTGAGATTTCTTGTGGTGTATATTCTTTATCTTCAACTTTTTCTTTATAATCAGTACCCATATGACGTTTAACTGATTGAATTGTATTTGGGTTAGTTACTGCTTGACGTTTAGCAACTTCACCAACTTGTGTTTCTCCATCTTTAAATGCAACAACTGATGGTGTTGTTCTGTTACCTTCTGGATTTTGGATTACTTTAGGTTCTCCACCTTCTAATACTGAAACTACTGAATTTGTTGTACCTAAGTCTATACCTATTACTTTACTCATAAGAATTATTCCTCCAATTTATTATTAATTAATCATCGAGTTCATTATTCGTTTACTTTAACCATTGCTGGTCTTAAAACACGATCTTTCAATTTATATCCTCTTTGTAACTCTTCAGTTACAACACCTGATTCAAAGTCAGGATTATTATCTTGCATAACTGCTTGATGTACATTTGGATCGAATGGTTGATTGTATGATTCGATTTCTTCTAAACCATTATCTTTTAATGATTTAAGTAAATCGTTATAAACCATGTCTACACCTTTTTTGAAAGTTAAGAAGTCTTCAGACTCACCTTCTTGTTTAAGTGCACGATCCATATTATCTAACGCAGGTAATACATCTGTAAGTACACGTTGTGCTTGATAATCTTTAGTAATGCTTACTTCTTGTTTCATTCTACGTTTATAGTTTTCAAACTCAGCATATAAACGTAAGTATTTTTCTTCTTCTTCATTTGCTTTTTGTTTAAGTTGTTCGAGTTCAGCTTCCGGAATTTCGACTACTTTATCTTGCTCAACCTCTTCAACATTCTCTTCAGTTTCATTTGCTTCTACTTCTTCAGTAGCGACAGATTGAGTTTGATCGTTTGTTTCATCGAATTGTTCATTTTGCTTTTCTTCCGTCATTTCATGCCCTCCATTTTCTTTCCTTATTTAAAAATGATTCAAAAGTTGAATCACTTTGTTATAATGCATTGCAGTTGGACCAATAACGGCTAAATGACCAGTTATATCACCAGAAATTTCATAATTGGTACTAATAATTGAAATACCATGTAAATCTTTATTAATTTCCTGTCCAATTTTGACACTTATCGAATCATTTGATGTTTCATTTAAAAATTGAGCGATACGTTCAGATTCAAGATACTTTAAAATCGATTGAATCATAGATACATTCGTTACATCTAACGCATCAATTAGGTGCATCTTACCACCTAGAAACATTTCTTCATTATGATCATTAATTTGCGTTAATAACGCTTGTTTAAAATTATTAATAAATTCATGATCAATGAATGACAACGATAATGATTCTAACGTTTTTATCATTGTAGTTAAAGTATTTTGCTTAAAATACTGGTTTAAGTAGTTCATAAATTTCTCAATCTGTAATTGATTTAAAGATTCATGAATTTGAATATGAACTTTCTCTACATAACCATCAGTAAATACAATGACGCCCATGAGATGAGTTGGGCTGACTCTCACAAAATGAATTTCAAATATAAATCTTGAAAATTTATTAGGTCCGAGTACTACAGTTGTATAATGTGATCGATTTGAAATTTCTAATGCTAACCATTTAAGCATTGCGTTTACATCATATTGATTTTTATCTTGAAAATGTTCAAACCAATTTAAGCTTTTCTTACTTTGAGATTTAGACTCAAGTAATTGATTAACATAATACTTAATTCCTTGTTCAGAAGGAATACGACCTGATGACGTATGCGTCTTCTCAAGAAGGTTCAAATCTTCTAATTGTTTCATTTCATTTCTAACTGTCGCTGGACTAATCGGCAATTGATGCCTTTCAATAATCGACTTAGAACCAATTGGTTGTCCTAACTCAACATAATCCTCAACAATTACATTCAAAATTTGTAATTGCCTCTCAGTAATCATGTCATCACCTCGATTAGCACTCTATCTTCCTAAGTGCTAATTATAATTTATCAAATTGGTCAAAGAAAGTCAACGTTAAAGCATTCAATTTTTATATCTTTTTTAAATACATATTTTTAGCTTAATAAAAACTTCTCAAACACTTCATTTCCGATTATTTGTCCGCGATTACTTAGGCGTAAATAGTCTTTCTCATCCAGTAGTAACTCTTGTTCGATGAGTTCTTTCACATGTTGACCAAATACATCTTCTATTGATTGGTCAAATTTATTCTGGAATTTAGTTTTGGACACACCTTTTGTCATTCTTAATCCAAGAAACATTTCTTCTTCCATTTGTTCTTTCAATGAAACTTCTGTACTTTGCAATACTGGCATTTTACCATTCATTAACTTCTTAATATATTGATTAACCGGATTAATATTTCCATAGCGCACACCATTAATATAGCCATGTGCACCTGCACCGAAACCATAATATTCTTCATTTTTCCAATATACTTTATTATGAAGAGATTCATGTCCTTCTTTCGAGAAGTTAGAGATTTCATATTGATTAAGGGTAGAGCCTGCTAATTTCTTTTTCAAATGTTGATACATTTCTTCACCTAAATCTTCATTAGGTAATTTTAAACGCCCTTTTCTATATAAATTGTAGAATTGTGTCTTTGGTTCAAGTATAAGTGCATAACTTGAAATATGATCTACATCAAGTGATAGTGCTTTATTGAGTGAATCATCAAATTGTTCTATTGTTTGACCAGGTAAGTGAAACATAAGATCTAAACTTACAGAAGGGATTTTATGTTTTCTAGATAAAGTAACTGCTTTTTCAATATCGTCACTATGATGAGTTCTTCCTAATACTTTTAACAATTCATCATCAAATGTTTGAACACCTAATGATAATCTATTCACACCATATTGTTTGAGTAATTTTATTTTTGCTTCTGTTAATTCATCTGGATTAGCTTCAAAAGTATATTCTTTTGTAATCACAAATAAATTGTTAATAGCTTGAAGTAATCTTTCAAGTTGTGCTTCAGATAATGCTGTTGGTGTACCTCCACCTACAAATACTGTCTCAACTTCTTTATCTTTTCTCGTTGACATCTCTTTTATCAAACAATCTAAGTACTCATCTACCGGCTGATTAGCAATATAGAACTTATTAAAATCACAATAAGTACAAATTCTCACACAGAAAGGTATATGAATATATACACTTTTTGCCATATAAACGCTCCTTTAAAAATAGAAACAGCTACATATTATGCAGCTGTTTCAAAATTATTCTTCATCCATTTTAAGCACGGCTAAGAATGCATCTTGTGGAATTTCCACATTACCTACTGATTTCATCTTAGCTTTACCTGCTTTTTGTTTTTCAAGTAACTTACGTTTACGGCTAATATCCCCACCGTAACATTTTGCTAAAACATTTTTACCCATAGATTTAATGTTTGTTCGAGCTACTATTTTATTACCAATTGCTGCTTGAACTGGTACTTCAAATTGTTGTCTAGGGATTAATGTTTTTAATTTATCTACTATTGCTTTACCTCTATCGTATGCAAACTCTTTATGGACGATAAAGCTTAATGCATCCACTTTATCTCCATTTAATAAAATATCCATTTTTACAAGTTTACTTTCTTGATACCCGATTAATTCATAATCAAATGATGCATAACCTTTCGTATTCGATTTCAACTGATCAAAGAAATCAAATACGACTTCAGATAATGGAATTTCATAAATAATATTTACACGAATATCATCTAAATAATCCATCGTCTTAAAGTTACCACGTTTTTTCTGACAGAGTTCCATTACAGCACCAACATAATCATTCGGAACCATCATTGTTGCTTTAACATATGGTTCATAAATTCTGTTGATTTTTTGTGGGTCTGGAAATTGTGACGGGTTATCAATTTGTAATTTTTCGCCATCTGTTAATTCACATTCATAAATAACTGATGGTGCAGTCGCAATAAGTTCAATATTAAATTCTCTTTCAATTCTTTCTTGAATAATTTCCATGTGTAGTAAACCTAAGAAGCCTGTTCTGAAACCAAAGCCTAATGCTTGAGAAGTTTCAGCTTCAAATTCTAAAGATGCATCATTAAGTTGAAGCTTTTCAAGCGCTTCTCTTAAATCATTATATTTACTATTATCGATTGGATATAATCCACAGAATACCATTGGATTCATCTTTTTATACCCTTTTAAAGGCTTCTCAGCAGGTCTGTCAGCTAAAGTGATTGTATCACCAACATTGGAATCTCCAACATTTTTAATTGAAGCTACAATGTATCCTACATCTCCGACAGATAACGTATCAACTGGAAGTTGTTTCGGTGTATTAATCCCCACTTCAGTAACTTCAAATGTCTTACCTGTAGACATCATTTGAATTTTGTCTCCAGCTTTAACTGAACCTTCAACAACACGTATAGAAGAAATTACACCTCTATAAGCATCAAAAGAAGAATCAAAAATAAGCGCTTGTAGTGGGTTATCTGGATCACCTTCTGGAGGTGGTACCATTTCTACAACTTTCTCTAATATGTCTTCAATTCCAATATTAGATTTAGCACTTGCAAGTACTGCATCACTTGCATCTAAACCAATTACATCTTCAATTTCTTGTTTAACACGCTCAGGTTCAGCTGCAGGTAAATCAATTTTATTGACAACAGGTATTAATTCTAAGTCGTTGTCTAAAGCTAAATATACGTTCGCTAACGTTTGTGCTTCGATACCTTGTGCAGCATCTACAACTAAAATCGCACCTTCACATGCTGCTAGTGATCTTGAAACTTCATATGTAAAATCGACATGCCCCGGTGTATCAATTAAATGTAAGATATATGTTTCCCCATCTTTAGCAGTATAATTTAATCTAACAGCATTAAGTTTGATTGTTATACCACGTTCTCTTTCAAGATCCATAGAATCTAATAATTGTTCTTTCATATCACGTGATTCTACACTTTTAGTATTTTCCAAAATTCTATCAGCTAACGTAGATTTACCATGGTCAATATGAGCAATGATAGAAAAGTTTCTAATTTTATTTTGGCGCTCTAGGCGTTTAGTTCTGTCCATTTGAACTCCAACTTTCTCGTTAATTTTACATGTATTAAATGTAAGTCGCATCTTTGATATGATACCGTCTTTATGAAATAAATGCAAACGTATTATCAAACTATCAATAAAGTGTTATGCTTTATAAGGAATGTGTAAATAATCATTGCACTTATGCCCTACATTTGATAAAATATTTTTTGTTGCAATCAAAAATTCTTTGATCACGGACAACATATTTAGGAGGTGACTCTCATGCCAAACATTAAATCTGCTATTAAACGCGTTGCTGTTACAGAAAAGAAAGACGCTGCTAACATTTCACAAAAAAATGATATGCGTTCAGCTGTTAAAGCTGCTAAAACTGCAATCGAAAACAATGCTGAAAACAAAGCTGAATTAGTTTCATTAGCTGTTAAAAAAGTTGATAAAGCTTCTAAAAACAATCTAATTCATTCAAATAAAGCTGATAGAATTAAATCAAGCTTAATGTCAAAAGCTAACTAATTATGTGAGAGCGTGACACAGAACATTCTGTGTCACGCCCTTTTTTTATGGAGTGAAAGACTGGCCATTACATCTTATATTTTTAAAATGAAAAGTTCTAGTATGAGCACTTTATCCATATATGAAGATTTCAATTGGTAATCTGTATCAGCACAAATATCGATAGTTGCTAATAATCGATCAAGTGATAGCTTTCTCGTAATACGAAGTGCCAGTTTAACCCTATATGGGTGTACACCAATCGTTTTAGCAATTTGTTGTTCGCTATAATGTTTACCAGCAAGAATTTTACATTGATAATACAAGCGATAATTACTTGTGATTAACGCTAAAAGCTTAATCGGCTCTTCTTTCATATTGATTAAGTCTTTCAGTAAATTAATAGATTTTTCTTTTTGACCTTTTTGAATATATTCCGTTAACAAAAATACATTCTGTTCTAGAGAACGACTTACAATTTCTTTAACGTCTTGTTTATTAATAACCGCTTCATCGCCAATAAATAACACCAATTTATCTAATTCTGCTTTAATAATGTTAAATTGTATACCTGTTAGTTCTAAAAATGCTATTAAAGCATCCTCTTTAATATCTTTATATTGTTCATGCAAATAAGATTTAATCCACTGTTTAATTTCTTGTTCGGTCATTTGGTCAATTTTATTAAGTCTTGCATTCTTCTTAACTGTTTTAACGAGTTTCTTTCTTTCATCTAATTTCTCATTAAACACATCAAATACGACTAACGTTTCACCATCATACTGTTCAATAAATTGAATTAATTGATCGGTATTTTGATTGATTTGAGTACTAACTTTTTCTCCTGTAAAAAGGTAAGCATTCTTAATATGTACGACTTTTTTGTCTGAGAGGAATGGTAAAGTTAATGATTCTTCTATCGCACTTGAAATAGGTGTTTCATATAAATCAAATTTAACATAGTTAAAATCGTCTCTTTCTCCATCTAAATATTGATTTATAATTTCGTCAGATTTTTTCTCAATAAGTGCATTTACTGCACCATAATTCAATACAATATTGTCTTCCAAAATAAGTCTCCCTCTCTTATAAAGTTCTAATTAAGTATAGCATTTTTAAGTTTAATATCATATAATGAAAGTAAGTATAGGAGGGAGTCATATGAACAGATTTGAAGGTGAAAATACTCAAGGGCGTAACAATGATGTTAAAGACTCTGGATTTGGATTTATAATTGGTTTCGTATTCTTAGCAGCAATTTATATTATTGCACAAGTATTCAGTCTACTACCAAACTAATATATCAAATCCATTTATATAAAGCTTACAAACGACTACTGTCGATTGTAAGCTTTTTTATTATGTTCTTGTAGTCCATTTGTCATAATCATATTATCTTTATTGATTTCAAATTGTACCATTCCGTAATCTTGTGTATTGAACACTTTACAATCGCTTTGTTTAAGTTTATTTACAATGGCTTCTTTTGGTAGCCCGTGCCTATTATGTCGACCAGAACTTATGACACAAATATGAGGCTTTGCTTTTAATAAAAAGCTATCACTTGTACTTGTTAAACTACCATGGTGTGCTACTTTTAAAATATTATAATTCCCTTTAAGTTGACTCAAAATACTATGCTCTACTTTTTCTGTTGCATCACCTGTTGTTAATATTGTTCTGCCAAACGTTGTGATCTCAGTAACGATTGATGTATCATTCTTATCTTCATAATTCAGACTATTTTGGTTAAAAAACTTATATGTCGATTCTCCAATCTTTAATTCATTCAAATTTGAACTATCTATAATTTGTGTGTTCGTTTGTTTAAGCTCTTCTAGCAAATGTTTTAATTCACGATTGTCCCAAGTCTTCTTGTTGATAATTAAATATTTAATCGATACTTTTTTACTTAAAGTAGCTAATTCTCCCATATGATCTGCATGTGGATGCGTGATGATTAAATAATCAATTTTTTGATAACCATTTTCTTTAAGTTCCGGCTCGATAATTGAATCTGTATAATTCGATATTTTACTTCTAGTTTGCCACGGTTTCTTCTTCAATTTATCTTTACCACCAGTATCAATCATCACAATTTGATTTACATCATGATGATAAGCAATCATAGCATCTCCTTGACCAATATCAAGAAATTTTAAAACAACCTCGTTGTGGTTAAAATGATATGTGATTGCAATGACTAACATTGTGAAAAGTAGTAAAGATTTTATATATTTCCTTTTAATAAATAACATTAACACTAAGACTACAATAACGAGAATGATAAAATATATCCATTCCGATAGATTTCTTACGATTAACTCATTTATGGGAATACGACTCATAACATCTATTAATTTAAAAGTTTGATTCATACAAATTTCTATTAACATTGTAAATAAATTAGGAACATTAGCAAAAGTGGCAAACATCAACATGAATAACATCACAAGTGGAAAAATAATTAATTCAAAAAGTGGAATAAAAAGAAAGTTTGTGATAAAACCTAGCCATTGAAAAGCATTAAAGTGAATCAGTAATATGACAAAGGAAGATAATTGAGATACGACATTAATCGTAATGATTTTGTGGATTGTATTGAAAGACTTTATAAGTGGTACACATAAAATGATAAACGTAGAGACGATATAAGATAATTGGAAACCAATATCGAAAATAATGTGAGGATTATAAATTGTATAAACAATGAAAGTGATAGATAGTATTTGTAAAGCGTCTATTTTTATGACTTTATTCAAAATCATATAAACCATTACTACCCCTACTGCTCTAAGAACACTCGGACTTAAACCAGTTAAAACAGCATATATTGGTAACATTATAAATATCATATTCTCGGCATGATGATATTTGATGTTCATTCTAAGTAATAATTTAAATAAAAATATATTTAACAATGCGACATGTGATCCACTTACAGCATATAAATGATATATACCTAATTTTTTAAGTTGATCTATTCTTTCTTCACTTAAATAACTTGTATCACCTAACGTGAGCGCAATAATATCATCAACACCATCTATATCAAGTTGTTTCATCTCATGAATTAAATTCGTTCGATATAGTTGAATACGTTCAATCATATTTAATGGTCGATTCGAACAAGTATTTAAAAATAAGTTTTCTATCTTAATAACACCTTTAATATCATGATTTTGCAAAAACTCAAAGTATTGAAATTTTAATGCGTTAGTATTAGGCAAAGTTGAATTAACAGAGTAAGTAATACGGCAATTTTTCAAATAAGGCATTTCCTTCAAAAATTTAAGCTTTTCTTTTTCACTTTTAATCGTATAAAAAGCTTTATATGTATGATTATGGATTTGCCCTTCAGCTTGAAAGCTGTCTCCATCAAGCGTTAACTTATCTCCAAACTGAATCATTTCAGTATAATTTTTATGATTTTTTGAAACATTAAATGATTCGTAATATTGCAATGGATCATTCGGATAAATTAAGCAACCTATAATAAAAAATATAAAGCTCATCACCAAAATTTTTAATGATTGCCATTTAATATAGCAACTTATAACTAAGATAATGAGCATGAATATACTTACATAAGGATGTACAAAGAAAATTAAACCGGACAATAAATAAAGTGCAAAATAAAACCACATCTTAAATATTAGTCCTTACTTCAAATATTTAATAATGTCTTCTGGATGGAAATTAATTTTTTCGTAGTGTACACCAGACTGTTCTAACAGTTGTATTGCATATGTATGATTATGATAATCGTCTGCATAATAAATTTGTTTAATACCAGCTTGTATAATTGATTTCGTACAGTTTAGACAAGGGAAATGTGTAACATAAATAGTTGCACCTTCAGAAGAAACTCCTAACTTAGCACATTGTATGATCGCATTCATTTCAGCATGAATGGTTCTAATACAATGACCGTCCACTACAAGACATCCATTATCTATACAATGTTCTTCTCCTGAAACAGACCCATTATATCCACCAGCAATCACTCTATTATCTTTAACGATTGTTGCACCGACAGATAATCTTTCACATGTTGACCTTAATGATAATAGATGACTTTGAGCCATAAAGTATTCTTTCCATTCAATTCTATCCATTACACATCGACCTACCTTTCATATATTCTTATTGTAAAATTTAACAAGTATAAATGCAATTCAATTTAAAACGATAAAATCTTTTAAACTTTCAACTGTTTTATCTCCGAATCCTTTTACCTTTTTTAAATCATCCACAGTTTTAAATTCTCCATTGGTTTCTCTATATTGAAGAATGGCATCTGCTTTACTCGGACCGATACCGGGTAACTTTTCAATTTCCGATTTATCTCCTGTATTAATATTGACTTCTACTTTATCATTTGTAGATTGGTTTGTATTAACACTAGGCACATGTTCGCCGTTTATTGGAACATATATATACATTTGATCTTTAAGTCTTTCTGATAAATTGATTTTAGACAAATCTGCATTATGCTTTGTTTGAGCTTTCTTTAATACATCATGCACGCGTTCCTTTGAAGACATTGTATATGTATTTGGAAAATTAACAGCTCCTTTCACATCTACTACTACGTTTCTATTAACATCTTTAGTAGATTTAGATTCATCTATCTTATCAACATCCTTCTCTTCTGAAGACCTTAGTTTAACTTCATTTGATGTATCTTGTTGATGAATGATAGCTTCATGATCATCATTACCAGTGAAAAGGCTATTACAAATGAAAAATAATACAACAATCATGATGATAGCAAGTTGGTAATTTTCTATTAACCAATCCTTACTTTTATGAATATATTTCAAAAAAACACCTCCTACATAATTAAACGTAGGAAGTGTTCTAAATTACTTTCGTGCAACTATAAAATGTCTATCGCCATTTTCATTAAATTGATCAATATTGAAATCAGTAAATACACTTTCAACTTTAAATCCAGCAAAATCTAAAAGTTGTTTATAAAGGTCGATTTCATATGTGACTTGATAATGTTCTTCATCGAATCGTTCATAAAGTCCATCTTCTCTTTCGATGAAAAATGACATTTGATGATATACACTGTTAGGTTCTTCACCAGCAATTGCTTGCCACGCTAAAGTTAATTGTTCTGTTTCATCAATATAGTTACGGTTATTAAATTGGTGATTCATCTTATATAGTGAGTGCACATCAAATATAAGTAATCCACCATCATTTAAAAATTGATTAACATAGTTAAATACTTGAAGAACTTCTTCAGGGTCTGTTATATAGTTCAAGCTGTCACAAAAGATGGTAATTACATTGTAACTTTGAGGTAAGTCCAAATCTCTCATATCTTGGCAATACCAATTAATATTAGGATTACGACTTTCAGCTACTTCTAACATCTCTTCACTTAAATCAAGACCACTTACGCGACCATATTCTAGTAATTGCTCTGTTAAGCGTCCTGTACCACAACCAATATCCAAAATATCGTTATCATTACCTGTAACATAATGACCAACAATCTGTTTCCATTTATCATATGGTTGATCTTCAGTTAGAAGGTCATAATAATGACTCATACGATTGTATGCCATTATTGTGCTACCTCATTTAGTGTAATAATTGGTGCGTCTTTATATAATCTTTCTAAGTCGTAGTAATCACGTTCTTCTCTATGGAATACGTGTACAACAACGTCACCTAAATCAATTAATACCCATCTAGCTTCATTAAAGCCTTCTAGTCTTTTCACTAATACTTCATTTATTTCAGCTTCATCTTTAACATTTCTTGCTATAGCTTGAACTTGTTTGTCACTATTACCATGACATACAACAAAATAATCAGCTATATCGCTAATACCTTTCATATCAATTGCAATAATATCTTCAGCACGTTTATCATCACATGCTAGTAACGTTTGTTTCATTAAATCATTTGAATTCATTTAACCATTCCTTTATTGTTCTGAATGCATATTATAATAATTTAAGCATTCTATAGTTTTTAAATGTACTGTTTTATCCTTATTAATTAAGTGTAACACTGTACGTTTTGATATTTCGTAAACTGCTTTATCCAAGTTGCGTTCTTTAAAGACAATATCTCTAATTTCATCTACACCTGGAGTTGTTCTTTTAGGTTCAATATAATCAGCTATAAAAATTATTTTTTCAGTCTTATTCATTTGTGCTCTACCAGTCGTATGACTATATATAGCGTAATAAATTTCTTCATCATTTATATCATATTGATCTTTAAGTCTTGCAGCAGCAACTGGTCCGTGTAATATTTCTGAGCCATAACTTAATAAATCTTGCCCTAGTTCATATTGCGTTACACTTTGATATAACGCTGAAAGTTCTTCATATTTACATAAATCATGCAGGATTCCTGCTAATTCAACTTTTTTAATATCACCATCAAAGATTTCTGCCATTTTCTTACCAGTTTCGGCTACTCTCATAGAGTGATTATATCTTTTTGATGGTAACGTTTCTTCAACCAATTTGACTGCTTTTTTAATTTTCATACAATCGTCCCCTTTTGATATATCTTTCAATTCGTGGCGTAACGAGCATCTTTATAGATTGACGATTTTTACATCTATTGCGAATGTCTGTTGAGCTTACATCAATTCTTGGAATGTGCAATGCTAACATTCCTTCTTTTACATCTTGTTTATCAACTTCTCTATTAACAACGACAAATGTTAACAATTCTTTTAATTCTGCAATGTTTCTCCATTTATGCAAATTCTCGTATTGATCTGAACCGATTACAAAATATATTTGATAATCAGGAAATTCTTGTTTAAATTCTTTAATCGTATCAAATGTGTAGCTCGTACCTTTTCTATTAAGTTCTCTCTCATCAACTTCACCGAATTGCAAATCTTCAATAGCTAATTCTAACATTTTCACACGTTCTGATTCTATTAAATAAGATTCGTTATGTTCTTTAAGTGGTGATTGATAACTTGGTAAGAAAATAAATTTATCAGGTTGAACAAATTGATATGCTTCACTTGCAACTAACATATGTCCAATATGAATTGGGTTAAATTGACCTCCATAAATCATGAGCTTTTTCATAATATTATGGTAGTTCTAATCTTTTATTTTCTTTAGATTCTTTATATAAGACAATAATATTACCGATAAGTTGTACGAGTTCAGCACCTGCTTGTTCAGCTATTGATTCAGCTACTTCTTTATGATCGTCCATATTATTTTGTAAGATATGAATTTTGATCAATTCTCTTTTTTCAAGTACGTCTTGCACTTGGTCTATCATATTGTCATTTAATCCGCCTTTACCAATTTGGAAAATTGGATCTAAATGATGCGCTTCTTTTCTTAAATATCTCTTTTGTTTACCTGTTAACATAATGATCTCCTTTTAAGTTCCTCTTGTACTTTATTTCTCATTGATTCTATATGAGCTTCTTGCCCAGTCCATATTTTAAAACTTTCTGCGCCTTGATAAACGAACATATCCAATCCGTTATAAATTGCAATACCTGCTTGTTCACATGCTTGCAGTAGCGGTGTCTTTTCAGGAATATAGATGATATCACAAACTAAACTATTTTTACATATCTTCTCCACAGGAATAATGAATTCACTATGCTGTGTATTCATGCCTACCGGTGTCGTATTAATAATAATATCAAATGTGTGAAGAACAAATTGAACATCTGTTAGACTTATTGCATTTATATCAATTTGCCAATTATCAAATCTAGACATCGTTCTATTTGCCACTGTTATTTTATGATTCGTAAACTTCTGCATTTCCGAAACAATACCTTTACTCGCACCACCAGCACCTAAAACTAAAATTTTTCGATCTTGAATGCTACCGTAATGTTCAATTAAACCTTTAACAAAACCAATACCATCCGTATTATAACCAATCCATTTATTATCTTGTATTAGAACGGTGTTAACAGCACCAATATGCTTAGCATTTGAAGATACTTCATCTAAATAAGGCAAGATGGATTCTTTATGCGGTATTGTAATATTAAAGCCGTCTAATGCTTTTTCATTTATGATTTCTTTAACATGTTTAAATTGTTCTGGTGGAATATCTAAAGCACCATATTCATCTTCCCTGCCTAATGCTTCAAAATTTGCTGCGTGCATAATCGGTGAAAGTGAATGGCTAATAGGATGTCCGATAACTCCAAACTTCATTTAATTCACCTCTTATAAAATAGATGTTCTTAATGTAACTTCGACTTCTTTTGGTGCAGTAACATGTATTTCTGCCCCTGCATCTACAGTTACAAATCCTAATCCTGAAATCATAACATCTTTTCTTTCAGATTCAGTTGTAATCTCAGTTGTTTTTAAGTTATCGAAGTTAAAGTTCGTTGGATCATATGGTGGTTTAAGAAGTTCACCAATTTGACGTTTCCATAAATCTTCAGCGTTTGATAACTTTGTTCTATGAATGTTTAAGTCGTTTGATACAAAACATGTTAAAGAACGTCTACCGCCACTTACATAATCTACTCTAACTAAGCCACCTAAGAATAAGCTTTGTTCTTCGTTTAATTGATAAACTTTAGGCTTAATTTCTTTTTTAGGCATTACAACTTTCAATTCTCTATCTGTAACGTAGTGCGTCATTTGATGACTTTGAATAATACCAGGTGTATCAAACATATATGAATCATCATCTAATGGAATATCAATCATATCTAATGTTGTACCAGGGAAATGACTCGTTGTAATAACTTCTTTTTCACCGACACTCTTTTCAATCAATCTATTGATTAATGTAGATTTACCAACGTTTGTTGTACCTACTACATAAACATCTTTACCTTCTCTAACTTTCTCGATAGTTGATAGTAAATCATCAATTCCTTGATTTTTATATGCAGAAATCAGTACAACTTCGTCAGGATTAAGTCCAAAATCTTTCGCACGATTTCTTAACCAAATTTCGACTCTTCTTTTATTAATGGCTTTAGGTAAGATATCCATTTTATTCGCAACAAGTACGACTTTTTTCTTACCTACTATATCTTTTAAGCGATGTATCATTGATCCTTCTAGATCAAATACATCCACAACATTGACGATTAGACCATCTTCATTGTGAAGAGATTTCAACATATTTAGAAAATCTTCACTTGTTAAATCAACATCTTGGACTTCATTATAATTTTTAAGTCTAAAACATCTTTTACAAATGACATCTTCTTTATTCAAGCTTGATTGTGGAACGTATCCAGCTTCATTCGGATTTTCAGATTGAAGTGTTGCACCACAACCAATACATTTAGCAAACTCTGTCAAATTTATTCCTCCCAGTTTATTAAACCTTTTCTCTTAAAGTAATTTAAAAATCTTCTTTCTATTAATCGATTGAATTTCGTCACAAAACCATCTGTCTTTTTCACAGGAACGACCATAATCGTATATAATCCGTTTCTATTTCCACCAAACACATCTGTTAACATTTGATCACCAATAACAACTACTTCAGACTTATTGACGTTCATTAATTTGGCTGCTTGTCTAAAAGCTTTACCACGTGGTTTACGTGCTTTAAAAATATAATCAATATTTAATGTTGATGAAAATGACGCAACACGTTCTTGATTATTATTAGAAACAATCGTAACTGTTATACCATTATCTTTCATATTTTCAAACCAATTTCTCACTTCATCAGTTGGATCTTTAACATCCCAACCAACTAATGTATTATCTAAGTCCGTGATAATTGCTTTTATATTTTTAGATTTTAAATGTTCAGGTTCTATATTAAAAACTGATTGAACATATTCATTTGGTAAAAAATATTTTGTAAATAATCCCATTATTACACCTCAATATTATCTTTTATTTTAACATAAATTATATTTACATTCCTTTTAGTTGAATACAAAATAAAAGTGTTGCAAATCACTTACGATTCGCAACACTAAATATTATTCTGTAATTTCACGGTCAGAAGATTTTTCAACTTCTGTATTCGCATAAATCACATAACCAACAAGTGCTGTAGCAATGACAGCGATAGCCATTAATATTAACATGAAACTGCCTCCTTATGCCACTCTATTTAATAATAATTTTACAATTTTACTAGAATTGACGCAAGCTACTTTTAAAAATTCTTCAAAAGTAACATCAGATTCTTTATCTGCTAAATCTGAAACAGCTCTTGTAACAATAATAGGCACATTATATTGGTAACAAGTTTGAGCAATTGCACCAGCTTCCATCTCTACGACACCCGCAGTAGGAAAGTTAGATTTAATCACTTTGCGTTGATCAATTGAGCCAATGAAACTATCACCTGTAGCAACTTCACCAACAATACCATTTAAATCAAGCTGTTCTATTGATGATTTAGCTAAGTCAATTAATTCCTTATCAGTTTCATAAAATTCTGGCATACTTGGTACTTGTCCCAATTTATAGCCAAATGCCGTTGCATTAACATCATGATAATAAACTTTATTACTAATAATGATATCACCAATATTTAATTCGCTATCAACAGAACCTGCTGAACCTGTATTAATGATTAAATCTGGTTTAAATTCATTGATAAGTAATGTTGCTGTAATTGCAGCATTTACTTTACCAATACCACTTTGTGCTAATACAACTTGTTTATCTTCTATATTACCTTTATAAAAAATAACATGTGCAATTTGGATTGTTTCTCTATTTTCAATAGATGACTTTAATATTTCTACTTCTTCTTCCATTGCTCCAATAATACCAATCATGCTTTATCACTCCATCATATTCATTCAATATTTATATTAACATAATTAGTATACTTTGAAATAAGTTTTTAACTATTCCACAAACTTTGTAAGCCTTGTAATGATAATACCCCTGCTATTAATGTTGTAAGAACAGCAACTATACCGAGTACAATCATCCATGTTGGATGTTTATAGTCACCAACGATACTTTTCTTCTTAGAAGCAATTAAAATTGTTCCTAAAGTTACTGGTAAAATCAAACCGTTCAATGCACCAGCAATAATCAATAATTTAACTGGCTTACCAATTGTTAAGAATACAATAGATGAAACGACTATGAAAATAATAATGACTAAGTTTCTATGATTTTTAATAGATGGGTGTAATGATTGAATGAATGTTGTACTTGTGTATGCACAGCCAATTACTGATGATAATGCTGCTGCAAATAATACAACACCAAATACTTGTTTACCGATAGGTCCTAATACATGTTCAAATACAGAAGCTGGTGGATTGTCTGGGTTTAAAGTGAACCCTGTAACAACAACACCAAGTACTGCTAAGAATAAAAATGTTCTCATAATACCCGTTGTTAATATACCTGAAATAGCAGCTCTATTTACAAATGGTATATAGCCTTTTCCAGTTATACCTGCTTCTAACAATCTATGAGCACCTGCAAATGTAATATAACCACCAACAGTTCCACCTACTAATGTGATGATAGGAACAATGAGTTTACTAATATCATCAGGTACAATCATTTTTTGTGCCGCTTCGACAACTGGTGGTTTTGTTAATACCATTACATAAGCAACAATAGCAATCATAAGTACACCTAATATTTGTGTAATAATATCTACGACTTTTTGTGCGTTTTTAACAACAAATATTAAAATCGCTAATACGCCTGTAATACCTGCACCAATTCTTACATCTAAACCGAATATCGCATTAAGTCCTAGCCCAGCACCTGCAACGTTACCGATGTTAAATGCTAGTCCACCAATAGCGATTAATATTGCGATAAATGTACCTAACCCCTTAAACACATCATTCGCGATATCTTGTCCACCTTTACCTACAACTGTGATAACACGCCAAATATTAATTTGTGCACCAATATCAATCAGTATAGATGCAAGAATTGCAAATGCAAAGCTTGCAAGAAATTGCTCAGTAAAAACTGCCGTTTGAGTTAAGAATGCTGGTCCAATAGATGAAGTAGCCATTAAGAATACTGCACCCCATAGAATTCTTCTATGCTTATTTGTTATTTCAAACGGTTGATTTAACTCCTCATACCCTTTATTTTGCTTCATACGCTTTCCTCCTATTTCATTGCAATAATTTCTATGCCTTCAGCTTTAAACTGTCGAATAATTTCTTGAACAAAATCTAAAGCATGTTGTCCGTCTCCATGTACACAGATTGTATCTGCTTCAATCGGAATTTCATTTCCATTTATCGTGATAACTTTAGATTCTTTAACCATTTTAATTACTTGTGCGACAGCTTGGTTTGTATCTTTTATAAGCGCGCCTTCTTTTTTTCTAGAAACTAGTTGGCCATTATCTTCGTATGCACGATCAGCAAATACTTCACTCTTATATGTTAAATTATGACGTTTACATGATTCGATCAATTCACTATTAGATAAACCAACAAATAATAATTGATTATCAAAATCTTTCACTGCTTTAACAATTGCATCGGCAATTTCTGGATCTTTAGCACCCATTTGATACAATGCGCCGTGTGGTTTAACATGGTGAATTTTTGTTTGATGTACTTTACAAAATCCAGCTAATGCACCTAATTGATAAATGACTAGATCATAAACTTCCTCTGGTGTAACATCTATGTTTCTACGACCAAATCCAATTAAATCTTGAAATCCTGGATGAGCACCAATATGTACATCATGTTGAACAGCCAATTTAACTGTTTCATTCATAACGTGTTGATCTCCTGCATGAAAACCACATGCTACATTTGCAGAAGTGATTAAAGGTAATATACTTTCATCATTACCAAGTTTATAGTTACCAAAGCTTTCTCCTAAATCACAATTCAAATCAACTTGTACCATAATACCATCTCCTTAAACGATTTTATGTTCATGTAGAAACTTAATTGTTATATCATTTTTAATATATGGTTCATAGCTCAACACGCGATATAAAAAGTCTAACGTTGTCGGAAAACCATCAATGACCGTTTCTTCTAACGTACCTTTCATTTTTTCAATTGCTTCAAGTCTATCTTCTCCTTTAACAAGTATTTTAGCGACTAATGAATCATAGTAAGGTGGAATTTGATAACCATCATATAACATACTGTCTACTCTCGTATTAAATCCATTAGGTAAATGTAATGCTTGAACAACACCTGCTGCTGGGCGGAATTGTTTTTCTGGATTTTCAGCATTAATACGACATTCAATCACATGCCCATCAAAATGGATATCCTCTTGTTTAATTGTTAACTTCTCACCATTAGCTACTAATATTTGTTGCTTTATTAAATCGACACCTGTTAATAATTCTGTAACTGTGTGTTCAACTTGAATACGTGTATTCATTTCTAAGAAATAATATCCGTCATCTGTTAATAAAAATTCAATCGTTCCAGCACTTTCATAATTACAAGCTTTAGCGGCTTTAACAGCATCAGCATGTAGTGAATTTCGCGTTTCTTGATCTAGTACTGCACAAGGTGCTTCTTCAATTAACTTCTGGTTCTTTCTTTGAATTGAACAATCACGTTCACCTAAATGAATCGCTTCACCATGTTTGCTCGCGAGTATTTGAACTTCCACATGTCTAGCTTCATCAATAAATGTTTCAATATACACACGTTTATCTCCAAAGTATTTTTCACCTTCAGATTGAGCTTCTTTAAAGAATTGTTCAAGTTGGTCAGGTTCTTGTACGATTCGAATACCTTTACCACCACCGCCACTAGCAGCTTTTAATACAAAAGGATACCCAACTTTTTGAGCAACTTCTTCTGCTTCTTTTACTGACTTTACTTCTCCAATAGAGCCAGGAATAATCGGTACGTTAGCGTTGTACATCGTTTCTCTAGCTTTTATTTTATCGCCCATTAAATCCATCGTGTTATAACTAGGTCCAATAAAGATAATATTTTCTTCATCTACTCTTTTTCTAAATGTCGTAGATTCTGATAAAAATCCATAACCAGGATGTATAGCATCTGCCTTACTCATCTTACAGGCTTCTAAAATGCGTTCAATATCTAAATAACTGTCACTTGATTGACTTGGCCCAATACAAATGGCTTCATCAGCTAATTGTACGTGTAAACTATCTTTATCTGCTTTGGAATAAATTGCGATTGTTGTAATATTCATCATTCTACATGTTCTAATAATTCTAACCGCAATTTCGCCTCTGTTTGCAATCAGTAAACGCTTAATCATAAAAATCCCCCTTATTTCAATGTGATAATCGTTTGTCCGTATTCAACAGGATCCCCATGATTAATTTGTATATCATTAACGATACCGTCATACTCACTTATAACTTCATTGAGCACTTTCATTGATTCGATATAACCGACAACTTGACCTTTTTTCACTTCATCTCCCACTTTAACAAGTGGATTTTGCAAAGTTTCTTCATCTTGTAAATAAAATGTTCCAAGAATTTCCGCTTCAATTGTATTGAGCTGTTCTTCTTGTTTTGAAGTTGGCGTGCTTTCTTCAACATTATTAACTGGCGTTGTAGTGACGATATTTGAAGTTGATTTTAAATCTAACTCAACTTCGACAGTTTCATCTTTATATTTCATATAATTTACTTGATTTTGTTTCATGAGTTTAATAAGTTCTTCTATCTTTTCAATATTCATGATTGATTCCCCTTTATAAGTTTTGCTATTTTTTTAGATTTAGTACGAATATTGCTTAAATCTTTATATTTTTTCAGTTTAATGTCATCTATATCTGCTTCTAATTGTTTAATATATGTTTGATATTCAAGTGTGGCATCTTTAAATGAAATCCATTTAAAAGTAATGCTATCATTTGCTTTTAATTGAGATAGCTTTTCTCTTCCTATAAAACTAACTGTAGCAATCTTTGTATAACCACCTATCGTCTGACGATCATTAAGCAATATAATAGGCTGTCCATTAATAGGAACTTGTACACTACCTGGTGCAATCGGTTCAGAAATAATATCTGCGTTATGCTTATGTACAAGTGGTTCATCCCCATTTAATCGATAACCCATACGATCTGACATTTCTGATATTGTATATGATTGATTAACAAGTTGAGAATGTGCTTCTGATGTAAATTCATCAAATTGTAGACCTTCCATAATTGGTATAATGTTTGCATCTTCTAATTGCTTGATATTAAACGTATTACCTATAATGTCATGGTTAATTGTTTTATCTTTGAATTTCAATACATCATTTCTGTTTAATGTTCTTCCATTCTTACCACCTATGCCACTTCTAGTATGTGTCGATACACTGTCTAATATCGGTTCAATATTTAAAGATTTATGAAAAGCTAAATAGCCTCTCGCCCCAGATGAAATAGTCTTTATATTGAGCACTTGCCCTTTTTCTACATAAATTGCTGTATTAACTGGTATTGTTTGATTATCAATCTGTATATCAGCATCATACGCAACAAATGCAACGATGTTCGGTTCTTCAAATTTCAATGTAGGTCCATTTAATGTCACTTCTAATACTGGTGCATTTTCATTATCCACTAAAGCATTCGCGATTCTGTATAAATATTGATTCATAACACCCGCTTCTGAAAATCCATCTTTTTCAAATTTTGATCGACCTATATCTTGAACAGTCGTAAACAAACCTGGTTTTATACATTTCATTTCAAATCACCTACTAACTGACGATAATCAAATGTGCCATTTGCAATTTCGTCTTCGATTCTTGTAAATTCTTCTTGATGAATAGCTTTAAAAGCAATATAGTCTCCAGCTTCATATAAAATCATAGGCTCTCGATTTAAGTTGAAAACATCTATTGGCGTGCGACCAATAATTTGCCATCCGCCTGGTGATGATTTCGGATAAAGTCCTGTTTGATTATTCGCAATTCCAACAGACCCTTGAACGATTTTGCTTCTCGGTGTTTCTTTTCTAGGTGTATGTATTTTCTTATTTAATCCTCCTAAAAATGGAAAGCCAGGTAAAAATCCAATTGCATAAATTAAATAATTTTCTTCCGTGTGTATTTGAATTACTTCTTCTTCAGTTAATTGTGCATGCTCAGCAACAATATTTAAGTCTGGTCCAAATTCACCACCATATAAAACTGGTAATGTTATCAATTTCTTTGAACGTGATGCATTTTCTTGATTAAGATTTAAATGATGTAAGTCTAATTCATGAAGGACTGTTTCGTATGTATAATATTTCGCATCAAATGCGACCATAATTGATTGATATGATGATGTCACACTTACAATAGCTGGATGCTGCAATGATTCGATATGTAATGCAATCGTCGAAATTTTACTCCTTATTTCTGGACTGATTTCATTTTGTTCATAAATCATAAAATGCGTCTCACTCACTTGCTTAATATCCAATTTTACCACCCCTTTGTTAACGCTTTTAATAATCAGATAATTAAATCAATTATACTTTATCATAATACCATGATTTATATATAAAAAAAAAGCTGTAAAAACGTTTGTTTCATACGTTTCTACAGCTTTTCTATTAAATTATTATACGATTAATCGATTTTTACGATTTTAACTTTCATTTCGTTACCATTTGGTAATGGAACATTCACTTCTTCGTTCAGTTTTTTACCAATTAAAGCTTTAGCAATTGGAGACTCATTAGAAATTTTACCTTCAAATGGATCTGCTTCTGCTGAACCTACAATTTTGTAGCTTTCTTCTTCGTTACCTGGAATTTCAGTAAATGTTACAGTTCTACCGATTTGAACGTCATTTTTTGAACCATTATCTTCAATAATTTGAGCATGACGAATCATGTTTTCAATTTTTTGAATTTCTTGTTCAATGAAACCTTGCTCATCTTTAGCTGCATCATATTCAGAGTTCTCAGATAAGTCACCGAAACTACGTGCTACTTTTATTTTTTCAACGACTTCTGGTCGCTTAACTGTTTTTAATTCTTCAAGTTCTTTTTCTAATTTGTTAAAACCTTCCTGTGTCATAGGAAATTCTTTTTGTGTTTCCATTCTTCCATCTTCCTTTACTTTATAATTATTTAAATATTTTTAACTAACGATTGAATTTTCGTAGTCATAATATCAATAGCTACCTTATTACTACCACCTTCAGGGATGATGATATCCGCATATTTCTTGGTTGGTTCAATAAACTGGATATGCATCGGTCTTACAACTGATAAGTATTGATCAATTACTGATTCCATCGTACGTCCTCTTTCTTTAATGTCTCTCGTTAAACGACGTAAAATTCTTAAATCAGCATCAGTATCAACATAAATCTTAACATCCATTAAATTACGTAAATCTTCATTTTCAAGCGCGAATATGCCTTCAAGTATAATAACATCTTTAGGTTCGAATCTAATCGTTTTATCGCTTCTCGTGTGATTTGAATAATCATACGTAGGAACTTCAATTGCATGTCCATCTTTAATTCTTGTTAAATCTTGTTTCAATCTTTCATTATCGAAAGCAAATGGATGATCATAGTTAGTCTTCAATCTATCTTCAAAAGACATATGTGATTGATCTTTATAATAGTAATCTTGTTCTATTAATGCAACACTATATCCATCTAAATTTTTCATAATTTCGGATGTTACAGAAGTCTTACCTGAACCAGAACCCCCTGCAATACCTATAATTGTAGTCTTTCCCATCAAACGATTCCCTTTCTCATCATGTTATTTGGATAAATCTGACGATCCACTTTTATTTGAATGACTTGAAGTGGATGTCTGGCTGCGTCAAGCTCTTCACCATTTTCATCATATATCTTATCAATTACTTGAGTGAAGTTTTCAATTTCAGGTCCAAAAAATTCAATTTCTTGCCCTGGTTTGAAATAATTTCTTTGTTGGATGGTAGCTATTTGTGATACTTCGTCATAGTCTAACACTAAACCACAAAAATCAAAAGGTGTTTTTTTATTTGATTCATGTCCAAACATTTGTTCTTCGTAATGTGGTACTCCTTCGAAGAACGCAGGCGCAGTATCTCTATTCGCACATTTATCTAATTCAATCAACCACCTAGGATCAATTTTAAAGTTTTCTGGATCCTCAGCATAGCGATCAATTACTTTACGATAAACAGATACAACGGTAGCAATATAATGAATAGATTTCATACGACCTTCAATTTTTAGAGAATCTATACCGATGTCCATCATTTTAGGTATAGATTCAATTAATTTCAAGTCTTTTGGACTCATTGCAAAAGGCGTGATCTCATTACCATCGAAATATAGCTCTAATTCTCCATCTTCTTCTACTGAAATTAAATCATAATCCCATCTACAACTTTGACAACAGCCACCTCTATTTGAGTCTCTTGCTGTCATATGATTACTTAATGTACATCTACCAGAATATGCAATACACATTGCACCGTGTATAAACGTTTCGATTTCAATATCAACTTTTTCTTTCATTTCGCGCATTTCTTCAGCACTCGTTTCACGAGCTAGAACGACTCTCTCAAGTCCCTCTTCTTTCCAATATTGAACTGCACGGTAATTTGATAAAGATTGCTGTGTACTTAAATGAATTTCTAAATTAGGTGCAACACGTTTACACGTTTCTATAATAAGTGGGTCGGCAACTATAATACCGTGCGCACCCGTTTCATTTAGATTTTTTAAATATGCTTCTAAACCAGGTATATTTTCATCATGTGCAAAAATATTTGTTGTGACATAAATTTTTGCGCCATATTTTGCTGCAAACTGGACGCCTTCTTTTATTTCTTCCATCGTAAAGTTATCAGCATTTGACCTTAAACCATATTCTTGTCCACCAAGGAACACTGCATCCGCACCATAATGAACAGCAATTTTGAGTTTTTCTAAATTTCCTGCAGGCGCTAGAAGTTCTGGTTTTTTTATCTTTGTTTGACGACTTGCGCCAATAGGTTCTAGAACTTTCATATATATCATTCCTTTAAAATAACTTAATAAACTGTTTGTTTGAACATAAATCCTTGATCCATTGGACGATGATCTTTTTGAACCTCTTCAATTGGTTCTACTAACATAAATTTTTCATCTTCATATAACTCTGGATCTTCGTTATATAAGTCAATCGCTTGTCTATATTGCTCAGTCGCGATATTAATATATTCTTCTGTTTGAAGGACGCCATCTATCTTAAACGCATCAATTTGTGCTTCTAGTAAGTCCTCTAAGTCTTCGATTAAGCAAATATCATTCGGACTCATAATGTGGGTACCATTATAATCTTCATAAATTGGATATTTATTACTTCTTTCTTCATCATATAAAAGCATGTCTTTATTTTCTTTACGGTTTTCAATTTTCATGACTTTATCTTGATACATAAAGTAATTACCAAGTAACTTTCTTTTAGACTGGAACATACAAGTCATGCCGTGTACTTGAACTTCTATTTCGACATTACTTTTTTCTTTAATTTCTAGTACTTCTTCAATACTTAACTCACGAGCCAACACCGCTCTAGCTGAACCTCTATCACCCCAATAATTACATTGAAAATGATTTGTCACGATTGTTTCAGCATTCCAATTTAAAGGTATAGGATTCTCACGATTTTTCATTGCCATAACGACTGCTGGATCGCCAAAAATGATTCTATCTGCTTTTAACTCATGTAACAGATCTATATAAGACTCCAAATCATCAATATGTTCATTATGGAAAATACCATTTACCGCTACGTATGCTTTTTTACCATGATCATGGATTAGCTTAATAGCTTCACGAAGTTCTGGCTCTTTAAATTCACCAGCAAGTCTTAATCCAAATTTTTCTTCACCAATGACAAATGCATCAGCACCTAATTTGATTAATTGTTCAATATGTTCAACGGACTTAGGTGTCACGAGTAATTCTGTCATTACAATTTCTCCTTTTTAGAAATGGCCATTCCATCACCAATATTTATCAATGTCGTTTTATATTTGTCATGATTCATTAACCAATCATTATATTTTTGAACTTTTTTAACCATTTGTTTGACGTTTCTGTTTCTGACAATTTCTATATCACTTACAAAACCATGGTATAAAATATTGTCTGTAATAATGATGCCGTCATCTTTAAGCAGTGGTTCATAAAGTTCAAAAAACTTTTGTGATTGTGCTTTAGCAGCATCAATAAAAATCATATCAAATGACTGGTCGGTTGGTAATAATTCAAAAGCTTCTAATGCATCGGAAAAGATAACATTTATTTGGCTTTCATAACCAAAGTCTTTAATATTTGAAATAGCTTGTTCATACATTTCTTCTTTTCTTTCAATCGTCCACACATTAATACTCGGATCACATGAAGCAAAATGCATCGCGCTATATCCAATTGCCGTTCCAATCTCTAGAATACTTTTCACATCTTTAATTCTAATTAATTGTTTAACAAACTCTGTGGAGATTTTGTCCATTATTGGAACATTATATTGTTCAGCATAATGCCTTAATTCATCTATATTTGATGAATTTTGAAACAACAATTGTTCGATATATTCTATATCTTTTTCCATGTCATTACTTCCTTACACTCGAATATAATAAAAAACCCAACTAGTCTCCTGACTAGTTAGTATGTATCAGTCATATCTACAATATGATTTCATAAACATTAGATATTTTACCATATTTTCGAATAAAAAGTAAGTATATATATATAAACAAGGGAGCGGGACAGAAATCTAATTTGTATAAAAAGATTTCGTAGTCCCGCCCCGGCAAGGATGACTAGAGTTGAAAAAAGCTTGTTACAAGCGCATTTCGGGTTCAGTCAGCTACTGCCAAAATGCTAAAAGAGACTGAAACATTACATTATGTCCCAGACTCTTGTTATATTAACTATCTCTATTCTTTTCTTGTTCTTTTAAGTTCTCTGCAAATAATATTTTACCCTTTTTGGTTGTTGTATAGTAAAAATAATCTGTTTCTGGTGGGTTAACCGTTGTTCTAGCTGTTTCATCAGATATATTACATATTGGACCTATAGGTAATCCTTTATGTGCATATGTGTTATATTTTGAATCATTTTTATAATCTTTATCTGATAATGCTTCAGTTGTCTCTTTTTTATTCGCATATCTTACTGTCGCATCTGAATTCAAAGCAATTTGTGGATTGTTTTCAATTCTGTTTAAAAGTAATGAAATATATCTCGATTTATCTGTCACGTTTTTCATTTCTGATTCTACAATAGATGATAATGTTAAATACTCATGGAAAGTAATCTTTTTTTCTTCATAGTTAGTCGTATATTTAAAGCCACCGTTTTCTTTATATATTTTATAAGTTGTATGGTATGTTTCATTCAACATTTCATTTGTAACGTCATCAATCGTCACATCTTTTTTTGAAAACTGATACGTACTTGGTGCTAAATACCCTTCTAATGGGTATCTTAAGTTTTTATTTAATACTTCGTCCGTTAACATATCGGGATATTTTTTTTGATATTTTTTCACAAAATCTTGATCTCTCATTTTCTTCAAAAAGCTTTCGCGACTAATAGAAGTATTCTCTTCTAAAATACCTGCAATTAATTCTATATTCGAACCTTCTTTTATATCATATTGTACTGCTGTTTTTAAATACACTTTGCCAGTTTCTAAACTTTTCGCAATATCTCTAGGTGACATTGAAGGAGAAAACTTATATTCCCCAGCTTGAAAACTAGAAATATTATTGAGTTTTAAATAATATTTGAAAATAGTAGCATTTCTAATTATTTTTTTATCGGATAACTCTTGGCTTAACATTTCAGTATTTGTGTTTGGATTAACATTGACAATAACTTGCTCATTGCTATCGGCGTTAACAGGTTTCACATTAATACCTACTACAATTAAGCCTATTAAAGTAATTAATATAAGTAATAAAAAGAGGATGCTTATGATTGTTAAACTAATATACTTAGATAATAATCTCGCATCTTTATATATACTATTTTTTTCCATATGTAACTCCTTATGTAAAATAAATACCCCTAATGATTATATCACATTAGGGGTAAAGTGTACTATTACATATTAAATTTTAAACATCGTCCATTTCAGTATTAACGATTTCTTCAATCATATCCCACTCTTCGTCAGTTTCAACTGGTAATAATTTACCACCTTCACCGTCGTCATTAGCTTCATTGATCATTGGTATTAATTCGATTTCTTCATCATCTGCTGTACCTTCTTCAGCTAAGATGATGTATTCTTTTTTGAATTCTGGGTGATAGAATTCTAATACTTTACGGTATAAGACTTCATTATTATTTTCGTCTATTAATGTTAATAATTCTTCCTCATTGTTAATTTCTAAATGTCCTTCGTGATTATGTTCAGTCATTATTCATTCTCCTCATCAATTATTTAATAGAATCTAGGTAACCCTGTAATATAAATACAGCTGCCATTTTGTCTATTACTTTTTTTCTTTTCTTTCGAGAAACATCTGCTTCTAATAATGTGCGTTCAGCACCAACTGTACTTAGTCTTTCATCCCACATTACCATTTTTAATTCTGGTCTTTCTTGTTGAAGTAAATCTTTGAATTGAATGGATGCCTCTCCGCGAGGACCAATAGAATTGTTCATATTTTTTGGCAATCCTATAATGACAGTATCAACATCATATTCATCAATGATTTTTATAAGTTGGTCAATTCCAAAATCTTCGTTTTCTTCGTTAATGCGGAGTGTATCTATACCTTGAGCTGTCCAACCCATCGCATCACTTACAGCTACACCTATTGTTTTACTACCGACGTCTAAACCTATTATCCTGTTTTTAAGCATTGAATTCATTTTCTTGCTTTAAATAGTGTGATACAAGCTCTTCCATAATATCATCTCTATCTAAACGTCTTATTTGATTTCTTGCTTCGTTGTGTCTAGGTATATAAGCTGGATCGCCAGAAAGTAAATAACCGACTATTTGATTTACTGGATTATAGCCTCTTTCTTCTAAAGTTCGATAAACATTTTGTAGTACTGTTTTGACATTTTCTTTTGGAAAATCATCATAGTTAAATTTCATAGTTTTATCAAAATTATTCATCTTTATTTACACTCCCTAACTCCATTAACTTAATATTAATTATATCATATTCTAATTACACGTAAAATTATAGCGTTTTAATGTAGTCTTTAACAAACTGTAATGCTTCTGTTACTTTAGATGGATCTGTTCCGCCGCCTTGAGCCATATCAGGGCGACCGCCACCTTTACCGTTTGTAATTTGAGCAGCTTCTCTAATAATGTCTCCAGCTTTAACTTTATCCGTTAAATCTTTTGGTACTGAAGAAACTAGTGAAACTTTATCTCCATTGACACTAGCTAATAATAGAACTGTATCTTGCATTTTAGATTTATAATCATCCATGATGGATCTTAATACTTTTGGATTTTCGGCTTCAACTAATTGTGAAAGTACTTTAATGCCATTAATTTCTTCAACACTGTCTTCAATATTACCTGATTTTAATTCAGTAATTGTTTTGTTCTTTTGTTGAACTTCTTTTTCTAAGTCTTTATTATGTTGTTGAATTTGTTCGATTTTTTCAATTGTTCTTGCTTGGTCCTTAATTTTGACATGTTGCATAACATCTTTAAGGATTGTTTCAGTTTCTTTTAATGTTTCATATGCTTTTCTACCTGTTACAGCTTCGATTCTTCGAACACCTGCACCTGTACCTGATTCTGAAACAATTTTGAAGATACCAATTTCACTTGTGTTACGTACGTGTATACCACCACATAACTCAATTGAGTATGATGACATTTCAACAACTCTTACAACATCACCATATTTTTCTCCGAATAATGCCATAGCGCCTTTTTCTTTAGCTTGTTCTATTGGCATTTCTTCGATTACTACAGGAATGTTTTGCCAAATTTTTTCGTTAACAATTTTTTCGATTGTTTCTAATTCTTCTTGTGTAACTTGGCCAAAGTGTGAGAAGTCAAATCGTAATCTATCACTTTCAACTAATGAACCGGCTTGATTAACATGCGTACCTAAAACTTCTTTTAAAGCTGCATGTAATAAGTGAGTTGCTGAGTGGTTTTTGATAATTGATTTACGATCATCTTTATTAACAATAGCTTCTACAGTTTCACCAATATGAACTTGTCCAAATGTCACATGTCCAGCATGTAAATTTTGACCATTAGGTGCTTTTATAACTTCTGTCACTTCAATTTCAAATTGATCATGACGAATTATACCTTTATCCGCTACTTGACCACCTGATACTGCATAAAATGGTGTTTCTCTTAAAATAAATTGGATGTTTTCTCCACTTTCAACTTCATCAACTAATTCATCATTAAATATAATATCTGTAATTTCTGTTTGTGCTTCTGTTACGTCATATCCAACGAATTTACTTGGTGTATTGATGCTGCCAAGCACTTCATTTTGAACTTGCATTGATTGCGTCTTTTGACGTGCAGCTCTCGCTCTTTCACGTTGTTGATGCATTTCATGTTCAAAACCTTTATTGTCAATTGTAACGCCTTCTTGTGCAGTGATTTCTTCAGTTAGCTCGATTGGGAAACCATACGTATCATATAATTTAAATGCATCTGATCCAGATAATACATTACCTTGCTGCTTAGCTGATGCCATCATTGTGTTTAAAATTGCTAAACCTTCTTCAAGTGTTTCATGGAAACGTTCTTCTTCAGATTTTACAACTTTTTTAATGAAATCACTTTGTGCTTTTACATTTGGGTAATAAGGTTCCATAATATCTGCTACGATATCAACTAATTTATATAAGAATGGTTCGTTAATATTAAGTGTTTGGCTAAAACGAACAGCTCTTCTAAGTAACCTTCTTAATACGTATCCTCTACCTTCATTTGCAGGTAACGCACCGTCACCAATCGCAAAACTGATTGTTCTAATATGGTCTGAAATAACTTTAAATGCGATATCTTGTTCTTTATTCTCTAAGTATTTTAATCCACTAACCGCTTCGACTTGTTCGATAATTGGAATAAATAAGTCTGTATCATAGTTCGTTGGCACATCTTGAGAAATAGATGTCATACGCTCAAGACCCATGCCTGTATCAATATTTTGATTTGGAAGTGGTGTATAAGTATGGTCAGCGTTATGGTTATATTCACTAAATACTAAATTCCACACTTCTAAATAACGTTCATTTTCTCCACCTGGATACATTTCTTCAGCTGGATCTTCTTTCCCATATGTGTCGCCTCTGTCGTAGAATATTTCAGTGTTAGGTCCAGATGGTCCTTCACCGATATCCCAGAAGTTACCTTCGATTCTAATAATTCTACTTTCTTCAAGTCCAATCAAGTCATGCCATAAATCATATGCTTCCGTATCTTCAGGATGAATCGTTACATATAATTTTTCTGGATCCATTGCCATCCATTTATCACTCGTTAAAAATTCCCAAGCATATTCAATTGCTTCACGTTTAAAGTAATCACCAATTGAAAAGTTTCCTAACATTTCAAAGAATGTATGGTGTCTTGCAGTAAAACCAACATTTTCAATATCATTTGTTCTAATTGCTTTTTGAGCATTTACAATTTTAGGATTTTTAGGGATTTCTCGACCATCAAAATATTTTTTTAATGTCGCAACACCTGAGTTTATCCATAATAAAGTATCGTCATCAATCGGCACTAAAGGTGCAGATGGTTCAACCATATGTCCTTTTTCAACAAAAAAGTCAATATACATTTGTCTGATTTCACTAGCTTTTAATTTTTTCATTGTCTTCACTCCTCAATTAAAATAAAAAAAACGCCCATCCCCTAAAAAAGGGACGAACGTATCGCGGTACCACCCTAGTTATGACTATAAGTCATCACTTTAAGTTTATTAAACTTTTATAAAAGAAGTAGCGTTCAATAATCATTGTCATGTTTCTCACCAACCAACATGTCTCTAAAACAACCAATTATTTACTCGGTTTCTTTTTTGTATTCTATTTGATTATAATCACTCGATTTTTAGATGTCAATTATTTCATAAAATCATATGGCGATTTATCATTCATATTAATCATCGGATCAATTTCAAACATATTATCTTCAGTTAAAATAATATGTTTCGTTTGTATAGTTTCTGTTTCAGACTCAGTATCCGTTTCAACATCAGTATCGAAATACATTTTTAATTTCGTATCAAACGATGTCATTCTCTCATGACCTAGTGTTTGGATACCTTGGTTAAAGGCTTGCTCTTCACCGCACACGACAAGTGACTGTTTCGCACGTGTTAGTCCAGTATATAGAATGTTTTTTTGTAACATTCTAAAGTATTGTCTGACGATAGGCATGATGACTATTGGGAATTCCGAGCCTTGTGATTTATGAATTGAACAGCAATAAGCATGTGTAATTTCTGATAAATCTTGTTTAGTGTATGTTATGTCATTCCCTTCATAATCCACAATGACAACATCTTTACCAAGTGCATTTTCTTCTGCTTTATAAACACCTGTTACTACACCAATATCACCATTAAATACATTATCATCTGGACGATTTATAAGTTGAAGTACTTTATCATTTTCACGATATTCAATATCTCCATATTGAAGAAATCTTGTATCTTTATCTTTCGGATTTAATATATCTTGCAATAATTCATTCAATTTATTAATACCAGCTGGTCCACGATATATTGGGGCTAGCACTTGAATATCTTGCATATTATACCCTTTATTAACCGCACCTTGTACAACCTTTTCTACGACTGTCGCAATTTGATTACTACTGCACGGAATAAATGAGCGGTCGTGATGTTTTTCATTGATAGAAACAGGCAATCCATTTTTTATTTTATGCGCTAAATCTATGATGGATGATCCTTCTTGTTGTCTATAAACTTCTGTTAAGTTCACTCTCGGTATCACTTTAGAATCAATTAAATCTTTAAAAATCTGACCTGGACCAACTGATGGTAATTGATCTTCGTCACCTACAAATATGATTTGGGCATAGTCAGGGACTGCTCTTAAAAATTGATACATTAACCATGTATCTACCATAGACATTTCATCTAGAATGATTAAATGGGCATGAATATCATTATCTAACACATCATCCGGTTGCGTATCTTTACTCCAACCAATTAATCTATGAATCGTCATCGCTTCTAGTCCTGTTGATTCACTTAAACGTTTTGCTGCTCGACCAGTCGGTGCTGCTAATACAATTGGAAAGTCTGTTCCTTCTTGATAATCATCATAATTTAAACTCACACCATGTATTTCAGAATACAACTCACAAATGCCTCGAATAACTGTTGTCTTACCTGTTCCAGGTCCACCTGTTAAAAGCATCATTTTATGATTAATGGCTGTTTCTAACGCTAATTTTTGTCCATCTGCATATGAAACATCATTCATATCTTCAATTTGACCAATATGTAATTGAAGATCACTTTTCTCAATTTCTTTAAGTTCATCTTGATGTTGATAAAGTCTATGAATGATTTGCACACTTTTCGCTTCTGAATAATAAAGTGAAGGTAAAAAACAATTATCATTTTCGATAATAAGTTTATTTTCCTCACTCATTTCTATAATGACACCATTAATCTGATCTTTATTTACAACTTCAGGTTGATTATGATTTAACAATTCATATGCACCGTTAACCAATATATCAACAGGTAAAAATGTGTGGCCATTCTGTAATGATTGCTGGTCTAAAAAGTAACTGACACCCGCTACAAGTCGATCATGATGATCTTTTGAAATTCCAACTTGTTCGGCTATTTGGTCAGCTCTTTGAAACCCTATACCATTTATATCCATCACCAAACGATATGGAGATTGTTTAATAATATTAAGTGTTTCTTCTTTATAAAATTGATAAATAGCCATCGCGAGTTTCGGACCGAAACCAAGTTCATTAAGTTTAATCATAATACGTTCAATGGCTTGATTCTCACGTATTGATTCTGCAATCGTATCTCTTTTTTGCTTGTTGAGTTTAGGTATTTCTTTAAGGACATCTGGGTCATCTATAATTTTCTGAAGTGCATCTTCACCTAGTTTGTCCACGATTGTTTCTGCTGTTTTCTTACCAATACCTTTAAATAAATCACTCGATAAGTAATGGATAACACCTTGTTTTGTTTGTGGTAATTCTTTTTCAAATGTTTCGGCTTGTAGTTGTTTACCGTATTTCGGATGGTTTATCACTTTACCTTTGAAAAGGTACGTTTCTCCTTCAACTATTTGAGGTAAGTAACCAACAATTGTGACTTCTTGATCAAAATCTTCATTTGAATCCATCACATCGACTTTAATAACGGTATAATAGTTATCACTGTTTTGAAAAAGAATTCTAATAACTTCACCTTTAACATGTGAAAGATCAAATAAAGATAAGTTTTCCAATGTTAGTCCTCCTCTTCTAATAATTGTTCAAACATGTTGATAGCATGACCACTTAATAAATGATCTGGTTGAATGTGGACCGCTTTTCTAAAATAAACAAGCGCTTCTTCAGCATTTTCATTTTTCATATATTTAGCCAAACCTAAATTGTATAATGCGTCTACATGTTTTGAATCTTTTTCTAATACTTTTTCAAGTTGCACAATGGCCTCATCAAACATTTCTAATTGGCATAATGTTAATCCGTATTGGAATCCAATTTCTACATCATCTTCATTTAGCTCATGAGCTCTCATTAAATACGGCAAAGCTTCAGTATGCGCACCTAATTCGTTGAAACTCATTCCTAACATAAAATTAGTATCAGCATCATTAAGCCCTCTTTTTATCGCATGTTGATATAACTTAATTGCTTCGTCAAAACGCTGTTGGTTGTAGTATAAATTTGCAAGACTATAATAAGCACCACCATGACTTTCGTTTATAGTAATGGCCTTTTGAAAGAATTTCTCAGCTCTTTCAATATCATTTGCTTCTGCTAATATTGTCCCTGCATTGATATAATTGGTTACTTCTTTCGGATCTTCTTCTATATTTTCAAATAAATGGGACAATGCTTCGTCGAATTTTTTATTTTGAATTAATTTAACAATTTGTTCTTCACTATGCATGTTGTGACTCCTTTAAATATCATTACTTGCTATTATAACAAAGATAAAAATAGACTGAGACATAAATTTATCTCAGTCTATATATTTTATACCATATAATCTAATTGCTTTTCTGTTTTATAAACTTCATCGATTGTTGCGCCACCTAAACAAACTTCACCGTCATATAATACGACAGCTTGACCAGGTGTAATTGCACGCACTGGTTCGTCAAATATCACTTTAATTTGATTGTCAGAAATTTTTTCTACAGTTACTTGTGTATCTTTTTGTCTATATCTAAATTTCGCTGAACATTTCACCGGTTGTGAAAAATCAAGATCATTTACAAATGAAATATCAGAAGCGATTAAATAGTCACTATATAATGCTTCGTGGTGGAAACCTTGTTCAACATATAGAATGTTTTCTTTTAAGTTTTTACCAACTACAAACCAAGGATCTCCGTCTCCACCAATACCAAGACCATGTCTTTGGCCAATTGTATAATACATTAAGCCACTATGTTCACCCATGTCAACACCGTCTAATGTTTGCATTTTACCGTTTTGAGCAGGTAAGTATTGAGATAAGAATGTTTTAAAGTTTTTCTCACCAATAAAACAAATACCAGTAGAGTCTTTCTTTTTAGCAGTTGCTAAGTTTTGTTCTTCAGCAATTCTTCTTACTTCACTTTTTTCTAATTCACCAATTGGGAACATCACTTTAGACAGTTGATCTTTTGTAAGTTGATTCAAGAAATAAGTTTGGTCTTTGTTGTTATCTACACCACGTAGCATTTCTACTTTATCACCATCACGATTGACACGTGCATAATGACCTGTAGCAACATAGTCCGCACCAAGTTTAAGTGCATGATTTAAAAATGCTTTAAATTTAATTTCTTTATTACACATTACATCTGGGTTAGGTGTTCTACCTTTTTTATATTCGTCTAAGAAATACGTAAATACTTTATCCCAATATTCTTGTTCAAAGTTAACTGCATAATAAGGTATATCTAATTGGTTACATACTTCAATGACATCATTATAGTCTTCAGTAGCTGTACATACACCATTTTCATCTGTGTCATCCCAATTTTTCATAAAAATTCCAACTACATCATAACCTTGTTCTTTTAATATATGTGCAGTTACCGAGCTATCTACGCCCCCGCTCATCCCAACGACAACGCGGGTAGATTGATTATTCATTTTCTTCCTCCTTAAATTGTTGATATATTTTCATTATCGTACTTACGATATAATTAATTTCTTCTTCAGTCGTTAATGAGCTGAAACTAAATCTTACAGATTGCTTCACTCTATTATCTTCACCAAACATTGCCTCTAGTACGTGTGATGGTAATGTTGAACCGGCTGTACATGCTGATCCACTTGAAACATATATATTTGCCATATCAAGTAACGTTAACATCGTTTCAACTTCAATAAATGGGAAATATAAATTTGTGATATGACCAGTCGTATCTGTCATACTACCATTCAATTCAAACGGAATTGCACGTTGTTGCAAGCCTACTATGAGCTTTTCTTTCAAGTTCATTAAATGGATATTACTTTCATTCATGTGTTCATAAGCGTCTTTCAGTGCTGTTGCCATACCACATATATATGGAACATTCTCTGTACCTGCTCTTCGCTTTACTTCTTGTTCGCCACCTTGTATAAACGTTTCGAACTGAACACCTTGTTTAACCAACAATGCACCTATTCCTTTTGGTCCGCCAAATTTATGTGCAGTTATACTTAACATATCAATTGGCATTTCATCAAATTCAATTGGCATATGACCGATAGCTTGAACAGCATCAACATGAAATACGATATCGGTATTTTCTATGACTTCTGCAATATCATACATAGGTTGAACTGTGCCGACTTCATTATTCACTAACATAATTGACACTAATGTCGTATCAGGTCGGATTGCTTGTCTCAAAGCATCAATATCGACAATACCTTCTGAATTTACATCTATATACGAAACATCGAAACCTTCACGTTCAAGTTCTTCAAAGACATGCAATACAGAATGATGCTCTATTCTACTCGTTATAATATGTTGACCTATATGTTTTCGTTTTCGTGCTATACCTTTTATTGCTGTATTATTAGACTCTGTTGCCCCACTAGTAAAAATAACTTCTTGAGGACTCGCACCTAATAATGTAGCAATCTCTCGTCTTGATTGATCTAAATACTTTCTACCGTCTCTCCCTATTGAATGAATAGATGACGGATTACCAAAGTGTTCAGATAATATTTCTGTTATTTTTTCAGTTACAACGGGCTTAACTGGAGTAGTTGCTGCATAATCTGCATATACTTTCATGTTGAACGTCCTTTCTTAGTTTTCAATGTACCTATTCTAGCACCATTTTTATGAAAAGACTAGAACTCTGTTTCACGATTTCTTTCATCTGTATATTGTTCTAATTCTTTTAAATGATGTTTCATAGATTCTGTATTAATAGGATCTTTGACTTGAACATTTTCATGCGTCATTTGATGATTTTTCATAGTCCAAGTCTGATCTTTAATTTGTGATTTAAAATAATTATCATGAGATACAATAAGGACCGAACCTTGAAATGATTGTATTAATTGAATGATTTTTTCTTGCATGCCAATATCGAAATAGTTTGTTGGCTCATCTAATATCATAATATGAGGATTTGAAAAATATAATTTTACAAATTGTAACCTACATTTTTCACCCATCGATAGTGTTTCAACAACATCATTTATCCTATCTTTATCAAAATAAAAGCTTGCTAATATGGTTCTTGCATCTGCTTCTTTCATTTCAGGAATTTCTAATATTTCATCTAAGACAGTATGATGCATATTTAAATTCTCAAAATCTTGAGAGAAATATCCAATTTCTAATTCTGGATGAACAGTTATATCACCTTTAGTTGGCTCTAGTTCACCGAGTATCAATTTGATTAAAGTTGATTTACCTGTACCATTTCTGCCTTCAACAATAACATTTTGATTTCGCTTAATATAGAATGATACATCATCGAATATTTTCCGGTTATCATAAGCAAACGAAACATGATTAAATTGAACTAAATAATGTGATTTAAAATTATGATGTTGTATTGAGAAAGTTTTCTCTTTTTTATGTGGATTTGGGATATGCTCTTGATCAAGTTTACGATTTAATTGTTGTTCTTTTGATTTAAACCGTTTCGCTAACTTACTTAATTGTTTTTGTTGATATGGGCTTCTCACAGAAGCACTTTGTTCTGCTTTTTGATACCATGCTTTATATTTTTTAATCGTTTCTTCAATGGCCGCTTGTTCTTTTTGATGTTTTTCATACTGTAGCTTTAATGTTTCATGCTCTATATCTTTTTGTTGTTTGTATTTATCGTATTTACCGATATACTTCTTAGCCCCATCAAGACTCAATTCTAATATAGCATCTGGCGTTTCATTTAAAAATGTTCGGTCATGAGATACAAATAATATAGCACGTTGTTCTTGTTTAAAAGCTTTCGTCAACCATTCCTTCATTTCTAAATCCATGTGGTTTGTTGGTTCATCGATTAATAGTAATGATGCTTTAGACATTTTCACTTTTAAAAATGATACTTTTGTTTGTTCTCCACCACTTAAAGTAGAAATTTTCTGTTCTAGTTGTTCCTCTTTTATTCCGAGCTTTTTTGCTTCTGTTACGATTTCACCTTCTATAATGTATCCATCTAATTCAATATATTTATTAATCATATCTGTATGATTAAGTTGCAATCTAATCTTTGCGATTTCAGGATATGATTCAATTATATAATCCATAACAGTCCAATCATAATAAGGTGTTAAATCTTGTTCCATCATCGCTGAATCAACTGATTGATCTTGATGAATGACTTTTAATAATGTTGATTTTCCAACACCATTAACACCAACGATTGCTAAATGTTCATGGTCCTCTATTGAAAAAGTCAACTCGGGTATTAATACTTTATGTTCAACTTCTAATGCTTTTTCTTCAAATAAAAATAGCATAATGTAGCCTCCTCTACCCATGTATTACACATGAAGACGCACCATTACACTATTCTCGGTTTGTAACGGCAACATCATATTATAGACATACTTATCCAATCATCATTGTGCAACACAATGGTTTTTTTACGTTATTTTCTATTAGCGCAAAAAATTATTGGATATCCATGCCTATTATTGATGCCACCTCTCTGTAAATTTGCATTTATTATAACTTTTAGTAACACAATAGTCAAATGTTGTTGAGCAATTAAATAGTACAACATAAATACAGTTGATATACTTCCAATATATAATTATGTAAGGAGCGTCACAAAATGAAATCAAAATTCCCAGTTTCTGCATTAAATCTAGTTCCACTTAGAAAAGGTGAAACGGAGCAAGATGCCATTAAGAATATGGTATCACTCGCTCAAAATGTAGAAAAATTAGGCTATGAACGTTATTGGATTGCTGAACATCATAATGCACCAAATTTAGTGAGTTCTGCAACTGCTCTACTCATTCAACATACACTTGAACATACAGAGTCTATTCAAGTTGGTTCTGGCGGCATCATGTTACCTAACCATGCACCTCTTATTGTTGCTGAGCAATTTGGAACAATGGCTACAATGTTTCCAAATAGATTAAATCTTGGCTTAGGGCGAGCACCAGGTACGGATATGATGACCGCTTCTGCACTAAGAAGAGATTCACATAAAGGTGTATATACATTTGGTGATGATATTAAACAATTACTACAATATTTCGGTCCTGAAGAACAACAATCATATGTAAGACCATATCCAGGCGTAGATACAAACATTCCGATTTATGTGTTAGGTTCTTCAACGGACTCTGCACATTTAGCTGCTCGATTAGGTTTACCATACGTCTTTGCAGCACACTTTGCACCAGATCAAATGTCTCAAGCAATCGAAATATATAGAGACTTATTTGAGCCATCAGAATATTTAAATGAACCTTATATGGCCGTTTGTTTAAATGTTATTGTCGGTGAAACTGACGAAGAAGCGACATATTTATCTTCAACAATGCACTTAATGTTTTTAAGCATTGTAAGAAATGCGCGCATGCCATTACAACCACCTACTGATCAACTTGAAAACATTTGGTCTCCACAGGAAAAATATATGGCACAATCTAAAACAAACACTTCTTTCATAGGTAGTGAAGAAACTGTAAAACAACAATTGATAGATTTCCAAAAGAAATACAATGTCGATGAAATTATGGCGGTAAGCTATATTTATGATTTAGATAAACAATATCAATCATATGAATCATTCAAGAAAATTGTAGATGATGTATACGGGGAAGCATAAAAAAACGATCATAAAGTGATAAGTTATCACTTTATGATCGTTTTTTTATTTTAAATTACTTTGTATAAATTGTTGAACGTTGCTGTTAAAAAGCACGCCACTGTTATGGCTATCTGGTACGCCACCATAATGTAAACCAATAACTTGGCTATTTGAATTAAAGATTGGTGAACCTGAATTACCACCATAAGTACTTAAGTCGTAAGATACGTCACTACCTGAAGCAGATAATACATTACCTTTACTTTCCCATAATGTCGCGATAGGTTTATCTCCTGGATAACCTGTTACCGTAATGTCATCTCCTTTTTTAACTGAAGATGTATCAGCGATTGTTGCTGCTTGAACAGCGTCACCAATAGATTGACCATTACTATTTTTACCCACTGTAACAACTGCTAAATCTTCACCGCCTGGCGCTACTTTATAATCAGTTGCTGTAAATGTACCAGCTGGGAAATTCCCATCGCCATTTGCTGCTGGTGAGAATTTTAATACAGAAGCATCACCATTAGTAGCATCTACAACGTGTTTATTTGTAAGAACGGTATTTTTACCGACAACAACACCTGATGCAATTGATGTACCTCCGATATCAGCGAATGCAATAGATTGATAATGTGCAGACGTTGTATTCGTAATTTGTGTACGATCATTTTTAGGTAATATAACTCTAGATGACGGACCATCTGTCTTTGCGTTAACTTCAAACGGTAATGCTATGAAACTTAATAATAAAACTGCTACTACACTTAATATGTATCGTTTTAAATTTTTCATATACTCTCCCCTTTGTTGTAGTGTACAACTATCTTAATATGAAAGTTATATCGAAGGGGAATATTACACTACTTAGCACATATTCATGCTTAACTGTTAAAATAACGGAATATTTTGTGCAGTTAGGCATGAATTCAATACAGTTAAGCAATAAAAAATAAGATAGCAATCTCCAATATTCGTCTTGAAGATTGCTATCCAATTTAATTTGTGAACTAGATATAGAACATATATCCTTCTAGTTCATCTTCATTTGTATAATTTGCTAAGTATTCTAGTGTTGTATTATCTAGAACTTCTTTTACAGCATCTCTAATACGAATCCACAATTGTTGTTGTGCAGGTGGCTCGTCTTCTATACCTTCAACAGGTGTAATTGGCCCTTCTAACAATCTAATCACATCACCAGCTGTAATTTCTGATGGTGCTTTTTGTAATTGATAGCCCCCTTTGGCACCTCTTACACTTTTAATAAGACCAGCATTACGTAGTGGTCCTACTAATTGTTCTAAATATAAATCACTTAAATTGTTTTCTTCAGCGATTGACTTTAAAGATGTACATCCTTGACCATAACGCTTAGTCAACGATATCATAAGTGTTAAGCCATATCGTCCTTTAGTAGAAATTTTCATGTACTACACCTCTTATTTTCTAAAAAAATATTATTAATTCATTTTATCATTTTTTGTACACTTTGAGTAATTAGAAAGGTTGATTCCAAATGAAAAACGAACCATTAGCTTATAGAATGCGTCCTCAAACGATAGATGATGTTATAAGCCAAGAACATTTAGTCGGTCCAAAAGCCATTATTAGAAGAATGGTTAACACTAAAAAGTTAACTTCTATGATTTTTTATGGACCTCCGGGAATTGGAAAAACGAGTATCGCCCAAGCTATCGCCGGGAGTACTCAATATAAATTTAGACAACTTAATGCTGTCACTAACACTAAAAAGGATATGCAACTTGTTGTTGAAGAAGCCAAAATGTCTGGACAAGTTATACTTTTACTAGACGAAATTCATCGATTAGATAAGGCAAAACAAGATTTCTTATTACCTCATTTAGAATCAGGCAAAATTGTACTTATTGGTGCAACGACGTCAAACCCATACCATGCTATCAATCCAGCTATACGAAGCAGAACGCAAATTTTTGAACTATATCCTCTAAACGAAGAAGATATTTTAATTGCTTTAAACAGAGCGATTGAAGATAAAGAAAATGGATTAGCCTCATATGCCCCTATTGTAGACAAAGACGCGTTAGAATATTTTGCAAAAGCAAGTTACGGTGATGTGAGAAGTGCATTAAATGCGCTAGAACTTGCTGTACTCAGTGCTGATATTCAAGATGATAAACGTCACGTCACAATTGAAGATGCGCAAGTTTGTATTCAAAAGAACGCTTTCCAACACGATAAAGATGGTGATCAACATTATGATGTTATGAGTGCATTCCAAAAATCTATTAGAGGTAGTGATGTCGACGCAGCGCTACATTATTTAGCTAGATTAATTGAAGCGGGAGATTTGCCAACTATTGCAAGACGCCTTCTTGTGATTAGCTATGAAGATATCGGTTTAGCTTCTCCAGGTGCTGCAGCTAGAACATTATCTGCTATTGAAGCGAGTGAACGACTTGGCTTTCCAGAAGCCCGTATACCTTTAAGCCAAGCAGTCATCGAACTTTGCTTATCACCTAAATCTAATTCAGCAATTGTATCTATTGATGAAGCTCTTTCAGACATTAGAAAAGGTAAAGCTGGTTTAGTTCCGAAACATTTGAAAGATGGACACTATCAAGGTGCAAAAGAATTAGGAAATGCAATTGGTTATAAATACCCACATAATTATGAAAATGGATATGTAGAACAACAATATTTACCTGATACTTTAAAAGGCAAACAATATTATCAACCTAAGCTTACATCTAAATCTGAACAAAAATTAGCAGAAATATATCGCAACTTAAAAAAATGAGGCTGGACGTATCCAGTCTCATTTTTTATTATCAAAGCTGCTAGCTATTTATCTTTGATTCTTTTTACTGGGATATCTTTCAAAATATCATTCACAACATAGCTTGCACAAATTAACCCAACAACGCTTGGTACAAAAGCATTAGATGATGGTGGCATTTGCGCCTTTCTAACTTTTGCGTTTTTATCGCCTACAACTTCTTTTACATCTTCTCTTATCATAATAGGACTTTCATCACTAAATACAACATTAATACCTTTATGAATGCCCATTTTTCTTAATTTTAGACGTATAATTTTTGCCATAGGATCAGTATGTGTTTTAGAAATATCAGCTATTTCAAATTTAGTAGGGTCTGTTTTGTTTGCAGCACCCATACTTGAGATAACATCGATACCTCTTTCTAAACACTCTTTCATAAGATGAACTTTATACATGATTGTATCACTAGCATCTACAAAATAATCAATGTCGTATTCATTAAATAAAGCTTCGTAAGTTTCTTCAGTATAGAACATATGCAATGAAGTGACTTTACAATCAGGATTAATTAATTTAATACGCTCTTCCATTAAATCTACTTTTGATTGACCAATTGTTGTTGTTAAAGCATGTAATTGTCTATTTACATTTGTGATATCTACATCATCTTTATCTATTAATATGATATGACCAATATTAGTTCTCGCTAATGCTTCAGCAGCAAATGAACCTACACCGCCTACACCAAGGACAACTACTGTTTTACTTTTTAATAAATCTAAGCCTTCTTTACCAATCGCTAATTCATTTCTTGAAAATTGATGCTTCATCATTATTTACTCCTTTACACAAAAATACGCAAGACATAAAGTCTTGCGTACCGATAGAATCCAATTGTGCCGTAATATTAAGTGCTAGATCATTTTGGCCTGCTATATACAGGTGGGTGCCCTGTTTCTTATTTTGCATGTCCTCCTTACGAGGCGTATGCGCTATTAAGAAAACCAATTAGGCTCCCTTGATCAAAAGTGTTAGGTCAAAATATAAAAAGCTTATTACGAACACTTCAGATGACTACCTTATAAATTTATTCTATCATACTTCTTCTAAATAACAAGTATTTATACTTTTAATTATTTTTCATCTAAATCAAGTTGCAAATGTAATTCATGTAACTGGCTCGTAGATACTTCACTTGGTGCATCCGTTAATAGACAAGAAGCACTTGCTGTTTTAGGGAATGCAATTGTATCTCTTAAGTTTGTTCTACCTGACAATAACATAACTAATCTGTCTAGACCTAATGCAATTCCGCCATGTGGTGGTGCACCATATTTGAACGCTTCAATTAAGAATCCAAATTGTTCTTGTGCTTGTTCTTCTGTAAATCCAAGCGCTTTAAACATTTTTTCTTGAAGTTCTGATTTATGAATTCTAATAGATCCTCCACCTAATTCAAAACCATTTAAAACAATATCATACGCATTGGCTTCAACATTTGTTGGATCATTTTCAAGCATTTCTTCATGTTCTTTTTTAGGTGCAGTAAATGGATGATGCGCTGCAACATAACGTTCTGATTCTTCATCGTATTCAAATAATGGCCAATCTGTTACCCATAAGAAATTATATTTATTTGGATCAATTAAACCACGATCTTTACCAAGTTTATTTCTTAACTGCGCTAAACTTGCTGCTACGACATCTTTTTTATCTGCTATAAATAATACTAAGTCTCCAGCTTTAGCTTCAGTTTGGTTTAATAATTCAGCTGTAATGTCTTCATCAAAGAATTTACTAATCGGACCATTTAAGCCTTCTTCTGTTACTTTAACCCACGCTAAACCTTTAGCACCATAAATACTTGCAAATGATTGTAATTGGTCGATATCTTTTCTAGAGTAGTCAGACGCACCATCTTCAACAACGATTGCTTTAACTTCTCCACCATTTTCAACTGCAGATTTAAATACTTTAAAGTCCATTTTTGAAGCAAGTTCTGATAAGTTAATCAGTTCCATACCAAATCTTGTATCTGGTTTATCAATTCCGTATCTTTCCATTGCTTCAGCGTATGTCATACGTGGAAATGGTGTTGTAATATCAATACCTTTTACATCTTTCATGATGCGTTTCATAAGACCTTCATTCATTTTGATAACGTCTTCTTGATCAACAAAGCTCATCTCGATATCGATTTGCGTAAATTCAGGTTGTCTATCCGCTCTTAAATCTTCGTCTCTAAAACATTTAACGATTTGATAGTATTTATCAAATCCACCAATCATTAATAATTGTTTAAATATTTGTGGAGATTGAGGTAAAGCATAGAACTCTCCATCATGTACACGAGATGGTACTAAATAGTCTCTTGCACCTTCTGGTGTAGATTTAGTTAATACAGGTGTTTCTACTTCGTAAAACTCAGCTTCATCTAAGTAATTTCTTACTGCACGTGTAATTTGATGTCTCATTTTAAATGTTTGAGCTAAACTTTCTCTTCTTAAGTCGATATAACGATATTTTAATCGTACATTTTCGTCAATATCATTCATATCTATTATTGAAAATGGCGGTGTTTCAGATTCATTTAAAATTGTAATTTCAGAAACTTGTACTTCGACTTTACCAGTCTTGATTTTGTCATTAATTGATTTTTCATCTCTTTTAGTTACTAAACCTTTAACTTGAATGACATATTCAGAACGGATTTTCTCAGCAACACTTAAAGCTTCTTGAGAGAAATCTGGGTTAAAAACGATTTGTACAACGCCTTCGCGGTCACGTAAATCAACAAATATTAAACCACCTAAGTCACGTCTTTTTTGTACCCAACCATTTAAAGTAACCGTTTGACCAATATATTCTTCAGTTATTTTACCAGCATATGTTGTTCTTTTTTCCATTATGATTCCACCTTTAAATAATTCTCTAATTCTGACAATGAAACAAGTGTCTTTTCACCAGTTTCCATATTCTTAACTTCTACTTCTTGTTTTTCTAATTCATTTTCACCTAATACAATCGTGTATCTCGCATTTAATCTATCCGCTTGTTTCATTTGACCTTTTAATTTACGTTGTAAATAGTCTTTATCACAACTAATACCAGCCATTCTTAATTGATTGATTAATTGAACTGAAAGTCTATCCGCTTCTTCACCCATTGTCGCGATAAATAAGTCGATTGAATCTTCTTCTTCGATTTCAATACCTTCAGCTTCAAGTGCTAGTAGCAAACGTTCAATACTTAATGCAAAACCTATACCTGTTTCTTTTGGACCATCAAGTAATTCTAGTAAGCCGTTATATCTACCGCCACCACATAAAGTAGTAATAGCACCAAATCCTTCAGCATTACTCATCACTTCGAATGCTGTGTGAGTGTAATAATCTAAACCACGCACTAAATTCGTATCTATTTCATACTCGATACCAAGTTCGTCTAATAAACTTTTAACATCTTCGAAATATTGTTTAGAATAGTCATTTAAGTATTCCGTAATTTTAGGTGCATTTTTAACAGCTTCTTTATCACGGTCTACTTTACAATCCAATATACGCATTGGATTTGTGTGTAATCTACTTTGACAATCGCTACAGAAAGTATCAATTACTGGTTCAAAATGCGCTTGTAATGCTTTCGTGTAATCAGCTCTTGATTCTGCATCACCAATACTATTGATGACTAATTTTAAGTCTTTCAATCCGAAAGATTTGTAAATGTGTACGAGCATTGAAATAATTTCAACATCAATAGAAGGATTTTCTGATCCAATCGCTTCTACACCAAATTGAACAAATTGACGATAACGCCCTTTTTGTTTTCTTTCATATCGGAACATTGGACCATTGTAATAAAGCTTTACAGGTTGATTTGGTTCACCTTGCATTTTGTTTTCGATGTAACTTCTAACAACACCTGCAGTACCTTCAGGTCGTAATGTAATGCTTCTATCACCTTTATCTTTAAAAGTATACATTTCTTTTTGTACAACATCTGTTGAATCACCAACACCTCTACTAAAAAGTTCAGTACTTTCAAATATTGGTGTTCTAATTTCTTTATAATTATATATTCTCATTAACTCATGTAATTTGTTCTCAATGTATTGCCATTTATAAGTATCTTTTGGTAATAAATCTTGTGTACCACGTGGTATATTAATCATAATATTTCCTCCTTTAAAATATAAAAAGTCCCTTGTATGCATATACATACAAGGGACGAATTATCCGTGTTGCCACCCTAATTAGTATTTAATGATTCATTAAATACTCACTTAACAACATTGTAACGGATGTTAACCGATCTTATTTTCGTAAGATTCCCTCTTCTTGTGTTCAAAAATATACGCAGTATTCATATAACTTTCAGCAAATGTTATACTCTCTGTTTCCTACTATAACGGTATACTATTCAAGAATAAACGGTATATAATCTATTTCATAATTTATATTAATATTAAACCCATAATCTGTAGTAGTCAATATCTAATTTGAAAAGTAAACTTTCAAACCGTCAACAATCCCTGTTTCTACAATGTGTCTATATTTTCTATCAACAATTAAATCTTCATCTGTAGGGTTACTAATATAACCTAACTCTAACAATACTGCAGGCATTTTAGTTTGACGAATCACTTGGAAGTTTTCGTTTCTTACGCCTCTATCAGATAGTATGGATTTTTGATTAATTGAAGTTTGTAACGTATCTGCAAATTCTTTTTGAGAATCATGATGGTAATAAACTGTTAAACCATGTGGTGCTGATGAATCTAACGCATCATTATGGATACTTATAAAGACATCTCCATCACCTTGTCTATCTTTTAATTTAACATATTCATCTTTTGTTCTCGTCATTTTCACTTTAGCGCCTTCAGTTTCAAGCATTTCTTTAAGCTCTTTTGCAGTTTTTAATGTAATGACTTTTTCGGTTACATCTTTATGTTTTGAACTCGATGCGCCTTGGTCACTTCCACCATGACCAGGATCTAATATAATCACTTTTCCTTTTAATGGTTTTAATACTGGATTAACATCTTCTTTAATATCAAGATTTGTATGCCAACCAGCAATCCAGCCTTTTTCATTTTGATCATTTTTGACTTCAAACCATTTTCCTTCTCTGTCTGTTATATCAAAACTATCTCCTTTTTTTACATCAAAGATAATTGGATAATAAGCGGCAGGTCCAGTTCTTAACTCACCATCTTCTTTCATAGATAGTGTTTTAGGTTCGTCCTCTTTAGGAATCAATAAATAAATAATAATGATTAACAAAACAATCAGTAAAATGGCAACACTGATGACAGGAACAGGCTTTATTCTCCTCTTTTTAAACCATAAATTAATTCGGTTCATTGAATGTTACCATCCTTACTTTCGAATATAATCGTAATTGGTCCATCATTGATTAATGACACATCCATATGTGCGCCAAACTCTCCTGTTTTCACGTTAATGTTATAAGATGCTAACTGTTCATTAAAATATTCATATATCTTTAATGCTTCATCTGGGCTTTTAGCATTCGTAAATCCAGGTCTATTCCCTTTTTTTACTGAAGCATATATTGTAAATTGTGATATCGACAAGATTTCACCACCGACTTGGTGTATATCTAAATTCATTTTACCTTCTTGATCTTCAAAAATTCTTGTCTTTGCTATTTTCTTAGCGATAACATCTGCATCTGCATAAGTTGATTCTTGTCCAACACCTACTAATAATAAGAATCCTTGTTGAATTTCATTTTGAGTATTTTCAGACGTTACTTTAGCTTGGCTTACTTTTTGTAGAACAACTTTCAAAAAAATTCACCTCTTAATTCCATACACGACTTACTGTATAAATATCGCCTAATTGTTTAATTCGATCAACAATTCTATATACGTCATTCACATTTTTAACCATTACGCTAATGTTAATAACTGCATTTTTATCTATATCAGCTTTACCTGAAACTTTTACTAATTGTACTTTAATTGCATTCACAACTTGAAGTACTTCGTTTAATAATCCATTTCTGTCGTAACCTGTAATTTCTAAATCTACTTGATAATTTTTTTGTTCATTTGTATTTTTAACCCATTCAACATCGATTAATCGTTCATTTTCATTAACGATGTTCGGGCAATCTTTACGATGAACTTTAACGCCATGACCTTTTGTAATATAGCCAATGATTTCATCACCAGGTATTGGATTACAACATTTTGAAAGTTTAATAAGCATGTTATCTAAACCTTCGACATAGACACCAGTATCTGTTCTAATATCTTGTTTAATTGGAATGGATTTATTGACTTCTTGCACTTGATTAAGCGATTGTTTCTTACGTTCAAGTCTTAGCTTTTCAGTAAGTCTGTTAACAGCTTGTAAGGCAGTTATGCCACCAAAACCAACTGCAGCATATAAGTCATCTTCATTTGAAAAATTATATTTTTCGTTAACAAGTTTAATGTTTTCAGCATTTAATACTTCATCTACATTGTATCCATGCTCTTTAATTTCCGCTTCAATCATAAATTTACCTTTTTCAATATTGGCAGAGCGGTCTTGTTTCTTAAAGAAACTGCGGATTTTACTTTTCGCACTTGAAGATCGGACGATTTTTAACCAATCTCGACTTGGCCCATATGAATGTTTACTCGTTCTAATCTCGACAATATCACCAGTAGATAACTTATAATCGATAGGAACGATTTTGCCGTTAACTTTCGCACCAATCATTTTATTACCTACTTCACTGTGAACAGCGTATGCAAAATCAATTGGAACTGCTCCATATGGTAATTCAACAACATCACTTTCAGGTGTAAAGACATACACTTTATCACTTTGAAGGTCATATTTTAATGATTCCATAAATTCTTCTGCATCAGGTGAAGTATTGTCAGTTTCAGCTATTTCCTGTAGCCAACTCATTTTTTGTAAATATTCTTCTGATTTATTGCTTAAATTTTTACCTTCTTTATATGCCCAGTGAGCTGCAACCCCATGTTCTGCAATTTCATGCATTTCAAATGTTCTGATTTGAATCTCTAAAGGATCTCCATTTGGACCAACGACTGTAGTATGCAGCGATTGATACATATTCTGTTTAGGCATCGCTATGTAATCTTTAAATCGACCAGGCATTGGTTTCCATAATGTATGGACAAGACCTAGCACAGCATAACAATCTTTGATTGAAGGGACAATCACTCTTATTGCAAGTAAGTCAAAAATTTGTTCGAATTGTTTTTTCTGTTTGACCATTTTTCTATAAATACTATAGATATGTTTAGGTCTACCACTTATGTCGCCAGAAATATTCATAACTTCCATTTCAGACTCTATATCTTTAATCGCATTCGCAATATATGTTTCTCGTTCGCTTCTTTTCTTTTTCATCAGATTAACAATTCTAAAATATTGAACACTATCAATATATCTTAATGAAATGTCTTCAAGTTCCCACTTAATTGTATTGATACCTAATCTATGCGCAAGTGGTGCATAGATTTCTAACGTTTCTTTAGCAATACGTTTTTGCTTTTCTTTAGGCATCGCTTTTAAAGTACGAACATTATGTAATCTATCTGCTAATTTAACTAATATAACTCGGACATCTTTAGCAATCGCTATAAATAATTTTCTATGATTTTCAGCTTGTTGCGTTTCTTTAGATTTATATTTAACTTTTTTTAATTTTGTAACACCATCTACAATTATAGCTACTTCTTCATTAAACATTTCTACCAAATCATCATACGTATAAGGTGTATCCTCAATTACATCATGAAGGAATCCAGCAACTATAGTTGGACCATCCAATTTCATTTCGGTTAAAATACCCGCTACCTGAATAGGATGCATGATATATGGCAAATTATTTTTTCTAATTTGTCCTTGATGTGCTTTAAAAGCCAAATCATAACTCTTTTCTACTAAACGATATGCATCTTCAGATAAGTAACTTTTAGCTTTATATAAAACATCATCAGCACTGTATGGATATTCTTTATTCATAGGGACACCACCTCTTCAAATAAAATTCTCTTGAATATTACTATTATAGCAATTTTCAATAGTAATATGCCACCGTTAATTATAATTATTAAAAATAAAATAGCCACAATGTGACTATTTTATTCATCGTATGAAATTAACGAAACAACATCGTAACCTTTTAATTTTTCAATGCCGTTTAAATATTTAAGTTCAATTAAAAATGCAATACCCACTACAATTCCACCTAATGATTCTACTAAGTGAATTGCCGCTTCAATTGTACCACCTGTTGCTAATAAATCATCAGTAATCAATACACGTTGACCAGGTTTGATTGCATCTTTGTGCATTGTTAACACATTTGACCCATACTCAAGATCATATTCATAACGAATCACTTCACGAGGTAATTTTCCTTCTTTACGTACTGGTGCAAAGCCAATACCCATTGCATATGACACAGGACAACCAATAATAAATCCTCTTGCTTCTGGTCCTACTACGACATCAACTTGTTTGTCTTGAGCATATTGTACGATTTGGTCAGTGGCATATTTGTATGCTTCACCATTATCCATAATTGTCGTGATATCTTTAAAGTTAACACCTTGTTTTGGCCAATCTTGTACTTCTGAAACGTATTGTTTTAAATCCATTATACTTCCTCCTCAACATCACTTAACAATGAATGTATCCAATTGATTAATGATTGGCTATCATTGTACAACAATGTCTTTTCTATTTCTATTTGTTGTTTTCTTGCTTGATATAACGGTGCGTTTTGTATGTCATTTTTTCCCGCATCTTGATTTATTTCAATTATACCATGATTCATTGTAATAAAGTTTAACTCATAAAAGCAATTCAAAATGAATTTCAATTGATCAGGTTTAATTTTTAAAGCTTCACATAATTTCATACCATCATTTTGAATATTGGTTGATTGATTCATATATAAAGCTTTATAAGCTTGCTTGAACTTTTCATCACTTGGAATACCTTCAAAGTATGAATTGGTTTGCCCTTTAAATACTAAATAATATTTTTCGGCTTTAATATTAGATAAAGTTTGTTTGAATGTTTCTAAATCTTGTGGTAAATCTCTCAGCACACACGTTTCGACTTCATTTGGATACGTATCACCATAATGTATATATTGCTCATTTATTTTCTCGGATGAAGGGTTAATCACAAACAGTGCATTGTCTTGATCAATTTTTAACAAGTCCTGTTTATTTTTACTTCTATAATCAAAAATAGCATGATCATTACTCAACGCTAAATCTTTAAGAATAATTTGTGGAGATTGATGTCCATTCCATTCATTAACATTTAAACTACCTGCAACATTAATTGTCGTATCATTTGAAATATCATGAATGAGATGTCCAGCATTCCAATGTAAAGCTGCAATATTTTTGTCTGTTAATGTTAATTTAAGATGTTTATTTCCTTGACCAATACCTTTAACAGATTTGACCGGAACATTACTAATTGAAAATAGTGGCGCTAATAAATCTGTACCAAAAGGTCTTAATCTTTCTAAATCAAATATGTTCTCAACCGTAATATCTGAAGTTTCTATTTCTGCATCAACGATTAACTGCGGTAATAATTTTTTACCTTCTGTTATTTTGTGCATATCTTGATTCAAAGCTTTCTTCAATGGTTCAATCGCGTCAATATCTAATGTCATACCAGCCGCCATATGATGGCCACCAAATTTACGAATCAAATCGCTATGGTTTGTTAGAAATTCAAACATTGAAACTTGTTCAATACTTCTAGCAGAACCTTTCGCGTGATTTTGCTCTATATCCACATTTAATACAATTGTTGGTAAATGATACTTCTCAACTATTCTTGAAGCCACAATACCTAATACACCTTCATTCCAATCTTCTTTTGCAAGTATTAGAAATTGGGCATTTTGTTGCATTTCAATTTCAGCTAGCTCCATTGCTTCATTCGTAATATTTTCAACAATTGCTTTACGTTCTGTATTAAATTGGTCCACTTCTTCAGCTAAGAACATCGCTTCATCGTCATCATCGCTCATAAGCAATTCTCCAGCTAATCGAGCATCATCTAATCTACCAACTGCGTTCAGACGAGGTCCGATAATAAAGCCGACTGTTTGTTCACTTACTTCATCCGTAAAATCAGCTACGGACAATAAACTTTTTATCCCTGGTAAAGGTTGTTCATTCAAAATGCGCAACCCTTGTTTAACCATATATCTATTTTCATCCGTTAAACTCACTAAGTCGGCAATCGTACCGATAGCAACTAAACCTAAGAACGCATCTGGTATATCTGTTTTAAGTGCTTTAGAAAGTTTATATGAAACACCCACTCCAGCTAAATATTTAAATGGATAATTAAAATCAGGGTGCATAGGGTGAACAATCGCATATGCATTCGGCTTTGTTTCGCCAAATTCATGATGGTCTGTCACAATCACATCAATACCAAGTTCATTGGCAATATCAATTTCATGATGACCTTGAATACCATTATCCACTGTAATGATAAGAGACACACCTTCATCATGTGCATTTCTAAATGCCGCTTCACTCGGTCCATATCCTTCAGTAAATCTATTAGGAATATACCAACCTACAGTAGCTCCCATTGACTCTAAAGTCTTGACGAGAATCGTTGTAGATGTAACTCCATCTGCATCATAATCACCATATACTAATATTCTTTCATCATTTTCAATAGCTTTATGTATTCTCGAAGTTGCCTTTTCCATATCACTTAGTAACATCGGATCGTGGAATAACACTTCATTAGATAATAAACTTTCAATTTGCTCTTCAGACGTATAGCCTTTTGAAATTAAAGTTTTTTCTAAAAGTGGTGAAATTTTATATTTTTTTATGATTTGTGGATCAATATTTTGATTGAGCTCTGATTTTTTCCATTGATAACAAGCTTTAGTCATATCAAATCTCCTCATTTCTACTCAAAACATTATACATGAAATATCGTACTTTCTCTACTAAACAAATAAAACATAAGCAAAGAGTCAGGTTGTAAAAAGATTCAGCGGTTAGTTACACTTCGACCTACTTTTGTTACTAACTGCCTCCTTAGTTACAATTCGACCGACTTTTGTTACTATGGGCACGCTTAGTTACATTTCCCCGTACTTTTGTAATCATGACCCCTAAGTTAAACCTTTATCATTTACTCTAAACAAAAAAGCACCTGCCCTTTTACTAAGGACAGGTACACGATTTATTAAACTAATATTTTTTCATCGTTTGATTTTTTCTCAGTATATACAACTAATTTACCATTTTCTGATTTTTTAAGTTGTCGTTTTTTCAAGATACCCCATAAAGGTACTGCGACGAATACTGATGAGAACACACCGGATACTAAACCGATTAATAGTGCTAATGAGAAGTTGAAAATACTTGATGAACCAAGTATTAATAATGCGACAACTACTATAACAACTGTTAATACGGTATTGATTGATCTTGTCATCGTTTGTCTAATAGATGAGTTAACAATCATATCAATAGTTTCTGGTTTCGTTATCACTTTCACTTTACGTAAATTTTCCCTTACGCGGTCAAATGTAACGATCGTGTCATTAATTGAATAACCAATTATTGTTAGAACTGCTGCAATGAATGTAATATCCACTTCGAGTCTGAATAAACTGAATACAGCTACAATCATAAACACGTCATGTAATAATGCAAGCACTGCAGTTGTACCCATTCTCCATTCAAATCTAAAGGATACGTATAAAACAATTCCTAGTGCTGCATAAAGCATTGCTTTTAATGCGTTTCCAGCTAACTCTTGACCAACAACTGGTGAAACCGTACTTACGTTTGGATCATGACCCAATGATTTACCAAAGTCAGATTTAACTTTTTGTATTTCAGATTTGTTTAATGCATCTTTAAATTGTACAGTTGCCATTTTGTTTCCAGTTCCACTTGTTGTAACTTGTGATGGTTCTAATCCCATATCTTTAAACTGTTTTGAAACTTGTTCAGTCTTGATAGTTTGATCAGATTGTAAGTCAACACGTGTACCACTAGTGAAATCAATACCTAAATTTAATCTAAATATTGATACGATGATGGCACCAACAATTATCGTAATAATACTAAATGTTAATAATGGTTTAGCAAGTTTTACGAAATTAATTTTGTCATAGACTGTTCTTAAATCATGAACATCTAATCTTTCACTAATATCATGTCTATCTTTCTTAGAAACACCAAACCAATTATATTTTTTCTTGAAGTAGTTTGAGTTTACTAATAATGCTAATAATATTCTTGTGAAGAATACTGAAGTTACGAAACTCATAAGAATCGCAAGTAATAACATTGTTGCGAAACCTTTTACTGAACTTTCACCAAATACGAATAATACGAGCGCTGCTAAAATTGTTGTTAAGTTAGCATCTAATATTGTAATAAATGAAGAACCAGAACCTTTTTTAAAGGATTGTTGTAGTGTCCTTCCTATCCGCAATTCATCTTTTATCCGTTCGTACATGATGATGTTAGCATCAACGGCCATACCTACACCTAATACTAAGGCAGCAAGTCCGGGCAATGTTAATACCCCTGAAATAAAGTTAAATGCTACTAATGTTAAGTAAACATAAGCACTTAATGTAATGACAGCTACAACACCAGGTAATCGGTAGTAAATGAGCATGAATAAGAATATAATACCTACACCTATTGAAGAAGCAAGTACTGTTTCATCTAATGCATCTTTACCGAATTGTGCACCTACTGATGTAGAATAAACTTCATCTAATTTAACAGGTAGTGAACCTGAGTTTAATAAATCTGCAATTTGTTTTGCTTCTTTAACACCTTTTTCACCATTGAATCCACCAGAAATTTCAACATTTTCTGAATTGATTGGTTGGCTTACAGTTGCTGCAGAAATATATTTCGGTTCTTTACCTTCTTGTTCTTTCTTAGCTTCTTTAGCGTAACTGTCTCCTTTTTCATAGTCCATCCAAATGACCATTAAATTAGGATTCATTTTAGAAACTTTTTCAGTTACTTCTTTGAACTTTTTAGCATCTTTTAGTTTAAGAGTAACGGCTACTTCGTTTGTATTGTCTTTAAAGCCTTGCTTAGCGCCACCTTGAACTAAATCTTTACCAGATAGTAAAACTCTATCCTTTGCATCTCTGATCGTTAAATTCGCTTGTGTAGAAAGTACTTCACGAGCTTCATTCTGGTCTTTAATACCAGCTAATTGAACTCGAATTCGATTACCTTCTTCAACTTGAATTTTCGGCTCAGAAACACCTAATACGTTTACACGTGACTCTAAAGTCTTTGCAGTAGATTTAACCGCATCATTATCAATCTTATCACCTTTGTCTAAAGGATTAACTTGATATAAAACTTCAAAACCACCTTGTAAGTCTAGACCTAAATTTACATTCTTTGTTATATCTTTTGTTGTTGATCCTATTAAGCTAAAAACCAACACTGCAAGAAGTAAAAAGGCTATAATTCTACTCCGCTTTTTCACGATAACACCTCTTACATATTTTTAATTCACTATATATGTTATAGCATACATCAACTATAGTTGAATAGCCATAACATTCATGTATGAAAAAAAGACATGGATAACCATGTCTTTTAACATTAAATATGATACATAATATTAAACCAATTTCCTTAAAAAGTAAACTGTTTTATGAAGGGTCTACTTGTTTAATAGCTGGTTTTTCAAATGTAATTTCGTGTCCTTTATCGTTAACAGAAACAACAACGATAGACTCATCTACTGCTCTAACAGTACCTTTGATACCGCCGATTGAAGTTACTTTTTGACCAACTTCTAAACGGTTTAATAATTCACGATGTTCTTTTGCACGCTTTTGTTGTGGTCTAATCATTAAGAACCAAACAAGCGCAAAAATTAAGATAATAGGTAATAATTGTACTAATACTTCCATATTCAATCTCCTTTAAAAGTTTTTGGGGTTATCTACATTTAGTCCATACTGCTCGAAAAATTCATCTTTGAAATCAAGTAATCGATCTTCTCTTATTGCTTGGCGAATGTTCTCCATAAGTTTTAATAAGAAATACAAATTATGATATGTAGTAAGACGAATTCCAAATGTTTCATCTGCTTTAATCAGATGACGCAAATATGCTTTAGTATAGTTTCTACATGTATAACAATCACACTCTGGATCAAGCGGAGATAAATCTTGCTGATATTTAGCATTTTTTATAACGACTCTACCTTGAGATGTCATACAAGTACCGTTTCTAGCTATACGTGTAGGTAATACGCAATCAAACATATCGATGCCCCTAATAGAACATTCGATTAATGCGTCTGGAGAACCAACTCCCATTAAATATCTTGGTTTATTAAATGGCATTAATGGCGCTGTATGTTCAACCATTCTGTACATGACAGGTTTAGGTTCACCAACAGACAAACCACCAATAGCATAGCCAGGAAAATCAAGTGAAACGAGGTCTTTAGCACTTTGCTCTCTAAGATCCTTATATTCTCCACCTTGGATAATACCAAATAAAGCTTGATCTTCAGGGCGACGATGAGCTTCTAGACATCTTTCCGCCCATCTTGATGTTCTCTCAATTGAATTTTTTACATATTCATATTCAGATGGCATTGGAGGGCATTCATCAAACGCCATCATAATATCTGAACCAAGATCATTTTGAATATGCATCGCTTTTTCAGGACTTAAGAACAATTTAGAACCATTTAAATGATGTCTAAAATGTACACCTTCTTCTTCGATTTTTCTCATATCACTTAAACTGAATACTTGAAAACCTCCAGAATCAGTAAGTATAGGTCCATCCCAATTCATAAACTTATGTAATCCACCCACTTTAGAAATGATATCACTTCCAGGTTGTAACCACAAATGATAGGTATTACTAAGTATAATTTTTGCTTCCATCTGTTTAAGTTCTTCAGGGCTCATTGTCTTAACTGTTGCTTTAGTTCCAACAGGCATGAACATAGGCGTTTCAAATGAACCATGAGGTGTATGCACAATCCCTAGTCTTGCACCTGATTGCTTACAAGTCTTAATGTGCTCGTATGTTACTGCAGGCATAATGTTGCTCCTTTTCTATATTAAAATCATTGCATCTCCGAAACTAAAAAATCTATACTTTTCTTCAACTGCATGTTTATATGCATTTAAAATATGTTCTCTAGTCGATAGTGCGGATACTAGCATGATGAGAGTTGATTTTGGTAAATGGAAATTGGTAATTAAACCATCTATCGCTTTAAACTCATATCCCGGATAAATAAATATGTCAGTCCAACCACTTTCTTCAACAAATTGGTCATTTTTAGAACGAATTGTCTCTAGTGTTCTTGTAGACGTTGTACCTACAGATATTATTTTATGACCACTTGCTTTTACACAGTTTAATAATTCAGCCGTTTCAGCAGTCATTTGGTAGTATTCTGAGTGCATTTCATGATCATCTATATTATCTACACTGACTGGTCTAAATGTACCCAAACCAACATGTAACGTAATAAATGCAATGTGTACACCTTTATCAGCAATTTCTTGTAATAAATGTTCAGTGAAGTGTAAACCTGCTGTAGGCGCAGCTGCAGACCCAACTGCTTTAGCATAAACTGTTTGATATCTATCTTGGTCGTCTAATCGTTCTTTAATATATGGTGGTAAAGGCATTTCACCAAGCTCATCTAATCTTTCTTGTAAGATACCTTCGTATGAAAGTTTCATAATGCGTCCACCTTGATCAAGTTCTTTGATACAAGTCGCAATGATTTTACCTTCTCCAAATGAAACAGATTGACCAACTCTTATACGTTTAGCTGGTTTAATTAATACTTCCCATTCATTATCTTCTTGTTGCGTTAGCATCAGCATTTCTACTTTTGCACCAGTTTCTTCTTTTAAGCCAAACAATCTTGCTGGCATGACTTTCGTATCATTTAATACTAAACAGTCACCTGGTGAAAGTTGATTGACAACTTCTTTAAACGTTAAATCTTCTAATTCACCTGTAGCTTTATTACATTTTAATAACCTACTGCTCTCTCTATCTAACAGTGGTGTTTGTGCAATTAATGATTCAGGTAAATCAAAATCGAAATCTTCAATATTCACAAACTTTGCCTCTTTCCTAATCCATTTTAATGTCGAAGTGATCATAACTTAAAGCAGTAGCACGACGACCTCTTGGCGTTCTTTCTATAAACCCTTTTTGGATGAGATAAGGTTCATAAACGTCTTCAAGTGTTACACGTTCTTCACCTATCGTGGCTGCTATCGCATCTAATCCAACTGGACCACCTTTATAATTATTCAGGATACAGTGCATAATTTTATAATCTATATGGTCGAGTCCTTCTTCATCTACTTGTAGTAAATCTAAAGCATGCTTTGTAATATCCATAGAAATAGCTTCGTCACCTTCTACTTGAGCAAAGTCACGCACTCTACGTAATAAACGATTGGCTATACGAGGTGTTCCTCTACTACGTTTCGATAATTCAACTGTACTATTTTGATCAATATCTACTTCAAATACTTCAGCAGTACGTTTTATGATTTCTTGCAAACTATTATCATCGTAATATTCTAATCTAAGGTGCACACCAAAACGATCTCTCAAAGGTGCTGAAAGGCTCCCTACACGTGTTGTTGCACCTACTAGCGTAAACGGTGGTAAATCAATTCTAATACTTCTAGCTTCTTCACCTTTACCAACGACGATATCTAAGAAGAAATCTTCCATAGCAGGGTATAACACTTCTTCAACAACTCTGCTTAATCGGTGTATCTCATCAATGAAAAGTACATCCCCAGGTTGTAACGCAGAAAGTATGGCTGCTAAATCGCCAGGCCTTTCAATAGAAGGTCCACTTGCAGTTCTTAAATTAACATTCATCTCATTAGATATAATATGAGCTAAAGTCGTCTTCCCTAAACCAGGTGGACCATAAAGTAAACAATGATCTAAAGGTTCTTCCCTTAACTTAGCCGCTTTAATAAATATATCTAAGTTTGATTTAATATTATTTTGACCAATATATTGATTTAAAGTATCTGGTCTTAATGAAAGTTCACTTTGGAAATCATCTTCGTGTCCATGTTCATCCATTAATCGCTCATCCAAAAAATCACCTCATTTACTGAATAAGTAATGCTAAACCTCTTTTAACACAAGCATCTACTGAATCAAATGATTCTTTTTCTAGGTTCTTCTTAACTTTTGTAATTTCTCGTCTAGAGTAACCTAATGCTTCTAAAGCTAACAATGCTTCTTCTAATACATCTTGACCGGCATCTTTACTTTCTGGGAATAACTCAGACTCTTCAGTGATAACTAATTTCCCTTTTAAATCAAGAATAATTTGTCTTGCTGTTTTTTTACCGATACCAGGAAACTTTGTCAAATATGATTCATTTTCATTTTCTATAGCAATTGCTACTTCATTAGGCGTGCTTGTCGCTAAAATTGCTAATGCTGACTTCGGTCCAATACCTGTTACTTTAATTAAGCTTAAAAACATATCCTTTTCTTCTAGATTCACAAATCCATATAATAATTGGGCATCTTCACGCACAATTAATTGTGTATATACTTGCGTTTCTTTATCTAATTGAGATTGAAAACGATATGAGTTTGGTGTTTGAATTTCATAACCTATACCATTTGCCTCAACTACAATATGAGAAGGATATAATTGTGAAACGATTCCTTTTATATATGCATACATTTAGACAACTTCCTTTACATACTCATTCCGATAACTTCTACTTCATCAACATACGGACTTTCTTTAATTGCATCCATTAACTCTTCTAATGATAACTCAATATTTGCAGCATTAAGAGAAATTGTAATCGTTGCTCTATCCTTTATTGGTAGACTTTGATGGATGGTAAGAACAGAACCATTAACTTCAGCAATTTTATTCAAGACAGTTGCGAGCATACCAACTTCATCTTGCACATATAAAATTAATGTAATATTTCTGGTCTGTTCTTCTAATCTATCAATTGGAAATATTGTATCTTTATATTTATAAAAAGCACTTCTAGATAAATTAAATTCTTTAACTGCATCATAAATCGTTAAATTATTATGTTTTAATAATGCATTTTTAACTTTGATTGTCTTTTGCACTGACTCTGGCAAAACATCTTCTCTGATTAAATAAAACCTTTTTGTTGATTCATTTGATTTTTTCAATTGGAACACGCCCTATTCGACAAATTCAAATTCTCCACCTAAAATTCTTACAATATCACCATTTGATGCACCACGTTCTCTTAAGGCATCATCAATACCCATTGAACGCATTTGTCTTGCAAATCTTCTAACAGCTGCATCACGATTAAAGTCTGTCATTTTGAATAATCTTTCAATCGAATTACCTGATACAACATAGGCACCATCGTCATCTCTCGTAATAACAAAATGATCTCGTGATTTCTCGTGTTTATATACAACACGATGTACACCAGTTTCTTCTTCGACTGAATCGAAGTCCATTCCTTCAGTTTCATCTAATAAATCAGCAATTTGATATAGTAGTTTATCAACGTTATGACGTGTAACTGTACTAATAGGAATAATATTAACATCTTCTTGCAGTTGTTCTTTGAACATTTCTAATTGTGTTTCTGAATCTGGTAAATCCATTTTATTCGCAACGACAATTTGTGGTCTTCTAGAAAGATTTTCATTATATGATTTTAATTCTTGATTAATTGTAACATAATCTTCATATGGGTCTCTGCCTTCCATTCCACTCATATCTATTATATGAACAATTACTCTTGTACGTTCAATATGTCTTAAGAATTGATGACCTAAACCTACACCTTCAGAAGCACCTTCAATTAAACCTGGTAAATCTGCCATTACAAATCCTCTACCATCATTTGTTTGGACAACGCCTAAATTAGGTTTAATTGTCGTAAAGTGATAAGCACCGATTTTTGGTTTTGCTTTGGAAACGATAGATAATAATGTTGATTTACCAACGCTTGGATAACCTACTAAACCTACATCCGCCATAAGTTTAAGTTCTAACATGACTTCAAGTTCTTCACCAGGTTCACCATTTTCACAGAAATCTGGTGCTGGATTACTTGCTGAAGCAAATCTTGAGTTACCTCTACCACCACGGCCACCTTTAGCAACTGTAGCACGTTGACCATGTTCAACAAGGTCAGCTAGAATCTCTTCATTTTCAGCATTTTTAATAATTGTACCAGGTGGTACTTTTAATACTAAGTCGTCTGATCCACGACCATGCATGTTACTACTTTGTCCATTCTCACCTTTATCAGCTTTAAATTTTCTTTGAAATCTAAAGTCTAATAAAGTACGTAAACCTTCATCTACCTCAAATACGACTGAAGCACCTTTACCACCGTCGCCACCTGCTGGTCCACCAAATGGAACATACTTTTCACGACGAAAAGCTACTAAACCGTTTCCGCCATCACCAGCTTTTAACGATATTTTGACCTGATCTATAAACATGTTTACACCTCTATTTCTTTTAAGTTAATAAAAAATTCTAATTCTATATAATTTTGACTTTCTGATAAAATTTCAACGTTATATTTAGAAAATGATTGTTCAATTTGATTAAAGTCCTTATTAGTTGGACTTAAGCAAACAAGCATTGTGACAAATTCTTCTTCTACTGTAAGACTAATATAAATATTTTTTTCATCCATATCGTTAATCACAACAGCTTTCAAATCATTAAATATATTAGTTAAAGTATCATCAGTTCTTTCTAAGTTCTTTTGATAATAATCGATATTTGAGTTATCAATTTCAAATGTCCATTTAGAGCCTGACAAAGATAGTTTGTATTCAAATACATTATGAACAAATTTTCTACACGGTGCATTTAAAAACAACTGTTCTTGCTTGAGATTTTTGTACAATTCATCAATTAATAAATCAACCTCTTCATGTTTTCCTAACTGTTTATATGTATATAACAATTGGAACTGATTCACAAAATCATGTCTAGACTTTAAATACACATCTAAATTATTCATTCCATCACCTTTATTATCGTTATTCATAACACTCATTATAACATTTTCGTATTATGAATAAAAAAAGAAACTGCAATTCTGAATAGCTTCTTTATATATAAACCACACTATGCATTCTTATTTAAATAACTGCCAACATAATGATTGAGGCTGGGACAATTATATATGTCCCAGCCTCATCTAAATATAAAGATTATTCAGCAGCTGCGTATACAGATACTTTCTTTTTGTCACGACCAAAACGTTCGAATTTAACAACGCCGTCGATTTTAGCGAATAATGTATCGTCTCCACCGCGACCTACGTTTTCACCAGCGAAAACTTTAGTTCCACGTTGACGATAAAGAATAGAACCACCAGTAACGAATTGACCGTCAGCACGTTTAGCACCTAAACGTTTTGATTCAGAGTCACGACCGTTCTTTGTAGAACCTACCCCTTTTTTCGATGCGAAAAATTGTAAGTTTAATTTTAACATGAGTTACACCTCACTTGTAATTTAGTTTAATATATTGCCCATATTCTTCTTCGATTGTTTTCAAAGAAACGATAAGGCCTTGTAATAATATTTGCGCTTGTTCATTTTCTAAGTTTACACTACGTATATGAAAATATCCACCGTCGTCACTGTAATCTATATCAGGCGACTCATCAGTTAATCCAATGATAGCATTTGTTGTACCAAAGACAACTGCTGAAGCACCGGCACAGACTAAGTCTTTACCGTATTCACCTGAATCAGCATGTCCAGACATTTCAATATCTGTAACTTGCCCTTCTTGATTCAAACTAACATCTACATTAATCATAAATTATGCGTTGATTTTTTCGATTGTTAATTTAGTGTAAGGTTGACGATGACCTTGTTTACGTTTGTAGTTTTTCTTAGCTTTGTATTTGAATACAGTGATTTTTTTACCGCGTCCTTGTTTTTCAACTTTAGCAGTAACTGAAGCACCTTCAACAACAGGTGATCCAACTTTAACTGAATCTCCACCTACAAATAATACTTGGTCAAATGTGAATGAATCACCTTCATTTACGTCTAATTTCTCAACCCAAATTGTTTGACCTTCTTCTACTTTAACTTGCTTTCCGCCAGTTTCAATTATAGCAAACATACTTGCACCTCCTAATTTTTTAAGTCACGCCATTCATAGGTGACATACGTACTTTAAGACCTATGATCGAGCGGTTGTATGTAGCTAGAAACTACTCAACTTCAATAGATTACCACCTACAGCTATTGATGTCAATATTCTTTCATTAATTCGTATTTCTTTCTAATAATTTTAATACAAATGGGAATATGATGATTAAGCATATCAAATTAAATATGACAGTTGGTATTAATCTAAATAGAATAATTTGACCAATATTAATAGAAACAATACCTAAAAATCCATAAAAAACCATTACCCATATTTCAAGTAATACAACTGATGATATTAAGAGTATAACCATCATTAAAATGTCTCTATAAAATACTTTAAATAGTTTATCCATCATAATTACAAAAGTTGCATATCCAAATGTATAGACACCGTATATACCGCCATAATAAATATCTGTAAAAATACCTGTTACGATTGCTAAAATAATAGCAACTTTAGGATTTTTGTATACAGCAATTATTAGTAAGTACAAAAATGTTAATCGAGGCACGATTATAAATGTCTCATTAAATAAATTTAACGGTGATAAACGTGTTAATAATGAATCTAAATAAAATAATAAGACACCAATTAAAGGAATAACGTAAAATCTCATTATTCCTCACCACTTTCATCAGATGAAGGTATCGTTTCTGGATCACGTTTAGCAACATATACATGGTTTAAGTCTTTAATATTTGTAGATGTCTTAATGTAAGCGACTTTAGATAATCCATATTCATCATTTTCTACTTTTTCTACTTTACCTACTAATATACCTTTAGGAAGTTGGTCACCTAAACCATTTGTTACAACTTTAGAGCCTTTTTTGATGCTGTATTTATTATCGATATCACTAATAACAAGTAAATCTTTATTTTCATCATATCGATTAATCATACCAAAGATATTTTCATCGTCTTGTTGAATATCTACTGAAAGCTTACTCGTTTTAACACTTGTAGATATTAACTCAACTTGTGAAGAAAATTGATTTGCTTTTTTAATTCTACCTACTAAACCTTCACTCGTAATGACAGCCATATTTTCTTTCATGCCGCTCTTTTTACCTTTATCAATGATGACTGTATTCATCCATTGATCCGGACTTCTACCGATTATAGTAGCTGATATTGGATTGAATTGCGAAATATCTTTCATATCCAATTCTTTTTTTAAGGCTTTGTTTTCTTTTTCTAATCTCGCTTTATCAGCTTTGATTTGATCTGTACTTTTTACTTCTTCTTTTAATTTATCAACGTCTTCGTCTGAAGTGAAAATTCCAGAGAAGAAGTCAGAAACAAAAGTAACTGGATAAGATACGATTCTTCCACCAAACGATGATGTATCACTCGCATATTGTTCACTAAGCGATGCAGATTGTGCTCTCACTGAATAACCAACAATTACAATTAATAAAACCATAGAAATTAGAAAAATCATTATTTTATTATTTTTAAAAAAATTCGACAATCCAAACACCTCTTAATCTTCAAATGACTCATTAACAATGATATTACTATTTTAGCTTACACAGCACTTTAAATAAAGTAAGAGACTGCCGAAATAAAAATTTAATATGCAGTTTTAGGTAATAATTCTATATTTGAGTGCATTGCACTTAAATCATTCATTAAATCTTGCTCTGTTTGATATACGTACATCTTGGGTTCACCAAATTTATACAAGATATACTCTGTTCCTCTTTGCCCTGCAACATAGTTGTCGTCATATCCCATACGTTCTAGTCCTGAAACATCCATGAATTCACTTTTATTAATCCAATTAAATGCTTGTTTAGTTTGACCTAACGGTACATTTTGCAACAATGGATTATCTTCAATTTTATAAGTTGCATTTGCATGTTGTGGAGACATTTCTTCAGTTGTTTGTTCATTACTGTGATCAAACGGGTTTAAATCACTCAATGCTGGTACATTTCTATATACAATAACAATGATAATGACAATTGCTAATAACGCTAATAAATTTCTAATTAATCTAAATAACCATCTCAAAATTATAGACACCTCTCATTCATTTATATTATACGAAAATTGTTTGAATATCATCATCGGGCTTTAGACCTAAACCTTTAATCATTCTGTAGTCTGATGTAATTACTTGCTCTATTCTATATAATGAATTCAAGAGGTGATAAATTTGGAATTAATATATATATTTTTAGCTATCTTGTTTTTAATTATCTTTTTTAGATTTTTCGTTGGACTATTAAGAGTTGTAATAAAATTAGCAATCATCGCTTTAGTTATTTACTTCATATATCAAGGCGTACTTTACTTTATGTGACCGCAATGATGAGTTTAAAAAATATAAAACAATGGCCTGGGAAATTGTATCCCAGGCCATTAGTTTGTTTAACTCGATTAATCTGTTAAAGACTGCATTTGATACATTTTGTAATATTGTCCTTCTAATTTAATTAACTCATCATGATTGCCTTTTTCAATGATGCGTCCTTTATCAAGAACAATAATTTGATCAGCATTCTTAATCGTTGAAAGTCGGTGTGCAATAATAAATGATGTTCTTCCTTTAGACAACACAGTCATTGCTTTTTGTATGATTTCTTCCGTTTCAGAATCAATACTTGAAGTCGCTTCATCTAAAATCAAAATTTCTGGATCAAATGCCAGTGCTCTCGCAAATGATATAATTTGTCGTTGACCAGAACTTAATGTTCGACCTCTTTCTATAACTGGCTCATCAATACCTTTTTTGAAGTGTTCTAACACTCTATCTCCACCTACTGCATTTAAACTTTCAACAGCTTTTTCTCTCGTTACTTTAGGGTCGTCTAATGTAATGTTGGATAAAATAGTCCCTGTATATAAGTATGGGTCTTGTAATACAATGCCCATATGTTTACGCATATCTCTTTTGTCCGTTTTAATGGTCGGTATACCATCAATTTCAATCGTTCCATCAGTAGGATCATAGAATCTGAAAAGTAAATTCATAATAGAACTTTTCCCTGACCCTGTATGTCCAACCAATGCAATTGTTTGTCCTTTATCGACTTCTAAATTGATATTTTCCAATACGTATTCACCTTCATTATAAGCAAACGATACATCGTTAAAATGAACATGACCTTCTATTTTTTCAGGCAACTGAATTTTATGTTCTGGCATCTTTTCTTCAGACACATTCATCATTTCAAATACTCTCACGCAAGAAACTCTTGCTTGTTCTAATTGTCCCAATACATTTAATACACCAAACAAAGGATCAAACAATCTTGTTATATAATTTACAAGAATATATAACGTACCAACTGAAATTGCGACAGAAGAATTTAGAAATTGTGTTCCAAATACGACAATCAACATTAAAAACACAATACTTCTAATCGTACTCAACAAGTTATGTTCTGTCAGCGAATCAAATTGTATGATTTTTTTATAATTGTTTAAATACGCTTGATTCATTTCATCAAAATCATTCATAATTTGTTTTTCTTGTTTAAATGCTTGAATGATATTCATACCATTTATAGATTCATTGATAAGTGCATTCATATCACTGTTTTTTTCTCGAATTACATAGTTGTATTTACCCGTTACTTTTTTGTACCACAATAACCAAAGTATTACGAAAGGTATTGTAATCAGTGCGATGAGTCCAATTTTTGTATTAATAAAGAATATCGCAATAATGACACCTATCATCGTGATAAAAGCCGAAATAAAGTTTGGTAATATAACAGTGAATAGTTCGAGTATCATTTGTGTATCATTCGTGATTCTTGCTACTACTTTTCCTGCTGGTAAATTATCAAAGTATTTTATCGGTAACTTTTGTACGTGTTCAAAAAGTTTAATTCTTAACTCTTTAATAACATCTGAGCCAGCACGTTGAAGAACGAGTGTTTGAAAATAACTTAATATCGCATGAATGAGTGACACTACAAAAAACAAACTCAATAATAGTAGCACTGGTCGTAGTTGTATAATTTGTGAAGCAGATGTTTTAACATAATGATCAATAATATACATAGCAACCAATGGCCCTAATAATTCGAATCCCACTGCTCCAATTAAAATAACAATACCAATGATGAATCTTTTCTTATATTTACTAACAAATGGAAAGAGTTGATTTACAATACTCACTTGCTATACACCTCCTTCAACCGTTGTCTTTCAAATTGAGATTTGTACCAACCATTCTTTTGAAGTAATTGGTCATGCGTACCTGACTCTGTTATTTCTCCATGGTCCATTACAACAATTTGATTAGCATGTTTAACACCAGATAATCGATGTGTCGCAATAATAGTTGTTTTGCCTTGTCTATATTTTTGTATATTTTGTATAATTTTCTTTTCTGTTTTTGCATCAACAGCAGATAGTGCATCGTCTAAAATTAATATTTTAGGATCCATAATCAATGCTCTAGCAATTGCTATTCTTTGCTTTTGACCTCCAGAAATTGCTATGCCTTTTTCTCCTACTAATGTTTCTAAACCTTGTGGTAAACGTTCGATATCTTTTTCAAAGTATGCTAATTTGATTGCTTCTTTGATATCATTATCAGTAGCATCTGATTTACCAAATCTAATGTTATCTCTAATAGATCTAGAGAATAAAATGTTTTCTTGAGATACATAACCAATTAAACTTCTTAAATCACTTTTTGAAATTTGATTAATATTAGTATCTCCAAGTACGATTTCTCCATCACCAGTAGGATATTCTTTCAAAATTTGTTTGATTAACGTTGTCTTACCAGAACCAGTTGCACCGACAATACCTAAAGTTTCACCTTTACCTAGTATGATATTGATGTTGTTCAAGTTAATGGATTCACTCGATGGATATTTAAACACAACAGAATTCATACCTATATCATGTGAAGGCATGCCTTTATTTTCTACATCAAGTACTGTTTCCGCTTCATTTAACGTTTCTTCAACACGATCTATAGACGCATTACCTCTTTGCATGATATTAATCAAAATGCCAACTGAAAACATTGGCCATACGAGCATATTTAAATATACGGTGAATGAAATCAGACCACCAATTGTCATTTCACCACTGTTAACAAGAAAAGCTCCATAACCTATTCCGATAACTTGACTCATAGCAGTGATAATAATCGTTATTGGTTGAAAAAACGCATCCATTTTTTCAACATTCATAAATTTTTCTACGACACTTTCAGTCATATTTTTGAAATCTTTGTTGAGTTTATCTTCTTGTACATACGCTCTTGTAACACGTACACCTTCAATAGACTCAAGAACACTGTCATTCATATCACCAAACGATTTTTGTGAAACTAAATAGCGTTTATGAATTCTTTTACCTAATTCAATTTCTAATATGGCTAGTAAAGGTAATGGAATCAGTGCAAATAGTGTAAGCTTCCATGATACTGTAATACCCATCGTTAATATTATCGTTCCCATAAATGTTGTAGAATCAATTAAAGTTAAAATCCCTATCCCTGCAGTATTTCTAATTTGATTCAAATCGTTTGTAGACTTTGCCATCAAATCTCCAGTTCGATTTTTCTCAAAAAATGTTGGACTCATTGATAAAAATTTTTGCATCAGTTTACGTCTCATAATTGATTCAAGTATTTGAGAACCTGAAAAAATTAAAGTTCTCCAAATATAATTCACAATATAAGACAAAATTAATACAATTATAAAAATAATCACTAATTGATGATATATTTGTTCAGTTAAAGAACGGTCACTTATCTTATCTATAGTCTGCCCTACTATCCAAGGTGGCAGTACTTCTACAACGTTCGCAATTAATAACAGAATAATTGCAATCGAATATCTCTTCCAATGATCTTTAAAAAACCACATTAACTTTTTAATTGCTTGAAACATGTTGTCCCCCCTTAACCCCTATCATTAAACACAAAAAAGCACACGCATCCTTAAAGAAAGCGTGTGCTTAAATTACATTCTAAAGGAAGTGAATATACTACTCCCTAATGCTTCATATTTAACGTAGGGGTAGTGATGTATGATGTTGTTTGTTTATAAAATCTTCTTCTGATGTTTCTCATAAGTCACTACCTCCTCTCTCATAAATTTAAGTTAATGATAGCCTTTTCAAAAATTAATGTCAATATAATATCCGAAAATTTACAATTTTATTTATTTGTTTAATATTTTGTTTAAAATGAATAATGTAATTGAAACGAGAATACCCCAAGCAATTCCTGCAACAATTGAACCAAGTATTAAATTAATTGAAAGTGCAGAACCGTCTTTAGTTAAAGTAAGAATAATGGAAGCTAAGAATACACCAATGATGCCTAACACCAACGTGATGCCATAGTCTTTTCTAACAATTGGTCGCTTTTTCTTACGTTGAAATAAAGAAATAATAAATAGTAACGGTAATACGACAAATAAGAACGTTATGATTTGCAAAATAAAAACTCCTGACTCATTTTTAATTACATTATAACATTGAATCATTCAGTTATATTATTAATTTCTAAGTCTTCACGCATGATATAGTCATTTTCAAATATGCTAATAAATTCTCCATCACCAATGATAATATGATCTAATAAATCGATACCCATTAAATCACAACAATATAATATTCGCTTTGTCGTTTTAATATCTTCTAATGATGGTGTCGGATCACCACTTGGATGATTATGTGCAATGACAATTGAAGCAGCAGAATGCTTAACTGCCTCTCTCAATAAATCTCTCGGATGAACAACCGCCATATTTAATGAACCAATAAAAATCGATTGTTCATGTATAATTTGATTCTTTGTATTTAATAATAAAGCAACAAAGTGTTCTTGCTTTAAATATCTTAATTTTTCCATTAAATAATCTGCAACATCTTGTGGTTCATTGATTTCTACTTTGTCGAGAACGGTATTGCTATGCATTCTTTTAGCTAATTCAATAACTGCTAAAATTGTAATGGCTTTAGATTCACCAATGCCATTAACAGAAAGCAATTCAGACAATGTTAAATGTCTTAGCTCTCTTGTATTTTCAACTAAATTTAATACTTTATTCGCACATTCTAGACTGGAATATTGTTTGCTTCCTGAATTAATAATAATCGCCAACAATTCTCTATTTGTTAATTTATCCGGACCATATGATTTCAGTCTTTCTCTCGGTTTATCTTCATGTTGTAAATCTTTAATTTTAATAACCATAGTTGCCTCCTAAAAAATAATCATTAAGTTGAGTTTGGAATAATTGTACAAATATAACTGCAAGTGTCATAAAAGGAACGAGTGGTACTTTTTGAATTTTGTTTCTAGTGGTACATACATAAAGTGTGATCAATACACCCGCAAATATAAAAGTAAACATAAAACATAATATAAAATGTGATACCGGCAAAATTAAACTGAGTAACGAAAACAATTTAATATCTCCATAACCTAGCCCTCCCCTTGATATGAAATATAAGATGTGCAAAATTAATATGATAAACAGTGCGTAAAAAAATTGTTCTCGCGTTATTCCAAATAAATAAACACTACATACTAACATAATGATGAGCATATGATTCGGTATGACAAAATGATGGAAATCATAAATAGATAAAGGTATTAAAAATATAATTAAGAAGTAATACAAAAGAGGATTTAATTGAACTACTGAAAGAATGGGAATCAGAAATAGTATGCCTAAAAGGACTTCACAAACTAATAAAATTATTGGAATGCGCTTCTTACAATAACGACATTTACCGTGTAATGCTACATAACTTACAATGGGTAATAAATCTATCGGTTTAAGTGATGTATGACATGATTCACAAACTGAACGTTTCGTTAATAAATGAAAACCCACATTTTTCACACCCGTAAGTTGATACATATAACTTGCAATGATTGCACCGAATATAAACATTTTGAACATACTTTTTAGCTCCTTTTTGATATATATTAATATACCAAATGTGACCACAATATTTATAATCGCATATTGTTAGTAAATAGCTCTAATACTTTTTAACTCTTTATAAATCCATTAAAAAAACTTGAAAAACATCTAAAGATAGCATGTGTTTTTCAAGTTTTGTAAAATTTAATAACCTAGGGCTAATGCAATAATAATACCAACTAAGCAGATAACAACCCACAGTAATAATAACTTCCAAATAAATTTAACCCAAGTTGTGTATGAGATTCCTGCTACAGCTAATCCTCCCATTAACGAAGCTGATGTTGGGAATATACTATTACTCACTGCATCACCATATTGGAAGGCAAGTACTGCCATTTGTCTATTGATATTCAATAAATCAGAAATAGGCACCATTAATGGCATAGTCGTCATCGCTTGACCAGAACCAGAAGGGATAAAGAAATTCAGGACCATTTGTATGATAAACATCATCCCTACCGTAATACTTGCTGGTAAATCTTGAATTGTATTTGTTAAATAATAAACTATTGTGTCGATAATTTTACCATTTTCTAATACAACGACGATTGCTTTAGCGAAACCAACAATTAATGCCCCAAATAAAATAGATTGCATACCCTCGATTAAAGCATCGAAAGTACCATTAAAACCTAAACCAGCAATAAAACCTGCCAATAATCCTACAAGCAAGAAATTAGCACTCATTTCATTAAATGACCAACCAAATGTAAAAATGCCAAATACGTTAAAACATATTGCACTGACTAATAAAATTAAACAAAACATTTGTCGCTTTGTAAATCTACCAATCTCTTCTTGTGGTTCTGTTTGATTCTTTTCTTGTTGTTCTAACTCGTATACTAAACTTTTCTTTGGATTCTTTTTAACTTTTCGAGCGTAAAACATAACGTATGCAATACCAACAATTAATACACAAATATAAATAATCGTTCTAAATTCCCATCCAGAAAAAAGCGGAATTTCTGCAATCTGTTGAGCAACTCCAACTGTAAATGGGTTGAGCATTCCACCCAGAAAGCCAGCAGCAGCGCCCATGATAATCATTGCAGCACCTGTCATTGCATCATATCCAACTGCTCTAGCAATCGCTATACCGATTGGAACAAAGATAATTGTCTCTTCAGCTAAACCTATCGAGAAACCAAGCAATGAAAAAATAAACATCGTTAGTGGAATCATTAACTTACCGTTTTTACCAAGCTTGTTCATTGCAGCATTGACGCCATTGGTAATGGCACCTGTCTTATGAATAATGCCAAATGCACCACCAACTAAAAATATGTAAAAGATAATATCAGCACCACTGATTAATCCTTCAGGTATAGATCTAAATATTTCTAAAAATCCAGAAGGTTCACTATCTACTAAATGATATGTACCTGAAACAACCTCTTTCCGATCATTAACAGACTTCCTGTCAAATTCCCCAGAAGGTATCACATATGTCAGTAAACAACTCATAGCAATAATGAAAAGCAATATAGCATATGTATGAGGATTCTTGAACCTTATAAATTTTCCAACTATATCTTTCAAATTAATCCCCCCTATTTATAAGTACCATCATACACTATTATCAGAAAATATTGAATATTATATAAAAATCTATGATTTTGTTCGTGCATGCTTGCCTAGGGTATGGTTCGAGCCTGTAGTCTCTCACTCATACAATTCCCTCAGGCGTCAGCACGTTACAAAATCGTTAAAAATAATCTGAGAACTTATCCGCGAAAAGCATGGGCATAAAAAAATGAGTTTGGGACATAATTCCTAACTCAAATTAAATAACACCTCATTTACTGATTTATTCAGTAAAAATGAGGTGTTTTTATGATTTTTGGCTTAATTTGTGAAGGCGTGTTTATAGTATGGTGCCCATAGTAACAAAAGTCAACGGAAGTGTAACTAAGGATGTCCATAGTAACAAAAGTCAGCGGAAGTGTAACTAAGGATACCCATAGTAACAAAAGTCAGCGGAAGTGTAACTAAGGATACCCATAGTAACAAAACGACACTCGTTAAAGATATATAAGAAAAGAGACTGGGACATAATGTAATGTCTCAGTCTCTTTTATCATATTGGCAGTAGATGTCTGAATTGTAAATGCGCTTGTACCAAGCTTTTTTCAACTCTAGTCATCCTTGCCAGGACAAAGAAATCTTTTTATACAAATTAGATTTCTGTCCCACTCCCACTCTATATTAATCTTTAAATAATTTTCTTACTTCGCTAATAAAGTATAAACTTCCTGTTACAACGAGTAATTCTCCGTCGTACTGTTCAATAAATTGAGGATAGTCTTGAACTTTTTCAATATGGTGATGCTCTAAATAATCGTATACTGCATCAATTGGTAATGCTTTTGGAAAATCAAATGTTGTCACATAAAATCTATTGGCTATTTCTTCTATGCTACTCATCATTTTCCCTATTGGCTTACCATCTATCGCTGCAAATAATACATCGATTTTTTTGTCAGAATAGTATTGTTTTAATGTATCTACTAATGCATCAATACTTTCTTTATTATGTGCACCGTCTATTAAAATAAGTGGTTCTTCTTGAACTTTTTCAATTCGACCTGACCATGTTGTATGTTCTATCGCTTCAATCATTGTATTAAAGTTTAATTGAATCATACCTCTTTGATACATTTCAATAAGTGTTGTAATCGCAAGTGCAGCATTTTCATGCTGATGTTGGCCTATCATTTTTAGTTGAATGTTTTCTAATTCATAACTACCATATCGATACGTAAATTCAGTATCATCTGACAGTACATGAAAATCTCGATCTAGTTCTAGACCTTTATTGTAATTTTTCTCAACTACTTCTCTAACGAAATGTAAGGCATCTTTAGGCTTAATGGCATATACAAGCGGAACACTTGGTTTAATGACACCAGCTTTTTCTCTTGCAATATCCATATACGTATCGCCTAAAATATTAGTATGATCTAAACCGATACTTGTTAACACCGTCATTATTGGTTGAAATACATTCGTTGAATCATTTAAAGCACCTAATCCCGCTTCAATGATGACAAAGTCTACAGGATGTACTGTACCAAAATATACAAACATCATTAATGTAATAATTTCAAATTCAGTAGCTGGACCTAATTCAGTTTCAGATTCAAGTCGTTCAGATATTGGTTTAACTATCTGAACTAACTCAACCAATTCATCATCTGTGATTGGTGTTCCATTAATACTGATTCTTTCATTGAAAGTGACTATAAATGGCGATGTGAAAGTACCAATTTCATAGTTATTAGCTACTAGGGCTTCTCTTAAATAACTGACAGTTGAACCTTTACCATTTGTACCGACTACGTGAACTGCTTGAATCTTTTCTTCAGGATTACCTAATTTGTCGAGCATCCACTTCATTCTTTTAACGCCTGGTTTAATACCGAACTTCGTGCGTTCATGTATCCAGTGTAAACTATCTAAATAATTCATAAGATTTCCTAGCCTTTCAGTTGTTCAATTCTTGCTAATACACCATCATATTTTTCTTGATAATTAACTTTTTTATCTTTTTCTTCGTTAATAATCTTTTCAGGTGCATTTGCAACGAATTTTTCATTGCTTAATTTTTTATTAACACGATCTAATTCTTTTTGCCATTTTTGAAGTTCTTGTTCAAGTCTTTCTATTTCTTTATCCATGTCAATTAAACCTTCTAAAGGTAATACAACTGTCGCACCAAATACAACTTCAGTCATCGCTTTTTCTGGAATATCAACTTTTGTATCAATCACTAACTCACTTGGATTACAGAAACGCATTAAATAATCTTTATTGTCTAAAAGTTGTTTTTTCACTTTTTCATCTTTAGCTTCAATGTGAATTGGTACTTCTTTAGACATTGGTGTATTCACTTCACGACGTGCTTGTCTTACAGATTTAATGATTTCAACTAATAGTTGCATAGATACTTTACTATTTTCATTTGATAATTCTGGTCTTACTTCAGGCCATGAAGCTTGAATAATTGTTTCACCTTCATGTGGTAATGCTTGCCAAATATGTTCGGTTACGAATGGCATTAATGGATGAAGCATACGCATTGTTTGATCTAACGTATAAGCTAATACTGAACGTGTCATTTGTTTTTTAGCTTCGTCCTCACCATTCATTGGTATTTTACTCATTTCGATATACCAATCACAGAATTCATCCCAAATGAAGTTATATAATACACGACCAACTTCACCGAATTCATATTTATCACTTAAATCCGTAACGTTCGCAATTGTTTCATTTAATCGTGTAAGAATCCATTCATCTGCAACAGATTTTTCACCAGATAAGTCTATATCTTCAAATTTGAAATCTTCACCGATATTCATAATGCTGAAACGTGACGCATTCCAAATTTTATTGATAAAGTTCCATACCGCTTCAACTTTTTCAGTAGAATAACGTAAGTCATGACCTGGAGATGAACCAGTAGCTAAGAAGTATCTTAAACTATCTGCACCATATTCATCAATTACATCCATTGGATCAACACCGTTACCAAGTGATTTACTCATTTTACGGCCATCTTCAGCTCTTACTAATCCGTGTAATAAAACGTCATTGAATGGCTTTTTACCTGTAAATTCTAAACCTTGGAAAATCATTCTTGATACCCAGAAGAAAATAATATCATAACCTGTTACTAACGTATTAGTTGGATAGTAACGTTTGAAATCTTCATTGTTTTCATCTGGCCAACCTAATGTTGAGAATGGCCATAATGCAGAACTAAACCATGTATCTAGGACATCTTCATCTTGAGTCCAGTTCTCGATATCTGCTGGTGGTTCTTCACCAACGTATGTTTCGCCTGTTTCATTATGGTACCATGCTGGGATTTGATGACCCCACCATAATTGTCTTGAAATTGTCCAGTCACGAATGTTTTCCATCCATCTATTGAATGTTCCTTCAAAACGATCTGGTACAAAATTAATACGACCATCTGTATCTTGATTGTCTAATGCTTGTTTAGCTAATGGTTCCATTTTAACAAACCATTGTGTAGATAAATAAGGTTCTACTACTGCGCCACTTCTTTCTGAGTGACCAACAGAATGAACATGTTCTTCGATTTTGATTAATTCGCCAGTTTCTTTTAAGTCTTCGATTAATTGTTTACGGCATTCAAAACGATCTAAACCATTATATTTACCTGCTAGCTCATTCATTGTACCGTTTTCATTCATAACATTAATTTTTTCTAGTTGATGTCTTTCACCAATTTCGAAGTCATTAGGGTCATGAGCTGGTGTAACTTTCATTGCACCACTACCAAATTCAATATCAACATAGTCATCACCAATAATCGGTAATTCACGACCAATAATCGGTAATATAACTGATTTACCAATTAAATGTTTGTAACGATCATCATTTGGGTTAACAACGATTGCTGTATCACCTAACATCGTTTCAGGACGTGTCGTTGCAATTCCAATTGCGCCTTCTCCGTCTTTAAAAGGATATTTAATATGATAGAAATGACCTGTAATATCTTCGTGAATAACTTCAATATCAGAAATAGCTGTTTTAGTTTGTGGATCCCAGTTAATAATTCTTTCACCACGATAGATAAGACCTTTGTTATACATATCAACAAACACTTTTTTAACTGCTTGAGATAAGCCTTCATCTAATGTAAAACGTTCACGACTATAGTCTAAACCTAATCCTAATTTAGCCCATTGAGCTCTAATAAAGTCAGCATATTCTTCTTTCCATGACCAAGCATGTTCAAGGAATTTTTCTCTTCCTAAATCATGTCTTGTTAAACCTTGTTCTCTTAATTTACCTTCAACTTTAGCTTGTGTCGCAATACCTGCGTGGTCCATACCTGGTAAATACAATGTGTCATAACCTTGCATTCTTTTCATTCTTGTTAAAATATCTTGTAAAGTTGTATCCCATGCATGACCTAAATGCAACTTCCCTGTTACGTTTGGTGGTGGAATAACAATTGTGTATGTTTCCTTCTCTTTATTTTCACTTGGCTTAAAATAATTATGATCTAACCAAAATTGATAACGGCCTTCTTCAACCTTTTTAGGGTTATACTTAGGTTCCATTTCCATTAAAATCACTCCCTTTATAATATAAAAAACCCGTCCTAATAAATAGGACGGGTTAAACCGTGGTACCACCTAAATTCAATATAATCACTTATATTGCACTCTAACGATTATCGCTCGCACACGCATTAACCTACTTAGTTTCAATTAATGTTCAATTTAAGGCTACCTTCAACCATCATTAATATGCATTTACACCAACCATGCACTCTCTATCATTAATCAATGATTTACTCTTCCTTGATAAATATTCGATTACTCTAATAATATAAGCAGAATCCATATAAGTCAATATTGATTCATTTTAATTTCCATATTTTCTAGTTCGTGCTGTTAAGAAAATTTTAATTAATGGCGCAACAATCAGTAGAATAAAGAATATCCTAAATATGTGATAACTTGATATCATGGCGACATCACCGCCTGTTTCTAATGCTACCACGATGATTTGAGCCATACCACCAGGTGCTGCACTTAAGAATAAATCGTTTATATTGTCGTCTATAAATAACTCAAATACAAAAACAAGTACAAATGCGCCAATAATGAGCGATACATTTTGAAATGCTATAGCAAAAATTGTCTTTCTCGTTAAATTATTGATTAAATCTGATATTTGAACACCTATTCTTATACCGAATAATACTTGTGCAACGACAATGATCGGATAATCTAATGAGAAGATTTGCCCAGTATATAAATTCCATACTAATAATACAAATATCGGTGCAAGTAATTGCGGCACTGGTACTTTCAATTTATAGAATATAAAGTATAAAGCGATGATACCGATTAGTAGCACAAATATACCTGTGAAATCTAGCGATGTAAATATAGATGGCGCCTTTTCAATTTGTCCTGACGCGGTACCATCATTACCATAAATAGATGAAATAATTGGAACTAATATTACGACAAACATGATTCGAGATGTTTGTGTAAGTGTAACAATTAACAAATCTGCTTTTTTATTTTCTTCAGCCATAATAACCATCTGACTTAAAGCACCTGGAATTGCACTTAACAAGGCCGTTTCGAAAGTAACATTTGCAATTTTTCTAAACGCTATTGATACAATTAACGCAAGTATTAAGATACAAACTGACATTAAGATAATTTGTATCCATTCATCTTTAATATCATGAAGGACGTTAGGCGTAAATGTAGAACCCATCTGTACACCTAATATTAGTAACCCGATATTACCTAACCATGTTGGCCATTTAATCGTTCTTTTCAACACTTTAATCACAATTAAACTCGCAAATATAGGTCCAAACAACCACGGTAATATCATGTGAATACTTTGTAACACTAAACCGAGTATAATTGCTAACAAACTAACGAGTACAATGTTCCATTTATTTCTATTCATGATTTAACACCTCAAAAAAATTATATCATTTATGTTTCTATAATTTGAGGTAAGTTTTATTCGTTCGTTATTCTTTCTAAAGCAATGTCAAAAGCTTGTATTGTTTTTTCAATATCTTCTTTAGTATGTGCTGTGGATAAGAATGTTCCTTCAAATTGTGAAGGTGGTAAGAATACGCCCTCTTGAGCCATTTCTCTATACATTTTACTAAATAATGCTAAGTCTGATGAATTTGCTTCATCGAAGTTAGTTACTGGTCCTTCATTTAAGAAATACCCGATCATTGAACCTGCACGATTAACCGTAATCGGAACAGCGTGTTTTGCAAATACTTCTTTCAGACCTTTTTCAAGTAAATCTCCAAGTTCGTTGAAGTATTGATAGCTTTCTTCAGTTAATTCACTTAGTGTTGCATAACCACTTGTCATTGCTAATGGATTACCTGAAAGTGTACCAGCTTGATATACATTACCGACTGGTGCTATTTCTTCCATAATTTCTCTCTTACCACCGAATGCGCCAACTGGTAGTCCACCACCTATAACTTTACCTAAACATGTTAAATCTGGTGTCACACCAAAGTAGCCTTGTGCACAGTTATAGCCAACTCTAAATCCAGTCATGACTTCATCGAAAATAAGTAATGAGCCATATTCTTTCGTAATATCACGTAATCCTTCTAAGAAGCCTTCAACAGGTGGCACGACGCCCATGTTACCAGCTACTGGCTCAACTATGACGCCAGCAATATCTTCACCAAAGTGTTCAAATGCAACTTTTACTGCTTCAATATCGTTATATGGAACAGTAACAGTGTTTTTAGCTGTGCCTTCTGGTACACCAGGAGAATCTGGTAAACCTAAAGTCGCAACGCCAGAACCTGCTTTAATTAATAATGAATCACTATGACCGTGATAACAGCCTTCAAATTTCAATATTTTATTTCTACCAGTGTAACCTCTAGCAAGACGTAAAGCGGCTAATGTCGCTTCTGTACCTGAAGAAACCATTCTCACCATTTCAATAGATGGCACACGTTCAATAACAAGTTTTGCCATTTTATTTTCAAGTTCAGTTGATGCACCGAATGAAGTTCCTTTATCAACTGCTTCATGTAATGCAGCTTTTACTTTTTCATGTGTATGACCTAGAATTAATGGTCCCCAACTTAACACGTAATCAATGTATTCATTGCCATCTACATCATAAATTTTAGATCCTTGTCCGTGGTCCATAAAAATCGGTGGTGTATCTACTGATTTAAAAGCACGTACTGGACTATTTACGCCACCTGGCATTAAATTTACAGCTTCATCATAGGCATTTATTGAACGTTCATATCTCATATTAGTAGTCTCCTCCATCTAAATATTTACAAATATCTTTAGCAAAATAAGTAATAATCATGTCAGCACCAGCACGTTTCATTGACGTCATTTGTTCCATCACGATTTTTTCTTCATCTATCCAGCCATTTAATGCAGCTGCTTTTGTCATACTGTATTCTCCACTTACATTGTATGCAACAATTGGTAAGTCTGAGCGATTACGAACATCTCTAATGATATCTAAATAGCTTAGAGCTGGTTTGACAATCATCATGTCGCAACCTTCTTTAATATCACTTTCTAATTCTCTGAAGGCTTCTAATCGATTACTTGGATCCATTTGATAAGTCTTACGATCTCCAAATGAAGGTGCCCCTTCTGCTGCTTCTCTAAATGGGCCATAGAAGCTAGATGCGTATTTAATACCATAACTCATAATAGGAATATTTATAAATCCTGCTTGATCTAAGCCTTCTCTAATTTCAGTAACAAATCCGTCCATCATATTACTTGGCGCAATAATATCTGCACCAGCTTTAGCTTGTGATACAGCTGTTTTAACAAGTAATTCTAATGATTGATCATTATCTACATCTTTTGTTTCTTCGTTTATTACACCGCAATGTCCGTGGTCTGTATATTCACATAAACACGTATCCGCCACAACTAACATATCTGGGAATTTACTTTTAGATAATCGTGTTGCTTTTTGTATAATACCATCATCAATAAAAGCACCTGTTCCACAAGCATCTTTCTCATTAGGTATACCAAAGAACATAACACCTCTAATGCCTAAATCATAAGCTTCATTTAGCTCTTGTTCTAATAAGTTTAAACTTAATTGATAAATACCTGGCATTGAAGATATTTCATTTTTAATATTATCTTCTTCAATTACAAAAATCGGATATATTAAATCTGATTTATGAACATACGTTTCTTTCACCATATTTCTCATTACTTGAGATGATCTAAGTCTTCTATGTCTATCAAATTTCATGATTTTACCTCTTTCAAAATTGTATTTATCATGCCTTCTAATGTGTATTCTTCTGCTACTTTAGAAGGTTGATGATATGTATTTAACTTTCGCTCTGTTATAGCACCAATTGCATAAACTTCAACTGAGTTAGGAATTCGATGATAGTTATCAAAATAACTAGAAACAGCTGATGAACTTGAAAAAGTAACATGCGTTACTTCTTGCTGTTGTATCAGTTCATGTACTTTTCCAACATTTTCTATATTTGTAACAGGCTCATATAGATGCAGTACTTGTACTTGATTATCCCATTTCATAAGTTCTTTCGCTAGTTTATCTCTTGCTTGTTTACTACACGGGATTAATATAGATTGATTTGTGAACTGATCTTTAAATTCATGTAATAAACCTTCTTGAGTAAATGAATCTGGCATTAAATCTACTGGAATATTGTACTGATCTGCTACTTTTTTTGTTTTTGTACCGATAACTGCTATACGATCAACTTCTATTTGATTTAAATATGGTTCAAATATTTTGATCGCATTTACAGACGTAAAAATAAGCCAATCATAGTGTGGTTTTAAACAAGATTGTTCAAATTTGATAGGAACAATATCAATGAACGGATAATGACGAATATCGACATCTTCACGTTGAACAGTTCTTGTACTTGTAACCACAATGATTGGCTTCATGTTAACGACTCCTTATTATGCTTCTTCATTCAATTTCTTAATAATTTCATATGCACCTTGTGCTTTTAATTCTTCAGAAACTTGTTTACCTATTTTTACAGGGTCAGTTCCTTTTATTGTTGATTCATATCTTTCTTTACCGTCTGGTGACATGATTAAACCTGTAAATGAAATTTCATCATTTTCAAGTATTGCATAGCCAGCTATTGGCACTTTACAACTGCCATCCATTTCATTTAAGAATGTTCTTTCACACGTTACACATGTTTCTACATTCTCATCATGAACAGATTTAAGAATATCTAATAATTCTTGATCATCACTTCTACATTCGATACCCAGTGCACCTTGCCCTATAGCAGGTACCATCGTATCTTCTTGTAAATATTCAGTAACGATATCATCACTCCAGCCCATACGTTTTAATCCAGCTGCAGCAAGTATAATCGCATCGAAGTCTTCAGTTTCTAATTTATTTAAGCGTGTATCAATATTTCCACGAATCCACTTAATTTCTAAATGAGGATATTTTGCTAATAATTGCGCTCCACGTCTTAATGAACTTGTACCAACAATACTACCTGGTTTCAATTCCGCAAGTTTAACGTGGTTATTTGCGATATATGCATCAAATGGATTTTCACGTTCTGGAATACATCCTAGTGTTAATTCATCAGGCAATTCACTTGGAACATCTTTTAAGGAATGAATAGCAAAGTCAATTTCATGATTGAATAATGCTTGTTGTATTTCCTTAACGAATAATCCTTTACCACCGACTTTAGATAATTGAACATCAACAATCTTGTCACCTTTAGTAACAATTTCTTTAATTTCAATATCTAATTCTGGGTATTTTTCTTTTAATTTATCTATAAATTGCTGACTCTGCGTCATAGCTAATTTACTTTTTCTAGAACCTACAATAATTTTACGCATAATTTCCTCCACCATTGTTTAGTTAAACCATTGATGAAATCCTGAAAATTTTGAGACCACCAAATAATTTATCATACACACGAGAAACATCATAATATTTGCTATAACTAACGTTTTTGTGTTGATTGATTTTCTTACTCTTAAAAATAAATAAATACCATAAAGTAGTAAGACTATTAATGAACCGATTACTTTACTATCAATCCAAATTTCACTACCAATTATAATAAGTCCCCATTGAATGCCAAGTATTAAACTAATTAATAAGACTAAAAATCCTACTAATGTAAATCTGAACACATTTTGTTCTAATTGGTCAATACTGCCCATTCTAAAGAACTTTTGATTAAATTTTTTCTCTTTTAAATTTTTTCTTTGTAACAAATACAAAATTGCATGTGATGTACTCAATGCAAAAAGAACATAGCTTAAAATAGCTAAAGAAATATGTATTAAAAGTAATTCATTCATTATATTTGCTGCAGTATTTTCTGTGTCATACTGTTCAGGTCTAAATGTATGAATAACTAGAAATACAAACCCAATCAAATTGATAATAAAGACTGTTAAATCTGTGGATTTAAAATAATTTAAAACTAATGAAACAGTGATAATCATCCATGTATAAAAATAAAATCCTTCGAAAATCGTTAGTACAGGGAATTGTTTAGTTGTAACAATATACATGCACAAAAAGATTGTTTGAAAAATCCAAACAATCCCTAGCGTATAATACCCAAACTTTCTAACTTTAGAATTCTTTTGAATAAAGTCATAAAAATAGCACCCTAAACAAATCATGTAAATAATTAATACTATTTCATGCAAACGTACAGAAATTACATCTTGCATAGCATCACCATTATTTTGTATTAAGATTCAACTGTTTTAGGAGACAATTGATCTTGTTTTAATTCTTTCTTAGTTTCATTTATTCGCTCAACTTCACTTGAAATATTGAAGATTTCTTGGAATAATTCTAATTTTTCTTTTGATTTTTTGTCCGTTGATAATTCTTTTGCTTGTGTAATCGGATCTTTTAATAGTTGATTGACGATACTTTTCATATGTTTAGAAATAACTTTACGCTCTCTGTCAGTCATATCAGGTAACTTTCTTTCTACACTCATCATAGTATCTTGTTGTATATGTGATGCTTTATCTCTTAATGCCGTAATAATTGGCACAACACCTAGCATATTTACCCATTCTTCATGTTTATCAATTTCTTTAGCAATTAATAATTCAATTTCACGTGCTGCTTGTTCACGTTCTGCTAAATTAGCATCAACCAGTCCGTTTAAATCATCTACATCGTAATTAAACATTAATTCTAAATCATTTACTTCTGGGTCTATATCTCGAGGTACCGCAATATCAATTAATACTAACGGTTTATTTCTTCTAAAACGCTCTACATCACGCATCATATCTTTAGTTAATACATAATGTTCCGCACTTGTTGAACTAATCACAATATCCGCTTCCATTAATGAACATTGTAATTCATTGATGCTTTTCGCTACACCTTTATACTGCATCGCAAGTGATTCTGCTTTTGCTACTGTACGATTTAAAACAGTAATGTCATTAACACCACTACCATTTAAATTTGCAACAGCTAACTCAGCCATTTCCCCAGCACCAATGATTAATGCTTTCTTATTATCTAATTTACCTAAAACCTTTTTAGATAATTCGACAGCTGCATAAGATACTGAAACAGCATTTGACGCAATATCAGTCTCATGATGCGCACGCTTAGCTAAAGTAATTGCTTGTTTAAATAGACGGTTAAACATAGTTCCAGTTGTAACCTCTGTTTGCGCAATTTGAAATGCGTCTTTCATTTGACCTAAGATTTGAGTCTCTCCTAGAACCATAGAATCTAATCCTGAAGTCACTCTAAATAAATGTTCCACTGCATCATTCTCAGTTAAAACATTTGTATATTGTTTAATTGTATCTAATGATTGATCAAACCAGTCTGCTAAAAATGACTGAATATAATATTTACCAGTGTGGATTTGATCTACAACAGCATATACTTCAGTTCTATTACAAGTCGATAAGATTACACATTCTAATATAGATTTTTGATTGTTTAGTGTTACAAGCGCATTCTCAATTTCTTGATCATTAAAAGCTAGTTTTTCACGCATTGCAACATCTGCAGTCTTATAGTTTACGCTTACTACAACAACATGCACTTCTAACGCCCCCATTAATTTATGTCCAATGTCTAAATTATAACATTTCTAATCTAGAAATGTGAGTAATTTGTTTAAATAAATTGTGACAATAATGCCCAAATATTGTCTGTCTTATCTTTGTTTAAAGATGAGTAGCTAATCAATTTATCTTCAGGATCTAATTCTAAGGTTTGTCTAATGATTTTTAAATGCTTTTGTACTTTACCTTTAGGAATTTTATCCTCTTTAGTCGCAATGACGATAGTTGGTATTTCAAAATGCTTCAGATAGTTATACATCAACACATCATCTTGAGTTGGTTTATGTCTAATATCAACTAATTGAATCACACATCTTAATGCTTCTCTAGTTGTTAAATACTGCTCAATCATTTTACCAAACTGTTCTCTTTGTTTTTTACTAACTTTAGCATATCCATAACCTGGTACATCTACAAAGATAAGTTGCTCATCGATATTAAAGAAATTTAATGTCTGTGTCTTACCTGGTTTCGATGAAGTTCTTGCAACTTTTTTTCTTGAAATTAACGTATTAATAAATGTTGATTTACCAACATTTGAACGTCCGCTAAGTGCTATTTCTGGCAAACCAGTCTCAGGATATTGTTTCGGATCTACTGCACTGATTATAATATCTACATTATTCGGATTAATTTTCATCGTTTTCTCCTACAAGTTTGTTTCTTTTATTATATCTTATCTTGCTTATATTTTAAACACAGTAACGTTAGCTAAATCAAATCACTTTTAAACATTAAATAAGGCTGAGACAGTTAATAACATGTCTCAGCCTTGGTAATCATATGTGATTATGCTGATGTTTTTTCATCGTTGATTAAATTACCTTCACTATCATATAAGTTTGGTAATTTATAATCTCTAATTGTATCTTCAGTAATAACAACTTTACTTACATCAGAGCTAGATGGAATATCAAACATAATATCGATTAAAGCTTCTTCAATAATTGAACGAAGTCCACGTGCACCTGTTTTACGTTCTATTGCTAATTCACTAATAGCCGTAAGTGCTTGTTCATCAAATTGTAGTTCAACATCATCTAATTCAAGCATCTTAGTATATTGTTTAACTAACGCATTCTTAGGTTGCGTTAAAATATTTTTCAATGCATCAACATCTAATGTTTCAAGGTTAGCTACAATTGGAATTCTACCAATAAATTCAGGAATTAAACCATAAGACTGTAAATCCTCTGGTCTAATTTGTGATAGTAATGATTCTTCGTCACTAATTTCATCACCTGAGCTACTAAAGCCGATAACTTTTTCACCAAGTCTACGTTTAATAACTTCATCAATACCATCGAAGGCACCACCAAGGATAAATAGAATATTTGTTGTATCTATTTGAATAAACTCTTGGTTTGGATGCTTTCTTCCACCTTGTGGCGGTACACTTGCTGTCGTACCTTCTAAAATCTTAAGCAACGCTTGTTGTACACCTTCACCAGATACGTCACGCGTAATTGAAGTATTCTCTGATTTACGTGCAATCTTATCAATTTCATCCACGTAAATGATACCTTTTTCAGCACTTTCAACATCGAAATCTGCTGCTTGGATTAATCTTAATAATATATTTTCAACGTCTTCACCAACGTAACCTGCTTCAGTTAAACTTGTTGCATCTGCAATTGCAAATGGTACATTTAATGATTTAGCTAACGTTTGTGCAAGCAATGTTTTACCACTACCAGTAGGTCCGATTAATGCGATATTACTTTTCTGTAATTCAACACCATCTTCGCTTTCAGAAGGTTGTTGTACACGTTTATAATGATTATAAACAGCTACAGCTAATGATTTTTTCGCATTTTCTTGACCGATAACATAATCATTTAATTGTTCCATAATTTCTTTAGGTGTAGGAACATCAGTAAACTGTTCTGGTTCTTGTGACTTTAATTCTTCCTCTACAATTTCAGAACACAATTCTATACATTCATTACAAATATATACGCCACTACCAGCAACAAGTTTTTTAACTTGATCCTGTTCTTTACCACAGAAAGAACATTTTAAGTTTTCTTCACCATCGTTAAATTTAAACATTTTTACACCCCTATTCTTTTTAGACTATACTAAATGTTTTTTACTTTTTCAAATTAAACGGACTAAAAAAGAATAGTAGCAGAAATATTCTGCTACTATAATTACTTTAATACCGAATAATTATTATTCTCCAGCTGATTCAGCTACTAATAAATCGATAACTTTTTGGATTTTAAGGTCATTAACTAAAATATCGTTATTACCTAAAGTTGCTTTAATATCTTCAACAGATAATCCAAATTGTTCGCTCATTTTAGCGAATTCAGCTTCAACATCTGCATCAGAAACTTCGATATTCTCTGCATCAGCAATAGCTCTTAAAGTTAAATTAGTTTTAACGCGTTTTTCAGCATCTTCTTTCATTTGTGCTTTAAGTTCTTCTTCTGATTGACCTGAGAATTGATAGTATAACTCAAGGTTTAAACCTTGTTGAGAAATACGTTGTTCAAATTCTTGCATCATACGATCTAATTCTGTATTAACCATAGCTTCAGGAATATCAACTTTTGCATTGTCAGTAGCTTTTGTAATAGCTTCTTCTTTTTCAGTTGCTTCTGCTTGATTAACTTTAGCTTCTTCTAAGTCTTTACGTAATTTTTCTTTATATTCATCAACTGTGCTAACTGATTCGTCAAGTTCTTGCGCTAACTCGTCATCTAATTCTGGAATTTCTTTAGATTTTACTTCGTTAACTTCACATTTGAATGTAGCTTCTTTACCAGCTAATTCTTCAGCGTGGTATTCTTCTGGGAATGTGACAACAACATCTTTGCTATCGTTAGCTTTAAGACCGATTAATTGTTCTTCAAATCCAGGGATGAATGATCCAGAACCAATTTCAAGATCATAACCTTCTGCTTGACCACCTTCGAAAGCTTCACCATCAACATAACCATCAAAGTTAATGTTAACAACGTCTCCTTCAGCGATTTCGCCTTCTTTAACTGTTAATTCAGCTTGACGGCTTACTGCATTTTCAATTGCTTGATTGAATTCTTCGTCAGTTACTTCACGATCTTGTTTCTCGATTGAAAGACCTTTATAGTCTCCTAATTCAACTTCTGGTTCAACTGTTACAGTTGCTTCAAAGATAAGTTCTTTACCTTTTTCCATTTGTGTAACGTCGATTTCTGGACGATCAACTGGGTTGATTTCTGCCTCTTCTACTGCATTACCGTATGCTTCAGGTAAAATGAAATCTAAAGCGTCTTGGTATAATGATTCAACACCAAATCTTTGTTCAAATAATGGTCTAGGCATTTTACCTTTACGGAAACCAGGCACATTAATTTGTTTAACAACTTTTTTGAATGCTTTGTCTAATCCTTTATCTACTTCTTCTTTAGGAACCGTAACAGTTAATAAACCTTGGTTACCTTCTTTCTTTTCCCATGTTGCTGTCATGAATAAAAACCTCCGTGATTATCCTAATTTTATAAATTTTCAACTCTTTAATTATAACATAGCTTTCTAATGTTTCAACTATAGTGTTTATATTCATTGTAATTTTTGAATGACTTCAATGAACATGTCCCAATCTTGTTGAGTCACACTTTCGTAGTTAGCGTCTATATTAAAACGTTCTGATAAAAGTTTCAAGTAACATGCAACTAAAACATCATCATTTATATCATTTAGTGTAATTGGATACATAATAATAGCATGTTGATTTAATAAACTTTTAGCTAACTCTATAGATGAAGGGCTATCAATTTCAAGTTGATCAATTACTTTAGGAATGATATTTTGTGTAAAATTTGTTCTTTCTATACCTGGTAATTCTGTTGGTATAACTGTAATAGTCTCATCTATTTTATCGAATTTAACTTCGGCTGACCATTCACTTAATCTTAAATATTCTAATATTAAACTTTGTACATTAGGATGCAATAATTCATTCTCAATTATTTGAGCTAAAGTTAAATTAAATATCCCTAAGTGATGATCTATTAAGTCAATAAGCAGGTTAATTTGTCCTTCAAATTGTGTTTCTTGAAATGCTCTCAATACCTCTGAAGCTTTCAATTGCCTTTGGTTTAACTTTTCTTTAGCCATATCTTGAATAGGTAGCAATGCCATTCTAGTAGCATGTTCGATATTTTCATCTTTAATTTGATTAATAATTTCAACTACCGTTTGATATTGTTCTAAAAAGTATAAACTTTCTACAAAATATATAACTATTTTATCATATAATGGATGACCTTGATTCAGCAATATACTTGCTTCTTCTCTCAATTCAAGATAGTAACCGCAAGATTTTAAGACTTCACATTTCTTTATTGATAGGTCATCATCCATCTTAAAATGTTGCTCATACGTCTCAAACAATTCATATGCTTCATCAAATTGTTCATTTCGGATCGCAAGATTAATATTGTTAACCAGTTGTTTTTTTAATTTTGGAAATGGAATAATTTCACTCAAGGTTACTCACCTCTTCTGTATATACCATCTATAATAAGACTACTCCATGTTTCGTAATTCTTATGATTTAACAATTCTGATTGATCAGCCCACTTGATTTTCAACGTGTCTGTTTCGACTGCTTCAACGCTAGATTTATTAACCTTTAATTTAAAAACAACACCAATATGAACTTTTCCAACTTCATCTTGATCATCGTTTATAAATCCAATTAACTCCATATTTGCTACATCTTGTTTATTTAAACCAACTTCTTCTTCAAGTTCTCTTGCAGCATTCTCTCTGATGACCTCTTCAACTGTTACAGCTTCAGGGACATCATTCATATGACCGCCTACTCCAATTGAACTTAAACCATGTAATCGGCTTTCGCCACCACCAGTTAATCTTTCATATACAAGTACTTCGTCGTCCTCATTTTCTAATATGCAATATGAAATAAGTTGTTTATATGAAGGATCTTCTTCCATATCTCCACGACGTTTTGTTTCAAATTGACTAATTGTTTCATAAATATATTTAGTTTCTTCATCTTGAATAGATTTAAACCCATCAAATTGATAAGCTTCGTTTTTAAATATTAATTTACGTGGTACAACTGTAATCATTTCATCAAATTTAGACATAATAAACTCCTTATTCTTATTTCTACACTATTTTACCAAAGCGAATTTGAAGCGTAAAGAAGACGAATCTTCTACTTTATTATTTCATAAAAAAAGCCATCAATAAAGTTAATAACTTTATTGACAGCTTATACAACAATGAAATGCAATTATTTAGCTAAAGCGTCTTTAGCTTTAGTAGCTAATTCAGCAAATGCTTTTTCGTCTGAAATAGCGATTTCAGAAAGCATTTTACGGTTAATTTCAATACCAGCTACTTTAAGACCATTCATTAAACGGCTATAGCTGATGTCGTTTTGACGAGCTGCTGCATTAATACGTGCAATCCATAATTTACGGAATTCACGTTTTTTCTGACGACGGTCACGGTAAGCGTAGTTACCAGATTTCATAACTTGTTGCTTAGCAACTTTATATAATGTATGTTTTGAACCAAAGTAACCTTTAGATAATTTTAAAACTTTTTTACGACGAGCTCTCGTCACTGTTCCACCTTTAACACGTGGCATGATAATTCCTCCTTAAAATGGACCATTAGTCCGCTATGTTTATTATTTTACGTACGTTAACATTTGTTTAACTCGTTTAGTATCTGATTTAGAAACTAATGAAGCTTTACGCAATTTACGTTTTGCTTTTGTAGATTTGTTTGCGAATAAGTGTGAAGTGAACGCTCTAGAACGTTTTAATTGACCTGAACCAGTTCTTTTAACACGTTTTGCTGCTCCACGATGAGTTTTCATTTTAGGCATTGAGATTTCCTCCTATAATTTCGGTTTATTTGTCGTTTGAAATCGGCGCTAACATTAAGAACATTGAACGCCCTTCCATTTTAGGTCTTTGTTCAACTGTTGCTATGTCTTTACAAGATTCTGCAAAGCGTTCTAACACACGTTGACCAATTTCTTTATGCGTGATTGCACGACCTCTAAATCTAATAGATACTTTAACTTTATCTTCTTTAGATAAGAATTTTTGAGCATGTTTCAATTTAGTTTCGAAGTCATGTTCTTCGATAGTTGGACTTAATCGAATTTCTTTAACATTGACTACTTTTTGTTTCTTACGCATTTCTTTTTCTTTCTTCTGCTGTTCGAATTTGTATTTACCGTAATCCATAATTCTTGCAACAGGTGGTTTAGCATTAGGCGCTACGATTACAACGTCTAAATCTACTCTTTCAGCCATTTCAAGGGCTTCATATTTAGATTTAACACCAATTTGCTCACCATCTTGGCCAATAAGGCGAAGTTCTTTTGCACGAATTTTGTCGTTTACTTGAGTCTGATCTTTAGCTATGGTTGACACCTCCTAGAATTTTACGAAGTCGTCCAAGAAAAAAAGAACGAATGCATAATGCACCCGTTCTCATCCATAAACTTTAAAGGTTTATTGTACCTGCTAACTGCTTTACGCGTCACTACAGGTGAGAAGCGGGTATGCTTCTACTTGGTCCGTTTCGTATTCAACAAAACTTATCTTACCAATTATAAACCCTTATGTCAATGTTTATTTAATATTCTTTTCAAATTCTTTCATATCCACATCTTGACTTAAGTCAACTTTATCAAGTGGAATCATTTTAGTTCTGTATTTTAGTTTATGAAAAATATAAAACGCTAAAAATACAGGAATACCCATATAAGTAATAAAGAATCTTCTTGGTTCGAATTCACCAGTTTGGATGAAATCAACATCTTGCCCAACGATTACAATTGCACATAATACAAAAGCAAACAATGGACCAAATGGGAACCATTTAGCTTTATATTTTAATTTTGTCTTATCATAATCTTGTAGATCAAATGCTCTTCTAAATCTATAATGACTGATTGCGATTCCTAACCATGCAATAAAGCCAGTCATACCTGAAGCAGCAATAATATATTCATATGCGCCACCACTTAAATGCTCAATTGCAAATATAAGAACAACAACTACTGCTGTTGCAAATAATGCTGTGTAAGGTACACCTGATTTATTTGTTTTTGAAAATACTGGTGAAGCTAATTTATCTTTACTCATTGAAAATAGCATTCTAACTGAAGCATACATACCAGAGTTACCTGCTGATAATACTGAAGTTAAAATGACAGCATTCATAAATGAAGCTGCAAATGCTAAACCAGCATTCTCAAATACAAGAGTAAATGGTGATTTCGCAATTTCGTCTCCACCCATTAAGTTTGGATTTGTATAAGGAATAATCATACCAATTACAAAGATTGCTAAAATATAAAATAATAAAATTCTCCAGAATACTTGTTTAATCGCTTTAGGTACTGCTCTTTCAGGATTTTCAGATTCTCCAGCTGTAATACCAATCAACTCGGTACCTTGGAATGAGAATCCTGCAACTAAGAATACACCTAATACAAGTAAGAAAGTATTAACATTCGAGTCACCTAAGAACGGTGCGTCACCTGCTACAAAGTTATCGAAACCTAAGTATTCGCCACCTAATAAGCCGAATATCGTTAATAAACCTACACCAATGAAAATAATAACTGTCGCTACTTTAATAAATGCAAACCAGTATTCACTTTCCCCGTATACTCTAACTGAAAGTGCATTAAGGCCAAATATAATAACCATAAAAATGACACTCCATAACCATGATGGAACGATTTCTAGTGGTTCCCAATAACTCACAACTTGAGATGCAATTGTGATATCAGCTGCAACTGTGATAACCCAGTTAAACCAATAGTTCCATCCTAAAGCAAATCCTAGTGATGGATCGACAAATCGTGTTGCGTAAGTACTAAAAGAACCAGAGACTGGTAAATAAGTTGCCATTTCTCCTAATGATGTCATAAGGAAGAAGACCATCAAGCCAACTATTGCATATGCTAGTAATGCACCACCCGGTCCAGCATCTCTAATCGCTCCGCCAGAAGTCATAAATAAACCTGTACCAATACAACCACCGATGGCTATCATAGAGATATGTCTATCTTTGAGTTTCCTTTGAATATTGTTCGTTGATTTTTCTTGATTCATTGCTATTTCCTTTCTCCATTCCACAATCGAGCCACTAAAAAAGTCGCATATCTCAAGAGATATGCGACCGATATATGAACATTCCATACAAATTGGTAGCACATCACTTAGTGTGACAGTCCAGTATCTATTAAACACTGGCCCAACAAATCATATTATGGATATGATTTGTTTCGGCGATGCACCCTTTCGTTATTTCAACATACGCGCCATTACGCTTCTGAATAATTACTCTTGAGCATCGCAACCTCTAACTCATTACTGAGGAATATTTAATTAAATTTCACTATTAAAACTATACCCGATGATTCCAGAAATTTCAATAGGCTATTACTTTTTTAGTCGAATTTCATCCACAATATTCCAGATAAACTCGTCTTTTTCAACTGTTTTTGAATCTTTTGATCCGTATTGACGTACATTTACTTCTTGGTTTTCAACTTCTTTATCACCAACAACGATTTGGTACGGTATTTTTTGCATTTGAGCTTCACGAATTTTATATCCCATTTTCTCGTTACGGTCATCAATATGAACACGTACACCTTGAGATTTCAATTCATCATTTAATGCTCTTGCATAATCGTAATGTAAGTCAACATTTACAGGTATAATTTCCACTTGTCTTGGTGCTAACCAAAGTGGGAATGCACCTTTAGTTTCTTCTATTAAGAATGCAGTAAATCTTTCCATTGTAGAAATAACGCCCCTATGAATAACAACTGGACGATGTTCTTCACCATCATTACCAATGTAAGTTAAATCAAATTTTTGTGGTAATAAGAAGTCTAATTGCGCAGTAGATAAAGTTTCTTCTTTACCCATTGCTGTTTTAACTTGAACGTCTAATTTAGGACCATAGAATGCCGCTTCACCGATTGCTTCTTCGTATGGTAATGCCATTTCATCGATTACTTCTTTAAGAACTGCTTGCGCTTTATTCCACATTTCGTCATCATCGAAGTATTTTTCTTTATCTTCAGGATCACGATAACTTAATCTGAATGTATAGTCCTCGAATCCGAAATCTTTATACACATCAAGAATCATATTAACAACGCGTTTAAATTCTTCTTTAATTTGGTCTGGACGAACAAAGATATGTGCGTCATTTAAAGTCATACCTCTTACACGTTGTAATCCAGATACTGCACCACTTGCTTCATATCTATGCATCATACCTAATTCTGCTATACGAATTGGTAACTCTCTATATGAATGACGACTATTTTTATAAATCATCATGTGATGTGGACAGTTCATAGGTCTAAGCACAAGTTCTTCATTGCCTAAATCCATTGTAGGGAACATATCTTCGTGATAGTGATCCCAATGTCCAGATTTCTTATAGAATTCTACATTAGCCATAATTGGTGTATAAACGTGGTCATAACCCATAGCGACTTCTTTATCTACAATATAACGTTCTAATTCACGTCTAATAGTTGCGCCATTTGGTAACCATAAAGGTAAGCCAGCACCTACATCTTGATTAGTTGTAAATAATTCTAATTCTCTACCGATTTTACGGTGATCACGTTCTTTTCTTTCTTCTAATACTTTCAAGTATGCTTTTAAGTCTTTTTTATCAAAGAATGCTGTTCCATAAATACGTTGCAACATCTTATTGTTTGAGTCACCTCTCCAATAAGCACCTGCAGTAGATAATAATTTGAATTCTTTAATTTTTGAAGTTGAAGGCACATGTACACCGCGACATAAATCTGTAAATTCACCTTGAGAATAAAGTGTTACATTTTCATCTTCAGGAATAGCATCAATTAATTCTAATTTATATTCATCATTTTTAAAGAATGCTTTCGCTTCATCTCGACTTACAACTTTACGTTCAATTTTAAAGTTTTCATTCACAATTTGTTTCATTTCTTTTTCGATTGTTTCAAAGTCGTCACTAGAAATTTTATGTTCTGTATCTACATCGTAGTAGAACCCACCTTCGATTACAGGACCTACGCCAAACTTCACATCACCATATAACCTTTGTAAAGCTTGTGCCATTAAATGTGCAGTTGAATGTCTTAACACTTCCAAAGCTTCATCGCTTCCAGGTGTAACAATTTCAATTTCCCCATCATTTTCTAAAGGTCTTGTTAAATCTACTAATTGTCCATTAAATTTACCTGCTACAGCTTTCTTTCTTAAACCTGGACTAATGGATTGTGCGATTTCTTCAGTAGTTGTGCCTTGTTCAAACCCTTTCACATTACCATCCGGAAACTTAATATTTATCTCACTCATAACGACTTCCTCCTCTTTTTTATTAAAGAACACAAAAAAGAGACCTCATCCAAAGGGACGAAATCTCTCGCGGTACCACCCTCATTAACGCACTTAACGTATAAGTACGATAACTCTACATAAGATAACGGTCTTGAGCCGAATGTGGATTAACACATCATGTATTGAGGGAGTAACTATTTATATTGCATTATCTCAATTTCAGCTCAATGAGACTCTCTGTGAATGCTTTATAGACGTCATGTCCTCTAAATTTGTATATTCATTTACGATAATTCAATTATACAACTCTACTGTAAAATATCAAGCTAAAATTAAGCGCGATAGTTTTTACCATCTAATTCATATGGTTCAGAGATTGTTTTGATGCGTTCCATAATTCGACTAGCTTTTGTAATCTCTGCACCTTGTCGTGTTTTGCTCAAATGGAATTCTAATTCATCAAAGTTAAAATTCGAACTAAAGAATGTCGGTAATTTATGGACCATTCTATAATGCAATAATGGACCCAATATTTCATCACGAACCCATGGCGTCAGTTCTTCAGCACCGATATCATCTAGCATCAACACTTTAGCTTCACGTGCCGCTTCAAATCGACTACTGAACGATCCATCATTAAATCCATTTTTAAGCACTCTAATAAATTCAGGTAAATATATAATCGTTGAAGGTTGCTTTTTAACTTTTAACTGATTCGAAATTGCACCTAATATATACGATTTACCCGTTCCGAATGGACCATGTATATATAGCCCTTTAACTTCTTCACCTGCTACAATTTTATTACAAATATCCATAGCTTTCTTAATGATTTGCATACGAGACTCATTTTCGATGTATATATCTTTAATTGTCGCTTTCAACGTTTCTTCTGGCATTTGGAATGATGTAACTAAACTTGATTCAAACCTTTGTTCATCGTATTCGATTTTGTTCGGACAAGGTAAGTATCTCGTTTTGATATGGTCATTCTCAATGTATAGTTCAGGTACATGACCTTTCACAAAGTTGATACAAGTGCCATAACTACCACATTTCTCACAACATTTCGATTGATCTTTATACGCTTGTAATTGATCTAAATCTCTATCAATCATTTCGTTCGTTAATTCAGATTGATGTTCTTCTAAAAATGCCTTTACCTCTTTATGAGACAATGTATCTTTTTTAATTTTTTCTAATCGTTTTTGAAAATCTTTATTTTGTTTTAAATGTTGTCCAAGTGGTTCCATTATTGATCACCTTCTTTCCAAAAAGCTTCCATTTCTTTTTGAAGCGCTTGTTTTCTTTTTTCAAACGCAGCATCAGATTCATGATCATTTTGTATTTCTTCTTTAGTTGATTCAGAAGATTTTTGTTTTAATAACCATTCTGGTGTTTTTTCAATTGATTTTAATTTATAAGGGTTATTTGCATTATTTTTACGTTCTTTTTTCTTCTCAGCTTTTTGTTTATCAAGATTTTTAACATAATGATAGGCTTCTTCAGCTGAGGATAATTTAAGTTTCTTCCAATTCGAAGCAATTTCTTCAATATACGATTTCGGTAATTGCATATTATTTTTAAACATTACATACTCTAACAAGATGTTAATAACACCGTATGGTAATTTTTCGCGTGTAATAATATCTTCAACAGTTCTCTTTTGTGCAATTGTCGGTTCAGACTGCGTAAATGATGATAACACTTCTATTGGACTTGTCGTATCCAACAGTTCAAACCAAGACAACAAAGAGTTCACTTCACCGTTTTCAGAATGTATATTTGTTTTAGGTTTTTCTTTTTTTAAATCTAATGTTGGCAGTTCACCTTCATGTTCTATTTGATAGATTGTACGTGCATGTTTTCTTAAATCTTGTAATGAAATCGTTTGGTTTTCTGTAATGGATTTTAAGATAATAGACTTCATTTCAACCGGTGTAATACCATATAAAGTAGCAATTTGTATGATTACTTCTTTTGTCTGTTTACTTAAAATTTCTTTAGAAATAAAATGATTACTCAATAATAATTCTAACATTTCAAAATCAAATTGAACGTCTGACAAATCGAGGCCTTTACTTTTATATTCGGGTCGAATATTGATATCATCTTGTTGTTCAACATTCGTCAACTTTGGCACTTTAAAGACATCAGTAAAGCTCTTTGTTACTTCATGAAAGCCTTCTGTTGTCACACTGTCATCTTTATATCTATTTTTTAACCTAATATATCTCGCCTTACCAATTTGTTGATATAAAAATACAGATAATAAAGGATCATTAAAGAATTGCTCTGCTGTAGCAGGTTGCTCTAATTGATAAATAAATGATTGAGCTTCTTGATTCGTCTTAAAATACGTCTTGAGTAAGCCAATACCTTCTAACAAGTCTAAAGCATCTCTAAAGCTAGACAGATTAATTCTTAAATCATTCATAATTGTATAATGATTATACGCTTCTGTTTCATGATGATAATTAAACTGCGATAAATATAAATAAACACCAATTGCATCAGTTCCAATTAATGGCGTATATAAACTAACTAATATATCTTGATGTACATGTGTATAATTATAATTCGATTTAACATAGAAGCCATCACTTGGCTTGATACCACTAAAATATTCCGCCATTAATACTCACCTTACTTTCGGTCTTTCAATATGCCTTGCATAGACTTTAATAATTGATCGACATCTTTAAATTCTCTATATACTGACGCAAATCTTACATAAGATACTTGATCGACATCCATTAAATGTTCCATAACTTTTTCACCGATATCATTTGAAGATACTTCTGTATTACCTTCAGATCTTAATTCCTTTTCAACTTGATTTGTGATTTCTTCTAATTTTTGATAAGCAACTGGTCTTTTTTCACAAGAACGTACTAAACCGTTTAATATTTTATCTCTATTAAATGTTTGTCTTGCGCCGTCTTTTTTTACGACGATTAAAGGTGTGAGCTCTACCCTTTCAAAAGTTGTGAAACGAAATCCACATGATTCACATTCTCTTCGTCTTCTAATTGCCACTAAATCATCCGCGTGTCTAGAATCTACAACTTTAGAATTTTCATATTTACAGTTTGGACATCTCATTCGTTTCACCCCTCATATACTTATTACATAGGTTGATTATACAGTAGTTTGTTATTTTTTTAAACGCTCACTACTTTTCAAAATGCACTTATAGATACTTAACAGTATTATTATTCAATAAAAAACGTAATGCGGTATTTAATTTACCACATTACGTTTTAAATGTAACTTATATCACTTATGAAATTTTTTGTTCTCTCACTTCTGAAAGTATTTGAGCAATTTGTTCTGCAAGTTCAACAACTCTCATTGAGTAGCCCCATTCATTGTCATACCAAGCGAGTACTTTCACTTTATTATCTGCAATGACCATTGTAGATTGTTCGTCAACGATTGCTGAATGTGGATTCGTTTTGAAATCAATTGAAACAAGTGGTTCATCATTAATATCCATTATCCCTTTTAATGGTCCATTACTAGCTTGACGTAATGCTGCATTTACTTCTTCAACTGTTACATTTTGTTTTAAATCTACAACTAAATCAACAAGTGAAACATTAGAAGTTGGAACTCTTAATGCCATTCCATGCATTTTCCCTTCTAATTCAGGGAGTACAAGTGACAATGCTTTTGCTGCACCTGTTGAAGTTGGAATGATACTATCCGTACAAGAACGTGCTCTTCTCAAATCTTTATGAGGATTGTCTAAGTTCTTTTGGTCATTTGTAAATGCATGTACAGTTGTCATTAAACCATTTTCGATTCCAAATGTATCATTTAAAACTTTGGCTACCGGGCTTAAACAATTCGTTGTACAAGATGCATTTGAAACAATATCAAAATCATTTAAATCAAGTGCATCATCATTTACACCTCTAACAATTGTTTTAACATGGCCACCTTTAGATGGTCCTGTTAAAATAACTTTCTTAGCGCCAGCGTCAATATGTGCAATAGCTTTATCTCCATGATTAAATTTACCAGTTGCTTCTATAACAATATCAATTCCTAAAGTTCCCCACGGTAATAATTTAGGATCTCTTTCAGATACAAGTAAAATTTTATGACCATCAATGATGATGCCATCTTCAACTGCTTTAATTTCTCCATCTAATTTGCCATGTGTAGAATCATACTTAATTAAATGAGCAATTGTTTCTGGTGGATATGAAGCATTAATAGCCACAATATTTAAATCATTTGATTTAAGTGCACCTCTTAAGACCATTCTTCCAATTCTTCCTAAACCATTAATTGCGATATTTTTCTTCATAGTCGAGAACTCCTTTTAATGTGATATACTATTTATTGCAATTAGTATATCACATTAAAAGTTTGTTGAAAACGTTTTCTATTATCTTTTTCTTAAATAAATTAAAAAAGTAGATGAATAACAAATGCTATCCATCCACTTTCATATCAAGCTTATTTAATTTTAAAGATTTAATGCCTTACTTTTAAGTAAATCATTAATATTATGACGTAAGTCGTCTAAAGTTCCATTGTTATCAATAATACAATCAGCTAATGTTTTCTTTTCATCTATTGGTATTTGTGATTGAATTCTTGCTTCTGCTTCTTCATCACTTAACTGATTACGTTCTTTAAGACGTAATATTTGAGTTTCTTGATTTGTATAAACTAACCAAGTTTCATCGACTGTATTTTGCAGTTTGTTCTCAAACAATAACGGAATATCCATTATGACATTTTTACCATTACTTAATGCCTCTTCTTTTTCTTTATCCATTATTGTTCTTACTATCGGATGAATAATATTGTTTAGTTTTTCTCGCATTGTTGGATCTTTGAATACGATAGATCCAACATATTGTCTATTCATTTCACCATCTATAATTGCTTCTTCTCCAAATACTTCTTTAACTTGTTGTAAACCATCGCTTCCTTTTTCGACTGCTTTTCGACTAGCTACATCGGCATCTACTATACAAAATCCTTTATCTTTTAAAATATGAGATACTGTAGACTTTCCAGTTGCAATACCTCCAGTTAAACCTATTACTTTCGCCATTTTTACACCTACTTTTGACAATTTGGACAATAGTGCGTGTTTCTTGTGGCAATGACTTTTTGTAATACTTGCCCACCACATTGGCCGCACACTTTTTTACCATATATTCTATGCTTTTCTTGCATTGTCCCTTTTTCACCATCTGCATTGTAGTAATCAGATATACTTGAACCACCGTTATCGATACCCTCTTTTAACACGTTAACCACTTCATCAAAGACCACTTTACACTCTTTTAAAGTTAAGTCTTTCACTGGTCTCATTGGAAGAACACCTGCTCTTAGCAAAGCTTCACAAGCATAAATGTTACCGCAACCTGAAATAACTGTATGGTCCAATATCGCGACTTTAATTGGTTTATTTATAAATTTATTTGACATTACTTTATTTAAGTAATGTTGGTAAGCTTCTTCAACAAACGGTTCTGGTGCAATCTTTAAGACTGAAGGATATTCACTTAAATCTTCTAATGCTCTTAATTCACCGAACCTTCTAATATCTGTGTAAATAAGCTGTAATCCGTTATCTAATTCAAATATGACGTGCCAATGCTTCCTATGGTTATCAACTTCAATATGATTTAATTCTGGAACTGTAAAGAATGCCCCCGTCATACCAAAGTGACACATAATAACATTGCTATTTTCACCGTTATCTATTTCCATAAAAATATATTTACTTCTACGATATACACTTATAATCTTGTAATGCTCAGTACGTTCTTTGAATAAAGCTAAAGAACTACCTTTAATAATTGTTTCTTTACCTGTCGATTTGCCCAATTCAACTTTTTCTGAAAAAGTTACTTTTTGTATTGTGGCACCGACAATTTTAGGTTCTATCACTTTTTTAACACTTTCTACTTCTGGTAACTCTGGCATATATGATCTTCTTTCCTTTTATTATTTAGCATCATACCAAGTTTGTCCTGAACTAGATTCTACACTTAATGGTACAGATAACTCGAGTGCATTATCCATAATATCTTCTACAAACGGTTGGAATGCTTCTAATTCATCTTCTGGAACTTCAAATATTAATTCATCGTGTACTTGTAATAATAATTTAGCTTTAAAATCTTTATCTTTCATCTTATTCGCAAATTGTACCATTGCTAATTTAATAATATCCGCTGCACTACCTTGAATTGGTGTATTCATAGCTGTTCTCTCAGCAAAACTTCTTAAATTAAAGTTACGATTTGTTATGTCTGGTGTATATCTTCTTCTGTGAAGTAGCGTTTCTACATAACCTTTTTGTTTAGCATCTTGTACGATTGTATCCATGTATTCTTTTACTTTAGGGAAACTATCTAAGTAATCATCAATAAATTGTTTGGCAGCCTTTCTTGTAATACCTAAACTTTGACTTAAACCATAGTCGCTAATACCATATACAATACCAAAGTTAACTGCTTTTGCTTGTCTTCTCATATTTGACGTTACTTCATCTTTACTCACATTAAACACACGCATTGCAGTTGTCGTATGGATATCTTCATTAGCAGTAAATGCCTCTTTCATATGTTCGTCGCCTGTAATATCTGCTAATACACGTAATTCAATTTGAGAATAGTCAGCAGCAAATATTACGTGATTCTCTTTACTTGGTCTAAATGCTTTTCTAATTTTTCTACCTTCTTCTAATCTTATAGGTATATTTTGTAAATTAGGATCAACTGAACTCAAACGACCCGTTTGAGCTAATGTTTGATTAAATCTCGTATGAATCTTCCCTTCAGACGTAATCATTTTTTGTAATCCTTCAATATAAGTAGACTGAAGTTTAGCTAGCTGTCTATAGACTAATATATCTTCAATAATTGGATGTTCATTACGCAATTGTTCTAACACATCAACTGCAGTTGAATAACCTGTCTTTGTCTTTTTAATAATTGGTAGTTTTAAATCTTCAAATAATACGACACCTAACTGCTTTGGTGAATTAATATTGAATTCCGAACCAGCAAGATGATGAATTTGTTCAATCAATTTATCGATACGTACTTTCAAATCTTCTTGCATTTCAACTAAAGTATCTTTATCAACCGTTATGCCGATATATTCCATTTCAGCTAATACACGTGCTAACGGTAATTCCAAGTCATCGTGTAGACTTAATTGATCTTTTTCATCTAGTAATTGAATCATTTTATCTTTTGTTTCATAAACTGCCGTTACCTTTTTAGCGATACTTTCAAAAAGCATATCTTGTTCAGGGACGTGCAACTTTTTACCTTTGCCATATATACTTTCATCATTCGGTACATAATAAATGCCAAATTCTGATACGACTGAGTATACATCATCAATCGTTCTAGAAGGATCTAAAATATAACTCGCTAACATTGTATCGAACTGAATACCATTTATTTCGATACCTAACCTTTTACATAATATAATCGTCTTTTTAGCGTCATATGTTGCAAACGTTACTTGATCATTTTCAAGCCATTGTTGTAATTTTTTATGCTCTTTTAAAACATCAGGAGAAACAACATATGTTTCGTCATTTGCATGAATAGCAAATCCAAGTATATCTGCTTTTAAATAGTTTGCTTCGTTCGTTTCAAAATGAATAGCCGCTTCAGTCACACTATCAAAATCAAAGTCATCAATATGAGTTGAGTATTCAATCTCACGGTCATCTGTTGCTTCAGCACTTGCATCCATTTGATCAAGCAATTGTTTGAATTCTAATGTCTTAAATAACTTTATTTTCTCGTCATTACTTTGATCTGTAAGTTTCAACTCATCTATTGTAACTTCAATAGGAGACTCACGATTAATCGTAGCAAGCTCTTTACTTAACTTGGCATTGTCTTCGTTATCTATTAATTTTTCTTTCATTTTTGATTTCTTTAACTCATCAATGTTTTCATATACACCTTCTACAGTTTCAAACTGTTTCAGTAATTTAATTGCTGTCTTTTCACCAATTCCAGGCACACCTGGTATATTATCTGACTTATCACCCATAAGCCCTTTCATATCAATAATTTGGTTAGGTACTAAACCGTCATATTTTTCAGCGATAAATTCAGGTGTGTAATGATCAATATCTGTTACACCTTTTTTAGTATAATAAATCGTTACATTTTCACTTGCTAACTGAGTTAAATCTCGGTCACCCGTAATAATAATTGTCTTAATATTTTTCTCATCCGCTTCACGAGATAATGTACCGATAATATCATCTGCTTCATAATTTTCTAATTCATAATGTTTAATATGATAACTTTCCACAAGTTGTCGGATATATGGTAATTGGCTTCTTAATTCATCCGGCGTCTTCTCACGACCACCTTTATATTCACTGTACATATTATTTCTGAAAGTTGTTTTTCCAGCATCAAAAGCAACCATAAAATGAGTTGGCTCTTCTTCTTTGATTATTTTATCTAAAATCATTGTAAAACCATATATAGCATTCGTATAAACGCCAGCTTTATTTGTTAATAAAGGCAAAGCAAAAAATGCCCTAAATGATAAACTATTACCATCAATCAGTACCAATTTTTCCACGATAAGATACCTCCATCTTTATATTGATTATATTTTATCATATCTCACTATATAATAAGATTGTTTCGCATAAATAAAACGTTATCATAGTGTAATGATATAAATAGTTAAACCGATATTTAATTTTTCACAAAAAAAAGCGAAATACACAATGTATTTCGCATAATCATCAAAATGAAGGGGTCTATGTTTATTCTATCTCGTCATGATTAATTCAATATGAATAAATTGTAAAGATTATATAAAGATTACTTATTAAAGAGTTTTACAATAAAGTTAGATCCTTTTCCAACTTCTGATTCTACTTTGATTTGCCCATTATGTGCTTCTACAATATGTTTAGTAATGGATAAACCAAGTCCTGTTCCTCCTGAATCTCTACTACGCGCTTTATCAACACGATAAAATCTTTCAAAAATTCGTTTTTGTTCATCTTTAGATATACCTATACCATTATCTTTCACAGAAATGATTTGACCATCATCTACTTCTTTAATCGTTATAATAACTTCACTAGATTTCGGTGAATAACTAATGGCGTTCGTTAATAAATTAATCAATACTTGTGTTAATTTATCTTTATCTCCGTATCCATATACTTCTTTATCGATATGATTTGTAATGTGAATGTCTTTTTTAGAAGCAACATTTGATACTGTGTTAATCGAATGTTCGCCAATTTCTGTTAATGATATTTGTTCTTTCGGTATCTCGCTATTTTGTTCGATTTTTGATAACTCGAGCAAATCTTGAACAAGTGATTGAATTCGATTAGATTCTTCTAACATGATATTTAGGAACATATCTAACGATTCAGGATTATTTTTTGCACCATCTAATAATGTTTCTGCAAATCCTTTTATCGATGTGATTGGTGTTCTTAATTCATGAGATACATTTGCCACAAAATCTTTTCTCATATGTTCTAATTTCTTCAACTTCGTTATATCATGCATAACGACAACTAAACCTAATAGATTTCGTTTTTTTCGAGATAATACTGGAATTGCAGATACTTCAAAAAACTTATTATGAACATCATTGATATACATTTCAATTTGTTCAAACATAGGTTTTTCTAATTTTAAAGCTTCGTTCATCATCTGTATGATCTCAACATTAGGCATTACTTCTTTAAATAACTGCCCTTCAGCATGACTATTTCTGTCAAACAAGTCATGATACGTCTTATTCGCTATTACAATAACACCTTCTCTATCTAACATTAATATTGCACTTGGAATATTTTCTAAAGTCGTTTCCAATCGATTACGTTGCAATTTCTGTTCATTATTTAAATTATCTAATGTTCTAGCAAGTTCATTCGTATTAACAAAAAGTTCTTTCGTTTCTTTCACATTACTTTCTGGCACTCTAACACGATATTTTCCAGAAGCCAATAATTTAGTAGCATATGTCACTTCTTTAATAGGATGTATATAAGAAGTGTTAATATATCGAACGACAAAATAGATTAAAGGTAATGTAAAACATAAGACTAATAATAAATATTTCCAAATATCTTTTTGAATAATCTCTATCGTATCTGTATGTTTAGCAATGACAACTGTATAATCACCATATGTTCTTGCATACATCACTTCAGATTCTGACTTATCTACTGCAAAATATTCATCAAAGGCCTTTGCATCAGATATAGCTTGCTTTTTATTTTGATTAAATATATTTGTATCTTTTTCACTTGATCGATATAACACACGTCCATCTTTTTGCAGTAAAATATCTTGATCAAACACACTCAAAATATCTTTAATATTTTCTGGATTATTTTTTGCAATATCGTATACTTTTTTGGATTCAGTCTTTAATAATTTTTGCTGTTGTTTAGAAATTAAATCGTAACTAGAATTATGAAGGAAAAACCCTAATATAAGAAAACTTACAACAGTAACCGTTGTAAGTATAATTAGTAATTTATTATAGAACTTAATCATTATTCTTTGGTCTTTCTAACTTATAGCCTAAACCTCTCACCGTTTTAATGAATTGAGGTTGCTTAGGGTTTTCTTCAAGTTTATCCCTCAAATGACTAATGTGCACGTCTACTATTCTAGAGTCTCCAGCAAATTCATAATTCCAAACAGAATTCAACATATGTTCTCTAGTTATCACACGACCTTGTCTTTCAATAAGGTAAAGTAAAAGTTCGAATTCTTTTGGTGTCAATTCTAATAATTCATCATTTCTGTACACTTCAAAGAAGTCGGGCCTAATTCTAATTGCACCTAAAATAATATCTTCATCTTCTTCTAAGTTTTTATTTTCAACTTGCCCAACACGTCTTAATATAGCTTTAACACGTGCTACAACTTCACGAGGTGAAAATGGTTTAGTCATATAATCATCTGCACCTAATTCTAGACCTAACACTCTATCAAATTCATCGTCTTTAGCTGTAAGCATAAGAATTGGAACTTGGTTTTTATCTGATCGAATCGTTTTACAAACTTCAATTCCATCTTTCTCAGGTAACATTACATCTAATACTACTAAATCTGGTTTCTCTTCATTTACTTTCTCTAACGCTTGAACTCCATCATAAGCTACAATTACTTGGTAACCAGCTTGTTCTATATTATATTTAAGCAATGTAACGATAGATTGCTCATCGTCTACTACCAATACTTTTTGTGACATTCAAGGTCCTCCTTAAGCGATTTAATATAATTATAACTTAAATTATTAAAAAAATAATGGTTATTTAGAGAACTTTACAAAAAGTTAACACTATCTAAATAAAAGAGACGCATTCAAAGCAGAATGCGCCTTTCAACTGTTATTTTATTGTAAAATATTCTTTACTGTTTCAACAGACTGAGCAGATTCATCAAGTAATTGCTTTTCTTCATCAGTTAAGTCTAACTCGATGATTTTTTCAATACCATTAGATCCTAATACAGTTGGTACACCTAAATAAATGTCTTGATAACCATATTCACCTTCTAAATAAGCAATTGAAGGTAATACTCTCTTTTGATCTTTTAATATTGCTTCTGTCATTTCAATTAAAGCTGCTCCTGGTGCATAGTATGCCGAACCATTACCAAGTAAGTTAACGATCTCAGCTCCACCTTTTCTTGTTCTATCAACAATTTCAGCAATTTTTTCTTCAGATAATAACTTTTCTAAAGGTACGCCACCAGCTGCTGAGTATCTAATAAGTGGAACCATTGTATCTCCATGACCACCTAATACAAATCCTGTTACATCTTTAACAGAAAGATCTAATGCTTCAGCAACAAATGTTCTAAATCTAGCAGTATCTAATACGCCAGATTGACCAATCACGCGCTCTTTCGGAAATCCTGATTCTTTATACACTGTATAAGTCATTGCATCAACTGGATTTGTTAAGACTAAGATAACGCAATTAGGTGAATATTTAACAATTTCTTTTGTTACGGATTTCATAACATTTTGATTTGTTTGTACTAAATCATCACGTGACATTCCAGGCTTTCTTGCAATACCCGCTGTAATAATGACAACATCTGAATCTTTTGTATCTTCATAATTAGCAGTACCTGTTACTTTTGAATCAAAACCTAATACCGGTGCACTTTCTGCAATATCTAACGCTTTACCTTTTGTTGGGTTTTCAGATTGAGGCATATCAACAAGTACAATATCACCTAACTCTTTTTGAGCTGCTATAAATGCAGCTGTAGCGCCAGTAAATCCTGCTCCAATGATTGAAATTTTCTTTCTTGCCATATTGTTCATCTCCTTATAATAAAAGGAAGGTTAATAAATAACCTTCCTCAAATAACATCCTATTATGGTAAATTTTTAATTAATTCATCAGCGAATTCTGAAGATTTAACTTCAGTTGCGCCATCCATTAAACGAGCAAAGTCATATGTTACTACTTTAGAAGCAATTGTAGCTTCAACAGATTGTGTTACTTTGTCAGCAGCTTCTTGCCAACCCAAGTGTTCTAACATTAATACACCACTTAATAATACTGATGAAGGGTTAACTTTATCTAAACCAGCATATTTAGGAGCTGTACCGTGTGTCGCTTCGAAAATTGCATGTCCTGTTTCGTAGTTAATGTTTGCACCAGGTGCAATACCAATACCACCAACTTGAGCTGCTAATGCATCTGAAATATAGTCACCGTTTAAGTTCATTGTAGCTACTACATCAAATTCAGCAGGACGTGTTAAAATTTGTTGTAAGAAGATATCAGCGATAGAGTCTTTAATAATTAATTTACCTTCAGCCTCTGCATCTGATTGTGCTTTATTAGCAGCATCTTTACCTTCCTCTTCAACAATTTTATCATATTGTTGCCAAGTGAATACGCGATCTCCGAATTCACGTTCAGCTAAATCGTAACCCCATTTTTTGAATGCACCTTCAGTGAATTTCATGATGTTACCTTTATGAACTAACGTAACATTTCTACGATTATTATCGAACGCATAGTTAATTGCTGCTCTTACTAATCTTTCAGTACCTTCTTTAGAAACTGGTTTAATACCGATACCTGAAGTTTCAGGGAATCTGATATTTTTAGCACCCATTTCATTTTGTAAGAAGTCTATAACTTTTTTAGCTTCATCTGAACCTTCTTGGAATTCAATACCAGCATAAATATCTTCAGTATTTTCACGGAAAATAACCATATCTGTATCTTCAGGACGTTTAACTGGTGAAGGAACACCTTTAAACCAACGTACTGGACGTAGACAAGTGAATAAATCTAACTCTTGACGTAAAGCAACGTTTAATGAACGAATACCGCCACCAATTGGTGTAGTTAATGGACCTTTAATTGCTATTAAATATTCTTTAATCGTTTCTAAAGTTTCATTTGGTAACCATTCACCAGTTTCATCGAATGCTTTTTGACCTGCTAATACTTCTTTCCATTCGATTTGTTTTTCGCCATTGTATGCTTTTTCTACAGCTGCATCTAATACTCTACTTGCTGCATTCCAGATATCTGGTCCGATTCCATCACCGATAATAAATGGGATGATTGGATTATTTGGAACATTTAAAACGCCTTGATTTGTTGTAATTTTTTCTGCTGTCATTATATGATTCCTCCATCTAAATTTGTTAGTTATATTATATTAATTAAATTAACGGTTTTCAATTGGTTCATATTTACGATCACGTTCACCAGTATATTCAGCTCTTGGTCTCATAATTCTATTTGTTCTGTATTGTTCAAGAATATGAGCTGTCCAACCTGACATACGGCTAATTGCGAAAATTGGTGTGAATAAATCGTGATCAATACCCATGCTGTGATATACAGTTGCACTGTAGAAGTCAACGTTAGGTAATAATCCTTTTTCTTCTTTCATAATTTCAGCAATTCTTAAAGAAATTTCAAACAGTTCTTTTTGACCTGTTTCGTCTGTAATACGACGACTCATTTCTTTTAAGTACTTCGCTCTCGGATCACCATTTTTATATACTCTGTGTCCGAAGCCCATAATTTTTTCTTTGTTTGCGATTTTATCTTTAATGTAATCATCTGTTTTGTCGACAGTACCAATTTCAGTTAACATTTTCATAACTTGTTCGTTAGCACCACCATGTAATGGACCTTTCAATGCGCCAGCTGCTGCTGTCACACCTGAATACATATCAGATAAAGTCGAAACTGTTACACGTGCTGTAAATGTTGAAGCATTAAATTCATGGTCAGCGTGTAAAATTAACGCTTTGTTAAAACCTTCTACCTCAACATCAGTTGGAACTTCACCTCTTAACATATATAGGAAGTTTGCTGCATATGTTAAATCTTTTTTAGGTTTTACAACTTCTTTACCTTGTCTTACGCGAGAGAATGCTGCTACTAAAGATGCAACTTTCGCTTGAATTCTAATTGCACGTTCATAGTTCATTTCTTCATCAAATTTTTCAGCGTCTGGATCGAAATGTGCTAAATATGATAATGAAGTACGTAATCCAGTCATTGGATGAACTTTATCAGTCGCATAATCTTCGAAATGTGTATACATTCTAGGGTTTAAAGTCATATATCCTAGTAGTTTCTCATTTAGTTCTGCTAATTCCTCTTTGTTTGGTAATCTTAAATTCCATAGTAAAAACATGACTTCTTCAAATAAAGCATTTTCAGTTAGATCATCTATTTCATAACCTGCATAAGTTAATTGATTATCTATGATTGAACTAATTTGAGTTTCAGAAGCAATGATGCCCTCTAACCCTTTTGCTACTTGTGCCATAATAATATCCCCCTTACTAAATAATTGCCCATATATGTAATGGCTTTCATCTATCATTATATATAATTTCTTACGATTTGTGAATGCGAAGGACTTTTAAACTTTAAATTCTTTAGTAATTTTAGATGAATAAAAATAAACAGTTGTAATTTTATATTTTTTATAATATTGCTATAGTAAATAAAATATATCTCAAAAACGTGAACACATAAGGATTTACGAGTTAGTAATACCCTATCATTTTAATCAGAATAGGTCATTTCATCGTTCATCCATTCATTTTTATTATTATTATATATGATAAAAATAATAAATCATGATAACAGGTATCAAACAGCTGTTAGACATTCATTTTTTAATTGCTATTTTCTTACAGTAAGCGCATAATAATAACATAAAAGTTTGTTTATGAAAGAGGGATAAAGTTTATATGGCTAACAATTTACAAAGGGAATTAAGCAATAGGCATGTACAACTTATTGCGATAGGTGGTGCTATAGGTACAGGCTTATTCTTAGGTGCTGGCGAAACAATTAGTTCAGCAGGCCCTTCAATACTGCTGACCTATATTATTATTGGTTTAATTTTATTTCTGTTTATGAGAGCTCTAGGGGAAATATTACTCTCAAACACAGATTTTCATTCTTTTGCAGATGTCACGCATACATATATCGGACCATTCGCAGGATATATAACAGGATGGACTTACTGGTTCTGTTGGATTGTCACTGGTATGGCTGAAGTAACTGCAGTAGCAAAATACATAAGTTTTTGGTTTCCTGACATACCAACATGGATTACAGCATTATTTACAATACTCATATTAATGACAATGAATTTAATGACTGCTAAACTATTTGGTGAATTAGAGTTCTGGTTCTCTATTATTAAAATTACAACGATTGTAGCATTAATCGTTGTCGGTATTATCATGATCGTAATGGCATATGAAACACCATACGGTACAGCTTCATTAACACATATTTGGGACCATGATGGTATTTTCCCAAATGGTATGAATGGTTTCTTCTTATCATTCCAAATGGCAGCTTTCTCATTTGTAGGTATTGAATTAATCGGTGTTACTGCTGGTGAAACGAAAGATCCACATAAGACAATACCAAGAGCGATTAACAGTGTACCAATTAGAATTATGCTTTTCTATGTAGGTTCACTTATTATCATCATGTCTATTACACCTTGGGACAAAATCGACCCTGCCGAAAGTCCATTCGTAAAATTATTTGGACTGATTGGTATTCCAATCGCAGCAGCAATTATCAACTTTGTTGTTTTAACAGCTGCAGCATCATCTTGTAATAGTGGTATTTTCTCAAATAGTAGAATGCTTTATGGTTTATCACAAAATGGACAAGCAAACAAAAGTTTCGGTCAAACAAACAAAACTGGTGTCCCTTATAAAGCAACACTATTTAGTTGTTTCTTATTAATGATTTCAGTACTTTTAAACTACGTGATTAAAGATGCTGGTGAAGTATTTAAATATGTAACATCTGTATCAACCGTACTTTTCTTAGTAGTATGGTCATTAATTGTTGTTGCTTATATTAGATATCGTAAAATATCACCAGAATTAAACAAAGCATCTAATTTCAAATTACCTGGTGGTGTTCCGGTAGCATGGATTACATTAATATTCTTTATTTTCGTATTCGTGTTATTAATGACAAATAAAGTCACATTAATCGCTATATTAATTACACCAATTTGGTTTATCATTTTGACAATCATGTACTTTAATCAAAAACGTAAAGTATTTAAATAAAGTAAATAAAAACATCTCATTTACTAAATAAATCAGTAAATGAGATGTTTTTTTGACCCTTTTTAGTTTACTTATTTATATATTATAACGACCCCAGTATTTGCACCTTTGGACTAAACTGCTTATAACAGTATATGCGCATTCATAAATAAAAAAAGAGACTAGGAAATCATATCCCAGTCTCTTTTTTATTTATTATAATACGTTAGCATATCCTTCGAACACTTTGTGTTGTTTTGGATCTAATGTGATTAATGTACCATCTGCTATTTTTTCGCGAGCGCCTTCAACACCAACGATTGTTGCAACGCCTAAGTTAAGACCTACAACTGCTGCGTGTGAAGTTAATCCGCCTTCTTCTGTTACAATTCCTTTAGCATTTTCTAAATATGGAACCATATCAGCATCTGTTGATTGTGTAACAACGATTGATTCACTTAAATCTTTACCTTTTAAGTCGTCAGCAGTATTTGCCACTACAGCTTTACCTACTGTTGAATGATGACCGATTCCTTGACCTTTAGCCAATTCATCACCTACTAAATGAATCTTCATTAAGTTAGTTGTACCTGTTTCACCTGTTGGTACACCTGCAGTAATAATGATTAAATCACCATTATCAACTAAACCTGTGTTAACAGCTGTTGAAACAGCATTATTTAATAATTCATCAGTTGTTTGTTTACCTTTTTTCACAACTGGTAATACGCCCCATACTAATGTCATATGACGTGCAGTTGTTTCATTAGGTGTAACTGCAATAATGTGTGAATGTGGTCTATATTTAGAGATTGTTTGAGCTGTAGCACCACTTTCAGTTGCTGCAACGATTGATTCTACGTTTAAGTTTAAAGCTGTATGTGCAACTGATACACCGATTGCATTAACTAAATTCGTATCGATCATTTTTGAACGATCAGATAATAATTTTTTGTAATCTTGAGCATCTTCGGCAGCTACTGCGATATTTTGCATTGTACGTACTGCTTCTTCTGGATATAATCCTGCTGCAGTTTCACCAGATAACATCACTGCATCTGTACCATCGTAAATTGCGTTCGCTACGTCACTTGCTTCTGCTCTTGTACAACGTGGGTTTCTTTGCATTGAATCTAACATTTGTGTTGCTGTAATAACTGGTTTACCTAATTTATTACATTTTTGGATTAATTGTTTTTGTACCATTGGAACTGCTTCTGGTAAAATTTCAACACCCATATCACCACGTGCAACCATTAAACCATCTGAAACTTGAAGAATTTCATCGATATTTTCAATACCTTCTTCATTTTCAATTTTAGGAATAATTTTAATAACGTTATTTTCTTTTTCTTCTAAAATTGCACGGATATCTAATACATCTGATGGACGTCTTACGAAACTAGCTGCAATAAAGTCTACACCTTCTTCGATACCGAAGCGGATATCACTAGCGTCTTTATCAGTAATACCAGGAAGGTTTACTTTAACACCCGGTAAGTTAACACCTTTTTTATTTTTTAATTCGCCAGTGTTTTGGACGTCACAGTGAACTTCACCTTTAGCGATATCTACTGATTTAACTGTAAGTTCAATTAAACCATCATCAAGTAAAATTGTTGATCCGACTTCTACATCTTCAGCTAATTTTTCGTAAGTAACTGAGAACGCTTCTTTAGTACCTTCTACTTCAGTTGTTTTAACTGTTACTTCACTACCTTTAGTAAGCTCAATTAAACCATCTTTCATGTTATGTGTTCTAATTTCAGGACCTTTAGTATCTAATAAGATACCAATATTTTTATTTAATTTAGAACTTACTTTTCTAATTGTATCTATACGACCTTTATGTTCTTCATGACTTCCATGTGAAAAGTTTAATCTAGCAACGTTCATGCCTGCAAGCATTAATTTTTCTAACATTTCTTCTGATTCTGATGCTGGACCTATCGTACATACAATTTTTGTCTTTCTCATATTAAAATGACCTCCGTAGTTTTTCTTTTTTTATATAGATAATTGATGTGCTAAATTATACATTTTATTGTCGATGTTATGTTCTGCTTGGAATATTTCATCAAAATGAGTACATGTAAGTTCATTTTGTTGAATTCCAACTGCTTTAGCACTATCACCTTGCATAAGTAATTCAACTGCATAGCCGCCTAAACGAGAAGCAAGCACTCTATCCATTCCAGTAGGTGTACCACCTCTTTGAATGTGGCCTAAACATGAAACTCTTGTATCAATGTTAATAAATTTCTTCAATTCTTCCCCACATTGATTACCAGTCATGACACCTTCAGCACAAATAATAATAGAATGTTTTTTCCCTCTATCCATACCATGTTGAATTTTTTCAGCTATTTCTTCAATGTCCGATTTAACTTCTGGTATTAAAATTGTTTCTGCTCCAGCAGCTAAACCTGACCAAAGTGCTAAATCTCCAGCGTCTCTTCCCATTACTTCAATAATAAAAGTACGTTCATGACTTGATGCTGTATCTCTTATTTTATCGACAGCATCAATGATTGTGTTAAGCGCTGTATCAAAACCAATTGTAAAGTCTGTACCATTAATATCGTTATCGATAGTACCGGGAACACCGATTGTTTTAAGATTTTTAGCTTCTTCGCTTAATCTTTGTGCACCTCTATAACTTCCATCTCCACCGATAACAACTAATCCTTCTATGCCTCTTTTTTCAAGGTTTTCAATTGCTTTTGCACGCACTTCTTTTTCTTTAAATTCTGGACATCTAGCAGAATAAAGGAATGTACCACCTCTTTGAATCATGTCCCCAACTGAACCTAATTCAAGTTTTTTGATATTATCATTTATTAAGCCTAAGTAACCTTGGTAAACACCATAAACTTCAATATCATGATAAATAGCTTTACGAACAACTGCACGAATTGCTGCGTTCATCCCTGGTGAATCTCCACCGCTCGTTAAAACCGCAATTTTTTTCATAAATATACAGACCTCTCTTGTTATATGTTTGTTAATTTAAAAATAACACAAATATTGGCTTGATTCCATTAAAACTACTGTTATTTAAATATGTAAACGTCTTCTTAAAAAAAAGATTCCAACTTTTGTAATTTTTCAAAAGTTGGAATCGCTTAATTTTAATTCAATTATGCACATATACATAAATTTATAAAAAGAAATGATATCCGTATAAATCATTTTCTTTTCAATTATTATATCTTAATCGATATAACTTCCTATATTACGATACTTTTTAAAACGATCTTCAACTAAACTTTCTGCATTTAATGTTCTTAAGTCTGAAAGATGTTTTTCAATTGATGTCTTTATAAGTGAAGCTTGTGATTCTAGATGTTTATGAGCGCCACCAAATGGTTCTTTAACAACTTCATCTACAACATCTAAATCAAATAAGTCAGGTGCTGTAATTTTCATTGTTTCGGCTGCCATTTGAGCAAGCCCAGAATCTTTCCATAATAATGCTGCTGCACCTTCCGGAGATATAACAGAATAAGTACTATTTTCTAACATAAGTAGACGATTGGTTACACCTAATCCAAGCGCACCACCGCTTCCGCCTTCACCGATGACAATAGAAATAACAGGTACTGTTAAAGATGCCATTTCGACTAGGTTTTTAGCAATAGATTCACTCTGTCCACGTTCTTCTGCGGCTTTACCAGGATATGCACCTTTCGTATCAATGAACGTAATAATCGGTCTATTAAACTTCTCAGCCTGCTTCATTAAACGCAATGCTTTACGATATCCCTCTGGATGTGCCATCCCAAAGTTTCTAAAAATATTATCTTTAGTGTCTTTACCTCTTTGGTGCCCTATAACTGTCACTGGTAACCCATTAAAGTAAGCCAATCCACCTATTAAAGCTGGGTCATCACGGAAAGTTCGATCACCGTGAAGTTCGATAAAATCATCAAATATGTAAGGGATATAATCTAAAGTTGTAGGTCTTTCTTGTAATCTCGCAACTTGTACTCTATCCCAAGGCTTTAAATTATTATAAATGTGTTCAGTTTCTTTTGTTAAAGTGGCTTCCAACATTTCTATTTCATCTGTTAAGTCTACACCATGTTTTTCTTGATAAGATTGTAGAGATGCTATTTTTTCTTTAATTTCTACTAAAGGTTTTTCAAATTCAAGCATTGTCTTTCACCTCGTTATGATGCATCTTGAGCACAGTACTTAAAGTTTTATACATATCTTTTCGATGTACAACTTTATCTAATTGGCCATGTTCTAATAAAAATTCCGCCGTTTGGAAATCGTCAGGTAGTTTTTCACTAATCGTTTGTTCAATGATTCTTCTACCAGCAAATCCAATCAAAGCTTTCGGTTCTGCAAAGTTTAAATCACCTACAGAAGCAAAGCTCGCTGAAACGCCGCCAGTTGTAGGGTGTGTCATATATGAAATGAATAGTAAGCCTTTATCACTATGACGTTTAATGGATACACTTGTCTTTGCCATTTGCATTAGTGAGATGATTCCTTCTTGCATTCTTGCACCACCACTCGCTGTGAACAATACAAATGGTAAATTATGATCTGCACAATAATCTACAATTCTACAAATTTTCTCTCCAACTACTGCACCCATACTTCCCATTCTAAATCTTGAATCCATAACACAGATACCATAAGGAATACCGTCAATTGACGTTACACCTGTAACGACTGCATCATTTAAACCAGTGCTTTTTCTATCTTTTTCTAATTTTTCTTCATATCCAGGAAATTCTAATGGGTTTGAAGCAGTCATACCGACATCAAACTCTTTAAATGCATCTTCATCACTCACAGCTCTAATTCTATCGTGAGCAGTTAATGCAATATGATGATCACAGTTAAAACAGACATTTAAGTTTTGTACGAGCTCTTTCGTATACATGATTTTTTTACATTTAGGGCATTTTGTCATGATACCTTCAGGCACGTCATTATCTTTACTGTTTTGAACAGTTACATATTTTTTCTTTTTCTGGCTACGATTGAACAAGTCTTTAAACATGTCACTATCCCCCTGATTTTATTTACAATTGTCTCTTTCAAATCTATCACTATATTGAGAGAGTAGCTTCCAAATCATATACATAATTTGATTATTATTATTTGAAACAAGTTCTTCTTTTGAATTTGTTTCAATGTTATTGTGTTCTTCACAGAAATTTTCAATCATCCATTTTAATTCATTAATTTCATCTAATTGTGATTCGTTATGAATTAAGAACCTTCCGATTAAATCAAAAAGTTGGTGTTGGTACATATCACTTAAGAATGTACCTTCACCTCTTCTAGTATGTATCACTCCTAAAAGTTCTAATGCTCTTAGGGCTTCTCTGATACTTGAACGTCCAACATTTAACGTTTCACTTAAAAATCTTTCGGAAGGCAGTTTTTCACCCACTTGAATATTTTTTTCAACAATAATTGACTGAATTTGTTCGACAATCTTGATTAATCCTTTTTGCTTTTCTTTATCCAACGTGAGTCTCCTTCCAAAATTATGACAAGTCTGCTAATTCATATGTTCTACGTTCTATTTCATCAACATCAACTTCAATACGTGCTACACCTGATTCCATACCAGCTTTTGCTACAGCTTTCGCTACATATGGTGCAACTCTTGGATCGAAAGGTCCAGGAATGACATAATCAGCATTTAATTCATCCTCTGAAACAAGATTAGCAATTGCTTCTACTGCAGCTTGTTTCATTTCTTCATTTATATGAGTTGCACGAATATCTAATGCACCTCTAAAAATACCAGGAAATGCTAATACATTATTAATTTGGTTAGGGAAATCAGAACGCCCTGTACCAATAACTTTAGCACCCGCTTCTTTCGCTACATCTGGCATAATTTCAGGAACTGGATTAGCCATAGCAAAGATAATTGGGTCTTCAGCCATTGTTTCAACTAATTCTTTTGTTAATGCGCCTTCAACAGATACACCTACGAATACATCCGCATCTTTAATAACATCTGATAATTGACCTTCTGTTTTGTCTTTGTTTGTCCATTTCGCAACAAAGTCTTTAGTAGGATTCATACCATATGGACGGTCTTCATAAATCGCACCTCTAGAATCACACATAATCATATTTCTTACACCATAACTGTATAATAATTTAATAATTGCAATACCAGCTGCACCTGCACCATTTAAAACAACTTTTATATCGGATAATTTTCTGTCAGTAATTTTCAATGCATTAATCAAACCAGCAACAGTTACGATAGCCGTACCATGCTGATCATCATGAAAGACAGGTATTTTAGTTTCTTTTTTTAGGCGTTCTTCAATTTCAAAGCATCGAGGTGCTGAAATATCTTCTAAGTTAACACCACCATAGTTAGGTTCTAATAATTTAACAGTATTCACAATTTCATCAACGTCTGTCGTATTCAGTGCAATTGGCACACCATCTACACCAGCAAAACTTTTGAACAAAACTGCTTTCCCTTCCATAACAGGAATACTTGCTTCAGGACCTATATCACCTAAACCTAATACAGCTGTACCATCTGTAATAACAGCTACTGCATTTGATTTCATTGTATAGTCATATACTTTTCTGACGTCTTCATGTATATCTTTACACGGTTCTGCGACACCTGGAGAATAAGCAAGACTTAATTCCTCTTTATTAGTAACTTTAACTTTGGCATAAACGCCTAATTTACCTTGTTTTTCTTTATGCATATATAGTGCATCATCTCTTAATGACAAAATAATCATCCCTTCATTGTATGTATCTATCCCTTTATTATACATTAAATTTCTATAATTAAATTAAAAAATTCTTCATAGTGGTCAGACCACCATGAAGAATACTATATCATAAATTATTTAATTAATAAAGACTATAAAAGGCGTACATTCTCATAACCTATTTTATGAATAAATTCTTCAAAATTACCATGATTTAAGTTTAAATAGCCAAGCATTTTTGAACTATAATCTTCATCATTAAAATACGTTACTTTAATATAACGATCGTGGTCTTTTGTAATCCACTCTGCTAAATCTTCTACATTTCTTACGACGACTTCTTTTGTCGTATTAAATTTATGTTGTTTAAATGCTTCTAATGTATCTATTTGATTAATAATAATTTGTGTCTTACCGTTTCTTTTTTCGAATTTGCCATTAATAATTACTGGGACATTGATGATATCAGTTGTTTCAATTTGTTTATATGCATCAGGGAATATAACCCCTTCAACTTCATTTAGCCCATCTATTAAATTGACGAAAGCCATATTTTGACCTTTTTTAGTTCTAATTTTCCTTAGTGAGGCAATCATTACGAGCATCGGCACTTTATTATGGTCTATTCTTAATGGATAAATAGATAAATATTGATGTTGATTGAATAATGAAATGATTGGATGTTCAGTTGCATAGAATCCTAAGTATTCTTTTTCATATTCACTTTTCATAAGATTAGGCATTTCTTCAATTTCTTTAAATTCTTTCTTTACGTTTAAACCTAATTCTTTCAATAAATTATTAGAATCTCCAACAGACTCGCTACTTTCATAAACATCGTCAATAGACTGTAACAATGTCGCTCTAGTCTGACCAAAATCATCTAAAGCTCCAGCATATATAAGTGCTTGTATCATTTTCTTACTTTTCGCTTTACTAGGTAATCGATGTACAAGATCAAACATATCTTTATATGTTCCGTTTGCTTTTCTTTCATCAACGATCACTTTTACGCTTTGATAACCAACACTTTTAATTGCACCAAGTGACGTATATATACCTTTTTTAGTTGCTTTATAGAACCATTCACTATGATTAATGGACGGTGGATATATTTTTACACCAATTCTTTTAAGTTCCGTTACCATTTGTTCTGTCTTAACTTCATTACCAACTACATTAGAAAGAATCGCAGCATAAAAATATGTCGGATAATGGACTTTCAAATAAGTCATGATATACGCGATTTTACTATATGCTACAGCATGTGCTTTTGGATAACCATAGTCTGCAAACTTCAGTATTAAATCAAATATTTTTACAGCTGTTGATTCCTCGTAACCTCTTTCTAAGCTTCCATTCACAAAATGTTTTCTTTCATTTTCTAACACTGCTCTATTTTTCTTACTCATCGCACGTCTCAAAATATCCGCTTCACCATATGAGAATCCTGCGAACTTACTCGCAATCTGCATAATCTGTTCTTGATAAATAATAACGCCATAAGTTGATTTCAATATCTCTTTTAAGTCTGGATGTAAATATTCTATCTCTGCATTTTGTCTACGTCTTTTAATATATGTTGGTATTTCTTCCATCGGTCCAGGTCTATATAGCGATGTAACTGCTACAATATCGAGAAAATGGTCAGGCTTTAACCTCTTTAATACACTTCTAACACCTTGAGATTCGAGCTGAAAAATACCTGTTGTTTCACCTTTAGACAATAGTTGAAAGACTTTAGAGTCATCAAAAGGTATTTTTTCGATATCTACAATTTGATTTTCTTGATATTTCACTTGATTGACCACTTGTTGAATAATCGATAAATTTCTTAAACCAAGAAAGTCGATTTTTAATAGACCGATCTTTTCAGTTTCTGTCATTGTCCATTGCGTTAAAACACCCGTATCACCCATCATTGTAGGTACAAATTGGTGTAATGACTGATCATTAATAATGATACCTGCTGCATGGGTCGATGTATGCCTCGGTAAACCTTCTAATTGTTTACTTAGTTGAAACCATTTTTCATGCAAATGATTCTGGTTAACAAATTGTTTAAACGCATCATCTTCAAATGCTTCGTCTAATGTAATACCTAATTTATGCGGAATTAATTTTGAAATGTAATTGAGTGTAGCATCATCAAACTGTAATATTCTACCTACATCTCTTGCTACTGCTCTCGCTTGAAGATGTCCATAAGTTACAATCCCAGCAACACGATTATCACCATATTTTTCTTGAACATATTGAATCACTTTATCGCGCTTAGTATCTTGAAAGTCGATATCAATATCCGGCATCGTCACACGTTCTGGGTTTAAAAATCTTTCAAATAACAAATCAAATTCAATCGGATCAATAGTTGTAATATTTAAAATAAAACTAACAAGAGACCCGCCAGATGAACCACGTCCTGGTCCAACTAATACATTTTGCTCTTTCGCATAATTAATTAAGTCACTAACGATTAGGAAATAATCTGAATATCCCATTTTTACAATAATATCGTATTCGTATTTAAGTCTTTTTTCATATACTTCATTAAACTGTGGATACTTAGATTTATTCCTCATTAATAATTCCCAAAGATATTCATCACTTGATTGATTATCAGGCGTTTTATATTTTGGTAATAAATCTTGATGATACTCAATTTCAACATGACATTTTTGAGCTATTTCGTCTGTGTTTTGTATGTACGTTTCATCTATATTAATTTGTGATATATCTTCTTTAGTTAAAAAATGATGATTTAAGTTTTGTTGAAAATCACTCATCGTTAATTTTTCATTATTTTTAATTGCATGAAGTGCAATTAAACTATCACCATCATCTTCATTCAAATAAAGTGCAGACTTCATAAAAACTTTCTTATGATCCATTTCAATCATAGAATCATGTGAAATATATTTATCATCTTCCTCAATTGTTATAGCTTGGAATAAATAATAGTTAGCTTCATTGATTTGTTTACCAATGATTATAAGTCCTTCTGAATAAGCATTCACCCATTCAATGGGTGTTGAAAATCTTTCTTTTATGGAAATAGCAGAAGATAACTTAATTAAATTATGATAGCCTGTTATATTTTTAGCTAAGACCACACATTCAACTTGATTGAGTTGGTCATCTAAATAAATGGTTAATCCGAAGATTGGTTTTATATCTTCTTTTATACATGCATCATAAAATTGTAAAGCACCGTGCAGAACATTTAAATCTGTAAGAGCAAGCGCTTGATAATTTTCATTTTTAGCTTTTTGAACAACATCTGGTATTCTGACACTTGAATTGAGCAAATCATATGATGAATGAATATTTAAATGACTTACCATGCGCTCACCTCCTATATTTCAGATTTAATATCTGCTGCTAATGCATCAAACTCTTCCCAGCTATATACAGATGCACCCGAGGCATTTGGGTGTCCTCCACCGTTATATTGAGCTGCGATATGATTAATTTTTATACCTTTTGAACGAATTCTACATCTTATTTCTTTACCTTCATCGACAGCAAATACCCACGCTTTTAATCCTTTAATATCAGAAACGGTATTCACGAATAATGAAGCTTCGTTAGGTTGTAAGTTGAATTGTTCAAGTATATCTTTCGTAATCTTAATTGAACAGAATCCTTCACCATCATATTTGAAATTCTGAAGTATATATCCTTGGAAGTGAAGTAAAGCTGGGTCTCTTTCACTCAGTTGATTAAGTAATTTAGTACGTTCGAATTCTTTCGTCATTAACTCAGCTGCAACTTCCATTGTATGTGTTGACGTATTATCAAATAAGAATCTACCCGTGTCACCAACAATGCCTAAATATAAGACTCTACTTGCTTTCTCACTTACGTTAGAACCATTTAAATTCCATGATTTATTTAAATCAAAGATTATTTCACTTGTAGATGACGCCTCAGTATTCACAAAATTAATATCACCATATGAATCTACTGGTGGATGATGATCAATCTTAATTAATTCGGCACCTGTATTAAAGCGACTATCATCTATACGTGGCGCGTTTGCTGTATCACAAACAATCACGAGTGCACCATTATATGTTTCATCTGCAATTTCATCCAAATCTCCAATAAATGTTAGCGTCGGTTCTGGTTGCCCGACTGCATAAATATGCTTTTCAGGAAAAGCATCTTGTAGTATATATTTCAAACCTAATTGAGATCCGTATGCATCTGGGTCTGGTCTAACATGCCTATGTATAATAATTGTTTCATATTGCTTTATTTTATTTAATATTTCTTCCATTATTATCCTTCTTTCTTTATATTTACTTATATTTTATTAATTGATATAATTCGACTTGGTAGGAGGAATCAAACATGTCATCTGAAATTATGTCTACACTTGTTGCTTTAGCAGTAACAGTTATGATTATTGCTTTAATATTCGCTATTTTAAATTTAGCACGTTCATTTAGAACGAAACGTGACGTTAGAAAAGCGTATCATAAAGCACGTTCAAGATTTTACTTTGGTATATTTATGATCGCATTTGCAGCAGACCAAGTATTGTTATTTCCAACATTAGTCACTTATATTATTGTTTTAGTATTATTATTCTTTGGTATTTTAAACGTGTCTTATGGCTATACAGCAAGTAAATACTTTAAAGGTAACTTACCGATTGAGAACAAAGCTTGGGAAGAATTCGAACAAAAAAAACATCAATAATATTTTAAAAAGCGTTGTATAACATAACGCTTTTTATTTTTCGAGAATTTGACACATTAGTAATGCTTTCGCAACAGTCGCACTACCGCTCACCATCGTAACTTCGAATTTAGCAAATATTCTACCGATATCTAATGTTGTAATCTTCACTTCTACATCGTCATCGATTTGAACAGTTTTCAAATAATAAATGTCTATATGTTCAATCATGATTTCTGATTTTTTCATTTTTCTTATTTCATAACGTAACGCTTCTTCAATAACTGCAATATAAACAGATTTCGTTAACATACCGAATTGATTGGTTAATTGTGGAGATATATTCACCACAACATTACCGTTGTCCATTGTGATTTGTTTTGCAATTTGGTCATGAATCGTTTCACCAATTTGTGGTTGTCTACTCATTAATTGCATCGTCTTCAATACATCTTCACGAGAAATGATACCGATTAATACTTTAGAGGTAGATACAACAGGCAACAATTCAATCCCTTCCCAAATCATAAGATGGGCACAAGTTGCGATGGTCGTATTTAAATGTGCAATAATAGGTGATTTAGTCATCAACGTTCTAATACTTTTATCTTGTTCTTCGTTAACAATATCTTTACTCGTTAAAATTCCTACAACTTTCATTTCACTATCAACAACTGGAAAACGCGTATGAGATGTTTGTTGAGATAATTCGTTCCAATCTCGCACTTTTTGTTTATCATCTAAATAAGAAGTTGATTCAAGGGGGATCATAATATCTTCAACCATTAAAATTTCTTTTTTAATCATTTGATCATATATAGCTCTGTTAATAATATTGGCAACTAAAAATGTATCATAATTTGATAAAATAATCGGAAGTTCGTGTTCATCAGCATAATTTATAATATCTTCATTCGCTTCAAAACCACCCGTAATTAACACGGCAGAACCTCTTTTTAAAGCTTCCATTTGTACATCTGATCTATTACCAACTATCAGCAATGTATTTTTAGTTAAATATTTAACGACATCATTTAATTCCATTGCGCCAATTGCAAATTTTGATAAAGTTTTATATAAGCCTTGTTTACCGCCCAATACTTGACCATCCACAATTTTAACAATTTCATTAAATGTTAAATTTTCAATTTGTTCTCTAGATTTTCTTTCAATTCTAACTGTCCCTACTCTATCAATAGATGCTACAAGCCCTTGATTATCCGCTTCTTTAATTGCACGGTAAGCTGTACCTTCAGAGACATTTAAATCTTTCGCTATCTGTCTGACAGAGATTTTATGTCCAACAGATAACGATTCAATATACTTAATAATTTGCTCATGTTTCGTCATGTTTATACCCTCTATCAAATTTTATGAATTACTTTCTATTATACATTTTTAATGTATTAAATGATATCTTAAAAATTAAATAAAAGATTGAAACAACGCTCATTAAATTAAATCTTTTATACAGATTTACTTCTTAAACTTAAAAGCTGAGACGATAAAATCATCTCAGCTTTCTTAACTTACTTTCATATACATTTATAATTCTACTGATTCACCAGGCTTTAAAATGTGCACTTCTGATTCTGTTACAGCTTTTTCAAAATCTTTAGGGTCTTGTTTAATAAAGTCAAATGTATCGTAATGAATGGGTACTACCTTTTTCGGCTTGATAAATTCATTAACTGCATAACTTGCATCATCAATGCCCATTGTAAAGTTATCGCCTATCGGAATAAAGCATAAATCTACTGGGTGTCTATCTGCGATTAATTTCATATCGCTGAATAAGCCTGTGTCACCAGTATGATAAATTGTACCCGCTTCAGTTTCTAATACAATTCCTGCAGGCATACCTAAATAGACGATTTCTCCATTTTCTTCTGTAAAGCTATTACTATGAAAGGCTTGCACATATTTTACTTTTCCAAAATTAAATTCAATATTTCCACCAATATTCATTGGATGTAAGTTTTCTAATCCGTGTTTATTAGATAAATAATCAATCGCTTCAGGTAACGCTATAACAGTTGCACCTGTTCTTTTTGCAATGCTAACAGTATCACCTAAATGATCGCCATGACCATGAGTTAATATAATATAATCTGCTTCTACTTCATCTGTCGTCAAATCTGATAATGGATTCCCTGTTATAAACGGATCCACAATCACTTTATGTCCTTTACTTTCAAAATAGATTACTGATTGTCCATGAAATGATACTTTCATGAATCTCCCTCCTCACATTGTCTTTTCCGTATATTATATACCCTAAATTTGAATTTATGAATCAAGAAGTCTAAAATAATGATGTAAGAAAGAGATTTGGGAGGAAGAATAATGGAACATAATGAAATTGCAACATTTTTAAAAGATAAAGGTGCAGATGCAGCATGGATTACAACGCCTTTGAACATCTTTTATTTAACAGGTTATTTATCTGAACCACATGAACGTCTATTTAGCTTATTAGTCACTAAAGATGGTGAAGAAACACTATTTTGTCCAAAAATGGAAGTTGAAGAAGCTAAAAATGCAGGTTTCACTGGAAACATCGTTGGATACTTAGATACAGAATCACCATTCGATTTGATTGAACAACAATCTTATAAAACTTTTGCGATAGAATCAGAGCATTTATCAGTTAAAAGACTTCGTGAAATTGAAAAAGCATTTAATGTAGAAACAATTGTTGATATTGATCAAGTATTAAAAGATATTAGAAATGTAAAAACTAATGACGAGATTGAGTTGTTGCAAGAAGCGGCTAAATATGCAGATTTAGCTATTCAAGCTGGCGTTGATAAGTTAGAAGTTGGCGTTTCTGAAATTGAAGTATTAAATCATATTGAAACAACTATGAAACAACATGGTATTTCTAAGATGAGCTTTGATACTATGGTATTATTCGGCGATCATGCAGCAGCTCCTCATGGTACACCAGGAGAAAGAACTTTAAAAGAAAATGAATATGTACTATTTGACCTAGGTGTCATTTATAAAGGTTATTGTTCAGATATTACAAGAACTGTTCCATTCGGTACACCTTCTGATAAGGCACAAGAAATTTACAACGTCGTACTTGATGCTAACAAACAAGCAATTGAAATGATTAAACCAGGTGCTAAAATTGCTGACTGCGATAAAGTAGCTAGAGATATTATTAGCAATGCTGGTTATGGTGAATACTTCCCGCATAGACTTGGTCACGGACTTGGATTAAGCGTCCATGAATTCCCAGACATTTCTAGTGCAAATACGGATGAATTCAAACCAGGCATGGTATTAACAGTTGAACCTGGAATTTACGTTCCTGGTGTCGCTGGCGTTAGAATTGAAGACGATATCGTTGTAACTGAAGATGGACATCGCATACTAACAGGCTACCAAAAATGATTAAAGAAGCTTGTGTAGAAACAATTTCGCAAATTGAACAAGCGATTAAAAACGGTGCAAATCGAATTGAACTTTGCGATAACCTTTCAGTTGGTGGCACAACACCAAGTTATGGAATGGTAAAGATTGCAATAGAATTATGTCATCAACACAATGTCGAAGTCGCTGTCATGATTAGACCTCGCGGTGGAGATTTTAACTATAATTATTTCGAATATGAAATCATGCGACAAGATATATTACAATTGAAAGATTTGAAAGTTGATGCATTTGTATTTGGTTGTTTAGATGAACACGGTCATCTTGACGAATGGAAGATGAAATCATTAAAAGAAACATGTGGTATCATACCTGCCGTTTGTCATATGGCATTTGATTCAATTAATCCATATCATCAATTAAAATCATTAGATTGGTTAATTAAGCACCAATTCAGTCGCCTACTAACACATGGCGGACCAAGTGATAGTGTGATATTTGATAACATTAACCATTTAGGTAAATTGTTGATTCACTCAAAAGGCAATATTACAATCATGCCAGGTGGCGGACTTAATAAAGATAACTTATCACAATTAATAGAAGACATACCATTCGATGAAGTACACGGTACAAAGATCGTATAATAAGAAAAACCTGAGACGAAATTCGTCTCAGGTTTTTTGGTGGAGTTGACTTGTTTTTTAGTTTGGCGGGCGCTTAGTTACATTTCGTCCGACTTTTGTTACTATGGGGTGCCTTAGTTACACTTCGTCCGACTTTTGTTACTATGGGGTGCCTTAGTTACATTTCACCCGACTTTTGTTACTATGGCCACCCTTAATTACACTTCGCTCGACTTTTGTTACTATGGGCTGCCTTAGTTACATTTCGTCCGACTTTTGTTACTATGGCCACCCTTAATTACACTTCGCTCGACTTTTGTTACTATGGGCTGCCTTAGTTACATTTCGTCCGACTTTTGTTACTATGGATAGCCTTAGTTACATTTCGTCCGACTTTTGTTACTATGGGCTGCCTTAGTTACATTTCACCCGACTTTTGTTACTATGGCCACCCTTAGTTACATTTCACTCGACTTTTGTTACTAACAATGCCTTATTAGAATTTGATACACCCTATGTACCGAAAACTAAATAAATCAAGTATGTTTTTTGAAAAATATCGTACTTCATATTTTAACTTTTTTCTAGATAAAATTTCTTATTTCGCATATTTGTATTTTTAAAGTATTTATTACATACTCTTCTGACTGTATGTATTGGTATAGGATAACACCATGCTTTAGCTTCTTTAAAATCAAAAGGTTTTCTCTTTATGATAAAAAGTTCTTTTAGGTTGAAATATATTAACTCCTCATATCCTAAATCTTTTCTACAGTAACAACATCTATAGTTATGCTTGTTTTTCTTAAAGGCAATAGTAAATAATTTTCTACAATTTGGGCATCTCAAACCAGATCCAACTTTATCTTCTAGAATATTAATATCTTTTTGATAAAAGGTTGAATGAATAGATTCATATTGTTTGAAAATATTTAAGATTTCTTGATTAGCTTCTTGATTATTTGTATCAATGAGTTGAGGAACTCTAGAAAGTTCTTGAGGAAGTAGTATTGCTTGATTTTGTGGTCTTTTACCGTGAAGATTGAAATGACTATTCGTAAATATAATAATGGTTTCAACTTCTCTTGGTAAATTGTGAGTATTAACGATTGATTGTATTTTATTTTCAATTTTATTTGTTTGTATGTGCGGTGACGGGTATCTTAAACTATTTGTACATTTAATATAATTTTCTTCAAAATACCAATCGCCAGTATAGTGTTTAACTTCGAAAATATAGATTTTTGTTGATGAAACAACTAAAAAATCAATTTGTATATGATTTGAGGTTCCGATTTCTAAATTATATACATACTTAACATCAACGATAGTGTCTAGTATTGCTTTAAAATACATTTCACCTTCCAATCCAGTTTGGTTAATATACAATTCTTTTCTTTGATCTAAATTCAAATTTGTCCTGCCTTCGATAGCTTTAAGATAAGAAATATATTCGGTTTTGTTCATGTAATCACCTGCTGTTAATAATAATATGTAATCAAATTATAGGTATTCTGCTCATTTTCAGCAAGTTCCATAAATTAAAAAAATGTCCAACTCAGCAATCTGAGTTAGACATTTTTTAAAATTTTATCTCAAAACTTCTTGATAAGGTGTGTATTCTTTATCAAAAGCTTTTGCAACTTCTTTATATGTTAATTTACCGTGTATTGTGTTTAAACCTTTAGCAAGTGCTTCGTTATCTTGACATGCTTTAACGTAGCCTTTGTTTGCTAATTGAATTGCATATGGAGTTGTTGCATTATTTAATGCAATTGTAGATGTTCTTGGAACTGCTCCTGGCATATTAGCAACTGCATAGTGAACGACATCATGTTTAACATATGTTGGGTTATCATGTGTTGTAATTCTATCTGATGTTTCGAATGAACCACCTTGGTCAATCGCGATGTCTACTAATACTGAACCTGGTTTCATTTTCTTAACCATTTCTTCAGTTACAAGTTTCGGTGCTTTAGCGCCTGGTATAAGTACTGACCCAATTACTAAATCACTTTCAACAACTGCTTCTTCAATATTTAAAGGTGATGACATCATCGTTTGCACGCTTGCACCAAATAAATCATCTAATTGTTGTAAACGTGTAGGATTTAAGTCAATAATCGTAACGTCTGCTCCAAGACCGACTGCCATTTTAGCAGCATTTGTTCCTGCTTGACCTCCACCGATTATTGTTACTTTCCCTCTTTTAACACCTGGTACTCCAGATAATAATATTCCAATGCCACCATGTGTTTTTTGTAGGAATTGCGCACCAATTTGAGTTGACATTCTTCCTGCTACTTCACTCATTGGCGCTAGTAATGGTAATGAACGATCGCTTAGCTGAACAGTTTCATAAGCAATTGCAGTTACTTCATTCTCTAATAATGCATTTGTTAAAGATTCTTCAGCAGCTAGATGTAAATATGTAAATAGGATTAAGTCTTTCTTGAAGAATTGGTATTCTTCTTGTAATGGTTCTTTAACTTTCATAACCATTTCTACATTCCATGCTTCTTCTTGACTTACAATTTCTGCTCCAGCTTGTTGATAATCTTCGTTAGTAAATTGTGAACCTAACCCTGCTTCAGTTTCTACTTTAACAACATGATTTTGTGCAACTAAACTTGCCACGCCACTAGGTGTTAATGCCACCCTATTTTCGTTATTTTTAATCTCTCTTGGTACTCCAATAATCATTTTTCATTCCTCCTTGCTTTTATCATAACGCCACTAATTTGAAAGCGCAATCATTATTATTCATTTTTTATATTATCCTTATTTTCTAAATTTTTTTAATTTTCTTACTATAACGCAATCTTAACATACTTTATATAAAAATCGTGTAAATTCCCTATTATTTAAAAGTTTATATTGTTATTTTTTCAGAAAATTATGATATAATTAAATAAAAGAACTAGGAGGCGGTTTCTATGTTAAGTTACAAAAATATTTTAATTGCAGTAGATGGATCAACTGAATCAGAATGGGCTTATAATAAAGCTGTAGCCGTTGCTAAACGTAATGATGCTAAATTAACAATTGTTAATGTTGTAGATTCAAGATCATATGCAAGTGTTGAAGCCTATGATACTCAAATAGTAAATAAAGCAACAAGTTTTGCTGAAAGTTTATTATCTGGATATAAAGAATTCGCTGAGAATAATGGTGTTCATAATGTAGCGACTAAACTTGAATTCGGATCTCCAAAAACAGTTATTCCTAAAAAATTAGCAGTAGAATTTGACGTAGATTTAATCATGTGTGGTACTTCAGGATTAAATGCAGTAGAACGATTTATCGTTGGCTCTGTATCAGAATCAATAGTGAGAAACTCACCATGTGACGTTCTAGTAGTAAGAACAGAAACAATGCCTGAAGATTTCGAACCAGTTGTAGCAACAAAAGAATTATTCGAAGAACACCACGAAGTAAATAAATAGATATAAGAAAAGCGTTCAGTCGAAATGGCTGAACGCTTTTATATTAGTTTTGATTATTATTTTGATCTTTTAAGTTTTGGTTATTTTCTTGTTTCTGTTTTTTAGATTGTTCTTTAACGACTCTGCGTGTAACGATTCTAACTAATCGCATTAATGCTCTCTCTGGTCTCATTTATATATCCTCCTTAGAATATGCATTACTTACATATAACCGAAGAATCACTTTTTAAACATAAAAAAACGAGACTGGCATCTTATTCACACATAAGTTACGCCTGTCTCGCTTTTAAATATACTTGATTATCCTAAGTTACCAAATTTCACAACGTCACGTGCGATCATAACTTCTTCGTCAGTTGGAATTACAATAACTTTTACTGGTGAATGTGGGTAGTTGATGAATGCTTCTTCTCCACGTAAACCTGTGTTTAAGCGTTGATCCCAATATACACCCATAAATTCTAATCCTTCTAATACTTTAGCACGAACTGTGTCAGAGTTTTCCCCTACACCAGCTGTAAATACAATTGCATCTAAGCCGTGCATTCTTGTAGCATATGATCCCATATATTTATGGATTCTAGATGCGAATACATCTAATGCTAATTTAGCACGTTCGTTACCTTCGTTAGCGTCTTGCTCAATATCTCTTAAGTCACTTGATGAACCTGAGATACCAAGTAAACCTGATTCTTTATTAAGGATATTTAATACTTCTTCAGCATTTTTACCAGTTTTCTCCATGATATATGGAATTAAAGCTGGGTCAAGGTTACCTGAACGTGTACCCATTGTAACACCTGCTAATGGTGTGAAGCCCATTGAAGTATCAACTGATTTACCACCGTCAATTGCAGCAATAGAAGCACCATTACCAATATGACAAGAGATAATTCTTAATTGATCTAATGGACGATCTAATAATTCTGCTGCTCTTTCAGATACATATTTATGACTTGTACCATGGAAACCATATTTACGAATACCGAAATCTTTATAGAAGTTGTAAGGTAAGCTGTATAAATATGATTCTTCTGGCATTGTTTGGTGGAATGATGTATCGAATACTGCAACATGTGGGATACTTGGCAATAATTTTCTAAATGCTTTAATACCCATGATGTTTGCTGGGTTGTGTAAAGGCGCTAAATCAGTTAATGATTCGATTTTAGCTAATACATCTTCAGTAACAAGTGCTGATTCTGGGAATAATTCTCCGCCGTGAACAACACGATGTCCAGTACCTTGAATATCATTAATGTCTTCGATGATATTATGCTCTTTTAAAGCTTCAATCATGATATTTACTGCAACTTCATGATTTTCAATATCTAATGTTTTTGTAATTTTTTCCCCGTTAACCGTAATTGAGAAAATTGAATTTTTCAATCCGATACGCTCGATTAATCCTTTTGTGATAACTTTTTCTTCAGGCATCTCAAATAATTGGAATTTTAAAGATGAGCTACCAGCATTAATTGCTATAATTTTTGTCATTTAGACTTCCTCCTGATAATACTATTCTATACTATTTAAACACTAATACAGTTATGAATCAAGCATTAATACAGTTTATAAAGAATGATTTTCTTTCATCCATTCATCTACTTCTGATAAAAACGTTTGCAATTGAGATTGTGCCTTGAAATCTGGTATATTTGCTAGCAATACTTCAACACTCTTAGTATTTCTAGGATCTTTCTTCTGTAAGATTAATAGTGATTTACGTGATTGTTCTGTCTTGAATAATGAATTAGGAAAGTTTAAAAATGCTTGCATTTCTGTTTCTGTTGCAATATATTTTTGAAGCTGTTTCACTTCTTCGCCTTCAAAGATATTTGTTGGTACGATTAAGAAAACATACCCACCTGGTCTAGTTGCTGTAACAGCTTGTTCTAATAATAAATAATGACTATAACTATGCCCTTCATCAAAGCCTAATTTCATCTCTTTACTGCGTTCATCAACTGGGTAATATCCTACTGGTAAATCGCCGACAATAACATCCGCTTCTTCTAAAGGTAGTGGCATAATGGCATCTTGTGGATACACATCAAATGGTATTTCTAAGAAGTTAGCTAAATGTATACTTACACGTTGTAATACAGGATCAACTTCAATCAAGTGGTGCATCAATGTCTTATCTTGATTTTGTTCGTTGATTGTTGCACTTAAATGTCCTGTACCACTTGCAATATCTACAATGTTTAATTCTTTTTTGTTTTTGTTAAATAAATTTACAAGATAGCTTAATATAAACCCAATAGAATCTGGCGTCATTTGATGATTGGGTTGAATCACTTCTTCTTTTAATAAACTTAAATAAGCAAATTGGAACGCTTTTCTTCGTTCTTGTAATGTTGATTGTTCTAAAAGATCTCTTTGGTTTGTATAAATGTCTTCCATCGCCAAACCAAGATTCTCTATATAACTTTGTCCATTCTCATCGTGGAGGTCTTTACTTTTTACATCAAGTTTTTCAAATAATACTTCCATCATATTCTTTTCTTCAGTCATAATTGCCCTCTTTCGTATAAAAAGCTGTCCACTAAATGGACAGCAGTTTATGGTTGTTAATTAGTCTAAATTTTTAAATGCTTCTAAAGCTTTGTCATAGTCAGGATGGTTTGTACCTTCACTCACTATTTCTGCATAAACAACTTTATTATCTTTGTCCAAAACAAATACTGAACGTGCTAATAAACGAAGTTCTTTCATGATAACACCATAGTTTTCACCAAATGATAAATCACGGTGGTCACTTAATGTAATCACATTATCTAATCCTTCAGCTGCACACCATCTTTTTTGAGCAAATGGTAAGTCGTTAGAAATTGTTAAAACAACGCCATCTTGTTCATTTGCAGCTTCTTCATTAAATTTACGTGTTTGTTGACTGCACACGCCTGTATCTAAAGAAGGTACGGCACTAATAAGTTTCTTTTTACCTTCATAGTCTTTTAATGTCTTTTCAGATAGGTCGTTTGCTAATACAGTAAAATCAGGTGCTACTGAACCTATTTTAACTTCCTCACCTAATATTGTAATTGGTTCATTCTTGAATGTAACTTGCGCCATAAAAAAAGCCTCCTTATTCTTGATAAATATATTTTATCATGATTAAAGAGACTTTAAAATTCTTTTGATTATAACTTAGTTATCCAATCACATTTTGGAAGTCTTTTCTCATTTGAACATATTTGTTTTTGAGAACGACTGTTTCCCCAAAATAGTCATGAATACCTTTATGCTTTTTAGTAAATGCTACTACAATATATGGAATGCCTAATAGTGCACCAGATATAATTCGCCCGATCCATTCTCTAAATAGGACATCCTTCAATTTGAGCGGTTGAGTATCTTCTCGATAGACACTTAAACCTAAGATCATCTTGCCTAGTGTTGCTTTAAAATAATACGTCATCAACACGAAATATAAATAAAATATTAAGGCACTTGCCATATTTTCAACACTGAAGTATGGCACCCATAGATAAGAATCATTGATATCTGTAAGTGCAAATATCGGACTTAACACAATACCTTTAAATCCTGCTAAAGCTAAGATATCGATGATATAAGCTAAAAATCGGACCCAGAATCCAGCAAATACGATGGATTTAATATCAGACATATATTTATTGACAGTACGCTCAATTTCACTTTGTTCACGTGTAGTAGCGACTTGTTCATAACTTGTTTCTGTCATTACAATCCCTCCTTATTCACCGTATAAATACATAGGTTGTGGTGATTTATTCGCTTTAATTAATGCTTCATATTTAGTCATATCATCTAAACCTATCATAGAAGAAAGTTTACTTTTAGCAGCCATTGGGAAGTTTAAGAATCCACCTGATGTATCATATGTTACAACTTGTGCATTTTTCGATTTAATGTCACTTCTTAATGCTTTAATTGCATCATCTTCATAACCAATTTCATCAATTAAGCCATTTGATTTAGCTTGTTGTGCAGAATATATTCTACCATCAGCTAATTTCTTAACTTCTGATTCTGACATATGTCTACCATCTTTAATGACATTTACAAATTGTTTATAACTATCATCAATGATGGATTGCATGATATCGCGTTCTTCTTTTGACATTTCTTTCATTGGATTCAAGATTTGTTTATGTTTACCAGAAGTAACAGATTCATCTTTCACACCTAAATCATTTGCAAGTTCTGAATAATTAATGCTTGAGATAATAACGCCAAGTGAACCTGTTAATGTTTGTGAACCTGCATAAATTTTGTCAGCTGGTGTTGAAATATAATATCCACCTGATGCTGCCATATTTTTCATTTGTACATAAACTTTTTTATCTTTAGCTTTAATTTCTTCTAATTTTTTATGTATTTCATCACTTTCATATGTTCCACCACCTGGTGAATTCACAACTAGAAGTACACCTTTAACTTGATCGTCTTTTTTAATTTTATCAAGTTGTTTTAAGAAGGATTCATGATTATACCCTCCTCCACTAAATAACGACTCTTGGACACCCGTATCTTGAATGGTACCATCTACTGATAATTTAACAATTTTACTACTACTATCACTACCAGATACGACAGACTCACTAATACCATCTGAATCTGTTACTGATTTTTTCCACGAATCGTCTAAAAATATGCCAACTGTGCTGACAACTATACCACCTACAACTAAAACAGCTGCGATGATTATCGCTATAATTCGTTTAGACATAGTATCATCCTTTCTATTTTAAATATTTACATTTATAATAATAACAGACTTTAATAATAACTGTAACTTTTGGGAGGAATAAATTATGACTTCGTATAAACGTATTTATTTATTTAGTTCAAAAGACCGTGACGTATTGGAAACACGCGAAAAGATTCAGAATGAAATGGAACCACACGGATTTGAATTTGTTTCAAATTACGATGATGCAGATATTATTGCTTCAGTTGGAGGAGATGGGAGTTTCTTACAAGCTTGTAGAAAAACTAACTTTAATAAAGACAAAGTATATATTGGTATCAAAACACGACTAGACCAAAATTATTTATATGTTGATTTTAGTATTGATGACATTCCACATTTAGTAGAATCTATTGATTCTCATGAAGTAAGTGTCAGAAAATATCCTGTCCTAGAAGTAAACTTGAATAATCAAATGTCTTATATGTGTTTAAATGATTTTTACATTAAATCAAGTGTTATCAAACCGATGAAGATGGAAATATACATTGATGACGAATACTTCGAGGCATTCAACGGGGATGGTTTGTTAATATCAACACCAACAGGATCAACAGGATATAATAAATCATTAGACGGCGCAATTATTGACCCTAAAATTAGAAGCATGCAACTAACTGAAATCGCATCACTGAATAACAACAATTTTAGAACAGTGAGTAGTTCAGTAGTATTAGGTGATACAAGAACCCTTAAAATCATACTCGATAAAGAAGGAAACTACTATCCAATTATGGGACTAGATAATGAAGCATTAAGCATTCAAGAAACAGACTTTATATCACTTAGAATACAAGATAAATATATTCGAACACTGAAATTACCTCAAAATTCATTCTGGAGTAAAGTACAAAGAAAATTCTTATAAAAATAAGTAACAATCCCATAAATTAAAACACCTTAGCGCCTATGCGCTAAGGTGTTTTTTACATAAAGTGACTACTAATATAGTCATATAGATTTTTGAGTATTAACGTGATTGTTACAACAATAAATAATACTTTGACGTATGATACGCCTTTTTTAATAGCAAACGTAACCCCTAAATACGAACCGATTACCATAGATACTGCCATACTTAATCCATAGATATAATTGACATGTCCTAAAACCATAAATAACAGTAATGCACCTATGTTAGAAGCAAAATTTAAAAATTTAGCATTCCCTGCTGCGTGTAAATAATCAAGGCCGATTATTAATAAAGCAAATAGGAAAAATGATCCTGTTCCGCCTCCAAGAAATCCATCATAATAACCAATTACCGTTACACCAATAATAAACAAGATTGCTTTTTTTAGAGACAATTTCTTGTATCGATTAATGTCTCCCCAATCTTTTTTTACAATTGAGTATATGGTTACAAGTGCCAATATAATAATTGCTAATGGCTTTAAATATTCTGGTGGTAAATATGTAGCAGTAATCGCACCGAATATCGAACCTACAAAGGATAATGGAAATAACTTACCTACAATATCGAAATCTACTTTCTTTGCTCTTATAAATTTCATCGTACTCGTAAATGAACCGAATGAACTTGCTAATTTATTCGTACCTAGAGCTGTGGCTGGATCCATTCCTACTGCTAGTAATGCAGGTAAAGAAATCAATCCTCCTCCACCTACAACTGAATCGATAAACGATGCAATTAAACCAAACAAAATAATGATTAATAATATATTTAAATCAAACTCCATATGGATATCTCCTCTACTTTAATGATAACGACATCCCAACGTTCGTATTAAAGTAGTTCATCCATCCATTCTTCTTTTTGTTGATTCAAATCATCGTGCTTAGAAATTGTAAGTGTTTCTACATTTTTAACCGCTTCATCAATTAGTGGACCAAAATCAAATTTTGATTCAAAATATTCCACTTTTTCTAGTTTAGGATTTGTCTTTGGATTTTTTGGTGTAAATATCGTACAACAATCCTCAAATGGTTGAATTGATAAATCAAATGTATTAATTGCTTTCGCCTTTTTAACGATATCTTCTTTATCAAATGTAAGTAATGGACGTAATATCGGCATTGATGTTACGCTGTTAATGGCATACATACTGCCTAAAGTTTGGCTCGCTACTTGTCCTAAATTCTCACCATTTACAATAGCGTGTGCACCGATTTCATGTGCTACTTTCTCAGTAACTCTTAACATCATTCTTCTTGTACTTGTCATTGTAAAGCTTTCTTCAACGACTTTATGAATTTGCTTTTGGAGTTCTGTAAAAGGTACAATGTGCAATTTGATATCGCCTGTTAAGTGAGCAAGTTGTTTTGTTAAATCGATTACTTTTTGTTTAGCTTGTTCACTTGTATATGGCGGACTATGAAAATGAATAGCTTCAATTGTCACGCCTCGTTTCATCACTTCCATGCCTGCCACTGGTGAATCTATTCCACCTGAAAGCATAAGTAATGTTTTACCACCTGTCCCAACAGGTAATCCACCAGCGCCTTCAAGTACGCGGTTGTACATATAAATAGCGTCTTTACGAACTTCTACTTTTATTTTATGATCTGGTTGTTTAACATTTACTGTTATATGATCAGTATTTTGAAGTACATGACCGCCTAATTCTTGTTGCAATTGAAAAGTATCAAGTTCAAACGTTTTATCTGCACGTTTGACATCTATTTTGAATGTATCTCCATCTTTAAAATCATACGCAAACTTTAAGGCAATTTCTTTCATTAAATCTAAATCTTTATCAATTCGAACTACTGGACTTACAGAGTGGACGCCGAAAACCGTTTGAATTCTGCTCATCATTTCTTCAATGTCAGAACCTTCGTGTACATCTATATACATACGGTCACGATTCGCACGTACTTTATAACCTTGAAGTGGCATTAATCGGCTCTTGATGTTTGCTTTTAATTTATTCACAAACATATTTCTATTACCTGTTTTTAAAGTCAGTTCTCCGTATCTCACTAAAATGTGATCAAAATTCATATTTTATTAACTCCTTTACCTCTTTATATACTTTATCAAAGGCATCTTTAAAACGTTCTATTTGTTCATTCGTTAAATCTGGTGCAATACTTATTCTTATACTTCCTTCAATAACAAGGTTGCTTAATCCCATTGCTTTTAACGTTTCATTATGAGAACTTTTCTTTGACGAACATGCACTCGTTGTAGACAAATAAATTTCATATTTAGAAAATGCATTGACTAATACTTCACCTTTAACACCTGGAAAAGAAATATTTAATATATATGGTGCTGCATCGATTGGTGAATTAATCAAGACACCTTTATATTGTGCTACAAACGCTCTAATTTCTCTACCTCTTTGACTTAATGCTTGAGCATTATTTTCCATATTATCGTTCATTATTCTCATCGCTTTTGCTAATGCAATATTGACTGGTGCATTAACTGTTCCGCTTCTTAAGCCTTGCTCTTGTCCGCCACCAAATATTATCTGTTTAATCGATTTAATTTGTTTAATCGCCAGTATACCTGAACCTTTTAATCCGTGGAATTTATGCGCGCTTAAACTATAACTATCCGCTAAATTAATATCTAATGGTATTTTCCCAAAACCTTGTACACCATCTACATGAAAATGCACTTTAGGATATTCTTCTAAAATTCGGCTAATTTCTTCAATCGGTTGAATTTGCCCCATTACATTATTGACATGCATACATGTTACAAGTACAACTTCATCGTTAAGCAATTCTTGTAAAGATGATATATCTAATTTCCCATCATTTGTCGTTTTAATATATTTCAAATTAAAACCTTCGTCCTCTAAGCCTCTCATCGTTTCAAGAACTGACGGATGTTCCATTTTAGTTGTTAGAATTGTATTACCAAATCTCTTTTTCGCTTTTGCCATCCCTTGAAGTGCTATATTATTCGATTCAGTAGCACCACTTGTAAATATAATATTGAATGGGTCTTTTAAATTTAAATATTGTTTAATATTTTCTCTTGCTTTATCAAGTAAATGAGCAATCTTTATGCCAGCAGAATGAGGACTATTTGGATTAAAAAAGTATTGTTGATTCATTTGTATATATGTTTGAATAACATCCTCATTAGGCTTTGTCGTTGCAGCATTATCAAGATATATCATACTGTCACCTCTTTTTTTCATTATATAATGATACCACAAGTCATTTCGTATAGATATACTAATTGACTTAGAAAAAACATCCACTAACTCAGAAAAAATAAAGGCAAAGACATTTGCCATGTCTTTGCCTTTACAACGTTCTTATCGTTTATTTACATCTTCTTCTATTTTTTCACTGATACCAGGTTCAACTTTTTCAAGCGCTGCTTCTGCTATTTCAATAGCTCGTTTGTATCTATTGTTAGCAAATAATCTTTCTGCTTCATTAAGACTCTTATTCAGTTCATTATTTTCTTTTCTATATCTATTACCATATTGAATTAATGTTTCAGCATGAACTGCATTAATAAGTACATCTGTTGTTTCATCTTCAAATTTATTCATTTGAAGAACAATGTTACTTACTTTATCTTTTACATACTGTACATTAATAGGTCTTTGACTAAAGATTTTATTCACTTCACGAATTTCGTGATCAATTTCATTTTTCATAATGATAAATCTTTCAGGTACACTTGGTAAATTTGATGCTAATAAATTTCTATATATTTCTTCTTTCTTAGATTGAACACGTAATGTATTTTGTTGAGCTGTAGCTTCGTCTTCTCTAAGAGAAACTAAATGATTTTGTATTTTTTGTTGATTATCATTAATAACTTTAACATGTTCTTCTATATATAGAAGATTATCTTCAACTTCACTATAGCGTACGTTTGTTTTAGCCATTTCACCTAAAATTTCATCGTATACGCTGATTAAGTTTTGAATTTCATTCTCGTACTGTCTTACTTTATGTACATCTTCTTCGGAAATATAATAGTTCTCTTTAACATATTCAATTTCTGTTTGAAGTGTGTAGTTCATATCTTTAGCATGGAATAATTCATCTGTAATAATTTCTTTAGATTGTTCGACAGTATTTTTAGATTTTACTTCATGTTCGATTAAATCATACATATCATCTAAAGCATCATTAATTTCATTAATAATGCTTTCAGCTTTCGTTAATTCTAATCTTCCAATCAATGGTTCAACTAAATTTAATTTACCACGTAAAGTTTGTAGCGTACCTTCCACTTTAACATGTTCTAGGTTGTAACCTTCAACTTTTAAATCTCTACATCCAAATTTCAAGTCTTGGAATTGACCTGGTAATTCTTTTTGTACATCTTTGATCAATAATGGAATTTCATTCATATCTTCTTGCATACGTTTCATATCCGTATTAAGTTGATCGATATGACCACTTGCTTTAATGTAGTGTCCATCTTCAACAAGTTCTTCATATTGTTCAATTCTAGGTAGAAAAGCTTCGATGTTTTTTTCGATTAGTTCAGCAGCATCCCCAAACTGGTGTCTATTCGCTAATACTTCTCTCTTCGTTTCTCTATAAATCTGTTTAGATTCATCGTATAGTTTGTCGCTTGTTTCCACTGTTGTCATTAATTCTGTAACACTCTGAGTTAAGCGCGTATATTTCTTTTCTATACCATCCATTATTTTGTTAGCATCTGCAATACTTTCTTCAGATTGTGAGAACTTAAATTTATCAAGTTCTGCATCAGCATCGTGAATTTTAGCATCTACAACTTTTAAATCTTCTTGTAAAACAGTTTGCCATTCTCTCTTAAATTGGTCATACTTGTCTTTAGCTTCACCATGGATATTTAATTTTTTAAGCTTAGCTAATTCATCTTGAAAAGGTAATTGCTTAATTTTTTGCTTACGCTGCTCAGTCTCAGTAATCAAATTTCGCTTTGATGTACGCAACCATAACATTATACCAATACCAATTAATATAATGATTATAACTGCAAGTGTTATATAAATTGCCATTATGTATTCTCCTCCTAAATCGTTCTCTTTATTATAACGTAAAATATATATCCAACAAACCTTTTTCTATGCAAAACATATTCAAAATCATAAAATAGTAATATAATTCAAATAAATATTGAAATGAGGAATAAAAATGTCAGAACAACAACTAGATTATTCATTACTCAACCGCCAATTAGATGGTTTATTATCAGGAGAACGAGATTTAATTGCTAATTTAAGCAATGCATCTGCGTTTATCAACCAATTCTTACCAAACATCAACTGGGTTGGGTTTTATCTTATTAAAAATAATGCCTTAAAACTTGGTCCATTTCAAGGATTACCTGCGTGTGTAGACATTGAAATTGGTAAAGGTGTTTGTGGAACAGCTGTTGCCGAAAACCAATCACAACTTGTTGAAGATGTTAATCAATTCCCTGGCCATATTGCATGTGACGCTAATAGCCAATCAGAAATCGTTATACCTATATACTATAACAAAGAAATCATCGGTGTGTTAGATATAGATGCACCTGTTAAATCAAGATTTAATCAAACTGATCTTGAAGGGTTAGAATTACTTGTCAAAACACTTGAAAAGCATATCCATCTTTAAAAATATAAATTGACATGAACTAAACAAAAATGTATAATAGCTTTTGTGTGAATTAACGAAAGTAGCAGTTAAATATTGTAAGGCTCTATGTTATTCCCAAAGAAGGCGTGTTGTGTAACCGCGGCTGCAAGGTGAAGGCACACAAATATAACATATCCCTATGAGCATTTAACATTCTTTCTTGTTTCTTCATAACAATCAAACAAGAAAAAAGGAGGAACTTCAAAATGGCAAGATTTAGAGGTTCAAACTGGAAAAAATCACGTCGTTTAGGTATTTCATTAAGCGGCACAGGTAAAGAATTAGAAAAACGTCCTTACGTACCAGGACAACACGGTCCAACTCAACGTAAAAAATTATCTGAGTATGGTCTTCAATTACAAGAGAAACAAAAATTACGTTACATGTACGGAATCAACGAACGTCAATTCCGCACTATTTTCGATAAAGCTGGTAACATGAAAGGTATCCACGGTGATAACTTCATGGCGCTATTAGCTTCACGTTTAGACGCAGTTGTTTACCAATTAGGTTTAGCTCGTACTCGTCGTCAAGCACGTCAATTAGTTAACCACGGTCACATTACTGTAGATGGCGCTCGTGTTGATATCCCATCTTACACTTTAAAACCAGGTCAAACTATCAGTGTTCGTGAAAAATCACAAAAATTAAACATCGTATTAGAATCAGTTGAATTAAGTCATCACGTTCCTGATTACTTATCATTCGATGCTGACAAATTAGAAGGTACTTTCGTACGCGTTCCAGAACGTAGCGAATTATCTGCTGAAATCAATGAACAATTAATCGTTGAGTACTACTCTCGTTAATCTTTGTTCAAACAAAACCACTTTCATTTCGAAAGTGGTTTTTTATTTTATAATTTATGACTTCATCCATTCATCTAATATATGCGCATAATCCGATATTAAACCATCAACACCCATAGCTAACATTTTTTGAGCCGTATGTTTATCATTAATCGTATATGGCAGTATCTTAAGATGCGATGCATGTGCAGCTTTTACAAATCTTCTCGTGACAATTTTATAATTCGGATTAATATAGTTTGCATACTCCCCTATTTTCTTAATTGCCCTTTTACTTATAAAACGATCTTTCTTCTTAATTAAGACACCTAATTCTATTTCAGGCCATAAAATATTTATTTTTTGAATTGCATTTCTATTAAATGATTGAATCATAATTTGATTGTTCGAAATACCATGTTGTTTGATCATAGTAATGATATCCTCTTCGATGTTCGGATAATTTTCAGGTTGTTTAATTTCTATTAGAAGCTTTATATATGTGTCTTTTATTAATTTAAGTACATCTTGAAATAACGGAATTTGCTCTCCAGAATATGCTTCCCCTTTCCATTTACCGACATCATATTTTGTTAATGCTTCGTACGTTAATTTTCTGATGATCCCTTTTTCTTGTGAAGTACGGTTCGTCGTCGGATCATGAATAACAACAAGCTTACCATCTATTGTTCTATGTATGTCTATTTCAAGAACGTCTATATTGAATTCTATTGCACGTTTAAAAGAAACCATTGTATTTTCTGGTGCTAAAGATGGAACACCTCTATGTGCAACTTTTAATTTACAATTTTGATTATACACATTCATTGTCTACTCCTTTAAAATCAGTCATACTATAGATTATACCCAAATATTTTTATTTATAGAAAGGAACATGATTATGACAACACATATTTTTAATTTAAAAGGAACATGGACAAAAGGTAGAAATGCTTCTGGCCATATAACTACTGATAACTTATCTACACGCGTATCAATTCCAGAAGTAATGGATGGTCCGGAAATCGGCACAAATCCCGATGAAATGCTACTTGGTGCAGCTTCAACTTGCTATATGATTACATTGGCAGCAATGATTGAACGCTCTGAAATTGATATCGAGAGAATTGAAGTGGCTTCTAAAGGTCATGTTGATGTAGAAAATGGTGTAATCACTTATAAAAAAATAGAACATTTCCCAATTATTTATTTATCTGAAGAACCGGATGAAAATTTACAAAAAAGATTAAATAGACTTGTTCAAAAAGCAGAAGAATCTTGTATGGTAACACGTGCTTTGGCTGGCAATGTTCAAGTTGTAGCAACTGGGGAAATAAGATTTTAATAATGAAAACGTTTTAATCAGAATTTTCTATAAATTCTCTATTATTTTACTATTTTCTTTGCTACAATATAGAACATAAATTCAGTAAGGAGTGTATATATATGTATCAGCATGATTCTTTATTACTCGCACCAGGTCCTACAACTGTTCCAAGGGAGATTTTAGAAAGTATGAATCAACCTATGACAGGACATAGAACAAAGGAATTTAGTCAAATTATTCATCAAGCATCAAGAGATTTACAAACAATTTTTGGGGCTAAACACCCTGTTGCTATTCTAACTTCATCAGGAACAAGTGCTCTTGAAGCAGCTATGGTTAATGTAGCGAATCCTGAAGATGATATTGTCATTATTGTTTCAGGCGCTTTTGGGGATAGGTTTAGAAAAATCGCGTCCTCTTATCCTTTTAAGGCACATATTTTTGAAGTTGAATGGGGAAAAGGTGTCGATTTAAAAGAATTTGAAACATATTTAAACTCACTTAATGTTGATGTTAAAGCCGTATTTACTCAATTCTGTGAAACGTCTACTTCTGTTAAACACCCTATTAATGCTTTAGGTAAGTTAGTTAAACAATTTAATCCTGACATCTATTTTGTAGTGGATGGCGTTAGTATTATTGGAGCAGTAGAAGTAGATATGGAACAAGACAACATCGATGTTCTCGTTTCAGGTAGTCAAAAAGCAATCATGTTACCACCTGGGGCAGCATTTGTAGCATATAATGATAGAGCTATTGAAAGGTTTAAAGAAGTGAAAACTTCAAGATTTTATTTAGATTTAAATAAATACATAACTTCTTTAAACGATGATTCAACACCTTTCACACCTGCTGTATCACTTATTAGAGGTGTACAAACTTATTGTGATTTAATACAAAAAGAAAAATTTAAAAATACAATCAAAAGACATGAAGTATGTAAATCAGCTGTTCGAGAAAGTTTAAAAGCATTAGATATTGAACTATTAGTTGAAGATGAATTTGCATCACCTACTGTAACAGCTTTTGTACCAAATAAAAATGAAGTTAAGACGATTAAAGATGAATTACTTAATAGGTTCAACATTACAATTGCTGGTGGTCAACAACACCTTAAAGGCACAATATTAAGGGTTGGTCACATGGGTAAAGTCTCACCAAATGACATGTTGCAATTTATTAGTGCATTAGAAATTATACTTTCAGAAATACGTGAACAATCAGTACTTGGTAAAGGTGTTTCAAAATTCCAGGAGGTAGTTAATCAATATGTTTAAAGTAATTGTAGTCGATCCAATATCAGAAGAAGGTTTAAAAAGTTTAACAGATCATGAAAAATTCGAAATAGACATCAAAACTGGCTTGAGTGAATCAGAAATCGTTAACATTATCGGTGACTATGATGCTTTAATCGTAAGAAGCCAAACTCAAATCACACCCCCAATCCTAGACGCAGCGAAAAATCTTCGTGTTGTAGCTAGAGCTGGTGTTGGTGTTGATAATATTGATATCGATCACGCAACAAAACAAGGTATTCTTGTTATTAATGCGCCTGATGGAAACACTATTTCTGCAACAGAACATTCTATGGCAATGATTCTTTCTATGGCTCGAAATATTCCAGAAGCACATCGCTCCTTACAAGAAGGTAATTGGGATAGGAAAAAATATCGTGGTACTGAATTATACAAGAAGACACTCGGCGTAATTGGTGCAGGTAGAATAGGATTAGGTGTTGCGAAACGTGCTCAAAGTTTCGGCATGAATATTCTTGCATTTGATCCTTATTTATCTAGCGATGACGCGAAACGTTTAGAAATTACAAGAGCGACCGTAGACGAAATTGCTGAACAAGCAGATTTCATTACAGTACATACCCCTCTTACACCAAAGACTAAGGGACTTGTAAATGAAGACTTTTTCAATAAAGCGAAACCTAACTTACAAATTATCAATGTTGCCAGAGGTGGTATTATCGATGAAGATGCCTTAATTAAAGCACTTGATGAAGGTAAAATCGAAAAAGCTGCACTAGATGTATTTACTGAAGAACCGGCAAATAACACACCACTTACGCAACATGAAAAAATCATCGTAACACCACATCTTGGCGCTTCAACTATCGAAGCTCAAGAAAAAGTTGCAGTATCTGTTGCAAATGAAATCATTGATATTTTTGAAAATAATAACGTCTTACACGCTGTAAACGCACCACAAATGTCTGGTGAAGTTGAAGCAGAACTAAGACCTTTTGTAGAATTAAGTAGAACAACTGGTGAAGTTGGTATCCAACTATTTGAAAAAGGTCCAAGAGAATTAAAAATTAAATATCATGGTGAAATTGCATTAGATGATACAAGTTTAATTACAAGACAACTTGTTATGGGTGTCTTACAACAAGACTTAGGTGATCATGTTAATTTAATCAATGCACTCGTATTGTTAAATGAACAAGGCGTAACGTATCAAATCGAAAAAAATAGTAAAAAATATGGTTTCAGCAACTATATTGAATTAGAATTAGTGAACAAAGACCATTCTATTAAAATCGGTTCGACTGTATTAAATGGTTATGGACCTCGTATCGTAAGAATCAATGACTATCCTGTAGATTTCAAACCAGAAAAGCATATGTTACTTATCCATCATAATGATAGACCAGGTATCGTAGGTAAAATGGGACAAATCTTAGGAGAACATGGTATCAATATTGCTTCAATGCACTTAGGTAGACATTCTATCGGTGGAGAAGCATTAATGATATTATCAATAGATGATGAAGCATCAGATGAAACAATAAATGACTTATTTGCTATTGATGGCTTCCAAAGTATTAAAAAAGTCGAACTAAATAAACAACTATAAACAATCAACCACGTGTTAGCATTCATCTAACACGTGGTTTTTATTATACATAATTAACTTACAAATGCTTTAAGTTCAAGTCTTGCTCGATTGTTGTTCATTTCATGAATATCATAGTACGTTAAGATATGTAACCTTATATCATTAATCATTTTTTCTTCAGATGATTTACCAATACTTCTCACTTTACCTACAATCCATAAAATAAATGATGTTAAAACAGTTTGGGATACGTCTTTCATATATTGCTGATCATGAGATATATCAGATTGCTTTATATCATTAATCAGACTATAAACCTCTTTACCAACTAAAAATTCTTTAGGACTCGTATCAATCACAATCTTTAGTTCGTCGACAGTGTGTGCTTTATAAAGTGTCCCCTTTTCTTTAATTTGTCGTAATTCATTTCTAGTATTGTCATAGCTTAAATTAAGGAATTGAGCAATCTCTTTAATTAATTCTTCACTATACGAATTAGGATCTTGCTTATTGAGTTTAGAAATTTTCTTATGTGAGAATCCAGTTTGCCTCATAAAATGGTTTCTATCAGCATCATGATTTTTAAGTAAAATATCAATATACATTATTCCAACCCCCATTTGTTTTTCAAAATTTTATTCACACTTCTATTATACAATATTTGTAAGTAAATATTGTAATAAAATCTTATAAATTATTTATTTATCAAAAAAAACCACAAATCATCAAAGATTTGTGGGATGTTAAATTTATAATAATACGTTTCTAATATCTAATATATTATCTACAATATAATCAGCATGGTAATCTTCTAGCTCTGCTCTTGCTGACTGACCTTTTAATCCAGTAAGTGTGCCTATAAATGTTGCACCTATTTTTTGTGCACTTAATAAATCAGCTAATGAATCACCTACTATATATATATCTTGCTCACTAAACACCTGTTCTTGTTCTTTAATATAAGTTAAATAGTTCTCTGGGTCATTTCCACCATTCGCTATTAAATAACTAAACGGATTTGGTTTACCGAGTGGTTTGAATTCAGGATATGTTGTTTCTGCTTTAAGAACTTCTGATGCTGTTCCTATATGGAATTCATCAAATTGCTTTAACCAACCGATTGTTTCAAATGGAACGATTGTTTCTGTTCTTGGTCTACCTGTAGCAATACCGATTTGATATCCCGCTTCTTTCAAATCTTCTAGCAATTGCGTCACTTCATCCACATTTGCTAACACTACTTCTTCTTTTATATAACCATTTTTAAAAGTTGTACGTGGTGTCTTATGTTCAACTTCTTGATATAACTCAGTACCTAAGTACCATTCTTGATAAACTTCTTGAGCAACATCCCAGAACTTACTTTTCAATTCAAAAATTGAAGCATCTTCTACATTGAGTTCTTCTTTCGCAAAAGCGATAAGATCATGATAAATATTTTCTTTACCGGAAGTCGCTTTAGATAAAAATCGACGAGGTGTTTCTATATTGATCTCTTGGCCTACTATTTGTTGAGCATAATTTTTCAAAGTATTGTCGTCAAAGTTAACGTTACTCAAGTCTAGATTTTTAGCTTTTGCTTGCTTTAACAATTCAATTAAATGTGTACTAATCACAATAAAAAGCATATCCCAGTTAGAATTTAAACCTAAAGACTTAAGTTGATTCAGAATTTGATCATCAATAAATATGTCTTTTCTAATTTGTTTAATATCTTGTTCGTCTAATGTTTCAATGTCTACTGTTCCTTTTAAGTTTAAAAAAGCTTCACTATATAAAATTTCATAAACTGTTAAAGCAGAAACATCAAAACATCTTTCTTCACTTAAAAAAACACCGTCTACATCAAATAATACTTGTTTCATATTATGCCTCCATTTTTTGAACATTCTGATTATAATTTTAGCATAGATTATTACCGAATACAGTAGTATTACAACATAAGATAAATGAAAACGTTTTACTTTAAAATGCAAAAAAATCTTACAAGCAAATGGTCGCTTGTAAGATTTTTTAATATTATTTTTGTCTAGATTTATGAGCAATATACGTTACTTCTTTTTGTAAAGTATTCGTTCTTTCTTCTAATAAAGTCATAATTTTAGCTATTTTTTCACTTTTCTTTAAATCACTTGGTAAGTCGTTTGGATCAATCGGCTCTCCAAATTTAATAAAGGACTTTTGTCTAAAACCAAAAATTGATTTAACTTGTTTAGGGCCTTCAAAAGCAGCTGGTACAATTGGTTTATTACTTAATACAGCAATCGTAGCTGCCCCTCTTTTCAATGGTGCCTCTCCTGTTTCTGCTCTATGACCAGATGGGAATATACCAACACTTTTACCTTCTTTTAATAATTTAACTGGTATTTTTAATGTACTTGGACCTGGGTTTTCTCTATCAACTGGAAATGCATTCAATGAATGAAAGAACTTATCTGACCAGTCTTTCGAAAATAATTCCTTTTTAGCCATATAATTAATTTCTGTAGGATATAAACTTAAAGCTAACATGATAACTTCTACATATCCTGTATGTGTACATGTAACGATATAAGGTTCATCAGGAACTTTTTCTTTATTGATTGCTACAATTTGTTTCCCGAATTTTTGAAAAATAGTATATAAAACAGTACTCGCAAATTTATACATTTAATGACCACTCTCTTCTTAATGATATACATATTCTATCATTGTCGTACTTGTGGAACAAGTTTTCATACAAAATATTGTAACAATTTAAAACAACCATATCATTAGCTTTTTAAAGGGATTTCTATAATAATTATTTTATGGACAGTGTTTAAGGAGGCAATACAATGGATCAAAATCAAAATGAGGATCAACAAAATATTAATAAGACAACTTCAAATGGTTACTATTACAAACAAAAGAATAAAATCCCTTGGTATCAAAGTTGTCTTATCCCATTTATTTCTGGTATTCTAGGTGCGGTGTTAATACTCGCATTATATATCGGAGGGACTAAAATAGTAGATGTATTTAGCAATTATAATGATGAAGCAAACATTACTAAAGCACCTGCTAATGAAAAAGGTGGCAATATTAAAGATAATAAATCTAGCAACAAATCCGTTTCTAAAATGATTGAAGATGTTTCACCTTCAATTGTAGGTGTTATTAACAAACAAAAAGCAAGCGGACTTGAATCATTTTTCGGTGGTAACAACTCTGAGGATTCAAACGGGTCTGGTGATTCAGAAGAAACAGGTACAGGTACAGGCGTGATTTATCAATCTAATGGTAATAGTACATACATTGTAACGAACAACCATGTTATAGAAGGTGCAAATGAAATAGAGGTTCGCCTTCATAATGATAAATCAGTGAAAGCAAAACTTGTTGGTACAGATGTTATGACAGACTTAGCAGTATTAAAAATAGAAGGCAATTATAATATTAAACCAATTAAATTCGCAGATTCATCTAAAGTTAAAGCTGGAGAAACAGTATTTGCTCTAGGTAATCCATTAGGTGTCGAATTTGCAAACAGTGTGACACAAGGTATTATTTCGTCACAAGAACGTACGATGAATGTACAAACTTCTCAAGGTGTGACAGAAGCAACAGTAATTCAAACAGATGCTGCCATAAACCCAGGTAACTCAGGTGGTGCATTAATCGACTTAAACGGTAACCTTATCGGTATTAACTCAATGAAAATTTCAAGATCTGATGTAGAAGGTATCGGTTTTGCAATACCAAGTAATGAAGTAAACAATATCATTAAAGATATTATGGATGACGGTAAAGTTACACGACCTTATATCGGTATCAGCATGATTTCAATAGATGATATACCAAACCAATACAAAAAAGAATTAAATCTCACAACAGATAAAGGTGTTTACATTTCTGAAGTAGATAAAAAAGCAGACAACGGACTTAAAAAAGATGATGTCATCACTAAAGTAGACGATAAAGATGTATCAGTCGTTTCTGATATTAAAAATTATATCTACAATGAGAAAAAACCAGGTGACAAAATCACAATCAAATACATTAGAGATGGTAAAACACATACAACAAAAATCACATTAAAAGAACAAAACTAAATTATATACCGCATGGGACAATGATAGAGTCCCATGCGGTTTTTAGATAGTTGCCAAAGTATTATGCTTTAGGTGCATTTTTTATGTGCTTCCATAGTTACATTTCAGACGACTTTTGTTACTATGGGTGGCCTTAGTTACATTTCCCACGACTTTTGTTACTATGGGCATCCTTAGTTACATTTCAGACGACTTTTGTTACTATGGCGGCCTTAGTTACATTTCGACCGACTTTTGTTACTATGGGCGGCCTTAGTTACATTTCGACCGACTTTTGTTACTATGGGCGGCCTTAGTTACATTTCGACCTACTTTTGTTACTATGGGCGGCCTTAGTTACATTTCCCACGACTTTTGTTACTATGGGCCTCCTTAGTTACATTTCGACCGACTTTTGTTACTAACGGCCTTCTTATTAACATTTCAGCCGACTTTTGTAATCATATCTACTATTATATATACATAAACTCCATATAATAAAAAAAGCATGCAACCCATATCGAGTTGCATGCTTTTTCTATATACATATTACAAACTAAAATCCTCTTCCTGCGCCTCCGCCAGAGAAGCCGCCTCCTCCGCCGAAGCCACCTCCGGAGAACCCGCCACCAGAACTACCTGATGAACCTCCAAAGATAAATGGTCCAGTCATACCGCGTCTTGTACCTCTTCTATTTCCACCTCTTGGAGGTCTACCGCCTCCATTTTTGAAGTAAATGATGAAGAATACAATAATAAATATGATAAAGATGATAAATGGTATTTTTCCTAACCCACTACTTTGTGGCTCGTCTTCAGTAAACTTCTTACCATCGTATCCGTAACTTTTAGCTACTTCATCCCACACTGCATCATATAAATTTGTTAAACCTTGACTGTAATAGGCGTTTGCTTTTTTAGTATCTTTAGTTTGAGAAGCTTTCTTTTGGTAAGGCATAAATTTAGAATCAATCAATTCCCCAACTTTAGAGTCGTTGAGGACACCTTCAAGTCCATCTCCAACTGCTATATCAATACCTCTATTATTGTTCTCATTACCGTTATCCATATTTAAAAGAATAACGATACCGCGATTATGCTTTTGGTCTCCAACTTTATAGTGTCGACCCGCTTCTAATGCATAATCTTGGCGAGGTGTTTGACCTATTGATTTCATCGTCATTAACAAGATATCTGCATCTGTTCCATCTTGTAATTTTTGACCCTTTTGATTAATTTTGTCTTTATCTTGATCAGTCATTAATTTAGCATGATCTTGTACAAATACAGGCTGTTCTAACTTAGGAAATTTATCATCAGCTGCATGTACGACATAACTTAGTGAAAAAAAGCTAACAATAAGCAAGACACAAAATCGTTTAAACATTAATTTCATTAAGATTCGTCTCCGCCAAAATCAACTTTTGGTGCATCTTTAGCTTCACCTTTGGCTTGGAAGTATTCTTTTTTATCAAAATTAAACAATCCTGCTACGATACTAGAAGGGAATCTACGAGTAGCTTGATTATATTCATTAATAGATTCGTTATAATCTTTTCTAGCTACTGCGATTCTATTCTCAGTACCAGCTAATTCGTCTCTTAATCCTGTAAATTGCTTATCTGCTTTTAAATCTGGATAATTTTCACTGATAGCAAGTAAACGACTTAACGCACTATTAACTTCACCATTTGCTTCTGCTTTTTCTTCTGGCGTATTCGCACCTGCTAATTTGCTACGTGCATCTGATACATCTTTGAATACTTTTTCTTCGTGTTTCGTGTAACCTTTAACTGTATCAACTAAGTTAGGAATTAAGTCAACACGTCTTTGAAGTTGATTTTCAATATTAGATAATGACTTATCCGCTTCTTCTTCAAGTCCAACTAATCTATTGTATGGACCGATCATAAATAAGCCAATAATAACAATTACTGCTACAACAACAATAATTGGTCCTAAATATTTTTTCATTAAATGTCTCCCTTTCTATTTATAAATAAATTGTCTTCTTTATTATACAATAAATACCATATGTATGCTAAAAAAGACTGAGACAAACATGGTTGCCTCAGTCTTAATAGCTTATAAATATTAAACGTATTTAACCATTGTGTATTTCTTCTTACCTCTTCTTACAATTGTAAATTCGTCATCTATTTTATCTTCGCTTGAAATCTCATGGTTAACTTCTTGAATACGTTCACCGTTTAAGTAAATTGCACCATTCGTAATATCTTCACGTGCTTGTCGTTTTGAAGGAGAAACGCCAGCTTCAATAATAAAGTCAACAAGTTGTACAGTTTCAGAACTCACTTCAGCTGTTGGCACATCTTTAAAACCTTCTACGATTTCTGATTTTGTTAATGATTTAATATCACCTTTAAATAGTGCATCTGTAATTCTTTTAGCTTCTTCTACAGCTTCTTCACCATGTATAAAGCGGACCATTTCTTCAGCTAATACTTTTTGAGCTTCTCTTAAGTGAGGTGCTTCTTCAACTGTTTTTTCAAGTCTTTCAATTTCTTCTCTATCAAGGAAAGTAAAGTATTTCAAGTATTTTACAACATCAGCATCTTGTGAGTTAATCCAGAATTGGTATAACTCGTAAGCTGAGGTTTTACTTCTATCTAACCATACAGTACCTGATTCAGATTTACCGAATTTTTTACCATCTGCTTTCGTAACAAGTGGAATTGTGAAACCGTAAGCTTCAGTGTCACCGTACATTCTTCTCATTAAATCTAATCCTGTCGTGATGTTACCCCATTGGTCAGAACCACCGATTTGCATTTTACAATCGTAATTGCGGTTTAAGTATCCAAAATCAATGGCTTGTAAGATCATGTACGTAAACTCAGTGTATGAAATACCTGTTTCTAATCTCGTCTTAACAGAATCTTTCGCTAACATGTAGTTTACACCTACGTGTTTAGCGTAATCTCTTAAGAATGAAATTAAGTCTATTTCTTTTAACCAATCTTTATTGTTAACAAGAATCGCTGAGTCTTCACCTTCAAAATCAAATATTTTATGCATTTGATTCATAATCCCTCTAACGTTAGCTTCAACTTGTTCATCAGTTTGTAATTTTCTTTCTTCTGAACGACCTGATGGGTCACCAATCATACCTGTACCACCACCGACTAAGACGATTGGTGTATGACCATGATTTTGGAAACGACGTAGTGTTAAATATGGTAATAAATGTCCAATGTGTAAACTATCAGCTGTTGGATCTGCACCACAATATATTTTAACTGACTCTCTATTTAATAAATCTTCAATTTCTTGTTCATCAGTTTGTTGATAAATTAAACCTCTCCATTTTAAATCTTCTAAAAGTTCATTTGTCATTATATTTTCCTCCTCTAAAATAGAATATAAAAAAGCACCCTCACAAAAATGTAAGGGTGCTTGAATACACGGTACCACCATACTTATGACGTACATTCATACATCATCACTCTTTAATGTTACGTACATTAATAACGTTGAACTTGTTGTTATAAAGGTGTATTCATCATTATCACTTTATCAGTTCGCAGCACCACTGACTCTCTTAAAAAGAAAATAATCACTACTTCTCCTTTAGTTCATTACCATATGCAATTAATTACAAAGTATAATGCTAACTTTTTTAAAAGTCAACACTAAACATATATGTTATAATATTGATGATTAGATTGGAGGTAAAAATTTGAGTTCAAATCAGTCTAAAAACAAACTTAAAGAACAATTTAATCGTTCAAGTAAGAAATATAAAGATACTTTTAAAGAAACAAAATGGTCTCCAAAACTCATATTCCATACTACATACAATGTAATAAGCAATTTATTTTTCGTTATTGTATTTATTAGTTGTTTATTATTAGCTTTAGGATTGGGTATTGGCGGAGGATACTTCGCAGGACTTGTCAAAGATGAAAAAGTAATGTCTAAAAAAGAAATGAAGCAACAACTTTATTCAATGACAGAAAGTACATCTGTTTATTTTGGTTCTGGAGAGTCACTTGGTCGATTAAAAAGTGATGTCCAAAGGGATGTTATTAAAGGGAAAGACATAAGTAAGAATGTTAAAAATGCACTTATATCAACAGAAGATGAAGACTTCTATAACCATAATGGTATTGTACCAAAAGCTTTTATAAGAGCTTCTGTACAAGAAGTGCTTGGCAGTGCTAATTCTTCTGGCGGGAGTACATTAACGCAACAACTTGTTAAGAACCAACTTTTAACAAATGAAACATCATTTGAACGTAAAGCAAAAGAAATGCTACTTTCAATGAATGTTGAAAAGAACTTATCAAAAGAAGAAATTATTGATAGTTACTTGAACGTTGTTTCATTCGGTAGAAATTCAAATGGTTCTAATATAGCGGGTATTGAAGCCGCTGCTCAAGGTGTATTTGGTAAATCAGCTAAGAATTTAAACGTTGCACAATCAGCATATCTTGCTGGATTACCACAGAATCCTTACACATACACACCTTTCTTGCCGAATGGTGATTTGAAAGATGATGAATCCTTGAAATACGGCATCAATCGTCAACACTATGTTCTGAAAAGAATGTATCAAGAAGATAAAATTACGAAAAAAGAATACGATGAAGCATTAAAATTCGACATCAAGAAATCATTTGTTGATAAGGTTGAAGAACCTAATCAGAAATATCCATTCTTAACAGAAGAAGTAGAAAAACGTACTGTTGATATTCTTAAATATCATTTAGCTAAAGAAGATAATATTTCTAAGAAAGAACTTGATCAAACACCTGTTCTTATGACGAAATACACTGAAAAAGCTAATCAAGCTATGCGAACTGAAGGTTACCGTGTAGATACAACGATTGATAAAGATATGTATGACAAACTTCAAGAAGTTAAAGATAATTCTGGTAGCTACTCATGGGATAGAGAAGCAAGTTATACAAACAGTGAAGGTAAAAAAGCTTCTAAAGATTTCCAACATGAAGTCGGCGCATTATTAAAAGAAAACCAATCTGGTAAAATTCTAGCGTTCGTTGGTGGTAGAGATTACGAAAAATCACAAATCAATCACGCAACAAGTGCTAAACGTTCACCAGGTTCAACAATGAAACCATTACTCACATATGCGCCTGCATTTGAAAATGGATTAATCACACCAAACACTGCCCTACTGGATAAAAAATTCGACTTCCAAGGTTATTCTCCTGATAACTATGATAGAAGAGAATTTGGGCCGGTAACAGCAGATTATGCATTAAGAAACTCTTTAAACTTAAGTACTTTAAGATTGTATAGCAATGTTCAAGACTACAAACCATGGGAAAACTTAAATAAAATGGGTATGACCGTACCTAAAGAAATCCAAGATGGTTTAGCTTTAACACTTGGTACAGCAGACTTCACGTTAGAACAAGATGTGAATGGTTACAGTACTTTAGCTAATAAAGGTGAATATAATGAAAGTTATATGATTGAATCTATTAAATCACGAGATGGCGAAGTGATTTATCAACACAAAAAAGATCCTAAGCGTATCTTTAGTGAATCAACAACATATTTAACAACAAGTATATTAGAAGGTGTTCTTGATGACGGTTCTGGTTACCAAATTAAGAATTCATTTGACGGTAACTGGGCTGGTAAAACAGGTACATCACAAGATGCTAAAGATAGCCTGTTTGTAGGATATACACCAAAAGTTACACTTGGTATATGGATGGGTTACGACCAACCAATAACATTTGATGAAGACAGTCATTATCAATTATTTATGTGGAGAGATATGGTTAATGCATTATCTTCTACAGATAGAGAAAAATTAGGATACGATAGTGAATTCTCTAGACCTAGCACAGTTAAAGAAGACACAATTTGCCAATACACAAATTCTACAGGAAGCTGTAGTAGTGGTGAATCTAAATCTTCTACATTAATATCTGATAAAGTCGATACTTCGAATAAAGATATTAATTCTGACTATGTATTAAAACGACTAGGACAAGCAATTGATACAAACACATCTTCAAAAGTTAAGCCAAAAGAACGCGTATCTAAAAATTCTAAAGAAGCTTGGTCATATAAATCAAGCAGTAATAAAGATAGTAATTCAAACAGCAATAGCAAGCCATCCAGTGGTACAAGCACCGCACCACCAAGTGGCAATAATTAGATAATTCGTTTATAACACCTCATTTTCAGTGAAAATGAGGTGTTATTTTTTGTTGAATAAGATGATGTGATGGCATGCCTTAGTTACACTTCAACCAAGTTTTGTTACTAACGGCATCCTTAGTTACAATTCGGCTGACTTTTGTTACTATGGCGTGCCTTAGTTACAATTCCACCGACTTTTGTTACTATGGCGTGCCTTATTTACAATTCCACCGACTTTTGTTACTAACGGCATCCTTAGTTACAATTCGGCCTACTTTTGTTACTAACGGCATCCTTAGTTACAATTCCGCCTACTTTTGTTACTAACGGCATCCTTAGTTACAATTCGGCCTACTTTTGTTACTAACAGCATCCTTAGTTACAATTCCACCGACTTTTGTAATTAAAAACTCATTCTCTACATATCCCTAAATATTTTATAAACAAAGAAACTGTTGAGACAGCCATTATTGTCTCAACAGTTTTCTATAAAGTCATATTTTATTTAGAATAATCCTACTGCAGAACCGTCTTCGTTAACATCCATATTTAATGCTGCTGGTTTCTTTGGTAAACCTGGCATTGTCATGATGTCCCCTGTTAATGCTACGATAAATCCTGCGCCAGTTCTTGGTGATAATTCTCTTATTGTTATATCGAAGTCTACTGGTGCACCAAGTTCTTTTGGATCGTCTGTAAATGAATATTGTGTTTTCGCCATACAAACTGGGTATTCATCCCAACCGTTTTCTTTAATTGTCTTCAATTGTTTTAAGGCTTTATCACTGAATTTAACAGATCTTCCACCGTATACTTTCTGAACAATTGTTTCAATTTTTTCTTCTATAGATAAGTTCAAATCATAAAGTTGCTTAAATGGTTGAGGTGTTTCTAATACTTTTAATACTTCTTTAGCGAGTTCGACGCCACCTTCTCCACCTTTTTCCCAAACTTCTGTTAGAGCAACTTTTACGTTATTTTCTTTACACCAATCTAAGACAACTTGTACTTCGTCATCTGTATCGTGAATAAAAGCATTAATTGCTACAACAGGTTCAACGCCAAACTGTTTAATGTTATTGACATGTCGTTCTAAGTTTACGATACCTTGTTGAACAGCTTGAACATTTTCTTCTTTAAGATCAGTTTTTGCTACGCCACCATGCATTTTTAACGCACGAATAGTTGCGACTATTACAACTGCACTTGGATCAAATCCAGCTTTACGTGTTTTGATATTTAAAAACTTCTCTGCACCTAAATCTGAACCAAATCCACTTTCTGTTACGACGATATCCGCTAACTTTCTAGCAGTATTCGTTGCAATAATTGAATTACATCCATGTGCAATATTCGCAAAAGGTCCACCATGTACTAATGCAGGCGTGCCTTCTATCGTTTGTACGATGTTAGGTTTTAGCGCGTCTTTTAAAATAAGTGTTAAAGCACCTTCTACCTTTAAATCACGAACCGTTACTGGTTGCTTATCGACATTATAGCCAATTGTAATGTTAGCTAGATTTTCTTTTAAATCTTTAATGCCGTTTGATAAACAGAATATAGCCATTATTTCAGATGCAACTGTGATATCAAAACCATCTTCTCTTGGTACACCTCTTGTCGGGCCACCTAAACCAACTACGACTTGACGTAACTCTCTATCATTCATATCAAGTACACGTTTCCACTCAACTCGTCTAGAATCAATATTGAGTTCGTTACCTTGATAGATATGATTATCGATAAAAGCTGACAACGCATTATTAGCAGTCGTTATCGCGTGTAAGTCACCATTAAAATGTAAATTGATTTCTTCCATTGGTAAAACTTGTGCATAACCACCACCTGTTGCGCCACCTTTCATACCAAATACAGGTCCAAGTGAAGGTTCTCTTAATGCAACCATTACATTTTGATTAAGTTGATTAAAGGCATCTGCTAATCCAACTGTTACCGTTGATTTCCCTTCACCTGCTGGCGTTGGACTTAAAGCTGTTACAAGAACAACTTTACCTTTTTCCTCTAGATCATTTAGCTTTGTAATATCAACTTTTCCTTTGTAGTGACCATAAGGCTCCAAAGCTTCATGAGAAATTCCCACCTTCTCAGCTATTTCACTAATTGGTCTTAAAGTACTTTGTTTTGCAATTTCTAAATCTGATAAATGACTCAACATCGTTCACTCCTTAAATTTATATTACAAATTAAATATTAAATGACATATCCTAACACTATTAGGATATACAATTCACTCATAAAAGTCGATATGTAAGCTACTTTTATTCAAATTTCCCGTAAAAAAGATCACGCCAATTATATGACGTGAACTTTATTTAAATTAATCTTCAAGCGTAGATAAGTCACCTGCTGGTAAATCTAATTCCCATGCTTTAAGTACACGTCTCATAATTTTACCTGAACGTGTCTTAGGTAATTTATCTTTAAATTCAATTTCACGAGGTGCTGCATGACCAGCTAATCCTTCTTTAACAAACTTTCTAATTTCTTCTTTAAGTTCGTCTGATTCTTCATAGCCATCTCTTAAAGCAATAAATGCTTTAATAATTTCACCTCTTACTGGGTCAGGTTTACCGATAACACCCGCTTCAGCAACAGCTGGATGTTCAACGAGTTTAGATTCAACCTCAAATGGACCTACACGTTCACCAGCAGTCATAATTACATCATCAACTCTACCTTGGAACCAGTAATAACCATCTTCATCTTTATATGCAGAATCTCCTGAAACATACCACTCATCATTGATAAAGTAAGAATCGTATTTAGGTTGATTATTCCAAATTGTTCTCATCATTGATGGCCAACCTTTTTTAAGGGCTAAGTTACCCATTCTATTCGGTGGTAATTCATTACCTTGATCATCTACAATTGCTGCTTCAATACCTGGTAATGGTTTACCCATCGAACCAGCACGTATATCCATAGAAGGATAGTTTACAATCATATGTCCACCTGTTTCAGTCATCCACCATGTATCATGTACTCTATGATTAAATACGTTATGTGCCCATTTAATAACTTCAGGGTTTAATGGTTCACCAACTGAAAGCACATGTCTTAATGATGAAAGATCATACTTACTAACAACATCATCACCAGCACCCATTAACATACGTAGTGCTGTTGGTGCTGTATACCAAATTGTTACGCCATATGTTTGAATAAAGTCATACCAACCTTCAGGCGAAAATCTTCCACCGACAATGCAATTTGTAACACCATTTAACCATGGACTAAAGATACCGTATGATGTGCCTGTTACCCAACCTGGGTCAGCTGTACACCAATAAACGTCATCTTCTTTAAAGTCTAATACATATTTACCAGATATATAATGTACGATCATAGCCTCTTGAACATGTAATACACCTTTAGGTTGTCCTGTAGAACCTGATGTATAATGTAAGATCAAACCATCTTCTCTATCTAACCATTCAATATCAAATTCATCACTTGCTTGTTCAAATGATTGATTGAAATCAATGTATTCATCACTTACTTCGTCATCTACAACGACAATATGTTCAAGGTTTGGTAATTCATCTTTCGGAATTCTACCAACTAAATCATTCGTCGTAATGATCACTTTAGCTTCACTATTTTCTAATCTGTCTTTAACTGCTTTTTCCATAAAAGCTTCGAATAATGGTCCTACGATAGCCCCAATCTTCAAAGTACCTAATAAAGAGAAATATAATTCAGGTGTTCTAGGCATAAATATAAATACTCTATCACCTTTTTGTACATTCGCTTCATTTTTCAAGACATTTGCAGCTTTATTACTCGCGATTTGTAATTCTTTAAATGTATAACTATCTTGTCTATTGCTATCTTTATAATGAAGTGCAATTTTGTCCCCTTTACCATTGTCTACATGACGATCGATACATTCGTAAGCCATATTTATTTTTCCAGTTTCACTCCAACTGAAATTCTTTTCGATATCTTTCCAATTATGATTTTTTACTGTTTCATCATAATCAGCAAGGTTATAAGAATCATTTAATGCTTCGTAAACTTCGACTTTCATTTAAATCTCCCCTTTTATGAATGTAATCGTTTTCAATAAAGCCTATTTACATTATAATATAAATAGATGATACTTTTCAAAAAAATTTGATTATTCAAAATACATATTGCAAATATAGAATATCATACTTAATGAAAGGAGGTACAACATTGGAATTCAAGAAGACTTTTATATCTGAAACTGTCCCCTATGATAAAGACACAGATATTATCGTTGAAGGACCTGTACATCCAGATGAATTACGAAACATGACTTTTGATGAAGGACTCAATAGTTTTAGAGTATCTAAAGAACAATTTGAAGCCATTATTGAAATTGCTGAATTGCCTGAAGGAAGAATAATTATCGCACGTATTGATCAACATATTATCGGTTATACGACATACTTATACCCTGACCCATTAGAAAGATGGTCTGATGGTAATTTACCGTATATTCTAGAGTTAGGTGCTATTGAATTGTCTTTAGATTATCGTAAATATGGTCTAGGTAAAAAAATGCTTCAACTTGCTATGAAAGCGCCTGAAATGGAAGATTTCATCGTCATTACAACTGAATATTATTGGCATTGGGATTTAAAAAACAGTGGTTTAGATGTTTATCAATATCAAAAAATCATGCATAAAATGATGGCTGAAGGTGGATTAGAAGTGTTTGCAACAGACGACCCTGAAATAATTAGTCATCCAGCTAATAGCCTAATGGCAAGGATTGGACAAAATATTCAACAAGAACAAATGGAAGCATTTGATAAACTCAGATTTATGAATAGATTTTTCTTTTAGAGGGGGTTTGAATTTATGTTAGTTGAAAAAATTATGACATCACCTTGTACAACAATACAAAGTGATAAATCTATTGAAGATGCTTTAGTATTAATGACACAAAAAGAAATTAGACATTTACCGATTATTGATGAAGAAGATCATTTACTCGGTATTATTTCTGATAGAGATATAAAAATGGCTCTGCCTAGTATATTATCTGATGACGAGCCCAACAAAAGTTTGTCATTATCTGTTTCAAAAATAATGAGACGTAATGTGATACGTTGCCATCCACTTGATTTCGTAGAAGATATTGCACTAGATTTTTATGAAATGTCTATTGGTTCAATTCCAGTTATTCGAGATAATAAAGTAATTGGTATCGTTACCCAAAAAGACATGCTCAATACATTTTTAGAACTTACAGGTGTGACTATGCCTGGTTCTATTATTGAAGTACATATTGATGATAAAGTTGGCGCACTTCATGATATTACTAGAATATTTAAAGAACAAAATATTGATATCTTAAACGTTTTAGCATATGCAGATCAACAAGATATTAATAAGAGATACCTGATGTTACGAGTGAAATCAATGAATCCAGAGAAAATATACAAATTATTAGAAGAACAAGATTACCATGTCATCTATCCGTTTGGTATAAAAAATGACTAATGTTAAATATGTATATTCTGAAGATTTATTGAAATATCGTTTTTCAGATAGTCACCCTTTCAATCAAATGAGACTTAAATTAACAACTGATTTACTCTTTGATTTAGGTGTATTAACCGAAGCACATATTATTTCACCTCGGGTAGCGACTGATGAAGAACTTCAACTCGTACATGAACCAAATTATATAGAAGCAATAAAGAAAGCTGGTAATGGTGATTTACCATTAAAAGAATATGATAAATACGGATTAAATTCTGAAGACACGCCACAATTTATAAATATGCATGAAAATAGTGCACGTGTTGTTGGTGGAACTTTAAGTGCAGTAGATGCCGTTATGACTGGAGAAGCAACAAGAGCATGCCATCTTGGCGGTGGCTTACATCATGGCTTTAAAGGTAAAGCGAGCGGATTTTGTATATATAATGACAGTGCTGTTGCCATTCAATACATGCAATCAAAGTATAATCAACGTGTCTTATATATTGATACAGACGCACATCACGGCGATGGCGTACAATGGTCATTTTATACAAACGAAGATGTCATGAACTATTCTATACATGAAACTGGTCGATACTTATTTCCAGGCACTGGTGCGTTAACAGAACGCGGTGATGGCAAAGGATTTGGAACGACTGTCAATGTACCATTAGATGCTTATACAGAAGACGATTCATACATAGACGTTTTTAAAGATACAGTAGAAGCAGTTTGTAAAGCATATAAACCAGATGTCATACTAAGTGTAAATGGTGTGGATATACATTATTTAGATCCACTCACACATTTAAGTTGCACACTTGATACATTGTATAAAATACCATATATCGTTAAAGGTTTAGCTGATAAATATTGTGATGGCAAAATCATTATGATTGGAGGCGGTGGCTATAATATATGGCGCGTTGTACCTAGAGCGTGGTCACATGTATGGTTTGCACTAAATGACCTAGAAACACCTGAAGGATCAATACCAGATTCATGGTTACAAAAATACCAACCACACGCACCATTACCACTACCTTCAACTTGGATAGATGAAAAAGAAGACTATACTGACATACCTAGAAGAAAAGAAATAACAGAAAAAAATAATAATACTAAACTAAGAATATTAGATTGGTTTGATTAAATGTAAAAAAAGACGAGACTGGGACATAATGTAATGTCTCAGTCTCTTTTTGCAACTTGGCAGTAGATGTCTGAATTGAAAATGCGCTTGTACCAAGCTTTTTTCAACTCTAGTCATCCTTCCCGGGGCGGGACTACGAAATCATTTTATATAAATTAGATTTCTGTCCCGCTCTCGTCTTTCTATATTATTTAGTTGTACCTCTATATTCTACTCTATAAGGTAAAATCACATTAGGTTCATCAATTTGTTCATCATTCATATATTTAGTTAATAATCTCATACCAACTGCACCAATATCATATAATGGTTGTGTCACACTTGATAATTGAGGTCTAACCATATGAACTAATCTTGTATTATTGAAACTTACAACTTGTAAATCATTTGGTACATTAACGCCTGCATCTTGTGCTGCGTGTACAATACCAATTGCTTGTTCATCACTAATACATAAAATAACATCCGGCTTATCTTGAGAAACAGCCTCATAAGCACGACTACCATCTTTATATGTTTCATTACCAACAAATTTAGCATTGTCTTCGATTTCAAGTCCAGCTTCTTGAAGTGCAAGTTCTAATCCTTTAAAAGCATCATCTTGTGCTTTTTCTGAATATCCTCCACCTACAAATGCAAATTTCTTAGCACCTTTCTTAATCAATGACTCAGCAATTTCTTTACTAGCTTCTGTATAGTTAATGTTAACTGAAGCAAGTTTAGAGTCTTTATCATTCGTACCTGATACGACTACTGGTACTGATGATTTATCAATAAGGTCTACTGTTTCATCTGTTAAAGTACCACCTAAGAAAATAATGCCGTCAACTTGTTTACTTAATAAATTATTAAATATCTCTTGTTCTTTTTCACTATCATTATCAGAATTTGAAATGATTGTATGATATTTATACATAGTAGCAATATCTTCTAAACCACGAGCTAATTCAGAATAATAAACATTTGAAATGTCAGGAATAATTACCCCAACAGTTGTTGTTTTCTTACTTGCTAAACCTCTAGCTACAGCATTAGGTCTATAATTTAATCTTTTAATTACTTCATTTACTTTATCACGTGTTGAAGGCTTTACATTTTGGTTGCCATTCACTACACGTGAAACTGTTGCCATTGATACTTTTGCTTCTCTTGCAACATCATATATTGTTACAGTCATAATATCCTCCTATCTTGAAAACGTTTTCTACTTTATTCTAGCACGTTTTCATAATGTTTTCAAAATATATGAAAGCGAACTCACAATTAACAATTATAAAAGATTATAGAGGTGTTGTCGATACAATTGCTCTAATATTTTTGAGCATTGTGTAAATTGTAAATAGTTTTTCAGAAAACAAACGAACATGTGTTGATTTACAACATAAAAACTGGCGAAAAGTTATGATAACTTTTCGCCAGTCGATGTATATGAAAATTATTTTTCGTATAATTTAGCAGCTTCAACGATTTCTTTGTAGAATGCGTCAAATTCATTTAAGTCCATTTGTTGTCCAGCGTCACTTAACGCTACTGATGGATCAGGATGTACTTCTGCCATTACACCGTCAGCTCCAACTGCTAATGCAGCTTTAGCACATGGTAGCATGATGTCTTTACGACCAGTACTATGCGTAACGTCTACCATAACTGGTAGATGTGTACCTTGCTTTAAAATTGGAACTGCTGAAATATCTAATGTGTTTCTTGTAGCTTTTTCATATGTTCTAATACCACGTTCACATAAGATAATATTATTGTTACCTTGTGAATGAATATATTCTGCAGCGTAAATGAATTCTTCGATAGTTGCAGAAAGACCACGTTTTAATAAGATAGGTTTGTTTGTTTTACCTGCTTCTTTTAATAACTCAAAGTTTTGCATGTTTCTTGCACCAATTTGGAATACATCTAAGTATTCATCAGCCATTTCAAAGTGTGCAGGATTTACAATTTCACTTACGATATTTAAACCGTATTTATCTTTAGTATTTTTAAGAATTTTTAATCCTTCTTCACCTAAACCTTGGAAGTCATAAGGAGAAGTACGTGGTTTAAATGCGCCACCTCTAATGAATTTTTCGCCTCTATCAGCTAATTCTTTCGCAACAGTATCAACTTGTTCTTGTGATTCTACAGAACACGGCCCGAATACGAATGATTTTTTATTATTACCAATAATTGCACCATTGTCGAATTGTACAATAGTATCTTCTGGTTTTAATTTACGAGAAACATATAAATGTTTTTCATTTTCAGATTTTTGTAAGTCAGTAGAAGCTTTAAAGATCTCTTTAAATAATTGCTTAATAGTATTGTCGTTATATGGTCCTTGGTTATTATCAATTAAATGATTTAACATTTCTTTTTCACGTTGTGGATCATATACTTGAGTACCTTGTTTACGTTTTTCTTCACCAATTTTTTTAGCTAAAGTACCACGCTCTTGTAATAAAGCTAAAATTTCATCATTAATACCTTCAATTCTTTTTCTTAAATTCTCTAATTCATTTGACATCCTTTTCACCTCATGTAAACAATTTAACTCACATACTTTAAAGCGATAAAATATATAAGTAATTAGATGTTAGTATAACAATTAAAATGATCTGATTCAACCCCAACATCTCAAAAATATTAAAGTTTATTACTAATCAGACTAATAAAGTATATTTTAATTTATAATGGTGTTCATTACAATATAAAAAACTACCGAAAAGTTATGTTATAACTTTTCGGTAGTACAAATAATATGCGTTATACATCACTTATTTATTATTTTTTATCGAAAGTTTTTTTCTCTACAACTGTTTTTGGACCTTTTAAGTCTTCATTTTCTACTTCAGATTTAATCGCACCTTTTTGTGCTTTTAATTCTTCATCGCCTACATCGTCAGCTGTTACAACGCCTTTGTTAGCTTTCTTTTCAGCTTGTTTAGATTTTACTTCTTCTGCTTTTTTCTTAGTTTCTGTTTTCTTTTCTGAAGCTTTTGTTTTAACTTCTTCTTTTTTATCTGTAGCTTTAGCTTTTACTTCTTCCGCTTTTTGACTAGCTTCTTCTTTTTTATCAGCAGCTTTAGCTTTCACTTCTTCTGCTTTTTCGCTCGCTTGTGCTTTTTTATCTTCAACTTTAGTTTTGACTTCTTCTTTCTTTTCTTCAGCTTGTGTTTTGATTTCTTCAGCTTTAGATTGAGCTTGAACTTTTAAGTCGTCAGTTTTAGTTTTAACGTCATCGATAATTTTGTTTGATTTCTCACTTAAATCATCTTGTAGTTCTTTCCCTGATTTAGGTGCTAGTAATAAACCAACAATTCCGCCTACTACTGTACCTAATACTACACCAAATACAAAATCTCTACCGTTTGTATTTTTTTCATATTCAGCTTCATATGTTTCTAGACCATGTGTATATAAATCTCTATTGTATTTGTTTTCCATTTTATTTTCCCCCTAATTTTATTAAAGAAATCAGGCTGTGACATTTTTTATATGCCTCAGCCTGAAAAGATTGTTATTTGCTTCCATGCACTTTATTTTTTCAAGCCTGCACCAATTTTATCTTCATCTAAGTTGTCACCTGATGTTGTTTTTTCATTGTAGTCTTTCGGCACTTGCGCTTCAAAATCTTTAGAAGCATTTACATTATTTTTGTACGATACATTACTTCTACGATCTCTTCTTAATTGCCATTTATCTGCAACTTCCATTGCAACATTTGACCATTGAATAACTTGAGAAATCTTATCTTCATTTTGTGAGATATTGTGTGTAATAGAGTTTGTAACTCTATCTACTGAATTATTAAGTGTTTGTACAGAATCTCCAACACCTTTAACTGCATCTACTACTGAGTTTAAGCGTAATGATTTATCTTGAATATCTTCAGTTAAACGATTTGCTTTATGAAGTAAATCTGTAGATTCACGAGTGATACCTTGTATTTGGCCTTGAATGCCATCTAAAGTTTCATTAATTCCTTTAACTGTTTTTAATAATTGCATTAAAAATAGTGCTAAGACAACACAAATAATTAAAAATGCAACCGCAGCAATTATGCCTGCTATTGGTAAAATCCAATCCATACTGAACGCCTCCTAATAATTATAAAACTATTCTTTATTCGATTTACTAATATTTAATACCCTCACTATTAAAGTATAAACATATTATATTAAATGTGATAGTGAAGTAACATAGGCTTTTTGAACTTTTTGAATATCTCCAGCACCCATAAATAGTATAACACCATTATCATGCTTTTGTAGCTGAGAAACAGATTCTTCACTAATTAAATCCGCATTAGGAATTAATGCTTTTAAATCATGTATTGTCAGCTCACCTTGTTGTTCTCGAATAGAACCAAAGATGTCACATAAATATACTTTATCAGCAAGGTTTAAACTTTCAGCAAATTCGTTTAAGAAAGTTTCTGTTCTTGAAAATGTATGTGGCTGAAATACTGCAACCACTTCATTTTCAGGATATTTTTTTCTAGCTGATTCAATTGTAGCATTTATTTCTCTCGGATGGTGTGCATAGTCATCGATTAAGATTTGATTATCGTAAAAACTTTCACTAAATCTTCTTTTTACACCACCAAAAGTTAATAATGCTTCTTTAATATTTTCAATATCAAGTTTTTCTAAATGGCAAATTGCAATAACAGCTAATGCATTTAGAACGTGGTGATCACCATACATAGGTGTTGTAAATGTACCTATGAGTTCGTTTTTAGATTTGAAGTATACATCAAATGTTGTACCTTTAGAAGACGTTTGAATATTTTCAGCATAGACATCATTGTCGTGTTCGAAACCATAAAAGTAAATTGGAACATCCGCTTTAATTTTTCTAAGTTCAGCGTCATGTCCCCAAGCAACGATTGCTTTTTTTACATTACTAGCCATCTCTTGGAATGCATTTGTTACGTCTTGTAAATCTTTAAAATAGTCTGGATGATCAAAATCAATATTTGTCATAATCGCATAATCTGGATAATAACTTAAAAAGTGTCTTCTATATTCACAAGCTTCAAAAGCAAAGTATGAGCTATCAGGTAATCCCATACCTGTTCCATCACCTATTAAGAATGATGTCTTTTGATCACCATTCATGACATGTGATAATAATCCAGTTGTCGATGTTTTACCGTGTGCACCTGTAACAGCGACTGATGTATATTGAGACATAAATTCACCTAGGAATATATGATATCTTTTTACTTCAAGTCCCATGTCGTAAGCTTTTGCTATTTCAGGGTGTGTATCTGGAAAGGCATTACCTGCTATAACAGTCATGCCTTCTTGAATATTTTCTACATCAAAAGGTAATATTTTAATGCCTTTATTTTTTAATGCTATTTCAGTAAATACTGTATTCTCTATATCAGAACCTTGTACTTTATGTCCCATGTCGTGCATGATTTGTGCAAGTGAACTCATACCTGCACCTTTTATGCCGACAAAATGAAATAATGTCATTTCATGTCACTCCTTCTATTTCTTAAATGTTAGTTTCTCTTTCTTCTATCATATCTTTAGTAATAAGTACATCTCTTGGTTTAGAGCCGTTAGGTCCTGATATATAACCTCTCTCTTCAAGATTATCAATCATTCTCGCTGCTCTATTATATCCAATTTGGAAATGTCTTTGTATAAGTGAAGTTGAAATATGACCTTCGTTTAACATAAATTCACAAACTTCATCAAATAGTGCATCAGCAGGTTGTTCATTTACCTTTTTCAACAATGTTTCTTTTTTGAATAGATAATTAGGTTTCATTTGACTACTAACATTTTCTACTGTTTCATCAATTTCATCATCTGATACAAATGCACCTTGAACTCTTATCGGTTTATTCATACCGTTACCAAGATATAACATATCACCATTACCAAGTAATTTCTCTGCTCCACCAACATCAAGAATTGTTCTAGAGTCAATAGAAGACGATACCATGAATGATATTCTTGTTGGTACGTTTGCTTTAATTAAACCTGTAATCACATTGACGGATGGTCGTTGTGTCGCAAGAATCATATGTATACCACATGCTCTAGCTTTTTGTGCAATTCTAGCAATAGATTGTTCAACTTCTTGAGGTGACATCATCATTAAATCAGCTAACTCATCTATAACTATAATGATTTTTGCCATTCTTTGCTCGTAATTTGCTTTCTTATTAAATGCAGTAATATTTCTAACATGTAATTCAGCAAAACGCTTATATCTACGTTCCATCTCTTCAACTGCCCATTTTAAACTAGCAGTTGCTGCTTTAACATCCGTAATAACTGGCGCAACTAAATGCGGCAAATTATTATATGGTGCAAGCTCTACCATTTTCGGATCAATCAGTAATAGTTTCAGCTCATCTGGATGATTTTTATAAAGTAAACTTGTTAAGATAGCATTAATACATACTGACTTACCAGAACCTGTTGCACCAGCAATGAGCGCATGAGGTGTCTTAGCAATATCCATTAATAGCGGTTCGTTATTAATTTTAAAGCCCATTGCTACAGTCAGTTTACTTTCTGCTTGTTGAAAAGGTTTAGACGTGATCATTTGGCCTAATGGAATCTTTTTAGGACTTTGATTAGGCACTTCGATACCTACTAAACTTGTACCTGGAATAGGCGCTTCAATACGAATATCTTTAGCAGCTAATGCCATCTTAATGTCATCTTGCAACGCAGTAATTCTAGATACTTTAACACCTTTTTCAACAGATAATTCAAACCTTGTAACAGTTGGCCCTTGTATCATATTGACAACATGTGCAGGCACATTAAAATGATAAAAAGCTTCATCTAGTTCTTTTTTCTTTTCCTCTAACCATTCACTATTATCTTCTTCCTCAACTAGATCATCTAATATAGATACTGGTGGAAGTACATAAGATGGTCCTTTACGTTTAACAGCTTGGTTAGACTCATTTTGTTCAGTGTTGCTTTCATTTTCTGTTTCTTGAAAGTTAGATGTTTGCGTCTTGTTGATATTTGATGAATTCTTAAATGCTTGATGTTTGCGTTTATCTGAAGGTGTCATCATCACGTTAAATGGTGAAGACTTTCTAACAGACTTAGGTTTCAAGATAGGTTCGTGAGAAGTTGTTTCTTTAGGTTCTTCAGGTTGTTGAATCGTGTCTTCAGCTTCTATTGGATTATTATTTGATTCTTCTTCTGCAATAACATTATCCGCTTCTTGTTTTTCTGTATCACTTTCCACTTCAAAATGATCAGACTCGAATAAGCTTTCATTATTATCTTCTTCATTTTCATCAAATGTTAATACATCTTCAGCATTATCGATTGTTTCTATTTCTTCATCTTCAGAATCTTCTACTTCTTCAAAATGTATATCATCTTCGACAAATTGATCAGATTGTGTAATCGATGCATCATCATCTTCTTCAAGAGAATCATGCGTCTCTATTATTTCTGATGGTTCGATAACTTCTTCATTTGAAACTTCATTATCTTCTTCAAAATGTTGTATTGCTTCAGCTTCAGTAATATTTTCGGCTCCACTAATGTCTTCTACTACATTGCTCGATTCTACTTCTTCAACCTCTGAAGCTTCCTCTTCAATTGAATCATGAGTTGAATTGTCTTCTTCATGTTCAGTCTCAACTTCTTCAATGATATCATCAACATTGTCTTGTTTAATGTCATCTTCTGTATCATCAAAATCTAAGTCTATCTCTTTAAATTCATATGTAGTTAAATCATTGACGTCTGGCTGTAACGCATTAGAATTAACCGTCTCTTCTTGAGAGTCGCTTGATTCATCTTGGGGTATGTCATTTTGTAATTCATCTGGCAATTCTTCTTGTTCATCTTCCACGTCTTGATAATCTTTTGGATCTTTTTTAATATATGAAGCTTGTTGTTTTAAGTAATAGTCTTGGTTTTTAATTTGTGACTTTGTTTCTTCTGAATCAAGACTGTTAAGTTCTTGTTCTCTTTTTTCTCTTAAAGCTTTTTCAAATTGTTTTTTCTTTTGAAGTTTCTTCTCGCGTTCTTTTCTAATTTCAGAAACAATTTGTGAAGCATAAATATTTTCAATGTTAATCGTATTATCCGTCTTTGAATAAGTAGGGACTTCTTGTACGATTTCACTACTTTGTTTACGTTTATTTTCTTTTTCAGTATCATTATCTGATTTAGTTGAATGATCTTTCAAACCACTATTAGGAACTTCTTTTTGTTTTCTCATACCGAATATTGCTGAAGGCACTTCAGAAGCTTTAAATTTTGGTTGATGTAATGCATTCAATCTTTCTTCAAATTGATAGTCATCATTATAACGTTTACTGTTGTCGTAGCGTTGAGAAGATTGTTTACTTTTCGTATTGTAATGATGTGTTACATCCTGATCATAACTTCTTGACTTCTTAGCAGGTTCATATGCATCCACATTACGATTTCTTCTACGTCTTCTTCTATTTGTTGGAAAAGAAGCTGAGCTTTCATCATAAAATCTACTATCATGATATTTCTCTTCTCGTTGACTTGTTTCATTATCATGTTGATGGTGCTCTTCATTAGATTGTTCTTCATATTCCATTTGTATTGGAAATCTAAATTTGCCTTTAGGTCTTCTATAAATTTCTTCATTAGTTGAATCGTCATCAGGATGATGATCAAAAGACACTTGATCGCTTTTTTGCTTTTCATTTTTTTGTTCATTTTTCGATTGCCCGAATATATCATCAAACCAACTCATAGGTTCACTACCTTTCGTCTTCAAAGAATGGTGTTCCTACAGTATAACTATCATCTAGTACCATTATACCTTTTTCTTTTGGAGCACCTTCTAAATCAAGTTCTTTCATTGAACAAATCATACCACTAGAAGGAACACCACGTAATTCTGCATCTTTAATAATCATTCCACTAGGCATTACGGCTCCTACTTTAGCAACAACAACTTTTTGTTCTTGATCAATATTTGGAGCACCACATACAATTTGTAATGTTTCATTACCAACATCAACTTTACATACTGATAGTTTATCTGCATCAGGATGTTTTGATTTTTCAGATACGTATCCTACTACAAACTTAGGAGATAAATCAACGTCTAATTTATAATTAATATTACTTTTCTCTAGTAAGTCTTGAATACTATTAATGTGTTTCTCTTCAACTTTAATATTGCCATTGCCTTCTATTTGAACATATTTAGAAGCATTGAATATATTAAATCCAACAATTTTATCTTCACTTTTAATAATTGTTAAATCATTTTGATAATCATATTCTAATTCTTCAAATAAAGGTTCTAAAGTAACCATTAATACATCGCCAACACCATTTTTATTATAAAATAAATTCATTTCTCCTACTCCTTACAATCTTTTTTGATTATTTTTCATTTTTTTAAATATTTCTCTATTTTTTTCTAATCGCTCAATAACTTCTTGGTTTCTCTTACGAGAGTGATTTTTACCTAAAATAAATATTGGTTCCAAAGGTTTATCAGGTGTATAAGAGAATGATAATGATGTTATTGGCACTAAGCCATTTTGGAAGAATTGCATCGTCATTTGCGCTACAATATCATACCCAATTTCATTTTTAATATCACAAATCACCAGTACATCTTGGTGAGGTGTAGCTAATAACATTTCCCCTTCAATATTTTGATAAACATCTTTTAGGAATGTCTGATTGAGAATACGTGAAGCATCATATCCGTCATTCGTATTAATGAAATAGAATGTATTGCCTTGAACTTCATCAGACTTGTAAGTTGTTTTTCTCTTTTTAATATTGAATAACGCTTGCTCTTTAATTTGTTCTTTCGTTAAATTAAGTTCACTGAGCATAGACTCATCTATTAGTCTATAAGTATTACCTAAATCAAGCGCATAATATATATTTGTTTCAGCTGTATGTTCATCAATGACAAAAGGTGTACCTTCTTTCGTTTCTTTATGAAAACTAGTAGACCTTATGACAGGCAAGATTTCAATTTTATTAATTTCTTTATTGGATTCATCTTGCATTGCATTTATTGTTTCAGTGACGTAATAAACAATTTCGTCTATTGTTTTATTACCGTTATTTTTATATTTAGCAATAATCGGAGCTAATTTAACTGAAAGCCCTTTTTGATTATCTGTACGTTCAATTCTTAAACTTTCATTTTCCCTATCAAACTTAAAATTTGCATCTAAAGTTTTCAATCGGTCTTTTAATAAATCTCTCATTTGAAAGACATTCATACTTAACACTCCTATTTTTATACCTCTATATAGTTTACAACAAATCGCAGTTATGTAACAGTGATAAACATATTTAAATGAAGTTAAATAAAATAAAAAAGCAGGTAATTCGAAAATAAAAGAAACTTTTTTCGACCTGCTTTTTTTATATAATTTTAATTATTTAATCCATCAATAAATGCACTAATTTGTGGAATTGTTTTTCTTTCTTTACCAACGTATCTACCAAGTTCTTGACCGTTGTTATAAGCAATAAAACTTGGAATACCCATAACATCAACTTCTTGACATAAATCAATAAATTCATCACGATCAACTGATACGAATTGATATTGATTGTATTTCTCTTCAAGTCCAGGTAAATCAGGATCTATAAAATGACAATCCGGACACCAAGATGCTGTGAACATAAATATTGTGGGTTCGTTAATCAACGATTTGTATTCTTCGATTGACGTTAATTGTTTCATTTCTTTGCACTTCCTATCATTAATGTTTGTTGACCATCTTTAATTATATGATACTTCTTCAATAAATGATAAACAAATAAACTGATTACTGCAGGTAATAAGAAATGGAAGAAAGCAATTTGTAAGTATACTTCTGTCGTACTACCCATTGTTTTAATCGTCATAATTTGCCCTACAAGTCCACTTGAACCCATTCCAGCACCAGCAGCATTATTTTCCATTGGCCAAAAGACTGTCATAATTGGTGCTACAACAATACTTGCTACGACTGGTGGTATTAATATAAAGGGTTGCTTTAAATAATTTGGAATTTGAAGTTTACTTGTACCAATACCATGTGCAATAACGCCTGAAATACCATTATCCTTATAGCTTGTTACTGCAAATCCGATCATATGACAACATCCACCTATTGTAGCTGCTGCTGCCGCTGTTCCACTTAAGCCGAGCATTAACGCTAAAGCCGCACTTGAGATTGGACTACTTAGTGTAAGACCAACAATAAGACTAACGAATATCCCCATTAATAAAGGTTGTTGATCAGTACTTAATTGTATCCAATTTCCTAATGCTTTCATAAATGCATCGATAAATGGCGCTATAAACTTTGCAATAGCTGCACCTATAAATAACGTTAAAATCGGTGATAAAATAATATCTATTTTAGTTTTGCCTGAATATAATCTTCCGAGTTCACTCGCAAATACTGAAGATAAATAACTTCCTACAGCGCCACCTTGTTCATATCCATACATGCCTGTTACTGCAGTTGTAAATATAATGAGTGGTGATGCGCCTAAACCATAACTAACTGCTACCCCTACCCCAGCACCTGTTAAAGTTTGAGCTAACTTGCCTATTTCTATCATAATTGATGTATCAAAATATGTATTTAATGATTGGCCTAAAGTTTCAATAATAAGTCCAACAATTAATGTACTAAACAAACCTAAAGCCATATAACTTAAACCATCTATAATTGTTCGATTAAAAAAAGATTTTACGCGTTCCATTTATTCACACTCCTTAAATGGATTATACAATAAAAAATACACATGTCATTATTTAAATTAAAATAATAACATGTGTATTTAGAAACTTTATACTTCTATAACATTTAGAAATTTCTTCAATGCGTCTGTCTTCGGTTGAGTAAACATCTCTTCCGGTTTACCTTCTTCACCAATTAAACCATCATGAATAAAAATCATTCTATCAGAAACTTCTCTTGCAAATCTCATTTCATGTGTAACAATGACCATCGTCATACCTTCATTAGCTAAATCTTTAATAACTTTTAATACATCATTCACTAACTCTGGGTCTAATGCTGATGTCGGTTCGTCAAACAACATGACTTTAGGATTCATTGCCAATGCTCTAGCAATCGCCACACGTTGTTGTTGACCACCAGATAAAGCATGAGGTCTTTGATCTTTAACACTTTCTAATCCTACTTTTTCTAAAAGTTGAAGTGCTTCGTCATATGCTTTTTGCTTATTTACTTTTTTAACAGTAATTAAACCTTCCATAACATTTTCAATTGCTGTTTTATGTGGAAACAAGTTGTAATTTTGAAACACCATACCTGATTGTTTACGTACTTTAATTTGTGACTTCTTATTATCTGCTGTGTACGTTTCGCCATTAACAACTACAGTACCTTCAGTCGGAATTTCCAATGCATTCATCATTCTCAATAAAGTTGTCTTACCCGAACCTGATCTTCCAATTAAAGTAATCACTTCACCTTTATCTACTGAAAGATTAATCCCTTTGATGACTTCTTTATCATTAAATGATTTTTTAATATTTTGAAGTTCAATCATGAACGATACCCTCTTTCAATATAAGATTCATAGTAAGATTGAACGATTGATATGATAAAACATACGATCCAATATAATATCGCTACTAGTAAATAAATCGTTAAGAATTCATATGTTGTAGATGCTACTTCTTGCGCTTTTCTAAACATTTCTGCTACTAAAATAAACCCAAGTAAAGACGTATCTTTAATTAAGCTTAAGAATGTATTACCTAATGCAGGTACTGAAACTCTAATTGCTTGAGGTAATATAATTCTTTGTACAGTTTGTTTATAATTCATACCAATCGAGTAGGCAGCTTCAGTTTGACCTTTCGGAATAGACATAATTCCACCTCTTAAAATCTCAGATGCGTATGCACCTACATTAAGAGAAAGGCCAATTATCGCAGCTATGACAGGTGACAAAGTCAATTGATTGTCTGCATTTCCTGTTGCCAATCTACCAATCTCAGGGATTCCGTAAAAGATAATGAATAATTGAACAATCATAGGTGTACCACGAATGATTGAAACATAAAAACGTGCAATCCCTTTTAGAACTTTACTACTTGATATACGCATTAATGCTGTAACTAATGCCAAGATTAAACCAAGCACAAAAGTAACTAAAGTAATAGGAATAGAATATTTAACTAGACCCTCTAACATCGGTAGAAATGCTTGTTTGGCAGCATTTAATGCATGAAGTTGCTCATCATTTAGGCTCTGAAACATTAGCGCCAAACCATTTCTTACTTATTTTTTCTAATTCGCCATTATCTTTTAAAGTTTTTAGACCTTTATTAAAATCTTTAATCACTTTGTCATCTTCTTTTTTACTAAATGTAAATGCAGATTGACTTTGTTCTGCATCACCTTGAATTGCTTTTATTTTAGCGTTAGGTTTTTGCTTTTTATAATCTAAATATGAAATATTATCATTAAAAGTACCTTCAACACGATTTGATTGTAATAAATCCATCGCTTGGTTGAAGCCGTCTACTTTAGTAATATCTGCACCTTTAGACTTTGCAAGTTTACCATAGTTAGATGTTAAAGTTTGTGCTAATTTTTTACCTTTAACGTCGTCGAATGATTTGATGTCTTTATTATTCTCATTTACTACTAATACACCATTTGAATAAGTGTATGGATCTGAGAATTTATATTTTGCTTTTCTTTCATCGTTGATACCAACTTGGTTAGCAATCATGTCAAAACGTCCTGAATCTAACCCAGCAAACATTGAATCCCATTGTGTTTCTTTAAATTCAACTTTGTATCCCATTTCTTTAGCAACTGCTTTTGTTACTTCTACATCATATCCAGTTAACTTATCATTTTTGTCATGAAAGCTAAATGGAGAATACGTACCTTCTGTACCTACTACAATTGTTTTATCATCTTTCTTACTACTTTCTTTCTTGTCGTTGCTGTTTCCACATGCAGCTAACACAACAATTAATGCAATAATTAAAAATATACCCTTTTTCATATATACATCCCTCTATTCTTAGTATCCAAATCGGAATAAACATATTTTAGACCGAATTACAACTACTGTCAATTACTAAAATCTGGACTATTTAAATTTCAAATATTCAATCTTTTCTGAACTTAAATTTAACACGATTTCATTAAGTAATAATTTTGCACTTTCATAATCTCTTGCATCGTAAATAGCTTTACTTGTATGGATATATCTAGCACAAACACCTATTACCGCAGTTGGGATACCTGTTAGAGCTTTATGAATTTCTCCACCATCAGTACCACCTGGTGATTGGAAGTATTGATGATTAATTTCTTTTTCTTCAACCATTTCAATTAAATAATCTCTCATTCTTTCAGATAAAATCATCGTACGATCTAATATTCTAATTAATACACCTTTTCCTAAAGCACCAGATAAGCCGACATGTCCTTTCATATCATTTGCAGGTGAACAATCCACAACTAATGCTAAATCTGGTTTGATTAAATTCACACTTGCTGAAGCACCTCTTAAACCAACTTCTTCCTGAACATTTGCACCTACATATAAATCGACATCAAGCTCTTCATCTTTAACGGCTTCCAATAACTCTAATCCAACTAAACAACCATATCTATTGTCCCATGCTTTAGCGAGTATTCTATTCTCTGTAAGTTGTTCAAAATTCGTACTTGGAACAATTGTATCACCAATTTTAATGCCCATTTCTTTTAATTGATCAATGCTTTCTGCACCAACATCTAAAAGCATATCTTCAATAGATACACCTGACTCTTTACCAGTTCTAAAATGTTTAGGGATACTGCCAACTACGCCGTTATAGTATTTACCGTCACGAGTTTTTAACTGTAGTGTTTGTGATAACCATACATCTGATGACACACCGCCAAGTGGTGTGAACTTTAACATACCCTCTTTTGTCATTTCAGTAACCATAAAGCCAATTTCATCCATATGAGCTGCTACTAATACTTTAGGAGCATTTTCTTTTTTAGATTTTTTCACACCATAAATACTGCCCATATTATCACCGATAATTTCATCAACAAATGGTGCCATTTTTTCTTTTAAATATTCACGTACTTCATTTTCAAATCCAGGTACAGCATGTAATTCTGTTAATACTTTCATTCTATTAAGTGTTTCTTGTCTAATTTGTGTCATTGTAAATCTCCTTATTGAAATATTTATCTATCGTTCAGTCTTTGTGTTAAACTTAACTTAAATAGAAGGAGGCATGGTCATGCAGAACAATAAGTTACGCTTTTTCATTTTATTATTGTCCGTTTTTACTGGTATAGGTATTGTTGCTTCTATCGTATATGCTAAGCAATATAAGCCATATAGTTGTGAAGAAATCCTTAAACAAGTCAAAGCAGAATTTAATAATGTTGAAGCCTCTTATATATTACATATCCCAAAGACCTACCAAAAATTCGGCATTGAAACTAAAGTTGTACATGGTGGTATTACCGTTAATAATGATGGTAAACAAGTTCACTATGAATTTATCGCCGATGCCTTTAATGGCCAAGTTATTGATATATTTGAAATTTAATAAGCTTAAAAAGATGAGTCTGAGTGATTAATTTAAACCTCAGACTCTTTTTTTAACTGAAAATTATTCAACTTCACCGTGATCTAGTGCATCGAATGATTTTTTAATAGATTCTAAACCACTTCTTAATTTTTCTTCGCTACAAGCTAAATTCATTCTGAAATGATGACTTTCTCCGAGCTCGTAGGAATGGCCGATCCCTGTTGCAAGTTTCCCTACAGATTGCAATGCTTTTTGAACATCACTTTCTATGTAACCACTTTTAGAAAAGTCTACCCAAGCTAAATATGTCGATTCAGGTTTGATAAACGATAACTGATCAGACATTTCACTTTTAATAAATTCATCTAAGATAGTCATATTCTTTTCAATATGATTATTTAATTGATCTACCCATTCACCTGCTTCATTATAGGCTACTTTAACTGCTTCAACAGCCAATGTATTTGCAGCTGACAATCCATAATATGTTGCCAATTTACGATTGAATTGTAATGTGAAATAACGATGTTTTGTAATCATATAACTACTTGCTAAACTTGCTAAATTAAATGTTTTACCTAAACCAGTGACAACAAGAATTGGAGAATCTAAAGTCATTTCATTTGTCATTGAATAGAATCCATTTTCACTTCTCACAAAATCCATATGAATTTCATCAGAAACAATAAAGACACCATGTCTTTCACACACATCTTTCATAAATGCACATTCTTCTTTCGTCCAAACTTTACCTGTTGGATTATGAGGGCTACACAGTACTAACACTTTAACATCATCACGTACTGCCATTTCTTCAAATTGTTCTTTATCTAACTCATAACCGTTATCCGTTGCAACTAATGGAGATTCGACGGCCACTCTTTTATTACCTTCAATTAAATTTAAAAAGGCATTATATGAAGGTGTATGTATTAACACACCTTCACCTTCTTTCGTAAACTCACGTATAACTTCAGTTACAGTAAACAAAATACTCGGAACATAATATATATCATTCTTTTGGATATTTACAGAAAATCTCGTTTTGTACCAATTTTTAATCGCACTTAAGTATGCTTCTTGTTTCCACACTAAATACCCGAAATGTGCTTGATCTAATTTGTTTTTCAAATGGTTGATAATAAAATCAGGTGTCTTAATATCCATATCTGCAATCCAAAATGGTTCTAAGTTCTCATAATCATAAACTTTACGTTGTCCATCATATGCTACTGTTGCTGTTCCCCTTCTATCAATCACTTCATCAAAATTATATTTCAATTAAATCATCCCTTCTCATTTCTTCTTTAATTCCCTTCGTTTGTTCATCAAGTTTGAGCGCAAAATAATTGGCATCATGATAGAACACGAACCAATAATCTTCTTTAATATATCTTTGTAAAAGTCTCTCCTTAGCATTTATGGAATCCATTGGATAATCATCATAGGCTGTAACCCATAAAGGATTAAGATGAGCTAATGTAGGCAAGATATCAGCCATATGCACAGCTTTCATATCATTACTTTCAATTTCAATGACACTATGACCAGCACTATGACCACCAGTATGTATCATTTTAATACCTGGAACGATTTCCATCGAATCCACAAATGTTACAACTTGATGTTCAATACCTTTATAATTTTGTTCCCAATATGTAGCGCTACTTCTTATATTTGGGGCTCTCAATTCATTCCATTCAATTTGTGATGTATAAATTGTTGCATTTTTAAATACTGATTGACCATCTGTAGTTGTCAGGCCACAAGCATGATCAAAATGCATATGAGACATTAAAACTATATCAATATCATCAATGGTCAAATTAAATTGCTTTAATGAGTTACTTATATCACTTTCATAAGTTGTACCATAGTTTCTTTTTTGTTTGTCTGTTAATTTACCATTACCTATCCCAGCATCAATTATTATATTGTGTTCATCTGTTTGAACGAATATTGGATGTGTTACGAGAGGTATTTGATTAAGTTCATTAGGTGGGTATTTTTTACTCCACAACGCTTTTGGGACCACACCAAACATTGCACCACCATCCATTTGAGTAATACCACCTTGTAATGGATATAATTTAAATTCACCTATATTTAACAAGAAATTCCCCTCCAATCATTTATTATTATTTTATCACTAATTAGAGTAATGAACATCTTTGATGATTACTACAACACATTAGTTAAAAAAGACGTAAAAAAAGAAGTTAGAATCAAAAGCGATTCCAACTTCCTTATTTAAAGCTTGCTTCCATACGATAGATTCTAAAGCCTCTACTAGAGAATTTATCTTCATATTCAGTACGGATATTATCTTCAGGCTCATCTTCATGTAAATTCAAATTAATATAATTAAATGACATACCATATTGAGACATACTTTCTAAACTATACTCAAATAACCCTTGATTATCTGTTTTGAAATGTATTTGCCCATCTTTATTCAAAATGTGTTGATAAATTTCTAAAAAGCTAGAAAAAGTTAATCTTCTTTTAGCATGTCTTGTCTTAGGCCATGGATCAGAAAAATTCAAATAAATTCTTGAAACTTCATTCTCAACAAAATACTCTGTTAATAATTTAGCATCTTGATTAATCAATTTAATATTGTTTAATTCCATTTCTTTAACTTTTTCAAGAACACGGACCATAACATTTTTATCTTTTTCAATTGCTACGTAATTGATATTAGGATTCTGTTTAGCAGTCTCAGTAATAAATCTACCCATACCAGTTCCGACTTCAATATGAATGGGTTGATCTTTATCAAACCATTCTGCCATCTTATATTGATGATTAAGATCTACATCTACTATATTGGGATGATCCTTTAAGAAATCATCAGCCCAAGGTTTATTTCTCATTCTCATTCAAAGTTACTCCTTATATAAATACATTTCTTGTCATCACTTCATTTAAGAAGTGTAACCAATCATTCATATCTTTATAACGTTTTTTCTCTTCATACCACTCTACCATTGCGATAGCTTGAATTAATGTATACCACTTCATACGTTTCTTTAAATCGTGCGTATCATTAATGCCATACATACTTAGCCAATCTGACCAATCTTTCTCATCAACATAAGTATATAATATCATTCCGATATCAATAGCAGGATCAGCAATCATTGCACCTTCCCAATCTACTAAGAAAAGTTCGTCTTGATCAGATAAAAGCCAATTATTGTGATTTACATCTCCATGTATGACTGTATAGAATCTACTGTCTAATGTTGGCATGTTATCTTCTAGATATAACAATGCCTTTCTCACAGTGCGATTAGACAATACATGTCGTGACAATGAGCTGTTAATTTTATTAAATAAAATCTCTGGATGCATAGGTTTCATTTCCATACGTTTAAGCATATTTAATAATTGTTTAGAAGAATGTATTTTTTTCAGAAGTTTGGCAACTCGGTTAGAATTCATTTCATCTTGGACTAACTCTCTACCATTTTTCCAATGTTGTGCAGTCACAACTTCTCCTGTTTCGATTCTTTTAGTCCAAACTAATTTTGGAACGATACCTTCAGCAGATAACGCTGTTAAGAAAGGACTTGAATTACGTTTTAGGAAGAGCTTGCGGCCATCTTGTTCTGCCATATATGCTTCACCAGATGCACCACCTGCTGAGTCTAATGTCCAACCTAACTGATAAAAATGTTCCAACCTATCCACCTCACTTTCAATTAAAGAAAAAGAAAAAGACTCAAGAATATTGTTTTTCAAGAGTCATATTTTAATCTTAAAAATTTTTGTTTTATTTTTGTAATTTTAGTGCGCTTGATATAAATTTTATTATCTTTCGGTTAAGATTTCAACCTCATAAATGAAAACTTTGGAGTATTTTGAACCTATTCATATACAATAAGTCTTATAAATTCAGTATCCACTTGAATTACTTAAGATATTAAAATTACACTAAAAAATTTTTATGATTTTGACTCTATATAATTATTAAATGCATTTTGTAATTGCTTCGTAATTTGTCCGACTTTTCCGTCACCTATTTTTTGATCATTTACTTGCACAACTGGCATTACTTCAATAGATGTACTTGAAATAATCACTTCATCAGCATCATTTAAGAAATCTAATGTAAATGATTCTTCAATAAATGGAATATTTAAATCGTCAGCTAATTCTTTTATAACACGTCTAGTAATACCATTAAGAATTAAATTATTTGCAGGATGTGTATAAATTTTGCCACCTTTTATCGCATAAACATTGCTTGAACTACCTTCAGTAACTGTTTCACCTCTATGCATGATCGCTTCAGCTGCATCATTTTGTGTAGCTTTCTCTTTTGCTAACACGTTACCTAATAAGTTCAAACTCTTAATATCACATCTTAACCATCTGATATCTTCAACTGTTATAGTTTTAACGCCATTTTCTAATTCGTCGTATGGTCTGTCATAGCTTTTAGAAAAAGCTGAGAATACAGGCTTTGTACTAGCATCAGGAAACGGGTGATTTCGAGGCGCAACACCACGTGTCACTTGAATATACACGCCACCATTTACAACATTATTCTTTGCTGCTAATTCTTTCGTCACTTCTGTTAAACCTTCAACAGAGTATGCGTCTAAATTAAGTCCAATTTCTTTGGCACTTCTAAATAATCTTTCATAGTGCTCTTTAGATGTGAATACCTTGCCTTCATATATACGTATGTATTCATATATGCCATCACCAAAGTTATAACCTCTATCAGAATAGCTAATCTTACCTTCAGATTCATCAACAAACTCATCATTTATATAAATATAATTCATTCATCATCACCCTTTACACAGACATTGTATATAGCTTCTAAATAAATTGCAGTTGCATTAAATAATTGTTTTTTCGTGATATATTCATTTTTTTGGTGCATTAAATCTTCAGATTCTTTAAACATGGCACCAAATGCCACACCTTTATCTAAGTTTCTAGCATATGTCCCCCCACCGATTGTAAATGGCTCGGACTGATCACCTGTTTGATTGCGATATGCTGATAATAGCTTTTCGATAAATGGATCGTTTTTATCTACATAATGCGGAACTTGGTGTTTATCCATTTCAATTTCGAAGCCTTTTTCTTTCACTTCTTCAGAAAAACGAGACATTGATTGGTCGAAATTAAAGCCTTCGGGATATCTTAAATTAATACCAAATTGACCACCATCTACATCTGTATAACTCATAATACCTGTATTAGTCGTCACTTCCCCCATTTCTTCCGTAGCAAACTTCATACCCATTTTTTCACCTTTTGGAGAATCAACTAAATATTCATTTGCAAATTTCACATATGAGCTCGCGTATTTATCTAAATTTAATTCATTTAAGAATTGAATAAGATATAAGCCAGCATTCACTCCTAATGTAGGATCCATACCATGAGCTGATTTACCGTGAACAACGATGTTTAAGAAACCTTCATCAATTGTCGTTTCGCCTTCAATCTCATGTTCATTTAAAAATGATTCGAATTTCTGAACAACATTCGTCATTTGTTCTTTTATAAGTAATTTAGCTTGAGCAGTATCTGGTACCATATTGAATCTTTCACCTGAGAAGAATGCTTTGAGCTCTACTTCAGGCTCATCATTATCTTCCACATATCCAGATTGAGTGATGTTGAATGTTACAATCCCTTTTTCTCCATGAATTAAAGGGAATTCTGCATCTGGTGCAAAACCTACAGAAGGCATTTCTTCTGTTTCAAAATAACGATCTGTACATTTCCAATCAGATTCTTCGTCAGTACCTACAATAATATGTATTCTTTTTTTCCATTCGACTTTCATATCTTCAAGTATCTTAACGGCATAGTATGCTGCAATTGTTGGTCCTTTGTCATCAAGTGTACCTCTTGCAATGATTGCATCTTCAGTTTCTACAGGTTCAAACGGATTATAATCCCATCCAGCACCTGCTGGCACAACATCAACATGGCAAAGTATACCTAATAAATCATCACCTTTACCCGCTTCAATTCTACCTGCAATATTATCTATATCAACATGAGAAAATCCATCTCTTTCTCCTAACTTGTACATATAATTTAACGCTTCTTTTGGACCTGGTCCAACTGGCGCATCGTATGTACTTGCTGCATCATCTCTAACACTTTCGATGCTTAATAGCCCCTTTAAATCATTTATAATATCTTGTTCATATTCTTTAATTTTATTTCTCCACATCGAAAATCATCTCTTTCTTAACTTGAATAGTTATCTATATAATACATGATATTTTTGTAAATATGAAATAGAATTACCGATAAATTTTTAATTTTTTATACATAAAGTTATTTCCTTTTACGTACGACTAAAGTCTTATATAAAAATATTTTTTTGAATCTTATTATTTCCCGACAAGATGAAAGTTGTTAACAAAAAAACTAGGACAAATAAGTTGCCCTAGTTTTAGTCAATATTGAACATAAGGAGAAAATTATTTCTTCAAATCTTCTTCTGTAACAACTCTTAAATTGTTGTTTGCAGTTCCGCCTTCATCGTCAAATTTAGCTTCTCTTTGTTCAGTTGGATCTTCATCTTCTTTTTTTAGACGAGATTTAGCATTTGATGCATAACCTTTTGGATCTTCTTTTGCTTTTTGGAATTCATTTTTCGCTTTTTCTTTAGCTGACTCTTTATAAGAAGTTGGATCTTCTTTATATTTAGAGTACTCGTCTTGTGCTTTACCTTTTAGTTCGTTTGCTTTTTGCTTAGCATTTTCTTTGTAATTCTCTGGATCTTCTTTATATTTCCCGTATTCATTTTTTAATTTATCTCTATTTTCTTTTTTAGATAAGACAACTGCTGCTGCAGTTCCACCTAATACTACTAACGTTCTAAATAATCCTGCTTTTTTAGCCATTTGTATCCACCTCTATTTAATTAATAGTTATTATAATACCCCGAGAAAATCTTTCTAAACATTTTAAACAGATAAATTTAAAAGTTTAAAATCTTCTTCTAACAAATGCCTATACTCACCAAGTTCTAAACGTTCATCAAGTTCTAAATCAGCTATTTGAACACGTTTTAAATACGTTACTTCACAACCAATCGCATGAAACATTCTCTTAACTTGGTGGAATTTACCTTCATAAATCGTAACATAAGCTATAGACTCTTCTCCATTTTCTACAATTTCTAATTCACTTGGAGAAGATGTAAAGTCACCTAAATCTATGCCTGCTTTAAAAATATCTATTGCATCATCTGAAATGTGACCAGACACTTCAACATAATACTTTTTAGCGACTTTTTGTTTTGGACTCATAAGTTGATGCGAGAATTTACCATCGTTTGTTAGAAGTAATAAACCTTCTGTATCTTTATCTAAACGACCAACCGGAAATAAATCTAAGTGCATATATTCTGGGACAATATCAATGACTGTTTCATGTTCATCATCTTCTGTCGCTGAAACAAATCCAGCTGGCTTATTCATCATTAAATATACAACTGGTTCATATTCTATCGGGATATCATCAAATGTTATAACATCATCTTCTGGATTAATATGCATTTCAGGTTTCTTAACGATCTCATCATTAACGGAAACAAGATTTTTCTTTAGAAACTTTTTAACTTCTTTTCTTGTTCCGATACCTGAATTTGCTAAAAATTTATCTAATCTCATCATTTACACCCACTTAATTTTGCGTCTAATTTTAGCAGTCAAATCACCTAAAAATTCATCCGCTAGACGTGAACGCATTGTTAAATAACCATATACAATTACACCTACACATCCACCGACAATTAGCGTAATCAGCGCACCTAATTTTGATGTTGGATCAATGATTAGTGACACAATAAAGAAACTTAACTCAACGAATAATACCATGATTATAGTATAGAAAGTAATTCTTAACGTATGGTAAATTGTGATATTAAATTTAAAGTCTGCATATTTATATAGGACGACACAATTTAATATAACAGCTACTAGTAATGCGATTGCCGTACCAATGACAGCACCTAATGTATGAAATACCATAATTAGTGGTAAGTTTATAACTGCTTTGATAACTAATGAAGCAATAACGATCCAAACTGTTAAAGCTTGTTTATCAATACCTTGTAACATTGAAGCTGTTACTGATAATAATGCAATTAAAATACTAACTGGTGCATACCAGAATAATATTTCTGTACCCATTGGATTATAACTATAGAACACATTATATAAAGGCTGTGCTAATACCATAATGCCAAGTGATGCTGGAACTGTTAAATATAGCAATACGCCTAATGATTTTCTAATTTGATGATGCATTGCATCAATTCTACCTGAATTATATGTGTTCGTAATAAATGGAACTAAACTCACTGCAAATCCTGCTGCAAGAGATGTTGGAATCATAACAATTTTATTAGTTGTCATGCTCAGCATTGTGAAATAAATATCTTGTAATTCACTACCTACACCTGCCATCGCTAATCCAGTATTATGTGTAAATTGGTCGATTAAGTTTATAATCGGGAAACATAAACTTACAATTACAAATGGTATACTGTATTTAATGATTTCTTTATATATTTTGATATACGAAACATCAATATCACTTGTATCTTGTTCAACTTCTGCTTTTATTAAATGTCTTCTCTTCATCCAAAAATAAAGTAAAGTCAATAATGCAATAATTGCACCGATACCTGCAGCAAATGTTGCAACTTGGTTGGCCATTAACACAGAACCGTCCATTACATTTAATACAATATAACTTCCGCCAAGTATAAATGCGATACGCGCTACTTGTTCAGTTACTTCAGATACAGCTGTTGGACCCATTGAATTAAATCCTTGGAAGATACCTCTCCATGTTGCAAGTAATGGAATAAATAATACAACAAAACTAATTGTTCTAATAACAGTTGTAATTTCTTCTATACTCCAACCGCCTTCTATGCCACCTTTATTCGCTAATGTTAATTGAGCAATAGTTGGTGATAAGAAATAAAGTAATAAAAATCCGATAAATCCTGATACTGTCATAACTAAAAAGCTTGACCGGTACAATTTTCTACTTACTTTATAAGCACCTAATGCGTTATATTTAGATACATATTTCGCAGCTGCTAAAGGAACGCCCGCAGTTGCTATTGTTATCATGATTGTGTATGGTTGATAAGCATATGTAAATGGAGCAAGATTTTTTTCATCGCCTATAATAGCGTAAAAAGGTATTAAATAAAGAATACCAATTACTTTTGTTATTAAAATACTTGCAGTAAGCAGGAAGGTTCCCCTTACTAGCGCTTTACTTTCTGACATAATTTCATCCCTATCTAATTTACTTTTAAATTTAATAATAACAGGTTTATTTCTATTCTACTACTTTTTTAAAGACACATTATTCGTTAAAATATTATTACATCGATTTATGGAGGTAACTTATGTATCATACAATAATTATCGGCGCTGGACCTAGTGGTTTAATGGCCGCATATAGTGCAAGTTCAAATGGTAAAAACGTCTTGCTACTCGAAAAGAAAAAAGGCTTAGGACGAAAGCTCCGCATATCTGGTGGCGGTAGATGTAATGTTACGAACCGCTTACCTTATGAAGAAATTATAAAAAACATTCCTGGTAATGGAAAATTCTTATATAGTCCATTTTCAACATTCGACAATGAATCAATTATACAATTTTTTGAATCTAGATCTGTACAATTAAAAGAAGAAGATCACGGTCGAATGTTCCCTGTTTCTAATCGCGCTCAAGATGTTGTTGATGCACTAGTTGATTCCATTAAACAAAATGGTGTAGAAATACGCCAAGAAACTACAGTATCATCTATTGAAAGTGAAAATCAACAAATAACAGGCGTCACTCTACAAGATGGTACATTTATTCCTTCAAAGGCTGTTATCATCGCATCAGGTGGTTGCAGTGTGCCACATACTGGATCGACAGGAGATGGGTATAAATTCGCTGAGAATTTAGGACATTCTATAACAGAACTATTTCCAACAGAAGTACCGATCAAATCAAGTGAACCATTCATTAAAAACAAAACACTACAAGGATTAAGTTTACAAAATGTTGGACTATCCGTACTCAAAAAAAATGGTAAACCTAGAATCACACATCAAATGGACATGTTATTTACACATTTTGGTATTTCAGGACCTGCAGCATTAAGATGTAGTCAATTTGTGTATAAAGAACAAAAATCTCAAAAGAAAACAGACATACAAATGTCTATAGATGCCTTTCCAGAAATCAAAACACATGACTTAGAACAACAAATTGTAAAAAAACTAAAAGACGAACCTAATAAAGCGATTAAAAATGCACTAAAAGGACTAGTCCAAGAAAGATATTTACATTTTATCTTACAACAGTCAAGTATTGATTTAGATGTGACATACCATCACCTATCTCAACAAGCCATCCGAACATTCGTGGAAAACCTTAAATCATTTACATTCACAGTAAATGGTACACTCCCACTTGATAAAGCTTTTGTAACAGGTGGCGGTGTTAATATTAAAGAAATCGAACCCAATACAATGGCATCCAAAATATGTGCTGGGCTTTACTTCTCAGGTGAAGTACTAGATATCCATGGGTATACAGGTGGCTATAATATTACGAGCGCTCTTGTCACTGGGTATGTAGCAGGCTATAATGCCGCACAATTTAATGATTAAAATTCTATAGAATGTATATAGTTTGGTGTTTGTTATGTGGTGTACTTATTTACAAAACTGCTTGGATTTGTTACTAACGGAGGCCTTATTTACAAAACTACTTGGAATTGTTACTAACTTTAACCTATATTATATTCACACATTATTTAAGGCTGAGACATTTTAAATGTCTCAGCCTTATCTATTTCTTCATTAAACTCTTTTGTTTTCTAAACCATCGTCGCCCCACTCATTCATGCCGCCTTCTACGTTTACTGCATCAATGTCGTGGTCATTTAAATAATCAACTACTCGAGCACTTCTAACGCCACCTGCACAAACAATATAATATGTTTGGTCTTTAGAGAAATGATTTAATTCATTTGGAATTTCTCCCATTGGAATATGCTTAGCGCCAGGGATTACACCTAATGCTACTTCATGATCTTCTCTCACATCAACTATATTAATTGGATTATTAGATGTAATTTTGTTTGCTAATTCTGTTACTGTAATTTCTTTCATAACTAGAACACTCCTAATTGATTAATTTGCTACGATATTAACTAACTTTTGTGGAACTGCAATCACTTTACGGATTGTTTTACCTTCAATCGCTTCTTTGATTTTTTCATTATCCATTGCTACTGCTTCCATTTCATTTTTAGTTAAATCTTTAGAAATTTTGATTTTGTCTTTTAGTTTACCGTTAACTTGGATAACAATTTCTATTTCGTTATCTACTAGTAGTGACTCATCAAATGTTGGCCATTCTTCATAAGATAAAGAATCGTTATGACCAAGTTTTTGCCATAATTCTTCAGAAATGTGTGGCGCAATTGGTGATAACATTTTTACAAAACCTTCAGCATATGCTTTGCTGATTTGATCTTGTTTATAACAATCATTGATGAATACCATCATTTGACTGATTGCAGTATTGAAGTTTAGTGTATCGAAGTCTTCAGTTACTTTTTTAACTGTTTGGTTATAGACTTTATCTAGGTCTGGTGTTTCGCTTTCAACGACCTTATCCGTAATGTTCCCTTCTTCTGTAACAAATAAACGCCATACTCTATCTAAGAAACGACGTGAACCGTCTAGTCCATTTTCACTCCATGCAATTGCAGCATCTAAAGGTCCCATGAACATTTCATATAGACGTAATGTGTCAGCACCATGAGAACGTACAATATCATCAGGGTTAACGACATTACCTTTTGATTTACTCATTTTTTCATTACCTTCACCAAGAATCATACCTTGGTTAAATAATTTTTGGAAAGGCTCTTTAGTTGGAACTACACCGATATCGTATAACACTTTATGCCAGAATCTTGAATATAATAGATGAAGCACTGCATGTTCTACACCACCGATATATAAATCAACTGGTAACCAGTGTTTAAGTTTTTCAGGATCAGCTAATTGTTCATCGTTATGTGGGTCAATATATCTTAAATAATACCAACAGCTACCTGCCCATTGTGGCATCGTATTCGTTTCACGACGCCCTTTCATACCTGTCTTAGGATCTACAACATTAATAAATTCATCAATATTAGCTAATGGTGATTCTCCTGTACCTGATGGTTTAACTTGATCTGTTTCAGGTAGAATTAGTGGAAGTTCTTCTTCAGGAACTGTTGTCATTGTACCGTCTTCCCAATGTATAACTGGAATTGGTTCACCCCAATAACGTTGTCTACTAAATAACCAATCTCTTAATTTATAGCTTACTTTTTTATGACCGATACCTTTTTCTTCAAGTAATTCAATCGCTTTAGGTACTGCTTCTTCTTTTGTTAATCCATTTAATGCATCTGAATCAATCATTTTACCATCATCATCATATACAGTGATGATATCTAAATTGAATTTCTCTGCAAACTCAGCATCTCTTTCATCATGTGCTGGAACTGCCATAACAGCACCTGTTCCATAACTAATTAACACATAATCTGCAACCCAAATCGGCATTTTTTTGCCAGTGAATGGGTTTGTCGTAAATGCTCCAGTGAATACACCACTTTTATCTTTTGCTAAATCTGTTCTTTCTAAGTCAGATTTACGAGAAGCTGCTAATTTATATGCTTCAACCGCTTCTTTTTCATCTTCAGTCGTAATTAAATCTACTAAAGGATGTTCTGGTGATAGTACAGCAAAAGTTGCACCGTAAATCGTATCTGGACGAGTTGTGAATACTTCAAATGATAAATCTGTATTATCAATATTAAATTTTAATTCAGCACCTTCAGATCTACCAATCCAGTTTCTTTGCATATCTTTAATAGATTCTGGCCAATCTAATTCATCTAAATCTTCTAATAGACGATCCGCATATTCAGTGATTTTTAATACCCATTGTCTCATAGGTTTGCGAACAACTGGATGTCCTCCACGTTCTGAAACACCATCAACAATTTCTTCATTAGATAACACTGTACCTAGCGCTGGGCACCAGTTTACAGCTACTTCATCAACATATGCTAATCCTTTATTATATAATTGAATGAAAATCCATTGTGTCCATTTATAGTAATCTGGGTCAGTTGTATTCACTTCTCTATCCCAGTCATATGAGAAACCTAGCTCTTGAATTTGTCTTTTAAAAGTCGCTATATTTTTAGCTGTAAATTCTTTAGGATCATTCCCTGTATCAATAGCATACTGCTCAGCTGGTAAACCAAATGCATCCCATCCCATTGGGTGAAGTACATTATACCCTTGCATTCTTTTATATCTTGAGACGATATCTGTAGCAGTATAACCTTCAGGATGTCCTACATGTAAACCAGCGCCAGATGGATATGGAAACATATCTAAAGCGTAAAATTTCTTTTGTCCAAGATTATCGTTAGCTTTAAATGTTTTGTTAGCTGCCCAAAAATCTTGCCATTTCTTTTCGATTTGTTGATGATTATAATTCATTTGTCCGTTCCTCCTATAAAATAAAAAAAGCCATCCCAACCATCATAACAGTTGGGACGACTTGAATAAATATGCCGCGGTACCACCCAGAATTCACAATTAAGTGCGCTTCATTTATATGGTTTAAGATTGCTTTTAATAAATAATGAATCGTTCATAAGTTCACTTAATGGATATCATCAGTTCTCAGCACCACTGACTCTCTTAAGATTCGCATTAAAGCTACTTTTCTTATATACATCCTAATATTATGCAATTTCAATATATTTTGCAAGTCTTATTTGTTAATATCATGTATCTTGCTTTGAAATACCTCTATCATAAATGTATAAGAAGTAATAACCTATTAAAATAAGTAATATCATACTGTAAAACATCATTTTCATATCAAACATATCAACTATTACGCCACCTACAACTGGCCCAAATGCTTTTCCTATTGTTGAAGATGCGTTTACAATACCTTGATATGCACCCATTCTGCCTTTAGGTGCTAATTTATTTGCAATTGCAGGTACTGCTGGCCATACAAACATTTCTCCAAATGTTAAAATAACCATCCCTACAACAAACATTGTAAATTGTTCAGCAAAGCTTGTAATCACATAACTTAAAATAAAAATCGTTAGCCCTATAAACATTTGTAATTTCAATTTCTCTTTGAATCTATTGATAAACGGTGCAATTAAAGGTTGTCCTGCTAAAATCAATATACCATTTATTGTCCAAAGGAAACTATATTGTTTCAAGGATATACCAACTGATTGTGTATAAGTCGCAATTGTCGTTTGCCACTGAACATAACCAATCCAACATAAACTAAACATAACACATAGAAGTATAAGTGCAGTAAATTTACTTTTATCTTTAACTTGCATAGCACTCGTGATGCCTTCATCATTTTTCAAATGAATATCTAAATCTATGTTGTAATATTTTAAAGCAATTATGATAAATACGACATATAGTAGTAAGTTCGCCATAAAAATATAATTAAAGCTAAAGTCCGCTACAAACCCACCTGCTGCAGCCCCAATAGAAACACCTAAGTTTTGAGCAAGATAAATTGCATTAAATGTTGTGCGTCCTCCGTTTGGCCAACTTGCAGCAGCCATTGCATAAATAGCTGGCACAATCACGCCTCCACCGAAACCAAGTATCACAAGCCAAAACGGATACCATGGCCAATCATTTAAAAAGTTTAACCCGATTAAACTTAAAATATTTAAAATAGAGGCAAAAATAATAGAACGAAACCCACCAATTTTGTCGAATAAACTTCCGCCTAATAAATTCCCGATTACACTCCCGAATGCATTAATCATTAAAACGATACCAGCTGTACTTAAACTCTTACCTAATTCTTCATTCATATATATTGTATTAAGTGGCCATAAGAAACTTGATCCTGTAATATTGATCGCCATTCCTATGATGAGCATTTTAACAATTTTCGGCATTCTCAAGGATTTCAACCTCCTCTCAAATTTTGTCAATTTTAATAGTCTAAACCTTTTTCTGCAAAAGTTCAATATTATATGTTAAAATGCTTTAGATAAGTTTGTAGAACAGGATGTGAAATATAATGACAGAACAATTCCGTTATGCATTTGATAACAAAAGATATCATACATGGAATTATCATTTAAGAAATAAATTTGGTGAGAAGATTTTTAAAATAGCATTAGATGGTGGATTTGATTGTCCAAACCGTGACGGCACAGTAGCACATGGGGGTTGTACATTTTGTTCAGCAGCCGGGAGTGGAGACTTTGCAGGTAACCGTGCAGAACCAATCCATGTACAATTTAAAGAAATTAAAGACAAAATGCATGAAAAATGGTCCGAAGGAAAATATATCGCTTATTTTCAAGCTTTTACAAATACGCATGCGCCAGTTGAAGTATTAAGAGAAAAATACGAAGCTGCTTTATCAGAAGAAAATGTAGTTGGACTATCAATTGCAACAAGACCAGACTGCCTACCAGATGATGTTGTAGAATACTTAGCAGAATTAAATGAAAGAACATATTTATGGGTAGAACTTGGATTACAAACCGTTCACCAAGAAACTTCAGATTTAATTAACCGTGCACATGATATGAAATGCTATTACGAAGGTATTGCTAAATTAAGAAAACACAATATCAATATATGTACACATATCATTAATGGTTTACCTGGTGAAGATTACAATATGATGATGGAAACAGCAAAAGAAGTCGCACAAATGGACGTTCAAGGGATTAAAATTCATTTGTTACACCTACTTAAAGGTACACCAATGGTTAAACAATACGAAAAAGGTATGCTTGAATTCATGACTCAAGATAATTATACGCAACTCGTTTGTGACCAATTAGAAATTTTACCAGAAGAAATGATCATTCATCGTATTACAGGTGATGGCCCTATCGATTTAATGGTTGGACCTATGTGGAGTGTAAATAAATGGGAAGTCCTTAATGCTATAGACAATGAACTTAAAGAACGTGGCACAATGCAAGGATCTAAATTCAAGAAAGCAGAACAAGTTCAAAAATGATTGTTCAAGGAATCTTACCATTCGCAAGAGATTTAATAGCAACACATATAACGGATAAAAGTATCGTAGTTGATGCAACATGTGGGAATGGCAACGATACACTTTTCCTTGCTAATCAAGTTCCAAACGGCGAAGTATACGCGTTCGATATACAAGAAGAAGCCATTAATAATACTAAAATCAAAACAGAAGCATATAGTAATATTCATTATTATCAAACAGGTCACGAAAATGCAGCACCTATAATAAAAGAACGTCATGAGCAAATAGACGCATCAATATTTAATTTAGGCTATTTACCAAAAGGCGATAAACATATTACAACGAATGCACCGACAACAATTAAAGCAATTGAAAGTCTATTCGAAATGACAAGTAAAAATGGCATCATCGTATTAGTCGTATATCCAGGACACCCAGAAGGACAGATAGAATCTAACGAAGTCATCAATCATGTTAGTTCAATAGATCAACAATCAGCACACGTGCTCCACTATCAATTTATAAATCAAAAAAACAATCCACCATATATAATAGCAATTGAAAAAAGATAAAAATGAGTGAAATGACAGAACGCAAACCTTGGGAATGGGTTTGCGTTTTTTATGTGATATTGGAGGTTTTTGGATATATCCGGTGGTTAAGCCACGACTTGGTCAATTTCTTGGCTTTACTCTCTACTTAAGCCACGACTTGGTCAATCTCTTGGCTTTACTCTCTACTTAAGCCACGACTTGGTTCATTTCTTGGCTTTACTCTCTACTTAAGCCACGACTTGGATCATTTCTTGGCTTTACTCTCTACTTAAGCCACGACTTGGTCAATCTCTTGGCTTTATTCAATACTTAAGCCATGACTTGGATCATCTCTTGGCTTTATTCAGCACTTAAGCCATGACTTGGTTCATTTCTTGGCTTTACTCTCTACTTAAGCCATGACTTGGATCATCTCTTGGCTTTATTCAATACTTAAGCCACGACTTGGATCATCTCTTGGCTTTATTCAATACTTAAGCCACGACTCGTGTGTTTACTTCACCTTTAACTCACATCTTTCACAATCTAATGACAAAACGCAAACCTACTCAACAGGTTTGCGTTTTAATTAAATATTACAAGTATTAACGATTGACTCAAATTGTTTTTCAAAATGTTCTTTTCTATTTTTGATTTCTTCACAAGCGAAATCGATAATTGCATCTTTCTTGTCTTCGAAGTCTTTATTCACTTCAACAATTACAGTTCTTTCATCATTCTCTGGGCGCACTTTATTAATCCATCCTTTTTTCACAAGGTTATTGTATAATCTTGTTCGTTTGTATGGCTTAATATCTATATAACTATCCAACTCTTTCAAACTCATCGATCCGTTATTCCATAACATGATTAATGTAAGAAACTCTTCTTTTTCTATATCAAACTTTTCTTCAATTTTATAAAAAATAATATTTATATTTTTTTGGATATCATCTAATAAAATTAAGTCACTTACGTTATTTACTTTTTCTGTCATAAACTCGCCTCCAACGCTCTATATGGGTTATATACCCGATATAGTATCGTTTAAGCTTGTTTGCATTATATTTTATAAATTATTCAGTTTCATCATCAATAAGTAATCCTACGTAGTGAATGCGATTATTCATAAATGATATGATATATTTCATTACATTTTCGCGTTCTGGTTCATTATGTACTTCATGATTAAGTCCGTGCCAAGCTTTAAAATATAATTCGTTAGTATTGATTGTTTTACCGATTTGACGAATTGATTCTGTATCTACTATTTTATCTTCTGTACCTAGCATAAGTAATGTAGGAATTGGAGATATGTGGTGAATATTTTCCATTGTTGCTTTCATTGTTTCTAAGATAGTCTTGTACCAGTGGTAACTCACTTTATTTAACATTAAAGCATCTTTATTCGTATCATCTATTACTTCTTTGTTTCTTGTTAAGCTTTCTACTTTAATGCCCGTATCAAACTTAGCATCTTTCGCAACTGTACCGAAACTTGAAGCTAAGAAATTACGTCTTGTTGAAATATTTTGTTGAAAAGCAACTAATGGTGAAATCAATAGTACGCCTTCTACTTTTAAATCTACTTTTTCTAATAAATTAAGAAGAATAAGGCCACCTAAACCAACACCTAACGTAAATACTGGTAAGTGATATTCTTCTGCAATAGATATCCATTCAAGTACTTGTTCATGGTATTCTTCAAATTTATCAACATGTCCTCTATGTACACGGGAAGTTTGTCCTTGTCCTTTTAAGTCACCCATAATAACATGGTAACCTTCTCGTCGTAGCTTAGTGATTACGTATGCGTATCTTCCTGTATGTTCTAGCATATTATGTACAATTACTACAATTCCTTTAGCTTCTTTCTCAGTTTCCCATTTCCACATAATATATTACTCCTTTTACCTATATAGCTACTTTTTTGTTAAACTTAGTATAACAAAATTTTTCAAAAGAATGGAGAATCTTGAATGATTAAATCTTTTAAAGGTCAAAAACCACAAATCGATCAAAGCTGTTATATTGCTGAAAATGCAACTTTAATTGGTGATATTACAATCGGTCCTAAAAGCTCAGTATGGTTCAACTCAGTTATTAGAGGTGATGTTGCCCCTACAATTATAGGTGAAGGTGTTAATATCCAAGATTTATGTTGTTTACACCAAAGCCCTAATCAACCACTTATAATAGAAAATTTTGTAACAATTGGTCATAAAGTGACATTACATTCTAGTATTATTCGCAAGCACGCGTTAATCGGAATGGATTCAACTATTCTTGACGGTGCAGAAATTGGAGAATATGCATTTATCGGTGCTGGATCACTCGTTCCACCAGGAAAGAAAATCCCACCACATACGTTAGCATTTGGTCGTCCTGCAAAAGTCATTAGAGAACTGACAGAAGATGACTATAATGAATTAAAAAGAATCAATGCATCTTATATTGAAAAAGCTGAGATTTATAAAGCAGATCAATAAATAATAAAAAGGATTGAGACGCAATGTCCCAATCCTTTTTTGTTACGCTATTTTAAATTTGCTATGCATAAACGGTAATTTTACAACGATATAAGCGATAATAATTTCATAAAACATTGAGAAGAACTTCTCAAAGAAGAAGACAACATTCTGAACTAATATTGTGCCTATACCTGCCCCACTAAAGTGGTAGTTAACGAGTAAGAAATTATCAATAATATTTAAAGCAATGATTGTAACAAAAACTGTCCATGACTTTTTAGTAATCATCGCCACTAAAATTGCTATAATACCAATCACAATTGGCTCAAAAATAAACAATTGCACGAAACTATCTAAAGGTTTCCCAAACATATAAAATGCCATATCCCTAAACATCCCGATTTCTCCTTTACAGTCATTTCTAATACATTAATTGTATCACGATAAACCAGCTATAATTATTAAGATATTTTAAAGATTCATTGCTTTCCTTAACATAAAATTAACATTAATAGCCATTAAATCTTTACATTGAATTAGCAATCAATTCATATTGTCGTGTTACTTTAAAGATGTAACATAAGACGCCTTTAAAGGAGCATGATAAAATGCATTTCTTTAAAAAAATAATTATTTCTTTGTTTATATTCACATTTCTACCACATGCAATTAGCATAGCAGCAGAACCCATTTCACCAAACTATGAGCAAGTCAATCAATCCACCCCCTAAACCATAATAAGCAATATTAAAAAAATTTAAATAATAATGAATTAAAAAAGAAACTGATTTTCCCAATCAGTTTCTTTTTTACAATATAAATACCTTTTTTATCCATTTATGTATATAATAGTATTAATAATATCTTAGAAAAGAATTATTGGAGGGATTTAATATGCTGCATTACTACAAACTTTTTTGGTTAAATGCATTTAATATTCACGGTCGATCTAGACGTAAAGAATTTTGGTATCCAATACTTGCTACAATCATTATCACTATGCTAGGTAATCTATTAATTACAGTACTACCTATTCCTGCGCTTATTACAGTTATTGTTTCTAGCATATTTAATATTGCAACATTTATTGCTTCTATTTCAGTAACTAGTAGAAGATTCCATGATTTAAATATGACAATGATATTTCCTACTATTACATATGCACTTACTTTTATTTTAGATATTTTATATAGTTTATTTAAAGATTCAGTTACAAGTACTTCTATGACTGTACTATATGCCGTCTTATTGATTATTTGTTTATTTTTAAATCTTGCAATTCTGCTTATGGCATGTAGTGAGGGAAATAAAGCTCCAAACAAATATGGAAAAAGTCCTAAATACGTTTAAGATTTAATTGTTCAAACGCATTATACAAATCCAATTAAACTACATTAATATACGTGTATATATTTTCTTATTTCGGACAAAATATTGTCAATATTATGGAACGCCTTGCGGGGGCGTTCTTTTTCGTGTCAGAATTCATAATTAGTATAATTTTACATTATATTAAAAATGTAAACGCTTAACTAAATTTGTATTTCCATGATAAAATAAATTAAATGAATATATATATTTAAGGAGGACTTGCTATGCCTGTCGTAAAAGATTTTTTTATTGCATTATCTAACAACAAATTCATGAATGAATCAGCTAAGAAAATGGGTCCTGCACTAGGTGCAAACAAGGTCGTAGCGGGCGTTGATATTGATTCAACAATCGATACAGTTGAAAGATTAAATATGAAGGGAATTTCATGTACGTTAGATAATTTAGGGGAATTCGTAACATCACGTCAAGAAGCTTTAGAAGCTCAACAAAATATTGTTGAAATTATGCGAAGAAACTACAATGCTAATATTGATGCGCATGTTTCGATTAAGCTTACACAATTAGGTCTCAATATTGATAGAGAGTTTGCTTATCAAAATACGAGAGAAATTTTGTTAAAAGCTCATGAATACGGAAATACATTTGTGAACATAGATGCTGAAAAATATGAAGATTTAGTTGGTATTACGGAAATAGTTGATAAACTTAAGGGTGAATTCAAAAATGTAGGGACTGTTATTCAAGCATACTTATTTGATGCTATGAATATTATGGATAAATACGATGATGTGCGATTACGATTAGTTAAAGGTGCATATAAGGAAGCACCTCATATTGCTTATCAAACTAAAGAAGAAATTGACAAAAATTATATAGCATTGATTGAAAAAAGATTATTAACTGCTAAAGCATTCACTTCAATTGCAACACACGATCATAATGTTATTAATCATGTTAAACAATTTGTTAAAGATCATAACATCTCAAGAGATTCATTTGAATTCCAAATGTTATATGGTTTTAGAACAGATTATGCATATCAAATCGCTAATGAAGGCTATAATTTCTGTATGTACGTACCATTTGGGGAAGATTGGTTCGGTTACTTCATGAGAAGATTAGCAGAAAGACCACAAAATATTAATTTAATGTTATTAGATATCTTTAGTGAAAAGAATAAAGGAAAAATCGCTATCGGAGCTAGTGTAATAGCTGGCTTAACCTTATTAAGTATAGGCGGAATCGCTAAAGCGAAGAAAAAATAATACATAAGAAGCCAGAACGCTTGTCCTGGCTTCTTTGTTTTTATATTTGTGCTTCAATATTTTTAAGTAAGTTTGCCATTTCAATTGCAGCTAAGGCAGCATCTCCACCTTTATTACCTGCTTTTGTTCCTGCTCTTTCAATCGCTTGTTCAATTGTTTCTGTTGTTACGATTCCAAATATTACAGGTACATTTGTTTCATCATTTACTTTAGAAATACCTTTAGCAACTTCATTACATACATAATCATAATGTGTAGTCGCCCCTCTAATTACACAGCCTAATGTTACGACCGCATCGTATTTCCCTGACTTCGCTAATTTTTTAGCTACTAAAGGAATTTCATACGCGCCTGGTACATATGCTACATGAACATTTTCTTCATCCACGTTATGTCTAATTAAAGTATCTTTAGCACCATCTAATAAACGACCTGTTATAAAATCGTTAAATCTACTCACGACGATTGCTACTTTTAATTGTGATCCATCCATTTTACCTTCAAATTTCATTTTAAAAACTCCATTCTATTTTATATTAAATGACCCATTTCATGCTTTTTAGTATTGATATATGATTCATTTGTTTCATTCGGTTCAATGACAACTGGAACTCTATTAGAAACACGTATACCTAAAACTTGTAATTGATTAAATTTATCTGGATTATTACTGATGAGTTGAATTTCTTCTATATTAAAGTATTTCAAAATCTGACTCGCTTCAGTATAATCTCTTAAATCCGCTTCAAAGCCTAAAGCTTCATTAGCTGTAATCGTGTCATAACCTTGTTCAATAAGTTCATATGCTTTAAGTTTATTGATCAGTCCTATTCCTCTACCTTCTTGAGGTAAGTACAAAATCATGCCACCATGTTCTTGAATGTATTTCATTGAATATTCAAGCTGTTCTCCACAATCGCATCTTGCACTATGGAAAATATCACCTGTCACACATTCAGAATGAATACGTACATTCATACCATCTTTAATTTCTCCTGAACTAATGACAATATATTCTTTATCATCTAATTGCGATGTAAAGCCGTACATATCAAATTCACCATATGAAGTTGGCAACTTAACTTTAGATTCAAGATGAATAATTTGATCATGACGTTTTCTATACTTTACAAGTTCATCAATCGTTATCATTAACAAACCATGTTTACGTTTAAATTGATATAAATCATCTCTACGAGCCATCGTGCCATCATCATTCATAATTTCACAAATAGCACCAGCTGGTTTCGCTCCAGAAAGTTTCGCTAAATCAACACAAGCTTCTGTATGACCTATTCTTTCAAGAACACCATTGTCTTTAGCTATTAATGGAAATACATGACCTGGTTGAACGAATGCTGTTGGTGACGTTTCATTAATTAATGCTTTAATCGTATCCGCTCTTTCAAAAGCACTTATACCTGTCGTACTTGATGCATGATCAATACTTACAGTAAATGCAGTCTTATATTTATCACCCGTTTCAGTCATCAATTTCAAACCAAATTGTTGGGCAATTTCGCTGCTTATCGGTGCACAGATTAAACCTCTTGCATGTGTAGCCATAAAATTAATCGTTTCAGCTGTTAAATACTCAGAAATTGCGACAAGGTCACCTTCATTTTCTCTATCTTCATCATCTACTACAATAATCGGTTTACCACTTTTAAGTTCTTGTATGGCATCTTCTACGTTATCAAACATGTTATAGCCTCCTAAAATCCTAGATTAAGTAATTTCTCTTCGGATAAATTTGAATGATTTTGTCCTGTTGCTTTCTGCACATATTTAAATAACAAATCCGTTTCAATATGTACACTGTCACCTTGTTTCTTATTAACAAAGATTGTTCGATCTCTCGTTTCAGGAATTAAATGAATTTCAAATTTTTGAGGATATAATTTAAAAATTGTCAAACTAACACCATCAACTGTGATAGATCCTTTATCAATCATTTGATTTAATAAATGCGCTTCTGTAGATATTTCAATAATCCATTCATCTTGTCTCTTTGAAATATGTTTAATAATGCCTTGACCATCTACATGCCCACTTACAAAATGACCACCAAATCTTCCATTTGCTAACATCGCTCTTTCAAGATTTACTTTGTCATTCATTTTCAAATGTTCTAAATAAGTTACTGAGATTGTTCCAGTAATCACTTCCACTTTAAAACTAGAACTTGCTTTCTCAGTAACGGTCAGACAAACACCATTAACAGCAACGGAATCACCTAAAGATAAATCATCCATTATTTCAGTGGCTTCAATTGTTAATGTTTTAACGCCTTGGTTTGTGCTTGTATTCTTGATTACACCAACTGTTTCAATGAGTCCTGTGAACATCTTGTCACTTCTTTCTTAATGTTATTTTAAGATCTCCACCAATGATTTCTGTTGATATAATTTGAAATAATTTACTATTGGATAAAGGAACGACATCTTGCGTTTGATAATATTGATATTTTCCTTGACCACCAATCATCTTCGGGGCTTGATAAATAATTAATTGGTCTACTAAGTCTTGTTCAATAAACTGACTTACAAGTTTAGGACCTGCTTCAACCATCACTTGAGCATATCCATCTTCATATAAATCTTTTATAATCATTTTTAAATTTGATAAATCACTGTTCTTAACTTTAATATGCTGGTTCTCATACGTGTGAAATGATTCCGAATTCGTTACAACAATAACAGGATTATCTTCATCTTTGAATATTTCATAATCACCACCAAAGTGTGATTGCTCTGTTAAAACAATTCTAGTTGGATTACTTAAATTGGGATTACGAGTAGTTAATAATGGATTATCTTCACGAACTGTCATCCCACCTGTAATAATTGCATCATGTTGTGAGCGCAATTTTAATACATCTTGCTTAACTTCTTTAGATGTAATCCATTTACTTTCTTTGTAATCTGTCGCAACTTTACCATCTAGACTCGTAGAAATTTTCAAAGTAATAAATGGTAATTTCGTTTGTTGTTGATGAAAAAATGCCTCATATAAGTCTTCTGCTCTTTTAGAAGGCTCATGTTTTACATCTATTCCAGCTTCGTACAACATTTCATGACCACTATTTTTAAGAGAACCATCTTTGACTGCATATACAACTGATTGAATACCGTTATCGATAATCGCTTCGGCACAAGGTGGTGTTAAACCATAATGTGAACAAGGTTCTAAAGAAACATATATTGTTGCACCTTGAGCTTCTTCACCTGCCATTTTTAAAGCTTGTATTTCAGCATGTGCTTCACCTTTTTTTAAATGTGCACCAAAACCTATGATTTTATGATTTTTAACAATAACTGCACCAACAGAAGGATTCGTACCCGTCTGTCCTTGTACACGTTCAGCTAAATCAATTGCAAAATCTAAATATTGATTCATTTCTTTACCTCCTAAAAATAAAAACCACCGAAAATCACTTTTCGGTGGTTGGGAGTAAAAATGTATCACGAAATAAGCCTTTTATGAAAAAAGACTTTAACATTTTAAGTATAACGAAATAAGCGTATAGCATACGCTGTCGTCTATTCTTTCTCCCATCCAGACTATACTGTCGGCTTCAGAATGTTACTGAATCAGCCATAAATGAAAATTCACTTATGGGTCGCGGGCTATTATACCGCCGGTTGGGAATTTCACCCTGCCCCGAAAGAATATATTATTAAATTATATATCAGTAATCACTGATGACATCATTCTATACCATTTCACTAAGAATTACAAATGAAGAAGTTAAATTTATATAGTTTGTATTTGTGTGATGGTTTTAAAATGCTGATAACGACGGGCGTTGTGAACACTTTTGACTAAACTTGTTCATAACGAGGGCACTTAGTTACAAAACTCGCCTGAAATGTTACTAAGGATATCCATAGTTACAAAACTCGGCCGAAGTGTTACTATGGACGACCTTAATTACAAAACTACTCAGAAGTGTTAATACTGTATTCTTATTTGTACTTTCAGACAGAACTGCTTCTAACGACATCAGTATTTGCACTTGTTTCCAAACTTGCTAATAACGACCCCAGTATTTGCACTTTGTACCAAAACTGCTTTTAACGCCCCATCACCCTCACACATAAAAATTAGCTTGAGACATTAAACACTGTCTCAAGCTTACATTTCAACTTCCTTTATACTATTTCTTTTTAGATTTCGCCTTTTTAACTTTTTTTCTTTCTTCTAATTCAACGTATAAATCATTTACGGCTCTTACGGATTGATCGACTAATAATGAAACGCCATTTACATCAAAATTAACACCACTTGTTAATTGTCCAATCACTTTTAAATTTGGCATTGTACCGAATTTAGGACTAATAACTTCATTTGAATATGGCATCACTAGAATACCTCCAAATGGATGTGCAGCTATAATTTGCTTGTTCTCTAATCCTTTAATAAAATGCTCTTCTTCTGTCAATTCTGATAAATGTTTTTTAGGACCAGTCGCATTAATAACATAATGATAACTTGTTTCTTCTTGTTCGCCTTCATATTTAATTCTAAATTTACCGTAATATTTTCGTACATTTTCTAATCCTTCTTTAACGACAATGTCTCCATTTTCAATCCATTCGATTAATTGCTTAGCTGATGATTGAGGCATAGGATTCGCATTACGTTTAAAGTGATGTCCATACTTTTCTAAAAATGTCGTTTTATCATCGATTGTCATGGCATTCCATACAGGAATCATATGATGTTTTACTTCTTCAACAAATGATTGAAAATGCCCTACTTCATCTTCATGTCTTAAATCATATTTCATATTCGCTACATTATCTTTTTTAAATCGATAAAGCATTTTTTTCAAGTTAATATTTTGATATTCACATTCTTTCGCAAAGAGGTTTTCTATTTCTTTTAATGGTGCGATACCTTTATGCGTCTTTTTTAACTTTTCTATTGAATCTTTCGTAATATACTTCAAATTGATTTCATGTTTAATACCTCTAACTGTCGGAAATTGAGCATGTCTTGAAGCTACAGTTATTGGAAGTTGTTTATGATTTTCCATTACAAATCTAATGACATCTATTGAACTAAGTCCTGTTCCAATTATCGCAATATCATCATTTTCTTTAACATCACGTAATGCTTTAATTGTTGGATATGGTGATTCAATATACCCTTTTAATCCAGATAAATTGTACGGATCTTTATAAGGTAAAGTACCAATAGTCAAAAAGACATAGTCATACTTTTGGCATACCGCTTCATCATCTTCTATATAGCAGACATCTATTTTATATTGTCCTCTTTCATCTTTAATTTCTTCGACATAGCAACTATCAACTTTATGCTTATGTACGAATATATTATCGTGTTTATTTAATAAGTCATTTAAAATAGACTTCATATAATGGCCAAATACTAATCTTGGTAAATATTTCGCTTTACCATAGTCAAAATCATCATTTTTCTTATACCATTTCTTAAAATCTTTCGTATCATCTGGACTTAAAGACATTTGATTAGCTGGTAAGTTAATGAGTAATCGATCACTATCATTTTGAAATGGCTTACCCATACCCATATCTTCGACACTATCAAATATATCAACCGTAATTTTTTTGAATTTTTTATGTTTTGCTAATTGGTTTAATGTACTAACACCAGCAGTTCCCATTCCTATTATTGCTACTTTCAAATTGTACCCCTCCAAATCTCTCAATGCATAATATGCAAAAATCATTCAATTTTATAAATCTATTATACATGTGGAAAACATAACATGTCTTTATATATAACATTAGTCTCATTCACACTTTTTTTATTTATTCCTTTTTTTAAATAACAATAAACATAAATTACACGATTTGGGCGATTTTCATAATTATGCAACTATTGTGTTATAATAATAAACGTCATTATTATAAATTTCAAAAAAAGGAGAAGTATTATGTTATCAATCCAAGACTTAACTAAAGTTTATCGTGGCGGAAAAAAAGCCGTAGACAGCATCAATATGAAAATTGAATCTGGTGAATTTATCGCTTTTATCGGTACGAGTGGTAGCGGGAAGACAACTGCTTTAAGAATGATTAACCGCATGATAGAGCCAACTAGCGGGACAATTACGCTTGACGGGAAAGATTTAAGCAAGATGAATCCAGTTAATTTAAGAAGAAATATAGGTTATGTCATTCAACAAATTGGTTTAATGCCACATATGACGATACGTGAAAATATCGTTTTAGTACCTAAATTACTTAAATGGACTAAAGAAGAAAAAGAGAAAAAAGCTAAAGAACTTATCAAATTAGTAGACTTACCAGAATCATATTTAGATTTATACCCATCTCAATTATCTGGTGGACAACAACAACGTATTGGTGTTGTAAGAGCACTTGCAGCAGACCAAGATATCATTTTAATGGACGAACCATTTGGTGCTTTAGACCCTATTACAAGAGATACATTGCAAGACCTTGTAAAGACACTTCAACAAAAACTTGGTAAAACCATTATATTTGTAACGCACGATATGGATGAAGCGATTAAATTGGCAGATAGAATTTGTATTATGTCTCAAGGTGAAATCATTCAATTTGATTCACCAAACAATATTTTAAAAAATCCAGCTAATGATTTTGTACGCGAGTTTATCGGTCAAAACAGACTTATTCAAGATAGACCTAACATACGTGTTGTTGATGATGCAATGAAAGATCCAATTGCCATCACTTCTGAGAAGACAATAGACGAAGCTGTTTCGATTATGAGAGAGAGACGTGTAGATACGCTATTTATTACAAATGTAAAAGGTAAACTTGTCGGATATATAGATATTGAAGATTTAAACGAAGGATATCGTAAAAAATCAGACATTATCGATATTATGCATCGAGATATTTATACAGTTAAGACAGGTACGATGCTTCAAGACTCTGTTCGTACAATTTTAAAACGAAATGTGAGATTAATCCCTGTTGTTGATGAACAATATTACATAAAAGGTGTTATAACAAGAGCAAGCTTAGTAGATATTGTTTACGATTCTATATGGGGACAAACCGAGGAAACAGAAGCAACTGAAAAAAGTGATATCAAATAAGGAGTGAAAAATAGTGATTGAATTCTTACAAGTTAACGGAAACGAACTACTTCAGAAGACACTGGAACACTTCTATATTTCATTATTAGCTTTACTTTTAGCAATGATCGTAGCGATACCACTTGGCATTTTATTAACACGAACTAAAAAGTTAGCCAAAGTCGTATTATCTATTGCAAGTGTTCTACAAACCGTTCCGTCATTAGCAGTATTAGCACTTATGATTCCTTTCTTAGGTGTTGGTAAATTACCTGCCATTTTAGCATTATTTATTTATATCTTATTACCGATTTTAAACAACACATATATCGGCATTAATAATGTTGATAAAAATGTTAAAGCAGCTGGACTAAGTATGGGTATGACAAAATTCCAAGAAATGTTCATGATTGAATTACCACTTGCAATATCAGTCATTATGAGTGGCGTTCGTTTATCAAGTGTTTATGCAATCAGTTGGGCAACATTAGCAAGTTTCATTGGTGCTGGTGGTTTAGGTGACTTTATCTTTAATGGTTTGAACTTATACCAACCTGATTTAATTATTGGCGGTGCCATAAGTGTTACATTAATCGCGCTTATTATGGACTTTGTACTTTCTAAAGTTGAACTATGGGTTACACCTAAAGGGTTAAAAGTTTCAAGATAGGGAGGAAATATAAACATGAATAGATATTTTAAACTGTTATTGCCTATCATGGCTTTATCTGTCATTTTATCTGGATGTTCATTACCTTTTCTTGGCGCTTCAGGTGATGAAAACTCAATAAAAATAGGTATGCAAAATACAAGTGAATCACAAATTATGGGACATATTGATAAATTGATGATAGAACATGAAGCTAAAAAAGATAACGTAAAAGAAAATAATATACAGCTTATCAATAATTTAGGATCATCAACTGTTACATTTAATGCTCAAAATAGTGGAGATGTTAACATTTCAAGTGCTAGATATACGGGAACTGATTTAACAGGTGCATTGGGTAAAGATCCTATCACTGATCCTAAAAAAGCTTTAAAAGTAGTGAGAGATGCATTCGATAAAGATTATGACCAAAAATGGTATGGTTCATATGGTTTTGAAAACACTTATGCCATGATGGTTACGAAAGAAACAGCTAAGAAATACAATCTTAAAAAAGTTTCAGACATGAAAAAAGTAGCAAATAAATTAGAAGCTGGCGTTGACTCATCTTGGATGAAACGTCCTGGAGATGGATACCCAGCATTTAAAGAAAAATATGGTTTCGATTTTAAACGTACTCGTCCAATGCAAATTGGCCTTGTATATGATGCGTTAAACACAGGTAAAATGGACGTTGTATTAGGTTATACAACAGACGGAAGAATTGCGAGCTATGATTTAGTTGTGCTTGAAGATGACTTGAATTTCTTCCCTCCTTACGATGCAAGTCCATTAGTTACAAAATCTTTAATTAAAGAAAAACCTTACGTTGATCGCGCAATGAATAAATTAAGAGGAAAAATCTCTACAGAACAAATGCAAAAATTAAACTACGAAGCAGATAATAACCTTAAAGAACCTGCTGTAGTAGCTGAGGAATTCCTTAAAAAGCACAATTATTTTGACGATGAAAAGGATGGTGAGAAATAGTGGTTGATAATCATGTATGGTCACAATTAGTCGATTATTACGCAACAAATGGTGGATATATATTTCAACTTTTCCTAACTCATTTACTTATTTCTGTTTATGGTGTGTTATTTGCGGTTATAATAGGTATACCAGTAGGCATTTTCATTGCTAGATATTCTAAATTATCTGGCTTTGTCATTTCGCTAGCTAATATTATTCAAACAATCCCAGCACTTGCCCTACTTGCGATATTAATGCTTGTGATGGGACTTGGTTCAAACACTGTTGTAATGACAGTATTCTTATACGCGTTGTTACCGATTATCAAAAATACGTATACGGGTATTAATAACGTAAGTTCAAGTATTAAAGATGCTGGTAAAGGTATGGGTATGACATCACGTCAAATCTTAACGATGGTTGAACTTCCCCTTTCGTTATCAGTAATGATTGGTGGTATAAGAATCGCATTCGTTATTGCAATTGGTGTTACTGCAATCGGATCATTTATTGGATCGTCTACACTTGGTGATATCATTATTAGAGGTACAAACGCTACTGATGGTACATCACTTATTTTAGCCGGTGCAATCCCTACCGCTTTACTAGCAGTACTAAGTGATTTAATATTAGGCTTTATTGAAAAGAAATTAGACCCAACAAAGAGAAAGCAAAAAGGTCCACAACCTCAAACACTTTCGGAGTGATATTAAATGAAATTTATATTAAAAGTAATTGTATCAACTATTGTTATTTTAATACTTTCACCTAAGAAAAAACTTAAATAATTTACATTAATAACTTATGTAATTATATAATTTTTTGCTATTATGAATTGCATAGTGTTAGTATAGTTAAAACAAAGGAGGAAGTAATATGAAATATAGAATACTTGGAAGTTTATTTTTATCATCAACACTTATTTTAGCAGCATGTGGGAATGGATCAGACAGTTCAGATTCTGATACAAAATCAGAAAAGAAAGATGACACTAAAAGTTCTAGTCAAGTCGTTAAAGACTTACAAAGCAATGCTAAAGATGTTAAAAGCTATCACACTGATAACAAAATCGAAGTTTCTGCTAAAGGCGAAGATAGTCAAACTGTAGAAGTTGGCATGGATGTTGATGAAAAAGAAACAGCAAAATTAGATATGGACCAAGCTGGTCAGAAAATGTCAATTTATGTACAAGGCGATAAAATGATTGCTAAAGTAGATGACCAATGGGTAGACTTATCTTCTCAAGTAGAAAATATGAATATCGATAGTTCTCTAGATCAATTAAATTATGAAAAATACGCTAAAACTTTAAGTGCTTTTAAAGATGCGAAAGCTAAGAAAGTTGACGATGGATATGAACTTACATATGACATCAAAAACAAAGAAGATTTCACTAAATTAGCAAACGCCTCAGGTAACAAAGATCAACTAGAGCAATTTGAATCACAAGTTGATAAAGTTAAAGGTAACGCTATATTGAAAGTAAATAAAGATAATCAAATTGATTCATACAAATTAAATGCTAAATTAACTAAAGATGACGAAACTGCTGATATGAAGACAAACGTCACTTATAATAAGTTAAACGAAATTGATGAAATTAAGATTCCAGATGAAGCAAAAGACGCTAAAAAGATAGAAGACTTACAAGGCGGATCATCTAGCTCATCAAGCAGTAGTTCATCTAACAGTTCAGATAAAGCATCATAATTAGTAAAGACTCGAGGTAAATGCCTCGAGTCTTTTTTGATTTGGACAGGTGTGTTGTGAATATATTTCGCTAAACTTGTTTATAACGAGTGCCTTATGAACAGTTTTCGCTATACTTGTTCGTAACGGGTGCCTTGTGAACACTTCTCGCCAAACTTGTTCATAACGGGGGTGTTAGTTACAAAAGTCAGCCGAAGTGTTACTATGGATGGCCTTAATTACAAAACTCGACTGAAATGTAACTATTGACGGCTATAATTACAAAACTCAGCCGAAATGTTACTATGGAAAGCCTTAATTACAAAACTCGACTGAAGTGTTACTAACACACTCAGTATTTACACTTCTCACCAAATCTGCTTTTAACGACACCAGTATTTGCACTTCTTGCCAAAACTGCTTTTAACGACACCAGTATTTGCACTTCTTGCCAAATTTGCTAATAACAGCACCAGTATTTGCACTTCTTACTAAAACTGCTTATAACAGTCTTCCATTACGACTACTTCTATACTCATTTCACAAAAAAGACTCGAGACAAATGTCTCGAGTCTTCTTAATTACTATTTTTCTTCTTGTTTATCTAATTTTTCATCTAATGCTTTGATTGAAAGTGACTTATCTGTATCTTGGTATTTATATACGATATAGTACTTTCCTTCTGTTTTAAGTTCGTTATAGAAATCTGCTATTATACGTGCATTACTTTGTGCCCATTTGATATCTGTTGCGTATTGATGTACGCCAGGTTTCTCTGGGTTCCATCTCATACTATATAATGTATTTTGCTCTGGGTTTGATAAATAATGATCATGTATAAACTTCGCGCCACCTGATATGGCTTTTTGAGGTGTATCCCAGCCTCTTTTTTTAGCGTAATTTGCGCCTGTTCCGATAGGATCACTGTCTAAAGCACCGACACCATAAAAGTTATAATACTTTTTACCATCTGATTCTTCTTTAGATTTAGTTACTTTCCCTTTGTCGGTTAACATGACACCATTTGCTAATTCACTTTTGTTATTACCTGTTTCTAAAATAGCGTGAGAAATTAAATACACTTCATTGACATGCTCTTTCTTAGCAGCATTTAAAAATTCTGTTGTATAATTTTCTAATACTTCTTGTTTTCTTAACATATGATGAATTCGTTTTTCTTCAATTCCTTGATACTCTGATAAGTTCAAGAATTGATATACTTGTTTTTTATCATTTAAGATTTTTTCTACATCCATCACTTCATAAATTTCGCTTCGTGTTGCATTTTTCCAATTGCCTGACTCTGTTGCTACTTGCATTTTCGTATCATTTTTATATTGTTTATTTACTGCTTTACTTAAAGTTAATGGGACTTCTACATTATCTTCTTGTTTATCTACTTCATAAAATTTTAAATGATCTGAAATCAAATAATAAAACAGGCCAACAATAACTAACAAGACTATTGATAATATGACTAAATTTTTAATGGTTTCTAGCCTGGCATTTTTCATCGTTTCACCTCTAAATTTGTAAACCACCATCAATTATAATTTATTACCTAATTTTTACAATTGTATTAAAGTTTACTCTTTATATTCTATAGGATAAGGACTTATTATTCAAAAATAAGAATGTTACGTTTTAATTACTATTATATTTCAACAAAAAAAGCAAACATGCTTTGAAAGTATGTTTGCTTATTTATAAGTTGAATAATTCATAAATATAAATGACATTGCCGCTGATCTATTCTTATAGTTATAGTGGCTTAAATTGATTGTACCCTCTTCTTCGCCATTTCTATAATTCATAAATCTGTTTACGTTGTTAATCATTACAAAATCTGCGTTATCTCTTATCGTATTCAAGTCATTATTTCTTGCAAAAAAGTGTTCTAAATTTAGATGTTCGTAATCCATATGATGAGCCTCCTAATCTTTGCCCCAATAAAACATATGTCCATATATATATCCAAATATACACGTTTGAAGTGAAAATGTAAATCATTTCAATCTATGTTTTTATAAGTTATTTTTAAAGATAAAGTCTTTATTTTTCAAAATAATCTCATGAATTATGGTATATTTTAAAGTTTGCTCTATTTTATGGTATATTGTTAATTTTTAATGTACTTCTTAATTATTTACAATACGTTTATCCGGAAATAACCGTGTGCATGCTCACCAAAGAGGACAACATGAAACAACACAAATTTGAACATTACTATAACCAGTATAAAAATATGATTCATTATTTACTACAACGATATCAAATCAAATATGGTTACGAAGATTATTATCAACTATTATTAATTAAACTATGGACTGAAATAGAGCGTTATGATTTTTCAAAGACCGCTTCACTAGATAAATATTTATATACTAAATTAAAATATTACCTCATTGACTGTATAAGAAAACAAAGTAAAGATTCATATCGTATATTACCCACTTCAAATCATGAAATGTTAGATCAAAGCTTCATTCAAACTCATCAATTTGAAACGTTTAGTATGTTAGAAATTTTATCACAAGATGAACTCATGTGGTTAAAACTAACATTACAAGGTTTCTCAACCCAAGAAATTGCGATATATTTAAATAAAAGTGAATCCTCCATTAAGTATTATCGTAAAAATGCGCGACGTAAATTGAAATCACATTTTTTAATTTAATTACAAATATTTCTTCAAAAATTACAATATTTTTCCCAAAATTCAAGTAACATGTTATATAGGAGGTGCGACATATGACTTTGATCAATCCTAATATGACATTACTGAAATACTCTGATGATTCAGCTTATAGATTCCAAATTGAATATTTAAATCAATCAACTGTTTATACCAATCACTCTATCCCCTATCTTATTAATGACGCACTAAAAATTGAAGGGGCAAGTTTAAAATCAAGAGAACATTACGCTAAATATGTCTTAAACATTTCTAAACTTCTTCCCATTCTCATCTATGCCTCTGAAGATTTCGTATTATTTCCAACAAGCGCAAAATCTAACTATAATTATATGCTCATTAACAGCAAACACATTGTTCATATCGACGCATACAAACATTACACTAAATTGTTATTAATTAATCAGCAAACTAAAGTCATATATCATGAAAATCCTATAATCAGTAGGAAACTCGGTGAATCATTAAGACTCATTCAGTTTCAAAAGCATCATCTTTACAGTCAAAATCCTTCTGTAAATATTAAAAAAGTCGTTACGCACTAATTGCGTAACGGCTTTATTTGTCATTCTATATTAACTTGCTACTTACACCTGATAACAATGCTTGGTATGCACTATTAAAGAATGTCAGCAGTACTTCATCTCTTCTAATGATACTTTCTAAATCTTCTTCATAGATTAAAAAGCTTCCATCTTTCCCATTATATTCAGCATATGATGGCTCTACTTGTTTCAAGTTGATTTTATCTTGTTTAAAAGGATTAATCTTTATAATATAATAAGGAGACTCTCTATATTTATCTCCAAAGTAATAACAAAGTGATACAGTATACTCATCATTACCTTCTACATAAAAAATAGATGTTACATCAAATTTATCCCAAAACAAACCTGTTTTGACATCTTTAATATTTCTCGAATGTAAAAATTGATAATGATCATATTGAGCTTGCTGCATTAATCTTAATGCATGATATGCAGTCTTTGGATTAAAGATTCTTTCTTTATCGTCTTTATCTAGCGTTTTTTCATATGGAATATTATATGGCTTCGTATTGATTGTGATATCAATGCCGTTATCATGCAATGTATCAAATATAAATTGATAATATTCTTGAATCGTACGTCCTGATTTGACGATCATAGTTTCTTCTTTTTCATCTATTTTAACGACTATTAACTGATCAATTAAATCTAAGTTAATTTCAAATGTATGATTGTCCTTTTTTAATTCGCCTGTAGATAACCCAACTTGATTAACTGTTAACATGACGTGCTTATATAACGGTTCAGGTGTATTCACAGCTAAACAACATTTCCCCATAATTTGAACAATATATCTTATTGTTGCACGTGTATCACGCCATTCATCAAAATATAACAAGCTCATCTACAACACCCCCTAGTCAGTAATCTATGAAAATTCTTTAAATCTTCTAGCAATTAGCAAACGCCTTGTAAAGAATGCATTTACCCATTTGATACCTTTATAACCTATATAAAATAGTACAATACCTAAGACAAGATATAAGGCTTGTAATGTTATTGCTTCACCAATTGGTTTTGTAAAATATAAAGTAAATGTCCCCAATATCAACAAAGCAGCTGTTATTAAAATGCCTGCCATTAAGACATTTCCAAATAATAAGCCACCTAACGTAATCACTTTATACAAACTACTTGGTGGTGTTGCTTTATCAATAATTTCTTTTTCAACAAATTCATTCACAAATTTACTTGGTTTACTATATTCATCGATTAAATTTTTATCTGCATGATGGTTTAATTTTTCATGTGCTAAATTTTTTTCTTTTTTATTTATAAACCAAAGCTTTTTATAAACAATGGATTTATATTGTTCGTTATTCATTACACACCTCTAAAATTCATTAATATTTTAATTATAACATTAATCAAACTATACGTTGATTATTTTTCAAAATTGCTATATTGAAGGAGTGACAATGATGTTTAATTTTACTCTCAACCATATTTCATACGAAAATAAATGGATTTATCATAATGAAGACGCATCGATTATATATGTCACAAATGGTTATATCAATATTTTTTATCATACATCGAATTACGTAATGACATTGAATAAAGGATTTTTGTGCATTGTACCATTTGATGAATATAGTTTTATTTATGCAATTAATGGTCAAATATGTATACTTAATATTAATAAATTAATGGTATATACATTAGCTTCAAATATCTATGATTATTTCTTACTCAAAAATTTCTTTCCCATTATTCAAACTTACAAATTTGATAAAGTAAGTGATCACTTAAACATTCTTAACATACTTGCACCATATCATAAAGAACATTTAACGACGACCATTTCAAAGAGTATCATTACGTTATTAGATGATATTAAACAGCCACCCTATTCTAAAATTCCTATTAACGATTCTTATGTAAGTCATCACCATCACAATCAATATGGGCAATGTCATTTGTTTGAAGCTACTGTTGCACTTATATTCAATACAAATCAATCTATTTCAGACATAGCTATAGAATATGGTTTTTATGACCAAGCTCACTTTACAAAGGTCTTTAAAAATCACCGAAACATGACGCCGCTTCATTTTAGAAAAAGATACAATGTATATTCACATTATAAATAGCGATTGATAATTTCTCCTGCCTCTAAATTCTTCGCTAAAATATTTAATGAATCAAAATTCAAATCTTCTGTAATTTCATGCGTTATAACGATTACATCCATTCCAGCTTCTATTGCAGCTTGTGCACCATTCGTCGTATCTTCAATTGCTAAACACTTATCTGGTTCTACATTAAGATCATGTGCTGCTTGAATATATAATTCTGGATTGGGTTTAACAAACGCAACATCTTCACGCCCTTTTATAACATCGACATATTGATCCAATTCTAATCTTTGTACGTTAGGCATAATATGCGCTTTATAACTACTAGTTGCTATACCCATTTTTTTCTGGTTTTCACGACCATAATCTATTAATTCTTTGACCACTGGTTTTATAGGTAAAGATTTCGTACCTTCATAATGATCTTCAAACATCTCTTCTAAAGCTTTTTTCGAACCTAATGCATTTAATATTTTATCATTTAATTCTTCTGATACTGATCCGATAGAAGCTTTATATTCATCTAGACTTATCTTTTCGTTATTCTTTTGATCAATATGTTTATTTAGAGTATTAAATAAATTAATTTCTGTATCTATTATCGTACCATCAAAATCAAATATTATTGCATCGTACATGTTTAAACACTCCATTCTAAAAAATAAGAGACTAGGACTATTCTTAATCCCGGTCTCTTATTTTGATTATAAATCTTCTGATTTAAGTGTCAATTCTAAACGATCGATAATGTTCTCTAATTGAATTAAACTCAGTGATTTTTCCAGTGCAATGCGTTCTCTATTTGTCGCTAAATATTGCACGATTTCATGTAATGGAATAATGGATCCTTTTTGTGACCCGTTCTCTTCAATTATAAATAAACCATCTGACTCATTTAATTTTAATTCATCTTGTTTAGCATTAGATAAATCATTCTTGAAATATACTGAACCATGCGGAAAATCATGATACTTTCTCTCTTCTAAAGAAATAACAGCATCGTGTATATTCTCTTGATTTAATCCTGTGTAAAATTGATTAATAATTTGTGTACGATTATCGTTATCGTTGAATAATTTTAGGTTTGTTAACATAGTCATTCACCTCATCCCGTTGCTTATATTTTAACATTTTAAACTGAATATTTAGAGTATTTTATTATTACATTTTCAAGTCATTTATTACATAATTTTTTCGGTTTTCACGAAAGGTTCAAAAATTACGTCGTTTCCATATTGTAATTTATTCCAAAAAATAATAACGTTAAATAGAAGTTATACATTAATTGAAATAGAGGTTGAGTACATGAACAAAAGTTTTAATCCATTGAGACGTTTACATTTTTATGCAGCTTTCTTTATCACACCTTTATTATTAACACTCTCACTTACAGGTATTGGTTATTTATTTTATACAAATGTAGAAAATAATATTTACCATGATGAATTTTTTAAAGATAGCACTACGAAAGGTCATCAATCATTAGATGATGCTATTCAAGAAATTAGAGATGTATATAAAGGATACGACATTCAAAAAATTAGTATTATGGATGAGCCATACAATAACAGAGTTACAATCGGGAATGAAGATGGAGATTCACGCTATATTTTCTTGGATGAACATAACCAAAGAGTTGCAAACCAAAACGCTAAATATACATATTCCAACGTATTAAGAGAAACACATAGTTCTTTATTTGTTGGTGGTAGTTTTGTAAATTATTTAGTTGAGCTAGCCGCATGTTGGACAATTTTTATGATTATATCAGGTATTTATTTAACTTTTAAATCAAAAGCATTGAAAGCAACTAAAAAGAAATCATCATTCTTATTTAATAGAAGATTACACGCAATCATAGGACTTATTATTGCTATCCCTATTTTTATAATCGTATTAACTGGTCTGCCTTGGTCAGCATTTATGGGTAAACAAATTAACCAATTTGCCGAAGATCATCCAAAGCTCGGTTATTCAGCGTTAAAAGCTAACCCACCAGAATCAGAAGATAATGAATTACCTTGGGCAACGCGTACTAAGGAGAAACCTTCATCTAAAAAAGATCCACATGCAGAACATCATGGTTCTACCAGTAATGTAATTGGTACAGATGGACAACAAAGTTTAGAAAATATTATCGCAGATGCTGAAGAAAATGGCATTAAAAAGCCATTCTCTATCGTTTACCCTACTGATGAAAAAGGTGTATTTACCGTTTCGAAAAGTAGTAATACAGGCGTTACAGGATTAGATGTTCCACCTAAAGAGGAAACGACAGCATATTTCGATCAATACTCAGGTAAACTTTTAGATAAAGTAGATTATGATGATTATGGTATTATCGGTAAATGGTTCAGTTTCGGTATACCTTTACATGAAGGTCACCTATTTGGAACTGCAAATAAAATCATTAACCTATTAGTTTGTTTAGCCTTTATTGGCGGCATTACATTTGGTTTCTTATCATGGATGAAACGAAAGAAATCCAACTCATTTAGCGCACCAATAAGAACTAGTAATCAAGTTCCAATTGGACTCATTGTATTCTTAGTTATATTAGGAATCGCAATGCCATTATTCGGATTATCGCTAATTCCAGTCGCTATTATAGAATTCTTCTTATGGAAACGACATAAAAAATTAAATACATTATAAATTAATAAGCATATCACGCAACTGAAATTAAATTCAGATAACACGTGATATGCTTATTTTTACAAATATTTAAATGCATTCATATATTCATTAAACTTAGCTATTAGCTTCGTCATAATCATTACAAACTGCTTCAAGTAAGTGTCTTAAATCATAATCATCCATATCATCAGGCACTCTTACTTTTATAAGATGATTTTTATCAGTAATAACATGAAAATAATGATGGTCATTCTCATATCCTTTTCCTAGTATTTGCATGAATAACATCCCCTTAGATATTTATCAAACACTCATATACTAATAATATCATACTTATTTAATTTATTTTAATATTTTAATTTCATAATAAATTGATTACAAGTTGGGCTCAGGATGAACATAAGAAGAATATGCGCCTGCTTCTTTTAATTGTTGTTCAACTAAATCACAAATATCATGGGCTTCATCTAGGGTTAAATCTTTATCGACAATGATCGTTACATCAAGAAAGACACTATTACCATGATAACGCCCTTTTATAGACGGTACGTCTAATACGCCCTCTATATTTTCAATTTCTTCTATATAATTATTTAAATCTTTTTCATGAAAACCATCACTCAACGTGAATATCGATTCTTTAAAAATCGTAAAACCAGTATAAACAATAATAAAGCCTAGAATGACAGCAAGTATAATATCAATTATAGGTAGACCAAACTGTGTAAATATAAGACCAATACCAGTACCGATGCTGACTAACGCATCAGACAGATTGTCTTTTGCTGCTGATTTTAATGATGTACTTTTAGTTTTAATCGCTAACTTCCAATTAAATAAATATACTAAAATCATTATAATACCACTTATAAAACTGACCCATATTGTCAGTGTGCTAGGTTCACTATAGTCACCTTGAAGTAATTTAGGAATGTTGCTAGAAATAACTTCTATCCCAACAAACATAATGATAAAAGATACAATCAAAGTTGTAATATTTTCAGTCTTCATATGTCCGTAAGGGTGATTTTTATCAGCAGGTTTGATTGAAATCTTCAAACCTATAAGTACTGCCACAGAAACAAATATATCTGTTAAGTTGTTTAAACTATCCGCCTTTAATGCAGATGAATTATAAGTTGTACCAACTACAAATTTCAAAATAGAAAGAATAATATAAGTAACCAAACTTATATATGCGCCACGTTGTGCAATTCTCAAATTATTTGCCATTTCCAACACTCCAATTTTTTCACTGAAATATGATTATATAACAAAATTTGAGACAAGTTAATGAATTAGTTATCGTAAAATAATATAAATTAATTCGCATATTTATGTTTTAGGTATACCTATATTTCAAATACATATTCTCTTATAATATATTATTAATATATCTAAAAATTTTCAATATATGTTCTTATGATATTTGTTACTATGGACGCCCTTAGTTACACTTCGCCCGACTTTTCTAACGCCTAAAAATCATTTTTCTTAGCAAACTAAAAACCCAGCAAAGTTAGATAACTTCGCTGGGTTTGATGAACTTTATTCTTATAAAATGCTTAATCCGCTTGCTTTAATATCTTTAGCAAATCCTTGAACTGTATCAACAGATAATTCATTAATATCTCTTCCGATATTTGGTACTTTTGCTACCACATCTTTAGGACAAGTAATGATATCTACGCCGATTTCGTCTGCTTGAATAACATTAAATAATTCACGGCAACTTGCCCATAATAATTTAACGCCCTCTTTACTATGACAAACTTTTTCTGCTTCTTTCATTAATGGTAGTGGATCTACACCTGTATCAGCAATTCTACCTGCGAATACAGAAACATATGTTTCAACACCTGGTTTAATTGCTTCTACTATTTCTTTAACTTGTTCAATTGTATAAACAGCAGTGACATTAACTTTAACATCATTTTCTGATAATTTTTTAATTAAAGGAATCATTGATTCACCTTTTGTATTTACAACAGGAATTTTGACAAATACGTTTTCACCATATTGTTTTAAAATTTCTGCTTCTTTAGCCATTGTTTCTATATCATCTGCAAATACTTCAAATGAAATCGAAGCATCTGGTATTGCTTTAACCACATCTTCAGCAAATGTTTTATAATCCGTTACACCTGCTTTTTTCATTAAACTTGGATTTGTTGTAAAACCATCAACTTCTTTATTCTGATAGGCTTGTTTCATTTCTTCAATGTCCGCACCATCAGCAAAAACTTGTACTTTAAGATTACTCATGAATTTCATTCCTTTCTACTTGTTGTGCATTTATCGTACCATAATTTGCAATCGCTTACTAAACTATTTGATTAAAACAACAATATCCAAGTTATTTTAAATGTATTTTGAAGTGCTTTATGGCATAATAAGAATTAATAATAATCAAATAATATTTTTTAAGTAATATAAATATAATTGCTTAGGTGGTGTATTTTGATGGCTGATAATATAGAAACAATAAAGCATTTCAAACTTTATACGACTGGTTCATTTTTAGGTGACGAAGCAGTCATCAATAATAGCCCTACGAGCCGAGTTGAGCGGTACTATATTTTTTCCTATTATTTAGAAATTAACGATTTCAAAATACTCATTAACACAGGCTTTTCAGAACATGTTAAACCAAGTACTGATTTAAAAACTTTAAAATTATTTCGCAGACAAGACTATAAAGTGTATGAAACTTTACCAAGCCAATTATTAAAAGACCATATACACCCAGATGAAATTGATTATTGTATTATCACAAACTTTTCAAGCCATCATCTCGGTTATTTAAACGCATTTAAAAATGCAACTATCATAACCTCAAGTGAAGCTTATCATGATTTTATTACACAACAAGTTTCCAACAACAACCTTCAATTAAGCTTTCATGTTATGCCAAATAACTTTAAAGAACGCATTGAATTTGTAGAAGATTTTGTACAAACTGAACATCCTATTTTGGGTAAAGGATATAAAGTCTTTAATCAAGATGCATTAGTTAGTTTTGATTTGCCAGGAGCCATGCCAGGTCAATTCGGCTTAATGATGACATTCTCTAATTTAATGATTTTTATGTGTAGCGATGCCGCATGGTGCCGTTCAAATATTCAAAAGAATGACCTTCCTACTAAAAGATTGTTGCGCAAAGCATACAACGGCGAACTTTTCATTGAAACCCATTTAAAGCTTATTGATTTAAAAGAAAATGCGAATACCTCTCTTTTCATCATTCCTAGTCATTGTAAAAAAATGGACGACTTTGAAGAAGTAATGGAATTATTAGATGCAATAAAATAATTTATGTGATAACATAAACGATTATACGGAATTTTTGGAGGGCATCATGGATAAAGCTAAACGCTATTTTTATATATCAATTATACTTATTATTATTAGTTTATTTTTAAGTGCACAAAATCCACTTTTAGAAACGATGTTTGGATCTTTAGTTTCGCTCGTACTAATAAGTAGTATTTTAAACGGTATTTTATTATTAATTGCTGTCTTTACAACTGATAAGTCAATTAAATATCAAACTGATAAACACTCAACGCTTTCAAAATTGAATAAACTAATACCAATCGTTTTATTCATCGTCATTTTATATCATATTGTCGTTATAATAAGATTTTTCGGAATAATTTAAGGGAAACATAATGTTTCCTTTTTTTAATGAGGAGGTTTATTAAATGGTATATTTAGCAATATTTTTAGGCGGTGCTATAGGTGGAGGGCTAAGATATTTAGTTTCGTTAACGATCACTAATGACGCCTTCCCATTCTCCACATTGACTGTTAACGTAATCGGAGCACTTTTAATGGGTATATTCTCTACATATTTTATTAGCTATTTCAATTTACACCCAAATATTAAAAAATTAATAACAACAGGCTTCTTAGGTGCTTTAACAACCTATTCATCTTTAAGCTTAGAAACAGTCGAGCTACTAGAACGTGGACATATATTAGTTGCAGGTACTTATTTACTCGTTAGTTTACTTCTAGGTTTCATATTTATTGCAATAGGTTATAGGAAAGGAACTGACCAAGCGTGACGTTATTATATATTATGATAAGTTCAGGTATAGGTGCACTTTGCAGAAATTTAGTGAATGAATTCTTCACTAAACTGTATACAAACCACTTCCCAATCGCTACTTTAACAGTCAACGTAATTGGTAGCCTTATAATTGGATTTGCCGCTCAATATTTAAATGACGATTCTTATTCATATGCAATTATCGCAATAGGCTTTTGCGGTGGATTTACAACATTCTCTACTCACTTTTTAGAAATTTATGAACGATACTTATTAAAATCATATAAAATGATGACTATTTATATTGTATCTACAATCATACTATCAATCGGAGCATGTTATTTAGGATATCACTTATAAAATCACTTACGTAAAAAGTTCATTTAAATCTAAGACAAAATAAAAAGGACTGATAAGAATAAATTTTCTTATCAGTCCTTTTGTGTTAATTATTGACCAGTAAAGACTTCTGGGTCTGGTCCGATTCTTTCGTCTTTATTTAAAGCATTTAATCTTGAAAGTTGATCTTCTGATAACTCAAAATCAAATACGTTTAAGTTTTCTTCGATTCTTGATGGTGTTACTGATTTAGGAATAACAACAATATTTTCATCAATATTCCATCTTATAATAACTTGAGCTGGTGTTCTATCTAACTCATTTGCAATTTCTTTTACAACTTCGTCTTCCAGTATTTGTCCATTCATTAAAGGAGACCATGATTGTGCAACAATTTTTTGTGCTTCTAAATACGCTCTTAATTCTTTTTGAGTTAAGTATGGGTGACATTCTATTTGATTAATAACTGGTTTAATAGAAGCTTCTTGTAATAATTCTTCTAAATGATGTACATGGAAGTTACTTACACCAATGTTTTTAATTTTACCTTCATTGTATAAATCTTCCATAGCTTTCCATGTTTCAGTGATAAGATCTTTATCTTGACCTGGCCAATGGATTAAATATAAATCTACATAATCTAAACCTAATCTTTTTAAAGATGCTTCATAGGCTGATTGAACATTCTCTCTACCGTAATCTGTCATCCAAAGTTTAGTTGTAATAAATAAATCTTCTCTATTTAATCCAGTTGCTTCTAATCCTTCTTTGATACCTTGTCCGACTTTTTCTTCGTTGTGATAAGTTTGAGCAGTATCTATATGTCTATAACCACTTATAATAGCATGTTTAACCGCTTCTCTACATTCATCATTATTTTCTACTCTGAATGTCCCTAAGCCTAAAGCTGGTATAGAATTTCCGTTGTAAAACTCAATTATTTTCTGTGTCATTTTACTGCCTCCTAATTTTAGACGATACTTAAATTAAAATTGAAACAACTTTAGTTTCTAAATATGGTTCAATACCTTCTGAACCACCTTCTCTACCAAATCCACTTTCCTTCATTCCACCGAATGGAATATGAGCTGCACTTGGTCCACCATCGTTCCAACCAATTACACCATAATCTAAGTTCTCATACAACTTTATACCATTACTATAGTTTTCAGTAAAGAAATATGCTGCCAAACCAAATGGTGTATCGTTTGCTTTTATGATAACTTCATCTAAATCTTTATAAGTTTGAATTGGTGCTACTGGTCCGAATGTTTCTTCTACCATTATTTTCATATCGTCTGAAACGTCAGATAGAACAGTTGGTGTAATAAAATAACCACCATCTTTATAGCTATCCCCTCCAGTAATCACACGTGCGCCTTTACTTGTTGCATCTTCAATATGAGATTTAATTTTTTCAAAACCATCTACGTTAATAACAGGACCTATATCTGTTGATTCATCTTGTCCATCGCCTACTTTTAATTTACTGACCTCTGTTCTGAGCGCATCTTCAAACGCGTCTTTAATAGATTCTTGTACGTAAATTCTATTTGCACATACACAAGTTTGTCCTGCATTTCTGAATTTAGATGCAATTGTTCCTTGAACTGCTTTATCTATATTTGCATCTTCGTGAACAATTAAAGGTGCATGACCACCTAATTCAAGCGTTACTTTCTTCAATGTCGAACTAGATTGTTCCATTAATTGCTTACCTACAGGCGTTGAACCTGTATAAGTAATTTTTGAAATTAAAGGATGCTTTGTGAAAATTGCACCGACGTCTTTACCTGAACCATTTACATATTGGATAACACTTTGATCAAATCCTGCTTCATGTGCAAGATCAACTAATTTCATTGTTGTAAGAGGTGTATCTTGTGCTGGCTTACATATAAATGTACACCCTGCTGCTAATGCTGGTGCTGCTTTTCTAGTCATCATCGCTGCTGGGAAGTTCCAAGGTGTTATGCTCGCTACAACGCCAACAGGTGCACGTGTAACGATGAGTCGTTTGTTATCAACATGTTCTGGAATAGTTCTACCATAAGTACGTTTAGCTTCTTCAGCAAACCATAATATATAATCTGACGCATATTTTACTTCACCTAAAGCTTCTTTTAATGGCTTCCCACTTTCTTTTGTCATAATTAAGGCAATTTCTTCTTTATTTTCGAGAATCAATTCATACCATTTATATAACAATGCACTACGTTCATGAGCTGGTTTCTTTTTGTATGTTTGAAAAGCATCATGTGCCTTTTCAATCTTGCTGTTAATATCTTCTTCCGTATTGTTTTTAATCGTTTCGATTACTTCACCAGTTGCAGGATTTTTAACTTCAAAATTTTCTTTTACCATACTTATAACCACCTTTTTAGTATAAAAATAGCGCTACATAATATGCAGCGCTTAGTTATTACGGGTTAAACTTTTCAATTTCATCCATAATTCTCTCAAGGTCTTCCACACTATATTGGAATCTACCATGAAATACAAATTTATTAAAGAAGTGTTGAAGTTGTTTTTCACCAACTAACACTTTAATGTTAGGGTCTTGTGAATAATTACTGATAGTTGCTTCACTTACTTCATTTGGATGGAAGTAAATAATAGGTGTCGGTGTATATTTAAGTTCTAACTGCCTTTGTAATTCTTCAGTTGTATTATCAACTTCTTTAACTTCATTAGTATATGAATGAAAAGCTGCAGTTTTATTATTTGGTTGTTTTTCAAGTAATAACGTTTGTTCTTTGTTTGGGTTTAAATCCAATGTTTCAAAGACTTGTCCTAATACTGGAAAATCACTAAACTGCTGTTCTGTAATACCGTGATAGATATGACCACTTACTAAATTAGAGTCAATTACATAAATACCCGTTCTTGTTAAGACTAAATGATCTATTTGTCGAACTTTACCTAATGGATCTTTAGGTAAGAAGATGTTAGCCATAATATGCATGTCTTCAGGTCTGATACGACGTTCATTTACAAGTTGGTCTCTTAACTCTAACAAGTGTCTATCAGTTATATATTCCCCTTCATTCTTAGAAAATAACTTTAATGAGTCAATTTCTCTTTCTTTTTGTGAAATTGCTTCTTGATGTGTTTCTTCTTGTTTCGTTAGAACCTTTTTATTTTCAACTCTTTCATGATCTAACTTTTCTTTATGTTCAGATTTAAGCGTCTCATTTTCTTTTTTATGAGCTTCTTGAATCTTATTCAAAGATTTTTGTTTCTGTTTTAATGAAACAAAGAATAATATAATAAATAGTATCGCAATGACGACCGCTGCGATTAATCCATAATGAATCGGTTCTAATTGACTCATAATTGTAGATCGCTCCCTTTCATATGTATTAATTCCATTATAGTAAAAATTACAAATAAATTCAGTATATATCATGAAATATATTGATAACATAACGTAATTTCTTATACTTCATACATTTGAGTAGTTAAACCACACTTTAATAGTAAATATTTTATGAATATATAGCGGATTGCTGTTACAAAACTTGCATGAATTGTAATTATGAGCGTTGTTGTGAACACTTCAGGCCAAACTTGTCCATAACGGGGGCGTTAATTACAAAAGTCAGCTGAAGTGTTACTATGGGCGTCTATAATTACAAAAGTCGGCTGAAATGTTACTATGGACCGCCTTAATTACAAAACTACTTAGAAGTGTTAATACCGGTATCCTTATTTGCACTTCTAATCAAAACTGCTAATAACAACCTCAGTATTTGCACTTCTAACTAAAACTGCTAATAACGACCCCAGTATTTGCACTTCTAACCAAAACTGCTAATAACACCCCAACTTCCTTCTAAAATAAAATAAAAACTCTGCATAAATCCCGTAAGATTCTATACAGAGCGTAATTGTTTATTTTAATAAGTCTTTTAATAAATCTACTTTATCTAATTGTTCCCATGGTAATTGAACATCTGTTCTACCGAAGTGACCGTATGCTGCTGTCTTTTTGTAGATTGGTTGTCTTAAATTCAACATTTGAATAATGCCTGCTGGTCTTAAATCAAATACTTCTCTTATTTTTTCTACTAATACAGTTTCTTCTACTTTACCTGTACCAAAAGTATCTATTGAAATGGATACTGGTTGTGCTACTCCAATTGCATATGCTAATTGGACTTCACATTTATCTGCTAATCCACTTGCTACTATATTCTTAGCAACATATCTAGCAGCGTATGCACCTGATCTATCTACTTTAGTAGGATCTTTACCACTGAAACATCCTCCGCCGTGTCTTGCATAACCACCGTATGTATCTACAATGATTTTTCTACCTGTTAATCCAGCATCTCCTTGTGGTCCACCAATTACAAATCTACCTGTTGGATTGATAAAGAATTTAGTTTCTTCATCTAATAATTCTTTAGGTACGATTGGATAGATAACATGATCTTTAATATCTTGTTGAATTTTTTCTAATTCAATTTTTTCATGATGTTGTGAAGAAATAACGATTGTATCTACTCTTACTGGTTTGTCATTTTCGTCATATTCAACTGTTACTTGTGTCTTACCATCTGGACGTAAATATTCTAAAGTACCGTCTTTACGTACATCTGTTAATTTCTTCGCAAGTTGGTGAGCTAAATATCCTGGTAAAGGCATGTATGTTTCCGTTTCATTTGTAGCAAAACCAAACATAAGACCTTGGTCACCTGCACCAATTGATTCTATTTCTCTATCTGATAAATCATCTCTATCTTCTAGTGCGCAATCTACACCTTGTGCAATATCTGGTGATTGCTCATCAATAGCAGTTAAAATCGCCATCGTTTGGAAATCATAACCATACTTCGCTCTTGTGTATCCTATATCTTTTACTGTTTGTCTAACTACTTTGGGGATATCTACATATGTTGAAGTAGAAATTTCACCTGCAATTAAAGCCATACCAGTTGTTACTGTTGTTTCACAAGCGACTCTTGCTTTAGGATCGCCTTTTAATAATTCATCCAGGATAGCATCGGAAATTTGGTCCGCAATTTTATCTGGATGCCCTTCTGTTACTGATTCTGATGTGAAGAGTCTTCTATTCTTTGACATAAAAAATCTCCTTTAAATAAAGTTGTACGGTCTCTTCCTCAGCGCAAATAAAAAGTGCCCTCTCTCAATAAAGATATAGAGAGAAGGCACACTCGTCCATTCGCTCTTATCGTTCAGACAATATTGGTCTGCAAACGGTTTGGCACCTTTCTTTCATTAGAAAGAGGTTGCTGGGTTTCATTGGGTCCATGTCCCTCCACCACTCAGGATAAGAGAATCCGTCAGAAATGATAATACTAAAGTTTTCATAATATGTCAATGGAACGAAACACATTCAAATTTCCAAAAATTTTTTA
>NZ_PPQD01000034.1:54490-66534 GCF_002901825.1 Mammaliicoccus sciuri | reverse complement strand
TAACAAATTCACTCATTAGTATAGACTATATATTTTAATGTGTTATACTAATTCCATGAAAATGCTTACAACACTAATATTAGACATGGGGGTCGTCATTTATGGCAATACAGTCAATTACCGAATCAATCGAACTTTCAAACCTTTTAAAGAAGGACACTACACTACAGCAACTTTCTAGAACCGAATTGTACAATCACATTCTAGAAGCAGGAGAAGGCGTATTAACAGAATCTGGCGCAATCAGAATGGAAACTGGTAAATACACAGGTCGCTCTCCTAAAGACAAATTTATCGTTAAAGAGGAAGATACTGAACAAGATATTGATTGGGGTACAATCAACCAACCTATCTCAGAAAGTAACTTTTTAAATTTATATGATCAAGTTATTGACTACTTAAACCAAAAATCACAACTTTATGTCTTTAATGGATATGCAGGTGCAGATGAATCATCACGATTAAATTTACGCGTGATTAACGAAATGCCTTGGCATAATTTATTTGCACAGAACATGTTTATCCGCCCAGAAACTAAAGAAGAAGCACTTAATATCAGCCCTAATTTCACTGTTATTAGTGCACCAGGATTTAAAGCTGATCCAGAAAAAGACGGTACAAATTCTGAGACATTCATTATAACTTCGTTCAAACACCGTGTCATACTAATTGGCGGTACTGAATACGCTGGTGAAATGAAAAAAGGTATATTCTCAGTGATGAACTATTTATTACCTAAAAAAGGCATTATGAGTATGCACTGTTCAGCAAACGTAGGTTATAACAAAGATGTAGCTTTATTCTTTGGTCTATCTGGTACAGGTAAAACAACGTTATCTGCAGATCCTAATAGAAAATTAATCGGAGACGATGAACATGGTTGGAACGAAAATGGTGTCTTCAATATTGAAGGTGGTTGCTACGCTAAAACAGTAAGTCTTAGTCGTGAAAAAGAACCACAAATTTACGATGCTATTCGTTATGGTACAGTTCTAGAAAATGTTACCGTAAATCCTAATGGTTCAGTTGATTATGACGACACTACATTAACTGAAAATACAAGGGCTGCATACCCAATAGATTTTATCGATAATATTATTACACCATCAATAGCTGGTCACCCAAATACAATTATCTTCTTAACTGCAGATGCATTTGGCGTATTACCACCTATTTCTAAATTAGATAAATCTCAAGCTATGTATCATTTCTTAAGTGGTTTCACTTCTAAGTTAGCAGGTACAGAAAGAGGCGTAACAAGCCCTCAACCAGTATTCTCAACATGTTTCGGTTCACCTTTCTTACCATTACATGCGACTGAATACGCTGAATTACTTGGTAAATTAATTGATGAACATAATGTAGATGTTTATCTTGTAAACACTGGTTGGACTGGTGGCGAATACGGAGTAGGTTCAAGAATGGATTTGAAACATACCCGTTCAATGATTCGTCGTGCAATTAGTGGAGAAATTAAGAATTCAGAATTTGTTCAAGATGATATCTTTGGCCTTAATATCCCGAAACATGTACCAGGTGTACCTTCGGAAATATTATATCCACGTAATACATGGGTATCTTCTGACGCATATGACGAAAAAGCAAAATTACTTGCTAAGAACTTCAAAGAAAACTTCAGTAAATTCGGAGAGTCTTCTGAACATATTCAAGAAGAAGGCGGATTTACGTATAATCGCTTATAAAATACTAAAAGAGCTTGGGCCTTATTGGTCCAAGCTTTTTTCACATTTATACATCCATTCTTTGATTTGTAACAATGTTTGCTTTTCTATTTCTGGTCTTAAAACATGCCCTTCTCCATTTAAATAGATCGTTTGATGATCAACCGCTTCTTGCTTTAAATGTTCTTCTAAATGATATGCCATATTAATATTTACTTGCTTATCTTTATCACCATGAACGATTAATATAGGTGGACTGTCTTTATGAATAGATTGCAATGCATTTCTACGTGCATAAGCTTCAAATTGTTTTTTAGGATGTCCAACCATTCTTTTTAACATCCCTCTTAGATCTATTCGTTCTTCGTACATCATTAGTAAATCTGACACGCCGCCCCATATAATATAACTCGTTGCTTTCACTTTTTGATACGTAAGTAAGCCTTGAATACCTCCTCTAGAGAATCCAATCATATGAACAGGAACATTTGGATAATGTGATTTTAATATTTCTATACCTTCTATAACATCATGAAGGTCATCACCACAAAATTCGTCTCTACCTTCACTACCGTTACTACCTCTGTAATAAGGTGCAAATACAATTGTATGTTTATCTTTAAATTGTGCCATACGACCTGGTCTCACTCTACCTACTTGTCCTTTGCCACCACGTAAATATACAACTATGCGATTAACACGTTCATTTGGTGTCATCAACATGCCTCTAACTTTCAATTCATCCACTTCATATATCACTTCTTCAGTTAGATGATGATTAAAGAAAACTGGCATTTTTTTCTTACTGTAGAAATCCAAGTTTATACACCCTTTCAACGCACTTTAATATTGCTGTATCTTTTAAAAGAAAGCTCTTTTCTTCTTCAGGTATATCATTAATTTCTTTAGCAATAACGGGTCCATAAGTTTCGAAATATGCTTTATTGCTATCCAATGATTCGACCTCAATAAAATAGACATCTTTATTAAATGGGATTTTATCATGTACAGTATATGAAGCTATAAACGTTATATTTTTAGCGACCGCACCCGTTTCTTCATATAATTCACGCTGAACAGCCTCTTTATTCGTTTCATTTGGTTCAACTTTCCCACCAGGAAATTCAATACCTCTTATCTTATGATGCGTTAACACATATTCATTATTAAAAATCGGAATACCAAGAACATGTTTCGCATTTTGTTGATCTGTTGGACATTTATATACTAAATCAACATCCAATCCATTTGGATCTTTGTAGCGCATGATACACGACCTCTTTCTTCAATTATGATAAACTGTATATACATATTATTAGGAAGGTAGAAGATATTGAAAAAGTTAACCTTAACGACCTTAGTATTAACAATTACTCTTATTCTAGCAAGTTGTAGTCCAGAAGGTCAAAATAAATTTGATGATAGTAGCGATGCTATCGAAGCTTTTCAAAAAAACATTAAAAAAGTAGATTCACATTCGATTAAATCTAGTAACGAAACAACAGTTGATTTTCAAGATAAAAAAACAACGCTTAAACAACTGTCACATGGCCGAACAAACCACCATGATAAACTTGCATTTAATGTCGAACAAAAAAGTAATACAAAACAAATTCCAGTGCATAATAAAAGTGTTTGGATTGATTCAAACGAAATCAAATCCTCACCTAAATCTAAGTATTTAAATTATCATGCAAAAAATGCCGAAATAGATTATTATCAAAAAATTGGGCAAGATTGGTTCGATTTAACGACTTTTAATCAAAGTTTACTAAAACCTATTGAAGATGATGTCACTTTAGAAAACAATACTCTTTCATATGAAGGTACAGGAAAAGTTATGGAGTATCTCTATCAACTAGGATTTAGTCAATCACCACTGGCAGATCAAGCGTCATTAAGCAATATTAATGACTTAAAAATTAAAAGTGGTAAGTTTAAACTTACATTCCAAAAAGACAAAACATTACCAAAAACGTTAACCTTTAACATTAAAGCAACTGGAAAAATTAAAAATGAAACGATTAACATCCATATGAAACAGACAACAGATTTCTATAAATTCAATTCCACTGATGTTAAACCATACCAGAACTTAACGAAAAACAATTATAAATAGGAGCATTGATATGAAAAAAGTATTTATTAAATTAATACGCCTTTATCAACGATATATATCCCCATTGACACCACCTACATGCAGGTTCCAACCTACATGTTCTAACTATGCTGTTGAAGCTATTTCAGAATATGGTGTCATAAAAGGAACTTGGTTAGGTACGAAACGTATCTTAAAATGCCACCCATTTCATCCAGGTGGATACGATCCTGTTCCACCTAAAAAAGATTCATAACATTTATTTAAAGGCATATGCGCTAAAAATTTAGCACATATGCCTTTTATTTTGTTAATTTATCTTTATCAACGATTGGTGGCAAATATTTAATTTGATGACCTTGAGTCTTTGAACTATTAACAACGAAATCTTCTGTAAAGTAATAATCACTTGGTGTTACATCACTCGGATAAGAACTTTGCTGAGCTAAGTATGCAGTATAGTAACTACTGAGTCCAAATTCATACATCCCACCTATGACATATTTAAGTTGATGTTCGCGACAATATTCTATAATTTCAAGCGCTTTATCTATACCTCCAACACGTGAAGGTTTAATCACAACACCATCGATCAGATTATGCTGATTAAATTGAATAATTTGCTCTAAATTTAAAGCACTTTCATCAATAAATACTGGTAACTTAAGCGCACTGATATGCTCAAAATAGTCCTCATATTTAGAAAATGGCTGCTCAATATATATAAATTGTTCATCTTTAAATGTATTTAATAAAGACACATGTTCATGATTTAACACACCATTTGCATCAATCGCTCTTTGTATTTGTGGATAATGTTCTGTTAAAAAATCTATATCTCGATTAACTTCTTTATGCCATTTTATTTTAATTCTCGTTGGTAATTCACCATTATATTGCTTAAAATAGTGTTCAATATTTTGATTAATTGTTGCACCATATGCCACTTCAATCGGCTTTAACTCATGAAATTTCTGAAAGAATATCATAGACATAACGCTACGTGCATTCGGATATTCGATGAGTTCATCTATTAATTCACAACATAATGGATAACTATTAAAATCAACAAATTCATGTTTTTCAAACCATTTTATTAAAGTTTCTTCAACTTTATCTATTGTCTCGAAATGATACCAGTCACTATTAAACGCATTACATTCACCATAATACGTATACCCATTCATATCTTGCCATTCTACAATTAATGCTTCTCGCTCATTTAATGCTATTAAAGGTGTTCGTATCGGTACTCTGAAAGGTGCTTTGAATCTATAGAAATGCAAACTATTTTTTCTCATTCATGACCCACGCCTTTACTTTATATCTTGAAAGTTTACCAGTTGAAGTTCTTGGAATTTCGTTTATTTTATAAAAGTATTTTGGGTGTTTATATTTTGCTAATTTATTATTGAGTATATTTTTAAATGTATCATCTTGGATAGTCTGTTCCGCTTCATACACTAATGCAGGTACTTGACCCCACTTTTCATCATCAACTGGTACAACAACACAATTTTGAACATCCGGATGAATTAATATAACATGTTCAATTTCAAATGGATAAATATTTTCTCCACCACTAATGATTAAATCTTTTCTTCTATCATAAATATATACATAACCGGAATCATCTATTGATCCAACATCACCTGTTTTAAAATAACCATCTTCAAATGTATCTGAATTCTGACTACCTGTTAAATAGCCATTCATCACATTGCCACCGGATACAGCGACTTCCCCATGTCCTTCTTCATTTTGATTTAAAATTTTGAGTCTTACATTTGAAGGTACTTTCCCTACTGTGCTTGGTTCTTCACGTAACATCTCTGGACTTGCTGTAACAAACTGAGAGCATGTTTCAGTCATACCAAACGAATTATATATCGGCAATTGATTGTCTAACGCTTTATTAATCATCGTTTCAGATAACTTTGCGCCGCCTAATAATATTTTTTCTAATTGATATGGTTGTGTTAACTCATCTTGCATCAACCATTGTAGTGTTTGAGGCACTAATGAAATATGTGTGATGTTATCATTTTTAATTAAATGTATCACGCGATCAACATCAAATTTCGGTTCTAAAATAAGAGTAAAACCTTCAATTAAACTACGTATTAACACACTTAAACCTGAAATATGGTATATCGGTAAGACGGACAACCATCTCGTTGATTCATCATAGCCGAGACTTTCTTTGCAACCCATTGCACTAAAATAATGATTTGAAAAAGTTTGTGGTACAGCTTTTGCAGGACCAGTTGTACCAGAAGTAAACATAATCGTCGCAATATCATCCATATCAAACGTAAAATCATAATCCTCATGTTTAATGTCGTCCAAATGTATATCCTCGATATCGATACAATTTTGTTTAATATGTAAAGTTTTATACGTAAAGACAGTTTGAACACCAATACTGTCCAATTGTTGTTCAATTTCGACTGGTGTTAACTTTGTATTAATCATAACCACTTCTACATTTGCTAACCAAGCTGCAATGATAAGTGATGCATGTTTAATATCATTCTTTATATATAGTCCAACTCTTTTCAATTGTAGTTGCTTAATGTAATGTGCTTTATTTTTAGAATCGTTAAATAGCTCTTCATAAGTTAATTCAACATCACCTTGTTGAATTGCAATTTTATGTGGTGTTCGAGCCACCTGTTGTTCAATCCAATGTTTCATCGTTTGGACCTCCTTATACCATTATTCATTATAACGATATTTTTGAATTTAAACATAAAAAATGCTTTAAAACATCAAAAAACCTAGGTGACAAATTCACCTAGGTTTTCAGCATATTAGATTGCTTCTTTTTCTCTTCTTTGTGTAACGAATCGTTCAAGTAATAAGAAGACAAGGCCTATAATTGTTAAGAATGGCGCGACTAACGCTAGGTCCTTAACTTCTAATTGACTTACTACGATACCGCCGATGAACGCACCAAGAGCATTACCGATGTTAAATGCAGATTGATTCATCGTACTAGCAAGCATTGGTGCATCTTGTGAAATGACCATACTTTTAAATTGTAATGATGGACTCATACTAAATCCAATCAAACCAAATACAAAAATACCAACAACCATTAGCAAGCTATAATTTTGAATAAAGTACATCATAAAGATATATATTGGAAAGACGATAAATATCGTATTCAATGCTTTATTTAAATTCCAGTCTGCTAATTTGCCGCCAATAATATTACCAAATGTTACACCAACACCGAATATAATAAGCACAAATGAAATCCAACGTTCTTCTATATGCGAAACGTTAATTAATATTTGAGAAATATACGTGAAATAAGCAAATACACTACTGAATCCGAACAGTGTTACACCTAGTGTCAGCCAAAGTTTAACATCTTTTAATACACTCAATTCATTTTTAATTGAAATCGGCTGTGTATCTTTTTGATTAGGTACAAATCGAATAATACCTATTAATGTTAATAATCCTAGAACACTAATAATAATAAATGTCATTTTCCAGCCAAAAATTTGGCCAACAAATGTTCCGAATGGTACACCAATGATGTTGCTCATTGTTAATCCCATAAACATTAAAGCCATTGCACTTGCTCTTTTATGAGGGGGTACCATACTTGCTGCAAGTATTGAACCTATACCAAAGAATGAACCGTGTGCTAAAGCGGCAATAATTCTACTTAACATAAGCGAACCATAATTAGGCGCAATACCACCTATCCCGTTACCTACTATAAAAATAGCCATTAATAAGACGAGTAAATTTTTTCGAGGTAATTTATAAGTCGCTAACACTATAATCGGTCCGCCAATTGCAACACTCAATGCATAACCTGTAATCAATTGACCCGCATCGGATACCGTTACATCGAGATCTCTCGCTATATTAGGTAACAAACCCATGATTACAAATTCAGTCATACCTATCGCAAAAGCACCAAGGCTAAGTATCCAAATCGCTAAAGGATATTTTTTCATGTCTCAACGCTCCTTTAATCTTATTATTTTAATCAGATTTATCCATATTAGTACTTTTGCTAAGCAATTACAAGAGTTTTTTTGAATTTTGTATAGAAAAAAACCTGAGTTAATTTTTTCTCAGGTTTTTAAACGTTTTCATTATTGAGTTTGTATCCAACCTATTCCAATCGTGCCATATCCAGTATGAACAGATGCTACAGGAACTAATGGTTCGATATATACACTTACATCTTTATTTAAAGTTAATATGCGCTCTTTCCACACATGTGCTTCTTGCTCATTCCCAGCATGTAATACACCAATATGTGTAACACCTTTATCAATAATTTCTTTAATATGTGTGATTAAATAAGCTTCTATTTTCTTGTTGCCTCTAGACTTAAGTTCTAAGTCGATTGTACTGTTCTCTAATTTCAATAATAACTTAATATGAAGCAAACTACTTAATAAATATTTGCTGTTCGAAACCCTTCCACTATTCTTTAATTGTTGTAAGTTTCTCGGCAACAAATATAATTCACTTGTATGTTTAACTTCTTCTAACTTATTAACGATTTCTTCAAATGAATAGTCCTCATCATAAAGTTTTCTACCATACTCGACTAATTCTTTTTGAGGAAAGCTACCTGTTCCACTATCAATTACATGAATTTCCATTGGGAAAGATTGTGCAGTTGATAGCGATGATGCATATGTGCCTGATAAACTACTAGAAGGATGAACTGCAATAACATGTGTATAGCCTTCTTCTTGAATTTGCTCATACGTTTCAATAAAATCTTGAGGTGTAGGTTGAGCCGTTTTTGCACCATTACCATTTTCTTTTAACATATCAAAAAATAACTTTGAACTTTCAAATTCTGAGTCTTTATAAGGTTTGTCATTAATAATTGTAGATAAAGAAACGACAAATAAATCTTTATCATCCATATTTTGATCAATATAAGTTGTTGTATCAATTAACCACGCTAATTTCATTACTTCCTCCATTGTATATACAATAAATGCATTCACTTTATAACTAAGTATTTTTAACCTAACTTAATTAATAACATATAATCAATATTGAAACAATTAAAAACAGAAGAGATAAGTTAAAGCAATCATATAATAATTACCACAAATATCATTCTAGTATAATAAATTGATAAACACACTGAAATACCAATACTTTCACAACAATGAACAAAAATAAATCTCTAAAAAAATCCATAAAAATTATTATTAAAATATATTATTTACAAGATTTAAAAGTTTATTAAAAAATGATGATAACCTATACGCATTTAACCTTCATATGCTATCATTTTAATATTCATATCTAATTAGGAGACAAAACATTGACCTTATTAAAAACAGAACTACAAGAAAAAGATTATCCAATCAAACATTTAAAATTATAATTTATAATTGAGGTTTTGCTTATGAACAAACTGACAAATATATTGTTACTTATTTCAGTTATTGCCATTTCACTAGCTGCAATATTGGTAAAGCTATCAAACGCCCCTTCTAGCGTGATAAGCATGAACAGGATGTTTATAGCAGTCATCTTACTAGTACCTTTTGCATATCGATATAAAAAAGAAATCTTTAAATTAAATCTAAAAGACGTGCTTTATCTTATATTAGCTGGTCTATTTTTAGCGCTTCATTTCGGATTATGGTTTGGTTCATTAAAATTAACAACCGTTGCTAGTTCAACAGTCATATTATCTTTACAACCCATTATTGCGATTATCGCAAGTTTCTTATTTTATAAAGAAAAAATAACGCTAAAAGTTTTGAGTACAATTTTAATATCATTTATCGGTGTTGTAATCGTAAGTTGGGGCGACTTTAATATAACTGACTTAACTGTAATGATTGGTAATGTATTGTCCTTATTAAGCGTAATATCTATAGTGTGTTACCTAATGATCGGAAAGAATGCAATGCTCAAACTCACACATTGGGTTTATAGCATTATCGTATTCTTCTTCGCAGGCGTCTTTTTACTTATTTATAACATCATCACGCATGCTACATTAGTAAACTATTCAATGAAAGAATGGCTCTTATTTATATCATTGGCAATTTTCCCAACAATAGCACACGTCATATTTAATTATCTCTTAAATATAATCAATCCAACAACCATATCAATGAGCATGCTATTAGAACCCGTAGGCGCCTCAATATTAGCAATATTTATCCTTAAAGAATACTTAGGATACGTACAAATACTAGGTATCATTATCGTACTCGTAGGCGTGTATTTCTTCTTAAAAGCACAGAAAACTGAAGTGACATGAATATTTAAGAATATTTAAAGGCTAGGACTTAAATAAAAAAGTCCTAGCCTTTATTTTGCCCATATGTCGTAACAAGGTTACAATAAAGTAAATTTATATCTACTTAAATATAAAGGAATGATACACATGTCTAAATACACATTAGACAGCACATTTTTATACATGGTTCTTATGACATTGCCACTTATTTTTATAATGCCTATATTGTTTAGTGTTCCACTTATTTTATTAATTTTTAGTATTAAAAAGAAAGAAGACTGACATACTTTTATAAATACTCGTGTTCACTAGCGTTATAAATAATTAGAAAGGGTGAAATGAAATTGAAAGCTAAAAAAATGGATAAAATGTTGTTTCAATCTAAATTCCCTGAAGTTGAGGTCTTACTAGAATCTGAAACATCAACTAAGATTGATAAAGAGTATGTAATAGGTTCAATATTTGTGACAATACAAGAAATTATATTAGTGCAGCATAAAGCAAATTTAACTTTTCAAATCCCGTGGTCAGAGGTTGTTTCATTAGATACAATAGAAAACTTTATTTCTAGTAAATTAATTTTAGATTATGGTGAAAATCGAATGTTAATCTTTTCTTTTTCATCGAGTGATCCAGTTCATGCAATTCAAGTATTTTACAAAATTTTAAAGCTAGAAAGAGAGATTAAACAATTTAACAATGATGATGTAAAAGCACTTCAACATAATAATGAACAATTGATTAAGGTATGTTTAATTTAAAATAGCAATGCTACTAATATAGTGATAATCATAGATAAGAAGCTTAATATAGTTGGTATACTAATACCTATCCAAAAACGTTTTGATGTAACTTTATTATCGTTTATTTCATTTTTCAACTCGGAAACAGCATTTTTTATTTCTCCTGATAAAACATCTTTAGTTAAGGAAATTTTATCATTGATTGCATCGAATCTATTGTTCATATTTATTTCATGCTGCTGAAATTCTCGTCTTGTAATATATTCACTATTCATAAAAACACCTCCTTATATACTCCCACTTTCTTGTTTAATTAAGTATATATTATAATAAAATCAAATTGACAACAATATAGAATGTCAAAATTATCAAACTCTTATTTATAATATAGTAATCCCCTTCTCTACCTAGTCTTGGAATCTAATTTATGTTGGCATCAAAAACACTAAAATAACATGCACGTTGGCATATGGTTGGCACAAAATTTTATTTACCACTCTTTAAAAAAGTCATAAAAAAGAAACCCCACTATCATGGGGTTTCTAGCAATATCAACGTCTTGGATTAGTTGATTATTAAGGTACAAGCGGAGAGTGAGGGATTCGAACCCTCGAGACGCTTGTGGCGCCTACACACTTTCCAGGCGTGCTCCTTCGGCCAACTCGGACAACTCTCCACAAACAAAAAAATCAGAAGCGATATTTCACCTCTGATTATATGACCCCTACGGGATTCGAACCCGTGTTACCGCCGTGAAAGGGCGGTGTCTTAACCGCTTGACCAAGGGGCCTTATGGCTCCACAGGTAGGACTCGAACCTACGACCGATCGGTTAACAGCCGATAGCTCTACCACTGAGCTACTGTGGAATAATAATGGAGCGGGTGATCGGAATCGAACCGACAACATCAGCTTGGAAGGCTGAGGTTTTACCACTAAACTACACCCGCTTAAGTAAATAATATATATGGGGCGACTGATGGGAATCGAACCCACGAATGTCGGAACCACAATCCGATGCGTTAACCACTTCGCCACAATCGCCATACTTGTTTAAAAAAGTATGGCTCAGGACGGAATCGAACCGCCGACACAAGGATTTTCAGTCCTTTGCTCTACCGACTGAGCTACTGAGCCATACATTAATTTTTAAAAAATGGCGGTCCCGACGGGAATCGAACCCGCGATCTCCTGCGTGACAGGCAGGCATGTTAACCGCTACACCACGGGACCATCATTAAAGCTATTGCGGGAGGCGGATTTGAA
>NZ_PPQD01000034.1:51986-54412 GCF_002901825.1 Mammaliicoccus sciuri | reverse complement strand
CCACCGACCTTCGGGTTATGAGCCCGACGAGCTACCGAACTGCTCCATCCCGCGCTAATAATAAGTAATTTGGCTACCTTATTAATATAACACATTCATTAATATTATGTCAATAAAATTTTAATAATTTTTTATTAAAAAATGGTGACCCCTACGGGATTCGAACCCGTGTTACCGCCGTGAAAGGGCGGTGTCTTAACCGCTTGACCAAGGGGCCTCTAATTGAGAACTACTTAAGTATATATAGAAATATAAAGAACGTCAATGCTATTTCTTTACTTTTCTTAATAAAAAATTTGAACTTTTAACATCTATGTGACAATTGTCACTAAAGGGAGAAATAATCATTCAAAACCCCCTCTTTTTATCTTTAGAAGTCTTATTTATTCATGATTTTTATAGAAAAAAGTGATCATAAAGTAACTTTTCCATACTTGAATATTAATTGTAAGTTGACACCTTTTCTAATTTAATCGAACTTGAAACTTACTAATCTTATATTTATATATTTGTCCCCCCTATTACATAATTCAGTGCTCAATTATTGTTAGATGACATTTTTTAATTGTTCAGAGCTTTTATTTAATTTTTAGTTTTAGCTTGTTTAATATATAATTACTAGATACCTTGCTACATTTATCGATTTGATCTTTGCTAAAATATACTTCTTGGTTTTAATTAAAGTAATTCTTATTTGGATGGAATAACATTGTTATTATTACAACTTAAATGTACTATGAAAATAACTCATTAAAACCTACATTATTATTTAAGTGAATTAGTTATCAGCCAATTTTTAAAGGATGAAATTTTATGTTAATTAAAAATAAGAATATGACAATACGAAACATGGAACAAAGTGACTTATCTAATTTAATAAAATGGTTTAACAATAAAGATTTAACAAAGTTTTATGATGAAAGATTTGAAAATAATAATGCAATTATAAAAAAATACTTACCACGTATAAATGATCCTGGTAAAGTAACACCTTGTATTTTAGAGATTAATAATGTTGCAGTCGGGTATATGCAGTTTTATAAAATTGATTCTTCTCTACATAAAAAGTTAAATTTTGATTTAAAACTTAATGTATATGGTATTGACCAATTTTTAGCAGATCGCTCTATATGGGGTAATGGAATAGGTACAGAATTCATAAAAATGATATTAAATTACTTAGTATTAGAACTTAATGTGGATTCAATTGTATTAGATGTAAAAATTAATAATATTAGGGCTATTAAATCATATAAAAAATGTGGATTTAAAATTTTTAAGCAAGAAGATTCATATTTCTATATGGAATGGAATAAAGCAAATCGATAACCAAAATTATATTCTAATTATTAATTAGTATCTAAATTACTTCTGATATGTTGCTTGTTTACTCAGTCTTGATATATACAACGCCTCTATTTATCTTGTTTAGCCAGTCTTGATAAATTCAGACCTCCTATTTATCTTGTTTCACCTGTCTTGATAAATTCAGACCTCCTATTTATCTTGTTTACTCAGTCTTGATATATACAACGCCTCTATTTATCTTGTTTCACCTGTCTTGATAAATTCAGACCTCCTATTTATCTTGTTTCTCTGCTCTTGATAATTACAAGCTGATCTATCTTCCTCACTCACCTACTCCAACAACAAAAAAACAGAAATTCTAATGTTAAATTAGAATTTCTGTCCCGCTTCAATACGCTTCCATCCTCTTCCATGCACTTCCGCGCACTATCTACTTACTACTATTTAATTCAAATACTCTATCATCTTGTCACTAGCGTTCTTAGCCATTTGTACACAATCTGGTAATCCGACTGCATCAAATGATGCACCTGTTATGATAAGGTTATGATAATTCTGATCGATATGTTCTTGTATATCTCGAATACGATCGATATGACCGACTTCATATTGAGGCATGCTGTGTGGTAATTTCGTTACGATAGAGAATTCTGGTTCTCCTTTTATAGTCATGATTTTATTCAGATCATTTAGAGCGACTTGTTTCAATTGTTCTTCGTCTTTATGATGAATAATATTTGAGCCTGGTTTACCTACATACGCTCTTAATAAGACTTTTCCTTCTGGTGTTGTATGCGGCCATTTTTTATTTGTCCATGTACAAGCTGTGATGGCTGTATCACTTGTTCTTGCGATTACAAATCCAGTTCCATCTTTATCATTAACGACTTGATCCTTATCAAATGCCATAACAACTGTTGCAACACTTGTTGAAGGCATATAGTTAAAGTAATCCAATTTAAGGTCATCTTTAAACCATTTAACGAAATGTTGGTGTGGTATTGTAACGATTACACCGTCATATTCATGTTCTTCATTATTTATAGTTAAAATTGTTTTATTATCTTTTTCTACTAAATTTTGAACTGAAGCATTTAAATGTATTTGAACACCTTTGT
>NZ_PPQD01000034.1:1444-51975 GCF_002901825.1 Mammaliicoccus sciuri | reverse complement strand
TGTCTAAATTGTTTAAATTGGCCTTTTGGTTTGACTGTTACTTTTTTATCGGCATTATTTTTAGCTTTTTGAGCTATCATACCTTTTATTAAGCCACCCTCTTTTTCTTCTTGTTCTTTAAAATGAGGGAATGTTGTTTTTAAGCTTAATTTATCAATATTTGCACCATAAATACCTGCCATTAAAGGTTCGATTAAGTTTTCTAATACTTCATCACCTAATCTTTGTCTAAAGAAATGGCCGATTGATATATCTGTATGCATCGGTTTAACAGGTAAGAAATAATCTAAACCCGCTCTTAATTTAGCTGCTGGAGAAATCAATTGTGTTTTAAGAAATGGTTTAATTTCTGTCGGTATACCCATAATTGAACCACCTGGTATTGGATATAACTTATTATGGCTGTAAATATATGATTGCCCTGTTTTATTTGTTACTAAATCATCAGCAATCCCAATTTCTTCAGCCAATTCTGTCATAATTGTTTTTCTACCTAAGTATGATTCTGGCCCTAGTTCAATTGTATAACCATTTTTACGATATGTTTTAATTTTGCCGCCTACTCTGTCTGATTGTTCATATACATCAATTTGTGCATCTGGATAATCTCTTCTTAAATAATGGGCAGCAGATAACCCAGTTATCCCTGCCCCTATTATTGCAATTCGTTTTGACATACTTAACACTTCTTTCTTATTCGAATATCGAATTAGAATTTTTTCTTAATTGCTGATACCATTGCTTCTATAAATTTAGGATCAATATTTGGCATTGGTGGTCTGTGATATTTCACGCCTAATTCATCACAAACAACTTTACATTCATAGTCGTTGTCATATAATACTTCTAAATGTTCACATACAAATCCTACTGGTGTATATATAAAGTGTTTATAGCCATGTTCATTGTATAAGTCTCTCGTTAAATCTTGAACATCTGGTCCTAACCAAGGTTCTCCAGTTTGACCTTCTGATTGCCAACCTACTGATACATGTTTGATGTTAGATTCTTCACTTAAAATTTTAGCAGTTTCTTCTAATTGATCAGGATATGGGTCGTTTGCTTTTTTAATTTTTTCAGGCAAACTGTGCGCTGAAACGATTAATACTGTTTCATCATGACTTTCTTCTGGAATCGTTTGTAATGTTTCGTCAATCATGTTTGTCCAGTAAGAAATGAATGCCGGTTCATTATAAAATTGCTCAACGTGATGCATTGAAATACCGTATTTATCAGCTTCTTCTTGAGCACGTTTATTATAACTTCCAACTGAGAAATTAGAATAATGAGGTGCTAATACAATCGTAACCGCTTCTTCAATACCATCATTATGCATTTGTTCTACTGCATCTTCAATAAATGGATGAATATGTTTTAAACCAATGTATAATTTAAATTCAACATCTTCATATGCTTCATTTAATGCGCCAAGTAAACTTTCTGCTTGTTTCTCTGTTGTACCTGCTAATGGTGAAATACCACCAATCGCTTTATAACGTCCTTTTAAGTCTTCAATTTGCTCATCAGATGGCTTACGACCATGTCTAATGTGTGTGTAATAAGGCACAATGTCACTTTCTTTATAAGGTGTACCATATGCCATAACTAAAAGTCCCACTTTTTTATTCATCTTCTATACTCCCTTTAATATAATTAAGCTGTTTAATAACCTATCTTTGTTGTAATTTATATTTTGCTGAATAATCATGCACAAACTGAGCAACTCTTCTCAATGTATCAGGTTGTACTTCTGGAAAGACACCATGTCCAAGATTAAAGATATAATTATGGTCTACTAAACCTTGATCCAATATTTGAACGAGTCTTTCTTCAATAACTTCCCATGGTGCTAGTAAAATAGCTGGATCTAAGTTTCCTTGTAACGTCTTAGTAATACCTTTTTCCCTAGCTTCTTTGATTTGTAAGCGCCAATCTAGCCCGATTACATCAACCGGTAATTGATTCCATTCTTCTATTAAATGGCTTGCTCCAACACCAAATGTTGTAACAGGTACGTTCTTTTCTTTAATTGCTGCAAAAATTTTATTCATAGATGGTCTAATGAAATAATGATAATCTTCAGCATTTAACGCACCTACCCATGAATCGAATACTTGAATCATCTTACATCCAGCATCAATTTGAGCATGTGTATAGCGAATTGCCATATCAGCTAATGTATCCATTAATTTAAACCAAGCTTCTGGCTGTTTATACATAAACGCTTTAGTCTTATTATAATTTTTAGATGGTCCACCTTCAATCATATAGCTCGCTAATGTGAATGGTGCGCCTGTAAATCCTATTAATGGTACGTTAAGTTGTTCTTCTGTTAAAAGTTTAATCGTATCTAAGACATATTTCACGTCTTCTTCAGGATTAATTTGACCTAATCGATTAATATCAGAAATGTCTTTAATAGGGTTATGTATAACAGGTCCTATTCCAGATTTTATTTCTACATCTACACCAATTCCAGTTAAAGGTGTCATAATATCTTTATATAAAATTGCAGCATCAGTATTATATTGGTCTACTGGTAATTTTGTAACATATGCACAAAGTTCTGGTTGATGTGTAATTTCAAATAGTGAATACTTTTCTTTAATTTTTCTGTATTCAGGCTGTGATCTACCTGCTTGCCTCATAAACCAAACTGGAGTATGAGATGTTTTTTCTCCCTTTGCTGCTTTTAAAATTGTATCGTTAAACGGTACACTCATTTATTTCACCTCATTATAATCATTACAATCTATTTTAACATATTCTATTATAAAGACATCTCTGTGCACAAAAATTCATAAATTATACAAAAGATTTCATGAATTGGTTGATTTTAGCGCTTACATGTTTATAATCTAATTAAAGAGATATAGGAGGTATATCATTATGAAATGTTATATAACAACAGGTACGTATCATTTTCTGCACAATATAATGAAGAAACATCCAAATGAAGATATTCATCATTATACGAGACAAGATACGACAGTACTTATTCATGAAACAAATGGTGATACAGTATTTGCACAACCTAGAGAATATCGAATATTAGAATCAAAAGGTGTTTTTATCAATCATGAATTTATAGCAGCAAGCTACATTCCTGTATCTGATGAAATGCAACATCGATTCGAAAATCATTATGTAGATATCGACAGTCAATTCGATAATTTCGAAGGGTTCGAATCATTTAGATTACTCAAACCTCGAAAAGGCGATACTTATATGATATTAGTTGGTTTCGATTCAAACGAATTATATGAAGATTTCACTAAATCATCTTTCTACGCTGAATATTTCTCTAGAGAGGCTACTCGTAAATTCTCTGGTGCTGAACAATATTCAACAGCAAATTATACAAAGTACTGGTATAGACCTGAAGAAGATGAAGAAACTGAAAACGAACAAGCATAATTATAAAATAAACAAGAAGAAATGACTCTCACTGAGTCATTTCTTCTTGTTTATTTGTTATTAATCTCTAAGTAGCTCTTGATGTTTTTTAATTTTCTTAATGGAAGAATCTATTGTTAACCAACCAACAATGAAGAATAATATAACGAAATAAATAGCTGTAACAAATTTCAATATATATATGATTGATAAAATAATACCTAAAACAATCATGATATTAATTAAAAATTGATGATAGCCTTTAACAACTTGTCCTTCACTAACCGGCCATACTTGAGGCCACAATCCGTATGCTTGTTGTTTATAAAATTGAGATAATTGTAATATCAACAAGTACATGATTAAAGCACCTAATATTGCTGATATAACTGGCTGGTCAATCCACCAAATGAGTACAAGTCCGATAATCAATAATCTTAATACGATAAAGAATGCATCTTTCCCTCTTGCAAAACTTCTAACAAATAAGAATTTATACATATAATCTTGATTAAATTTCTTAGAACTCGGAACTTTTAAGAATACATCTAAATATCTTCTACGAACTGTTCTTTCATTTAATACTTTTACATCTGTAAACATATTAACAAATTTATAATAATTCATCTTATGATTATGTTCGATAGCGATTAATGTTTCCCATTGATAAAAAGTACCTCGATTGATATTTTCTAATAAAATAATTAAAGCAATCAATACGACAATAGATAATAGACCTGATAATGCCCCTACTTTTAAAGTTGTGTAATAACCACTCGCATACACGATAAAGAGTAATACATTAATCCCCCAAATTTCTAATCCATATTTTAACCAGAACCATTTCATAATCAGTCCTAGAATTGGAAAGACGAAACTCAATATCATAACCGTGATATATAAGTAAAATTTACCACCCATTAATTGATAGAATAATGGTAGACCTATCACTAAAATCACGACTGGTAAAAATAGTCGATTAAAATAACTATATGTCAGTGCTTTTCTAATATAGACCGTTAAGTGTTTCTCAAATGGTAATAAATATAACTTATCCGCTTCTCTAAAAAAAGTCCTCATTGGAAATATCGAACAAATAGATAATATAACCGAAAAGATTAGTCGATAGTTAATATTTTGTGGAATGTCTTTTAACCAATTACTATAGCCTAACGCGAATGCGCCAATCATAATGGTTATAAATATCAAGAAATGACCATTAAAAATGAATTTATTGTAATTCATTTTCTCTAATACTTCTTCTCTTTGTCTAACCTTATATAAAGTATTTACATCATTCATACGCTTCACCTTGTGTTAAATGTATATAAATATCATCTAGCGTTGCATTGTTAAGTCCTGTTTTTTCTCTCAGTTCTTCTAAATTGCCCATCGCTACTAAACGACCTTGATGTAATATAATAAATCTGTCGCAATATCTTTCAGCAGTTGCAAGTATATGTGTAGACATTAATACTGAAGATCCTTGATTACGTCTTTCTACTATTAAATCTAACATTGTTTGTATACCTAATGGATCTAACCCTAAGAATGGTTCATCTATAATATATTGGGTCGGTTCAACTAAGAATGCGCAAACAATCATAACTTTTTGTTTCATACCTTTTGAAAAATGTATCGGAAAGACTTTTAATTCATTTTCAAGTCTTAGTCTTTTCAATAGTGGCATTGCCTTTTCAAGTGCAGTGTCTTTATCTATACCATATGCCATAGCAGTCATGTATATATGTTCTTCTAAAGTTAATTCATCATATAAAACTGGACTTTCTGGTATATATGTAAGATTTCTTCTATAAGATTCTATATCTGCTTTAATATCTATATTATTAATGGACATCTCACCTTGTTGTGGTGTTAATAAGCCAAGTATATGTTTAATTGTTGTACTCTTCCCTGCACCATTTAAACCAATAAGTCCTACTACTTCATTTGGTTTACATTCAAATGAGATATCATGGATAACAGCTTTTTTACCGTATCCACCTGTTAAATTATTCACTTTAATTGTCACGTGAACACACCTCCAAAATATATTGTAGCATGTTCTCAATGTTACATTCATTAAATATTATCTTTATCAGTGAGATGATATTACGAGCATGATATAATAAAACTAATATTTACATAGGAGATGATAGTATGTCAGAAACAATATTCAGCAAAATTATCGACGGTGAAATTCCATCATTCAAAGTTTACGAAAATGATTATGTATATGCATTCTTAGATATTTCTCAAGTAAGTAAAGGTCATACATTACTTATACCAAAGAAAGCTTCACCTAATATTTATGAAACAGATCCAGAAACAATGAAACACATAGCTGAAGCTTTACCAATCGTCGCGAATGCCATCAAGAAAGCTTTCAACCCTGATGGTTTAAATATTATTCAAAATAATGGTGAGTATGCTTCACAATCTGTATTCCATATCCACTTCCACTTAATCCCTAGATATAAAGAAGATATCGATGGTTTCGGTTATATTTGGAATACGAATGAAGATCAATTAGATGATGAAAAAAAAGCAGAAATCGCACAAACAATTCAACAGCATTTTTAATACACTGCATGTTTACAAAAATTTAGGGTATATATTTAAATAAGAGATATCAAGGAGGATAATTATGAAATTTTCAAGACTCGCAATTGGTGTTGGTGTAGGATTTGTAACAGGTTTTACAACAGCTATTTTAAATACAGACCGTTCTGGTGATGCTTTGAAGACAGATTTAAAATCAACTGCTGACGGTTCTAAAATTCAATTAAGTGAAATTAAAGACAATGCTATTGAAATAAAAGATTATGTATTAAAGACGAAAGACGAAAGCCAAATTGCCATTCAATCATTAAGTGAAGAAATTAAAACGATGATTAATGAATTTAAAGCTGATATTAACCCCAATATTGAACAAATCCAGAAAAATATTGAAAATATTAGTAATCGTGGCAATGAAATTCAAAAAGAAATTCAAAATACTAAGCTTCCATTTCTAAAAAATTAGAAAACATGTTAAAATTATTATATTATTAAAGTGTTATAACTAAGCATGATACATTAGTATCATGCTTTTATTATACAAAAAAGGGGGATGTAACTATGTCGAATGAATTGGACATGATTGAGAAAATGTTATTTACTCATAAGGTTTCACAGTTATCTAAAGCTTTATGGAAGACAATCGAGAAAGATTGGCAGCAGTGGATTAAGCCTTTCGACTTAAATATTAATGAACATCATATTTTAATTATTATTAGAAGTTTAAATGAAGCTACAATTTCTGAAGTGAGTAAATATGGTGTTATGCATGTATCTACTGTTTTCAATTTCGCTAAAAATTTAGAAAAACGTGGCTATTTAACAATGCCTAAAAGTCAGCACGATAAGCGAACAACTTATTTAGAGTTAACGGATAAAGGTCTTGCAGTGCTAAGAAAGACATATTTAAACTATTCAAATGATACAAACAGATTATATGAAATTGCTGCAGATTATGAAAAGGTTATGTACAATATGCCAGAATTTACAGATGTGAAATATATCGTTGGTCAAATATACGGTAGCGACTTTATTCATCACATTGAACAAAACCATGAACAATTAAGAAAATATCTACTTGACGAACAGTCTGAGGATGATGCATAATATCAAGATAAATCATATCTTAGAAGGTGACATTTCTTATGTTTTTGTGTTCTAAATCAATAAATATACAGTCTCGTTACGGATTACAGAGAATTGTATTAATTAGTGCTTTAGTTTCATTCTTAACATTTATCGTCACTTACGAAATATTCAATTATATACAAACAGAACCTTTAAAGGACGATAAGTTTATACTATTCTTATTCGTCCTTTGCTTAATTTATCCAATTCATAAATTGTTGCATTTGATTGTATTAATGTATTATCGTAAGTCATTTAAAATGAACAAAACAACTAAAGCTAAACGCGCTTTACCTTTATATAATATTAGAGTAGATCAACCAGTTAATAAGATTGTATTTTGTTTTGCACTTATTTGTCCGCTCGTAACGATAACTACCCTATCTATTGCACTCGTAAATATAATTCCACAATATGGACATTACATTTTATTTATAATGTCTATTAATATTGGCATATCAATTATTGACTTACTTTATTTGAAGATTATTTTATTTACAAAAAAAGGTACTTATATTGAAGAAAGAAAAAATGGTATCGAATTGTTAACAAAACGTTCACTGGATGCCGAACATTTATAGGTTATTTTTTGTAATTAAAATAGCAAATATGCTATATTTATCATTGTATTCTTACAAAAGGAGTTCTATTTATGAAATCAATTAAAAAAATAGTGTTACCTGTAACACTTTCAGCATCAGTATTAACTTTAGGCGCTTGTGGTAATGGTTCAGATAATTCTGGAGAAACCTTAGTAGAAACTAAAGCCGGAAACGTAACTTCACAAGACGTACTAGACAAAATGGGTAATAACGAAGTCGCACAAAATGCATTTCAAATTGTACTTAACAAAGTCTTAAAAGATAAATACGAAGACAAAGTTGATACGAAGAAATTAGACGAACAAGTTGATAAACAAATCGAGCAATATGGTGGTAAGAAGAAATTTGAAGAAGCACTACAACAAGAAAAACCAGGTGCTACTATTAAAGACTTTAAAGAATCTCAAAAGACTTCTAAATATCAAGAAGAATTTATCAACGATGCCGTAAAAGTTTCTGACAAAGAAATCGATGAAAACACTAAAAAAGGTTCTCATATCTTAATTAAAGTTAAATCAGAAGATTCAGAAGAAGGCTTAAGTGATAAAGCAGCTAAGAAAAAAGCTGAAAAATTACTAGCTCAAATTAAGAAAAATCCAGATGATTTCGAAAAAATCGCTAAGAAAGAATCACAAGATGAAGGTACTAAATCTAAAGGCGGTGCTTTAGGATTTGTATTGAAAGGTCAAATGGATGAATCATTTGAAAAAGCATTATTCAAACTTAAAAAAGATGACGAAATTTCAGATGTTGTTAAATCTCAATATGGTTACCATATTATAAAAGCAGATAAAGGCGAACCATCTAAGAAAGAAAAAGCTAGCCTTAAAGAACAATATCGTCAACTAAAAATCCAAAAAGAACCTAAGATCATCATCAATGCTTACAAAAAATTATTAGATGAATACAAAGTTGATTACAAAGATAAAGATATTAAAAAAGCAATCGAAGATAATATCTTAAACGAAAAAGCATTACAACAACAACAAATGCAAGCAGCACAACAATCATCAGCAAGCTAAAATTAAAAAGCTATGAAGAAACGTTAAATGTTTCTTCATAGCTTTTTTGATTAATCTAAAGTTTCAGGTTTATAAAATTGTCTATTTTCTAAAGCAAAGATGCGCTCTGTAAATTGACCTTTATCTACTTTTTTAAGATGTTTTTCAAACATCATCATTCTTGCATCAATATTATCAATAAAATGAAGAATTTCTGCTTCTTTAACCATAGGTAATTTTGGAGATCCATATTCTAATTTACCATGATGACTTAAAACTAAATGTCTCAATAAGAGGACTTCTTCCCCTTCTATATTGTGCTCTTTTGCAACTTGAGCAATTTCATCACTTACGATTGAAATATGACCTAACAAGTTCCCTTCAACTGTGTATGATGTTGCGACTGGTCCTGATAACTCTTTTACTTTACCTAAGTCATGTAGAATAATACCACTATATAATAAGCTTCTATTTAAAATTGGATAAATATCACACAATGCTTTCGCTTGTCTTAACATTGTAACAACATGATAGCTTAAGCCAGAAACAAAATTATGATGATGTGAACTAGCTGCTGGGAATGTAAAATACTCTTTTTGATACTTTTTCAGTAATATACGTGTAATTCTTTGTAATTTAGCATTTTCAATATCTAGTATATACGTCATAATTTCTTCTGACATATCGTCTATTGATAATGGCGCCGCTTCTAGAAAGTTTTCCAACTTCACATTATCTTCATCTACAGCCACTCTAAATTGATTAACTTTCATTTGTTTTCTTCCGCGATAATCAATAACGTCACCTTTCACACGAATAATCGTTTCAGGTACGAGTAATTGAATATCCTCATTTGTTACCGTCCATACTTTTGCTTCTATATCACCACTTTTATCTTTAAGATAAAGTGTCATATATGGTTTACCTTGAGCTGTAACACCTTGAGTTGCTCTATGAATCAAAAAGTAATGATCTACTGAGTCTCCTGGTTTTAATGTCTCTATAGTTCTCATTTGCTCTTAGCTCCTTCTATTTTTGTCAGCGTAATTGTTTGTTTCTGAGGTACATTTTGATCTTTATTACAAGTGAAATAAAGTATTTGAATATCATCTTTCATACTCATTAAATATTTAATCATAATTTCTTTACGATGTTTATCAAAATGCACAAATGCATCATCAACGATAATTGGGAATGGATAATATTTTTGTAAAGATTTAATTAAACTAAATCTTAACGCGATATATAATAATTCTTTCGTTGACTGACTTAATTCAGTAGGATGGAATATTTGTCCATTTTCATGTCTAACTTGTACATTTTGTTCTTCATAAATAACTTGATTATATCTGCCTTCTGTTAATGCTTTTAAGATATCTGTAGCATCTTTCACAACATATGGTAGTCGTTTATCTTTAATTTGTTTAATATGTGCTTCAACTAAGTTTTGTAAATAACTTAATGCTGCCCAATCATTTGCAGTTTCATTCACTTTATCTTTAAGTAAATGGTATTCATGTCTTAAAGCTGAAAGTGTTTCATCCGTTTCCATATGATTGATTTGAGCATTTAAATCACTTAATTCTGCTTGAACATTTAAATAGCGATCATTATATTCATCAACTTGACCTTCTAACTGAGTACGTTCATTTTCTAGGTCTGTTTTTGTCATATAACTTAGTTGTGTATTTTTATCGTAATCGTAATTTTGATTGTTCAATAAATCTGTTAAATAATTAAATCGTTTTAAATCTTCGTGATAAGACACAAAGGCTTTATGATGACGATAATAAGCTTCTTCATTATCTACACTAATGAAGTCAAATAAAGATTGAATCACATTGTTATTTTCTTCTAAACGTGCATTCAATGCATTTATTTCATTTGTTAATAATGCTTGTTGGTCGTTATTGCGTGATTGAATATTAAATTCTTTTTGATGTTCGTCTAAAGCTTGTTTGACATCATGAAATAGTGAAATCTCTTGATAATGTAATCCTGCATGACTCACAATGCTATCAGCTTCTCTATAAAATGCTTCTAAAGCCGCTTGTTTCTCGTCTCTTATTTTAGTAATGCGTGTGATTTCTAATCTATTTTGTTTAATTTTTCTAATTGTCGACAATGCATCATTTAATAATTGAGAAGAAATTTGATTAGAAACATGTAAACTCACTTTAGTTTCTTTAAGTGCTCTTTCTTTGTTCTCAATAATTTCTTCTACTTGTTCAAGTTCTTTATTTAATTCAGTTTGCTTAGTAGATAAAATCTCTTGAGACTGATAATAACTTTCTAATTCTTGTCTAATTTTCGTTTGTTCATCAAGATTAAAGTCTAAATCATAAAATTGCTTTAAGTGTTGTACTTTTTCTTCTAGTTCATCAATTTCCTTAGAAAATGCTTGATCATGGTTTAATTCTTTAGATTTAATCATAAAGGCTAATCCTACTAATACGACACCTACAACTACGAATATAGCACTAAATACGATTTGTGATGCGATAAACGCATAAATTGCAATTGCGATTAATAATATGCCACCAATTCCAGAAGCAAGTCTATATTGTTTACTTCTCTTTTCACTTTCTTCTTTTTGCTTATTAAAGCTTTCTTCCATTTTTTTGTATAGCGATTTCTTTTCACCGAGCTCTAGCGCTTTTTGGTTATATACTTTCTTTTGTTCATAATTCTCATCAGATACGAGATTATTATGCAATTTATCAACATTATTAGTATAACGCTCTTGTTCTATAGATAATTGATTGAGCGAACGTTTAATTTGCTCTCGTTCTGCAACGTTTTCTTCTCTAATGCGATTGACTTCAGCTATATGTGTCTTCATCGCATCAGACGTATCTACATCTAAAAATTCTTCATTCCAGCCGATATCTTGTCTAAGTAATTCATTATCACGTTCAGCATTATCGATTTGCTGGTTTAATTGTTTTAATTCTTGATGTTTTTCTTTAATATCTGATTCTCTTTGTCTAATACTATTGAGCGCTTTTTCATCTCGTTCGGACATGACTTTTACATTTTCTAAAGTATGTACGACTTGTCCAAGCTTTTCATTTCTTAACGTTAAATCGCGTTTAATACTTTCAATTGAACGTACAGCTGATTCATAACGCTCTATCCCTTGTTCAGGGAATTCATATGGTTCTATATTTAAATTTCCTTCTAATTTCTTCCATTCAACCACTTCATTATGTAGTGAAATTTCTTTTTCTTTATTTGTTAACCTGTCAGTAAGTTTGCCAAGATTCTCTTTTAATTGATTTAATCTTCGAGATGTTTTATCACTTTCATCTTGAAGTCTTTCATATTCTGATAGTTTCTTTTCTTCGTTTTTAATCTTAATTTCTAAATCATTCAACTGCTCTAATTGAACATTTAGCACTGGATTTTTACCATTTTTCTTATATAATGCATCTTTCTCAACTTGCATTAAATCGCTCATACCTGTGAACTCAGTTGAACCTAGTGCACCTGCTTGAAGTAAATACATTTGAAGCTGGTCTTCAGTTAAGTTCTTATGAATATCTTGTAAACCTAATACATTAAAAGAGAAAATACCTTGATAAGTTCGCTTATTAATGAAATTTAACTTTTGTTTCAGCCATTCTTCATCTTTAACTTTACCATTAGAAAGATATACTTTAACATCACCTGTTACACGACCTTTAACTCGTTCTACTTCAACAATTTGACCATCGAAGTCTAACACTAACTTACCGCCGTATTGGTTCCCTAGTCTTGGTTCTAATCTTGGTTCATTTTCTTTTTTAGTTGGAAAGCCAAATAATATAGAATGAATAAACGCTTGTATCGTTGATTTGCCCGCTTCATTCTCTCCATATATTTGCATAAAACTTTGATCAAATTTTATTGTTCTAGACATGAGTTGGCCATAGCCATAAATTTCTAAAGATTTAATTTTCATCGCTTTAACCTCTCATTCTTCTTTTTAAAATTGCTTCCCCACGCTCAATAAGTGCTTGTTTATCAACATCACTAAATGGCTCTAAAAATCTATTTGCTTTTGGATTCATATACAAATCACTGAGGGCTTCTTCAAGAATGTTCTCATCTTGTAAAATATCATCATTGAACTCATTCGCTAATGCTACTTCTGAATCTTGATCAAAAAAGACATTCAACTGTTCAACAAAGATAAAGTTTGTTTGATTCTCTTCATACTCTTGAATCAATTGTATAACTTGGTTAATTTCATCTTGCTTTAAAATCTCATCATGTTTGACATAAACGTCTAATTGATAAAAAGCCTTACCTTCTGTTCTCACACTATCTTTGAATTTTTGTATCGCTTCGTATAATGCGTGTTTACCTTTAGCTTGTGTTTCAATGACTGCTTTTTCAAACCTAATATATTGAGTTGGTTTGAATGATGCTTGTAATTTAGACTCATCGCCTTCAACGAGTAAATAACCCTTTTCACCTTTTTCTTTAAAATGACGGGCTTGTATATTACCAGGATAATGGACTTGAGATAATTCACTAATCATTGCTCTTTCGTGAATATGCCCCAATGCCCAGTAATGATATAATTTGCTATTTAAATCTTCAATATTGAATTCAGTATATCTTTGCTTCACACCTGAAGCTTGTGAATATGTACCATGTAAAACACCAATATGTATTCCTTTGTTACCTGTAGATTCAGGATATTCATCAATTTTATTCTCATAACTTTGATCTTTTTGATAACTAAAACCATGTAAATAAACAACTTGCCCATTTTTCGTAATAAGTTGATAAGTAGAAACTTTATCAGAGAAGACTGTAACATTCTCTGGCCAAACAGTATGGACACCCACAGATAAAGGATCGTGGTTACCATGTATGATATAAACAAAAATTTGTTCATCTTGTAATCTAAGAAATTGCTCTCTTAAAAACACTTCTGCACGCAAAGTTCTATTATTTTGATCAAATAAATCCCCTGCAATTACGATGAAGTCAACTTGCTCTTTAATTGCGTCGTCAACAATTTTTCTAAAACTATTATATGCACTTTGCTTTACATCGCTTAAAATAGAAGGGCTTAAATAATGTCTAGACTTAAATGGACTATCAAGGTGTAAATCCGCACAATGTATAAATTTAATCATATACCTAACCTCTTTCAATATTAGCTCATTTCTTAATTATTATATTCAAGCTCAACCAATAGAATAATCAGATTTATAAAGATTTTTAATGCTTTAATTTTACCATATTCCGCGCGTATACGATACATCGCACATATAAGAATGAACAACAAAAAAGTGACATATGAATTATTACTATGGAAGATTGTAATGGATATGTTATGAACACTTCTGGCTAAACTTGTTCGTAACGAGGGCGTTAATTACAAAACTCTGCCGAAGTGTTACTATAGACCACCTTAATTACAAAACTCTGCCGAAGTGTTACTATAACCCACCTTATTACAAAACTCTGCCGAAGTGTTACTATACCCCCCCTTAATTACAAATCTCAGCCGAAGTGTTACTATAGACCACCTTAATTACAAATCTCAGCCGAAGTGTTACTAACGCACTCACTATTTGCAGTTCTCATCAAAACTGCTAATAACAACACCAGTATTTGCACCTTCAGCCAAAACTGCTAATAACAGCCTACTCTCATCAACATTCCCCACTCTATATAATCTGTCATAAAAATTCCCACAAAAAAGCCGACAAAGTCTAATGACTTTGTCGACTCATAAAAGTTAATTAATTAACCTTCTTGGTTTTCTTCAAGGCTACCATAGATATCTTCTAATGGTTTCATGATAACACGGTTTAAATCTTGAATTAATTGACTCATTGCTTGTTCAGCTTGCATTAATTCAGCGATTGTTTCGTTTTGTTCAATTTCTTGAGCAGATTTTTGAGCTCTAGCGATATCTACTTCTGAAATTTCTTCGCCTTGCATTTGTTTAGTTTGTAATTCTAATTGAATTTCACGGAATTCATCGAATAATTTTTTTGTTTCTGGGTTTGCATTAACTTTTTCATATTGTTCTTTAATTTTGTTATATTCTTCACTTGCACGTAAAGTTTGTTCTAGTTCATTCGCTTTGTCGTAAATGTTTACTTCTGCCATAATTAATTCGCTCCTATAATAAATAAATGTATTAGAAAATCAATTCCAATAATACTGTATCATAATTCTAGGTCTTATACAAAAATAGCGATTATTCCTTGTAATAATCCAATAATTCCACCTAATACAAAGCCTAATAATGTAATTAATTTTAATTCTTTATTAGAGATTTCTATGACTAATTTTTCTAAATAAGATAATTCAAATCGGTCAATTTGATCTTTAATCAATTCAGCTAATTTCATTCTTTCCAAAATTAAGCTAATATTATCACCGACTTTACCAATCATATAGTCAATAAATCTTTCTGTTCCTCTTCCTTCCATATATACAAATAAATTTGGAACGAGTTCATCTAAAGGTGTATTTAAATATTTATTAACATTAATAGATTCTGTAATCTCAGTTGCGAATAATGTTTTGGCTTTTTCTTTTCTTTCATCTGTTAATACTTCTTGTAAAGGTTTAGCCATCCATTTGTCGTATTGATTATGCACTTGTAGATCAATCATATTTTTGATTTTTTCTTGTTTAATGACATTTCTTAGTTCTTTTTTAACTCTATATACGATATCTTCAGTTGTCATAAACATTTGAATCATGCCGACCATTCTACCTTTTTGTTCAAAAAATTCTTCAACCATCGAATGAATATCTTGTTCTCCTTTTTCAGAAACTAAATATTCATCAATCTTTGTTAAAATTTCTGGTGTTACACGATTAAGTTGAATATTTAATTGCTCAAGTATTTCTTCTGGAATAAGTGATTTAATGTCTTCATTTTTATGAGATGTATAATATTGATCAATCTTTTCTTTAATAGTAGATTTAATCGTTTCATTTAATTTCTCTTCAAGTGGATAATCAATTCGATCCACAAAGTTTTGAATGGTATATTTTTTCTCTTTCAAAGTATTAAATTGGACTTTAATCGTATCTTCAAGCACTTTCTTCGTACTTGGATTCACAAGTTTTTCTTTAAATACTTCAGGTGTTAAGAGATGTTTAGTAACCATCTCACCTACTTTTTCTGATAATTCATTTCTTCTTTTTGGTATTAAGCCTGGTGTGAACGGTAATTTATATCCAAACCATCTAATTTCATGGTATGGATGAAATAACATTTTAATTGCAATAAAGTTTGTAAATCCACCTATTAACGCACCAATTACCATCATGCTAAATACGGTTATAATTGTTGACATGGAAATTCTCCTTCTAAAAAAGCTACTTCTTTAGAATAATCCAAGAAGTAGCTTTTAACAAATATTATACAAATTTTAAACAAATAATGATTGCGTTTTACGTAAGAAATAAGTTTCTGCTTCACGTTTTTTCGCAGTACCGAAGATTGGTTGACGTTCTTCGTTTAAGACTCTATAAAGATCTGATTTTTTATTAGATTGTAAAATATAGCCAGATTTAGCATCAAGTGTTACCCAGTAAATATCGCTAGTATTGTCATGGTTTGGATATGCACAATGATGACGAGATATGATTTGAATAACTTCTAATGGGTCACAACCAAAAGTAGTATTTAAAACATCTGAATCTCTGAATAATGCACAAATTGATACACATGTCGTCCAGTTAGGTAATACTCTCTCTTTTTCAATTTGCACTAAAGTTTTCTTAGATAATCCTACTGTATTCGCCATAGTATCTTGAGTGTATCCAGCCTCAATACGAACCATTTTGAATTTTGTTTGGATTATTGTTGTAAATGTTTGTTTATCCATCTATATCTACCTTTCTTTTTAATATTTATATTAATTGATTTAATATGTTGCAAAAATACACGATTTTTTCAAGCACAAGTAACATCATAATACATTTTTAACCAAATTAAAAGAGGTAAATTGAATTTAATATCAATTTACCCCTTTAATACACTAAATTATTTATTCTTTTACAAATTTTGACTTTTCTCTTTCAGATAAAATTAGTGCACATGCAGCATCTCCAGTAATATTTACAGAAGTTCTTGTCATATCTAACAATCTATCTATACCTAAAATAATACCTATTGCTGCGGGGTCTAATCCGACTGAAGTCAGTACCATTGCTAACATTACAAGGCCAACACCAGGAACACCTGCAGTACCAATTGAAGCAATAACGGCAACAACAACAACAGTTACCATTTGCATAATTGATAAATCGACACCTGATACTTGAGCTATAAATATCGTTGCGACACCTTGCATAATAGCTGTTCCATCCATATTTATCGTAGCACCTAAAGGCTGTACGAATGAACTAATTTCTTTTCTCACACCCATTTCTTTAGTACATTCTAGTGAAATCGGTAATGTTGCGTTTGAACTTGATGAACTAAAGCCAACTGTCATAGCTGGGAAGAATTTTTTGAAGAACCAGAAAGGATTCTTACCTGCTAATAATTTAACTGCTCCACCATAGATCACAAAGAAGTGCACTGCTAACGCTAATAATACAACAAAGAAGTACATTCCAAGTTGTTTAATTGCGCCAAATCCTGCGTTTGTAAAAGCTGTTGCAACTAGTCCAAATGTACCAATTGGTGCGAAGTAATTCATAATCATAGTAACGATATACATGAGTATATCATTGGTCTGCTCGAAGACTTTTTTCACCGCTTCAACCTTACTACCAAGTGCAATCATTCCTACACCAATAAAGATTGCAAATGTAATAATTGGTAACATATCTTGTTCCACCATAGATTTCATTGGATTTTGAGGGAACAAATTAATCAATGTTTGATCAAATGTCTGATTTTCTGGTGCAGCTTGATCTGATGATTTAGCTTTTTGTTCAGCACCATATTTTTTAACATCATCACTATTTAATAAATCTGATTGACCAACACCTGGTTTAAATACTAAAGCTAATAACATTGCGATAATAATCGCAATTGCCGTAGTACATAAGAAGAATGTAACGGTTTTCAATCCTATACCACCTAGTAATTTTGGATCACCTACGCCAATAACCCCTAATACAATTGAAACAAATACGACTGGTACTACAAGCATGAAAATGAGGTTTAGGAATATTTGACCAATTACATTAAATACATATTGATTTGTACCTTGAACGAAACCCGTTCCGGCAAACATATTAAAAATCGATCCAACTGTTATACCTAATACTAAAGCGATAACAATTTTTAAAGTTAAGTTTTTCCTGACTTTCATATTAAACTACCCCCTATAAAGTATGTAAAATCATTTCTCCCATGTAACATATTATACTTTAAGGGCTTTCATTTTGTAAATTTATTTTTGTAATTTTACATAAAAACGAGTAAGTATTGAATATGACAATACTTACTCGTAAAAATATTATATCTGTATTTAAATTAATAATTGGTGTTCCATTGCATAGACTGCTGCTTGTGTTCTGTCTGATACTTTTAATTTATTTAGTATATGACTGACATGTGTTTTGATTGTCTTTTCAGATACAAATAGTGTTTCTGCAATTTCTTTATTGGTTTTACCTTTCACCAATTCTGCTAATACTTCAAGTTCTCTTTTTGATAATTTATTTTCTCTATGTGGTTTCTGTTCACTTTCAGAAATAACAGACTGTACTTTTGGATGAATTTTCTTCTCACCATTTAATACAGATCTAATTGTTTGTATAAGTGAATCAGGTTCTACATCTTTAATTTCATAACCATCTGCACCTTTATCAATAGCTGATATGACATGTTCTTCATCATAAAAGCTTGTTAAGACTAATATCTTAATGTTTGGGTATTTCTTTTTCATGATACTTGTGATTTCAATGCCATTCATATCGGGCATAACTAAATCTAACAGAACAATATCTGGTGATTCATGTTGTTCTAAGTACTCTAGCAATAACACGCCACTTGAGAAATCAGCTTGTATATTGAAATCTGGAACAGTATCTAGTAAGAAACTTAATCCTTGTCGCACAATATGATGGTCATCTACTAAGATTATATTATAACTCATGTGTGATACTCCTAACATTTAAAGTGGAATAGAAATCACAATTTCTGTTCCTTCATTCAATTTTGATTTAATATCTACATGTCCCTTCATTCCTTGAACACGTTGCTTAATATTTCTCAAACCGTGAGATAGCTTGTTGTCTAAATCTTGACTTTCAAATCCTTTACCGTTATCTACAACTTTAAATTTAAACGTTTTTTTATTTTGTTCTAGATATATTTTCGCACTATTTACACCTGAGTGTTTATGAATATTATTTAATGATTCTTGAATAATGCGATAAACATTCTCTTCAATTGTATTCGGCAAATCAATAAGTCCTTCAACTTCAAATTCAGGTTCAATATGAATTAACTGACTATATTGTTTAATAGCTGATATTAAACCTTGTTCTAATCCTATCGGTTTAAGTTGCCATATTAGTGCTCTCATTTCATTGACAGCACTTTGACTCGTCTCTTCAATTGTTTGAAAAGCTTTCTTAGCCGCTTCATGATCATCAAGACTTTTCGCAGCATGAGCAGTGATTTTTAAAGAAAATAGCATTTGATTAACAGAATCATGTAAATCTCTCGCTAACCTATTTCTTTCATTTATACGAGCTGCTTCTTTTTCTTGATCGGTTAATAATATCCGTTTAATAGCAGAGCCGATTTGAAATGCTACAGACTCTAACAATTCTAAATCTTCTTCTGAATATCGTTTCGTATTTGGTGTCGCAATATTAAGCAGTCCAAATTGTTCATTACCAGAACGCAGTGGCACAGTTGCATGATGTGTAATCCCATCCGTCTTATCATGATGTTCTTTAGTTGCTTTTACAATTCTCGAACATGTAATAATATTTGAAGCTTTCGTTAGTTTTTTATTTTGATATGCTGTTACACACCAACACGTACCTTCTGTCATGTATTGGCAGCTATTATGTGTTAAAGCGGGCGGTAACGCTTCTTCAGCAACAAGTTCATGTTTACCTTCTTCATCAATAAAAAATATCCAACCTGTATGAAAGTTACTACCACTCACTAATTTTTTAAGTGCGCCATGCATCATACTATACATTTCAGTCTCTTCATTTAAAAATTCTGCAATTTCTTTTAAAAGGCTTGTACGCGTTGGTTTTTCCATATCAATCACCTTTATTATTATTGATTATACGTAATATTATATACGTCATGTCGTCTATCTCTAAGATGTCTAACAGTTCCGTTTTCTCTACCTCTTCTTAATACTTCTAAATCAATTTCACCGATAGCAACCATTTCTAAATTCTCACCTGTTTCACTCACGATACCATCACGAGCAAAACCATAGTCTGAAGGAGAATATATCGCTGAAGCACTATATTGGATATCCATATTCTCAGTTTGTGGCAAGTTACCGCATGTACCTGAAGTCACTGTATAAACTTGGTTTTCTATAGCGCGTGCCATACAACAATATTTTACACGTAAATAACTTTGTCTATCTTCTGTTGAGAATGGTGTAAATATAATTTTTGCACCTTTTTCCATTGCGATTCTAGCCATTTCAGGGAATTCACTATCGTAACAAATTTGAATCGCTATTTTACCACAATCAGTATCGAATACTTCAACGCCATTACCAGGTGATACACCCCACCATTTTCTTTCATTTGGTGTTACATGGATTTTATATTGTTTTTCGATAGATCCATCTCGTCTAAATAAATATGAAATATTATAAATATCTTCCCCTTCTTCAACGAAATGAGAACCACCAATAATGTTGATATTATATTTCATCGCAAACTGATTGAACATCTCAATATATTGAGATGTATAAGTAGTTAATTTTCTAATAGATTCTGCCGGATTACTTTGTTCATCAAAGCTCATTAATTGTGTCGTTAACAATTCTGGAAAGACGATAAAATCACTATCCGCATCGTATGCAACATCAATAAAGTATTCAATTTGGTTTGCAAACTCTTCAAATGAATTAATTTTACGCATCATATAATTAACTGTGCATATTCTCACAGGTTCACTCGTTTTAAAATGAACATTACTTCTTGCTATGTAATCAGGATTATTCCATTCCATCAAAGTAGCAAATTTCATACTTTTTACATCATCATTTAAATAATTGGGATTAATACGCATTAACGTAAAATCATTCATCAATTGAAATGTTAATACTGGATCTTTAATACGATGTTTAATGACACCTTGTACATATTCACGTGGCGTTAATTCATCACTATATTGATGATAGTTAGGAATTCTACCGCCTATAATGATACTCTTTAAGTTTAATTCATAGGCAATTTCTCTACGCGCTTCATACAATCTTGCGCCTACTTTCATCCCTCTATAATCAGGATGAACCATGACTTCAATACCATATAAATTATGACCGTGATCATTATGGTTTGTAATATAACCATTATTCGTAATACTATCCCAAGTATGTCTGTCATCATATTCATCAAAATTGATGATAAGTGAAGAACATGAACCTATTATTTCACCTTCAAATTCTACAACAATTTGTCCTCTCGGAAACATTCTTAAATGACTTTCAAGGTGTCCTCTCTCCCACGGTTCCATCCCTGGAAAACATTTAGACTGTAATTCAATAACTTCATCAATATCATCAAAAGTCATCTGTCTAGTATTAATACTTACGTTAAATTCATTATTATCGATTGATTTTGACATGAAACATACTCCTCATCTCTTTTTCTTGTTATAATAATTATAACTTATTTTTTGTTATAATATAATTTTTCCCGATTTTGAGAGAAATATTCCTGGAGGGCGCTATGCTAATTACAATACCATCAAAATTTGAAGGTCAAACAATCGAAGAGATGTTTAAATCTTTACATCTACCAAAGAAAGAACTTCACCTTTTAAGAATGTCAAAAGAACTTACGATAAATGACGAAGTGTGTACATTAAGAAATACTGTAAATGCTGGAGATAAACTCAATATCCCATTATTTGACGAATCAAGCCAATATGTTTCTAGTTACCGATTAGCTGAAATTAAATACGAAGATGAATACTTAGCTATTGTTGTTAAACCTAAAGGTGTTAAAACACATCCAAATGATTTAAAAGAAGCAAACACACTTATGAATCACGTGATCTATACGTTAGATTCAGATTATGCTGAGCCTGTCCATAGACTTGACCAAGAAACTGTTGGTTTATTATTAGTCGCAAAACACCCTATCGCTAAAAAAATATTAGATCGTATGTTAGAAGATAGAGAAATTACAAGAACATATAAAGCGCAAGTTGATAGTCTATTACCACTTAAACCACAAACAATTGATATGCCAATTGGTAAAGACAAGTTCCATCCAAACAAAAGACGTGTATCACCAACAGGTCAACGTGCGATCACACATATACTTGAAAGTCATATGATTGATGAACATACAGCAGAAGTAGAATTAAAATTAGATACTGGTAGAACACACCAAATCCGTGTCCATCTTGCAGAAATAGGACATCCAGTTGTCGGTGATCCACTTTACAACAACAGTAAACTTAGAAAATTAAAATTACACAGCTACAAAATAGAATTCGAACATCCATTTAAAGATGAATTGATTTCAGTTACATTAGACGATTAAATAACGCGAAAAGCCAACAAAGCTTTAACTTTGTTGGCTTTTTCTATTTATCTCTTTAATCTTTGTTTAAATTTATTAATAAAGTTACTTCTTTTACCCGTTACAGGTCTCCCTATATTTAAGTGAGACTTTCTCATTTCTTTCCCTGCTAACATAGCCTCATCCATTAACATTTCTTGTGAGTTCATATGTTTATTCCCTGCATCATTGTATTGGTATAAACCTTCATTATTTTGAATACGGCCTTTTAGTCCATCATTGAGTTGTAAATCAACAATACCTTTTAAACGTTTAACTAAATTAGGATCTAATACTGGGAATAATATTTCAACACGTTTAATCATATTTCTTGTCATCATATCAGCTGAAGAAAGATACATTTTTTCTTGTCCATTATGGTAGAAATAATAGATTCTTGAGTGTTCTAAAAATCTACCTACAATACTGATGACTTCGATATTTTCACTTACACCTTTAATACCTGGTTTTAGACAACAAATACCTCGAATTATCAGTTTAATTTTGACGCCACACTGTGATGCTTCAAATAATTTTTTAATTACTTTTTTATCTGTTAACGAATTCATTTTAGCTATAATGAGACCATTACCATGTTCTTTATGAGATTCCATTTCTTGTTCGATATGTTCAACAAAGAAATCTCGTATTTCAAATGGTGCGACGATTAACTCATTATAATCAGGCTTTAATGAATAACCACTTAAATAATTAAAGAAGTTAATCGCATCTTGTCCTATTTGAGGGTTTGTCGTAATAATTCCCATATCTGTATATATTTTAGCTGTCTTATCATTGTAATTCCCTGTTCCTAGATGCACAAAAGGTGTCACTTTTCCTTTAACTTTCTTAATAACTAGCGTAATTTTACTATGTGTTTTAAGGAATGTCATACCATAAATAACATTACAACCTGCATCCTCCAGCATTCTTGCCCACTGAACATTGTTTTCTTCATCAAATCGAGCTTTCAATTCAACAAGAACTGTAACTTGTTTACCATTTTCAGCTGCATTTTTTAAAGCTTGAATGATTGGTGAATCACTACTTACACGGTAAAGTGTTTGCTTGATAGCAAGTGTATCTGGATCTTCTGAAGCTTCTTTTATAAATTCAACAATCGGCTCAAAAGATTCATATGGATGATGGAAAAATACATCTCTTTCCAATGCTAATTCAAAAACATTATTTTTACTTAATGAGGAAGGTATTTGTGGTGTATAAGGTTTAAATAGTAGTTCTGGGAATAAATCTTCTAATTGTCCTACAAGAGAGAATAACACTGTTAAATCTAGTGGACCATTAACTCTGTATATATCTTCGTTTGATAACTCAAGTTCATTCATTAAGAAAATACTCTTCACTTCTGAATCTATATGTCTACTATCAATTTCAAGTCGTACTGCTGCACCACTTTTTCTTTCTTTTAAAAATCGTTCTATTTCTATTAATAAATCTTCTGCACCTTCTTCATGAATTGTTAAATCTGCATTTCTTGTCACTCTGAATGTGTACGTATTAATCACTTCATATCCATTAAATAATTGTTCTATAAATAATGAAATGACATCTTCAAGAAATACAATATATTTAACGCCTTCATGTTCTAACTTAATAATTCTATCTAATAATGTTGGAACAGGAACGATTGCCGATTTAATTTCGCCATCATTTAGCCTAATATCTACAAATAAATTCAACATTTTATTATTTAATTTTGGAAACGGCCTGTATGCATCTATTCCTAATGGTGAAAGTGTTGGTAATATTTCAGTGTTAAATTGATGTTGAAGCTGCTCAATCAAAGGTTCTGGCAATCTTTCTGGTTGTGTAATAAATATTTTATAGCTCTTTAACAATTCTTTTAATTCATTAAATCGCTTATATTGAAGCTCGACGTTCACTCTATTTTTCTTTTCAATGCCGATAAGTTGTTCTTTAGGTGTCAATTGCGCTTTATTCTCTGGTTCATTAAAATTCATCTTAACTTGGTCTTTCAACCCCGCTACTCTAACCATAAAAAATTCATCTAAATTAGAACTATGAATTGCTAAAAATTTCAACTGTTCTAATAAAGGATTGTTAGGATCAATTGCTTCTTCAAGAACACGATAATTAAAGTCTAGCCAACTTAATTCTCGGTTGTTGTAATATTCTGGATTGTCTAAATAAAATTGTTCCGCTTGTGCTTCCATAATTATCTCACCCTTTACAAATTTCCAATCAAGATTATAAAATCACACTACTTCATTTAAACGTAAGTTTATTAATCTTGTGTAAATATAATATTAAGTTTTTTCGGTAGTAACTTTTCTAAATGTTTTTTCTGTCTATCTGACTGATATTCTTCAGCGATTGGGTCTGTAACATATTTGGCTTTTAATTCAAATTCATTTTTCTTTTCAGTTAATGCCATTGATTCAATGCAATCCGTATTAGAAACATTTAAAGCATGCGCAAACTTAATGATGCCGCCAAGCTTTTGAATAATTTCCATTTCTTCATCATCAAACCAAGGCGTTCCCTTTATATAGAACTTTAATAATGTCTTGTTTTTAAAGCTTGCCAGAAGTGCTAATTTAACCCTTTCTTTATGCGATAAACCATTAATACTTGAATTGGCTATAATATAATACGTATGTTGTGAACTAGAATCTGCATCAATAAATGAACCTAAATAATATAAATATGCAGCTTCTTTAAATATTTCTCTATCTTCTTTTGAAATTTTGAAGCTAGTGATATCTTCTAATTTGTTTAACAAATCTTCAGCTAATTTCATGCGCTGTTTACCATTTGAAGCATTGATATTATATTCATTTGCTATATGTTTTAATGCATCACTTGTAACATTATTTTTATTAAATGCCTTTGGAAATTCTTCTTTAATTCTTGTCATCACTAAACCTTCACGTAGACCTTTTCTTGAGAACGTAAAACGTTTTGCATCTGCGATATCATATAATGTATTAAAGACAATAGAACTAGGTAAAATGATATCTGTACGGTCTCTACTTAAACCATCTAAATCTTTTAATTCACTTTTATCAGATTTTTTCAAGACATCAAACACTTCTTCAAGTCCTTTTTTAGTCATGTCATACCCATGTACACCTGCAATTGGATAATTATTTAATGACTGATGTATACGCGCATTATTTCGGGCAGATCCACCAATTCCTATAATAGGAACGTTTTTATCTTTTATCCATTTTTCAGGCTCAAACTGTTCTTTAACATACTTCTCACATTTTTTTATCGCATTTTTATCATTGTGATCTTTATCAGAGAAAAACATTTTCTCTAAAGTTACCACACCAAAAGGAAAACTTATTGCCTCTTTTAACTTTTTATCTTCAAAATAAGTTATTTCTGTTGAACCACCACCTATATCAACTGTAATACCGTTATTTATATTTAAAGTATGTGTTGCTGCATAAAATCCGTAAAACGCCTCATCTTGTTCTGGAATAATTTCAATATCGAGATTCGTTTTGTCTTTTACACTTTTTATAATTTCATCTATATTTTTAGATTGTCTTACTGCTGCTGTAGCTGCAGGGACAAGTTCTTCCACTTGAAATTTTTCGGCAACTTTTTTAAAACTATTTAATGTTTCTACTAAAATATTGATTCCATCTTTGTTCATTGTTTTATCTTCTTCTAAATATTGACTCAAACGTGCTGGTGTTTTAACGTTTTGTAGTTCATTTAAACCTGTATCTTTAGAGTATTCAAAAATAACAAGTCTTATAGTATTGGAACCTATATCTATTAATCCTAATCTCTTCATAAATTGCCTCCAAAGTTATATTTTGATACAGAAAAAGGTGCCTATAGCACCTTTTTTCTGTTCTTTATATTTGTGTCTTAAAGCTGCTATTATTTTTTAGAGCTTATCATATCTTCTGGTTTAATCCACTCATCGAATTGTTCTTCTGTTAGAAGCCCTGATTCAATTGCAGATTCTTTTAATGTTAATCCATTTTTGTGAGCATTTTTCGCAATTGCTGCTGCATTTTCATATCCAATATGTGGATTTAAAGCAGTAACAAGCATCAATGATTGATTTAAATATTTATCGATATTTTCTTCAATCGGTTCAATTCCAACTGCACAATTGTTATTAAATGTTTCAATACCATCAGTTAATAAATAAATAGATTGTAATGTATTGTATAAAATAACTGGTTTAAATACATTTAATTCAAAGTTACCTTGTGATGCTGCTATACCTACTGCTGCATCATTTCCTAATACTTGAACAGCAACCATTGTTAACATTTCACATTGAGTTGGGTTTACTTTACCTGGCATGATTGATGAACCTGGTTCATTCTCTGGAATTGAAATTTCAGCTAATCCAGCTCTTGGGCCAGAAGCTAACCATCTTACGTCATTTGCAATTTTCATTAAGTCACTTGCTAATGCTTTAAGTGCGCCATGAACATAAACAACTTCATCATGAGCAGTTAATGCATGGAATTTATTTTCAGATGATACAAATGGATAACCTAATTGTTCGCTAATCTGTTTAGCCACTTTATCGCCGAATTCTGGATGTGCATTGATACCAGTACCAACTGCTGTACCACCAATTGCTAAGTTTAATAATTGACCTTTAGATTCATTTAATAATGATTCACATTTATCTAACATATATCTCCAACCACTAACTTCTTGACCTAAAGTTAAAGGTGTTGCATCTTGTAAATGTGTTCTACCAATTTTAATAATATCTTTGAAATTTTCTTCTTTTTTCTTAAATGTATCTCTTAACGTACCAATTGCTGGTAATAATTTAGATTCAATTTCATGGTATAAAGCAACATGCATTGCAGTTGGATATGTATCATTTGAACTTTGAGACATATTAACATGATCATTTGGATGAACGGACTCTTCTGAACCTTTTTCTTTCAAGTATTCATTGGCAACGTAGCTCACAACTTCGTTCACGTTCATATTACTTTGTGTACCACTACCTGTTTGCCAAACTACTAGAGGAAAATGTTCATCTAAGTTTCCTTTTAAAATTTCATCAGTAGCATATACAATGGCATCTTTCTTATCATCAGATAATTTACCAAGTTCATGATTTGAAATCGCTGCTGCTCTTTTTAAATGTGCAAATCCATAAATCACTTCAATTGGCATTTGTTCTTTACCTACTGGGAAATTCTGTTTACTTCTTTGTGTTTGTGCTTTCCAATATTTCTCACTTGGAACTTTAATTTCACCAAATGTATCATGTTCAATTCTGTAACTCATTTCAATACTCCCCTTTATTTCTTGAATTCATCATTCTTTATTCATCTCTATTATATCGTATAAAGAAAGCGATTTAAACTCTCAGTTGTCAGATAATTTAAATTAACGAAAAAAAGAGACTGAGACATTACATTATGTCCCAGACTCGTTTTTTAAGACTCTTGTTCAGATTTCTTTTCTTCAAAAGCTTCATCATTTTGTTCTGATATTTGTTCCATTTCTTTACCTAGTTCTTTAACATCTTCTAGGTCTTGAACCATTTCATTTTCTTCTTCTAGATTTTTATTCAAATTTCTCACCTTCTTATGAAAATTGAATTGAGAAGTAAGATCTAACGTCTTCAGGTAAGCCTTGTGCCGCTTCATTATCTAATACAACTGTTACCATTCTATGTTGTTTTAATTTAGCGGATTCAACAGAACCATTTGCAGGTTCTTGATATAACTGACTTACTGCTTTAGCTTTTTCTTTACCAGTGACAAGTACGATAACTTCTCTTGCTGGGTGAATTGCTTGATTATAGTCTAATCCAGTTCTACTATCTTCAGTTAAAGTGACAACATCTAACATCAATTTGTTTTTCTTTTTGTCAGTATTCACTTTTTCTTTAATAAATGCTTCAACATCACTACCGACATCAGTTTTTAATACTTGTTTAGCTGGGACACCTAATTCTGTGTAATAATCTTCTTTACCGTCAAAATCTAAAATATGAATTTGACTGAAGTTCACAGGATTTTTCTTAACATCATCTAATAGTTCATCGAAAAATGATGTTTGCTCAGCTTCTAAATGTACACCGACAACTGAAGTGCTGTCTGAATTAAATTGTTTGCGAACTACATCTGCAGCATATCGTGCAGCAATATCTTTTGTTTCAAATACTTTAAAGTTTAAAGCCATTTTGTCCACTCCTCATTTCAACTTGTCTATTTACAAAAATCATAACCTTTAGTCATTATTTATAATATACCCTTTTTTAATAGTAGTTAAAACATTTAATTCTGAATCAGCTATAACAAGATCTGCTTGTTTTCCAACTTTGATTGAGCCAATTCTATCATCAACTTTCAATCGAATAGCTTGATTTAAACTTGCTGTACGCCATGCTTCTTCAAGTGGTATATTTGCAAAGTCCATTAAATTTTTTAAGCCTTTGTTCATAAGTAATATACTTCCTGCAAGTGAACCTGTTTCTAATCTTGCTTCGTTATTTTTAACAAATACATCTTGACCTCCAAGATCGTATTTACCATCTTTCATACCTTTTGCACGCATTGCATCTGTAATAATGCAGAAATTCTCATTTCCTTTAGTAAGATACGCTAATTTTACTGCAGCAGGATGAGAATGAATACCATCAACAATGACTTCTGTTGTTAATCTTTCATCTGTCAGAGCGGCACCAAATACGCCTGGTTCTCTATGTGTAAATGTCGTTTGGGCATTATATAAGTGTGTAATATGCTTAAGACCATTTTGAACTGCTTTTTCAATGCCATCGTAATCAGATACGGTATGTCCTGCTGAAAAAATAACATCTTGATGAAGTGCTTTAATAACTTCTTCTGCACCTTCAACTTCTGGCGCAATTGTCACTACTTTAATCGCGCCATTTGCTTTTTCTTGAAAATCTTTGAATTTTTGCACTGTAGGTCTTGCAACAAATGCAGGATTTTGAGCACCAACTTTATGTTCAGAAATAAATGGACCTTCTAAATGTACACCGAGTATTTCAGCACGTTTATCATCTATCTGTTTATAGTTTGCAACATTTTCTAATGCAGCATTGATGGCTACAGTTGATTGCGTCATCGTAGTGGCTAAAAAGCTAGTCGTACCTTCAGATAATAATTTCTCAGACAATAAATTCAATGTTTCTGGTGTTGCATCCATTGCATCTTGGCCATAACCGCCATGAATATGTATATCAATAAATCCTGGAAGTACGTGTTGACCATTCGCATCAATCGTTTGTAATGTACCTGTATATTCCCCTTCTTGAATATCGTGAATACACCCATTACGCACTTCGATATAGCCATGATCAATTTTATATGTTTCAGTATAAATTTGTGCATTTTTCAAAATATAATTATCCATATCAATGTCTCCTTAAAAATGTATTTAATTATTGCCTTAATTCGTATATAATAAAGATAACATAACATTACGAGGGGGCTAATTAAATGAATACGCTATTAATCTGTATGGTTGGTGTAGCATTTATTACTGCGATGTTAACTGCTGGTCGCGATTCTAAAGACTACGGTCTTAAGGAAGAAGATTTAAACAAAGAACTTGAATCTTTAAAATCAAATAATAATTAATAACTGAGACCATATGGCCTCAGTTTTTTTATTTCTATGATAAATTAGGATAGTTTTGTTGTCTTAACGCTTCATAAATTAATATTGCAGCAGTATTAGATAAATTTAAAGATCTTACATTATCATTCATTGGAATTCTTAATGCTGTATCTTTATATTTTTCTTTAACCCAATCAGGAAGTCCTGTTGTTTCTCTACCAAATATAAAGTAATGATTTTCTTCAACATTACTGTAATCAAACTGAGTATGTGGTTGAGTACCAAACTTAGTTAGTAAGTAATAGTTGCCACCTTCAGTCTTTTCGAAAAATTCTTCAATACTATCATAATAAACAATATTTACAAATTTCCAGTAATCTAGACCAGCTCTTCTTAACATTTTATCATCAGTACTAAAACCTAATGGTCTAATTAAATGTAAAGTTGTATCTGTTGCTGCACAACTACGTGCAATATTCCCAGTATTCGCTGGAATTTCTGGTTGATATAAAACTACATGATTTGTCATAATTTATTTTCTCCTAATCTCTAATCCTTTTATCATTTCTTCTTGGACTTCTTCTATTTCACGTTCATAGTGTGACATAATGAATGGTCTTGCCTCTTCACCTTGTATTTGACCGATAGCCCAAAACGCAGTACCTCTTATCATTGGTCGCGGATCTGTTAACGCAACATCTTTTAAATCAGGTATTGCACTTTCTTCATTAAAGTGAGCAAGTGCGACAATCGCATTTCGTTGAATCGGCTTTTTACCTCTCCATGCACCAGCTAAATGTCCATAAGTATTTTTAAATTCTTTATTAGACATTTTGAGTAGTGGTACAAGTCTAGGTTTTAGTACCTCAGGTTCTAATATAATGTCGTCATGTTCAGTATTAATCCCTCTATTTCGTGGACATACTTGTTGGCATGTGTCACATCCATAAAGACGATTTCCTATTTTATAGCGGTATTCATCTTTTAAATAACCTTTTGTTTGTGTTAAAAAGCTGATACATTTTTGACTATTTAATTGACCATTACCTACTAAGGCACCTGTCGGACATCTATCAACACAAATGTTACAATCACCACAACTATCTATAACTGGATCATCAGGTTTAAATGGTATACTGACTAACATTTCACCAAGATAACTCCAAGTACCTAGTTCTTCATTAATAATAAATCCATTTTTACCTGCAAATCCTAACCCAGCTCTTTCAGCTACTGAACGGTCAGACAAGACACCTGTATCGACCATTGATTTAATTTCTACATCAGGCACTTTTTCTTTTAGGAATAAACTGAGTTTATCAAGGCGATTTCTCATAATAGTATGATAATCTTGGCCCCATGAAGCACGCGCAAACATACCTCTTCTATCTCCTCTAACACTTTTAGGAGCACCCTTTAATTTATTCGGATACCCTACAGCAATTGCTATAATTGAGCGAGCAGATGGTAATGATAATTTAGGGACTGTTCTTAATTCAATATCACTTTCTTCAAACCCAGAAGCATATCCTTTAGAATGATAATCTTCTAACTTTTTCTTTAATTCATCAAAAGGATCAGCAGTTGTAAATCCAATACTATCAATACCAATAGAATGTGCATAATCTATCACTTCTTGCTTCAATTGATCTAAATTCAAATTTATTCACCTCACTATCAAACATGCTAATACATTTTAACACATTTAATAAATAAATTTACGGTATTCGTATTAATTCAATTAAATAAGTATATAAAAATTACTTTCATAAACTATATGGTAAATGGTTTGGCAAGACAGTATTTAGCTTGTTTGAGGTGGGGGCTGTTATGAACACTTTTGGCTAAACTTGTTCATAACGGGGTTCTTGTGAACACTTTCGCCCAAACTTGTTCATAACGAGGGTGTTAGTTACAAAACTTGGCCGAACTGTTACTATGGTATGCCTTAGTTACAAAACTCGGCCGATGTGTTACTATGGTATGCCTTAGTTACTAAACTCGGCCGAAGTGTTACCATGGATAGCTATAATTACAAAAGTCAGCTGAAGTGTTACTATGGTATGCCTTAGTTACAAAACTCGGCCGAACTGTTACTATGGACGGCCATAATTACAAAACTCGGCCGATGTGTTACTATGGGTCGCTATAATTACAAAAGTCAGCTGAAGTGTTACTATGGACGGCCATAATTACAAAACTCGGCCGAAGTGTTACCATGGATAGCTATAATTACAAAAGTCAGCTGAAGTGTTACTATGGACGGCCATAGTTACAAAACTCGGCCGAAGTGTTACCATGGATAGCCATAATTACAAAAGTCCTGAGAAATGTAAACAAGACACTCGTTATTTGCACTTCTAACCCAATCTGCTAATAACGACACCAGTATTTGCACTTCCATCCAAATCTGCTAATAAGCGAACAAAAAATCCGACAGTGCTCAAAAACGCTGTCGGATTTTTTAATTTATAATGTAATTGTTGTACCTATTTTATTTGAATGAGAACTTTTTAATAATGCATGGTCTGATGATCCTGAAATAATCTTGACGCTTTTACAGCCTTCTTTTATTGCAGAAATTGCGCCAGTAACTTTAGGGATCATACCTCCATATATTTCAGTTGTTTCTATATAATTATGAATATCATTTATACTTAAATGACTTTGTACTTCATCTTTAATCAGTACACCTGGAATATCACTTATTAAGAATAAGTCGCCTTCCATTTCACTCGCTATTTTATATGCAAGGCTATCTGCATTAATATTATATCTTTGACCAGTATTTCTATCGATACCGATTGGTGCGATAACTGGAATACTGTTCGAACATATATTAGCCAGTGTTTCTTTATTAACGGATGTACATTCTGCTACAAATCCATATTTAGAATCTAAAGGTTTAATGTCAAATAAATTCATATCAATGCCATTTATTCCTAATGCTAATGAGTCGTGTTGATTAATTTGATACACAACTTGTGGATTGACTTCACCTATCAATGTACTTGAAGTTTGTAGTAACACTTCTTCATCAGTAACACGTAATCCATCTACAAATTTACTTTCAATACCAATTTTAGTTAGTTGTTTATTAATAAACGGGCCGCCGCCGTGGACAATGATTGGCATATAATTTTGACTTTTTAAAGTAAGTATATCTTCTATTATCGTTTGACTTAAGTTGCTTAATACACTTCCACCAATTTTAATGACTGCATACTTCACTTAATGACCTCCTATTAAGTTCTATATAATGCATTAATTTTTACGTAATCATAACTCAAATCGCATCCGAAAGCGGTAGATGAATGATGAGAATTTCCAATTTTTGCTTCTATTTCAATTGTGTCTTGCTCCATTTTAGCTTTTAAATCTAACTCATCAAATGTTACATTCATACCTTTACTGACTAATAAATGTCCACAAAGCCAAACGTCTACTTCGTTAGTATCTACAGTATGATCAGCATAACCGATTGAAGTTACGATTCTTCCAAAGTTTGGATCAGCACCGTGTATTGCTGTTTTCACTAAGCTTGAACCAACAATTGTTTTAGCAATTGCACTATTTTGAGCTTTAGTCTTAGCACCTTTGACATTAACTTTGATTAGCTTCGTCGCACCTTCACCATCTCTTGCAATACTCTGAGCTAAATATTGACTCACATATTGGACAGCTTGAGCGAACTTCTCCCATTCTGGATGTGATTTAGTTAATGTATGTTGGCCACTTTCACCGTTAGCTAAAAGTATAACCATATCATTTGTACTTGTATCACCATCAACTGTAATCATATTAAACGTTTCATCAACAGATTCTTTTAATAAGTCATTCAAATCATCAGAGTCAACATTTGCATCTGTAGTCATAAAGCCAAGCATTGTAGCCATATTTGGATGAATCATGCCTGACCCTTTACATGAACCGCCAATCGTAATAACTTCCTCATCAATTTTAATTTGTACTGCTATATGTTTAGTCTCTTTATCAGTTGTTAAAATAGCTTCATTAAAATCAGAAGAATGTGCATTATTGAGAATATCAATATTATTCACACCATCTTCAATTTTTTGCATAGGTAAAAATTCACCAATCAAGCCTGTAGATGCAATTGCGATTTGATGTTCAGGTAGTTGTAGTTTAGATGAAATCCATTTCTGAGTTTGCTTTGCATCATCCAAACCTCTTTGACCTGTACAAGCATTTGCGATGGCAGAATTAATAACAATTGCCGAAAGTTTGTGTTCAACATTAATACTTTCTTCAGTGACTTTTAATGGGGCTGCTTTAAAAGCATTTTGTGTATATACCGCTGCACAATTAGCTGGAACTGATGAATATAACCAACCAAAGTCTTTCTTTTCTCTACGTAAACCAACATGCATGCCGCCAGCAATGTATCCTTTAGGTGATGCGACATCACCTTCTTCTATAATGATCATTTCAGAGTCAATTAATTCTTCAGTCTTATCTAACATCAAATTCCTCCTATTCTATGGGTATATTGGTAATAAATTTAATCCTTCATCTTCATTAAATCCAAATAATCTATTCATGTTCTGAATTGCTTGACCACTTGCACCTTTAACGAGATTATCTATAACTGCAACGATAATAGCTTTTTGTCTGTCTTCATCAACATAAATACCTATATCGCAGTAATTACTGCCTAGAACTTCTTTTGTTGTAGGGAATTCGCCAAGGTCTCTTACACGAACAAATGGTTTGTCATCATATTTCTGTTTATATATTTGATGTAATGCTTCTTCACTTGTTTGATCTTTTAAATCTACATAAATAGTTGCCAATATACCTCTTGTCATAGGAACGAGATGAGGTGTGAATGTCACTTTTATGTCTGATTTCGAGACTTGTGATAAATACTGTTCAATTTCTGGTGTATGCTTATGGGATCCTAATTTATAAGCTGAAAAGTTTTCATTTGCTTCGCCAAAATGAACATTTTGACTTAATGTTCTACCAGCACCTGAAACACCAGTTTTAGCGTCTATTATAATCGTGTCTTTATTAATTAAGTCACTTTCTAAAAGAGGGTGTAAAGATAAGAGTATTGCCGTTGGGAAACAACCCGGGTTTGCAATAATTTGTGTCGATGATCCATCCACATTTGACCACTCAGGCAAGCTATACATCGCTTCATCCAATACACTCTGAGGAGCTGGCTTTTCTCCGTAATATTTTTCATAAATTGTGGGGTCTTTTAACCTAAAGTCTCCAGATAAATCGATTACTTTAATACCACGTTCTATTAATTTAGGAATAAAATTCTTGCTCACATTTGAGGGGGTCGCAAAAAATATTAAATCACATTGCACTGTTTCTACATCTAAACTTGTGAATTGTTCAATAATATTATTTTGTAAATGTGGATATGTTTCCTTAATATCTTGACCAGATTTCGAGTGTGAGAATACATATTTGATGTTCACTTCTTTATGCTGATTTAATAATCTCATCAATTCGATTGCACCGTATCCACTTCCACCGACTATACCTATATCTAACACGAAAACACCTCTTCTATTTTTAGTATTATAATACTTTAGATAAAAATTGTTTCGTTCTTTCGTTTTGAGGATTATCAAATATTTGTTCAGGTGTACCTTCTTCTTGAACAATACCTTCATCCATAAAAATCACATGGTCGCTGACATTTTTAGCAAATCCCATTTCATGTGTTACAACGACCATTGTCATACCTTCTTTGGCTAAATCTTTCATAACACTTAATACCTCACCAACAACTTCGGGGTCTAATGCTGATGTTGGTTCATCAAATAAAATAACTGCTGGGTTCATCGCTAACGCACGAGCAATCGCTACACGTTGCTTTTGTCCACCTGATAATTTAGAAGGATAAACATCTGCTTTATCTTCTAGACCAACTTTTTGAAGTAATTGTTTAGCTTGATCTTCTAATTCGGATTTTTGTCCTTTTTTCAAAGTTAAAGGTGTTAGTGTAATATTTTCGATTACTTTTTTATGTGGAAAAAGATTAAAACCTTGGAAAACCATGCCCATTTTTTGTCTTAATTGATCCAACTTTGCACCTTTAGTATTTGTTAAATCATTATTTTCAAATACAATCTGTCCAGAGGAAGGTTCTTCTAATAAATTCAAACATCTAAGAAGCGTACTTTTACCACTACCAGATGGGCCGATAATCGCAACAACTTCCCCTTTTTCAATATTTAAATTAATACCTTTTAATACTTCATTTTTACCAAATGATTTGTGTAAATCGTTAACTTTAATCACTTACACTAAACCTCCTTTCAGCAAAGTACATCACTCTAGATAACGTAAACGTTAAGATAAAGTACAATACTGCTGCTACTAATAATGGTGTAAATGGATCAAATGATGCCCCTTGAACAACTTGAGCATTAAACATCAATTCACTTACGCCGATAACAGAAACTATAGAAGATTCTTTAATAACTGTTACAAATTCATTACCTAATGCAGGTAAAATATTTTTAATGGCTTGTGGCAAGATAACTTTAGTCATTGCTTGCGATTTATTTAATCCTAGTGATCTAGCTGCTTCCATTTGGCCATTATCTACTGCGTTAATACCAGCTCTAATAATTTCTGCAATATAAGCACTACAGTTAATGATGAGTGCGATAATACCACAAATTAATGCTGATAAATCTAATCCAAGTACTGCTGTTGTACCGAAGTAAACTAAAAATACTTGAACAAGTAATGGTGTGCCTCTTATAAATTCAATGTAAACTGAAGCAATCGATTTAAATATTTTACTATTACTTAATTTCATAAGTGCTAAGAAGCAACCAATTAATGCCCCAGCTACTACACCTAAGAATGATAATAAAATCGTATAACCTACACCATGTAAGAAATATGAACCATATTTACTGAAGAAAGAACCATCATCGAACATCGCTTCAGTTGCTTTATCTTGATAGTCTTTAATCAAATTATTATCACGAACTTCTTTAACACTCTTATTAACTCTCTTCATTAATTCAGGTGAATTTTTCGGTAATGCAATAGCTGTTGTCTTGTCTGCATCTGAAAATGTTACATCTGAATATGTTAAATTAGGATTCTTCTCTAGGTACGCATCAGCAACAGGCCCTTCAATAATCATGCCATCTACTTTTCCAGAATTAAGTGACATAATAACTTCCGGTACTCTCGTCAATGAGCTAACTTGAGATTCTGGCATTTCTGTTTTTGCCAATTCTTCTTGAGTCGTTTGCTTTTGCACACCGACCATTTTACCTTTAAAATCATCAATCGTTTTTAATTTGTCTTTATCTTTTTTCTGTATAATCATTCTCTGATTAACTTCCATATAATCATCAGAAAAATCAACTTGTTTCTTTCTCTCAGGAGTTGGAGCCATACCAGAAATAATCATATCGATTTTTCCAGTTTTTAAAGCACCTAGCAAACTATCAAATTGCATATTCACAATTTTAAGTTTAATGTCATTGTCTTTTGCAATTTTTTTAGCAAGTTCTATATCTATCCCAGCATATTCACGTTCACCATCTTTAGTGTGCTCAAACTCATAAGGTGCATAATCTGCTGATAAGCCTACTCTTAACTCGCCTCGTTCTTTAGCTTTATCCCATTGATCAGTTTCTGCAGCTTGTGACTTTATGGGGGCTAAATAAGGAATTGTAAGTAGTAAACAAATTGTTGCTATAACTACTTTAGTAAATACATTTCTTTTCAAATTCGTTACCTCCTGAATTAATAATATTCATTATTATACGCATTTATGAAATTTTATGCAATAGCTTTTTATAAAAAAAGTATGAACGAACGTTCATTCATACTTTACTTAATTGAACTTCATTTTCACTGTATCCAGTTGTGATAACTTCAAGTGCACTATCTAATGAAATTTCAACCATATTTTGTACTGCTGTATGCGTATAAAATGCAATATGAGGTGAAATTAAAACATCATCACGTGACATCAATTCTTTTAAAGTAGGATCTTCAATTTCTTTGTCTTTATAATCATATGAGAAATATGCAAACTCATTTTCATATACATCTAAAGCGACACTATGTAATTTACCACTATTTAATGCTTGAATGACATCATTAGTATTCACTGTCGCACCTCTAGCTGTATTCACTAAATATGCACCATTTTTCATATATTTAATCGTCTCTTCATTAATAATATGTGTCGTTTCTTCATTTGCAGGAACATGTAATGTGATTAAATCAGCTTTAGATAGTCCTTCTTGTAAACTTTGTACATATTCAATATCGCGTAACGATTGATCATATGGGTCATAACCGATAACTTCCGCACCAAATCCTTTAAATAATTGTGCTGACACTTTACCAATTCTACCAACACCAATAACCAGTACCGTCATATTTCTTAGTTCTGTAGCGATTACTGTTTCATCCCAAGTAAAATCTTGACGTTCTACTTTTTTATTTATTTTATTAATGTTTCTTACTAATTCTAATGCTCTACAAACTGCAAATTCCGCTATCGCATTTGGACTGTATGAAGGAATATTTGTTATTTTTAAATCATGTTTAGCAGCTTCAGTTAAATTAAACATATCAAACCCAGCAGCACGACCAGCAATTTGTTTAATACCTACATCTTTAAGTGCTTCATATATTCTGTCATCAAACTTAAATAGCTGCTGAGTACTCACACCATCAAAAGATGATAAAGTATGGACATTATTTAAAGTTAAATCCTCTTCGGTACATTCAATTTCATGACCATTAGATTGCCCCCATTGATATGCATAAGGCTTTTCATCTTCTCTTATATTAAATAATTTAAATTTCATAATATGTTCTTCCTTTCAGTAAAAAAATAATAATGATTAATTCTACAACACTTTATGAAAACAAACAATCTCTTTTTCATAATATTCTTACAATTAAAAATGTATGTATGCAGTATGGTTAATAACACAACTAACAAGAAGTGTTACTAATTAGTGTCCTTGTGAACAGTTTTGTCTAAACTTGTTCATAACGGGGTTGTTAATTACAAAAGTCAGCTGAAGTGTTACTATGGACAGCCTTAATTACAAAACTACTGAGAATTGTAATTACTGATCTCCTTATTTGCACCTCTTGCCAAAACTGCTTATAACGACCCCAGTAGTTGCACTTCTCGCCAAACTTGCTAATAACGGCACCAGTATTGAGACAAATTTAAAGGCTGAGACATCTTTCTTGTCTCAGCCTTCTCTTCATTTTAATTATTTTCTTTAAATAAAAACATTTCTTGATTGTATTTTGGAAGTATTTTTAAACAAACTTTATGTACGATATATGCAAATACAAACGGTATGACGAAATATGCTACGCCAAGTATTAATATATTTAAAAATACTGATCCTTCCATAAATTTTAATGCGTTTGCTGGTCCAACAAATCCTGTATAACCAAATCCTGTAGACATTGGTGTACCTTTTATGCCTATGAAATAAGTTAGTAATCCACTCATTAATCCATTTACGATTAATGGTACTGCGATGATTGGATTTTTGAAATATACTGGAATCATCATTTTAGCTGCACCGATTATAAGTACGATATTGATACCTTTTTCGTTTACTTTCCATGAGCCCATTAAGAAAGTCACACATGCTGCAACAATACCCATATTGCCAGCTCCTGAACTTAAACCGTTTAAACCGACTGCAGTAGCTATTGCAACAACTGAAATTGGCGTAACCATTAATAATGCATATGTAATCGCGATCAATATACACATCATTAACGGATTCAATGTAGAAAATTGTTCTATTAATTTGCCGATGCCTTTAGTTACATTACTAACATATGGAAGTGTCAGCATACCTATAAATCCACTAACTACTGAAATAATAATTGGCATAATCAACATATCTAAAGAACCAAATTTACCTTTCAATTTAATCATCAAATAACAACTGATAATTAACACAACGATTAAATTGACGACATCCCCTATACTCACAAATATAAATTGACCATTTTGTATTTTTACAGCGCCTGAACCTATTAATCCTGCAGCGCCAATCATAACCGCATCAGTAGCTTGGAATTTAAATTGATGTGCAACAACGATCCCTATAATAAAACTCATCGCAAACTGCATGAGTAATAATGCTTGATTAAACATTTCTAATAGCGGATGAAACTGTGATAAATAACTAAATAACACACCAAGTATGGCGTTTGGTATTAATGCTATAACAATACCTACACCTATACCATTTAAAATATTAAAGAAAAATTCCTTTACTGTGAAATGTTTATCCATAAAAAGCCTCCTGAAATAATATGTATTAATGATATATGACTTTATTTTCATAGACAATGCTATTTTTACTATTTTACTTTACTTTGGTATAGATTAATGTAATAGTCTAAATAACAACGTTGTTATAGGAGGCTATTTACATGTTTAATATGATTTCACAAGATAAAAATACAATTGTAATCAGTGACAAGCAAAATGAGCATTTCTTTACAATCCGCATATTAGAAGATTACTTAATCAATATTAAATCTTCTACACAGAAAGATATATCTTTACCAACTTGGACCATTACACCAGGAGATACTGACTTACCGTTTGAAGGTCTCTCAAGATACGATCAATCTAACTTTTCATGTCCTCAATATGAAATTTCAGAAGAACAACACAATATTATAATTGAGACAAAATTATTAAAACTCATTATTGATAAAGAAGATTTCTATTGTAGTTGGTATGATTTAAGTTCATCTGACAAAGAAATTAAAATCATGCAAGACCGTCAGACAGGCAGCTATCATCATCAAATATCAAAAAATCACCCGACTTGTCATTATTTAAATCGAGATAAAAATGAAATGTATTTTGGACTCGGAGAAAAGAGTGGAAAAGTGAATAAGCATGGCAGACGATACAGAATGAAGAATATAGATGCTATGGGTTATAATGCTGAAACGACTGATCCGCTTTATAAACATATTCCTTATTATCTCACATACAATACTGACGAAAATATAGCATTTGGTATCTTCTATGATGATTATCAAGACTCTATTGTAGATCTTGGACAAGAGTTAGATAATTATCACGGTCATTATAGATATTATGAAACTAAATCAGATTTTCTTGATTATTACGTTATTGCTGGTCCGTCTATTCAACAAGTAACGACGCGTTTTAGTCATTTAACAGGAAGACCAACACTGATGCCTGAATGGAGTTTGTCTTATTCTGGCTCAACAATGCAATATACAGATTTACCAAATTCAGATGAAAGATTGTTGTCTTTTCTAAATCAGTGTAACACACATAATATAACGATTAGATCTTTCCACCTATCATCAGGTTATACATCCATTCATGATAAGAGATACGTTTTTAATTGGAATTACGATAAATTTAAAGACCCAAAATCTTTTGGTAAAGCTTATACAGACCAGAATGTAGAATTAGTTGCTAATATTAAACCTACCCTACTTACAGATCATCCTCTACTAGATGAGGTATTAGCCATAGATGGATTTATTAAAGATATGAATGGCAAACCGCTTCTTGTACAATTTTGGGATGAAAAAGGATACTACTTAGACTTTACAAATAAAGACACTATTAAATGGTGGCAATCAAAAATAGAACAACAATTATTATCTAATCATGTGAATTGCACATGGAATGATAATAACGAGTTCGAAATTTGGGATGATAAAGCTATCGTAAATGGATTCGGAAATGAAGCGAATTTCCAAGATTATAAAGCAATCATGCCTATATTAATGATGAAAGCATCAAGAGAAATTCAACAAAAATATCATAAAGAAGAATATCCTTATATCATTAGTAGATCTGGTGCAGCTGGTATGAGTAAATATGTTCAAACTTGGACAGGTGATAACTATACGAGTTGGCATACATTAAAATATAATAATGCTATGGCAATTGGTTTAAGTCTATCTGGTGTTTATAATTTCGGACATGATATTGGCGGTTTTTCTGGAGATAAACCAGAAGCAGAATTATTTTTAAGATGGGTGCAATGTGGTGCTTATTATCCGAGATTTTCAATCCACTCATGGAATGATGATGGTACTGTAAATGAACCTTGGATGCATCAAAAAGTATTATCTGAAGTTAAGCAAGCCATGCACTTCCATGAAAAGCTTAAACCATATCTTCAGTCATTAGTTATACAGGCACATGAATCGTATGAACCAATTATAAGACCTACTTTTTACCAATATGAAAATGATATCACTACTTTTGTAGAAAATGATGAATTTATGTTAGGTGAGCATATGTTAATTGCCCCTATCGTAGAAAAATCTCAACAAGAAAGAACAATCTATTTACCTAACAACAACAAAGGTTGGATTGATTTTCATAGTGGCAAACAATTTGAAGGTGGTCAAACAATAACCGTAAAAACGACTTTACAACATATCCCAACATTTGTAGTAAAAGGCGCAGAGATACCAGTTTATAAAGATGATTTAAAAACAATTGAAAATCTAAAGTTCTAAATGTAAAAGAACCTAAGACGATGCTGTCTTAGGTTCTTAATTATTATATAGCATCTACGCCTTCGATATTATATAGAGTCACAGCGTTATTAAAGCATATATCCTTAATAATTTCAGAAAGAATTTCATCATCATCAATGATTTCTCCTCTTTCCACACGTTTACCAATCATTTCACATAATATTCTTCTAAAATATTCATGTCTTGTATACGATAATAAGCTTCTTGAATCAGTTAACATACCAACGAAAGTAGATAACAATCCAACATTTGCGTATTCTACTAAATGTTGTTCCATTCCTTCTTTAGTATCATTGAACCACCATGCAGCACCTAGTTGCACTTTGACTTTATCTGAAGTAAAGTTTCCAGCTGTAGCTTGCACCATTAAGTGATCATTTGCATTATTAGGATAAATAATTGTATCTGATAATGCATCATTTTGATTTAAATGATCTAAAAATCTATTTAAATCAGACGAACTGAGCATATCACCTACACTATCAAATCCAGCATCTGGACCAACTTCTTCAAACAATAATGTATTATTATTTCTTACTGGTCCAAGATGAAACTGTACAACCCAATTATATTTTTTATACGTTTTACTTACTTCAGTTAAAATATACCCAGATAATCTACTTAAATCTTCCTCATCTAAGTCTTCACCTTGTTTAATTTGTTCAAAATACTGATCAGCTTGTTCTTTTGTTACATCCACTTTAAGTACTTTCGCAAAGCTTTGATCAGAACTTCTTGCGCCATTTTGATGAAAGTATTCAATACGTTCATTGAGCGCATTAATATATTCTTCCAAATGATTTATTCTTGTTCCTGTAGCATTTTCTAATTGATTAATTGATGCTTCTACATTATCTTTCGTTAAGGCGATATAACGATCAGGTCTAAATGTTGGTAACACTTTAACATCAAATGACTTATCTTCACGAAGTAATTGATGATATTTCAAATCATCACACGGATCATCAGTTGTACAAATGATTTGGACGTTGCTTCTTTCTATTAATTTTCTTGGAAGAAATTCTGGTTGTTGTAAACTTTCATTCAACTGATTATATAATTGTTCTTTATCAATTTTATTTAAATTTTCATTGATATTGAAATACCTTGCTAACTCTAAATGACACCAGTGATACATCGGATTCATAATACTTTTTGGCAATAAACTTATAAAAGCATCGAATTTTTCTTTGTCGGATTTATCTCCTGTAATATACGACTCATCAATTCCATATGCGCGCATTAAGCGCCATTTATAATGGTCATGTTTAAGCCAAACTTCAGTAATCGTAGTAAATGGTTTATTTTCATAGATTTCTTTCGGATCTAAATGACAATGAAAATCAAAAATCGGGATATCTTTAGCAACTTTATATAATGCTTGTCCTTTTTTAGATTGAACAATAAAATTTTCTTGAATCATACTCATAAATACTCACCTTTCCTAAAGCCCAAGTAATTTTGGTAAAAATAACGATAATTGTGGTACGAACGTAATTAATAACAACAGAATAATTAAAATAATAAAATATGGTATTAATGTCTTAATGACACTTTCAATTCGTACATTTGCAACACTACTACCAACAAATAACGCACTACCTACTGGAGGAGTTATATTACCAATACATAAGTTAAATGCGATCACAATACCGAAATGAATCGGGTCTAAACCGATACTATCTGCAATTGGTAAGAAAATTGGTGTGAATATAAGTACTGCTGGCGTTATGTCCATAAATGTACCAACAATTAGTAAAATTAAATTCATTAACAATAATAATAAAATAGGATTTTCAGTTAATGATAATATACCGCCAGAAATTGCTTCTGGTAATCCTGTGAAACTCATAACGAGTGAGAATAATGCAGATGCTGTAATTAAGAATAAAATCATACCTGTAATTTCAACCGTTTCTATAATAATCGCAGGTATATCTTTTATTTTTAAATTTCTATAGATAAGTGACAGTATAAACGCATATAGAACTGCGACTGCTGCACCCTCTGTTGCTGTGAATATTCCAGCTACAATACCACCAATTACAATAATAATTAATAGTAAACTTGGAATAGCATCTAAAGTTAAAAATAATTTATCTTTCCAACTCACTTTTTCAGAAACTGGATAGCCATGTTTTTTAGCTAAAAAGTAAGCAACAACCATACAACCTAGGCCCCATAGAATTCCAGGGATGTAACCTGCAATGAATAATGCAGCAATTGATGTTCCACCACTTACAAGTGAATAAACAATCAATAATGAACTTGGTGGAATTAATAATCCTGAAGGTGCTGAAGCAATATTAGCAGCTGCAGAATATGATTTTTTATAACCTTGTGTTGTTTCCATGGGGGTCATGATTCTCCCCATTGCTGCAGCAGCTGCAACACTTGATCCTGAAATAGAACCAAACAACATATTACCTACAATGTTCGTATGTGCTAAAGAACCAGGTAATCTACCTACTAACACTTTCGCAAAGTTAATTAATCTAAATGCAATACCACCGTTATTCATCAATATTCCGGCAAGTACAAATAGCGGAATGGCAAGCATTGTAAAGTTATCAATACCTGTTATCATTCTTTGAGCTGCCGTAAGTATTGTGACATCAAATGGGAAAATAAGTATTAACGTTAATAATGAACTTAAAATTATTGAAATTGCGATTGGAATACCAAAAGCTAAAAATACGGCTAAAGATACAAATAATACGATTCCAGCAATTGTCGTCATTACACTTCACCGCCTTCATCATTTTCTGGTAACTCATTTGTTATAATGCCTCGAATTGAATAGAAAGCAATGAAAAGTCCTGATATAGGTAACGCACCATACATTAACGCCATTGATACACCAGTAGATGGTGCTATTTGAGTCCAAGTAAGTGCAACAATTTTAATACCACCATAAATCATCAAAATTAAAGCAACTAATAAAATAATGATATTCGTCAGCCTTTCTATAAATAACTGCGCTTTAACTGGAAACTTTTCTCTAATAAATAAAATGGCAATATGCTTTTTCTTACCAAATACATATGCTGCACTTAATAATGCAAACCAGATTAACAAGAAACGAATGATTTCTTCACTTGTCGTACTTGGTGTGTTTAATATATATCTAGTTATCACTTGCCAAACTGATAAAATAACCATTACAGTTACCAATACACCTGAAACAGAAAGCAAAGTTCTATCGATATAATGTGTTAATTTATTCATTTTGTTCTGCCTCCTTAATCAATTTGTATTGTTTTTCAGTTCCTTTATTATTTTTAAATTCTTCTTGTAAAGGTTTTACAGCTTTTTTGAAAGATGATTTATCTACATCATGAAACTTAACATTCATATCTTCTTTAGCTGTCTTAATCCCTTCTTTAATAGCTTTATCCCAGATAACTTCGTGCTTTTCAGTTGAAGATCTTGCTGCACTTTTTATCCATCCTTTTTCTTCTTTAGATAAATCATTATATGCATCCTTATTCATGATTAAAATATCAGGAACAATAGCGTGTTCTGTATTATAATAATTTTTTGCGACTTCACCATGTTTATTGTCAGTCAATGCTGTTTCATTATTCTCAGCTGCATCAATAACACCAGATTGTAGTGCTGTATAAACTTCACCAAACGCCATTGGTGTTGGTGTACCACCTAATGATTTAATAAGTTCAACACTTGTTTTACTAGGTTGAACACGTGTTTTTAAACCATGTAAATCTTTATTCGTTTTTATCTCTCTATCTTTTGTATAAATATTTCTTAATCCTGCGTCATAGTAAGTAATACCTACAAACCCGTTGTCTTTTGTCGTATTAAAGAATGAATTTTGTACTTCAGGTTTTTTCATAATGGATCGGAAACTATCTTGAGATTTAAATAGATAAGGCATACTGAATAAAGAATACGATTCAGAGAAACTTTCAAGTGCACTTGCTGAAACTTTTGTAAATTGAATGGCATTTGTTTGCGTCATTTCAATCGCTTCTCGCTCACTTCCAAGTTGTCCGTTCGCATATATTTTGATTTTTAATTTTCCATGAGATTTCCTTTCTACTTCTTTTTTAAATTCTTCTAAAGATTTATGTACTGGATGTGTTGTTGATTGGTTATGTGCTAATGTTAAAGTCTTAACATCTTTATCTTGTGCGTCACTTTGTTGGCATCCGTACAAAACTATGAATACGCTTACAATTAACAGTAAAATTTTTTTCATCTCTCATCCCCCATTAATTCTAAAAAAGTAATCAATTTGATTACATCTTTAATTCTTATTGATAAGTATAAATGAAATGAATCAAAATAACAACGTTGTTATTTATAGAAATTGTGTGCTTATGGTATAATATAGAAAATAATATTTAAAGGAGACTCACATGGCTGTAACATTAAAAGACATTGCAAATGCCTGTGGTGTTAGTTATTCAACAGTAAGTAAAGCATTAAAAAATTCTCCTTTAGTTACTGCTGAAACAACAGAGCGCATACAACAAAAGGCAAAAGAAATGAATTATATACCTAATAATTCCGCTCGCTCTTTAGTCTCAAATAAGAGCCAAACAATTGGACTCATTTGGCCATCAGTAGACAGAGTTGCAGTTTCAACTCTTGTTTCAGAAATTAATAACTTTTTAAAGAATACTGGATATTTTATGTCTGTATCAATCGATGATGTGGAAACTGCTGCACATAAATTTTTAGAATTACGTTTTGATGGCATCATCGTATTTGATGAAGGTGAAGCTTCTACCTTACCAAGTATCATAAGTTCTAATATTCCAGTAGTTGCCTATGGTACAGACCGAAAGCTCGAATACCCTATTGTAAATGTCAATCATAAACATGCAATGATTCTTTCATTAGATGATTTAATGCAAAATAATATAACAAATATTTGTTATATTGGAGATCTTAACACCGATGATATTCGACAAATTATAAAGAAAGAAACCTTTGAACATTATTGTAAAGAACATCATCTTAATTATAATATGATTGATTCAAAAGGATTATCTGCTGAAGATACATTTTTTGCATTAAAATCATATTTAACCAATCATACTTTACCAGAAGGTATCATTTGTGGAAGTTATGATATTACTTTAGGACTCATACACACTTTAAAAGATTCACTTGATCAACATATTGTATACTCATACGACAATGTACCTCAATTTGACCATATGGATACAGTGATTCATTCAGTTGGTGTCCCTACTAAAAAAATTGCTGAAACATTAGTTAATATCCTTATCAATGCAATTGAATATAAGGAAAATCAACCAGATGTCTATCATCTTGAGCCTGAATTAGTAAAGCGGAAATAAAGACAAAAAAATGACTACAATTTTGTAGTCATTTTTTTACTATTGTTCCTTGATGGAATCTCATCTTCCACTCAGATTGTTTTCTAATCCATAATGTACTTCGCTTAGTTGAAATATGATCAGTTTTATTGATTAATTCATAAGTCGTTAGTACAATACCTTTTTGGATTTTTTCAACTATAAAATCCGAAATCTCATAATCAAATGTATGTAAAGTGTTCTCTTCAATATCACGTTTATATATCATTCTGCCAGACTTACCTATTTCTTTAAAATCATCATCAAGTAAATTTATGATAAACGACTTATCCTCTCTATTACTAGCATCCAAATGTGCACATTCTAATTCATAAAATTGCTGTTTAATAAATTACACCTACTTTATCTTTGTAAATATAGTTCAATTTATATGCTAAAATAATAACATAGTAATAAGTATAATCGAGGGGGTATGCAAATGACAAATTTAAAAGAAGTAGCTAAACGAGCTGGCGTTTCACCAAGTACTGTATCACGAGTAATTAATAACCACCCTTATGTTAATGAAGAAAAAAGACAAAAAGTACTTGATACTATAGAAGAATTAAATTATATACCAAATATCAATGCAATTCATTTAAAAAAAGGTAAAACAAATTTGATAGGTGTCGTTTTGCCATTCTCTAATCATCCCTATTTTTCACAGTTAATTCAAGGTATTTCTGAAGAAGCGATTAAATCAAACAAAAAAATTGTTTTGTTTCAAACTGCCTATGATACTGATCAAGAAATTGACGCTTTGGAAATGTTAAAATTAAAACAAATAGACGCACTCATTATATGTTCAAGGAATATTTCATTAAATATAGTTGAACAGTATATAGAGTATGGTCCAATTTCCATATTCGAAAATATTTCAAACTCTAAATTTAGAACTACATATATTGATCACTATAATGCCTTCAAACAAGCATTAAATCATCTATACAATAATGGACATAGACATATTGCATGTGCCATAAATAGAAGAAATAGCACTAGTTCAATTTTAAGAATACAAGCATATAAAGACTTTTGCAGTGAGAATTCTATAACTTACAATGATCAAGATATATATGAGAATTTTGTATTATTAGAAGATGGTCAAAGACTCGCACAAGAAATTGAAAATAAAGAAAATCCAACAACAGCAATTGTTGTATCAGGAGATAACACAGCAGCAGGATTATTTATAAGTTTAGATGAAGAAAAGAAGAAAAACATATCTATCATTGGATTTGAAAATCATAAAATATCTAAGTTGCTGAACCTTACTACAATAGAGATTCCCCTCTTTCAAATTGGTAAAAGTTTGTTTAATCAACTATATGAAGATAAACTGAATAACTATTTATTTGAAACAAAACTTATTAAAAGAAACTCAGTATTTAAATTAAACCATTGACATGAAATGCATTTCATAGATTACCCTTTAATCAATCACAAATATTAGGGGGTAATTAAAATGAACAAACAAAAAGTTGGTATTGATGGTTGTAATATTACTTCAGAAATTTATGTAGAAATACTTCAACACACTAGCAATATTGATATAGTCGCTTGTACTGATGAGAGCCTATCGAAAGCAATTAGTATGAAAAACAAATATGATATCCCTCAAGTAATGACAAGAAGTAAAATGTATAAAGATAAGAAGATTGATTATATTATTAAACTTTAAAAGAAACTCTAAAAAAATAACATCTCATTCTACTGATTCACAGTAAAAATGAGATGTTATTTTTTATAATCTACGATTTTGTACGTGCATGCTTGCCTAGGGTATGGTTCGAGCCTGTAGTCTCTCACTCATACTTTTTTCTCAGGCGTCAGCACTTAACAAAATTGTTAATATAGTCTGATCTTATAGCCCTAACTGTGACCAAAAATTTGAACTTATATGTTTCTAAATGGTTTATTAACAAACAAAAAAGCCGTAAAATCAACGTTTACGACTTAAATAGTTCTAAATGGTTTATTAATATATACCGGTGGTCGGGTTCGAACCGACACGTCCTCAACGGACACGGGATTTTGAGTCCCGCGTGTCTGCCAATTCCACCACACCGGCTTAATAAAAATCCTACAAAAAAATCTTCCCAATGGAAGAAATAAATGGAGCGGAAGATAGGACTTACACCTATATCTCATTCCGGGAAGGAATGTATTCTAAGAGTTGAAATACTCCCGCATTTTAATAAATAGCAGTATTAATAATAATGGAGCGGAAGATAGGACTTGCACCTATATCTCATTCCGGGAAGGAATGTATTCTAAAAGTTGAAATACTCCCGCAAAGTTATTAATGGAGGCGGCAACCGGATTTGAACCGGTGAATAGAGGTTTTGCAGACCTCGGCCTTACCACTTGGCTATGCCGCCAGACTACTGGGCTAGCTGGATTCGAACCAGCGAGTGACGGAGTCAAAGTCCGTTGCCTTACCGCTTGGCTATAGCCCATTAATATAAAATAAGGGCGGCTGATGGGAATCGAACCCACGAGTGTCGGAACCACAATCCGATGCGTTAACCACTTCGCCACAGCCGCCATGGCAGGGGCAGTAGGAATCGAACCCACACCAAAGGTTTTGGAGACCTCTATTCTACCGTTGAACTATGCCCCTATTAAATTAAAATAATA
>NZ_PPQD01000034.1:1256-1405 GCF_002901825.1 Mammaliicoccus sciuri | reverse complement strand
ACCCGAAGGAGCGGATTTACAGTCCGCCGCGTTTAGCCACTTCGCTACCCCTCCGTTAGATGGTGCCGGCCAGAGGACTTGAACCCCCAACCTACTGATTACAAGTCAGTTGCTCTACCAGTTGAGCTAGGCCGGCAAAAAGTTAAAAG
>NZ_PPQD01000034.1:867-1246 GCF_002901825.1 Mammaliicoccus sciuri | reverse complement strand
CCACCGACCTTCGGGTTATGAGCCCGACGAGCTACCGAACTGCTCCATCCCGCGATAATAATATTAAGTTACAAATATAATGGCGGAGGAAGAGGGATTCGAACCCCCGCGAGCCGTTAAGCCCCTGTCGGTTTTCAAGACCGATCCCTTCAGCCGGACTTGGGTATTCCTCCAATATATAAGTATGGACCTTGCAGGACTCGAACCTGCGACCCAACGGTTATGAGCCGTTTGCTCTGACCAACTGAGCTAAAGGTCCAAAATTTAAAATATGTATTCATATTGAAAATTTTAATGGCGGCGGAGGGGATCGAACCCCCGACCTCACGGGTATGAACCGTACGCTCTAGCCAGCTGAGCTACGCCGCCATAATGATAT
>NZ_PPQD01000034.1:0-857 GCF_002901825.1 Mammaliicoccus sciuri | reverse complement strand
CGCTGACCTCCTGCGTGCAAAGCAGGCGCTCTCCCATCTGAGCTAAGCCCCCATTTAATATGTAAATTTTTAAAGAGTCGGGAAGACAGGATTCGAACCTGCGACCCCTTGGTCCCAAACCAAGTGCTCTACCAAGCTGAGCTACTTCCCGTAACCAAAATGGTCATTACGCGCCCGAGAGGAGTCGAACCCCTAGCCTCTTGATCCGTAGTCAAACGCTCTATCCAATTGAGCTACGGGCGCATATTAATATGGTGCCGAGGACCGGAATCGAACCGGTACGGTAATCACTTACCGCAGGATTTTAAGTCCTGTGCGTCTGCCAGTTCCGCCACCCCGGCAAATAATGGAGCAGAAGACGGGATTCGAACCCGCGACCCCAACCTTGGCAAGGTTGTATTCTACCGCTGAACTACTTCTGCAAAATTAAATGCTTAAATCATATTAATAATAATGCGGGTGAAGGGAGTCGAACCCCCACGCCTTGCGGCGCTAGATCCTAAGTCTAGTGCGTCTGCCAATTCCGCCACACCCGCTTAAATGGTGAGCCATAGAGGATTCGAACCTCTGACCCTCTGATTAAAAGTCAGATGCTCTACCAACTGAGCTAATGGCTCTAAAACATGGTGCCGGCCAGAGGACTTGAACCCCCAACCTACTGATTACAAGTCAGTTGCTCTACCAGTTGAGCTAGGCCGGCAAAAATGGTGGAGAATGACGGGTTCGAACCGCCGACCCTCTGCTTGTAAGGCAGATGCTCTCCCAGCTGAGCTAATTCTCCATTTAAAATTATGTAATATTATTACTTGCCCGGCAACGTCCTACTCTCGCGGAACGTAAGCCCAACTACCATCGGC
>NZ_PPQD01000007.1:80250-86986 GCF_002901825.1 Mammaliicoccus sciuri | reverse complement strand
AATAGAGGCTTATAGCCGCAGAACAAACCACCCGTTAAACGGGTGGTTTTGATTTTTATTTATAGTCTATTCTTTTATCACTTTAGAATTTTTAGTATTTAATAGTCAAAATAATATACTGAAAAACCAGCTATAAAATAAATGATAACTCAATAATCGAATTGTTATGTAGATGTGCAACCTTAAATTTTACTTAACTATTTATTAGAAATGTAGGCTGGGTTTTATTTAAGTAGGATGTTTTTATAGCAAGTGGTTAAACGTTTACATTCAAATTGCACAGAAAGAGTAAATGTTATAAAATTATCTTAATAAATTTAATTTATTAAATAATAAAATTATTTATAAGTGAAGGGAAATACATATGATTGAAAATGAATTGGATAAAATCATGGATATAGCGCATAAAGATGACTATGCAATTTCTAGAGAAAGAGCATTTGATATTCTTATGTGTTCAATTTATTGCTATAAATCATTAGATTACAAAATGAATTGGTATGACTTGATCAATGAAAATATCACTGATGGTAAAAATGATGGGGGTATTGATTTTGTATTTTACGACGATGAGAATTCTAAAGTGATAATTGGTCAAAATAAGTATTCAAAAAATATTAAAGTAAATGATGTAAACGCAGAAGTTAGTAAGATAAATAGTACTTTAAGTGATTTTGAAAAAGAAAATACGAATACATATAGTAGTAATGTAAAAAAAATTTTAAGAAATGCTTTAGATAGCTTACCAGAAGAAGAGGAAGGTAATATTGAAGTAATTTTTTTCATCGACTAGTCAAGTTAATGAAAAAGATGTATCTCGTAAGGTTGATAATATACAAAGTGCGAAGTTTGGTGATTTTAACTTATTAAATGAAATTGATATTGATAAATTAATTGAAGAAATGCAGCAATCTTTAGAAGTTGCTAAAGAGTTTAAATTTGAAATAGATAAGTCTAAAAATGCACTGGAATATGAATCAGATAATTATGAAGGATTAGTTGTAAATGTAAGTGCCAATAGTTTAAAAGTTGCTTATGAGAAATTTGAGAGAGACGGTTTATTCAATATGAATATTAGAAGATATATAAAATCTAAAAATGTTGATGAACCAATTAAAGATAGTATGAAACGTAACCCTGAAGATTTTTGGGTAATGAATAATGGGATAACAATAGCTTGTAATGATTACCGTCTAGATGGTGATAATGTTAAAGTATATGATTTCTCAATTGTTAATGGAGGTCAAACAACACATTTAATAGCCAAAAATTTGGATTCAAGTAAGGAAGATTTTTATTTAATATGCAAAATCATTAAAAAGAAAAATAGTAAAGTTGATGAGAGGTCATTTTTCAATAGTATTGCTGAAGCAACAAATTCTCAAAAAGCCATACAACCAAAGGATTTAAAAGCAAATGCTCCAGAAATGGTACGACTACAGAAGATACTAAAGGACCAAGGGATATTTTTAGAAATAAAGAGGGGTATAAATACTCCAAGGAAGTATGGTGATAATAAAATTAAAAATGAAGAATTTGCACAAATATTCTATTCTTTTGTTTATCAAAAACCAGGTACAGCAAGATCTGCTAAGAGAAGTTTATTTGCGAATAATAATCATTATAAAAGTATATTCAAGTTAGATTATGATGCAGATAAAAATAAAGTGAAATTTATTAGGGATTTGATTGATCTTAATAAACGAATTGGATACATCATACAAGATATAAAATCTAAAAAACAAGAAAACGAGATATTTGATAATGAACACATGATAATTTTAAATAATGGTAGATATGCCCTAATAGCAATTATAGGACTAATATATAGAATTGCCAATAATGATCCAGGTTCCAAGAATAAACAGGATCTTGTAGGAGATGATTTTGTATTTGGTGAATTTTTGTCTAATTATAAAGAAGACGATCTTGATGATAAATTAAAAGATTTGATAATTGAGTATGTACAAGTTTTAAACGAGATTTATGGTGATGAATTTGATTTAGGTAATGTTACGAGTCCTAGTAATTTCTTTAAAACAGATAAAAAATATTTAGATAAAATTGCTAATAAGATCATTAATAAACAAAAAGTTAAAAGAAATAATGAGGAATTAATTAACGCTTATGGCGATGTATTTAAAAGAGGAGAATCATAGAGTATAAATAATGATTTGTATTTTGAAAAAAATTATTCTAACTCTCAGACACGACTTTTTAGGTCGTGTTTTTTTTTTGCAGATTTTTTGTTTTTCTTTCTCTTTTATTGAGAAAAATTTAATTTTTATATTACATTTTTTTGAAGTTTAAGGTGTCTTAAATATTACTTTTACGTAAATTATGTTTAATAAATTTTTTTGAGAATTTTACGATTTTGAACTACTTTTATCGAAGTTTTTTGAATTTTTTAGGCTTATAAAACGTTGAATTAACGGGGGTTTCATTGTATTTTAAATATTTTGTATAAAAAAAGCATAGAAATTTATTGACAATAAATGGGCATTGAATATAATAAAAGTATAACCTATAACATCCCTTAGAAAGGAGGCTAAAATGTACAATATTATTAAGTTTGAGTTTTACGATATTCAGGGGTTTATTACTGAAGGTAAGATTGGCATGCATAGAGTGGAGGAACTGGTGATTCCTAAAGATATTAGTTTAGATGATATTTTGGATGATTTGGATGAGAGATATGGAGAGTCTCTTAATGATCAGACTGAATTTTTCAATTCTATTTTTGTCTTTGCATGCGTGAGATTGGAAGAAGACCAAAAGCATTTTAAGATTCTTAAACGAAGTTCTGCTTTGTTTGGTGAGACGATTGATACTATTAATGAAATTTGTTTATATTTGAATCGTCATTTTGAAGATGCGATTGGTACTTAGATTTACATTGTATTTTAGCGTTGCACATACTTTTCATAGCACACTTTATGATTTGATATTGTACATTTCTTCTTTTCGGATAGGTTATTATAGGTTATAAAGAGGATTTAGTGTATTTACGAAATGTATAAGGGAGTTTTAGGTTTATAATTTTTCTGGCGTTAAAAATTATATTCTTTAAGATTTTAAGCACTAAATAAGAGAAGTTTTCATAATCAATGGGGAAATCGATTATGAGTTTAGAAGATATGAATAGATAATATATTTTAATATTGATTACACATTGTGTAATACGGAATCTATATCGTGTGAATTATAGATATTTCAGTAAAATAAGTAAATACGGAAAAGAAGACCCTTAAGGTGTGAACCTTAAGGGTCTTTGTTTACATTTTTTTAAGTTTTGTATTTATTTTTTTGCTTTGTTGAATATTGAGATACATAAATACAAACCAGATAACGAGGAATATTAATGCGAAGGTTGTGAGGCCTCCGATAAGTGGTGCTGGTTGTAATGGTATCCAGTTATTAATTGTTGAAACGATAAAGAATGTAATGATACTACCACCTAAATGAATGATGAGCTTAAATAAGAGTGGTATTTGATCGATTTCATAAACTATTGGTAGAAATCCACAAATGGCACCGAATATATAAACGCTGAAGACTGCTTGGAAGTCAATTGTTACTTCAAATATTGCGATGAATATGAGCATAATACTGCTTCCTATACCGATACCTTGTAGAATAGATTTAAAGATTTTGTTCATAATGGTCTCCTCCTTATATACCTAATATTTCAGTTAAATTTTTAACATATCTTCTTGAAATGGTTACTTTTTTATTATTGGATAAAGTTGCATATAAATTCCCTGAGAATGACGGTGATACTTTGTTGATATGTTCTATGTTTACGATAGACGATTTACTAATTTGTACGAACTTCTGCTTAGGCAAAGTTTGTTGTAAGGCAGTGAGTGACATTCGAGTTGTGAGTGTTTCACTGGTTGTTATGATGTTCAGTTGTTTATCAAAAATTTCTGCAAAAATGATGTCTTCCTTTAAAATAAGTGATGTACCTTGTGATGTTTTAATACCTATTTTATGGTTGGATGTTTCAAATTGTTAAATATACGTTAATAGGTTATGACCAAGTTCCTGTTCAAAGGTTTTGATTGAAATATCCGTCGTCTTTTGTGAAGTGTCGATGTTTAGTTGAACGTTGAATGGCTCTGTCATAGCATAACCTCCTTTGCTTATATGGTATGTTGTTTCTAAAAATTTGTCAGTAGTTATGTCATAACCGGTTTAATATACGGTGTAAGTGGTTAGGTAATGATTGTATAGAAAAAGCTTCCTGAACTTGTCTTCTTGAGACAAATTGAGGAAGCTTTATTTTATATTTTTAACATGCTTCTAAAACCTCTTGCGCCATAATAAGAATCAGCGCCATTATGGTAAGTGAATACTGTGTCATACCGTAAATCACAGAATAATGCACCACCAAGGTCTCTAATTTTTGTAGGTGTTTCAATCCAGCTTGATGTTTTCTTATCAAATTCACCGAGTGTTTGTAAATGTCTATATTGTTCTTCATTAAGTAATGTAACGTTCATTTCATGAACCATGTCCATTACACTTGTTTCTGGTTTGTGTTTCTTTCTAGATTCTAATGCTGCTCTATCATAACAAACACTTCGACGGCCTTTAGGACTTTCTTTAGAACAGTCTACGAATATATAAGCATCATCTTCTAATCCTATTACATCAGGCTCTCCTTCAGTTTGTTCCATTTGATTAAGTGACCATAATTTTTCTGGATGTTCATTTAATCGTTTTTCTACATCTGACCATTCTATATTTTTATGACGTTCTGGAAATTTTTCGAATCGTTTTTGTAAAGTTGTAAGCAGTTCAGCTTGTTCTTCTTGTGAAAGTTTTTGAGTTGTCATAAAATACCCCTTTTTATTTTATTGTAGCAAACTATGAAGCGATTAAAAGTAATATGTGATTAGGCTTTATCTTTAGTATTTAAAAAGTCTAAAAATTCGTCTCCCCAGTCACAAATGCCATTAACAACAGGTTCTAAATCTTTACCTATTTGTGTCAAACTATATTCAACTTTAGGTGGTACGACCGGATATACAGTACGGTTTACGATATGATCGTCTTCGAGTTCTCTCAACTGTCTAATAAGCATACGCTGATTAATATCTGGTAGTTTCTTTTCTAATTCATTGAGTCTAAGAGGTGACGCTTGTAGTAAATGCCAGATGATTGGTATTTTCCAACGACCGCCAATAACAGATAATGCTAAGTCTTTAGAATTATAATATTCCGTTTCTTTATAGTTAATTAATACCATAATACAACCCCATTTCTTCACTAAGTGACATATTTGTCAGTATTGCATAATTTTATACATTGTATCACAATTATAAGTGTAAAGTAATATAGATAAAGGAGATAAGATTAATATGAAATTACAATTAGCAATTGATTTATTAAATAAAGAAGAAGCAGCTCAATTAGCGCAACAAGTTGAGGAATATGTAGATATAGTAGAAATCGGTACACCTATCGTTATTAATGAAGGATTAGGTGCAGTAGAAAAATTAAGTCAATCTGTTAAAGATGTTCAAGTATTAGCTGACTTAAAAATTATGGATGCTGCTGGTTATGAAGTAAGCCAAGCTGTTAAATTTGGAGCAGATATCGTAACAATTTTAGGTGTAGCTGAAGATGCTTCAATTAAAGGTGCAGTTGAAGAAGCGCATAAACATGGTAAAGAATTATTAGTGGATATGATCGCAGTTCAAGATTTAGAAAAACGTGCGAAAGAATTAGATGCATTAGGTGCAGATTATATCGCTGTGCATACTGGTTACGATTTACAAGCTGAAGGTGTATCTCCATTAGAAAGCTTACGTACAGTTAAATCAGTTATCAAAAATTCAAAAGTAGCAGTAGCTGGTGGTATTACGCCAGAAACAATTCAATCTGTTGCTGATGAAAATCCAGATTTAATTATTGTTGGTGGAGGAATTGCTAACGCAGACGATCCAAAAGCAGCTGCAAAATTATGTAGAGAAATTATCGAAGGTAAGTAATATGAGCCGTTATCAATTAATATTGAATGAACTCACGCAAACATTAAATCAAGTAGACTTGAAGGATACTGAGCAATTCGTAAATAGCTTGCAGTCAGAAGTTCCAGTGTTTGTAGCAGCTAAAGGACGCTCTGCATTTGTCGCGAACAGTTTTGCTATGAGATTGAACCAATTAGGTAAGAAAAGCTATGTAGTAGGTGAAACAAGTACACCTTCTATTAAAGAAGGAGATAAATTATTGATTGTCTCTGGTTCAGGCTCAACAGCTCACTTAAAATTACTCGCACAAACAGCAAAAGATATTGGAGCGAACATCATATTAATTTCTACAAAGGAACAATCACCAATCGCTGAAATAGCAGATGACGTGATCGTTTTACCAGCAGGTACTAAATATGATGAAAAAGGATCAGAACAACCACTAGGAAGTCTGTTCGAACAAAGCACTCAATTATATTTAGATAGTATCGTAATGGATTTAATGGAACAATTAAACGTAAGTGAAACATTTATGCAAAATAAACACGCGAATTTGGAATAATAAAAGAAACCGTCTGAAATTTTCAGACGGTTTCTTACTTTTTAGATAGAGATGAGTGTTGTTGGAGGTGTGAATATTGCAAGTGAGTCACGACAAGCAACATTCAGGAGCCCAGTATTTATCAAGACTAGTGAAACAAGATAAATAGGCGCCTTGTATTTATCAAGACTGGTGAAACAAGATAAATAGGCGGCTC
>NZ_PPQD01000007.1:0-80240 GCF_002901825.1 Mammaliicoccus sciuri | reverse complement strand
TTATCAAGACTAGTGAAACAAGATAAATAGGCGGCTTGTATTTATCAAGACTGGCGAAACAAGATAAATAGGCGGCTTGTATTTATCAAGACTAGCGAAACAAGATAAATAGGCGGCTTGTATTTATCAAGACTAGTGAAACAAGATAAATAGGCGCCTTGTATGTTGCAAGACATCCCAAACAAGCAACATAGAGCTCCCGTATGTTGCAAGACTCCTCAAACAAGCAACATAGCACCTCATACAGACCTACAAACTCACTCCAGGCTCTATCTTTGTATAATCTTCATCTCTAAATTCTCAATATACTAATATAACAAACAATGGTATCACGACTGAGCTGATTAAGGCTGTTAGAATCATGCCGATTGAACTGAAGGCTGCTGATTCGATATCAGTTTCTAATATTTTGGCTGTTCCAATAGCATGTGATGCATTGCCATAAGTGAGTCCTTTGGCAATGGATGTTTGGAATTTTGCTATTTTAATAAGATATGATCCCAACATACTTCCAATTAATCCTGTACCTATAATAAACAACACGGCTAAGCTGTCTATTCCGCCAATTTGTTGTGATACTTGTACACCGACTGCTGCTGTTATAGATCTAGGCAACAATGATGCAATCATTTCTTTCGAATAACCGAATATATTTAAAATCGTAAACATTAAAATAATATTAATCGTTATCCCAACTAATACACTTGTGATAATGACTTTAAAATGTTGAACAATCATTTTTCTATATAAATAAAGTGGATATGCTAAACAGACAACTGTGCAATTTAAAAAGTCATAAATCCATTGACCCCCTACCATATAGTCGTTGTAATTATATCCAAACAACACAAGTACGCATATAATTGCAATGGATGAAACGAGTGCAGGGTGTAGGATGGTGATCTTGAATTTTTTCTGTATAAATAATGCAAATATGTACATGACAATTGTTAAAAGAATCATTAAAAGTGCTTTAATCATCATGATTGATCACCACTTTCTTCTATATGATTGCTTTTTAACATTTTCTCAGCTATGTATCCTGATGAGAGTGCAACTATGCATGTACTTGCGATGACTAATACAATTAAAAAGATAAATTGCGCGTTTATTTGGTTAACTAAATTCATAGCACCAACGATTGATGGAATGAAAAAGAAAATCATCGTACTTAATAATAAATTTGCACCGTCTTTAATCCATTCTTCTTTTATAATTTTAAATTGTAATAATAAGAAAAGTATCACAAGTCCGATAATACTACCTGCAATAGGTATGTTTAATGTTTCTTGTATCCAACTACCTAGTACGGTAATAAAATAAATCATACATATTTGGAGTATGATTTTTATGAATTTATAAATCATGACAACTCAATCCTTTTAACATTTTATGATGATATTTATTATAGAACTGATTTGGATATTTTGAAATGCTATCGGAAGGTCTTTTTATTTTTAAAAATTTACAATTAGTGGTTCAATAGACTTAACAATTAAAAGATTGGAGCGAATCATATGCCAAAATTAATTTTATGTCGACATGGGCAAAGTGAATGGAATGCGAAAAATTTATTTACAGGTTGGGCAGATGTAGAGTTATCAGAGCAAGGGTATAATGAAGCGAGAATCTCAGGTGAAAAATTATTAAAACAAAATATCGAAATAGATGTTGTGTATACATCACTTTTAACAAGAGCAATTGAAACCACATATTTATTATTGAAGTATTCTCACCAACTTTGGATACCTGTTTACAAAACGTGGCGCTTAAATGAGCGTCACTATGGTGGTCTTCAAGGTAAAAATAAAGATCAAGTACGTGAAGAATATGGTGAAGAACAAGTTCATATTTGGAGACGTTCTTATGATACAAGACCTCCAGAAGCGGATGAAAAATTACGAGAAGAATACTTGAATGATAGAAGATATGAAATGTTAGATAGAAGAATCATGCCTGTTACTGAAAGTCTTAAAGATACATTGGATAGAGTTATTCCATATTGGATAGATCATATTTCAACAAGTTTATTAAACCATCAAACGACTTTAGTTTCTGCACATGGTAATTCTTTAAGAGCACTGATTAAGTATTTAGAAGATATTCCAGATGATGAAATTTCAAACTTAGAAATCAAAACAGGCGCACCATTAATATATGAATTAGATGAATCTTTAAAAGTGATAGACAAGTATTATTTATAGGTTTTAACACAGGATAAAAGTAAAATAAAAGTTTAATTTAACATAAAGCTTTACTTTCAATCATTTATAGCGTATAGTAGGTAGCAAGTGATATTTCGAGATTAAATTAATTGGTAGTTTTATTCATAGTTAATAAAGTCCATTTAAGTTTGAAGATTGATTATTGCAAATATACGTGCAAAAGCACAATAGGAGGACTTTTATTATGAATAAAGGTACAGTAAAATGGTTTAACGCAGAAAAAGGTTACGGATTTATCGAAGGAGAAAATGGTAACGACGTATTCGTACATTTCTCATCTATCCAAACTGAAGGTTACAAATCATTAGACGAAGGTGCTTCAGTTACTTTCGATATCGAAGAAGGACAACGTGGACCTCAAGCAGTTAACGTTATCAAAAACTAATATTTAACCATTAGTTAAACACTTCATAACTTTGTTATGAAGTGTTTTTTTGTATATCTTCAAATTGGTGAACAATTCTGAATATAATCATTCGCTTTATCGGCTGTGAAATGGTTAAATAAGTATAACAACATATAGGAGGTAACGTTATGACAGAAATCCAACATTTAACAGTAGGAAGCAAAGACGCAAACATAACAATAGAGGCATTTATTAATTTTGCATGCCCATATTGTTTAAATTATTTTGCAGCAGCTGACGAAGTTTTAGAACCTTATATTAATGAGAATAAAGTACAATATATCGTCAAGCATTTTGATAAGACGAAACAAAGACTGCTCAAAGGAACTGTTGCGAATATTTATTTGGATTACGATGACCCCGAAGAAAGTTTTAAAATAGTAAGACACCTATATGAAACACAAGACGAATGGACATTGAATTTTGAAACGATAGAAAGAAAAATGGAACATGAATTAGGATTATCACCACAAAAAAATGCAGACGATCGATCCTTAGCCATTATGCAAGAAACATTTGAAAGAGGGATTAAAGGCGTGCCAACCGTTTTTATAAATGATGAAAAATTTGAATTTAATCCTGTAGAAGATGGTAAAGAGACGATACAAGAAAAATTAAGAAATGCATTAGAAGGTATATGATGAAGTGGTGAGAACGCACGAAGACTGCAAGATATAGTGCGCAAAGGTACAAAATCAGGGTGTAACGCACGAAGACTTCTGACCTAAAACCTTTGTATAGTATGCTATAAAAACCATACTATACAGAGGTTTTTTTATATTTACAGAAAATTATAAGTTGACTGAATTATTCGAAAGATATAAAATTGAAGATATTTTTAATTTTAGAGAGAAGGTATATCGTGTCAAATCAGTCATATAAACGTGATATGAAACAACGACATATTATGTTATTAAGTTTTGGTGGTGTAATTGGGACAGGGTTATTTTTAAGTTCTGGTTATACATTGCAACAAGCGGGTCCCTTAGGTACGATGTTATCTTATGTGGTTGGTGCTATTCTCGTGTATCTCGTTATGCTATGTCTCGGACAATTAGCGATTGAACATCCGGTGACAGGTGGATTTCATGTATATGCTTCAAAATATATACATCCTTCAATAGGATATATAGTCGCTTGGTTTTATTGGTTAACATGGACAGTAGCACTTGGTTCTGAATTTACGGCAGTGGGTATTTTAATGCAAAAGTGGCTACCGGATGTACCTGTATACATATTTTCAAGTATTGCGATTATACTTGTCTTAGCTTTTAATATTGTATCTACGAAATTCTACGCTGAAGTTGAATTTTATTTTTCTTTAGTGAAAGTCTTAGCTATCATACTGTTTATTTGTTTAGGCGCTCTCACGTTATTCGGGCTTATTCACTACAGTGGTTATAGCGGTCTAGATACAATTAAATCACGATATACGAATCCAACATTTCCAAATGGTTTAGGCGCCGTATTCTTAACGATGTTAGCTGTTAACTATGCATTTAGTGGTACTGAACTGATAGGTATTGCAGCAGGTGAAACGAAAAATCCTAAAAAAGTAATTCCGAAAGCAATTAATGCAACGTTATGGCGATTAATTATTTTCTTCATTGGAACGATGGTTATTATTTCTATTCTCATACCGAGTTATCAAGGGAAATCATTAGAAAGTCCATTTGTTGTTATCTTTCAAAATATGGGTATCCCGTATGCTGGTGATATTATGAATTTAGTCATTATTACCGCATTATTATCAGCGGCCAATTCAGGGTTATATGCAGCTAGTCGAATGGTTTGGAGTCTTTCAAATGAAGGCATGTTCCCTAATTATTTTAAGAAACTAAACAAACATCAAATGCCGATACGCGCTACTATTTTTAGTATGTGTGGTGGTTTACTGGCATTATTCTCAAGTATTTATACTGCGGATACATTATATATCGTACTCGTTTCTATAGCAGGTTTAGCTGTCGTAATCGTATGGATGAGTATTTGTTTATCTTATTTCAATGCGAAACGAGCAAATAAACATTTGAAAATTCATCAAAGTGTACCAATCATTGGCTTTATACTTTGTTTAGTGTCATGTATTGGTATGATTTTTGATCCGAACCAATCACCAGCATTATATTTCGGTATTCCGTTTGCGATTATTGCGATTGTATTTTATTTTGTAAAATATCATAAAAAGGACGGTCAGATCATTGAGACTTCTGAATAAAATTAAACAAGAACGCACTTTAGTATTAGATGGTGGATTAGCCACAACATTAGAAGGTTATGGATGTGATTTGAATTCGTCATTATGGTCTAGTGAAGTAATCATTCATGAACCTAATAAAGTGAAACAAGCGCATCAAGCATTTACAGATGCAGGTGCTGATATTGTATTAACAAGTACTTATCAAGCAAGCTTTGCTACATTTGAATCTATTGGTATGCAAACGTCAGAAATAAAACATTTATTTGATGTTGCTGTCGAACAAATAAAAGCATCTGTGACAGATGAACAAGTTATAGTAGGCAGTTTAGGCCCATACGGCGCATATTTAAGTGATGGCTCAGAATATACTGGAGCATATGAAGTATCTATAGAAGATTATATTGACTTTCATCAAGCACGTATTCAAGCACTTATTGATAGAGGTATATATGATTTTGTATTTGAAACGGTGCCTAACTTTAATGAAATTAAATCAATCGTTGAACATATCATTCCTCAATATTCAGATGACATCACATTCTGGATATCATGTACCGTAAGTGATGAAGGTAATCTATCCGATGGTACTGAATTTGAGACAGTATGCCAATATATTAAAGACTATGAAGAGCGACTGCCTGTATTTGGCGTGAATTGTTCAAAGATTGAAAGTGTTGATAAAGCAATTAAAAAGGGATTAACAGCATTACCACAAGTCATTGCTGTTTATCCGAATGGTGGTAAGACATTTGATCCAGTAGAAAAAGTTTGGGTAGGTCAAGGAGATCATGCATTGCTTGCTCAAAAGTCTAAAGAGTGGATATCGCAAGGCGTTCAAATAGTAGGTGGATGTTGTGAAACAACGCCACAAGATATTCAACACATACATCAAGCTATTAAATAAAGTGTATAATTTCTCTATTTGAGTAATGATGAGGCATCTTGAGATGTCTCATCATTTTTGTATGTGTGACTCTCTAAAGTACTGCTGTTATAGGGATTATAAGATTTTTGAATAATAATCATTTTTTTATGAAAGCCCTTTACTTGATAATTTTTAAAATACAATAGTAAAATGTTTTATAAGAGGTATTTATCTCTTATTAGGTTTATATTTTTAGGAGGTATGAAGGATGGTAGTAGAATTTCACAATGAACCAGCAACAGATTTTACAAATCAAGAGAATCAACAAGCGTTTAAAGATGCATTAATAAAAGTTAAATCTGAATTTGGGAAAGAAATTCCTCTAGTAATTAATGGTGAGAAGATTTATACAGATGATAAGTTTGAATCTGTAGATCCTGCAAACCACCAACAAGTACTAGGTACAATTTCAAAAGCTTCTAAAGAACAAGTTGACCAAGCGATGGAAGCGGCTAAAGAAGCCTATAAGACTTGGAGAAAATGGTCTCATAAAGAAAGAGCCGAATTATTAATCAGAGTCTCTGCTATAATTCGCAGAAGAAAACATGAACTTTCTGCATTAATGGTTTATGAAGCAGGTAAGCCATGGAATGAAGCAGATGGAGATACAAATGAAGGTATTGATTTTATTGAATATTATGCGCGTTCTATGATGGAATTGGCTAATGGTAAGCCAGTCTTTGATAGAGAAGGGGAGCATAACCAATATATTTATAAACCAATGGGTCCTGGTGTTACAATTCCACCTTGGAACTTCCCATTTGCAATTATGACAGGTACGACAGTTGCACCTATTATTGCAGGTAATACAGTATTACTTAAACCAGCAGAAGATACACCATTAATTGCATATAAATTAATGGAAATTTTAGAAGAAGCAGGTCTTCCGAAAGGCGTTGTAAACTTTGTACCAGGTGATCCGAAAGAAATCGGTGATTACTTAGTTGATCATAAAGATACGCACTTTGTAACATTTACTGGTTCAAGAGCAACAGGTACACGTATTTTTGAAAGAGCAGCTAAAGTTCAAGAAGGCCAAAACTTCTTAAAACGTGTTATCGCTGAAATGGGCGGTAAAGATGCAATTATAGTTGATGAAAATACAGATACTGATTTAGCAGCTAAAGCAATTGTAGATTCTGCATTTGGCTTTTCTGGTCAAAAATGTTCTGCATGTTCAAGAGCAATCGTGCACAAAGATGTTTATGATGAAGTTCTAGAAAAATCAATCGCATTAACAAAAGAACTTTCAATTAATCACACAGAAGGCGGTTCTGATGTATACATGGGACCAGTTATTAATAAAAAACAATTTGATAAAATTAAAAATTATATCGAAATTGGTAGTAAAGAAGGTAAGCTAGAAGTTGGCGGTAAGACTGATGACAGTAAAGGTTATTTCGTACATCCAACAATCATTTCTGGACTTAAATCAAGTGATCAAATTATGCAAGAAGAAATCTTCGGACCAGTTGTTGGCTTCACTAAAGGCGATAACTTTGAAGAATTATTAGAAATTGCTAATGACACAGATTACGGATTAACAGGAGCAGTCATTACAAATAATCGTGAACATTGGAGACAAGCATGTGAAGATTATGACGTAGGTAACTTATACTTGAACAGAGGTTGTACATCAGCAGTAGTAGGTTATCATCCATTCGGAGGCTTCAAAATGTCAGGAACAGATGCTAAGACAGGTAGCCCAGACTATATGCTAAACTTCTTAGAACAAAAAATCTTATCAGAACAATTCTAGTATAGATTAAGAGAACCTGAGGCACACGATGTGCCTCAGGTTCTTTCTTTTTGATGCGTATTTTGATTTGTTAGGGACAGAATTCCGAGAAATGTCCGTAAGAGGTGTCGTTAGGGACAGAATTCTGAGAAATGTCCGTAAGAGGTGTCGTTAGGGACAGAATTCCGAGAAGTGTCCGTAAGAGGTGTCGTTAGGGACAGAATTCCGAGAAATGTCCGTAAGAGGTGTCGTTAGGGACAGAATTCCGAGAAATGTCCGTAAGAGGTGTCGTTAGGGACATAATTCCGAGAAATGTCTCTAAATGAGCGCTCATCTATCAACCAGAATTCAGAATAATGGAAGTTAGCGGATTCTAATTACTAGAATTCAGAATAATGGAAGTTACATCCCAGCACAGATCTCAATACACATCCCAAATCTTCTCCAGCAAATCTCATTTATGCCAAGATTTCTTCTGCTAGTAATTGATATGATTTTTTCTTGGCTTCGAAATCATAAATATTTGTTATAATCATAAATTCGTTAGTTTGATATTCTTCTGCTAGTTGATTAAGTTGCTTTCTTACTGTTTGTGGTGAACCTATAATACTTCTTTTTCGATTCGTCTTAATGAGTTCTAATTCTTCTTCTGTATAATCGTCTATATTGATTTCTTCTGGTGGTTGAACTTTTGTTCCTAATCCTTTACCTACGTTTAATAACCATTTGTCTTGTGAAATGGCTAATTGTTCTGCTGCTTCGTCTGTCTCTGCGCATACTACAAAAATACAAACAATGGCTGTTGGTTCTTTCATATTAACGGATGGTATAAAGTCTTCATAATAGCGCTTCATTGCGATTTCTTTATATTTAGGATTTATAAAGTGACCGAATACAAATCCAATTCCTAGTTGTGCTGCGTTTCTAGCACCATTTTCAGTTAAACCTAATAACCACATTGTTGGTGGATTGTCTATGCGTGGTCCTGCTTTAACGAGTCTAAATTTATGATCTCTAGGTAACGAGTTATGCAAGAATCCTTGTAAGTCAGATGCTTGTCTGTAAAAGTCTTCAATTGGTTTAATATGATCATCAGTTAAAGCTTTTTGTGTAATTGGAGAACCACCTGGTGAATTACCAAATCCTAAGTCGATACGGTTAGGAAATAATGCAGATAAAGTCTTACCATTCTCTGCAATTTTATAAGGGTTATATTGTGGTAATAATATGCCACCAGAGCCAACTCGAATATGTTTAGTTGAAGCTGCAATTTGAGTCATCAAGATTTCTGGTGATGAACTTGCAAGACCACTCGTATTGTGGTGTTCAGCAACCCAATATCTGTGATAACCTAACGACTCAGTCCATTGTGCTAATGCGATAGTATTTTGTAATGTTTCTTCAGGCGTACTTCCTTTAGAAATGGGTGCTTGATCTAATACACTTAATTTCACGTTATAACGCTCCTTATAATTGACGTTTGTATTTTAATGAAATGTAGTTTTCATTTTCTGGTAGAGTATACATTGGTTTTTCATATTGGTATTTAAATTCTTTGGCTTCATAAAAAGGAATTCCCATATGGTTTCCTTTACTTACTGAAACCCATTGTTCTTTAGCACCTCTTTTTATTTGATCTTCTGTAATAATATTTAATAAACACGAACCGATGCCTTCTCGTTTACGCGTTGGATCCAAGTATAGGACATATAATTCAGAGATATGTGGTTCTCTAAAACCGCCGCCACCAGCGCCAACAATTTGTCCATTATCTTCAGCAACAAACCATCCATTCCAATATTGATCAATATGCGTTATTTCGTTAGAAACCCGTTGTTCATTATAAAATTCATTAATAATTTGTGTGATGTATTTTTCAGGTAGTATATCTTTATATGTCACATGATATCCATCAGAACAAACTTTTATAATACCTTGTACATCATTAATTGTGGCCATTCTATACTCCATATGTTTCACCTTCATAATTTATTTAATTCTAGTATATCTTATCTTTAAAAATTTTAAGCATTTTTGCTTATGTGTCTGGTTATTTTTTAGAAAATGTATATAATTGATAATGTATATCAATTAGAAAGTGGGAAGCATAATTTGAAAAAGCTTATTATAGGATTGTTAAGTTGTATTTTACTTCTAAGTGCGTGCTCAAATAGTTCAAATGATACGAAAAAGTCAGAATCGAATGAAACAAAAGATTACAAACTAGAGAACGGGAAAACGATTCAAGTTCCAAAAAAACCTAAGAAAATTGCTGTCTTAACAGCTTTTTATGTAGGGGATTTTATTGAATTAGGTATTAAGCCAATTGCTGTTCCTGATTGGGCAAAGGAATCATCTATTATTAAACCACATTTAGATGGTGTAGAATTCGTTGGTGATGGGAATGTCGAGCAAGTAGCGAAACAGAAACCGGATTTAATTATTGCGGATTCAATGGATAAAAATCTTAAAAAATATCAAAAAATTGCACCGACTGTTCCTTATACTTATACAAAGTATAACCATAAAGAAATATTAACAGAGTTAGGGAAGTTAACTGGTAAAGAAGATAAAGCTAAAGATTGGATCGACAAGTGGAATAAAGAAACAGCTAAAGATAAAAAGGAGATTCAAAGTAAAGTTGGCGATTCAACTGCATCAGTATTTGAACCAGACTCAAAAGAAATCTTTATATATGAAAGCACGTGGGGACGTGGATTAGACATTGTACATGATGCATTTGGTATGCCAATGACTAAAGAATATGAAGCTAAAGTTAAAAAAGGCGGAAAAGGTTATGAATCTATTTCTAAAGAAGAAATATCAGATTATGCCGGAGACTATATCTTCTTAAGTAAACCATCATACGGTAACTTTGATTTTGAAAAAACAGCAACTAGGAAAAACTTAGACGCTGTAAAAAATGACAGAGTTATTACGTATAAAGCAGAAGATTATTGGTTTACAGATCCACTTACATTAGAACAACTTAGAGTAAAACTTAAAAAAGAAATTCTTAAAAAAGCTGAATAATATAACGGGATTCCAGTATAGATGAACTTTCAAATTAATCTATACTGGAATTTTTTTGAAGGTTGAAATAAATATTAATTAAATGTAAAGTGGATGTGAAAAAATAAAAAGGGGATGAAAGTATGAAAAAATTAATTGCAAGTTCAGCTTTAGTTGTATTATTAGGGGGTGTAACAGGTGTTTCAAATGCTGATCATGTATTAGCTAATCAAACAGCAACTAAAGAAGTTAAGAAAGATAAAGTTACTAAAAAGGATTTAGCAGAACAAAATGTAATGAGTGTTGCATGGTATCAAACGTCAGCTGAAGCAAAAGCATTATATCTACAAGGTTATAATACTGCTCAAGATAAATTAGATGAAAAATTAAAGCACCATAAAGGTAAAAAGAAACCTGCCATCGTATTAGATTTAGATGAAACAGTTCTAGATAATTCACCTTATCAAGCATACGCATCGCTCAAACATAAGACTTTCCCTGAAGGTTGGCATGAATGGATTGCAGCAGGAAAAGCAAAGCCAGTATATGGGGCTAAAGAATTTTTACAATATGCTGATAAAAAAGGAGTAGAAATTTTCTATGTGTCAGATAGAGACCAAAAAGAAGATTTTAAAGGTACTTTGAAAAATATGAAAGACCTTGATATGCCACAATCAGATAAACATCATATACTACTAAAAGGTGAAAATGAAAAAGGTAAAGAAGAAAGAAGAGCCAAAGTACGTAAAAATCACGATTTAGTTATGTTATTTGGGGACAACATACTTGATTTTGATGATCCAAAAGAAAGTACATTAAAATCAAGAACTGAATTTGTTAAGAAACATAAAAAAGACTTTGGAGAAAAATATATTATATTACCAAATCCAATGTACGGTAGTTGGGAAGCAACACTTTATAATGGGAATTATGACCAAAGCCCAGAAGATATTAATAAATTAAGAAAAAAAGAACTCACATACTATAACCCAGAAACAAATAAATTAGAAAAAGATAATAAAAAATAATAACTATAAAAATTGCCTGTTATAGCCTGATTTGAAAAGGTTATGATAGGTGATTTTTTTATTCTATCAAGCTTACTTTCAATCCACCTTATAAATTCAATACTAAACACCAAAAGAGTATTATACGTTAAAATAACAATAGGATGGTTTGATGAGGGGAGGGTTATTGTGGAGAAGACTTTATTGCAATGGCATAGGGATGTTGCTGAACAAATTTTGAGTATCCATTTAAATGTGATTAATGTTGAAGATATTGAAGATGTTGTTAAAGTACTTGCGACTCCATTTGATAATGTGAAATCGAAAAAGTTTCAACGAAAGATTTATAAATGGATAAAGGGTCTAAGTTCTAAAAAGATTTATCATATGATTAATGGTTATGGCATTCATTTTATGGTGATGAAATTTCATAATATAAACGAGATTATTTTGTTTGGACCGTTCGTATTAAAGCGCCCGTCTGAGAAAGAATGTCTAAATATGTTAGAAGAACAAAGGCGTTCTAGTGCTGACTTGAAAATATTAAAACATTATTTAACGGGGATTTCTACAGGTCATTATCAACAAATTGTTCGCTTTGCTAAGTTAGTCGGTCGCCATGTTCATCAACAAAAAAGAAATTATGATGTTGTTGAGGTTCATATGGATGAAACGGATCAAGACCAGATCATTCAGCGACCGATATCGAAGACTTATTTACTTAAAGAATTAGAGGAACGTTATAAACTTGAAAATCAAATGATGCTGGCTATGCAATATGGGAGAGTTGAGGAAGTACTAGAATTAAATAGGAAGTTAAATGATAAAGTTCAAGGTTTAGAAAGACTAAGTACTAAACTGGATAACTTCTTATATGCTGCTACATTAACGAATACACTAGGTAGAAAAGCGATTGAAGCGGCTGGGGTAGATTATTTAACGATTGATGATATGTCCAAATCACATGCGAGAATGATTGCCAATGTGTCTGATGATAAAGAAAGGACATTATTGTTAGAAGAAATTTGCTGCAATTATGCGAAAGCTGCACAGAAAGTTCATGCTATTCAATATTCAGCACATGTTAAATCAGCCGTACAATATATTCATAAATACATTCATACTGACATTTCGCTAGATGATATTTGTGAAAATCTAGGTGTATCGACATCATATCTTTCAAGATTATTTAAACAAGAAGTCGGTAAAAGTGTGATTCAATATATTAATGAGATTCGTTTAGACCTCGCAAAAGACTTACTGATTAAGACAAATATGAATATACAAGAAATTGCAGCGTATATCGGTTTTCAACATACACATTATTTTATTAGTTTGTTTAAAAAAGTGTATGGTCAAACGCCATTAAGTTATAGAAAATCTTTAAAAACTGAAAATTCACATAATTAAGTTCGTAATTATGTTATGAAAAACAAATTAGTGATATTTATATATATGATTTATCGTATAAAATAAAAAGAAAATTGTCACTTATCGTATCATTTTATGGCAAGTGGTGTATTTAGAGATTGTCGCTGTAATCATTGATATATAAGTGTTTATAAAGGCTTTTGAATTTTTGTAACAACGTTGTTATTTTGAGTGATGATTTTCATCGAATGCTAATAGAATTATAATGAACTCGTAGATTCAAGTTCATATATGTAAGCGCTTACCCAAATTATTGAGGAGGTGTTGTTATTAGCACTGTAAAAACAACAACTAGTCACCAAGCAAATAAAGGGAAAACAAAAATTGAAACGTTTAAAGATATTAACAAACCTAAACTATCTTTAAGGGAGAAAATGGCATATGGTGCCGGAGATTTTGGTAACGGACTTATGTTTGATTTAGGTTTAATTTATTTACTGAAGTTCTACACTGATGTATTAGGTATTTCATCATTCTACGGAGGTTTAGTGTTCTTAGTTGCTAAACTTTTTGATGCTTTTGTCGATACTGGTGTTGGAGCATTAGTGGATTCTAGAAATAAAATCGGTCCAAAAGGTAAATTTAGACCATTTATATTATATGGTACTTTACCACTTGCATTTTTAACGATCGTTTCATTTATTTCACCAGATTTTTCTGATCAAGGTAAAATTATTTGGGCGTTTGCGACATATTTATTATTTAATGTTGCATACTCAGTCGTGAATATACCATATGGTTCATTATCTGCTTCTATGACTTTGAATTCAGATGATAGAACACAATTATCTGTATTTAGGAATTTCGGTTCTCAAGGCGCGATGTTTATAACAGGTATCATCGTTATTCCAATGATATCGCTCTTTGATAGTGTATCTGTTGGTTATCCAGTCGTAATCGGTGGTTTAGCACTGATAGGCGTGATATTCCATATTCTATGTTACAAGGGTGTTAAAGAAAGATTTATAGTTGAAAGAGATGAAAATGAAAAGAAAGGCAGTGAATTGAGAGCGTTTAAAGGGCTCTTTAAAAACGGACCTTTTATCGTATTAATTATATTTACATTGCTCAGTATTACATCACTCTTTTTAAAACAACAATCACAACTGTACTATTTCCAATATGTATTAGGCGAACAGAATTTAGTAGGTATCGTAAGTGTTTTAAATATTATCACGTTAATTCCGGCATTATTCTTAACAACTTTTCTTAATAAAAAATTTGGTAAGAAATATACAGCGATTATTGGGCTTTTAGGGTTTGCGATTGCTGAAGCGGCAAACTTTTTAATCAGTGGTGAACATGTGATAACATTCTTAATTATTAACTGTATATCACAATTTTTCCTTGTTATACCGAATACAGTTGTTTGGGCTTTTATCAGTGATATTGTAGATTATTCACAATGGAAGACAGGTGTTAGATCTGAAGGGATTATTTATTCAAGCTATAGCTTTGCGCGTAAAGTGTCACAAGCATTAGCTGGCTTTATTCCTGGTATGGCTTTAACGATTATCGGCTATCAACCGAATGTACAGCAAACAGCAGGCACAATACATGGATTGAAAATACTTTATTTCATAGTGCCGGGTGTTGCAGTATTATTAGCGCTCATCATATTTGGTATGTTCTATACGCTTACAGATAAAAAACATAAACGAATTGTTTCAGAACTCGCATTATTTGAAAAACTATAATAAATAGATAAAGGAGAATGTTATATGCTATATCCAATTATGACAGAAACGAGAAACGTGATTGATTTATCAGGTATTTGGTCTTTTAAATTGATTGAATATAAAGGTGAATATGACGTTACAACTGAAATTGATACAGATTTACAAATGGCAGTACCAGGTTCATATAACGACCAAGGTGTTGTAACATCTATTAGAAATCATGTCGGTAAAGTGGTCTATGAAACAACTTTTACAATTCCAAACGTATTACAACAAGAAAGACAAGTGCTCAGATTTGGTTCAGCTACACATGAAGCAGAAGTTTTTGTGAACGGTCAAAAAGTCGTGTCACATCGAGGTGGATTCTTACCATTCGAAGTTGAAATCAATGATGTTGTACAAAAAGGGAAAAACCGATTAACAGTTATCGTCAATAATATTCTTGATGACTCAACACTTCCAGTTGGTAATTTTAAAGAAGTCAAAGATTCAAAAGGAAATATTAAAGCAGTCAATGAACCGAACTTCGATTTCTTTAACTATGCAGGTTTACATAGACCAGTCAAAATTTATACAACGCCAAAAGAACATTATATAGAAGATATTGTCATCGTACCGCATATAGATGGTCAAAATGCACAAGTAGAATATACGGTTAAAGCAACAGGTAACCAATCTATACAAGTTGATATTATAGATCAAGATGGTCGTATTGTAGCTTCTCAAAATGGTGCGGAAAGTACGGTAGAAATTGAAAATGTTCATTTATGGCAGCCAGGTGATGGTTATCAATATACATTAGCAGTTTCTATTAAAGCTGATGATGAAGTCATAGATTATTATGAAGAACCATTTGGTGTGAGATCAATTGAAGTGAAAAAAGGACAGTTTCTCATTAATGGTGAGCCATTCTACTTCAAAGGATTTGGTAAACATGAAGATACTTATTATCACGGAAGAGGTTTGAATGAAGTTTCTAATATTCAAGATTTAAATTTAATGAAATGGATAGGTGCCAACTCATTTAGAACTTCGCATTATCCATATTCTGAAGAAATGATGCGTCTTGCTGATGAACAAGGTGTAGTCGTGATTGATGAAACAACAGCAGTCGGTGTGCATTTGAATTTCTCAGCAGCATTAGACGGTAGTCAAAATACAGATACATGGGAGAAAATTAGAACAAAAGAAGATCATGAGCAAGTGATTAAAGAATTGATTGCTCGAGACAAAAACCTAGCATGTGTTGTGATGTGGTCGATTGCAAACGAACCAGATTCTGCTTCATTAGGGGCAAAAGAATACTTTGAACCACTAGTAAATCTTGCAAAAGAACTAGATCCGCAAAATAGACCATGTACGATCGTGACATTACTGAATTCATTACCAGACGTGTGCCAAGTGCAAGACTTAGTAGATGTTATATGTCTAAATAGATATTATGGATGGTATGTACAAAGTGGTGATTTAGAAGCGGCGAAAGAAGCATTGCGACAAGAATTAGACGGTTGGCTAGAAAAACAACCAGACAAACCGATCATGTTCACAGAATATGGAGCAGATACAGTGGTTGGTTTACATGCAATAGATGATATTATGTTTACAGAAGAGTACCAAGTTAAATATTACGAAGCAAACCATGAAATAATTGATCAATGCCCTAATTTTGTAGGAGAGCAAGTATGGAATTTCGCAGACTTTGAAACAAGTAATGGTGTTATTCGCGTACAAGGAAACCGTAAAGGTATCTTTACTAGAGAAAGAAGACCAAAAGCAGTCGCACATTACTTCAGAAAACGCTGGAATAACATACCAGACTTCGGATATAAGAAGAAATAGAGGAAATAGAAGAAATAGAAGATATAGGTGAGAAGTAGGTGTCGTTAGGGACAGCATTCCGAGAAGTGTCCGTAAGAGGTGTCCCTCTAATTACCAGAATTCTGACTCTAAATTAATATATAATAAGCGTCTTATTCGTTAGTAACCACTAGCGGGTAAGGCGTTTTTATTACGCTTTATTAAAACGCTTACATTTTTTCCGTTTTTAATAAGAATATAAAAATACTAACAATTGTTAAAGTATAAATTTACAATATTAATTAAGGGAGATGTTAAAAATGTTAAAAAGTCGGCCGATAAATATTTTGAATGTTTTTCTTAATAGTAAAGAAAGTGTTTCTGCTAAGGAACTCAGTATTATGTTCAACAAAACAGAAAGAACGATTCGAAATGATTTACGAGATATTAATGAATTTCTGAATACTTATGAATTTTTGGAAATTAATAATCAAAGTGGTTCGTTTATTTTAAATTTAACTAACTCGGAAAGGGTTAAGTTAAAAGAGATTGTTTCTGGGAGGGTTGAAGAGCAAACTTATAATCCTGTATATCGTAGAGCATATATTTTGAGTCATGCTTTAATGAATCATTCGCATCAAAAGATTTATGAGTTATGTGAAGACTTACAGATTTCTAAAAGTACGATGGACAAAGATATGAAATTACTTCGCCAAGCGTTAGATAAGTATAATTTGAAGATTGTTTCTAATGTTTCAACTGGTTTATCTATTGATGGAAACGAAATCGATATTCGTACTTTTTTATATGATTATCTCGTAAGAAGAATAACTGAAGATAAAGTGGTTATTGACGATTTGTATGATCAATATAACCCTTTAGTTGCTTACATTGGTTTGAACCATATCAATAAAATTAGAAACAACTACTCTAAAGTTATTGCGATAGAACAAAATGATATTAAATTATCCGTGATTATTTTAACAGCTATTTGGATTTGTAGAGTTCAGAACGGTCATATATTAGATACTGAAAAAGATGATAAACAGAAAGAACTCAGCATTATCAATATATTTGTAGACGAAGTAATGGATTGGAATTTTCAAGAAGTGAGTTTAGGTGAGTTTAATTATATTTACAATAGGCTGGATGTACTCATAGGTAATAAGAAGCAAGTGTCAGATGATAAACATGACGCATTGTCTCAGCTTGTCAGTCTTAAGTTGATAGAATATGTCGAACATGAATTGTCGATTGACTTTAATGGTTATCAAAGTTATTTATTTGAAGGTTTGAATAAACATATATCAGGCTTAATAAGTCGGTTACAACAAGGGATTCAAATCTATAATCCACTAAAAGAAAATATTAAAAATAGTCATTACAAGTTCTTTAAAACCATTGAAAAATATTCTATGAACCGCTTGAATCGTTATATTGATTTAGATTTTACAGAAGATGAAATAGCCTTTATTACTGTTTACTTTTCAACGGCATATTTTAAATATGTACAGCAAAATAAACATTTCTTTAATGCTGTTATTGTCTGTAGCTTTGGTATTGCAACGAGTAATTTATTAGCTGAAATTTTAAAGTCGCACTTTAACGTAAATATCATAAGAATATTAGCCTCAAACGAAGAAGCTTTTATAGAAAATGATGATGTCGATATTGTGTTTACGACAATTGATACTGAATTTAATAAACCGACTTGTTACGTTAATGCCATTGTGAATGAAACAGATATAAAGAAAATAGAAGGATTTTTAGAACAACATGCTTATTTATCTAGAAATAACGAAAAGGTAAAAAGAAATGAAGTTTCCTTATTCAAAGATATATCTATTTGGTTAGAGAATAAAGGAATGAAATTAAATGAAACAGATTATAAAGATATGAAACATTTATTCGAAACAAACAATTTTAATTTCAATGATAAAGAGGTGCAGCCTATGTTAAATGAAGTATTGGAAGATCATCACGTACTATTAAACGAAACTTGTACAGATTGGAAAAACGCAATCAAAAAAGTTTCTAAACCACTTTTAGAAGATGGCATTATCACATCACAATATCAAGATGCGATGATTCAATCAGTAGAAGAATATGGTCCGTATATCGTAATAGGTAAGCACATTGCTTTAGCACATGCCAGACCAGAAGAAGGCGCTAATGCACTTGGTGTCAGTATTGCGACACTTAACCCAAATATAGAATTTGGAAATGAAATCAATGATCCAGTGAAAATTATATTTTGCTTATCCGCTACAGATTCATTTTCACATTTAAATATTATGAAAAGTATTGTTTCACTTGTAAGAAATGAAGAAAAAGTTAATCGCTTATTAAGCTTTGATGATAAAAGTCAATTTATCGATTATTTATTAAAGGAGGAAATATCATGAGTAAATTAAATATATTATTCGTTTGTGGAGCAGGTTTAGGAAGTAGCTTTGCGTGTCAAATGGCAGCTGAGGATGTGTTGAACAAGTTAGGTGTTGAAGCAGATTTAGATCATGACACAATCTCATCAGCAGTATCTAGAAATGCGGAAATTATCATTACGGGAGAAAACTTTAAATCACAATTTAATAACTTTTCAATTGATGAAAATACAACTTCTATTGTGTATTTAAAAAATATTGTCTCAACTGAAGAAATTGAAGAAAAGCTTTCACCAGTATTAAAAGAAAAAGGGATCATTTAATAAGGAAGTGATGCTATGCAAATTATAAACTTTATTATACAAAATATTTTGACGCAAGCAGCAATAATTGTCGCTTTAATTGCAATGTTAGGTTTGATATTACAAAAGAAAACGCCCGGTCAAATTATATCGGGTTCATTTAAAACATTGCTCGGATTTCAAGTATTAACTGCAGGTTCAGCTATTATTGTAGGAAGTTTAACTTATTTCGGGAAAATTTTTTCACAAGGTTTTAATATGGAAGGCATTGTTCCTTCAATTGAAGCAATAAATGGTCAAGCAATGGGTGATTTAGGACTCGGAAGAGAAATTGCTTTTACATTTTTAGCAATTTTTATTTTTAACATTTTGATCGCAAGATTTACACCATGGAAATATATTTTTCTAACTGGTCAAGCATTATTATGGATGGCAACAATGACGACGATTGGTGGATATTTTGCAGGTTTAAGAGGTCTTTCACTTGTTATTATTGGCGGTTTAATTGGTGGTATATTCGCGACAATGATGCCAGCTATTGCTCAACCATTTGTAAGAAAAATCGTGGGTGGCGATCATATTGCTTTAGGTCATTTTTGTACACTTGGCTATGTATTTGAAGCAGGTGTAGGATACGTATTCGGCAAAAGAGGAGAAAATAGAAAATCAGTAGAAGATTTAAAGCTACCTAAGAACTTTGAATTTTTACAGGACACATATTTATCTTTAATGGTCGTTATGGCACCACTTTTTTTAGTAACTGTATTATTTGCAGGAGAAGACTTCTCATCTAAATTATCAGGTGATACAAACTATATTATGTATGCATTTTTACAATCTATTCAGTTTGTAGTTGGTGTCTATGTACTATTAGCAGGTGTGAGATTACTATTAGGCGAAATTGTTCCAGCATTTAAAGGTATTGCAATGAAATTAGTACCTGATGCAAAGCCCGCTTTAGACTGTCCAGTACTATTTCCTTTCTCACCAAACGCTGTGATTATTGGATTTATTACAACGACTATCGGTACAGTTATTGCGATGTTCTTATTCCCAACTATCGGATTAGCAATGATTATACCTGGTATACTGACAAACTTTTTCGCAGGTGGTACGGCAGGTATATTTGGTAATTTAACAGGTGGTTTAAGAGGTGCTATTATTGGCGGTATCGCACACGGGCTGTTTATTACATTATTACCGGCACTATTAGTAACCGTCTTAAGTAATATGGGATTTGTTAATGCAACCGCTACAGATGTTGATACAGTTGCAGCAGCATTATTCTATGCATGGATTATTGGACCATTAATGAAAGCATTCTAAAGGAGCGAATATTATGTATATTAATTTGAAAGAAGCAACAGCAAAAGCAGAACGTCTAAATTGTACAATTGGTGCTTTTAATGCACATAATCTAGAAATGTTACCAAGTATGATTGAAGCAGCAAAAGAAGCAGGCAGTCCAATCATTATTCAAACAAGTGTGGATACTGCTAAATATATTGGATATAAGACTTTAGTAACCGTTACTAAAAGCATCGCAAATTCAGAAATGGTAGATGTTGTACTCCACTTAGATCATGCGAAAGACTTTAATGATATAAAAGAAGCGATTGATGCAGGATATTCATCTGTCATGTTTGATGGTTCATCATTACCATTAAAAGAAAATATCATGAAAACAAAAGCAGTTGTAGGTTATGCACATCAACATGGAACATCTGTTGAGGGTGAGCTCGGTATTATTGGTGGTACAGAAGAAGGTATTACAATAGATGGTTCTGAAGTAAGATACACAGATCCAGAAGATGCAAAGTATTTTGCAGAATCAACAGGGGTAGATGCGTTAGCTGTTGCAATTGGTACGAATCATGGGCAATTTAAATCAAAGACAAATGTAAATATTCCATTGTTAGCTGAGATTAATGCAATCGTAGACACACCGTTAGTCGTACATGGTGGTACAGGTGTTAAAGAAGAAGATGTTCCTGAACTCATTGATAATGGTATAAGAAAGTTTAATGTGGGTACAGAATTACTTGTTACTTGGACAGAAACGGCCAAAAAATATTTTGGAGAAACGAAGGTCAATAAGTCTTTAAGACATAATATTATTCCTTGTAATGAAGCGGTGAAAAATATCGTTGCGCATAAAATAAATCTCTTTATGAATAAAGAACGTGTTAAAGTATGAAAGAAAAACAAAAGTCTATATTAATATTGGCCGGTCCACCAGGTACAGGAAAGACTTACTTAGCAAATCAAATTATGAAAGCAAATGATAATTGGCACATCTTGTCTTATGACGATATTAAAGAAAGTTATTTTGATAAATATGGATTTAATAATATGTCTGAGAAAGCAACACTTGGTGACAAAGCTTGGAAAACATTTTATATTCAATTAGATGATTTGTTTCAACACTCTAAGAAAGTCATCATTGATTATCCTTTTAGTTATAAACAAGAAGACATGTTAACAAGTATGATAAATCAATATCAATACAAGCCTAAGACGTTAATTTTGTACGGAGAGATGCATGAGCTTTATAAGAGGCAGAAAGAAAGAGATCTTGATAACGCAAGGCATGTAGGACATATTGTTACATGTTATAAAGATGGTGATTTTCCGAATACACCAGATGATTTAGATGATTTCGAACAATTTAAATCTAAGTGCGAAGATCGACAGTATGACCGTTTCCATATCGGTAAATATAAGCGAATAAATGTTACGCACTTTGAAGATGTTAATTTAAATGAAATTTTATCATGGATAAATCATAATATAGAAAATTAAAGTAATTTAAGGAACAAAGTATATAGAAATGTCCGTGACGAGCCTCGTTCTAACAACCACAATTCGAAATAGTGAAAGTTAGCGAGTTCTAAGTCAATAAGGAAAGGCTGGGTGAAATTTTTATTACCCAGCCTGTTTGGTTGGAAATTTTTTATTTTGATGTTTCTTCAACTTTATTTAAATTTTCATAAGTGATACTTTTGCATTTGTTTAATGTTTTATTAATAGCCTCGTAATTGATATTTTTTAAAATGATAGAACGCTCATCTTGAGGGTCTCTTACTTTATTGAAGTATTTCAGTTCTTCGAGTGATTTTAGTGCTCCTGTTAATTCTGAAGAAGAAGGTTCAAACATGAGTCTGCGTAATTTACGTACGTAGACTTCCTCTTCATTGATTTCGTTAAGATAGAATAGTGTGATTAAATCCATTCTTTTCAAATGTGTTTCATCAAAAATTCTATTAAAAATTTCTTTTTTGAGTAGTTCATAATGAATAATGTTGTCCATGTTATCCTCCTGATTTTTCATTTTTAAATTTAATATTTCTTATGAGTCGTTAATATGTTGAAAAAATCGATAATACAATGTTTTAAAATTGTTGGAATTTCAAAAGACGAAATAGTTTACTCCTAAATAATACCAAAAAATTAACTACTTACGCAATATAATAAGTGAAAAATCATATGTAATTTATTAAAATAAAAAGTTATAAAAATAATTGTATAATACAAATAAATCAATAATTATCTTGTGTGAAATCGAAGTATTCAATTATGAAAAATAAAAAATCTCGAACAATTGTCCGAGATTTTAAAATATAGATTAATAAAGTATATATTTAAGTTTATAGTTATTTTACTTAACCATTAAATTCTGAAGGATTTGGTCCAATGCGTTTATCTTCATTAAGTGCGTCCAACATTTGTATTTGATCATCATTTAAATTAAAATCAAATACTTCAAAGTTCTCTTCTATACGTGATGGTGTAACAGACTTAGGAATTGTGATGACACCATGTTCTATATTCCAACGTATAATGACTTGTGCAGGTGTTTTGTTAATTTCTTTGGCAATATGATTAACGACTTTATCTTTTAATATTTCTGCATTCATTAGAGGAGACCAAGATTCCATTTTTATGCCATTTCTATATAAATAATTTCTAAGTTCTAATTGAGTTAAGTATGGATGAAATTCTACTTGGTTTAAGACGGGTTTATATGTCGCTTTGTTTGATAATTTTTCTAAATGAACTATATTGAAATTACTTACACCGATATTATTAACTAATTTTTGTTGGTATAATTCTTCTAGACCTGACCATGTGTCTATCATAAGATTTTCATCTGTACCTGGCCAGTGCATTAAATATAAATCTAAATAATCTAGACCTAATAACTTTAATGACTTTTCATATGCTCGTTTAACATTTTCCTTACCGTAATCTTCTAACCATAATTTAGAAGTTATAAATAAATCTTCTCTTGAGATATTTGCTGCTTTAATTCCCTCTACAATACCTTCTCCAACTTTACTTTCATTTCCATATATAAATGCTGCATCAATACTTCTATAACCTGAAATAATTGCGTGTTTAACTGCATCTTTTGCTGTGTCATCATTTTCCACTCTAAAAACACCTAGGCCAACATTAGGCATAGTATTACCATTATGAAATGTTGTGTAATTCATGCTCAAAACTCCTTTTTAATATTGTATGGAATAGTATAATTGTAAATAAAATAAAATGTAAGTACGCACTATTTAGTTCCATAGGTACAAAAAAGTAATATTCAAACTTAATAGTTGACGGATTAAAATATCATTGTATGATAATAACGAGTATCAAAATTTATAAATTAAAAATATATATGGAGATGAATTTCATGATAAGAACAATGATGAACGGGAAGATTCATCGTGCGAGAGTTACAGAAGCTAATTTAAATTACGTAGGTAGTATAACAATAGATGCAGACATATTAGATGCGGTAGATATTTTGCCTAATGAGAAAGTTGCGATTGTTAATAATAACAACGGTGCAAGACTTGAAACATATGTTATTGAAGGTGAAAGAGGAAGCGGTAAAATTTGTCTTAATGGTGCTGCGGCACGACTTGTACAAGTAGATGATGTGATTATTATTATGAATTATGTTCAAGTAACAGATGAAGAAGCGAGATCACATGCACCGAAAGTAGCAGTTATGAATGAAAAGAATGAAATTATTGAAATGATTCATGAAAAGGAAAGTCAAATAATTCTATAGAGGAGATTTAAGGTGAGTATTCTAGCAACGATTTTTGTCGTTATTGTAGCAGTTGAACATTTGTACATTATGTATTTAGAAACAATCGCTACAACTTCTAAAAAAACGGCAGAAACATTTAATATAAAGCAACAAGTGTTAAAAGATAAAAATATTCAAACACTACTTAAAAACCAAGGTATTTATAATGGTTTGCTCGCATTATCTTTATTTTATGGTGCCTTTTTATCAAGTAATCCTAAAGAGTTTGTAGCGGTTCTGTTAATATTCATTATATTAGCTGCCATATATGGCAGCCTTACAAGTTCAAAGTCTATTATTTTAAAACAAGGTGGACCAGCAATTCTTGCATTAATTCTACTATTAATATAGATCTAAGAAATCCCAAATGTGAACGTTTTGTTAACAGCTTTTCTACAATTTTTGAAAAGTGTAGACAAAGTATACACATTTGGGATTTTATCTCTTTTTAGGGAACATTACAGGTGTTAGTATAAACGTTATGCTGTATACACTGTATGCATAAACTATATAGTAGATTTAAGGGAGGAAATATTTTTGGCGAACTTTTTATACAAATTGGGTTCTTCTATTGCTAAACATAAGTGGTTAACAATATTTATATGGGTCATCTTATTAGCTGGAATCGTGACGCCATTAACGATTAATAAACCCACATTTGACAACGATATTACAATGAGTGGTATTAAATCGATCGACACGAATGAAAAGATTGAGAAAGAATTTAATCAAGATAGTGAAAAGGCAAATATAAGAGTTGTCTTTAAAAGTGAAGATAAAAAAGGCATAACGGATCAAAAAGTTATGCAAGATATTCAAAAAGCTTTAAAAGATGTAAAAGATAAAGATGATGATATTAAAGAAGTGACAGATCCTTATAAAAATAAACAAATTAATAAAGATCAAACAACTGCTTTTGCAGATATCAATTATAAAGTATCTCAAACTTCTATTAAATCAGATTCCGTTGAGAAAGTTAAAGATGCTGTTAAAACTTTAGAAGATGATGACGATATTCAAACTGAATTAACAGGTAATGCTTTAACTGCGAATACTGAAATTGGTGGCGCTTCTGAAGCTATTGGTATCGTAATTGCTTTCGTTGTGTTACTTGTGACTTTCGGATCATTTATTGCTGCAGGCATGCCAATACTAAGTGCGGTTATCGGACTTGGTTCTAGTATTGGTACAATCGCTTTACTTACGTATTCATTTGATATTCCAAACGTTACGCTATCATTAGCAGTTATGATTGGACTAGCGTTAGGTATTGATTATGCTTTATTCATTTTATTTAGATATAGACAAATTATTAAGACTGAGAAAAATCATATTAAAGCAATTGGATTAGCATTAGGTACAGCCGGAAGTGCCGTTATCTTTGCAGGGGTTACGGTTGTCATAGCTGTCTGTGGTTTAGCATTAGTTGGTATTGATTTCTTAGCTACAATGGGATTTGCATCAGCACTAAGTGTTATCTTTGCTGTACTCAGTGCGATTACATTACTACCAGCATTAATTAGTGTCTTCCATAAACAAATTCATCCGAAAAAACGTAAAATACATTCAAATGAAAGTTTGGATACATCATGGTCAAAATTTGTAGTAGGTAAACCGTGGATTGCTTTAATCATTGGATTTGTCATTTTAATTGCAGCAGCACTACCGGTGACACATATGCGTTTAGGTATACCAGATAATGGTATGAAACCAAATGATTCTACAGAGAAGAAAGCATATGATATTATTTCTGACGATTTTGGAGAAGGCTTTAATGGTCCGATCGTCATGCTTGTAGATACTTCTGATAAAAAAGATAATCCAAAAGCATTACAAAATGATTTACAAGATTTGATGAAAGATGTAGACGATATTAAAAATGTTAAAACTGTCACACCACCTCAATTGAACAAAGATCAAGACTATGCACTTGTGACAGTTCTTCCTGAAAAAGGTCCAAATGCAGAATCAACATATGATTTAGTTCATGATTTAAGAGATTATAATAAAGATGCTAAAGACAAATATGATTTAGATACAGAAATATCAGGTCAAAGTGTTATTAATATAGATATGTCTGAAAAACTTAACGATGCGATACCGTTATTTGCAGGTGTTATTATATTATTAGCCTTCATATTATTAATGGTTGTATTTAGATCAATTATTATTCCTTTAAAGGCAGTACTGGGATTTGTATTATCATTAGCAGCGACTTTAGGATTCACAACACTTATCATGCAAGATGGCTTTATGAGTAGCCTGTTTGGGGTAGATACAACAGGTCCGCTATTAGCATTCTTACCAGTTATCACAATAGGTTTGTTATTTGGTTTAGCCATGGATTACGAAGTATTCCTTATGTCACGTGTACATGAAGAATATGTACGTACAATGAATAATACGAAGTCCATTAAAGTTGGTCTTAAAGAAAGTGGACCGGTTATTGTCGCAGCAGCACTCATTATGTTCAGTGTATTCATCAGCTTCGTATTCCAAGATGATGTTATGATTAAATCGATGGGTATAGCATTAGCATTCGGTGTTTTATTCGATGCATTTATCGTAAGAATGACAATTATTCCAGCATTGACGAAACTATTTGGTAGAGCATCATGGTATATACCAAATTGGCTAAATTCAATTTTACCTAAAATCGATATAGAAGGACATGCATTAAGTGAGAATAATCAAGTTGCCGAAGAAGCAGGTGCAGACAATACAAATGCGACAACAATAGAAGTAAGTCCAAAAACAAAAGCAATATACGATAAGATAGATGAAACAAATAAAGATGAAGTATTATATGAAGCATTGCGTCAACATCGTTACAAGCAAGAAAATAATACTCAAGATGATATTAAAACAAACAAAGACAACCAAGAGATCGTAGAAATATTGAATCGACAAACTAAAAATATCGAACAAGTAAACCAATTAGTAGAACGTTTGATAAATAAGAAATAATAGAATAATGAAGAACGCCGGAACTGCAGAAGTTCCGGCGTTTTTTTGGGTGGGGAGTAATCTTAGAGATTGAATGTATTAAATTTAAATAGAGTCTTGGCTTAATTACTGAGTAAAGCCAAGAGATCGCTCAAGTCATGGCTTAAGTGCTGAGTAAAGCCAAGTGATTGAGCAAGTCATGGCTTAATTACTGAGTAAAGCCAAGAGATAGCTGAAGTCTTGGCTTAAAGTGTGAATAAAGCCAAGAGATCGCTCAAGTCATGGCTTAAGTGCTGAGTAAAGCCAAGAGATCGTCCAAGTCATGGCTTAAGTGCTGAGTAAAGCCAAGAGATAGCTGAAGTCATGGCTTAAAGTGTGAATAAAGCCAAGAGATAGCCCAAGTCTTGGCTTAAAGTGTGAATAAAGCCAAGAGATAGCCCATTACTTTCAAATTTACCTACAATCCCCACATTCTGTAACGAGATTTCGCAAATATTCATATAAACTTTTAACTATTGAAATAATATTTCAAAAATGAGATAATGTAAACGATTCCAATAGGGGTGAGTTGCTATGTTAGGGTTTTCGGTATATTTAGGTGAGGCGTTTGATGAATTATATATTGAAACGATGTTAAATCATGGTTTCAACTATGTGTTTACTTCTCTTCAAATTCCTGAAGAGAATTCGGAATTGTATTTTGATAGGTTAAAAGCATTAAAGTTACTTGTAGGTGATAAAGCTGAGATTATAGCTGATGCGAGTCCTCATGCTTTTCAAAACCTTGGCCTTTCTTATAGGCAACCTGATGTATTAAAAGGTTTAGGTATTGATTATATAAGGTTAGATATTTCTCTAGCGATTCCAGATATTATTTCATTATTAAGTGAAGTTAAAATTGTCTGTAATGCTAGTACGGATGCTATTAGTTTGTTGGATGAACTTAAAGATCAAGATATTGATATGTCTCGTATTATGGTTGCGCATAATTATTACCCACGTCCTGAAACTGGACTGGATAAAGGTTACTTTATAAAGCAAAACACAAAATTAAAGACATCATTCCCGGATATTTCAATTATGGCTTTTGTAACAGGTACGGTATTTAGAGGTCCGGTATATGAAGGCTTACCTACATTAGAAGATCATAGATATTGCCACCCATTAATTGCTGCTCATGAATTAGCGGCATTAGGAGTAGATGATATATGTATAGGGGATACAGGTATCGATACAACAACGATTAATCAATTCAACAACTTCTTTAATAAAGGAATCGTGTCACTTCATGTGCAATCTGAAACAAAGCATTTAGAAAGTTATATTGGGAGAATTTTTCATAATAGAAAAGACAAAGCAAGAGATGTGATTAGAGCAGAAGAAGGACGGCAAATGTTTCAATCTGAAATATTACCTGAAAACACGGTTGCAAGAACAAGGGGTGCGATTACTTTAGATAATAACAAGTATGGTCGCTATATGAATGAATTACAAATCGTCAATAAAGATTTAAAGCGTCATGAAGCTGTTAATGTTATTGGACATGTATACCAACAAGATATACCATGCATAGATTTAATTGATGCAGGTACAGCTTTTCAGTTTGTGAAGGGGGAAGAATAAATGGATATCAGTCGTTTAACGACAGAATCAAGAAATGAGCACTCGTCTAAGTTAGACACATTAACACCTGAGCAATTTGTTGATGTTATGAACAACGAAGATCAAAAAGTAGCTCAGTTTATTAAAGAAGAAAATCATGCAATTGCTCAATTAATTACACAAGTTATTAACGGATTAAACAATGGTGGAAGATTAATTTATATGGGCGCAGGTACAAGTGGTCGATTAGGTGTATTAGACGCAGCTGAATGTGTACCAACATTTGGTGTAACACCTGATGTTGTCGTAGGACTTATTGCGGGTGGTCCAAGTGCGATGACTGTAGCTGTTGAGGGTGCAGAAGATGATGAAAGTCTAGGAGAACAAGATTTAAGAGACTTAAATATTAATGAACATGATACGGTTATCGGGATAGCTGCCAGTGGTAGAACACCATATGTAATAGGTGGTTTAAGATACGCACAAAGTATAAATGTACCTACTGGCTGTGTGACATGCAACAAAGCATCTGAAGTTGGTAAACATGCAGATTATCCGGTCCAAGTAGATGTTGGTCCTGAAGTATTGACAGGTTCAACAAGATTGAAGGCTGGTACTGCTCAAAAATTAATTCTTAATATGATATCAACAGGGGCTATGGTTGGTATAGGAAAAGTATATGAGAATTTAATGATTGATGTAAAACCAACTAATAAAAAATTAAAGCAAAGAGCTGTAAACATGATTCAAGAAGTATTGCAAACAACGGATGAAGATAGTGAGAGATTATTCAATCAAAGTGATGAACAAGTGAAAGTTGCAATTGTAATGGGGATGCATGGAATTTCTAAAGAGGAAGCATTAGTAAGACTTAAACAAGCTAAGGGGTTTGTGAGAAACACGTAAATTAAGGGGTGTGTAGGCTATGTCAAAAGAAAGAGAGATTGCACAAAATATTCTTAAAGAAGTCGGCGGAAGAGATAATTTAGACAAAGTGATACATTGTATGACGCGTGTCAGAATGAATATCGTGGATTACAGTAAAGTCGATGTCGAAGGTTTAAAAAATATAAAGGGCGTAATGGGTGTAGTAGAAGATGATATGCTTCAAGTTGTAATTGGACCAGGTACTGTTAATAAAGTAGCTAATGAAATGAGTTCAATTATAGGGGTTCCTTTAGGTGAAGATATAAAGCATAAAGCATCTAATAAAGAACAAGTTGAAAAAGAAGCGGATTTGTTTAAGCAAAGTATTAATAAGAAGAATCAAACACCATTTAAAAAAGTATTAAGATCTATTGCTAATATATTTGTACCATTAATTCCAGCCTTTGTTGGTGCAGGTTTAATTGGTGGTATTTCTGCAGTACTATCTAATATGTTAACAGCAGGTACAATAGATGGTGCGACATGGGAACAGTTCGTATTAATATTCGATATCATTAAAAATGGTATTTTTGCATATCTCGTGATTTATGTGGGGATTAATGCTGCAAAAGAATTTGGTGCGACACCAGGATTGGGTGGTGTTATTGGTGGTACAACCATGCTGACGGGTATGGATCCAGAAAGTCCACTTAAAAATATTTTTAATGGAGAACCATTAGCTGCCGGTCAAGGTGGTGTCATTGGAGTTATCATTGCAGTTTGGATTTTATCTTTAATTGAAAAAAGGTTACACAAAGTCGTTCCGAGTGCGGTAGATATCATTGTCACGCCAACGATTACACTATTTATTATGGGACTAGGAACAATTTTCTTAATCATGCCAATTGCCGGATTTATTTCAAATGGCTTATTAGGCGTAATAGATTGGGTTCTAAATATAGGTGGTGCATTTAGTGGATTTGTACTAGGTGCAACGTTCTTACCACTTGTAATGTTTGGCTTACACCAAGTATTAACACCGATTCATATTGAAATGATTAATCAATCTGGTGCAACTTACCTCTTACCAATTCTAGCAATGGCTGGTGCAGGTCAAGTAGGTGCAGCATTTGCATTATGGTTTAAATGTAGAAAAAATAAAAAGATTATCAACTTACTTAAAGGTGCATTACCAGTTGGTATTTTAGGCATTGGAGAACCGTTGATTTACGGTGTAACACTTCCTTTAGGTAGACCATTTATTACAGCATGTATAGGTGGCGGTGTTGGTGGTGCAGTTATCGGTGGCATTGGTCATATCGGTGCATCAGCAATTGGACCGAGTGGCGTTTCACTTATTCCACTTATTTCTGATAATATGTATTTAGGATATATCGCAGGATTGCTTGCAGCATATCTTGGAGGATTCATTGCCACATATTTATTTGGAACAAATAAAGAAATGACGGCACCACAAGAATTAGAAGAGGATTAAATCATATGGAACATCAACATTTACTCATATTTATAAAAGAACAAATGCCACGTTTAACGAAACATGAAAAACGTATTGCAGAATATTTTATTGAACATCCTGAAAAAACAATTAACTTGAGCGCTAAAGAACTTGGCAAATTAACGAATACGAGTGCAGCTTCTGTTATTAGATGTACACATAAACTTGAATTTAAAGGGTTCACAGACTTGAAGTTAGCAATTTCTAGATATTTACCGCAACATGAACAAAGTATTTATCAAGAAATTAAACAAGATGAAACAGTCGACTCAATTAGTAAGAAGCTTATTACAAGAGCTTCTCATACACTTGAAATGACCGAAAAGAATATTTCGAGTAAACATATTGAGCAGGTTGTCAATCAATTATACGATACAGATACGATTATCGTATTTGGTGTCGGTGCTTCAAGTTTGGTTGCTCAAGATTTGTATCAGAAGTTCACTAGAATAGGTAAACAAGTGATTCATTCATTAGATACACACTTTTTAGCGACAGCCATTGCTTCACATAGTGATAGTTGTGTTCTGATAGGTATATCCAATTCAGGCGAGAATCATGAGACGTTATCTTTAGCAAAAGTAGCTCGAAAATATGGTGTAAAAATAGTTGGTTTAACACAGTCAGAACAGTCTACATTAGCAAAAGCTTCTGATATATATTTAATTCATGACGCAAGTTCTGAAAAAAGTTTGAGGTTAGCAGCGACAAGTTCTCTTATATCTCAACTTATGACTATAGATATTCTTTTCTATAGTTACTTATCAAGAAATTATGATGAACATGTCGTAACAATGAGTAAAACAAGAGATGCAGTAGAATTGTATCTAGAATAGGATTATCAAAGGGAGCGAGACAGAAATCTAACTTGAAAAAAAGATTTCGTAGTCTCGCCCCGGCAAGGATGACTAGAGTTGAAAAAAGCTTGCTACAAGTGCATTTTCAACTCAGTCATCTACTGCCAAGATACTAAAAGAGACTGAGACATTCCATTATGTCCCAGTCTCTTTGAATTAAGTATTATATTGAAAAAACAATAAAAAAATAGTACAATTTAACTAATAATCTTATTGCCAAAAAATGTAATGTAGTGATATTAATAATGTAAAAAGTTTATATATCCTAAAGAAAAAGAAATGGCATAAGACAAATTATATAAATATTCTTCAACTCTATGAAACAATAGTAGCAGTCATCTAAGCGCTTATCATCACATTTCATATAATAAGAATTAAAGAAAGTTAGCGTGAAATCATGAAACAAGTGGAAATTATAAGAATATTAGATGATACGTCATTTATTATTAATGCAGGAACAGATAAAGGTATTAAACCTGGTTATTATATTGATGTATTGAAAAGAGATAAGTCATATAATTATATTGCAAAAGTAGAAGAAGTATATCCTGAGTTATCTTTATGTACAAGGTATGGAGAACAAAGGTTATTTTATGGGGATGTTGTCAGAATTAGATATCCAGATGAGTTTAATATAAAAACAAAAGTTATTAAATCTAAAACAAATAGACGCAAAAAGAGAGGATGAGATCGCCGAATCTCATCCTCTTTCCCGTTTAATATGTCATAAAAATTAAAAAACAAGTAACGTTGTAGATTTATAATAATACTCTATCATATAATGTATAGATTTTCCAGAAATAAGTATGGAATCTTTGTATAATTTAAATATTCATTACAGGATTATTTAAATTGTGCACATAATTATGTTCAATATGGAAATGTGGTATAAATAAATGTATAATAAAGAAAAAAATAGAATGGACTGAGAACACGTGGCAAACCAATATGAGCGTTCTACAAAGAAAAAGAAGTCAACAGCATTCAAAATAGTAACGACAATCATTATTATTTTATTACTCGTATTTTTATTAGTGAGCGCATTTTTTGTCTATAAATTCTTTGCATTAGGTAATTCAATACATAATCCATTAGACAGAGATAAATCAGAATTAAGAAAGAAAGCAGTAGATACGAATGGCGATCCGATATCTATCGCATTATTCGGTATTGATTCAGATTCAACAAGAGCAGCAGAAGGTGGCGGAGAAAGATCAGATTCAATATTACTATTATCCATCAACCCTGATAAGAAAAAGACTGTAATGGTAAGTGTACCTAGAGATACAAGAGCTCAAATCGTAGGCAGAGATTCTGTCGAGAAAATTAACCATGCATATGCATATGGTGGACCAAAAATGGCAATTAATTCTTTAGAGAAATTAATGAATGTACCGATTGACCACTATGCGACAATTAATATGGATGGTGTTAAAGAATTAGTAGACCAAGCAGGTGGCGTAACCGTTAAAAGTAATGCAACATTTACAGTTAAAGGCAATTCATATGTTAAAGACCAAAAGTATAAACTTGATGGAGACGAAGCTTTAGCATTTATTAGAAGTAGAAAAGAAGATGGTGCTGGTGGAGACTTTGGTAGACAAGAAAGACAACAACTTGTTATCCAAGCATTAGCAAAAGAATTAGTAAGTATCGGTTCATTACCGAAAATCAACCAAATCTTTGATACATTAGGCGATAATGTTCAAACAGATTTAAAAATTTCACAAATCAATAGCTTAAGATCTAAATATAGTGACGCATTAGATAATGTTGATAGAAATCAATTAGAAGGTCAAGATGCCATTCTAGATGATGGATTGTATTATTTTGTACCTAGCGATTCAAGCAAGAAAGAAGTCGTAGATAATTATCGTACTAACTTAGAATTAGATTAAATATAAAAAATCTTGGACATCCATTCGATGCCCAAGATTTTTTTGAATATTTATTTCGTTTGTTTTAATATGTGTTTCTCTATCCTCTATTTTGTACAATTAATAATTGTACAGCGTTCGTCTTTAAGAAATAAGTTTCGTCAATTTTATTTGTATTATAATCTGCCATTTCTATATCTGGTGAACAATATCTATCTAATAATACTGTATTTAAGAAGTCCAAATTACCATGAGTATGATCTAACTTTCTAATAGCTTTAAAGATATTTCCATTGTCTTGATCGAAAGTAATTTTAGTGACTCTGAAATTATTGAATGGAATGTCTCGATAAGATAGTATAATCCCGATATTATTTTGATAGTTGATATCATGTGGGTGGTACAGCTCATAGTTAAATAATAAATAGAATATTTTATTATGAATTTCAAATTTAATATAGTTTGGACCTTCAGAAAATTCATGACCGTTAAAATGACTCAGTATAGATAATAAATAATTCGTTGGACTTTTACAGTGATATTTTAAATATAAAGATAAAGGTTGATCGATGGTTGAATATTTAGCAGATGATTCTTCCATTAACCAAAATCCTATACCAGATATGTAATTTGTAATACTCATTAAATGCTTTAACATAATTGATGCATTAAAATAAAAGCTTTTACTTGTATACGTATCACCGTTTAATATATTCCATTCAATAGGAATAACATGTTTATTTTTTGATTTTAAATAAGCCATATTTTGAATGAGTTGTTTAGTATATTGTTTTGTAATATCTGCGATATCATAATTGTTGATCTCATTTAAGTTATACAAGTCATTAAAGTTATAACTTAATGCAAAGGCATCAATGTCTTCATATTGCGAGAAATCGATCTCTAATTCTTCATATATATGCATAAATGGATTTGGCGCATTTAATCCAATATGTATATCAGGTAATTTCATCTTTGTTTCTCTAATTTGCTTGTTAATATGATGAATATCATTATAATCTACATCGAAGAAGATTTCTCCGTTCTTATTATAGAAATAGTTATAAATGGCATCTATTAATTCATGCCAGTCGTTTTTAAAGCTGTCGTCGCCATAATCAATATCATATATTTTTATGGCAGGTATAATTCTCGTATCTGAAAACATACTTAAACAAAATGCTAAATTTTGTTTATAATGATTTTGATGTTCTTCACTAAAGAAAGTCTTCATAGAACAGTGAATGACAATAATCGGCGTATCCGTCATTTTCTCTACATTTTCTAAAATTTCTCCAAGAAAAGGTGTATAAAAATCATAAACATCACCGATATGTAAATATGTCTTATGATTTGCTGAGAGTGTCTTAAAAGGTACATCACTAAATGCCATCCTTTTATATTCATGAACAAACGATTTATTATGCATCAATTTTTGTAATTTCGAAATCAATGAAGCTTTTTCCTCTTTAGAAATCACTTCATTTTCTTTATCTTTTTTATGACGTCTATATTGAAGACGATATTGATTAGGCGTTACATGAAACTGTTCTTTAAATTGTCTATTAAAGTTATGATAACTAGAAAAGCCATGACTATTTGCGATTTGTTCTGTTTTAAACTGAGTGAACAGTAGTGCATATGTCGCTTGAAAAAGTCTTTTTTCTTTTAAATATTGTATGAATGTAGTACCCATTTGTTTAGAGAATTCTCTAGATAGATGTTCAGGAGAAATATAAAAATGACTCGCGACACTATTAAGTGATAATCTTTCGTGATAATTTTGATCAATATATTGTTTTACTTTATAAATAAGGCTACTGAGTTCAATTTCAATATGACCATAATTTTTAGTATCCACTTGAAAACGTTCAAACATGATTTTATAAATTTCAACAACGTAATTACTACATCTAATTTTAACGTTTGTTAAGTTTGCAAGTATGGCTCTAATATATAATTCTTTAATTTCATGCTTATATCTATCTAATTCATTTGTCTTCGTCGTACGTGGAATCCTAAAGACAAATGCTTCTTCTCCACTTAAATTCTCCATCATTGCATAACTAATATGAAGTATAGCGACTAATCCATTATTAATAATCGGCAAATAATTATCGTTATCTTGAAGATAAAATAGGTCACCGACATTAAATTCATAAGTCGTTTGATTTAATGTAACTTCTGTGTGACCTTCTAAAACAAAACATAAAGCACCAAATCCAAGTAACTTCGGATTAATGATACTTTCTTTATGGAGTGAAATCTTATAATTGTACAAATAATCACCTCTAAATATAGACAAATTATGGAATAAAACATCAAAATTCGTCAATATATTTCTTTATTTAACAATATGATATCAAAAATCGTATGTAAATGTTACCTAATTTAATAAAATGGAGAAGATACTTCATAATAAATCAAATATGTTAATCGATTTAATCAAAATATGAATTTAAAACGCGTTAAAATAATAATTAATGTAATTTGTGTATTGTGAACTATTAAAAATCGGGGAAAATTAAATTGGGAGGGCTTTACTTGATAGAAACATTCAACAAAACCATTCAACAAATGATCGACTATGAGAATAAATTGACAACATTAAAAAATGAAAAGAAATTATCACTCGTGGATTTCATTATTTTAGAAGAAATATATACTGCAAAAGAAATTACAATCAAAGAAATTCTTAGTGGAAAACTTTTAGAGTTAACAACAAGACCTTCTAATATAGGTACAAACTTAGCAAAATTATATAGAAAAGGTTTAATCGATAAATATAGAAGTAATCTCGACGAAAGAAAAGTTTACTATTTTATGGATGCATCACATAAAGAAAAATACGAAACACTTGTTAAAGATATATAAGAAAAAGGCAAGGACAAAATTAATGTCCTTGCCTTTTCTGTTACTCTAGTATATTTATTTAATCAATTGGCGTGTGCTGCGCTCGATATATTGTGCGGAATGGATTGATACGAGCTCACCTTTGTTTAAGTTAAATAAGTTAAGATTCATAATTTTATTCATCGCATTTTCAACGATATCACTTGATAAGTCTGCTTTTGGATTTTGAATTTGTAATGTGAATGTTTTATCTAAAGATGTTTTGAATGTTAATTCTAATACTCTTTTCATATTTTCACCTCCTAAATCTTTTTAGATAGCATTAATTCTCTATCTGTATTGTTTTGACGATATATGCATCTTTAAATTTCTCGTCACTTAATGTTTCGATAATGCCTTTAAAAGTTTTAACTTGTTCGGGTGTAACATTTAAATTAATTGCATTAAATTTACGTTGAACAGTTTTTACTTTAGAAGCTTCATCTAAATACTGATGCAATAAAATGATGTTGATATCTTTAACTGTTTCCATGATTAAAACCTCCTTTCACTTTATATATCGAAGCAAGTATGTAAAAACGACAAAAAAATGTATAAATTACTTTCATGTTACTCAAATATATATTATTATTAATATGTACCTTAATTAGGAAGGATGGACCAAATTTATGCAACAAGTATCTCCAATTAAGAATAAAGATGACATTAGAGCAATGTATGAAGTATTGAAATCACATAGTGAACGAGACTATTTATTGTTTAGCTTAGCTATTCATACGGGTATGAAAGTAAACCAGCTACTTAATTTAACGGTCCAAGATTTATTTGATGAGGACAATGATATAAAGCAAGATTGGATAAATGACGAACAGGATTTAATTAAAGTTGTTATACCGTTACATTTGAGATCAAGTTTATCCACTTTTATATATGAAGAAGGATTAAAAAGAGATGACTTTGTGTTTATGTCCATCAAAACAAAAAAACAATTATCAAGGCAACAAGCTTATCGAATTATACATGTTGCAGCTGAAGAAGTAGGGTTGAAGAATATCGGGTTGTACTCGTTAAGAAAGACTTTTGCATATCATGCCTTCAAATCAGGGGTATCTGTTTCGATTATTCAAAAATACCTCGGACATCAATCTTTAATAGAAACTTTAAAATTCATTGATGTCACGACAATAAAAAAAGAAACGACAATTGAACTTAATATATAGAGAGAAAGGGGTCAATGTATGGCTTTAATATGGCTGTTTTTAATGATTATCGTTGTGATTTCGATCGTGCTCATGACGATGAATACAAAGTTTAGCCGATTTGCTGGATGGCTAAGTTTAATTGCGCCAGTTCTAAGTTCCATATATTTCTTAAGTCAGATTAAGACGATATATGCTGGCCAAAGTATTACTTATTTCCAAGAGTGGATTCCACTTGTAGATGTTAATTTAGATTTACGTTTAGATGGTCTATCTTTAATTTTTGCACTACTTATTTCATTAATTGGTGCAGGTGTCTTCTTATATGCCATTTATTATCTTTCCCATGAAAAAGAGAATCTTCCAAGATTTTATACGTATTTGTTAATGTTTATGTTAGCAATGTTAGGTGTCGTACTTTCAAATAATACGATATTGTTGTATACATTTTGGGAGTTAACAAGTATTTCTTCATTCTTGCTCATTTCATATTGGTATCAACGTAGAAAGAGTCAAGAAGGTGCTTTGAAATCATTCTTAATTACAGTGTTTGGCGGTATGGCAATGTTAGTAGGTTTGATTTTGCTATACAGCATTACGGGTACGAATACAATTACTGAACAAGTCGGTATGATTGATAAAATTTATGAATCACCATGGTTTGTACTTGCAGTCATTTTAATCTTACTCGGAGCATTCACGAAATCTGCACAATTTCCATTTCATATTTGGTTACCAGATGCAATGGAAGCACCAACACCTGTCAGTGCTTATTTACATTCAGCAACAATGGTTAAAGCAGGATTATATTTATTATTAAGATTTACACCAATTATCGGTCAAAGTACATGGGTCGTTTATACAGTAGTCACAATCGGTTTAGTGACGTTATTAGTTGGTTCATTCTTTGCAGTTAACAAGAAAGATTTAAAAGCCATGCTTGCCTATTCAACAATCAGTCAGCTCGGTATGATTATGACGATGATCGGTTTAGGGTTATTAGCATTAAATAGTAATTTTAAAGCAGATAATGAAATCTTTTTAGCGAGTTTATTTGCAGCAATATTCCATTTAATAAATCATGCGATTTTCAAAAGTGTTCTATTTATGGGTGTCGGTATTATCGACCATGAAACAGGAACAAGAGATGTTAAAAAGCTTGGCGGATTAAAAACAATCATGCCAATAACTGCAATCGTTATGACAATCAGTGCACTATCTATGGCAGGTATACCCTTATTTAATGGTTTCTTAAGTAAAGAGAAGTTCTTTACGAGTTTAGTAGAAACAGGTCACACAGATATCTTTAATCAAACGATGTCTACCGTGATGATATTAGCTGGCTTTGTCGGCAGTATATTTACATTTGTATATTGTATTAAACTCATTAAAGAACCATTTTTCGGTAAGCTTAAAAAAGAGCAATTACCGAAAGTACCGCGTCATGATGGCGGCGGGTTATTAATCTCACCAATGATTATCGTATTGTTTGTTCCAATCATTTTCTTTGTACCAAATGTACTAGGAGAATATCTAATTGGACCAGCATTAAGAGATATCTTCCACGATAGCGAGATTATGGCTCATTTACCACATATTAAAGCATGGCATGGATTTACAGTGGAATTATTCTTAACACTTGGCATATACATTATTGGGACTCTTCTTATACTCGTGCCAAAATGGGATGTTATTTATAGTAAGATTTCTAAAAACTTAGAAATCAATACGCTATATACGAAAGGTATGGATGCATTAGATCGTATCAGTACATTTTCAATTCAAGGTATTATGAATAATAAACTGAACCAATATTTACACATTATCTATGTAATCTTCTTTGTCATTATGGGATATGGTATTTATCAAGTAGGTATTTATGATATTGCTTATTACCATATTACTGAAGCGACAACATTTGAAATCATTATATTAATTAATATTGTGATTACTGCAACAGCATTAATGTTTATTCGAGAAAGAATGACAATGACAATTTTAAATGGTGTCATCGGATATTCAATCGCGGTCGTATTCATATTTATGAAAGCACCTGATTTAGCTTTAACTCAACTTGTTATAGAAACGATTACGACAGTATTATTCTTATTAGTCTTCTATCATTTACCAAATGTTCAGAAGGATACACCAAATGTTATCAGTGAAATTGTGAAATTAACAATTGCTTTATTAATGGCAGTCTTTGTTGTTGTCTTTGTTATTATGATGCAACAAGATAGTCTGTTCGACAAAATTTCATTCTACTATGATAATGCATACGAATTAGCAGGTGTTAAAAATATCGTCAATGGTATTCTAGGAGACTTTAGAGCATTAGATACAATGCTTGAAGGGATCGTTATATTAATTGCAGGATTAGGCATATTTACATTAGTTAAATTTAAGATAAGAAAGGATGAGCCAAATGAAAGAAAATGATGTTGTATTAGAAACGATATCTAAAATTGCTATATTCATAATATTGACGTTTGGATTTTATATTTTTCTTGCTGGTCACGATAACCCAGGTGGTGGGTTTATAGGTGGACTCGTCTTTAGCTCAGCCTTTATCTTAATGTTTTTAGCTTTTGATGTGGAAACAGTCGTTCAATCTATGCCATTAGACTTTAGAGCAGTTACGATTATTGGATGTCTCATTTCAATTGGTACAGGTATTATTCCTATGTTCTTTGGGCATCCGATGCTAACACATGAAGATGGCTATATGACTTGGCCGTTGTTAGGTGAGATTCATTTATCAAGCGTTACACTATTCGAGCTCGGCATACTACTTACTGTAGTAGGGGCTGTTGTAACAATCATGCTTGCGATAAGTGGTGATAACAGTTGAATTTAATACTTGTCATTATAATAGGCGTACTCACGTTTGTAGGAACATATATGATTTTGTCTAAGAACTTAATTCGAATTGTTATTGGTACAGCAATTTATACACACGTAGCAAACTTAATGATTTTATCAATGAGCGAGTTTGGTGGAAATAATGTTCCACTTATTAATGGAGAAGGAAAAGATTATGTCGATCCTTTACCACAAGCATTAATCTTAACAGCTATCGTTATTGGTTTTGCTGTTACAGCATTTTTACTCGTGCTTATATATAGAACATTTAAGTTGACGAAAGTAAATAGAATAGAAGCGTTACGCGGTGAGGATGAAGATGTAGATGAATAATTTAATATTAGTACCATTACTCGTACCTTTAATTACTGGATTAATATTGTTCTTCTTTAAAGAACGTTTAGCTTTAACAAGACGTATCGCGATAACGAGTTTAGCAATCACAACAATCATCACAGCATGGCTTCTGGTAGAAGTCAGTTTAAATAAAGTACTCGTTATTAACTTTGGTGATTGGCAACCTCCATTTGGTATACAATTTGTCGGAGATGAATTGGCACTTCTATTTACAACTGTTTCTTGTTTTGTTGTAACAGTTATTATATATTTTGGTTTTGGTAAGCGAGAAAGAGTAGCAAATAGATATTTCTTACCATCTTTTATACTATTTTTATTAACAGGTGTAAACGGAAGCTTCTTAACGGCAGATATCTTTAATTTATACGTTATGTTTGAAATTATGTTATTAGCATCATTTGTATTATTAACACTTGGACAATCTATTGAACAATTAAGAGCGAGTGTTATCTATGTTGTTATTAACGTTGTCAGTTCTTGGTTCTTCTTAATGGGTGTAGCATATTTATATGGAACGTTAGGTACTTTGAACTTTGGACATATCGCAATGCGTATTACTGAAAGCAATCAACCAACGACCGTTACTTTAGTAGCAGTTATTATGATTTTTGTCTTTGGTGGTAAAGCAGCTTTAGTCATGTTTATGTGGTTGCCGAAAGCATATGCAGCTTTAAACACTGAGTTAGCAGCATTGTTTGCCAGCCTAATGACTAAAGTCGGAGTTTATGCATTGATAAGAGTTATGGTGTTGATGTTCGATGAAAAGCCAGAAGTTACACACTTCCTTTTATATATCATGGCTATCATCACAATGATCATCGGCAGTATCGGTGTATTAGGATTTAAAGATATTAAAAAGATTGCAGCGTACCAAGTTATTTTATCAATAGGATTTGCTGTTCTCGGTTTAAGTGCAAATAATAGTGATGGCATCACGGGCGCAATATTCTATGTCAGTCACGATATGATTATCAAAACATTACTATTCTTAATCATTGGTACTTTCGTATTATTATCTGGCACGAGATATTATGATCAATTTGGTGGATTAATTAAATATTATCCGAGTCTAGGGATTATATTCTTTATCACGATTTTATCAATCGGTGGTGTACCACCATTTAGTGGATTTCCTGGGAAATTATTAATTATTAAAGGTGCTTTAGATAATGGTTATACAATTGGTGTCATCGTGATGGTAATTACAAGTGTCATCGCAATGTACAGTTTACTAAGAATTTTCTTAGTGATGTACTTCGGTAGAAACGATATTCCTAAAGTTGACAAAGTTCCACTTTCTAAACATAAATTATACGCGATGATTATATTAACAGTAGCTACCATATTATTAGGTATTGCATCACAATATGTATTAAACATTTCAGAATTAGCAGCACAATTTAACATACATGAACAGTCATATATTAAAGAAATTATTCCAAACGTAGAAGTGGAGGCGAAGTAATAATGGCACAGTTGTTATTAAATATTTTAATCGCCTTCTTATGGACGCTGTTCCAAGATGAAGATAAATTTCATTTATCAACCTTTGTTGGTGGATATCTCATTGGTATCTTTATTGTTTATTTAATGCATAGATTCTTCGGACATGTCTTCTACTTGAAAAAGGTTTGGGTAATCTTCAAGTTTATATGTGTTTATAACTATCAACTTGTGACTTCAAGTATGACAACAATCAATTATATTTTATTTAAAACGAACAAAGTTAATCCAGGTCTTGTAACTTATGAAACAACGTTAAAACAAGATTGGGCGATTACATTGTTAACATTGCTTATTATGCTTACACCAGGTTCCGTCGTGCTTAGACTTTCACCTGATGGTAGAAGATTCTTTATACATGCAATTGATATTTCAGATAAAGAAAAAGAAATTTTAACGAAGCAAATTAAGAAATACGAAAAACTAATCTGGGAGGTGCTTAAATAATGTCATTTATCATTTTAGCAATTATCAAAACAGCGCTTGTTATATATGGTATTTCCATTGTTGTCGTACTTCTCAGAATGATCATAGGTCCTACTACCGCAGATAGAGTCATTGCTTTTGATGCTATCGGTGCGATTCTAGTTTCCGTAGTAGGGGTATTAAGCATTATTTATGATACATTCAGTTATTTAGAAGCGAGTTTAATTATCGCAATACTTTCTTTCTTGAGTACAGTAGGTATTTCACGTTTCATAGAAGGGGGTCGTGTCTTTGAATCTAAGCGAGATCGTTAGTTTAATTGCCGCTTTATCAATATTGTTAGGTTCAATAGCAGCGCTCATTAGTGCGATAGGAATTGTACGCTTTAGAGATACATTTCTTCGAAGTCATGCCGCTACTAAAAGCTCTACATTATCTGTGTTGCTTACTTTGACAGGTGTGTTTATATATTTCTTAGTGACACAAGAATACTTTAGTGTCCGTACATTATTAACAATATTGTTCTTATATTTAACATCTCCAGTAGCAGGGCATATGATTATTAGAGCAGCTTATAATTCAGGATCATATATGTATATGAAAGAATTTACTAAAAAAGGTACTTCACTAAACTTCAGGTATGATCGTAAAGAAACAAAAAAAGACAGAAGAAGAAGAGCCGAAAAAAGACAAATGATGAACGAAGCATTTTCTAAAAATGATAAAGAAACATTTAGTAAATATAAACAAGTCATGAAAAAAGATGATCCAACATTAAAATAATAGATATTGTTTGAGAAGTGTATGTTATGGGTGTCGTTAGGGACAGAATTCTGAGAAATGTCCGTAAGGATACGAGTTCTAATTACCAGAATTCAGAATAATGATAGTTAAATACACAAAAAAGAGGTCGAGATGATTAAATCTCGACCTCTTTTTTCATTATTTCATACTGTTATGAATAGCTTCTGCATTGTGTTCCATCATATTGTAATATGAGTTACCTTTAGATTCTTTTTTACCGATTGAATCTGTAAATACTTCATCTTTAATGTTGAGGTTTGTTTCTTCTGCTAATGTCTGCATACTTTTCTTATCAACACTTGTTTCGACGACTAATGATTTTAAATCGTGGTCTTTCACAAATTTAATGGCTTGTTTCATTTGGTCTGGTGTACCTTGTTTTTCTGTATTAATCTCCCATATATATCCTGGTGTAATATGATAGCTTTTCGCAAAGTATTTAAATGCACCTTCACTTGTTATAAAAGCACGTTTATCTTCAGGAATATCATTGAATGCTGTCATCATTTTATGATGTAGTTTATCTAATTTATTCGTGTATTTCTCAGCATTATCTTTAAATTGTTTACTGTGATCTTTATCTATATCACTTAAGTGCTTTTCAATTGTATTTACGTATTTTATACCATTTTCAATGCTTAACCAAGCATGTGGATCGATTTTATTTTTATCGCCTTCTCCACCTTTTAAATAAATAGGCGTAACGTCTTCAGTTGCTTGAATAACATTTTTGTCTGAGATTTTTTTACCTGCTTGTTCTAATGCTTTTTCAAACCAACCATTTCCACTTTCAAGATTAAAACCATTATATATAATGACATCTGCATCTGTTAAAGCTTTGACGTCTTTAGGTTTGATTTCATATTCGTGAGGGTCTTGTCCAATAGGAACGATACTTGTAACTTTTGCGTCAGACTTTGTTACTTCTTTTGTCATATCAGCTAATATTGAGTTTGTTGTTACAACTTTTAAATTTTTATCGTCATTTGAAGACGACGCATTACAAGCACTTAATAAAATAATAACGACGAGTAAAGGCATAAATAACTTTTTCATGTTTAACCTCCTAAGCAAATTTCATTTTCATTTTATGTATGGTGAATGTAATCATATATACAAAGCAGCAGACTAATACGATACACGCGCCACTTGGTAAGTTATAAAGGTAGCTAACATACATGCCACAGGCCGCACATATTGCACTGATAATACTTGCGACAATCATCATTGATTTTAATGATTTAGTTATTAAAAATGCAGCTGAACTCGGTGTAATGAGTAGTGCAACGACAAGTATAATGCCCACTGTTTGTAAACTAGCAACTGTTACGAGCGCCAATAGCATCATGACAAAATAATGAATGAATTTTACATTTAAACCACTCATTCTAGCTGCAATAGGGTCAAATGTTGATAAATGCAAGGGTTTGTAAAATAATATGACACAAGCGATAACAATCAGACTGACAATACTCGTTGTATAAAATGCACTTGAAGTTACTGCTAGTATGTTCCCGAATAAAATATGATATAAATCAGTAGAGGAGTTAATTTGACTTATGATAATAATTCCAAGGGAAAAGAATGCAGTAAAGATAATACCAATAGCTGCGTCATTTTTAGTTTTAGAGTGTTGGGCAATATAACCTATCAGAAAGCTCGTTAACATACCCGTGAACAAGGCTCCTATAAACATTGGGATGTTTAATACATAGCTTATTGCAACACCAGGTAGTACAGCGTGGCTCATAGCATCACCCATTAAAGATAAACCTCTTAATATTATGAGGCTACCTACAATGCCACAGACAACACCAACTATAATTGCAGTAATCAGTGCTCGACTTAAAAAATTATATTGTATTAGGGATGAGATAAATTCATTAATCATGGTGTAACGCCTTCCTTTAGAAATACTTCTTTAATATTGTGTTCTGTTAAAGCTTCAGATGCTGAGCCAAAAAATTTAATAGTTCGATTGAGGAGGATGATTCTATCAAAATATAATTTGGCTTTTTGAATATCATGATGAACAATGATGATGAGTTTTCCTTCTGACTTTAATCTTCTAAGCATGTTTATCATGATTTCTTCACTCTTAAAATCAATGCCGACAAATGGTTCATCGAGACATAATAAATCACTGTCTTTCATTAAAGACTTTGCTAAAAGAACACGTTGTAATTGACCACCACTTAATTGATTTAATGTCTTATCCTTTAATTCAGTTAGTTGTAACTCTGACATTAATTGATCCCTTTTTTGATAAGCTTCCTTTTTTAACGGTCTAAACCAACCTGATGTAGCATAGTAGCCTGTTAACAAACTATCTTGAACAGTGATAGGGAAATCTAGATCTAATTGATTTCTTTGAGGAATATACGTTAACTGTTTCAACTGTTGGTTTATCGGTTTATCTTGCCAATAAACTTCACCTGATGCCTTAAATTCACCCAAAATCGATTTAATAAATGAAGATTTTCCTGCACCATTTGGTCCCATTATGCCAATTAATTCACCTGTAGATTTAATTGTTAAATTAATATCATGCAATATGTGCTGTTGACCTAAATATAAATTCAAATTTTTTACCTGCAACATGTTATCACCTTTTCTAAAAATAAGTTTAGGTTAACCTAAACTATAATTTGATTATATTAGAAAATTATCTAAAGTCAAGAGATAGCCTGTAAAAATAAATCGTGGTACAATAAATATACGATAATAAAAGTGAGGTCAGAGTAGATGTTGACTGAAGAACAAGAAGACTACTTAAAAGCGATTTTTGGATTAAATGGCACAACAGATTACGTATCCAATAAGAATTTAGCGCAAGATTTAAATATTAAACCTTCATCAGTAAGTGAAATGATGTTACGTTTGAAAAAGGATGATTATGTAGATATTCGTCCATATAAAGGTGTGAAATTAACTCAAAAGGGTTTAGATCATACAACAAATATTATTAAAAGACATAGACTAATAGAGCGATTCTTAATAGAAGAACTTGAATATACTTGGGATGAGGTTCACGAAGAAGCAGAAATACTGGAACATCGTGTATCTGACCGTTTTATAGATAAGATAGATAAGTTAATGGGTTACCCAACAACTTGTCCGCATGGTGGTATTATTCCAAGAGAGAATCAACTAGAAGAAATTTATAACACATCATTAAATGAGTTTGAAATTGGAGATGACGTTGAAATTAAACGTGTAATGGATTACGTGAATCTCCTAGATTATTTAAGTAATCAAGAATTGCATATTGGAGATGTAGTAACAATTAGCAATAAAGATAGCTTAAACCAACTCATAGAACTTAAACTTAAAGATAAAACAATTATGATAAGCGAAACAAATGCATCATATTTGTTTGGTATAAAAACAGCTTAATAAGTAAAAACCAGCAGAAATTCAAACGAATGAATTTCTGCTGGTTTTTTGTTAATGGATACAATATAACGCACGAAGACTAAGAGATATCGTGCGCTAAGGTGCAAAATCAGAATATAACGCACGAAGACTAAGAGATATCGTGCAGTAAAGTATAAAGTCGAATTATACTACGCGAAGACTTCATATTAAAAGTTCCAATATCTATGGCCATAAAATATTAAAAGTATACATAACCGCATATACATTAATTGCTATCCATATGACACTAAAGAAAATAGTTGGAATTTTAGTGAGCTGTTTTAACTGACTACCATCCCATTCTTGTCTTGAACGAGAGAATGTTAATAGGAATATTGTAATACTTGATTGTGCGACTTCACCTAATAATGTTCCTAAACTAATGTGATAAATATACGTAATGATTTGTCCAAAGTCATGTATATTCGGTGCAGACAGTACTTCATATAAAGCTAGTGCAATAATGACGAGAATGATACTTGGGATAAATTTCTTAGATGTTAATATGACATAGAATAAAAACATAATCAGAAGAATGATTAAGAAAATAGGTCCGAATGTGTGATGTTTAAGCCACACACCTAAAATCAACATAATTGGCGGCATGATATAACCGAATAAAGTCGTTATAAATTGATTTAATCGTGATTTAGAACCAGTAACGGCGTAACCTTGTCTACCGGTTTCCATACGCTCTTTACGACGCCAAACAACTACGAGGTCTTTAGGCTTACCACCTGATAGTTTATTTGCTATAACATGACCCATCTCATGGATGAGTATTGGAAAATATCCTAGAATAATATCGATTAAACTTAAAATGGGTTGTTGTCTTCTATGATGAACAAATACATATATAAGCGCGATGATCGTTATCATTGTTAAGGATAAATTAATTGGTTCTGATAGAAAATTCGGTAAAAATTGAATCAAAAAAACGTCACCTCGTATTGAATAGTTTAAGACTATTCTACACTAAAGTGACGTTTTTGTTGTCGGACTTAAGACTTAATATCCGTTATTATTTTTTCTTACGCTTGATTAACCAAGTTAATAAAAGGATAATACCGATAGCAAGTAAAATAGATGCTGTCATAATAATAGGTCTATTATCAGTACTTGTTACTTTTTTCTTTGTTTCGTTAAATTTATGTTTACTTGGCGTTTCTACTTTTACAGATGGTGGACCATAGCTATCATTGATATAAGATCGGTTATAATCAATGCTTGCACGTCCATCTTTAAGTACAACTTTATAATCTACGCCTTTACGAACGACATCATATAAATCTTCTGTTACATAATATTTCTTGCCATTAATTTTTTGAGTCCCTTTAGATAATACTTTTTTCCATTCATATTCTTTGAATGATTTTTCCATCAAGCTATTACCCATCATATTACGTTCTTTCTCACCACCGACACTATTATAGTCTCCGGCACCAAAGAGAATTTGGTTAATTCTTAATCCATCTCTCTTAGTAGAAAGACTGTGGTTATAGTCCGCTGTATCACTAGAACCCGTTTTTAGACCATCTGTACCTTTAAGTGACATATCTGCACCTTCAAGTGAATGATTATACGTATAATATGTAACGTAGTGAACAGTAGGGGCAACTTTTTTAGTGTATTCTAAAATATCAGGATACTGTTTTACAAGATGTTGCGTTAAAATTGCATAGTCTCTAGATGTTGAATAATTATCCTCATCTGATTGATATCGTTTTGCTTTATATTCTAATAATAAATTATTAGAAGCACCGTTGGCATTGTAGAATTTTGTATGTTCCATACCTAATTTCTTTGCTGTTTCATTCATGTAGTCAACAAAGTCAGAATCTAAATCCTTTTTTTGTTGTTTAGATGCAGTATTTTTATTGGAGTCTTTATCTTTTTTATCTATCTTTTTAGCAGAAGCTAAGTTCTCAGCTTTCATCGTTTCTCTTCCTAAAATCATCGCACCTGCATTTGAAGAGTTAGAAACGGTTATTTGCATAAGTTCAGAGATTGTATATACATCTCCTGGATACAATTTTGTATTACTTAATTCTGGTAATGTAGATAAACGATATTCTTCATCCGTCATTTTAACTTTAGCATTTTTATCAAGTTTACCACTATTGATTGCTTTCTCAGTTAAATATAATGTCATTAATTTAGACATACTTGCTGGATACCATTTAGCATCTATTTTATATTCATACATAATTTGACCAGTCTCAGAACTATAGTTAATAGCGCCTTCAGGTTCATAGATTTCACCGAGTGAGTATCCATTCTCATTGGCTACTTGTGTTGGTGATTTCGGATTATCCGCTGCATAAGCATTTTGAGTTACCGGTATGCTCAATATAAGTAATGCAAAAAATAATAATAGACTTTTTTTCATGGATAAGACCTCTTTATTTATTTTTAAAATTAACTATATCATTCTAACATATATTAATTAACTACCCTACAATAAGATAACAAATGAACGTTAATTTTTTGTGAACATATTTTAAATTTGGTATGTATAATCTCAATGCTGTAAAATATAACTATATCATTAACTTTAGTGAAGAGGTTATTAAAATGACAAAACAAAATCCTCTGCTTTATTTACTAAAAAAGGTAGACTGGCCTAAAAAATTAGTGTTTACGGCTATGACACTTTCAATTTTAGGTAGTCTTAGTGGTTTGCTTGTACCATTATTTACTGGGAAATTAGTAGATACATTTAATGCAGAAAGTTTAGATTTAAGAATGGTTTGGCTATTTATAGGCGTATTTTTAGTAAATGCAGTCTTGAGTGGTATTGGGACATATTTACTAAGCAAGATTGGTGAAAAAACAATTTATTCAATTAGGGAAAAGCTCTGGAAGCATTTAATCAATTTGAAAATGAGTTTCTTTGACAAAAATGAAAGTGGACAATTGATGAGTAGAATTACAGATGATACGAATGTGATTAACTTATTTATCTCTGAAAAAGCACCTAGCGTATTACCATCATTGTTAACACTTATTGGTTCGATAGTGATGTTATTTATTTTAGATTGGCAAATGACGCTCATGACATTTCTAATCTTACCCATATTTATAGGAATAATGGTACCTTTAGGACGAAAAATGGGTAAAATTTCAAGAGACACACAAACTGAGATATCTAGATTCAGCGGTATATTAGGAAGAGTGCTGACTGAAATAAAATTAGTTAAAGTGACAACTTCAGAAGAAAAAGAACTCGAAAAAACAAAAGGAACTTTATTAGGCATATATGATCTTGGTTTAAAAGAAGCTAAAATCAGAGCAATTATTTCCCCGCTTTCAGGCGTTATTATGACGTTAACAGTAGCTGTGATACTTGGTTTTGGTGGTATTAGAGTTTCGAGTGGAGCGATTACTGCAGGTACTTTGGTCGCAATGATATTCTATGTCGTGCAATTATCAGCGCCAATTTTGAATTTTTCAATGTTTTTAACGGATTATAAGAAAGCTGTCGGCGCAAGTGAACGTATCTATGAGATTTATCAAGAAGAAGCTGAAAAAAGAGGCGATGATCATAATCAACCGATTACGAATCATCAAGATATTACATTTGAAAATGTTTCATTTGGATATGAAGCTCATTCCGTTATTAAAGATTTATCTTTATCTATTCGATCTGCAGAAGTTACGGCATTTGTTGGTCCTTCTGGCTCAGGAAAAAGTACGCTGTTCAGTTTAATTGAAAGACTTTATCCAATCGATCACGGCCAAATATTATACGGAAACCAACCAATAGATGATATATCTTTAAAATATTGGCGACAGAAAATTGGATATGTTATGCAATCTAATGCAATGATGTCAGGGACGATAAGAGATAATTTAACATATGGTGTCTATTCAGAAGTAGAAGAAGAAACACTTGTACACTATACGAAGATGGCACGATGTTATGATTTTATAATGGCATTTCCACAAGGGTTTGATACAGAAATCGGTGAAAGAGGTACAAAATTATCTGGCGGGCAAAGACAACGTATAGATATCGCACGGAGTTTCATTAAGAATCCAGATATTTTACTATTAGATGAAGCGACAGCTAATTTAGATAGTGAAAGTGAATTCTACATTCAACAAGCATTAAATGAATTAATGAAAGATCGCACAACTATTGTGATCGCACATAGACTTGCTACGATTAAAAAAGCGAATCAAATTGTATTTTTAGATAAAGGTCAAATTACAGGTGTAGGTACACATCAAGAATTATTAGCATCTCATGAAAAGTATAGACATTTTGTAAATACGCAAAGTTTAACTGAATAATATAGTATTGAACAAGATCCTAGAAAAATATTTCAGGATCTTGTTTTTATTATAAAAAATTAAAAAAATATGAGAAATAATGAAAACGCAACCATTTAGATAGAGCAAAGGATTCAATAAAAATCAAAAAACCAGTAGTAAATAAATCGTGAATATTTTCACAAAATATGCGTAAAACCTATTGACCTCAAGAAATTGAGGTGCTATATTTACATTGTGAAAAGAATCACAAAAGTTAAAGATGCGCATCTTGAAAAATAAAAATAAGAAAGAAGTTGTTCATTGTGCTACTAAATAATATAAATCCATTAGACAACGTTACACTATCAGCAATTGTTGCTAGTATACCGATTATATTATTTCTATTATGTTTAACAGTTTTTAAAATGAAAGGTATTTATGCATCTATTACGACACTTATTGTAACTTTACTCATTGCATCATTTATCTTCGAATTACCACATACTGTGGCGATTGGTGCTATAACAGAAGGATTCTTTCAAGGTATTCTTCCAATAGGCTATATTGTCGTAATGGCAGTATGGTTATACAAAGTTTCAATTGGTACAGGACAATTTAGTATCATTCAAGATAGTATTTCAGGTATTTCTCAAGACCAACGTATCCAATTATTATTAATAGGTTTTAGTTTTAATGCATTTTTAGAAGGTGCTGCTGGTTTTGGTGTCCCTATCGCAATATGTAGTGTATTGTTAATTCAAATTGGTTTTAAACCTTTACAGGCAGCAATGCTTTGTTTAATTTCTAACGGAGCAGCAGGCGCTTTTGGTGCTATAGGTATTCCAGTTGGTATTATAGATAGTTTAGGTCTTCACGGTAATATTTCAGCGCTTGAAGTATCACAGATTTCAACACTTACACTCCCAATCCTGAACTTCTTTATTCCGTTTTTACTTGTCATGATATTAGATGGATTTAAAGGTGTGAAAGAAATTTTACCGATGATACTTGTTGTAAGTACAACATATACTGGCTTACAAATATTGATTACGTATTTCCAAGGTCCAGAATTGGCTGATATTATACCACCATTATTATCAATGGTTGCATTAGCAATTTTCTCAAAATATTACCAACCTCAAAATATTTTCAGAGTTTCAGATCAAGAAGTATTGGAAACAAAGAAACATTCTGTTAAATCCATTATGTATGCATGGAGCCCATTCTATATTTTAACGATTTTTGTCATGATATGGAGTGCACCATTTTTCAAAGCTTTATTTGCTGAAGGTGGTTTACTTTCTTCATTAGTATGGAATATAAATATTCCAGGAACATTTAATGAAATTACAAATAAACTGATTACATTAAAAATCGACATATTTAGTGCAACAGGTACTGCAATATTAATTTCAGTAGTGATCACAATACTCATTTCGAAACACTTTAAGTTCAGTGATGCCTTTAATTTATTAGGCGTAACAATTAAAGAACTTTGGTTACCAATTTTGACAATCTGCTTTATTTTAGCCATCGCGAAAATTACAACTTATGGTGGACTTACAGGTGCAATGGGACAAGGTATTGCAAAAGCTGGTAACATCTTCCCGATACTATCTCCAGTATTAGGTTGGATAGGTGTATTCATGACTGGTTCAGTTGTAAATAACAACACATTGTTTGCACCAATTCAAGCATCAGTAGCTAGTCAAATTGGTACAAGTGGACCATTGTTAGTTGCTGCAAATACAGCAGGTGGTGTAGCAGCTAAATTAATCTCACCACAATCTATCGCAATTGCAACAGCTGCTGTTAGAGAAGTTGGTAAAGAGTCTGAATTGCTCAAAATGACTTTGAAATATAGCGTAGGATTCTTAATATTCATCTGTATATGGACATTTATTTTAACAATAATTTTATAAATATAAATTGAGGAGCGATTATAATGAAACAATTCAAAGGTAAAAAAGTCGTATTAGTAGGTAATGGTGCAGTAGGTTCAAGTTATGCATTTTCAATGATAAACCAAGGTATTTGTGATGAATTTGTCATCATAGACTTAGATAAAAAGAAAGTAATCGGGGATGTAATGGATTTAAATCATGGTACAGTATATGGTCCTTCACCAATTAAAGTTAAATCAGGTGATTATAAAGATTGTCATGATGCAGACTTAGTTGTGATTTGTGCAGGTGCAGCTCAAAAACCAGGTGAAACAAGACTAGATTTAGTAGCAAAAAATATGAAAATTTTCAAATCAATCGTTACTGAAATTATGGATTCAGGATTTGATGGTATATTCTTAATTGCAACTAACCCAGTAGATGTATTAACATATGCAACTATGAAATTCTCAGGTTTATCAAAAGAACGTGTAATCGGATCAGGTACTATATTAGATACAGCAAGATTTAGATATTTATTAAGTGAAGAATTCGATGTCGCACCACAAAGTGTTCATGCAAATATTATTGGTGAACATGGTGATTCAGAATTACCAGTTTGGTCTCATGCCAATATTGCAGGTAAACCATTAAGAAGTATTATTGAAAAAGATGAAACACGCAAACATAGAGTAGAAGAAATATTTGTACAAACTCGTGATGCAGCATATGAAATTATTGAAGCAAAAGGTGCAACTTATTATGGAGTAGCAATGGGGTTAATGCGTATTACAAAAGCTATTTTGAACAACCAAGATGTGGTGTTAACAGTGTCTGCATATTTAGAAGGCGAGTATGGACATGAAGGTGTATATATAGGCGTACCAGCACTTATAAACAGATCAGGCATTAGAGAAGTTATCGAAATGCCATTAGATGAAGAAGAAAAATCATTATTTGATAACTCTGTTAAAGTGTTAAAAGATATACAAGAACCCTTTGAAAAAGAATTTTAAGAGGAAGATATATCAGGGATTTAATATACGAAGACAGTAGTACCGACAAAATCTAGAAACGATTTTGTCGGTACTTTTTTGGTGGTGACAGTTTGAATTAAGTGGCGAATGTGAATATGAAGGAGATTGAAGATATAAGATAGTGGAAGATGTGAGTTAAAGGAGGAATAAACACACGAGTTGTGGCTTAATGTCTGAATAAAGCCAAGAGATAGTCCAAGTCATGGCTTAACGACTGAGTAAAGCCAAGAGATAGCCTAAGTCATAGCTTAACTTCATAGTAAAGCCAAGACATCACCCAAGTCATGGCTTAAGTCCTGAATAAAGCCAAGAGATTCCCTAAGTCATGGCTTAACGCCTGAATAAAGCCAAGAGATAGCCTAAGTCATAGCTTAACTTCCTAGTAAAGCCAAGAGATTCCCTAAGTCATGGCTTAAGTCCTGAATAAAGCCAAGAGATTCCCTAAGTCATAGCTTAACTTCCTAGTAAAGCCAAGACATCACCTATTTCTCTCTCCTCCATCACTTCACTCAATTCAAACTACTTTCTTCACATCATCGTTATACATCCATTATATGATTCGTCTTCTATTTAGAATCGGCATGTTGAGGGGATTTGAGGATTGTGGTAGTATCTATATGTCTGTTAAAAAATATAGAGGAGGTAAGGTCATGAAAAATAGAATTTTACGAGATATGATATTAATTTTGGCAGGGTCTTTTATTTTTGCTACGGGTGTTAATGCCTTTATCATTTCTGCTAATTTAGGTGAAGGTGGCGTAACTGGGGTTTCTTTAATCTTACTTTATGCATTCGACATTTCACCTGCATGGTCTACGTTTATTTTAAATGCTATTTTAATTGCGTTAGGTTATAAATTTTTAAGCAAGAGAAGTACTGTTTATACGATAATAGCTGTTATTGCTATTTCTGTATTTCTAGGTCTAACTGACTCTTGGGTTGTGCATACGAATGAAATTTTAATTAATACAATCTTTGGTGGTTTCATGGTTGGTCTAGGTATAGGACTAATTGTATTATCTGGTGGTACGACTGCTGGAACGACGATTCTTGCTCGAATAGCGCATAAGTATTTAGACGTTAATACATCATATGCTCTATTATTCTTTGACCTTATCGTCGTGATGTTCTCACTTACTGTAATGCCTTTAGAAAAAGCGTTACTTACAGTGATTTCATTATATGTAGGAACAAAAGTGATGGACTTTGTAATTGAAGGTCTAAATCCTAAAAAAGCCGTTACAATCATTTCTCAAAATCCCGATCAAATCGCTAAAATGATTGATGAACAAATTGGTCGTGGTTGTACGATTCTAAATGGTAGAGGCTATTATTCTAAGAAAGATACAGATGTCTTATATGTCGTTATTGCGAAGACACAACTTTCTAGAACAAAACGCATGATTAGAAAATTTGATGAAAATGCATTTGTCGTTGTCCATGACGTAAGAGACGTTCTTGGAAATGGATTTTTAGTAGATGAATAATAATGTTAAGAGGTTGGAATACGTTAAGTGTTCCAACCTCTTTTTGTGAACGGAATACGAAAATGTTCAGAAAATGATAGAAAAAGATACTATTAAATGCTATAATACATGAATGTGAAAGATGATAATGATTATCATTTACAGATATATACAATTAATGAAAATGTCATATAAATAGAGTTAATTTTAATGGAAAGAGGGTTCTTTATGAATCGTTTAACGGGAGAAGCTATTTCAATAGGTTATGGTGAAAAATTAATAGTTAATGAATTGAATCTTGAAATACCAGATGGCAAAGTGACTTCTATAATTGGACCAAATGGTTGTGGTAAGTCTACTTTATTAAAAGCTTTAAGTCGTATATTAAATGTACAAACAGGTCAAGTATTGTTAGATGGTAAGAATTTACATTCAACTTCAACTAAAGAAATAGCTAAAAAAATTGCTATTTTGCCACAATCTCCTGATGTTGCAGATGGATTAACAGTTGGAGAACTCGTATCTTATGGTAGATTTCCTCATCAAAAAGGTTTCGGTAGATTATCAAAACAAGATAAAGAGGAAATTGAATGGGCTTTAAATGTAACAGGTACGCATGAATTTAAATATAGATCGATTAACGATTTAAGTGGTGGTCAAAGACAACGTGTTTGGATTGCAATGGCTCTCGCACAAAAAACAGATATCATCTTTTTAGATGAACCAACTACTTATTTAGATATTTCACACCAATTAGAAATTTTAGAGCTTGTACAAGAATTAAATAAAGAACAAGGTTGTACAATTATTATGGTATTACATGATATTAACCAAGCAATTCGTTTTTCAGATCATTTAATTGCTATGAAATCTGGTGAAATTGTTGCACAAGGTCAAACAGAAGAAGTTTTAACAAATGAAATATTGGAAGAAGTCTTCAATATTGATGCAGAGCTCTCTACAGACCCACGAACTGGAAAACCAATGCTTGTAACATATAATTTATTATGTAAGCACTATACGAAGTTATAAAGGATGGCAACTCAATGACTCAGACTAAATCATTAAAAGTTAATCGCTATCCCATTATACTAACAGTTACAATCATGTTACTTGTAGCTGTTTTACTTCTGTCATTTTTATTTGGTGCAAAGACGACTTCGATACAAGTGGTTTATGATGCGATTTTTCATTATAATCCAAAAATAGAAGAACATAATATATTAAGAGAAATAAGAATTCCGAGAGAAATAGGTGCTGTCATTGTTGGTATGGCACTTGCTGTATCCGGTGCTGTCATGCAAGGTGTTACACGTAACGGCTTAGCTGACCCTGGTTTATTAGGGCTTAATGCTGGTGCGAGTATGATGCTTGCTTTAACTTTAGCCGTTATACCTAATGCAGGTTATTTCACATTAATGCTTGCTGGATTTGTAGGTGCTGGTATAGGTGGCATACTCGTTATGAGTGTAGGCTCATCTAAACGAGGTGGGTTCAGCCCAATGAGATTAGTACTTGCTGGTGCTGCAGTATCTGCGCTTTTAACAGCTGCAAGTGAAGGGATTGCTTTAATATTTAGATTAAATCAAACATTAACATTCTGGAGTGTTGGTGGTGTAAGTGGTACAACTTGGAAACAACTTATGATCTCTACACCGATTGTTATTGTTATTTTAATTGTCCTTATTATCATGAGTAGACAACTTACAATACTTAGTTTAGGTGATACACTTTCAAAAGGATTAGGTCAAAATAGTACATTTGTTAGATACACGAGTCTAATTGCTACAATGTTCCTAGCAGGTATAGCGGTTTCAATCGTTGGACAAATCGCATTTGTCGGATTAATGGTGCCACATATTGTTCGATTCATGGTTGGAACTGATTATAAACGTGTGATACCTTTATCAGCAGTTCTTGGAGGTTTTATCCTGTTATTTGCAGATATGATTGCAAGAATGTTAGGAGAAGCACCTATTGGAGCTGTTATCTCAATTATCGGTGTGCCGTTCTTCCTTTATCTTGTAAGAAGGGACGGTAAAATATTATGATACATCCTAAAATAATTAAAAAGCAGCGTATTACATTTATTATATTAGTTATCGCACTTATTGCTTCTATGGGATTTGCTATGACAACTGGTGAATTTAATATGTCCTTTACACAATTTTTTAAGACGATTTTTGGACAAGGTAATGAACTAGATACAATGGTATTATTTGAATTTAGAATGCCTAGAATGCTCATCACAATACTTGCAGGTGCAAGTTTAGCACTAAGTGGTGCAATCCTACAAAGTATTACGAAGAATCCTTTAGCAGAACCAGGTATTCTTGGTATTAATGCAGGAAGCGGGTTTATGATTACACTATTTCTTGTTGTTGGTACGATAAAAGCAGGAGATTTTGTATATGTATTACCAATTGTAAGTATGCTCGGCGGTTTAGCAACTGCAATGGTTATTTTCATATTCAGTCATAAACGTGGAGAAGGTATAAACCCTGTAAGAATGGTCTTAATAGGTGTAGGTTTATCTACTGCTCTGAGTGGTGCATCTATTACAATTATGTCTACATTTGATCAAGATCAAATGGAATTTATCGCAAGATGGTTTGCAGGTAATATATGGGGAGATGAATGGCCGTTTGTGTTCGCATTTATCCCATGGTTAGCTATTGTCATGCCATTCTTATTCTATAAAGCAAATGTATTAAATGTATTAAGTACGAATGAACAAATTTCCGTTTCTTTCGGTATTAATAATAATAGAGAAAGAATACTACTTGTATTCTTAGCTGTTGTATTATCATCAGCTGCAGTTTCAGTAGCAGGCGGAATTGGTTTCGTCGGCTTAATGGGACCACATATAGCAAGAAGTATTGTTGGACCGAGACACCAATTATATTTACCAATTGCAGTGTTAAACGGTGCGATTTTACTTGTTGTAGCAGATACAATTGGTAAAATTGTATTAGAACCTAACGGACTTCCAGCAGGTATTATCGTTGCAATAGTTGGTGCTCCCTATTTCTTATACTTAATGCAAAAATCAACGCATATATAATAATGAACTCTCTTTCTATAATGGAAGAGAGTTTTTTAGTTTTTAATTACTACAAATTTTAAGATTTATTAACATGTTCCAAAAAAGTTTACTTAAATTAAAAAATTTAGTTTTCAAAATCGTTTTAGGGGTATAACTATGAGTAGTAATAGAACTTTACATAGGAGGTGCAGTTGCCAGTGAGAAGATTAAAGAATTTTTTCCTAGGCTTATTCATAATAGTAGTTGTAGGCACGCTTCTTTTTATGTACTTGGATATTAGCCAAATTAAGAGCTATCAACAAGAATTATTAAAATATAATTGGTTTGAACCAACGTTGATTGCTTGTGCAGGCGTATTAATATTCTTTGGTATATTGATGTTCTTTGCAACATTTAAACCAACACATAAAAAGCCAGGCTTACATCGTGACTATGAGGATGGTCACATTTATATTACGAGAAATTCAGTTGAAAAATGTGTTTATCGTACTATTCAAAAATACGATGAAGTACGTCAACCAAATGTTATTTCTAAACTGTATAATAAGAAAAATAAATCTTATGCAACAATCAAAGCTGATTTCTTTGTGGTTTCAGATACAGGCCAAATTCAAACATTAACGGATCGAATTAAATCAGATATTAAGGAAAATGTTGAGCATTTCTCAGAAATACCTGTAAAAAATATTGAGATTAATGTCAGAGATCAAAAATCGAGTGACACAAGAGTTTTATAAGACTAAGGATAGGAGGTTCCGATTATGCCAAATGAAAATCAAGATCCAAATCAATTCATTAATTTTATTAAAGAATATAAATGGAGAATTATTGGTTTTATCGCAATGTTAATATTAGCAGTACTATTTTTAACAATTGGTTTTTGGAAAACAGTTTTAATCCTAGTCCTATGTTTAATAGGTGTAGGGTTGGGGTATATTAAAGATTGTACACAGCAGTTCTTAAATTTCTTAAATAGAATAAGTTAGACTGCTTACAATATAAATAATGCAAATAAACAAATTATAAATTAAAGGGAGAGAATCTATTATGGCAAACGTAGACAACAACAAAGTAAAAAGTAGTTACAATGAACAAACAGGGGTAAATGAACAAGAGCGCGAAGCTCAACAACAACAAGCTCAAGCTCAAGAGCAACAATTTTCAAATACATTATCATTTTCAGATGAAGTAGTAGAAAAAATTGCTGGAATTGCTGCTAGAGAGGTTAGAGGTATTTTAGATATGAAAGGCGGCTTTGCTTCTAGCTTAACTGATCGTTTCACATCTGGAAATAACGTAACTCAAGGGGTTTCTGTTGAAGTAGGAGAAAAACAAGCAGCTGTAGATTTAAAAGTAATTTTAGAATATGGCGAATCAGCTCCTAAAATCTTCAAAAAAGTTGCGGACTTAGTTAAAGAGCAAGTTAAACATATGACTGGACTTGAAGTTGTTGAAGTAAATATGCACGTTGATGATGTTATGAGTAGAAAAGAATACGAACAAAAGAACGCATCATCAGATGAAGAAAACCAATCAAAAAGCAATAAAGAATTACAATAAAGTATAAAAAAAGACGAGTGAGATAAATATCTCACTCGCTTTTTTTATGCTTTTTGAGTCTTTGGTTGTTTCTTAATCGTTAAACAAATTAGGAATGCAATGAAGCTCAATGCACCAGCTACATATAGACTAGATACAACATTAAAGTATGATACAAATATACCACCTAATAATGAACCAGCGCCTATTCCTGCATTTAAACTAGACATATTCCAACTCATTGCCGCACTTGTATCTCCTTCAATTTGAGAGATGATACCGATTTGGATAGGTGGATTTGATCCCCATTGGACAATATTCCAAGCAAATACGCCTATTAATGTAATAACAAGTATAGGTAAGAATTGTTCAAATACAAGCATTAGTACTGTATAAGTACTTAATGAAATTAATAGCCACTTTTTACTGCCTAATGCATCTGTAATATATCCACCTAATGAAGTACCAATAATTGCACCGATACCAGCTACGAGTAGTACAAGTGATACGATATTTAAATCATATCCATACACAGATAGTAACGGACTAATATACGTTACGACAACATAATTTGCCGCTAATATAAGGAAAGTTATGCTTAAATATTTTACAATTTCTAACGGATGAACGACTTTGTAATCTTGGCTTTGATTAGAAGATTCTACTGTATCTATTTTATTACTTGCTACATTAAAAATAATAAGTATAAGTGCAATAATCCCTACTGTAGATATAAATACAAATGACATTCTCCAACCTACTAAATCACCTATTTTAGTGCCTAGAGGAACACCAAGTACGTTAGCTGCACTGAAACCAGTATAAACAAGTCCAATCATTTTCCCGCGTTCGCTTGGATTTGAATACACAACAGTTAAAGATAAAATCTTCACGACAATAATTGCAGCAGCCGCTGAAGATAGTATTCTACCTATTACTAGTATTGTAAAGTTAGGTGAAATCGCAATTATCCCGTTTCCTAAAATAAATATAGCCATACTTACTAATAATATAGTCTTTGGTGAGACGTTTTTAGTGAGTTTAACAAGTATGGGACCACTAATTGCGAATGTTAATGCATAAACTGTTACAAGTTGTCCTACAATTGCTTCTGATACATTCAAATCTTTACTCATTAAAGTAAGTATACCTGCAATCATTAGTTCAACCATTCCCACAACAAATACGCTTAACATAAATGTAATTAATCGAGGTTTCGACATCATATAACTCCTTCTCTTTGACATATAATCATGATTATAACAGTGTGATTTGTAAAAATACAGATAAAATTTAATACCCGAACAATATAAAAGCGACTCAAGATTAATTGTATAAAAATGCTAAGTAAGCACGTTAGTTCAATATGATAATACGGGATTTATACAGTAGTTTGAATATTTAAAATATTAATAATATAGAAGTAAGATTTCTTTAATGTTATATATATAAATTTAATTAATAAATCTATTATTTTTGATGACAGCGCTTACATAAAAATATATAATACAATTAGAGATGAATAGTATTGAATATTTATTAATTATTGTGTATAGTTAGTCTTGCGAAAAGGAGAGAAAGTATGAAAGAGACGAGCGTTTTAGTAGGAAGGTTAAAGTTTATTATATTATCAGTGCTAGGAATATATTTATTTTTAGTTCCCGTTACGGTAACTGACGATAAAGGGGAGAAAGAAACAAGTTTACCTGTTGCATACCTTGCAAATACAGCTTTAGATTGGATAGGTGACTATGCTGGACTAATTATAATGCTTTTAATTAGTTTCTCTGCAGTAATGACATTAATCTATTCTACGATATTCAGTACTTCTACTAAGAGATCTATAGCGAACGAATTGTTTAACGTCAATTGGATTTGGGTCGTAATTAGAATAATAGGTGCGATATTTGCAATATTCATTTATTTCGATTTTGGACCTGGTATAGTTGTAAATGAAAATACTGGATTAATGGTTTACAATGATTTATTACCAACATTGCTTGCAGTATTCTTCTTTGCAGGTTTATTCCTTCCATTATTAATGGACTTTGGTTTATTAGAGTTTTTAGGGCCAATGTTTGCGCCAATTATGAGACCAGTATTTAAATTACCTGGTAGATCAACTGTTGATAATCTAGCTTCATTTATTGGTGATGGAACTGTAGGCGTAATGATTACAAGTCAACAATATGAACAAGGCTTTTATACACGTCGAGAGGCAACTGTCATTGCGACAACATTCTCTGTTGTATCCATCACATTTGCAATTGTCATTGCTCAAACAATTGGCTTAATGGATTATTTCTTTAAATTTTATTTATCCGTTATTTTAGCTTGTGTTGTAGCAGCTTTTATAATGCCTAGAATTTGGCCACTTAAACAAATTCCAGATAAGTATTCAAACGGAAGTACTGAACAATTAAATGAATCTATTCCAAAAACGCATAATCCAATATCATGGGGATTTGAACAAGCAACTCAAAAAGCTGTAAAATCACCTGACTTTAAACAATTCATTATCAATGGTGTGAAAACTGTATTGGATATGTGGTTAGCAGTACTACCAGTCGTTATGACAATCGGTACATTAGCAACTATTGTTGCTGAATATACACCAACATTTAGTATTTTAGGTGCACCATTTGTACCATTATTAGAATTAATGCAAATACCATATGCAAAAGAAATGTCTGAAACATTATTAATCGGTTTTGCAGATATGTTCTTACCATCATTACTTATTAGTAATGTACCAAGTGATATGACAAGATTTATCGTAGGTGCTTTAAGTATTTCACAATTAATATATTTATCAGAAGTAGGGGGCGTTATACTCGGTTCGAAAATACCAGTAAGCCTAGGGAAACTCTTCATGATTTATATTATGCGTACAATTATTGCATTACCGATAATTGTAATATTAGCTCATATTTTCTTTTAAATTAAAAAACGGACAAAATGAACTTAAATAGTTCAGTTTGTCCGTTTTTATACTATTATTTTGGATCGATTGTTGTTTCGACTTTAGCGATTGCGATTTTAGATCCTAACATTGGTGATTCACCTTTGTCTTTATTACTGTCTCCACCGCGACTATGTGCTTGTTTAAATGCATCGCTCGTTTTCCATGCTTCAAAGTCTTCTAGTTCTTCCCACCACATATTTACATGTAATTCGTCATTGTCATCAATGTCTTGCATGTTCCAAGTTTCAACTTTTATGAAACCTTTCATTTCTTGTAATGCGCCACCTTTAGTAAACATTGGTGCTAATTTTTCTGCATAACCTTTTTTCATTTTAATTCTATTTGTTACAACATACATTGTTATCTCTCCTATTCTTTTGGTGTTGGGTTAGTAGCCCAGATTTGTGCTGTCTTCATAAATGTTCTTGGTTGTAGTTTCAATTGTGATATGACTACGTCTGCTATATCTTCTGGATGCGTCATTGTATCTTCTTGTAATTGTGTTTCTCCAATTAAGTCTGTTAATACAGCTGAAGGGGTTAAATATGATACTCGGATGTTATGTTTTCTCATTTCTTGCATAATACCTTCAGTCATACCAATTACTGCATATTTAGTAGCAGAATAGATACTGCTTGTTGCACTGGCTTTTAAACCAGACATTGAAGCGATATTAATAACATCTCCGCTTTTTTGTCTTACGAGATGTGGTAATGCTTCTTGTAAAACGTAATATATACCTTTAACATTTGTTTCGAATAATTGATCAAACTCAGATTCACTTACATCTAAAAATGAATTGTTCTTCATAATACCTGCATTATTTATCACGATATCAATAGAGCCTAATGCATGATATGAATCTTCTATAAAACGTTGCACATCTTTTTGGTGCGCAATATTAGTTTCTTTATAAAATACTTTGACGTCATATTGTTTAAGTTCATCGGCTGTTGCTTTTAAAGTATCAATATTTCTACTTGCAATTGCAACGTTGACGCCTTCGTGAGCTAATGCAATCGCGATTGATTTACCGATACCTTTAGAGCCACCTGTAATGACTGCATTGAGCCCTTTTAAGTCTCTTAACATATTGATCATCACTCCTTTCTTATATGTTAGCATGCTTTAAAAATGTATCATAATAATTCAATTTGAAAATGCCATATAAATAACACCACGAAGTCAGCTTTATATGACTTCGCGGTGTTTATTTAAAATGCCTGAAAGTTTGAACTTAAGCTTCTTTAGTAAGTTCGTTGTAAACTTTCTTATCAGCATGTGTATAAATAATATATTCTTTATCATTTGTTTCGATAATCACACGATTTGTTTTGCCAAAAGTTGAGCCAATTCTTACGATATGATCTTGGGCTTCATTAGACAAAGCGTGAATATCTTGATCCTCTTTAATGTTTTTAATTTCATTATTTGGAATTGTAATGTCCGCTACTCTCCATTGAATATGAACTTGATTATTGTCCTTTGATACTCTCATTGCCATATCTAAACACATCCTTTTGTTTGATGACTACATCATAACGCATTATGTATCCGTTTTCAATAGAAAAACGAGAAAATGTGTTATATTTTTTAATTATTATGTCATACTAATTGATGATAGTATTTTTATGCAATATATTGAATAACTATTTACAAACAGAATGCTATGTTGTAATATTATCTTTATAAATAAATGAGGAGCTGGTTTCATTGGGACGAAGTTATCTATGTTAAAGGAATTAAACAAGACAAGTTTTTTAAAAGAAGTTGATTTTTCTAAAGGAGAATTAGAATCGCTTATTGATTTGGCAATGGAATTAAAATTCAAAGAAAAGCATCAGATCCCACACCGTTATTTAAACGGGAAACATATCGCTTTATTATTTGAAAAGCAATCAACGAGAACACGTTCAGCTTTCACAGTAGCTGCAACTAAGATGGGTGCAAGTGTGTCTTATTTAGGTAAAGATGATTTACAGTTAGGTAAGAAAGAATCTGTTGAAGATACAGCAGTCGTACTTGGATCCATGTTTGATGGTATTGCTTTTAGAGGATTTGAACAAAAGACAGTAGAAGATTTAGCTCAATTTTCGAACGTACCAGTATGGAATGGCTTAACAAATGAGTGGCATCCTACACAAATGTTAGCAGACTTTATGACAATTAAAGAATACTTTGGTACATACGAAGGAAAGACTTTGACGTTTATAGGAGATGGACGCAATAATGTTGCGAACTCGTTGCTCGTTACGAGTGCAATTTTAGGTGTGAATATTCATATTGTTGCACCATCATCACTCCAACCAAATGAAGAAGTTCAAAATATGGCATTGTCATTTAGTAAAGAATCTGGAAGTGAGATATTAATTACAGATAATATCCAAGAAGGTATTTACGGCAGTGATATCATATATACAGATGTTTGGTGTTCAATGGGTGAGGAACAACAATTGGAAGAACGCTTTGAATTACTTAAAGATTACCAAGTTAATCAAAACTTAATTAATTTAACTGGTAAAAATGAAACTTTATTTTTACATTGCTTACCAGCTATTCATGATTTGAATACTGAAATGGGCGCGCTTTGTTTCGAAAAATTTGGTGTAACAAGTATGGAAGTGACAGATGACGTATTTAGATCAGATTATTCGAAAGTATTCCAACAAGCAGAAAATAGAATGCATACAATTAAAGCATTATTAGCTACAACTTGTGGCGATATATATTAATAAATAAAGGGTGAGACATCAATAAATGTCTCACCCTTTATTTATTGCTTCTATTGTTTTTTAGCTAGCTTCTTTTGTTAATTTTTTTCTATTGCGATTAAGTTCTACATATTTACTGTAGCTATATATGATAATACCTGCCCAGATAAATATGAATGTAATAAATTGATCAACATCGAAATGTTCGTTTAACAAGAATATACCGATAAAGAACATGATAGTTGGACCGATATATTGTATAAAGCCTGTTAATGATAGTGGTATTCTTCTTGCTCCAGCACTAAATAAAATTAATGGAACAGCTGTAACAGCACCAGAAAGTAATAACCATCCGCTTGAACTGTTCATACCAAATGTAACGGCATTATGTTGTGATAAGTAGAAGATATAAATAAGTGCTGCTGGTAATGTTACGATACATTCTATCGTAATACTACTAAATGCATCGATATCTACAACTTTCTTGATTAACCCATAAAGCGCAAATGATGTTGCGAGTAATATTGAAACGAATGGAAATTCGCCAACTTGAAAAGTCATATAAATAACACCGACAAATGCTAATAGTATAGCTACCCATTGAGCTATTGAGAATCGTTCTCCTAAGAAAATAAAAGCTAGGAAAATACTCATTAACGGATTGATGTAATAACCAAGACTTGCTTGTAGTACATGGTGATTATTAACAGCCCAGATAAATGTACCCCAGTTCACTGTAATAATATAACCAGCGATGATAATAGCGAATAGCATTTTCTTTTGTTTAAATAATTTAATCGTTGCTGCTTTGAACATTGGAAATTGTTTTGTAAATAATAGCAGTAATAACATGAATACTGCTGACCATATAATACGATGTGCCAAAATTTCGAATGGTCCAATTTCACTTACGAGGTTCCAATAAATTGGTAGGACACCCCAAATAATATATGCAAATATTGCATAAATAATACCTTTTTTAAATTCTGACATGATTTAGGACTCCCACTGTGATTGAATAACTTCTGCTTGATCGTGATAAATATTCGATGCAATATTAGCAAGTAATCTTGCAGTTCGATTATCTATATCGAATCTTGGTGATAGTTCAGCAATACTAATGCTTGAACTTTTGTTTGAGTTTGTAACTAATTGTAAAATTGTTTGAACAATTTGAGGTTGTAAGCCCATAATACAAGGTGCACTTACTGCAGGCGCATAACTTACATCTATCGAATCTGTACATAATGTAATGAGGATTTCGTCATATCCTTCAATAAATGAATTAATAGAAGTAATAGTCTCTATTGATAAATGGCTACGAAGCTCATCTTCACGAATGTATTGGACACCGTATTCATCAGCTCTTTCGAAGAGTGCTTTTGTATTACCATTTTTCTGAATGCCTAGCACGAAATAACCAACTTGATCGTCTTGATCTAAAATCTGTTTAAACATTGTGCCAGAAGATGGTTTCTCATCGTAATCTCTCATATCAAAATGTGCGTCTATATTGATGATGCCAATTTTTTTGTCTTTGTTGGCTTTTCTTACGCCTAAATAATGGCCATATAATACTTCATGACCACCACCGATAATAACTGTAAAGTCATTATGTAATAATATGTTTGAGATTTTATCTCCAAGTTCTGATTGCGCTTCTTCCATTTTATTTTTGTGGCAAATGATATCTCCGTAGTCAGTTAAATGTAAATACTCATTATGTATTGGTAAAGGACTTAAGGCTTTTCTAAAATGTTTAGGACCATCTACAGCACCTGATCGACCATTATTTCTAGAAACACCTTCATCGCATTCAAAACCTATAAGTGCCATATTAACTTGATTTTCGAATTCTTTCTTTGGTGTAATGTCTTCTTTCTCAATATGAATTGAATCAACGATTTGATGAAATCTAAAAGCAGAACGCAATGTTGTACTATCTGTTCTACCTGTCCACTCATCCTTTTTAACATTTCTATACATATTTAATACCTCCTACATGTTACAATAGTTTTTACTAATGTTAGTTTATCATGTATGATATTCTTATGTTTTATTAAATGCTTAATTATTTTATAAGAAAGAAGTGTCTTTAATGAATAGTAAGAAAGAAAAAGCAAAAAGGCCGAGGAGTGATTCTATGAAATGGATTTATGGTCTCTTAACAGTTTGCTTATTATTTCTAGTAGCATGTGACAACCAAACTTCTAAGAATAATGAACATAATGATAACGAAAAATCATCTGAAACGACTACTACTGAAGAAAAAACAACTGCAGAATCGACAGGTGAAGATGTTAAAACTAAAGAAGAAAAATCAAAACCAAATAATAATAATCAGAACGAACAAAATGATAATAACAATCAACAATCTACAGATGAAATTCCAGTAGAAGAAAATGTAAATGGTGTTAAACCAAACAATCACAATGAAACTGAAACGTTTGATACAGAAGCTTATACAGTAGCTAGAAATTGTTTATTAAATCAAGGTAACTCTCAAGCGGAATGTGATAAAGCAGAAAATACAATAGAATTTACGAGAGCTTGGCAAAATTTATCACGTGATGGTTACTTATGTAATGATGATGGCTGTTCATTACCTAAAGAAAATGATCAAAATAATCAAGGTCATCATGATCAACAACACTCAAACACAAATGAAGATTCTAATCAAGGATCAAATGAACAAAGTAATGAACCATACGAAGAGGATAATAATCAAACAGATCCTTCTCGAAACACGAACCAACAAGATGAGAATACAAATAGAGAAGGGCAAAGTCAAAATCGCGCTCAACAATCAAGCAACAATGAAACCACTCAAAGTGATTATCATCAAGAAACGCAATTAAATAAAGCAAGCTAAATAAAAAAACGTTCATCGCGAAGGATGAACGTTTTTTTAATTGTGAAATAAGGGGGTTATTTCAACAATGGTATAGGGTTATGTTTAATATGACTTACAACTATAGTTTAACAGGGATTAATAACAAATCAATACTTATGTGATTCTTTTCACAATTTTGTCATTTGAATTGTAATTATGTGAGGTATATCACTATAAAGTCACAAAGTGTTCGTATACTTGTTCGGTATTTTATGGTAAAATAAAATAAAGTAATTGAAAAGAGGAAACATTAATATGACAGGAAAAACACATCTCTCTTGCGGTATATTCATCGGGTCATCATTAAGTATTTATTATGGAGAAGATATTTTTACTTCATTTACGATTGTAAGTTTGTGTGGCGTAGCAAGTTTGGTCCCAGATATTTGTCATTTCAAAAGTAATCTAGGCAAGAAAATATTTCCTATTAGTTTTATTGTTAGATTAATTTTTGGACACCGAACGTTTACCCATTCATTATTATTTCTATTTTTAATATTTTGGGGATTGAGAAGCATATCCGCACCAGAACCATATTTAGTTTCGATTATATTAGGTATGTTATCGCATATTATTTTAGATATGTTAACACCAAGAGGCGTTAAACTATTTTATCCTTTAAATGTCTCAGTTAAATTACCCATTGTATTTAGAACGGGCGGTGTTATGGATTTAAGTCTATCATCTGCATTTACCATTATCACGGTCGTTTTATGGTGGAAAGATATTTATCGATTGTTTATATAAAAAAGAAGCTAAGACAAAAGGTAGTGTCTTAGCTTCCATTAAACATTATGTTATTTTCCGAATTTACCTTTTAAATCTTCGCCTTTATCTTTAGCGAAGTCTTTACCTTTTTCAGTATATTCGTCTTTATTCTCTTCTACATGATCTTTACCTTTTTCAACTGCTTTGTCTTTTGCATCGTTAAACTTATCTCCTAAACTCATAATAAAATCCTCCTTGGCCTATTATATATAGGGATATTTTGTGTTTAAAGCAACACATTATTATAAATACCCATTTAATTTTGAAATAATCATTTTAATTATAAATTTTTTATGATATTTTTAGACAAATCGTTCTAAAGTCGTATAATAAGAATGAGTCAAATTTTCGGAGGTATTATAATGCTAGATGAAACAAACCTAATAGAACATGGTCAAAATCACATTTTAGAATATACTAAAGTGATGAGCCAAAGTGAGAAAGAACAATTAGAATCTGATATTAATCAATTAGATTTAGATGAAATAGATAAACTATATCAAGATGTATACATAAATAGAAAGACAATAGATGTTGCAGATAATATAGAACAAGTTGAGTTTGAAGTTAAAGATCAACTTTCAGAAGAACAACTGAAATCTTACCGTTCACTTGGGATACAAGCGATTAAAGATGGTAAATTTGCGGTATTATTAATGGCTGGTGGGCAAGGTACAAGATTAGGTCATAAAGGACCAAAGGGTACGTTCTCGTTTAATGACAAAAGTTTATTCGAAAGACAAGCAGAACAATTAAAGCAATTAAAAGAAGAAATTGGTACACCTATTCATTGGTATATTATGACAAGTGACGTAAATCATAAAGATACGCTGTCATTTTTCTTAGAGAATAAATACTTTGATTACGATGAAAATTATATTCACTTCTTCAAGCAAGATCACATTGTATCTTTAACAACAGATGGTCAATTAATTTTAGATACAAATAAAAGAGTGATGCGTACACCTAATGGTAATGGTGGTGTATTCAAATCTCTAGAGAAAACAAAGTTACTTGCTGAAATGAAAGAAAATGGCGTGGAATACTTATTTTTAAACAACATTGATAACGCGCTCGTAAAAGTTCTGGATCCTGAATTTGTTGGATTTACAGTAGAGCATAATAGTGATGTAACAACTAAATCTATTAAAGCACATAGTGGTGAAAAAGTTGGTCGCCTTGTATCAATAGATGATAAAAAACGTGTATTAGAGTATTCTGAGCTATCTGAAGATGATGTTGATAAATTAGAGAATGCTAATATAGGTATTCATGTATTTAAATTAGATTTCCTTATAGAAGCGGCTTCTAAACCATTGCCGTATCATTTAGCAGTTAAGAAGTTAAAACAATTAGATGAAGACTTCAGCGTTGTAGAAGAAGAGTCATTGAAATTCGAACTGTTTTATTTTGATATTTTCCAATATGCAGACACATTTGCTACACTACAAGTAGATAGAACGAAAGAATTTAGTCCTTTAAAGAATAAAGAAGGACAAGACAGTATTGAAACAGCTCAAAGAGATTTAGAGAACAATCAACTATTATAAAAAGAGGTATATGAATGGAACAAATCAACTATACAAAGTCTCATCCTAGAAAAAATGGGAAAGTTAAAGAAGCTTTCAAAGATATTATGCCACTTTCCTTTGGCGAAGAAGTCGGAAATGCAGTTTCACATGGTGTCCCTGCTTTCTTTCTGTTATTCTTCTTACCATACGCAGCAGTAGAAAGTTATATTAGTGATGGTGCACTTAAATCGACGAGTGTATCTATATATATTATCAGTATTATGCTGATGTTTTTATCATCTGCTGTTTATCACTCAATGTCATCTTCATCACCTCAGAAATACATTATGAGAATTATTGATCATAGTATGATTTATATCGCAATTTGTGGGACTTATACTCCTATTGCATTATCTTTAGTTGGCGGCTGGTTAGGTTGGCTTATTATGGCAGTCCAATGGGGGATTACAATTTGGGGAATTGTATATAAATCAACAGCTAAGAACGTTAATCATAAATTAAGTTTAGCGATGTATTTAATCATGGGTTGGATGGGTGTTCTCATGTTACCATCAGTTATCAATAAGACATCGTTAATATTTATGTTGTTTATTTTATTTGGTGGTCTTAGTTATACAGTAGGTGCTTGGTTCTATGCTCAAAAAGATAAAAAGTACTTCCATATGATTTGGCACTTCTTCATTTTGATTGCTTCAGTATTTCATTTTCTAGCAATTATGTACTTTATGTAGGAGGATAAGATGAACTATCGTTTGTATTATACGGTTCTTACAATTATTATTTTAATTCAAGGCTATTTCTTTTATTACTTTGTATTTAGTGGCGGTAAACAAAATGGTTTACAGTTTATGGGCATTGTTTCACTTATATTCGGTCTAATATTAATATATGCATTTGTATTACTGATTAAACACCAACGTAGAAATAATAAACAAACGTTTAATGAACATCTTAAAAAAGGTGAACAAAGACGATTGAAATAAGAATAGTGAGCGGAATATGTAATCTCTTTAGAATATTGAGATTTCTATCCCGCTCTTTTTGTTATTTTTTTGCAAAACGGGTAAATAGATAATATTAAATGTTATACGATATGAATAGGGGGAAATCATAATGTCAGAAAAAAGAGATTTTGAAACATTCGATCGTGACAAGCTAAATATTAACGAAGAGATTCAGGGAGAAACAGTTGAAGATAGAAGCGGCCATAAAATTGACCAGACTGATGATCAGTTTCTCGATATGACCAAAGATGAAATTAAAGGTAAAAATCAAATTGAAAAGAAACTAGTAGAAGAACTTGATAATATTGTAGACCAAGGAGCAACATTGGAAAGACAAGAAGAAGTGACTAAGTTACACAGAGAATGGTTAACATATAGTTGGCCAAATTATACAGAAGAGAAACACATAGAAATCATAAATATGTATGATGCAGATGATAGATATAAAGCATATTTTGGTGAAGAAAGAACGGAAGCATTAGTTGCTGCCGTTAAGCATGTCATACAATAAAAATTAACTTTATAAAATTAAAATAGGAGACATCGATTTTATCGGTGTCTTTTTTACTATTAAATATGTAGAATTAGAATAAACTTGAATGTATAAAGGGGCTGAATCGAATGAAAAAGTTATATCAGAACGGAACAATATATACAATGGAAAAACCAGATGATACATATGCAGGTGTAATTGTAGACAATGGTATGATAGAAGCTGTTTTATCACAAAAAGATTTAAACCAACTTCAAACAACGGATTATGAAACAATCGATTTAAAAGGTGGAACGATGTTTCCTGGATTTGTTGAAACACATATTCATGTTATGGGGACTGGTGTTTGGTTATCATCAGTCATTTTAAATGGTGAGACCAATATTGAAAATGTAAAACAAAAAATTAGACAGAAAGCCCAAACATTACAACCAGGTGAATGGTTAGTTGCTGAAGGTTATGATGAAAATTTATTAAATGGCATTAGACTTAATAAATTTGATTTAGATGCGTTATGCAAAAATAATCCGGTTATTGTTAAAAGAGTATGTAGACATGCAGCAATCGTAAATTCAAAAGCATTAGAGATTTTAGATATGACAAATGATGTAGAAAATCCTGACGGTGGTTCATATGAAAAACAAGAAGGTGAACTGACTGGTTGGCTATATGATACAGCTATGGAACCATTTGAAGAATTAGCTTCAAATGAAGATGAACAGTCTCTTACTAAACATTTAAATAACGCGATTACATATTTATATCAATATGGTATAACAGGATCGCATACAGAAGATTTAGGATATTACGAAGATTATAAAGATGTCTTAAATGCTTATAAAACAGTTGTAGGACCAGGTGAAGATCAAAAGCCATTTAGAGTACGATTGTTACGCCACTTTAGTGTTTATGAACAAATGATGGAAGAACAAGCGACTTTTATTGATAAATGGATAGAACCTGATGCTATGAAATTTTATGCAGATGGTGCTTTTGGTGGCAGTACAGCATTGTTGAAAGAACCTTATTCTAATGATCCGACTGGAACAAATTATGGACTTGCGATATTTACTCAAGAAGAACTCGAAGAAAAAGTAAAAATCGCAAGAAAATATAATGGTGCGATAGCAGTTCATATGATTGGTGACAAAGCTTGTGAAATGGTATTGGATGCAATAGAAAAATATCCTGTGCAGAACGGACTCAGAGATAGATTAATTCATATTAGTACGTTAAATGAAGCGTTATTACAACGCGTTGCGAATTTACCAGTGATTTGTGATGTACAACCACAATTTATTACAAGTGATTTTCCATGGGTTCAAGATAAAGTAGGCAAAGAAAGAGCTAGATATTTATATCCATTCAAGTCAATGTTAGACTTAGGTATTATAATAGGTGGCGGTTCAGATGCACCGATTGAAACTCCGAATCCGATGCTAGGTATTCATGCGGCAGTTAATAGACAAACGTACGGTGAAGAAGGTGCGTATTTCATAGAAGAAGCACTATCCGTATTTGATGCGTTACGGTTATATACAACGCTTGCGAGTGAGATTGGTCAAACAACTGACCGTACTGGAAAAATTAAAGTAGGATATGAAGCGGATTTCACTGTGTTAGATCAAAATCCATTTAAAGTTAACCGTCAAGATTTAGCACAAATTCAAGCTAAATTAACAATTGTTAACGGAAATATTGTATACGAAAGAGCGTGAATTATGACTAAGAACAAAGGAATTGTGTTGGCTTTAGTACTTATTATGTTTATGAGTGCTATAGAAACATCAATCGTATCTTTAGCGACACCAACAATGCAAAAAGACTTTAATATTGATACGGAAGTTGCATTAATCTTTACAGTATATTTAATAGCGGTTGTGTTTATGACGCCAATAGTTGGTGAACTTGTAAAGAGAATTAATATTAAGTTAGTGGTGTTATTAGGGATATCTGTATTTATTATTGGAAGTGTATTTTGTGGGTTAAGTGAAATGACACATAGTTTCCCGTTGCTTGTCATTTCTAGAATCATCCAAGGTTTAGGTGCAGGTGTCATGATGACTTTAGGTCAAGTTATACCTAAACTTGCTTTTCCAATTCCGAGAAGATATAAAGTGATGGGTATTGTTGGTAGTGTTTGGGGGATATCTAGTATTGTAGGACCACTGTTAGGTGGCGCAATATTAGAATCTTTAAACTGGAGCTTTCTATTTTATATCAACGTACCTATAGCTTTAGTTTCAATGTGGTTGGTTATTAAGTATTTTAATTTTGAACAAGAGAAAGTAGAGAAAACTAAATTAGATTATAAAGGGTTATTTATATTTTATGGCGTAGTCGCAAGCTTTTTACTAATCGTTGCAGAACATATACCATTTATTGTACGTGTGATTTGCTTCATATTATTAGTTGGATTTGTCGTATTACTCTATAAAGTGGAGACACGTATGCGAAATCCATTTGTACCCGTTGAAGCATTTAATAGAAAAATCATTCTCGTGTTGTTTACAGATATGATTTATTCAACAATGTTAATGGGCTACACTATTTTTATGCCAATCTATTTACAAAATGAACAAGGCTTTACACCATTACAAAGTGGTTTAATCATTTTTCCAATGTCGGTAGGTTGGTTGTTTATCACGTTTGTACTTGGCAGATTAGATCAACTTAAATTGAAATTTATTTATATGTTAGCTTTCCTGGCAATGTTTGTTGGTAGCTTTGCTATTTTAACAGGCGTCGAATGGATTGTAATCATACCATTTGCTGTTTTTGTAATGGGAGTATCTTTTGGTACAGTATATACAAAAGATGTTGTCGTTGTTCAAGAAGAAGCGCCACATCACCAACTAGGTTCTATGATGTCGATTTATACATTATTTAAGACGATTGGTAGTACAACAGGATCTTTAATCGTTTCTTCAATATATGTATTGAATATTTCATTTTTAAGTTATGGTGTTCAAAATATTATGTTGTATATTATGTTAGTAGTCATTATATTGACAATTATTTGGTCAATTATATTTAAAGAAAAGAGAAGAAAAAGTTTTTAAAGGTAAAACATATTTAGAGGGAGTCACAATGTATGAAAAGAAAAAATAAGCGTTTTGATATTTTTCATTTATTGTCCATATTGATTATAATAAGTATTTTCACATTGTCTGGTGCAATTTTTATTGTACTACTTTCTTTTGGTATGTTTGGATTAAGCAGAATTTTAATTTATTATGGCTTAGCGGAATTCAATTACAATAAAAGTATGATAGATAATTTGTTCTATTATGGTAGTTATATATTGTTTGGGTACTTTACACTTGTCGCTATAGAATTTTTATTAGATAGATTTAAAAATAGACTGAATGATAATCCGTATTTCAAGGGCATGACTTTTCATTTATTAACGATAACTGTTAGCACAATTATGTTTTATTTCACAGTACATATATATTATTCACAAATTAAAATTGAGTTTTGGGTGATATTAGTCATTATCACTGTTCTATATATATGTACTGAAATTTTCTATCCAGATAGCAAAAATTTAAACCGATGAAACATTTATTTTGATTTCCGAAATAAAATAGTGCATAATAGCAAAGGTATATTTGGAAGGAGTTGAAACCATGAATGTTCAGGACATTTCAAAAGGTAAAAGAAATTTAGTAGTAGCTGTTATGTTAGTAAGTGCCTTTGTGGCGATTTTAAACCAAACCTTATTAAATACAGCAATACCTGAAATCATGGTGCATTTAAAAATCGATGCCAACCAAGGTCAATGGTTAATGACAGGATTTATGTTAGTCAACGGTGTTATGATACCGGCTACAGCATTTTTAATGGATAAATTTAATACAAGACCACTTTATTTAATGGCGATGTTATCATTTACAATCGGTACGTTAGTTGCCGCTTTATCGCCTAACTTCGGAATATTAATGTTAGCAAGAGTACTTCAAGCAATGGGTGCAGGTGTTATGATGCCTCTTATGCAATTTGTACTCTTTAATTTATTCCCTAAAGAGAAACGTGGTTTTGCGATGGGTATGGCAGGTCTCGTTATCTCATTCGCCCCAGCATTAGGTCCAACATTGTCTGGTTATCTCGTTGATAACTTTAGTTGGAGAAGTCCATTCTACACAATCATTCCATTCGCGGTTGTAGCATTAGCTTTTGGTGCGAAATACTTAACGAATATTTCTAAACCAAAAGATGTTCACTTAGATGTACCATCTATTATTCTATCTACAGTAGGATTTGGATCTTTATTATATGGGTTCAGTAGCGCAGGATCTCTAGGATTCACATCACCAATTGTTATCGTTACTTTAATTGTTGGTATTGTAACGTTAGTAATCTTTGTATTTAGACAGTTAAAATTAGAAACCCCATTATTAAATATAAGAGTATTCAAGTATAAAACATTTGCACTAACAACAATCATTGGTGTGTTCTCAATGGTATCTTTAATAGGACCATCTTTATTAATGCCGATGTATATGCAAGATGCAAGAGGTTATTCAGCATTAATCTCTGGTTTACTATTGTTGCCAGGTGCAATCATTACAGGTGTTATGTCACTTGTGACAGGTCGTTTATTCGATAAATATGGTGCGAAATGGTTGGCAATCATAGGTTTTACAATCATTACAGTGACAACGTTCATGCTTGCATTTCTAAATGATAGTACGTCATTATTGTATTTAATAGTTGTTTATTCAATTAGAATGTTTGGTGTTTCTATGATTATGATGCCTGTTAATACTGCAGGATTAAATGCAATTCCAAACGAAGTGTTATCTCATGGTACAGCGATGATGAATACACTAAGAACAATCGCTGGTTCAATTGGTACAGGTATATTAGTAACAATTATGTCAATTGGTGCTAAGAATTTTGAACCTTCAAAAACACAATTAGAACATGCCAATGCTGGTAATACTGCGAAGATATTACAATCTGAAGCAATGATTCACGGTATCAATATTGCTTTCTTAGTATTGACTGTTATTGTATTTTTCGGAGTTGTCTTATCTATATTTATTAAATCAGAAAATAAACATCGCAACACAAGAATACCTAATCATTCAAAATAAGTAGATTTAAAGGCTGAGATTATGATCTCAGCCTTTTTTTGAACAATAAACTACCTGTATGTTTAAATTTTTTGTTACACTTAATATAATGATAAGTAGATAATTATTTTAGAAGGGGAGTCGTAGATTTTGTTATCAGTAGAACAGGTTAAAGAACTTGTGGGAGCGTTATATGATCCGATTGTAGATGTACCACTTAAAGAAACAGGCGGCATAGTTGAAGTTAGCATTAAAGAAGAAAAAGAACATGTGAGCGTTAAAGTTGCCATAGCTAAACTAGGTGGGCAACCACAACTTGATTTACAAATGGAAATTGTAGATCTCTTAAAAGAGAATGGTGCGAAAACTGTTGGGATAAGATTTGACGAATTATCTGATGATGCATTAGAAAAATTCAAAGGTGTAATGGAAGAACAAACTATAGAAGGATTATTATCTAAAGATAATCCAGTAGAATTTATTGCGATTGCTTCAGGTAAGGGCGGTGTTGGTAAATCAACAGTAGCTGTTAACTTAGCTGTATCTCTTGCAAGAGAAGGTAAGAAAGTAGGACTTGTTGATGCTGATATTTATGGATTTAGTGTTCCAGATATGATGGGCATACAAGAAAAGCCAGAAGTCGAGGGCGAACAAATTATTCCTGTTGAGCGTGAAGGTGTTAAAGTTATTTCTATGGCATTTTTCGTCGAAGAAAATGCGCCTGTCATTTGGAGAGGTCCAATGCTAGGAAAAATGATCACAAGTTTCTTTACAGAAGTTAAATGGGGAGAATTAGATTACTTAATACTTGATCTACCACCAGGTACTGGTGATGTAGCTTTAGATGTACATACAATGTTACCTTCAAGCAAAGAAATTATTGTAACGACACCTCATCCTACTGCAGCATTTGTTGCGGCAAGAGCTGGTGCAATGGCTAAACATACAGAACATTCTATTTTAGGTGTAATCGAAAATATGTCTTACTTCCAAAGTAAAGAAACAGGAAATAAAGAATATGTATTCGGTAAAGGCGGCGGTGCAAAATTAGCACAAGAACTTCAAACGACGTTATTAGGTGAACTTCCATTAAGTCAACCTGAGTGGGATGAAAATAACTTTTCACCTTCAATCTATAAAGAACATGAAGATTTAGGTAAAGTTTATAGTCAAATTGCTAAGAATATCATTAATATAACAGAGGAAGATTAGTGCGGAGGTAAGCAAGTGACTTTAAAATATTTAATTCAATTTTACAGAAATACACTTTTAATAGGTGTAGTTGTGACATATATTGCGTCACTTATCTTTGGATATGATAAAGTAACGAAATATTTATTTGCTGGAGAAATAGGTGAGTTTATAGCAGCTTCAATATGGTTCTTAGTTGTAGGACTACTTGTAGCAACTATAAGTCAGCTTGCATATTTCATCTATTTATTCATTAATCAATTAGGCATAGGTATCTTTGGAAAGATATGGCCACATGTACAAATCGTTGTAACTGTATTTGCTATATTTGATTTAGTGTATTTTAGATTTTTAAGATTTGGTGGAACAGATCAAATCATATCATTTATATGGCTACCAATAGTTGTTGTTATTTTTGCAATCATCACAAGTAATATAAAAAACAAACAATCTAAAAAGAATTTATGGATTCCATCTATGTTTTTTATGGTTGTTATGACAACTGTAGAACTTATACCATTTTTAAGAGTGGAAGATACAAGTTGGATTTATCTTACAATCTTTGGATTATTATTATGTAATGCTTATCAATTAATTACATTACCTAAATATAATGCGTTGTCTCTTGAAGAGAGAAAAGCAAAGAAATCAAAGTTAAATAATGACAGTAAATCATTGAAGAAATGATAAAAAGCACAAGATTAAATTCTATTTACACCTTAATCTTGTGCTTTTTAATTTTTTGTTAAAAAAGATGCTAAATAGTGTTGACTTTTAAAATCTCGCTTGATATTATATAAAAGTCGCTGAAAACGACAGCACAACAACGAAAAAAGTTATCAAAACTTTTTCTTGAAAGTGTAAAATTGACTCTTGTTAATACGAAATAAATGTTATATATTTATAAACGTGTTAAAAATAAGTTAACAAAATTAGTTGAAAACAAACATTGTTTTTAGTACAATATTGTTTAGACGCAAATTAGATGAACATTGAAAACTGAATGACAATATGTCAACGTTAATTCCAATATTTGAGTACTGAAAGTACTTCAGAGTGATTGGCTTAACCAATCAAAAATGAGCTT
>NZ_PPQD01000033.1 GCF_002901825.1 Mammaliicoccus sciuri | reverse complement strand
AGTCATGGCTTAACGTCTGAATAAAGCCAAGAGATAGTCGAAGTCGTGGCTTAAGTGATGAATAAAGCCAAGAGATCGCTGAAGTCATGGCTTAAGTACTGAATAAAGCCAAGAGATAGTTAAAGTCATGGCTTAAGTGATGAGTAAAGCCAAGAGATAGTTAAAGTCGTGGCTTAAAACCTGAATAAAGCCAAGAGATCACTGAAGTCATGGCTTA
>NZ_PPQD01000032.1 GCF_002901825.1 Mammaliicoccus sciuri | reverse complement strand
CTTCTTCGGCTTCTAGTGCCAAGGCATCCACCGTGCGCCCTTAATAACTTAATCGTGTAAAAGCTTGGTCAAACGTTCGCATCTTTCCTCGATTCATGAATCTCTTGTTCATTTACAAAAGTAAACATCACTTCGTGATTCATTTCATCTCATCACCTTCAAACGCTTTCAGGCGCTTTTAAGTGAGATGCTTGTTTACCAGTTTTACGAGTTATTAATCTGTGATGTCGTCTATAAAGACGACGCGCGATTATTAAGCTTGTT
>NZ_PPQD01000031.1 GCF_002901825.1 Mammaliicoccus sciuri | reverse complement strand
AGCCATGACTTCGGGCATCTCCTGGCTTTATTCAGTACTTAAGCCATGACTTGGACTATCTCTCGGCTTTACTCAGTACTTAAGACATGACTTGGGCTTTCTATTGGCTTTACTCAGTACTTAAGCCATGACTTGGGCTTTCTCTTGGCTTTACTCGGTACTTAAGCCATGACTTGAGTCATCTCTTGGCTTTATTCAGTACTTAAGCCAT
>NZ_PPQD01000030.1:2340-316373 GCF_002901825.1 Mammaliicoccus sciuri | reverse complement strand
AATAAATCAGATAAACAACAAAAAGAATTACCTAAGACGGGTGAAAGTGAAAATCCATGGATACAAGTAGGATTATTATCATTAGTTGGCTTATCATTAATTGGCCTTTATACAATAAATCGTATATCAAAAGCATAATTTTCTTAGTTATGAATAATTAAGGGGAGAAGTTTATGTTAAAGAAAATTTTATTATCAACATTAATATGTACAACACTAACTACACCAGTTGTTGGTAAAGTTAATGCAGAAGAAGTGAAACAAGACAAACCTGTGAAGTATGTGTTTCACAACGGAGGAATGTTATATCCTATCAGAGTAAATTATGATGGTTCAATGACTGTACCTGAACAAGGTGGAGAAATATTAGAAATAGATGCAAAGCCAGGTGATTTTTATATTTATAAGGATGGTGTGCCTACGAATGAATTAAATCCTAAATATAAGCACATTTGGGATCAATGGGGATATTATGATTTCTATAAATCTAAAGGTAAAGTAAATGACCTTTTCGTAGGAGAACACCCTAGACCATTAGATGGTGTAACATACGATCCTAAGTCTGATAATACATCTGATAATCAAAAAGCAGATGACCAAAAAGATGAACCTAAATCTGATCAACCAAAAGATCAACCAGAACCTAATAAAAACACTACTGACAATCAGTCTACATCAGACCAACCAAAACAAGATGTTCCTGCTAAAGTAGAACAACCGGCTAAAGATAATGTGAAAGTTGATAAAAAGTCTGATAGTCAAAGTAATGTAGTTGATAAGAAAGATACTGCTGATCAAAATAAAGATAATAAAGTTGTAGTTAATAATAAATCTGATAATCAAAATAAAGTGGCGATGAATAATCAAAAGTCTGAGCCTCAATCTTCTAATGTTTCTAAAAAAGTTGATGTGAAAAAAGAAGATAATAATAAAGATGTAAAGGCTAAGACTACTGATAGCAATGCTAAGGATGCAGATAATAAATCAGATAAACAACAAAAAGAATTACCTAAGACGGGTGAAAGTGAAAATACATTATTCCGTACTTTGTTATTTACTTGTGTAGTTATATCATTATTAGGTACTTATAGAATAACTCGTATGTCTAATGTATAATTTAATTAATATAAGAGATTAAGCAATTTTTGTTGCTTGATCTCTTTTTATTTTGTTTAATTTTAAATTGGTTATGAAAGAAAATATATGTGATGAGGTGTTTGAATTAGATGTGTAATTTAAAAGATCATATTAACAATTAGTTCGTGTTATGTGGTAAAATAATCAAGATTGGAGTGGAAAGTAGATGCGTAAAGGTTACAATGTACCGATTTGGAGTACTTTTATTATTATATTAATCGCGCTTGATCAACTTACTAAATTTTTAATTGTTAAATCTTTAGAAGTGGGTGAGTCTATAAAGGTTATCAGTAATTTTTTATATATTACATCTCATAGAAACCAAGGTGCTGCTTGGGGGATTTTACAAGGGAAAATGTGGTTATTTTATATCGTAACAATTGTCGTGCTTGTTATTTTATTTATGTTCTTTAAGAATGAAGGATACGGTCGACCTGATGTTCAACTTGGACTAAGTTTATTAATTGCAGGGTCAATTGGTAACTTTATAGATCGTTTGTTTAGAGGAGAAGTTGTTGATTTTGTTGATACATATATTTTCAGCTATAATTTCCCGATATTTAATGTAGCAGATGCTGCTTTAACGATAGGTGTCATTGTATTGATAATTGTGATTTTATTTGAGGGCAAGGAGGAAAAAGCTTGAATACATTTGAATTTAAGATAGAGACAGAAAATGAAATTGGTGTAAGAATTGATAAATTATTACCTGATTTGAATCCAGATTGGTCAAGAAATCAAATTCAAGATTGGATTAAATTAGGTTTAGTTGAAGTAAATGGTAAAGTCATTAAAGCAAATTATAAGACGAAGCTTAATGATGTTATTGTTGCGACTGAAAAAGTAATAGAAGAAGTTGATATTGTCGCAGAAGATTTAGGTATTGAGGTTTATTATGAAGACAAAGATGTAGCGGTCGTTTATAAACCTAAAGGTATGGTTGTGCATCCAGCACCTGGCCATTATACAGGTACGTTAGTAAACGGATTAATGTATGTGATTAAAGATTTATCTGGTATTAACGGTGAAATTAGACCCGGTATTGTGCATCGTATAGATAAAGATACATCCGGTTTATTAATGATTGCTAAGAATGATATTGCACATAGAGGATTAGTTGAACAGTTAGTTGATAAAACTGTGACTAGAGAATATACAGCTCTTGTACATGGTAATATACCTCACGAATTTGGAACAATTGAAGCACCAATCGGCAGAAATCCTAAAGAACGTCAAGAAATGGCGATCGTTGATGATGGTAAAGAAGCTGTCACGCACTTTAATGTAATTGAAAAATTCGAAAAATATACATTGGTTAAATGTCAGTTAGAAACTGGTCGTACTCATCAAATCAGAGTGCATATGAAACATATTGGTTTTCCTTTAGTAGGTGATCCTAAATATGGACCGAAGAAGACATTGAACATTGGTGGACAAGCTTTACATGCTGGATTATTAGGATTTGAACATCCAGTTACTGGTGAATATATTGAAAAAGAAGCACCATTACCAGAGTATTTTGAAACATTATTAGAGAAATTAAGAAATCGAGAAGATAAAAAATAAGTACAACGTGTAATAATACTTATTTAATTTTATTTAAACTTTGACATCATATGAAAAAAACGATATTATTGTTTTAACAATTAAAGCGTCTTTAACAGACAGTCCAGAGAGGCTGAGAAGACATAATATGAGCGTGTAGACCATCTTTGTATGGTACTAGTGTATACTCATGTCTTCTAAAGACGTGAGTATTTTTTTGTGGAAGGAGATTGAATATGGCTGAGAGGTTAATCATGGATGCTGCTGCTGTAAACAGAGCATTAACAAGAATGTCACATGAAATACTTGAAAAGAACAAAGGTACTAAAGATATTGTCTTGTTAGGCGTAAAAACAAGAGGTGTATTTCTTGCGAACAGAATTGAGCAGAAAATCCAAGACATCGAACAAGTTCAAGTACCAACTGGAGAAATTGATGTTACACATTATCGTGACGATGTTCAGAATCAACAAGGTACGATTAAAGTGAAATCATTTAATATCGATATAGATATTAATGATAAGCATGTCATTATTGTCGATGATGTCCTTTATACAGGAAGAACTGTTAGAGCTTCATTAGATGCTATATTAGATCACGCAAGACCACGAAAAATAAGTTTAGCAACTTTAGTCGACAGAGGTCATAGAGAACTTCCGATTAGAGCAGATTATGTAGGTAAGAACGTTCCAACATCATCTAATGAATCAGTTGTCGTTGAATTAGAAGAGTTCGACCAACAAACAGCAGTAAAATTAAATTAAATAAATCCTTTTAAATCAGTACGAGAGACTGGCAAAGGAGCATATATGGCTACAGGAGATAACTATACCTTTATAGGTATCACTGTATACATAGATCCCTTTGCATATCTTGTGAAGGGATCTTTTTTTGAATAGGAGAATGGAAATGTCACAAAATGAAGAAATGTTTAAACGAACAGTAGAACCCATACTAGATGTTAATGATAAACCTAAAGCATCACAATGGTTCTTCTTAAGCTCACAGCATTTATTTGCAATGTTCGGAGCTACGGTACTTGTACCATTTCTAACAGGTTTACCTGTTTCAGCAGCACTCATTGCATCAGGTTTAGGAACGCTACTTTATATACTGATAACGAAAGGAAAGATACCAGCTTATCTCGGTTCGAGCTTTGCATTCATAACACCGATTATTGTCGGGCTCAAGACACATGACCTCGGTGAAATGCTTGTTGCATTATTTATGAGTGGTGTTCTTTACGTCATTATCGGATTGATTATAAAGGTTACTGGCACGAATTGGTTGCTTAATCTTTTACCACCAGTCGTAGTTGGACCTGTCATTATGGTTATCGGACTTGGATTAGCACCGGTAGCAGTTAACATGGCGATGTACACAGATTCAAATGCAATGAAAGGCTATAGTGGCATATACATTACAGTCGCACTCATCACATTAATTACAACAATTATCGTTTCAGTATTTTTCAAAGGATTCTTATCAATCATTCCTGTTCTTATCGGAATTATTGTTGGATATATATCTTCATTATTATTTGGAATTGTAGACTTAGCGCCAATTTCAAAAGCGAAATGGATCCAAATGCCAGATATTTACTTACCGTTTCATGATTACACACCATCTCTACAATGGGGGCTGATCTTAATCATGCTGCCAATCGTTTTTGTAACGGTTAGTGAGCATATTGGTCATCAAATCGTCATCAATAAAATTGTCGGTAAGAACTTCTTCAAAGATCCAGGTTTACATCGCTCATTAATTGGTGATGGGGTATCAACGATGATGGCTTCAATTATTGGTGGGCCACCAAGTACGACATACGGCGAGAACATTGGTGTACTAGCCATTACAAGAATTTATAGTATTTGGGTAATCGGAGGTGCAGCAGTACTTGCACTAATCTTAGGATTTGTTGGTAAATTCACAGCGATGATTTCAACAATACCAACACCAGTTATGGGTGGTGTTTCCATACTATTATTCGGAATCATTGCTTCAAGTGGTTTGAGAATGTTGGTGGAGAACAATATCGACTTCGGTGACAACCGTAACTTGATTATTGCTTCTGTCATTCTCGTATTAGGAATCGGTAAAGCACATTTAGACTTCACAGGTATTGGTATACATTTAAACATTGAAGGTATGGCTTTAGCAGCAACAGTAGGTATCTTGCTCAATCTTATATTGCCAAAGAAAATAAAATAATTCTCAGGAGGCGTGTCATATGAAAAATTTATTAACAATGACTGATTTAACTAAAGACGACATCATGAAAATTATAACGAAAGCACAAGACATTAAAGAAAATGGTGCAGAAACTTTTGGTAAAGGCATGACGGTCGCAAACTTATTCTTTGAAAATTCAACACGAACAAAATGTAGTTTTGAAATGGCTGAAAGAAAATTAGGTTTGGAAGTCATTCCTTTTGAAATAAGTACTTCATCTGTTCAAAAAGGTGAATCTTTATATGATACTTGCAAAACTTTAGAATCCATTGGTGTAGACGCATTAGTCATTAGACATAGCGAAAATGCATATTATGACACATTACAAGGGCTTAATATTCCAGTATTAAATGGTGGAGATGGTAGTGGCCACCACCCGACGCAAAGTCTTCTAGATATTATGACAATATATGAGGAATACGGTTATTTCGAAGGATTAAAGATTTTAATCTCAGGTGATATAAAAAATTCAAGAGTAGCAAGAAGTAATGCAGATGCTTTAACGAAACTTGGTGCGGAAGTGATGTTCTCTGCACCGGAACAATGGAAATGTAACTTTTCAGATGTACCATATGTAGAAATTGATGATGTGATAGATGAAGTAGATGTATGTATGTTGTTAAGAGTGCAAAATGAAAGACATGATTCAGGTACAACGTTTAGTAAAGAAGACTATCACAATGCATACGGACTGACGATAGATAGATATAACAAACTTCATGACAATGCAATCGTCATGCATCCAGCACCAGTCAACCGAGGTGTTGAAATAGATACTTCACTTGTAGAAAGTTCGAAATCAAGAATTTTTAAACAAATGGAAAACGGCGTGTTCATTAGAATGGCATGTATACATGCTGTACTTAATCACAAGGAGGAAAAAGTAAAATGTCACTTATAATCAAAAATGGAAAAATCTTATTAGAAGGTCAATTAGTTAACAAGGAAATTGAAATTGAAGATGGCAAAATTAAAAAAATAGATGATTATATAGAAGTAGAGAATCAAGAAGTTATTGATGCGAAAGGACATTTTATTTCAGCAGGATTTGTTGATGTACATGTACATTTAAGAGAACCTGGTGGCGAACATAAAGAAACAATTGAAACAGGTACTAAAGCAGCAGCAAGAGGTGGATTTACAACAGTTTGTCCAATGCCTAATACAAAGCCTGTCCCAGATTCAGTTGAACATTTAGATCGTCTTCACAAAATCATTGATGAGCATGCAGTGGTAAGAGTTTTACCTTATGCATCAATTACAGTAAGACAAGCTGGTAAAGAACATGTTGATTTCAAAGCATTAAAAGATAGAGGCATGTTCCAATTTACTGATGATGGTGTAGGTGTACAAACAGCTTCAATGATGTACGAAGCTATGAAAGAAGCAGCTAAAATTGATAAAGCAATCGTAGCACACTGCGAAGATAATTCATTAATTTATGGTGGTGCAATGCATGAAGGTAAACGAAGTGAAGAACTTGGCATTCCAGGTATTCCTTCAATTTGCGAAGCGGTACAAATTGCTAGAGACGTGTTATTAGCTGAAGCAGCAAATTGTCATTACCATGTGTGTCACGTGTCTACAAAAGAAAGTGTACGTGTCATAAGAGATGCTAAAAAAGCAGGTATTAAAGTAACAGCTGAAGTTACACCACATCACTTATTACTTACAGAAGATGACGTACCAGGTGACGATGCGATATACAAAATGAATCCACCTTTAAGAGCGAAAGAAGATAGAGATGCTTTAATCGAAGGTTTAATAGATGGAACAATTGATTGCATCGCAACAGATCATGCACCACATGCTAAAGAAGAAAAAGAAGTGTCAATGATTGATGCACCTTTCGGAATTGTAGGAAGTGAAACAGCATTCCAATTATTATATACACACTTTGTGAAAACAGGTAAATTCACATTAGAACAACTTGTTGCATTTTTAACAACGAAGCCAAGTGAAACATTTAACTTACCTTATGGTCGATTAGAAGAAGGAAGCTACGCTGACTTAACTATCATAGACTTGGAAACAGAAAGACCGATACGAGCAGAAGAATTTGCTTCTAAGAGTACTAACACACCATTTATAGGAGAAGTCGTTTCAGGATATCCAATTTTAACAATTTGTGATGGAGAAATCGTCTTCAAGGAGGAAGTATAAGATGAAAAATAAAAGATACTTAGTATTAGAAGATGGAACAACATATAAAGGTTATGCATTAGGTTCAGATGATTTAACAGTTGGAGAAATTGTTTTTAATACAGCAATGACAGGTTATCAAGAAACCATTTCAGACCCATCTTATACTGGACAAATTATTACATTTACTTACCCGCTTATTGGTAACTACGGGATAAACAGAGATGACTTTGAATCATTAACACCAACTTTAAATGGTGTTGTCGTGAGAGAAGCGTGTGATTACCCAAGTAACTTTAGATCAAGTAAGTCTTTAGATGAAACGTTAAAATTCTATCATATACCAGGTATTTCAGGTGTTGATACAAGAAGTTTAACACGTAAAATTAGAAAATTCGGTGTCCTTAAAGCTGGATTTACTGATAATGCTGATGAAATAGAAAGTCTCGTTCAACGCTTAAATACTGAATCGTTAAGAACGGACGAAGTTGAACAAGTTTCATCAGTTAGACCATACATTTCAACTGGTGATGGCTATAAAGTTGTATTAATTGATTACGGTAAAAAAGAAAATATCGTGAGAGAACTTAATAGAAGAGGATGTGATGTAACAGTCGTACCATACCAAACTTCATTTGAAGAAATACTGAATATCTCACCAGATGGCATAATGGTTTCAAATGGACCAGGGAATCCTGAAAGTGTACAAGAAACCATTCAAACAATTGAACAATTAGTCGGTAAAATACCATTCTTCGGCATTTGTTTAGGACATCAATTGTTTGCATTATCTCAAGGTGCAACGTCTTATAAGATGAAATTTGGTCATAGAGGTGCCAATCATCCAGTACAAAATCTACAAACTGGAAAAGTAGATTTAACAAGTCAAAACCATGGTTATGCAATTGATGAAGCGTCTATTGCACAAACTGATTTAGAAGTGACACATATCGCATTAAATGATAAATCAATTGAAGGATTAAGACATAAAAAATATCCAGCATTTTCAGTACAATATCATCCAGAAGCATCACCTGGACCGCACGATTCAAACTATTTATTCGATGAATTTATTGAAATGATCAAATTACATAAAGCGAAGGAGCGTACAATCAATGCCTAAACAAACTGATATAAAATCCATCTTAGTAATTGGTTCTGGCCCAATCATTATAGGTCAAGCTGCAGAATTTGATTATGCAGGCACTCAAGCATGCTTAGCACTAAAAGAAGAAGGTTACCGTGTTATTCTCGTAAACTCTAATCCAGCAACAATTATGACGGACACTGAAATAGCAGATACAGTATATATTGAACCTTTAACTTTAGACTTTGTGAGTCGCATTATTCGTAAAGAACAACCAGACGCATTGTTACCAACTTTAGGTGGACAAACTGGTTTGAACATGGCAATTGAATTACACGAAAATGGTGTATTAGAAGAAAATAACGTACGTTTATTAGGTACACAACTTTCTTCAATCGAACAAGCTGAAGATAGAGATTTATTCCGTACACTTATGAATGAATTAAATGAACCAGTACCTGAAAGTGATATCGTGAACGATATTGAAGGTGCTTTAAATTTTGCGAACGAAATTGGCTACCCGCTAATTGTGCGACCTGCTTTTACAATGGGTGGTACTGGTGGCGGAATTTGTCACGATGAAAAGGAACTAAGAGAAGTTGTTCAAAATGGCTTGAAATATAGCCCAGTTACACAATGTTTATTAGAAAAATCCATCGCAGGTTACAAAGAAATTGAATACGAAGTGATGAGAGATAAAAATGATAATGCCATTGTAGTTTGTAACATGGAGAACATCGATCCAGTTGGCATTCATACAGGTGACTCAATCGTAGTTGCACCAAGTCAAACATTATCAGACGTAGAATATCAAATGTTAAGAGATGTATCTCTAAAAATTATTCGTGCTTTAAAAATTGAAGGCGGATGTAACGTACAATTAGCACTTGATCCAAAATCACTAGATTACTACATAATAGAAGTTAATCCTCGTGTATCAAGATCGTCAGCATTAGCTTCAAAAGCAACAGGTTATCCAATTGCGAAGCTAGCTGCCAAAATAGCAATCGGTATGACTTTAGATGAAATGTTAAACCCTGTAACTGGCACATCTTATGCAGCATTTGAACCAGCACTAGACTATGTTGTTTCTAAAATACCAAGATTTCCTTTTGATAAATTTGAAAAAGGCGAACGTCATCTCGGTACACAAATGAAAGCAACTGGGGAAGTCATGGCAATAGGTAGAACGTATGAAGAATCATTATTAAAAGCGATTCGTTCATTAGAATATGGTGTGCATCACTTAGGTTTACCAAATGGCGATGAATTTGAATTAGATTTTATTGAAGAGAGAATTAAAGCACAAGATGATGAAAGATTATTCTTTATTGGTGAAGCCATTAGACGCGGTACATCACTTGAAAGAATACATGAATTAACTCAAATTGATTATTTCTTCTTGAATAAATTCAAACACATCATCGATATTGAACATGATTTAAAAGAGAAAAAAGGCGATTTAGACGCATTATTATGGGCGAAACAATACGGCTTTAGTGATAAAGTCATTGCACATAGATGGGAACAATCAGAGCGAGACATATATGATTTAAGACAAGAACATGGTATTAACCCAGTTTACAAAACAGTAGATACATGTGCGGCAGAATTCGAATCAGAAACACCATATTTCTACGGTACTTATGAAGAAGAAAATGAATCTATAGTCACTGAAAAAGAAAAAATCATCGTATTAGGATCAGGTCCAATTAGAATTGGACAAGGTGTGGAATTTGATTATGCTACTGTACATGCTGTATGGGCTATTCAAGAAGCGGGTTATGAAGCAATCATTATTAACAATAACCCTGAAACAGTTTCAACAGACTTCTCAATATCTGACAAGTTATACTTTGAACCACTGACTGAAGAAGATGTCATGAGTATCATTAATCACGAACAACCTAAAGGCGTAGTCGTTCAATTTGGTGGACAAACAGCAATCAACTTAGCAGATAAAATTGCACAAAAAGGTATTCAAATATTAGGTACGACGCTTGAAGATCTTAACAGAGCTGAAGATAGAAAAGAATTTGAAGCTTTATTACAAAAAATTGATGTACCACAACCATTAGGTAAAACAGCGACTTCAGTTCAAGAAGCGATAGATAACGCAAATGAAATTGGTTATCCCGTTGTTGTAAGACCTTCATATGTACTAGGTGGAAGAGCGATGGAAATTGTATATGCTGAACCTGAATTGAGAAATTATATGGAACAAGCAGTTAAAGCAAGCCCAGAGCATCCAGTACTGATTGACCGTTATTTAACAGGTAAAGAAATTGAAGTAGACGCAATTTCAGATGGTGAAACTGTTGTCATCCCAGGTATTATGGAACACATTGAAAGAGCGGGTGTCCATTCAGGTGATTCAATTGCAGTTTATCCACCTCAAACGTTAACGGATGCAGAAATTGATTTACTAGTTGATTACACAACGAAATTGGCAAAAGGCTTAAACATAGTAGGACTTATCAATATTCAGTTTGTACTTTCTAAAGGAGAAGTATTTGTACTGGAAGTTAACCCAAGAGCGAGTCGTACTGTACCATTCTTAAGTAAAATTACTGAAATTCCAATGGCTAAGATTGCTACTAAAGCAATTGCAGGCATCACCTTGAAAGAACAAGGATATAAAAGTGGTTTAGCGCCATATAAAGAAGGTGTATATGTTAAAGCACCAGTATTCAGCTTTAATAAACTTAAAAATGTTGATATCACATTAGGACCTGAAATGAAATCGACAGGTGAAGTAATGGGTAAAGACAGTACTTTAGAAAAAGCATTATATAAAGGTTTAACAGCAAGTGGTTTAAAAGTACAAGATCAAGGTACAGCATTATTTACTGTAAGTGATAAAGATAAAGCTGAAGCATTAACAATCGCTAATAGATTTCATGAGATTGGTTATAGAATTTTTGCAACAGAAGGTACGGCACAATACTTTAAAGAACATGACATCCCAGTGTATACGGTTGGTAAAATAGGCGGCGAACATGACTTGCTATCTGTAATACAAAAAGGTGAAGTACAACTTGTGGTTAACACAATGACAAAAGGTAAAGTCTACGAAAGAGACGGATTCCAAATTAGACGTGAATCAGTAGAAAATGGTATACCATGTTTAACATCACTCGATACGGCAAATGCTTTAGCAGATGTAGTGGAAAGTATGACATTTAGAACTGAACAAATGTAGTGGGGGGATTATAATGTCCGAGATAATGACAGTTGTATCAAATAATCAAATAGCAGATGCTATTTTTGAATTAAAAGTACGTGGAAATCTTACGAAAAATATGAAAAAACCTGGACAGTTTGTTCATATTAAAGCTGGTACAGGAACTGAACATATGTTGAGAAGACCAATTTCAATTTGTGAAGTGAACCGTGAAGAAGAAATATTTACAATGCTTTTTAGAAGAGAAGGACACGGTACAGAATTGATTTCACAATTAAAACAAGGTGATCCAATTGATGTGATTGCACCTTTAGGGAACGGATTCCCAGTTGATGAAGCGCAAAATACTGCCTTACTAGTTGGAGGTGGTATTGGCGTGCCACCAATGTACGAATTGTCTAAACAGCTCAATGCTAGAGGTATAAAGACAATTCACGTATTAGGTTTTCAAAGTGCTAAAGATGCATTTTATATAGACGAATTTAGTGCGCTAGGTGATACGTATGTTGCAACTGCAGATGGAACGCTTGGTACTAAAGGATTTGTTACAACTGTTATTGAAAATTTAGACACACCCTTCGATATTTTTTACAGCTGTGGACCAAAAGCGATGTTGAAAGCTTTAACACTTCAATTAAGTGATGTGAAAGGTTATATTTCACTTGAAGAACGTATGGGTTGTGGCATCGGTGCTTGTTACGCATGTGTATGCCATACTGATAATGAAGCGGGTTATGTCAAAGTTTGTACAGACGGTCCCGTATTTGAAAAAGGAGCTGTCATCATATGAGTCGATTAAATGTATCGTTACCAGGATTAAATTTGAAAAATCCAATCATGCCAGCAAGTGGATGCTTTGCTTTCGGAAAAGAATTCAGTCAGTTTTATGATTTATCAGAACTTGGCGCAATCATGATTAAAGCAGCAACTCAATTTGCAAGATACGGTAATGAAGCACCACGTGTCGCTGAAACGGCAAGCGGTATGATTAATGCGATTGGCCTTCAAAATCCAGGTGTTCACCATATTATGGAACATGAGTTGAAATACCTTGAACAATATGATGTACCCATTATTGCTAATGTAGCAGGATCTACTGAAGAAGAATATGTTTACGTCGCAAAACATATCTCACAAGCATCAAATGTTCATGCACTAGAATTGAATATTTCATGTCCAAATGTTAAAGAAGGTGGGATTCAATTCGGTACTGTTCCTGAGGTGGCTAAAGAACTGACGAGAAAAGTAAAAGCTGTTTCAGAAGTGCCTGTGTATGTAAAGTTATCACCTAATGTAACGAATATTGTAGAAATGGCGAAAGCTATTGCAGAATACGCTGATGGTATAACGATGATCAACACTTTAGTAGGATTAAGAATCGATGCGAAGACTGGAAAACCAATCATAAGCAATGTTATAGGTGGACTGAGCGGACCAGCAATCAAGCCAGTTGCATTAAGAATGGTATATGAAGTCAGTCAACATGTTGATATTCCAATTATCGCAATGGGTGGCGTAAGAACGGCTCAAGATGTCATTGATTATATTTCAGTTGGTGCTGATGCAGTAGCAGTTGGAACAGCAAACTTTGAAAATCCAACAGTATGTAAAGATATTATTGATGAATTACCTACATTACTCGACCAATTAGGCGTTGAACATATTACAGAACTTAAAGGTAGAACTTATAACCAACAAGGAGTTGTCAAATAACATGAAGAATACACCAATAATTGCATTAGACTTTGCAACTCTAGAGGAAGTTGATCAATTTTTAGATTTATTTAATGAACCCCTATTTGTAAAAGTAGGTATGGAACTTTATTTGCAAAATGGTCCTGATACAATCAATCGAATTAAACAAAGAGGTCATGATATCTTTTTAGATTTAAAGTTACATGACATTCCAAACACTGTTAAAGGCGCATTAAAAGGATTAGGTAAACTCAATATCGACTTAATCAATGTGCATGCAGCAGGTGGTAAAAACATGATGGCTGCTGGACTTGAAGGCTTACGTGAGACAAATCCTAATGCTAAGTTAATAGCTGTAACTCAGTTAACTTCTACTACAGAACAACAAATGAAAGATGAACAAAATATTCAATCATCCATCAATGAATCAGTCGTGCATTATGCGAAAATGGCACATGAAGCAGGACTTGATGGTGTCGTTTGTTCACCATTAGAATCTACTTTAATTCAAGACCATATCGGTGAAACATTCTTGAAAGTGACACCAGGTATACGTTTAGAATCTGATAAGACACATGATCAACAACGTGTGACAACGCCAGAAGATGCTAAAAAATTAGGCTCAACACATATAGTAGTAGGTCGTTCAATTACACAACATGAAGATCCAGTAGCAAGATATCACGAAATATTACAAAGATGGGAAGGATAATTCATATGACTCAAAATATTGCACAATCATTATTAGAAATTAAAGCTGTAACACTTTCACCTGAGGATCCATATACATGGAGTTCAGGGATAAAATCACCGATTTATTGTGATAATAGAGTGACATTAGCATATCCTGAAATTAGAGAAAATATTTATCAAGGTTTAATTCAAATGATTAAAGAACATGCTCAAGATGTTGAAATTATTTCTGGTACGGCAACAGCAGGTATTCCGCATGCAGCATTTGTTGCGGATCAACTAAAATTACCGATGAGCTATGTGAGATCTAAAAGCAAAGGTCATGGTAAAGGGAATCAAATCGAAGGTGCTTTAAGCAAAGGGAAAAAAATAGTTGTAATTGAAGATTTAATTTCAACAGGTGGCTCATCAATTAATGCTGTGGAAGCTTTAATTGAAGATGGCGCGGAAGTATTAGGGGTATTTGCAATCTTTACATATGGTATTAACAAAGCAGAAGAAGCTTTCAAAGAAATCAATGTTCCATTCTATACTTTGTCTAATTATGATGAACTGATTTCAGTAGCTGAAAAAGAAGGTTATATCGAAAATAAAGATATAAAAACTTTAAAAGCTTGGAAAGATACTTTATAATAAAGTCAAGATAAGGGGGGTCTTTATGGAAAGCCAACATAAATTATCTGCTGCAGAAGAACAAGAGCAGATAAAAAAATGGGGACATATTAATGATTTTCTTAAAAAAGATTCTAATGCGAAACCTGACTTTAATCACTATGAAGTAAGAGACGAAAATATGTACGAACGTACAGGTTATTCAAATAACACAAACGTGAATAGACAGAGAAGATATGATTTAGGCGACAAAAATATATTCAAAAGTATCAAAAAAGAATTAGAAGCAAAAGGATTCTTTGATGATCAACATGAAGAAAAGTAAAAAAACTGCTAAAAAATTGATATTCAATTTTTCAGCAGTTTTTTTATATATAACCATGAATATTCAGAAAATTGTATGAATTGCATAAAACCTTTGTTAAAATGTAAACGTATACACTTTTAAAGGGGGCGAAAATTATGAATAAACATGACAATAAGTTTACGAATCAACTTTGGAAAGAAAGTGGACGTACGAAAGAAATGTTAAAATTCTTTTCTGCGGATGCAATGAAAAATCAAAATAAGCCAGATCCTGAATTAAAAGCTTACAATACTGCGCAACTTATCGGATTAATACTAGGACCATTACTATTTTTAGTTGTGTTATTATTTTTTAAAGCAGATGGATTAAGTCAAAATGGTGTCTACGTTATGGCAGCTACTTTATGGATTGCTGTATGGTGGATTACTGAAGCGATTCCTATTCCAGCAACAAGCTTAATGCCTTTATTCCTTTTTCCTTTAGGCGGAATTATGGATAGCGCGACCGTTTCAAGTGCATATGGAGATGATATTGTATTCCTATTCTTAGGAGGTTTCATTATTGCTATTGCGATGGAAAGATGGAATTTACATACTAGAATTGCACTCGTCATTATTAAAAGTATTGGTACGAGTACAGGTAGAATTTTATTAGGATTTATGATTGCAACGGGTGCTTTATCGATGTTTGTTTCAAACACAGCAGCCGTAATGATCATGATTCCAATCGGTATGGCAATTATTAAAGAAGCGAATGAATTAACAGCTGAAGGCAATGACAATCACAATTTATCACAGTTTGAAAAATCTTTAGTACTCGGTATCGGTTATGCAGGTACTATCGGAGGATTGGGTACTTTAATTGGGACACCGCCACTTATTATTTTGAAAGGTCAATACGAAAAGATTTTCGGAGAAGAAATTGGCTTTGGTCAATGGATGGTTATGGGTGTACCTACAGTCATTATCTTACTTGCAATAACTTGGGCATATTTAAATTTCGTAATATTTAAACATGATATGAAAGAACTTCCTGGTGGAAGAGAAATTATCACAAGAGAGTTAAAGTCTTTAGGTAAGACGACTTATGAAGAAAAAGTTGTATTCACACTATTCTGTTTAGCAGCATTTTTATGGGTATCTAGAGAATTTTTATTAACACAATTACCTTTTACAGAATTAGTTAAAGATGGCACTATTTCAATGTTCGTAGCAGTAATTCTTTTCTTAATTCCAGCAAGACGCAAATTTGCTAGAATTCTTGATTGGTCAATTGCTAAAGATTTACCGTGGGGTATTTTATTACTATTTGGTGGTGGTTTAGCAGTAGCTTCTGCCATTACAGAAAGTGGATTAGATAAATGGATGGGTAAACAAATTTCAGGATTAGATGGCGTCAATATCATCTTAATTATAGGAATTGTTACGCTGTTTGTATTATTCTTAACAGAAATTACATCTAATACTGCAACGGCTACAATGATCTTACCAATTTTAGCTACAATTGCAGTTGGTATTCATGTTCATCCACTAGCATTAATGATTCCAGCAGCAATGGCTGCAAACTGTGCATTTATGTTACCAGTTGGTACTCCACCAAATGCGATTGTATTTGGTACAGACAAAGTAACCATTCGAGAAATGGCGACAGCCGGATTTTGGTTAAACTTAATCAGCTGTGTGATTATCGTCGGATTTGTATGGTTCATGGTTCCATGGTTATTTGGAATAGATTTAGTAGCAAGTAAATAATTGAAATATAATAAAAAAGAAATGCTTGGACATTGTTCCAAGCATTTCTTTATGTTGTATTTTAATCCATAAATAGTTTAATAAATATATATCCGACAATGATGATGGCTAACATAATAACGATCGGTAACAATAATGAAAGTGACATAAAATCTCTCCTTTGTCTTTAAAGCTTAATAAGATTATACTAAATAATATACGATTTAAAAAATGATTAAAATCTGTTGATGGAGTGTTTATTCAATGATACCAAAAATTACGACATTTTTAATGTTTAACGGTGAAGCTGAAGAAGCGATTAATTTTTATACGTCTATTTTTAAAGATAGTGAAATTTTAACAATGGTTAAGTATGGTGAAGAAGGACCTGGTGAACCTGGGACTGTTCAACATTCTATATTTAAAATAAATGGACAAATATTTATGGGAATCGATCAAACAAATGGTGTTGAAATTGAGATGAATCCTGCAATGTCATTATATGTAACGTGTGAATCAGCAATGGAAATGGAACATTTATATTCTAAACTTAAATCTGGAGGCGCGATTCTCATGCCGAAAACAGAATTACCACCAACATTTAGAGAGTTTGCGTGGGTTCAAGATAAATTTGGCGTGAACTTCCAACTTGCTTTACCTGAACAACAGTCATAAATGCAATATATAATAGAAAAACTTTCATAACTTATCAGCCTTTGAAAATGATTTCTGGCCAATCAAGTTATGAAAGTTTTTGTTATTTTTTAAGTAATTTTTTAATGTCGTCATAATCAGTCGTGACATAAAGTGTTGTTTGACTGTCGTAAGTGACAAATCCTGGTTTAGCACCACTCGGTTTATGGACATTCTTTATAGCAGTGTAGTCAACAGGGATTTGACCTGATTGACTTGCTTTAGAATAATACCCAGCAATCATTGCCGCTTCTTCGATTGTTTTTTGTGTTGGTTCATCTTCTTGTATGACAACATGTGAACCTGGAATATCTTTCGTATGGAACCATAATTGATTTTTTCTTGCGACACGATGCGTTAAGTAATCGTTTTGTTTATTATTTTTACCTAATAAAATCGTTTGACCATCTGTAGAAATAAATGTCGTTAACGTAATTTTGTTAGAATTTTTCTTTTTCTTATTTTTACGTTTCTTCACAAAACCTTGATCTTCTAATTCTTCTCTAATGTCATCAATATCATCAACAGAAATATGAGCAAGTTGTTGTTCTAATGATTCGAAATATAAGATATTAGATTGTGTCAATTTGATTTGCTTATCTAATTCTATTTCACGTGTCTTAAGTCTGTTATATTGTTTGTAATAATATTGTGCATTCATTGAAGGTGATTTTGTTGGATTTAAAGGTATCGTAATAGGCTCATTGTTATAATAATTAATAGTTTCTAACGATTTGTCGCCTTGTTTAATTTGATACATATTTGCCGTTATTAATTCTCCAAATAATTGTTGCTCATCTTTGTTACGAGCCGCTTCTCGCTCATTAATTAATTTCTCTAGTTTATGGCGATTTTTTTGAAGATGTTGGTCAACAATCTTAACTAAATCTAATGCACGTTGTTTAACACGCTCTCTTTCACCACGTGATTCATAAAATCTATCTAAACATTCATGTAAACTATTAAAGGACATATAGTCATTCCCATATGAATGTAACGGCATAAAATAGAAAATTTCTTTTCCAGTCGAATCATCACTATAAATAACAGGTTTAGGTGATTGTTGTACTTCGTCCATCACTTCATTAAAAGCTTCTACTAATGTTTCTTGATTCATAAATGGTCGTCTTGATGTAATTTCTTTCGTTATAAGTGGACTAAAACCTTCAAATTGTTGAAGGAGCTGTCGGTCAATTTTACCCGAATTAAAATCAATATATTTATTGATATCATCCACTTCGAATGGATTTAATTTCTTAACAGTAGGTGGATATTCATATTTGAAACCTGGCATAATTGTACGAGCGGTATTGGTATTAGGTGTATGATGTTTAAAGCCGTCGATAATTTTACGGTCTCCATCAATTAAAATGATATTACTATGTCTACCCATAATTTCTAATACAATTGTTCGTTTTCGTAAATCACCAATTTCATCTCGAGAATGAACATCGATTTCTACTAATCGGTCATTACCAATTTGTGTAATACTTTGAATAATACCGCCATCTAAATGTTTACGTAGTACTCTAAGAAACATAGGTGGATCGAAAGGATTATCAAATTTTTCAGCAGTTAAGTGAAAACGACTGAAATTTGCATGTGTTGATAATAGTAATTGTTTATTTTTTCGTTCACTTCGAATTGTTAATATAATTGTGTCATTACTCGGTTCAGTAATTTTATGAATTCGCCCAGTTACGAGCGATTGTATATCTTCAACGATTTTTCTAGTAAATAAGCCATCAAAAGCCATTTGCATTCACACCTTTATCAAAAGTCAATTTATTGTAACATGTAAGAGATTAAATGAGTATAATTCTGTTTAATCTTTAAACGTCTCTAGCCATATAGAATTGAAATATGGTAAGATATAAAAAAACAAAATGATAATAAATCGTAAGTATTCATTAGGAAAGGTCGTTTGACATGAACATAGAAAAAGGGTTACTGATAGTGCTCTCTGGCCCATCTGGAGTTGGTAAAGGAACAGTACGTAAATCAATATTTGATGATCCGAGTACGGATTTTAAATATTCTATCTCTATGACTACTCGAAACATGCGTGAAGGAGAAACGGATGGCGTAGATTATTTCTTTAAATCAAGAGAAGAATTTGAAGCTTTAATTGCTGATGACCAATTTATAGAGTATGCTGAGTATGTTGGTAATTACTATGGTACGCCAGTACAATACGTAAGAGATACGATGGATAACGGTTATGATGTATTTTTAGAAATTGAAGTAGAAGGTGCGAAACAGGTTAGAAAGAAATTTCCTGAAGCATTATTTATTTTCTTAGCACCACCGAGTCTTGAGCATTTAAAAGAAAGACTTGTCGGTCGTGGAACTGAATCAGATGAAATCATACAGAACCGTATTCTTGAAGCACGTAAAGAAGTTGAAATGATGAACCTTTACGATTATGTTGTTGTAAACGATGAAGTTGAATTAGCGAAAGAGCGTATTCAAGCCATCGTAGAAGCTGAACACTTAAAAAGAGAACGCGTTGAAGCACGTTACAGAAAAATGATATTGGAGGCAAAAAAATAATGTTATACCCACCACAAAACGAATTAAAAGACAGCATCAATTCTAAATATTTAGTTGTAACAACTGCAGCTAAGAGAGCACGTGAACTACAAGAAAACCCTGACAGTTTATTATTAGATGAATACCGTTCACTAAAAAATGTAGGTCAAGCACTAGAAGAAATAGCAGCACATAAAGTATATGCTAAATTAGAAGACTAATCATTTGAATTAACGAAAGACCTTTTATGTTTGGACGACCAATCCATACATGAAAGGTCTTTTTATTGAATATGTATATTGGAATTTAGATTCATGACAGTCTTTTTTAAAGAATGTATAATAAGTATAAAGTTTAAGAATCGAATTAATCGGAGGACTACACAAATGAAGAATATACTTCTAGCTGTAACTGGGGGAATAGCTGCCTATAAAGCTATAGATTTAACGAGCAAATTAACACAAAGCGGCTATCAAGTGCGCGTCATGTTAACTGAACATGCGAAACAATTTGTGACACCATTGGCATTTCAAGCTATAAGTCGCAATCACGTTTATACAGATACTTTTGACGAAAAAGATGTCAGTGAAATTCAACATATTACGTTAGCTGACTGGGCTGATGCAGTCATCGTTGCACCTGCAACAGCTAATACAATTAGTAAATTAGCAAATGGCTTAGCAGATAACATGGTGACTTCAACATTACTCGCTACGACTGCTCCTGTTTTTATCGCACCAGCAATGAATGTTCATATGCTTGAACATCCTTCTACCGTTGAAAATATGTCTCGTTTAAGAAATTATGGTTATAAATTCATTGCGCCTGGGGAAGGTTTTTTAGCTTGTGGTTATGTTGCAAGAGGTAGAATGGAAGAACCGATTACCATTTTGACAATTATTGATGATTATTTTAAAGAACAAGCACAACCACAAACTTTTGCTTTAAAAGGTAAAAACGTACTTGTAACTGCTGGACCAACAGTTGAAAAAGTAGATGCTGTACGCTATTTTACAAATCGTTCAAGTGGAAAAATGGGTTATGCATTAGCTGAGGCTGCAAGAGATTTAGGGGCGAACGTTACGTTAGTAAGTGGAGAAACGAATTTAACACAACCTGTTGGCGTAGAGTTTGTTCAAGTAACAAGTGCTGAAGATATGTTCCAAGCTGTTAAATCGCGTATGAATGATATGGACATGATTATTAAAGCAGCAGCAGTCGCTGATTATACACCAGTTGAAACTTCTGAACATAAAATGAAAAAGAAAGATGGCGACTTACAGCTAACATTTAAAAGAACGACAGATATCCTTAAATATTTAGGGGAACATAAAGATAAGCAATATTTAGTTGGATTTGCGGCTGAAACGGATAATGTTGAAGAATATGCGATGGGTAAATTGAAAAAGAAAAATGCAGACGTCATCGTCGCAAATCACGTCGCGAATGAGGCAATTGGCTTTAGATCTTCAGATAATGAAGTAGATATGTATTTTGCAAATGGTGATAAAGTACCAATTGCTAAAACTTCTAAACAAAAAGTTGCCATTAAAATTTTAAATGAAATTACTAGTAGGTGGGAAGATTGATTGCAAATGTAGTCGTAGATATTCCAGCTAAAAATGTCGACAAAATATTTGATTATTTAATTCCGCAAGATATTGTAGATATCGTCAAAGTCGGTGTTAGAGTTGAAGTGCCTTTTGGTCCACGTAAAATTCAAGGATTTGTCATTGGCATAAGTGAAGAATTAACAAGTGACATTGATCAATCTAAATTAAAATCAATTATTCGTGTTAAAGACTTTAAACCAGAGCTAACAGCGGAACTCATTGAATTGAGTGAATGGATGTCTAACTTTCACTTAGTAAAGCGTATCTCTGCTTTAGAAATTATGTTACCGAGTGCTGTCAAAGCTAAATATCAGAAAGTATATTGTGTTGCTGATTCAGAAGGGATTCCTGCACAATATTTAAATCATTTTAATAAAGAAGGTATTTTAACATTTGAACAAGCGCAACAACTTCAAATTGTTTCTATTTTAGAAGAATTTGTAGAAAATGATGCGATTATAAAAGACACAATCGTAGGTCAACAACTCACAAGAAAATATGTAACTTGCGTAAGAATCGTACCTACAGATCGATTAGATGAGATTTTAATGTCATTGAGTAAAAAAGAAAAACAACTTGATGTCATGAACTATTTAATTGAGCATAGACGAGAAGATGTCATGCTCAGAACATTAAAAGAAGAAGGCTTCTCAGAATCGAGTATCAATACGCTTGTTAAAAATCAAATATTAGAAAAATACGATGGCATCATGAATAGAGATCCGTATGAGCATCGTATTTTTGAAAAAGAACATAATAAAGCATTAACTGAAGCCCAACATGAAGCTTTTACACAGATTGATGAAGCGGTTCGTAATAATGAATCGAAGACGTTTCTTTTACACGGTGTGACGGGTTCAGGAAAAACAGAAGTATATTTACAAACTATTGAGAATGTACTCAAAAAAGGCGAACAGGCGATTATGCTTGTGCCTGAAATTGCATTAACACCGCAAATGGTTAACCGATTTAAAGCGCGCTTTGGTGATGAAGTAGCTGTATTACATTCCGGTTTATCTAAAGGTGAAAAATATGATGAATGGCAAAAAATAAGAGATGGTAAAGCAAGTGTTTCAGTCGGTGCGAGATCAAGTGTGTTTGCACCATTTGAAAAATTAGGTCTTATTATAATTGACGAAGAGCATGAAGCAACGTATAAGCAAGAAGATTATCCGAGATATCATGCAAGAGAAATCGCGATATGGAGAAGTGAATATCACAAATGCCCAGTCGTATTAGGATCAGCTACACCAAGTCTTGAAACATTTGCACGTGCAGAGAAAAATGTTTATCAATATTTAGGATTGCCAGAACGTGTGAATCAACAGAAAATGCCTGAAATTGAACTAATTGATATGAGGGAAGAACTTCAAGAAGGTAATCGTTCGATGTTCTCTAATGACCTGACAAAAGCCATTCAAGATCGCATTGATAAAGATGAACAAATTGTATTGTTCTTAAATAGAAGAGGGCATTCATCTTTTGTATTATGCAGAGATTGCGGGCATGTGCCACAATGTCCAAATTGTGATATCTCGCTTACATATCACAAAACACATGATGATTTAAAATGTCATTATTGTGGATACAGTGAACCTATGCCTCAAAGATGTCCAAGTTGTGAAAGTGAACATATACGACAAATGGGTGTTGGCACGCAGAAAGTCGAAGAAATTATATACGACACATTCGACCGCGCTAAAGTCATTAGAATGGATGTCGATACAACTTCGAAAAAAGGTGCTCACGAAAAATTATTAACAGCTTTCGGAAACCAAGAAGCAAATATTTTGTTAGGAACACAAATGATTGCTAAAGGATTGGACTTTGAAAATATTACATTAGTAGGCGTACTTAATGCAGATACGATGTTAAACTTGCCAGATTTCAGATCGAGTGAAAAGACATTCCAATTACTGACTCAAGTGGCAGGTAGAGCAGGTAGACACGAGAAACAAGGCGAAGTCATGATTCAAACATATAACCCGGATCATTACGCTATCTTAGATGTCACAAGTAATGACTATCTGTCCTTTTATCAAAAAGAAATGAAATTTAGACAAATTGGTAAGTACCCACCATATTACTATCTTGTGAATTTGACCATTAGTCATACAGATATTAAAAAAGTATTAAAAGCATCCAAACATATACATGGCATATTGTTGCAACACGTTACTACACAATCCTTTGTATTAGGACCATCACCAAGCCCGTTATCACGTATTAATAATAAACATCGATTCCAAATATTAATTAAATTTAAGAACGAACCAGATTTATTAACAGCCTTACAATATCTGGATGATTATTATCACGAGCAATACTTGAAAGATAAACTATCACTAGAGATAGATATTAATCCGCAGATGATGATGTAAATAGAAAGAAACCCGTGAAATGTGAAAACTTCACGGGTTTTTTGTATGTGTCTAGATGAAATTATAGGTTGTTATTCAAATACTGACGCTTTTAAAAGCAGTTCTGGCCAAAGGTGCAAATACTGATGCCGTTATTAGCAGTTCTGGCCAAAGGTGCAAATACTGATACCGTTATTAGCAGTTCTAGCCCAAAGTGCAAATACTGATGCTTTTAAAAGCATTTTTGACTAAAGGTGCAATTAACGAGCCCCCTACTAATATACTTAGGGAAAAACTTTCTATTTCTTTTCTTCTCTGATTTGAAATACTTGTTACAAACACGGCCAATCGTATATTCTTTCACCGGATAACACCACTGGATGGCTTCTTCAAATGTAAAGCCGTCTCTTTTTAAATAATAGATTTCTTTCAAATTGTACAGGACGATTTCTTCGCATTTAATCTTAGAGTGACAGTACATGCAGTTAGAGTAGATTTTATTTTCTATTATTTTGATTGTGTGCATTTTTCTACAACTTGGACATTTTATACCTGCTAAACTGAGATCGAAGTATGGTGTGATTTCTTTTTGATAATAAGTCGAGTGGATTTTCTTGTGTTGTAATAAAAAGTTTAATAGTGCGGGGTTAAACTTTGATGAATGGGATTGTAAGATTTCTTTGATTTGGTTCAATTGATTGAAATAGATAATATTCTGATTATGTGGCCAGGTTCCAACTGGGATAAAATGAGGATTTGTAAAAATGATATAAGTTTGAATATTTATATGTATACCATTTTGATACAGTAATTTTTCTAATTCGAATTTCATAAATTTTGTTTGTTTAATGGGGGATTTCGTAGTTAATCCGTAACTACTTTTTAAGTAATCTTGTTCGAAATGCCACTCGTCTCTATAATGTTTAATTTCAAATAAGAAAAGTGTATTGTCTGTTGCGACTAAATAATCAATTTGGACATGATGTTGATTACCGAATTCGAAATCGTAAATATAGCTGATGTTAGGTATCGTGTTTAAAAACGATTTGAAATAGCGTTCTCCTTCTTTGCCGTTGTAATATGTGAGAAGATTATTCCTCTCATCTTTCGTTAAAGTCTTCCGAGATTCAAGTGCGAGTAAATATTGATAGTAGTCGGATACGTTCATATAGGACTCCTTTCTGTTATTTATTGGTAATTCGATTTTACTTCGTTTATGCAAAATTTTCTATCAAATCAATGTAAGCGACTGTAGATGAATTTTCTCTGTCGCTTTTTATATTGATTTACGTTATAATTATACGATGAGTTTTTAAAAAGGAGCGATAGATATGGCTGTAAAACCACTTGTTACGGTACCAAATCCAATGTTAAATAGAGAAGTTAAAGATGTTGTGACTTTTGATGAGTCTTTAAAATCATTAATTGCTGATTTAGAGGATACAATGTTTGAAAATGATGGGGTGGGTATAGCTGCACCTCAAATTGGCGTTGATCTTAAAGTTGCGATTGTTGATATGGAGCAAGAAGGTATTTTGCAGCTGATCAATCCAACGATTGTTTCTCAATCTGAAGAAACTGAAGCTGATGTAGAAGGTTGTCTCAGCGTACCTGGTGTCTTTGGAGAAGTGAACAGAAGTAAAATGATTGTCGTGAAAAGTAATGATTTAAATGGTAATCAAGTTGAACTTACTGCATATGATGATATTGCACGAATTATTTTACATGAAGTAGATCATTTATATGGTGAGTTATTCACGGATAAGATGACGAGAGAAATTAGTGAAGAAGAATTAGAGGAGATGTATAAGGATGAGTAAAATTGTATTTATGGGTACACCAGATTTTTCTACAGGCATTCTTGAAATGTTAATCGAAGAACATGAAGTGATTGCAGTTGTTACTCAACCTGATCGTCCAGTAGGTAGAAAAAAAGTACTGACACCACCTCCTGTTAAAAAAGTAGCAGTTGAACATAATATTCCAGTATATCAACCTGAAAAATTAAATCATTCACCAGAATTAGAAGAGATTATTAATTTACAACCTGATTTAATCGTTACTGCAGCATTTGGGCAGCTATTACCAAAATCATTATTAGATGCGCCAAAATATAAAGCAGTTAATGTACATGCTTCATTGCTACCTAAATATCGCGGTGGTGCTCCGATTCATTATGCAGTTATGAATGGTGAGAAAAAGACAGGCGTAACAATTATGTATATGGCAGAAAAATTAGATGCAGGTAATATTATTAGCCAAGATGAAATCGACATTAAAGAGAACGACACAGTAGGAGATGTTCATGATCAACTAGCAGTACTCGGTACAGCATTATTGAAACGAACTTTACCTACTATTTTTAATGGAACAAATGATAGCATTCCTCAAGATGAATCACTTGTAAGTTTTGCTTCTAATATTTCAAGAGAAGATGAAAGAATTGACTGGACACAAGATGCTGAATCAATTCATAACCATATAAGAGGGTTATCACCTTGGCCAGTTGCTTATACAACAATGAATGATAAAAATATGAAATTGTGGCGCAGTGAAATTGTAAGAAATGTTAAAGGTAATCCAGGAGAAATTGTTGAAACAACTAAATCAGCTATTATAGTAGCAACAGGTAGTGAAGATGGTGTTGCTTTAACTGAAATACAATTAGCAGGTAAAAAACGTGTGCAAACACGAGATTATTTAAGCGGATTACAATCAAAAATTGATGGGACTAAATTAATATGATGAAAAACAATGTAAGAAACGTTGCATTAACGATTCTAGATGATGTACTGACAGGTGAAGCATATAGTAATCTACAACTTAATGAAGCGATAAAAAACGAAGCTGTATCTAAAAAAGATGTTGGATTATTAACAGAACTTGTATATGGTACTTTACAAAGAAAAATCACTTTAGAATATTTAATTGAGCCTTTTATTAAGACCAAGTTAAAAGGATGGATGAAACGTCTATTAATCATGAGTGCATATCAATATGTATATTTAGATAAAGTTCCAAATCACGCGATTATCAATGAAGCTGTTAATATTGCTAAAGTACGCGGTGATTTACACAATAGTAAAGCAATCAATGCAATTCTTAGAAATTTCATGTCTACACCATTAAGAACTTTAGATGAAATCAAACATGATGATAAAAAACTTTCAATTGAGGGTAGTGTACCTTTATGGTTAACAAAACATTGGATTACACATTTTGGATATGAAAAGACAAGAGAAATGTGTTTACTAAGTTTAACACCGCCAGATACAACCGTAAGAGTGAATACAACACGCATATCTGTTGAAGATGCAGTTGAAAGATTACAAAGTAATGGTTATACTGTCGAAATAGATAAAGACATAGAAAGATGTTTACATGTTAAAGGTGAAGCTATTGTAAATGATAGATTATTTAAAGATGGTTTATTATCTGTACAAGATAAGAGTTCAATGTTTGTAGCAGAAATTTTGAATCCGAAACCGAATAGTACAGTGTTAGATACATGTAGTGCACCAGGTGGTAAGACTTGTCATATCGCTGAAATGATGAATCAAACTGGTCATGTTGATGCATTTGACATTCACCCACATAAAATAGATTTAATTGATTTTAATATCAAAAAATTAAGACTTAAAAATGTAACAGCAGCTGTACATGATGCCACTCAGCCTTTTGATCAAACATATGATTACATCCTTGTAGATGCACCGTGTAGTGGATTTGGTGTCATGAGAAGAAAGCCTGAAATTAAGTATGACAAGACGTCAAAGGATGTTGAATCATTGTGGCACTTACAATTAGAAATTCTTGAAAATGCGAGTAAATCTCTCGCACCTAATGGAGAACTTGTGTACTCAACTTGTACAATCGAACAAATGGAAAATGAAAATGTTGTTTATTCATTCTTAAAAGCAAATCCAGAATTTGAATTCGCACCATTTATAGATCCAAGAACAAATCAAGAAACTAAAACATTACAGCTACTACCTCAAGATTATAATTCAGATGGTTTCTTTATTACTAAAATTAAGAGAAAGGAAAGTTAATATGCCAGCGATACAGAAAAAACGCAATAAATTTATGCCAAACTTCGAAAGACCTTCAATATATTCATTACAATTAGGAGAATTAGAAGATTGGTTGATCGATCAATCAGAACCAAAGTTTAGAGCTAAACAAATTTTTGATTGGTTATATGTTAAAAGAGTAGACGCTTTTAGCGAAATGACAAATCTTTCAAAAGAATTGAGAGAAAAACTTGTACAATCATTTGAAATTACAACGTTAGAAGTAGCTGTTAAACAAGAAAGTAAAGATGGAACAATCAAGTTTCTTTTTGAATTACAAGATGGATACACGATTGAAACAGTATTAATGAGACATGAATATGGGAATTCAGTTTGTGTGACAACTCAAGTAGGTTGTCGTATAGGTTGTACGTTCTGTGCCTCATCAATCGGTGGTTTGAAACGTAACCTTGAAGCGGGTGAAATTGTTGCACAAGTATTAACAGTTCAAAAAGCTTTAGATGCTACGGATGAGCGTGTCAGCCAAGTTGTTATTATGGGTATTGGTGAACCATTTGAGAACTATGATGAAATGATGGGATTCTTAAAAATCATTAATCATGATAAAGGTTTAAACATCGGAGCACGTCATATAACAGTTTCTACATCAGGTATCATCCCTAAAATTTACGATTTTGCTAATGAATCCCTACAAATAAACTTTGCGTTAAGTTTACATGCAGCTGATAATGAAACACGTTCAAGATTGATGCCTATAAACAGAGCTTATGATTTAGATAAATTAATGGAAGCTATTGAATACTATGTCAATAAAACGAATAGAAGAATCACTTTTGAATATGGTTTGTTCGGAGGTGTAAATGACCAAGTTCATCATGCAAAAGCATTGGCAAAACTAATTAAACATTTAAACTGTCACGTGAACTTAATTCCAGTTAACCACGTACCAGAACGTGACTATGTAAAAACATCAAAAGAAGATATCTTTAAATTTGAAAAAGAATTAAAAAGAAACGGGATAAATGCTACAATAAGACGTAATCAAGGTGCAGATATTGATGCTGCATGTGGACAACTAAGAGCAAAAGAGCGAAAAGAAGAAACGAGGTAACAAATCATGGAAGCACGGTTTTTTACAGATGTCGGTCAATTTCGAGAACAAAATGAAGATGCAGGTGGTATCTATACAAATCAAACGGGTCAAGTTTTATTAGTGATTTGTGATGGTATGGGTGGACATGCTGCAGGTGAAGTTGCAAGCCAATTTGTGAATGATTCACTTAAAGCTAGATTCGAAGATGAAAATTATATTGAATATGATCATGCTGAAGATTGGTTACAATCTAACTTAGCTGATATAAACAGACAATTATATAACGAGTCTATGAACAATGAGATGTATAGAGGAATGGGTACAACTTGTGTTTGTGCTTTAGTCTATGAAAAAGACATCGTTGTAGCTAATATAGGTGATTCACGTGCTTATTTGATGAACAGTCGTGAAATGATGCAATTAACAAATGATCATACATTTGTTAATCATCTTGTTACGATTGGAGAAATTACGAAAGAGGAGGCTTTCACGCATCCTCAAAGAAACATTATTACAAAAGTTATGGGAACAGATAAACGTGTTAACCCAGATATTTTTTACTACAATACAAAATTTTATGATTATTTGCTTTTAAATTCAGATGGTTTAACAGATTACTTACATGAAGATGACGTTCAACAAATTGTGATGTCTCATAAAGGTACGGTTGATGATATTGGTGAAACGCTTATCGAAGAAACAATCGAAGTCGAAGGTAAAGATAATATCTCGTTAATATTATATCCATTTGAAGGTGGAAAAATATGATAGGTCGCATAATCGCCGGTCGCTATGAATTTGTGAAGTATCTTGGTGGCGGTGGTATGAGTAACGTCTATTTAGCGAAAGATAAGATCTTGAACCGTGATGTAGCAGTGAAAGTAATCAACATACCGCCTTATGAAAAAGAAAAAGCAGTTGAACGATTCGAACGAGAAGTTCAAAATACGACGATTTTAAGTCATAGTAACGTTGTGAATGTACTTGATGTAGAAGAAGATGATAATTGTTATTACCTTGTTATGGAATATATAGAAGGACCAACATTAAAGGAGTATCTATGTAAAGAAGGTAAGTTATCTGCAGATGAAGCGGTTGAAATGACGCTTCAAATCTTAAAAGGTATCGCACATGCTCATCATCATCGAATTATTCATCGAGATATTAAACCGCAAAACATTCTCATGACTAAAAATGGGACTTTAAAAATATTAGACTTTGGTATCGCAAGGGCATTAAGTGAAACAGCTTTAACAGAAACGAATCATGTTATGGGTTCTGTTCAATATTTATCGCCTGAACAAGCTAAAGGTCAATCAACAGATGAATCATCAGATATTTATTCTATTGGTATTGTATTGTATGAATTATTAACAGGACACCCGCCATTTAATGGGGAAACGCCTGTAAGTGTAGCCATTAAACATATTCAAGAAGAGTTGCCATCTATTAGAAAAGAACGACCATCTATACCTCAAAGTATAGAAAATGTCATTATGAAAGCAACTCGTAAAGAAAAATCACTAAGGTACCGTGATACAAATGAAATGTATTATGACCTTTTAACAGCATTGGACGATGAACGTAAAGATGAATTACCTAGGTATGAGTCTGATTCAGATACTAAAACAATGCCCGTTATAAAAGCTGATGAAGAAGAAAGTGATACAAAGACTGTTCCAATTGCAACGACGCAACAAAATGCTAATGCACAACAACAAAATATGGAAACAAATAAACCTAAACGTAAGCGTAATAAATGGTTAATCGTTTTTGTACCCATTTTACTATTATGTATGTTAGTAGGTGCAATTGGTTTTGCCTTAACGGCTCCTAAATATGTAGACGTGCCTAACTTATTAGGTAAATCACGTGGTGAAGCCTTAGCTTTAATAGATGAAAAAGGTTTAAGTAAAGGTAAAATAACAGAAGCCTATAGTAATAGCTTTAAAGAAGGCGAAGTTATGAAAGTAACACCTAAAGTGGGTAGTAAGGTTAAAGAAATGACTAAAGTTGATTTAGTGATATCTCAAGGTGTTAAGACGTTTACCATAGAAGATTATGTTGGAAAATCAGCAGACAAAACGAAAAAGCAATTAGAAAAACAAGGCTTTGAATCTGTCCGTATAAAAGAACAGTATGATAAAGCGGCGAATGGCACAGTGATTAATCAAAATATCGAACCAGGTTCTAAAGTTGTACCTAAAGATACGATGATTATTTTGACAAAATCAATCGGCGTAAAACAAGAATACGTTAAAGATTATACAGGTGAAGAAATCAGTAAAGCAACTTCTGAACTTGAAGCGCTTGGATTTAAAGTAGAACAATCTGAAGTTGAAAGTGATGAACCAGCAGATACAATCGTTAAACAATCATTTAAAGATGGACAATTGCCAGTCGAATCAACGATTTATTTTGATGTATCTAAAGGTGAAGATAAAGACTCTAACTCAGATAAATCAGACGATAAAGATAAAAAAGATGACAGTGATGATAACGCAAGAGATAAAACATATACACAATCCGTTTATATACCATTTACAGGTTCTGATAGTAAAAAAGGTCAGAAAGTAGAAATCTTTGTTAAAGATAAATCAAATGATATCAAAAAAGTTGCAGATTCCTTTACGATTAAAAAAGATACAACAAGAAACATTAATTTCACGATTCCAAAAGGCGAATCAGCTGAATATCGCGTTGAAGTAGATGGTAAAGAGGTTGAAAGTAACACAATTGATTACGATGATTTCTAAATATATGAAAAGTATATAGCTATTTGAGGGACTGAAACATTAAACAGTGTTTCAGTCTCTATTTTTATACACTATTGATTTAATGTTTAGTTCTTAGTAAAATTTAGAAAATGAGTCTGGGGTGAAAAATATGCTTCCTTATGTGTCTTTATATGAATATGTATATCGTCAAACAGAACATGCTATTGTAGATGCTGATCAAAAGCACGCTATTTATGAAGAGTATAAAAATATTGTGACCTCATCTCATCTGTCTGATCAAGTCTTTATTGAAGTTATGAATAATTTCTTTTATGATATAGGCCTGTTGAGTACGTCTATTAAGGCATTGAAAATTCCTGACAAACAAGTTGGAATTAAGGTAAGAGCTACTAAAGATGCTTTAGTTGTTACGAAAGTGCTGGATGATATACGCTTTGTTGTTGGTGATGAAATTACACAGTTATCAGGGGATTCTATTGAATATTGTAGAATGAGATATCATCGTTTATTAAAAGATGAACCATACCATAGAGAAGAATGGGGACATATTTTAACTTTCCAAAATGAAGTAGAAGTAAAAAGAGCGAATCAAACTTATCACTTTGAATTGAGACATTATCCGGTGAGTACAGAACATACGATTGATGTGACGGTTAAGGATGATGTACCAATATTAGAATTTAACGGTGATATTCGTTTTGAACAAGCTGTTGAAGCGTTATACAAATTATCCAAAATTCAAGAATCATCTAAAAAAGTCATTTTTGATTTTAGAAATGCACAATTTAAAAATTTGAGTATCGCAGAGTTTCTTATGCCTTATTTTTATGAGATTGGCAATCAAGAAACAATATTAACGAAAGACACACAAGTAAAGGTTGAGCGAGAGCGTCATAAGTCGTTATTTAAGCAAAAATTAGAACGTTTGTATAAAGCATGCAGTGAAATGAATGAACAAGCTTTTTATCAAAATATTTTAGATCAACCTGTTGGTGATTGGAAATTCTTTGATGATGATAAAATTGATTTTATCGGATTAAGTCGATTTGAAGAAATTGTGATCTTGATTGATAAAGATACATCTTATGCAGCTGAATGGCTCGTTTATAAAGTAGTAAAATCGGGAATAGTCAATCTTGTCGGAAGACCAACGAGTGGAAATCTAGCGTTTTTTAATATTGTTGATGAAATTATTGATCAACGATTTATACTCAGTTTTCCAGTTGAAAATCTAAATCAATCGATTCAAGATGATGTCGTTTATCCAGATACGCTAATTGAGTGGTCAAAAAGACATGCATTAGTTGACAAAGATATAAAATTTTCAATTGATAATAGTAGTTGATTGATTATTTTCACAGAAAATGAAATAATATGTAAGTATATAAAATTTACAAAAATTCTAGGGGGCATTAACTTTATGGGTAAGCAAATACCAAAAGATAGAGGTCTAGACAGTACATTTAAAGTTTTGAAAGAAGGCTATAAATATGTACCAAATAGACTTGAGAAATTTGATACAAATATTTTTGAATTAAGAGCATTAGGCGGAAGAAGAACAGTTGTAATCAGTGGTAAAGAAGCAGCAGAGCTTTTTTATAATAACGATTTAATTGAAAGACAAGGTACGTTACCAAAACGTGTTGTTAATACTTTATTCGGTAAAGGCGCTATACATACTACTGGTGGTAAAAAACACATAGACCGTAAAGCTCTATTTATGTCATTAATGACTGAAGAAAATTTAGAATATTTGAGAGAACTTACACGTAGTACTTGGTTCATGAATACTGAACGTATGGAAAGAATGGACGAAGTTAACGTTTATAAAGAATCTATTATCTTATTAACTAAAGTTGGATTTAGATGGGCAGGCGTTATCGCATCTCCTGAAGAAATTGAAAGCTGTGCCCAAGATATGGATACAATGATTGATTCATTTAAAAATATCGGTACTGCATTCAAAGGATATAGAGAAGCTAAAAAAGCAAGAGATAGAGTGGAAACATTCCTAGAAAATCAAATTATTGCAGTACGTGAAGGTAAATTAACACCTCCACAAGGTACAGCATTACATGAATTTAGTCACTGGGAAGATTTTGAAGGTAATTTAATGGATTCTAGATTGTGTGCGATCGATTTAATGAACGTTGTGCGTCCTCTAGTCGCGATTAATCGTTTTATTAGTTTCGGTGTGAAAGCATTACATGATTATCCAGGAGAAGCAGAAAAAGTCTTCAATAATGAAAATGACTATGCTTATAAATTTGTACAAGAAGTTAGAAGATTCTATCCATTCGTACCTTATTTACCTGGTAAAGCAGCAGTAGATATCGAATTTGATGGCTATACGATTGAGAAAGATACTTTCTTAGTATTAGATATTTACGGAACATTGCATAGAGACGGCTTATGGGAGAATCCAGAAAGATTCTATCCAAACCGCTTCAGCGATTGGGACGGAAGTCCATTTGATTTAATCCCTCAAGGTGGTGGCGATTATTATACAAACCACCGTTGTGCTGGTGAGTGGATGACAATTATCATCATGGAAGAATCTATGAAATACTTCGCTAGAAACATTTCATATGATATGAAAAAAGACCAAGATCTATCTGTTAATTTAAATAAATTACCAGGTCGTGTCGTAAGTGGTACAATCATTGAAAATGTAAATGCATTAGTAAACCGTAACGTAGAATCAGTTTAATCATGAATTGATTCATTATAATAATATTATTCAGGCTGAAATTTCATTCGAAATTTCAGCCTGAATTCATGTATATATGAAAATTTTCAAAGATATTTGGTATCATAGGTAAAGAGGTGATGACATGGTAACTTGTTTAGTTGTAGATGATGATAAATTTATCTTAAATGATTTGAAGCGAGAAATTGAACGTGAACATATAAATGTTATAACAAGTCTCAGTGGTGAGGAAGCTATAGAAGTTGTAGAGCATAAATATATTGATATTGCTGTTGTAGATATTATGATGCCAGGTATGGACGGCTTTGAATTGTGTCAAATACTTAAGGATAGTTTTGATATTCCAGTTATCATGTTAACGGCAAGAGATGAGTTGAGTGATAAAGAAAATGCATTTCTCGCTGGAACAGATGATTATGTGACAAAACCATTTGAAATTAAAGAGTTAATATTTAGAATAAAAGCTGTTCTACGCAGGTTTAAAATTAATTCATCCAATGAACTTCAAATAGGTAATACACATATCAATAGTGTTGATATGGAAATAACGATTAATCAGAAAACAATGCTTTTACCAAAGAAAGAATTTGCATTACTAGATTATTTAATGCGTAACAAAGATAAAGTATTACAACGAGACAAAATTATTGAAGTTGTATGGGGTATTGATTTCGAAGGAGACGAACGAACGCTTGATGTACATATTAAACGTATTAGAAAGCGATTAGAAAAGTTAGAGAGTGATGTCTTGATTAAAACCGTCAGAGGCGTTGGTTACAAGGCGGTGCTTGCTCATGAGGTTTAAGTCTTTAGCTCAACGAATAACGATTTATACAATAGTTGTGATGCTCGTAAGTGCTATTTTAGGTTTCATTCTTACAAATATTTATTATCATATAGATTTAAAAGAAAAAAATGACCACAAAGTGTTTAATACTTTAAAAGATGTTCAAGATTATATTGATCATGATAATGAAATGTCGTTGGATAATTATTTAAATCACTTAAGCGAGCTACATTATCAAGCTGTATTGTATAATGATAAGTTGAAACCGACTTATTATGGTGATAACTTTAGAAAATATAATTTAGACAACCAAGCTGTTGAAGATGTATTAGACGGTAAAACGTATCATGGTATTAAGAATAGACCGTTTAATATTTTTATTACAGGATTCTTTGATAATGAAACGAGAAACACTGTCGGTATAAAGATTCAACATCAAGGTGCTGAGTATGCGTTATTCTTGAGACCTAGTGTGGGTTCCATGTTAGGCGAATTTAGAATATTTTTAGCGATATTGCTTGTATTGCTTGTCGTAATTTCATTAGTACTCGTGCTCTTCTCAAGTTATTCATTAGCAAACCCAATTAGACGACTTATGAAGACGACTGAATCATTAAGAAAAGGTGACTTTGATGTCGATATCAAAGTAACACGTGACGATGAAATAGGTATATTACAACACCGATTTATTAAGATGAGAGATGAACTTAAACAGCTAGAAATGATGAGACAATCCTTTGTTCAAAATGTATCTCATGAAATTAAATCTCCGCTACAGTCTATTTTAAGTTTATTAAGAGAACTTGAACATGAACAAGATGAATATAAAAGAACACAAATTATAGAAGATATATATGCTAGGGCATATCGTTTGAGTAATTTAACGAAACAATTATTGTTGTTATCTGAGTTAGATAATAGTGAGCATTTATCATTTAATGAAACTGTACATGTTCAAAAAGTCGTTAAAGAAGTCGTTCAAAATCTGAATTTCTTATTAGAAGACAATGAAATTTCAGTTCTATTTGATATGGATGATTTAACTATTAAAGGTAATCATAAATTACTTTATCAAGCACTTTATAATATACTAAATAATGCTATTAAATACTCACCAGAACATAGTATGATACAAATTGATCTAAAAGAACAAAATGAATTTGTACAAGTTTCGATTATTGATGAAGGTTATGGTATGACTGAGAAACAGCTGAAACATATTAAAGATCGATTTTATAAAGGTGATCAATCTCATAATGTACATGTTGATAGTAACGGTCTAGGGTTATCGATTGTTGATTCAATTATTGAACATCATGATGCTCAAATCTTCTTCGAAAGTGAAGTCGATAAAGGGACAGAAGTAACGATTTTGTTTAAGCAACATAAATAATTGATTATTTAAGCAGTATGATTTGGTATAATTAAAATAAAATGAGGTAGGTGTTATATTGAAAACTGGTCGTATTATTAAATCAATAAGTGGAGATTATTCAGTACAAGCTGACGATGGTATATATATTACGAGAGCTCGAGGATTATTCAGAAAGAAGAAGACATCTCCAGTTGTCGGAGATATAGTTGATTTTCAAGTTGAAAATGAAACGGGTGGCTATATTCAACATATTCATGAACGTGAGAATATATTATTAAGACCCCCTGTTTCAAATATTCATAAAGTTATCGTCGTGATGAGTGCATCAGAACCAGCATTTAGTCAACAATTATTAGATAGATTTCTCGTAGTCGTTCATTCATACAATATTACACCTATAATATGTGTAACTAAAAAAGATCTCGCGACTGATGATGAAATTCAACAAATACAAGATAAATTAGCGCAATATCAATCAATTGGATATGAAACATTATTTATAGGTGATGATGATGATGTATCAAATGCGATTAAACCTTTAATTGACGGTATTATCGTGTTAAGTGGACAATCTGGTGTTGGTAAATCCACGATTATGAATAGATTGTTCGACGATTTGAATTTAGAAACGAACAAAATCTCAAAAGCACTTAATCGTGGTAAACATACGACAAGACATGTTGAATTGTATGAGTTAGAGGGTGGTTATTTAGCTGACACACCAGGATTTAGTGCATTAGACTTTTCACATATTGAAAAGGAAGATCTCGCAGATTTATTCCCAGAATTTGAAGCCATTAAATCACAGTGTAAATTTAGAAATTGTACGCACATTAATGAACCTAAATGTGCAGTAAAAGAACTAATTCAAGATAATCATTTTTATCAGTTAAGATATAAGCACTATTTGACATTATTCGAAGAAATTCAAAATAGAAAGGTAAGATATTAATGGTAAAAATAGCACCTTCACTTTTAGCTTGTGATTTTGCAGAATTAAAACAAGAAGTAACACGCGTTAAGGAATCTGGCGCAGACATTTTACATTTTGATGTAATGGATGGTCAGTTTGTACCAAATATATCGATTGGATTACCTATTTTAGAATCATTAAGAAAAGTAACAGATATGACGATTGATACACATTTAATGATCGAGAACCCAGAACAAATGATTGATGCGTTTTGTGAAGCGGGTAGTGACATGGTATCTGTTCATTACGAGGCGACACCACACATTCATAGAGCGATACAACAAATCAAAGCGCATGATAAGTTAGCTGGTGTTGTTATCAATCCTGGAACGCCTGTAGAATCATTATCGCAAATTTTAGGAGACGTGGACTTTGTTCTAATTATGACTGTGAATCCAGGATTTGGTGGTCAAAGCTTCATAGAATCTACGTTAAATAAAATTACTTGGTTAGACGAATATAGAAATGAACATGACTTAAACTTTGAAATTGAAGTTGATGGTGGTGTTAATGAAGAAACAGGTGCGTTATGTAAAGCACAAGGCGCAGACATATTAGTTGCAGGATCTTATTACTTCAAACATGAAGACTACAAAGAACCTGTACACAAATTAAAGGGTGATTAATCGTGAAAGTAAATCTATTATGTAGTATGCGTCATATCAATGAACATATACTTCAAGATGAAAAGCACATTGATTGGATAGGTGTAGATAGAGGCACAATTGAATTAATTAAACATGATATTAAGCCTGTTGCTGCAATAGGAGACTTTGATTCGGTATCAGATGAAGAGTATCAACAAATCATTGAACATATCGATATTGATCCGGTTAAGAAAGAAAAGGATGATACCGACCTTGCATTAGCGGTTAACTTAGCAGTTGAACTCGGATACGAAGAAATTAGAATATATGGTGCGACAGGTGGCAGATTAGATCATTTTATGGGTGCTGTTCAAATATTAACGAAACCAGAATTTCTGGAAGATAATATTCAAATCACGCTCGTAGATAAGCAAAATGAAATTACAGTATTAAAAGCAGGAAATCATCGAATTTCACAAGTAGAAGGTATGAAATATGTGTCCTTTATTCCGTTAAGTACGAATATTAGAATAAAATTAGAAGAATTTAAATATGATTTACCATTTACAACTTTGGCACAAGGCTCAACGTTAACGATTAGTAATGAGTTTAAAGAGGGGCATGAACATCCATTAGTGACAGTTGAACTTGGCAATATATTGATGGTACAAAGTAAAGATAAATAAAAAAAGAGAACCTTCCACACAAAGGTTCTCTTTATTATATGTGACTTATATTCATTAAACGCGTGTAACTTTACCTGATTTAAGCGCACGAGCTGAAACCCATACACGTTTAGGTTTACCGTCAACTAAGATTCTAACTTTTTGTAAATTAGCGTTCCAACGACGTTTGTTAGCATTTAATGCGTGAGAACGGTGGTTACCAGTTCTAGCTTTACGACCTGTTACGAAACATTCTTTAGCCATAAATATCCTCCTTTAATGAAATATAAATACACATTTATTTACGTTTACACACTTTAATAATATAACACGCACTTATAATTTATTCAACGGATTTTTTGTAAATTAGCGAAAAAATAATAACAAATTTCGCAAAAAGTATTTTAAAGTTCAATTTATTTGTTATAATAATATCTTGTGAAAACGTTGTATAAAAAACGTGATTAAAATGATGAATTCTTGCGATGTGAATGTGATATTAAGTATAATTAAACAGAACATATAAAAGTAGTTAATAAAACGAAAAAATTTAAATGTGTAGGAGGGACGTAATCATGACTTTAGAAATTACAAATGAGTATGGAAGTATCGATATTTCAAATGACGTTATTGCAACACTTGCTGGCGGAGCTGCTGTAGAATGTTATGGTATCGTTGGTATGGCAAGTAAACATCAAGTTAGAGATGGCATTGCAGAAATTCTTGGGCGTGATAATTATGCCAAAGGTGTTATTGTATCTCAAAACGAAGGTGTTCTTGATGTAGATATGTATATAATTGTGAGTTATGGTACGAAAATCTCAGAAATAGCAAACAATGTCCAATCTGCTGTTAAATATACTTTAGAACAATCATTAAATTTAAAAGTCAACGCAGTCAACATATATATCCAAGGTGTTAGAGTTATTAATGATGATGAGGAAGCATAGGGAGGCAAATACAGTATGAATAAGATTGACGGCAAATTGTTTGCTGATATGATCGTTCAAGGATCAGATAGTTTATCAAACAATGCAGATTTTGTAGATTCTTTAAATGTGTTTCCTGTACCAGACGGGGATACAGGAACAAATATGAATTTATCAATGTCATCAGGTGCAGCAGAGGTTAAATCTCATAGTAATGCACATATCGGTGAGGTTGGTAAAATATTTTCTAAAGGATTGTTAATGGGAGCAAGAGGTAACTCAGGTGTTATCTTATCTCAATTATTTAGAGGATTCTCAAAATCGATTGAGAATGAACAAGAAATTGATGCTCAACAATTCGCTAAAGCATTCCAATCAGGTGTAAATACAGCATATAAAGCTGTTATGAAACCAGTTGAAGGAACGATTTTAACAGTTGCGAGAGTAGCTGGAGAAGCGGCGGTTAAAGCTGCTGAATCAACAGAAGATGTTATTACAGTTATGGAAGCTGTAATTGAAGAAGGTCAAAAAGCATTAGAAAACACACCAAACCAACTACCAGTACTTAAAGAAGTAGGTGTAGTGGATAGTGGTGGACAAGGTTTAATGTTTGTTTATGAAGGCTTCTTAGCAACATTAAAAGGCGAAAAAATTCAACCAGCTAAAGAAAAAGTAGATACAGATGAATTTATCAATGATGACCACGATTTCGGTGGCGTTATGAATACTGAAGATATCGTCTACGGCTACTGTACAGAAATTATGGTTCGCTTTGGAAAAGATAAAAAAGCATTCGATGAAGAACAATTTAGAGAAGATATGAGTCAATTCGGTGATTCATTACTTGTAATCTCTGACGATGAAATTGCAAAAGTACATGTTCATTCTGAAACACCAGGCGAAGTATTATCATACGGAAGCCAATATGGTGAACTGATTAAAATTAAAATCGAAAACATGCGTGAACAACATAGAGAAGTACTTCGTAAAAGCGCAGATAAAAAGATAAAACAAGAACAGCAACAAGAACAAGAAGCAATTGACACAGCAGTTATTACAATTTCAATGGGTGACGGAATCACGACATTATTTAAATCACTTGGTGCAACACATGTCATCAGTGGTGGTCAAACAATGAATCCTTCAACAGAAGATATCGTAAAAGTTGTAAAACAATCAGGTTGTAAAAATGCAATCATCTTACCAAATAATAAAAATATTATTATGGCAGCTGAACAAGTTGAACATTTAGTTGATATACCTGTAGCTGTTGTAGCATCAAAAACAGTATCTCAAGGTCTGTCAGCAATGTTAAATCTTAACTTAGAGCAATCAATCGAAGAGAATAAAGCGCAAATGGAAGACGCAATGCGTTTTGTTAAATCAGGTTCCGTAACGTATGCTGTTAGAGATACAAATATAGATGGTATTACAATTAAAAAAGGTGAGTTCATGGGTATCCATGAAAGCAGCATTAAAGTAAGTGATGCTGACCACATAACAGCTAGTAAAAAGCTTATCGATGAAATGATTGATGAAGACAGTGAAATTTTAACTATTATTAAAGGTGAAGACGCTACTGATGAAGAAGTCGATCAATTAGTATCATATGTTGAAGAAAACTATGATGAAGTTGAAGTAGAAGTACATCAAGGTGACCAACCAATTTACTCATTCTTATTCTCAGTAGAATAATCTCAAGATAAAAGACAACAATGTTAAACAAAAGCGTTGTTGTCTTTTGTGTTGTAAAACGCTTACAAAACGAACGAAAGTTGTTATAATGGTATGGTGAAATTAAAAGAGAAACGAGTGATTATTGATGAAATATAGAAGTGTCTTTGACATTATTGGTCCAGTAATGGTCGGGCCATCTTCATCACATACTGCTGGTGCAGTAAGAATTGGATTAATAGCTAGAGGTTTATTTGATGGTAAACCAGAACATATTGATATATATTTATATGGGTCTTTCATGGAAACTTATAAAGGACATGGTACAGATGTTGCGTTAGTCGGTGGTATTTTAGGCTATGATACAGATGATGATCGAATCAAAACAAGTCTTCAAGATGCTGAGCAACAACAGATTGATGTAAACTTTATCGAAATGTTTGAAGAGCGATCACATCCAAACACTGCAATTATCAACATGAGAAATAAAGAAATGGAAATCTCAGTAGAAGGTATTTCAATTGGTGGTGGTAAAGTTGAAATCGTTGCGATAAATGGATTTCAAATTGCCATTAGTGGGAATTATCCTGCGTTACTTGTTTTTCATAAGGATACTTTTGGCACGATCGGGAAAGTGACCAATGTCTTTGGTGATTATCGTATTAATGTTGGTAGTATGCAAGTGGCCCGTAAAGAGAAAGGTGAACTTGCATTAATGACGTGTGAATTAGATGATGATATTCCACAAGAAGTCTTAAATAAAATTAAAGAAATTGATGGTGTACAAACAGTCACATTAATGGGGGAATCATAAAAGGAGGGTAATCATGTTTCAAAGTGTAAAAGAACTTATTGAAATTTGTGAAAGAGAAAATAAAAAAATATATGAAGTCATAATTGAACAAGAAATGCGCGTGTCTAAACTCTCTAAAGAAGAAGTTTATCAAAATATGGAACGTAATTTAGATACAATGGAAAAAGCCATTGAACGTGGTATCAATGGTGTAACTTCAACAACTGGTTTAACTGGAATGGATGCTGTACTTTTACAAGATTATTTAGAAAGTGGTCAATCACTTTCAGGTGATTTAATGATTGATGCAGTCAGTAAAGCTGTTGCGACGAACGAAGTGAATGCAGCAATGGGTAAAATATGTGCAACACCAACTGCCGGTTCCGCAGGGGTTGCGCCAGGTGTGTTATTTGCGCTGAAAAAAAGACTAAATCCAACTAGAGAAGATATGTTACATTTCTTATTTACAACAGGTGCATTTGGATTTGTTGTTGCGAATAACGCATCTATATCAGGTGCGGCTGGTGGTTGCCAAGCTGAAGTTGGTTCAGCAGCTGCGATGAGCGCTGCTGCAACAGTAGAAATGGCTGGCGGTACACCTCAACAATCTGCAGAAGCATTTGCAATTAGCTTAAAAAATATGTTAGGACTTGTTTGTGATCCAGTTGCAGGTTTAGTAGAAGTACCTTGTGTTAAGAGAAACGCTGCAGGTGCTTCAAATGCAATTATTTCAGCTGATATGGCTTTAGCAGGTGTGAAATCAAGAATTCCTACTGATGAAGTAATAGAAGCTATGTATAAAATTGGCCAAACAATGCCTTCAGCACTACGTGAAACAGGTCGTGGTGGTCTAGCAGGTACGCCAACAGGTGAAAGATTAAAACAAGAGATATTTGGAAATTAACGAAAATATCAACATAAAGGCTGGGACATAATTTATTGTCCTGGCCTTTATATTTTTGTATAAATCTCATTTCGGTGAATTCGATTGGTTTATATCATATATTTGTTCTATAATTAGAGTATTAATAAATATAGGTGATAAAAATGAATAAGCAACATCTGATATATACAGAGCGAACTTTGCAAGAACTTAAAGGTGTTGGACCAAAAAGTTTACAGTTATTAAATGAATTAAATATCTATACATTAGAAGATTTAGTGTTGTATTTACCAACACGTTACGAAGATGAATCTGTCATTAATTTAAATGAAGCAACTGATGGTGATGTTGTCACTGTTACTGGAGAAGTGTATTCTAGTCCGACTGTTGCATTTTTTGGTAGAAATAAATCTAAATTAACGTGTCACATGCTAATTGATCAAATTGCCGTTAAAGTCACTTTCTTTAATCAACCTTATTTGAAAAAAAGGCTTGTAATGGGTGAATCAGTTACAATCAAAGGTAAATGGGATCAAAAGAAACAAATTATTGCTGGTCAAAAAGTAATGGCTGAAAAAGAAGACGGTGGAAATGCGTTAACACCTATTTATCGATTAAAAGAAGGCTTAAAACAAAAACAACTTAATAAATACATTGAACAAGCATTGCAACTTGTTGAAATTGATGAATGGTTATCACCAAGTTTAATGGATAAGTACAAATTAATGCCATTAAAAGATGTCATTCCAATTTTACATAAACCACTTCAATTTAATCACCTTAAATTAGCACGACGAACATTTTCATTTAATGAATTATTCTTATTTCAGTTAAAGATGAAATGGTTAAGCAAATTAGAAAAAGAGTCTAATAAAATAGAAGGTTTAAATTATGATGTCAATGCGATAAAATCTTTTATCGAAACATTACCATTTGAATTAACAGATGCTCAGAAAAATAGTGTGAATGAAATTTTTAGAGATTTAAAAGCACCTATTAAAATGCATCGATTATTACAAGGTGATGTAGGTTCGGGTAAAACGGTTGTTGCAGCTATCGCGATTTATGCAATGTTTAATGCTGGTAAGCAAAGTGCACTTATGGTTCCGACAGCTATATTAGCTGAACAACATGCGATCAGCTTAGATGAGTTATTTGGTGGACAATTGAATGTCGCTTTATTAACAAGTTCAGTTAAAGGTAAAAAAAGAAAATTATTACTTGAACAGTTAGAAGCAGGAGAAGTTGACGTCATTGTAGGTACGCATGCACTTATACAAGATGACGTGGCATTTAATGACATTGGATTAGTTATCATTGATGAACAACATCGATTTGGTGTAAATCAGCGTAAGAAGTTGCGTGAAAAAGGTGCAGATACAAATGTCTTGTTTATGACAGCAACACCAATACCGAGAACATTGTCTATCTCTGCATTCGGTGAAATGGATGTAACATCGATTAAACAAATGCCTAAAGGTAGAAAAGAAATTTTGACGTCATGGGCAAAACATGAAGAAATTGATCATGTATTAAATCAGCTAAATGGAGAAATATTAAAAGGTCGACAAGCATATGTCATTTGTCCATTAATAGAAGAAAGTGAAGCGTTAGATGTTCAAAATGTGGTCGCAATCTATGAGCAATTACAGTTACGTTTCGGTGCTGATAAAGTTGGACTTGTACATGGTAAAATGAATGCAGATGAAAAAGATGAAATCATGAATAAATTTAGTAATAATGAAATCGCGATATTAGTTTCTACAACTGTAGTTGAAGTTGGAGTGAACGTACCTAATGCAACATTTATGATTATTTATGATGCCGACCGCTTTGGTTTATCTACGTTACATCAATTAAGAGGTCGTGTTGGTAGAAGTCATCATCAAAGTTACTGTACTTTAGTAGCATCACCCAAAACTGAGAGTGGTGTAGAACGTATGCACATTATGACTGAATCCACAGACGGCTTTTATTTATCGGAACGAGATTTGGAAATGAGAGGACCTGGTGACTTCTTTGGCGTTAAACAAAGTGGTTTGCCTGATTTCAGAGTTGCAAATATCGTAGAGGATTATAGAATGTTAGAAGTCGCAAGAGATGAAGCGAGTGAATTAGTTCAATCAGGTGAATTTTTCAAACCTGAATATGATAAATTGAGATTATTAGTACAAGAATCTATGTCAGAACAAAATTTTGATTGACATTGGTACACGTATTGTATAAATTTGAATTACCATATTTTGAGAGTAGGTTAGAAACATGAGATGGTTATATAAAATTATAGGTATCTTATTAATCATGACGGCAATATCTATTTTCTTCTGGAATGATATTAGAACTTATTTTACAGACCGTGTTAATGATAAGGTCATCGAGTCGTATGTAAATCATGATGACAGCGTTAAAATAAATCCAATAGAATCATGGATTACTAAAACAGAAACAGATAACTTAAAAGTAAATGAACATATGGTTGGTTATTTAAAAGTACCAGCAGCAGATATATCAGAGCCAATATTTAAAGGGCCAGCAACAGAACAAAATTTAAAAAATGGTTTGTCATTAGTAGATGAGAATGAACAGTTAAGTGAGCAGAATGTCGCAATAGCAGGACATCGTGTAGAAGGCGCAGGAATAAGATTTAACTATCTCGATCGCGCAAAAGTTGGCGATAAAGTAGAACTCATCACATTAAAAGGTAAAAAAACATATAAAATTAAAAATATTAAAAATGTTAAACCAAATCAAGTGGAAGTATTAGATGAACATAAAGGTAAACCGAATCAATTAACGTTAATAACATGTGATAATTATAATCCAGATACATTATTGTTCGAAGAGCGCATGATATTTACAGCAGTAGAAGAAAATGCAGCATAACTTTGAGAGGGAAGAGCAAAATTTGAAATTTTGCTCTTTTTTTGTTGGAAGAAATGAGTTGGATGAAGTGGATATGAGAGGTCGGAGGGAGGATTCAAGATTTTGGTGTGGAGGATTCGAGATATAGTTGGATGGATTCGTGGAGGGCGAAAGGAGAATTTGAGATATTCTAAAAGATGTGAGTTAAAGAAGTAATAAACTCACATCTTATCAAAAGTTAAATGATTATTTAGAAATGAACATTTTTGATTACATAAAAAATCGACCAAGTCGTAGCTTAACTTCCTAATAAAGCTAAGAGATTAATCAAGTCATGGCTTAAGTCCTACATAAAGCCAAGAAATCGACCAAGTTGTAGCTTAACTTCTTAATAAAGCCAAGAGATAGTTCAAGTCGTAGCTTAACTTCTTAATAAAGCCAAGAGATAGTTCAAGTCGTAGCTTAACTTCCTAATAAAGCTAAGAGATTAATCAAGTCATGGCTTAAGTCCTACATAAAGCCAAGAAATCGACCAAGTCGTAGCTTAACTTCCTAATAAAGCCAAGAGATAGTTCAAGTCGTAGCTTAACTTCTTAATAAAGCTAAGAGATTAATCAAGTCATGGCATAAGTCCTGCATTAAGCCATGAGTTTCTCCAATCCAATCCCCTCGAATCCAAGGTCTAATCTCCCCCAACTCCAACACCTAAACAATCCCAACCTCCCCAATTTCACTCATTCCACCTAGTCTTTACATCTTATTATGTAAGTCTTATGACCAAATTTGTAAATTTCGTTCTTTTTTATTGTATAATTTGTTGAGTATATTGTTATACCCGTGTTAGTATAAGTAAGGTAGGTCATGATAGCAGGTGCTAATTTTAGCTATAAGTACATAATAGAATGGATTTGGATGAAATGAAATTATCAAAAGCAGATCGCCAGAGGGAATTAACAAATCGTTTGAAAGCTGAACCTTTCATAACTGACGAAACTTTAAGTGAATATTTTAAAGTAAGCATCCAAACTATTAGACTGGATAGAATGGAGCTAGGTATTCCAGAATTAAGACGCCGCATCAAAGATGTAGCAACACAAAATCATGATGAAATTAAATCATTACCCATTGAAGATGTCATTGGGGAAATTATAGATATTGAACTAGATAAATCAGCAATATCTATTATAGATATTAAGGAAGAACATGTTTTTACACGTAACGGTATTGCTAGAGGACACTATTTATTTGCCCAAGCTAACTCATTATGTGTAGCATTGATTAATGATGAATTAGCATTAACAACTAAAAGTAATGTTCAATTCAAAAAATCAGTAAAACTAAATGAAAGAGTCATTGCTAAAGCTACTGTGATTCATAAATCGAAACATATAGCTAAAGTAGATGTCACAAGCACTGTTCATGGAGAAACTGTTTTCCAAGGACAATTTGAAATGTATTATTCGAGCGAGGGTGAAAATAATGGTTAAGATTGCGATAGATATGATGGGCGGAGATGACGCGCCAGGTATCGTAATAGAAGCGGTTAAACAAGCAGTTAATGATTTTCCAGATTTAGAGATTTTGTTATATGGTGATGAAAAACAATTTGATTACAAACATGAACGTATCACCTTTTATCATACTGATGAAAAGATAACAATGGATGACGAACCTGTTAGATCAATTAAGAAAAAGAAAAATGCTTCAATGGTTTTAATGGCAAATGCTGTTAAAGAAGGTAAAGCTGAAGCATGTGTATCAGCTGGTAATACTGGTGCGCTAATGAGTAGTGGTTTATTTATTGTCGGCAGAATAAAAGGTATTGAAAGACCCGCATTAGTTGCGACTTTCCCGACAGTGACAGGTAAAGGATTTGTATTTTTAGATATTGGTGCAAACTCAGATGCTAAACCTGAACATCTTGTGCAATATGCTAAAATGGGTGAAATTTATGCCAAACAAATTAGAAGTATTGAAAAACCTTCATTAGCACTTTTGAATATTGGTACTGAAGAATCAAAAGGTAATGCTTTAACGAAAAAGACTTATCAATTACTTAAAGAAGAACAATTTGATAACTTTATTGGAAATGTTGAAGCAAAATCTTTATTGTTAGATGCATGTGATGTCGTTGTATCAGATGGTTATAACGGTAACATGGTGTTAAAAACAATCGAAGGAACAGCGACAGGTATATTTAAAATGTTAAAAGAAGCGATGACTGCTTCAACTAAAAATAAACTTGCTGCACTTACTTTGAAAAAAGATATTAAAAAGATTAGCAATAAAATGGACTATGCAGAATACGGTGGTTCAGTCCTATTAGGATTAAATGGTGTTGTTGTTAAGGCACACGGATCATCAGATCAACGTGCATTCTATAATGCAATTAAACAAGCTAAGCTAGCTGCAGATACTAAAATAGTAGATAAAATGAAGAAAGCAGTAGGTGAAATAAATGAGTAAAGTTGCAATCATGTTCCCTGGTCAAGGGTCACAAAAAGTAGGAATGGCAGAAGATTTATATCAAGAAGAAATTAATGCAACATCAATTCTAGAAAGAGCAAATGAATCTTTATCATTTGATTTACTTGAAATTATGTTTAAAGATCCAGAAGAAATTCTTGGATTAACTGAATATACACAACCAGCATTGTTAACGCATAGTTCAGCTTTAATGAATGCTTTAAAAGATTTAAATTATGACTACGCATTAGGACATAGTTTAGGTGAATATTCAGCATTAGTATCAGAAGGTGTATTAAAGTTTGAAGATGCCGTTCAAATCGTACATAAACGTGGTACATTAATGTCTGAAGCTTTTCCACAAGGTGTAGGTTCTATGGCTGCGGTATTAGGTTTAGACATTGAAAAAGTGAGAGAAATCTGTGAACAATTATCAACAGAGGACAAACTTATTGAACCAGCAAACATCAATTGTCCAGGTCAAATCGTTGTATCTGGTCATGCAGAACTCATTGATAAACTTGCAGCTGAAGGTAAAACACTTGGTGCTAAACGTGTTATGCCATTAAAAGTTTCAGGTCCATTTCATTCTTCAATGATGAAAACTATAGCAGATGATTTTGAAAACTACATTAATCAATTTGAGTGGAAAGATGCTGAACACCCAATTGTACAAAATGTATATGCTAAACCTGAAACAGATCATGAAGTTATTAAAGCGAACATGGTTAAACAATTATTCTCACCAGTTGAATTCAGTCAATCTGTTGAGTATTTAATTGATCAAGGTGTAGATCACTTTATCGAAGTCGGTCCTAACAAAGTATTATCTGGGTTAGTTAAAAAAATTAGTCGTGATGTTAAAATAACATCAATTCAAACAATTGATGATATTAAAGGATGGAATGAATAATGACAAAAACAGCTATCGTTACAGGTGCTTCTAGAGGTATTGGTCGTAAAATTGCATTAGAACTTGGTAAAGAAGGTTACAATGTAGTTGTGAACTATGCAGGAAATAAAGAAAAAGCAGAAGAAGTCGTTTCTGAAATTAAATCATTTGGTGTAGAATCATTTGCATTTCAAGCAAACGTAAGTGAGCAAGATGAAGTAAAAGCTATGATTAAAGAAACAACATCTCAATTTGGTACTATTGATGTATTAGTCAATAATGCAGGTATTACAAGAGATAATTTATTGATGCGTATGAAACAAGACGAATGGGATGACGTGATCAATACAAACTTAAAAGGTGTATTTAACTGTGTTCAAGCAGTAACTAGACCTATGTTAAAACAAAAATCTGGTCGCATCATTAACTTATCAAGTGTTGTAGGTTCACTAGGAAACGCAGGACAAGTGAACTATGTAGCAACTAAATCAGGTGTTGAAGGTATGACAAGAACATTTGCTAGAGAATTAGCATCTAGAGGCATTACTTGTAATGCAGTTGCACCAGGATTTATCGTATCAGATATGACAGATCAATTATCTGATGAATTAAAAGAACAAATGAAGTCACAAATTCCACTTGCACGATTTGGAGAAGATAGTGATATTGCACATACAGTAGCATTTCTTGCAAGTGATAAAGCAAGCTATATTACTGGCCAAACAATTCACGTTAATGGCGGAATGTATATGCAATAAAAGCTACTTTTATAGTAGAATAGGATAGTAAGAGAAATTGCATTTCTTATTATATAAGATTTAAATCATTTAAAGGAGGTGAATGGAATGGCAAGTTTCGACAAAGTTAAAGACATTATTGTAGATCGTCTAGGTGTAGACGCTGAAAAAGTAACGCCTGAAGCTTCATTTAAAGATGATTTAGGTGCTGATTCTTTAGATATCGCTGAATTAGTAATGGAATTAGAAGATGAATTTGATATGGAAATCCCTGATGAGGAAGCAGAAAAAATCAACACAGTTGGTGACGCTGTAAAATATATTGAATCATTAGAAAAATAATTCATATTACAAAAGCCCGTATACTAATGGTTACGGGCTTTTTATTATTATGTAAAAATGAAAAAGAGCTAATCTTCTAAAATTATTGGAGATTTTATATATGATAAGACAAAGTAAAAATATTACGACCTTAATTGGTGGGGCATTTTTGTTTTCTCAACAAGTGTTATAATGAATTTTAATAAAGAGTAGGGGGCGATTTGATGAAAGTTTTTAATGATTTCGCATCAACATGGGATATAGAGGATTCAAGAAAATAAAGATAATACCTATATCTCAATCAAAATTAAAAAAACGATTGATATAGGAGCGCATAAATATGAAGAATATTGATAATCGTAATAAGTTAGAAGAACAGCCATTTACGTTTAATATTACTAAAAAGAAAACGATAAGAATTTTTTATTTTGGTAAGCCAGTAACTATTTTAAAAAATTATAAAGCAGAGCAATTAATTGGTAGAATGGAAGATGTAGATTATGATGAATTTGAAGTTCAACTTTTATTAGCAAAAGCTACTGGTAACTTTAAACGTGGTAACGAAAAATAATAAGCGTAAATGACGATATTTAAGTTATATCCAATAATGGATCTGATTTAAGTTTCAGTTATTTAAATGGATTTGTTAGTTCGGTAAATGATGTTCATAGTAAAGGCCATTATATACTTTTAGTGGTCTTTTTGTAATCAATACTTAATCTTTATAACCTATCCAGTATACTTTATATATGATAAAATGTTTTAATATATTATTTATGAATATATATAATACATATTTATTAGGGGGATGTATGAAGATTAAAAGCAAATTATTGGTAGCAATTGCATTTACGAGCTTGACTGCATTGAATTTGAATTTGCATGCTGACGCTAAAGATGGCGGCGGTAGTGATACATCTAAAGATAAGACACCTAAGATACAGAACGTAGAGGTTGAACATAGAGATTATGATAAGAAATCGAGCAAGGTCCAAAAAGAAGTTGCGAAATCTTCAACGGCTGCCATGAATTATGTTTATTCATTGGAAGGCAAGGGTTGGGATTTTGATGGCTACTACGGTTGGCAATGTTTTGATTTAGTGAATTATTATTGGAATTATTTATATGGTCACGGTTTACACGGTGATTATGCAAAAGATATTCCAACTGCTAATAATTTTAGTGGTGAAGCAACAGTGTACAAAAATACACCATCATTTGTAGCACAACCTGGAGACGTTGTTGTATTTAATGAAGATTTCGGATCAGGTGCCGGACATACAGCGATTGTGTTAAACGGTAATGCGGACGGCAATGTGATGCAATTTACAAGTTTAGATCAAAACTGGTATGGTGGCGGCGCTGACAAGACAGAAGTTGCACAACGTATCACGCATGATTATGAAACTGAAATGTGGTTTATAAGACCAAATTAAGCAATCAATGATGATTACACAAAGTGAAATAGACGTCTGAACAATGCAATTTGTTCAGACGTTTTATATATTGTGTCAATGGATATTGTCGTTTATGATAATATTCTTTTTTTTTTATGAAATATAACGTAAAATAGATAGGAAACATAATATTAGGGAGGACAGGCATGGTTAAAAATAAAGCACAAATCATAGCACAATTTAAAGCTCAATTCGATGCGTTTATGAAAGAAATAGATATCGAATTTGAACAATATGATATTTATGTTCAAGCATTCTCGCATTCAAGTTTTATTAATGACTTTAAATTAGATAAATTAAGTCATAATGAACGTTTAGAATTCTTAGGAGACGCGGTGTTAGAATTGACGGTGTCACAGTTTTTATTTAAGAAATTTCCATTACTTCCAGAAGGTAAGCTCACTAAACTGCGCGCATCAATTGTATGTGAACCATCACTTGTAACATTTGCAATGAGTTTAAATATGAACGAATTACTTTTACTTGGTAAAGGTGAAGAAAAAACAGGTGGTCGTGAACGTCCATCATTAATCGCCGATGCATTCGAATCATTTATTGGTGCTTTGTATTTAGATAAAGGACTTGAAATTGTAGAGCAATTTTTAGAAAAAGTTGTATTTCCACATGTCGTTGATGAAAATTATACTGCAAATCGTGATTATAAAACAGAATTGCAGGAATATATGCATCGTCATAATAAAGGTAATATTACGTATCATTTATTAGATGAAAGTGGTCCAGCACATCACAAGATGTTTACTTCTGAAGTACTATTAAATGGCAAACCTTTAGAAACAGGAAAAGGTAGAACGAAAAAAGAATCAGAACAAAATGCTGCTAAAAAAGCGTTGAATAATGGTCAATAAGGGGTAGTTTATGGTTTATTTAAAATCAATAGATGCATATGGATTTAAATCTTTTGCTGAACATACACATGTAGACTTTGATAATGGTGTGACAGCTATTGTAGGCCCAAACGGTAGTGGTAAAAGTAATATTACGGATGCTATAAAATGGGTTCTCGGTGAGCAATCAGCAAAAAGTTTACGTGGATCTAAGATGGAAGATGTCATCTTTAATGGGTCGAAAGAACGTAAAAAGTGCCAATATGCAGAAGTAAAATTAACATTGGATAATCATTCAAGAAAATTAAATATAGATGAAGATACAATAACAGTTGAACGCCGCTTATATAGAAATGGTGACAGTGAATATTATTTAAATAAAGAACGAACACGCTTAAAATCAGTCCTAGATCTATTTTTAGATTCAGGTCTTGGTAAAGAAGCTTTTAGTATTATTTCTCAAGGTAAAGTTGATGAAGTATTAAATGCTAAACCTAGTGATAGAAGATATCTCATAGAAGAAGCAGCTGGCATATTAAAATATAAAAAACGTAAAAAAGAAGCGACACAAAAATTAGACGAAACAGAACAAAATTTAAATCGTGTTGAAGACATTGTATTCGATTTAGAGGCAAGAGTTGAGCCTCTAAGAGAAGAAGCTGCGATTGCTGAAGAGTATATTGCTTTAAAAGAAGAAATGAAAAAGAGTGATATTACTGTAACGGTATATGATATTGAAAGTTTAAATAAAGATTTTAAAAAGCTTGAACAAGAGATCGAGCATTTTCAATATCAAAAAGAACAAAAAACAAATGAATTAGACGCTATGACATTTGAATTAAATGAAAAGAAAAAATCGAGAGATCAGATTTCTTATCAAATTCAAAATGATAACAAGGCATTAGTTGAAGCGACTGAATCATTAGAAAGATTTACTGGTCAATTAGAAGTCTTAAAAGAACGTCAAAAAAATAGTGATGCGACAAATGAAAGACTAGAAGAAGAAAAGCAAGCTTCTCAAATGAGAATTAACAAAATTACGGAACAAATTAAAGAAATAGATGTGGAATTGAAAGAATTTAAAGATAGATATCAAGCATTAGTGCAAGAAATTAATGGACTTGAAGGTCAATTATCGAATCAAGAAGGTACATTTGAAGAGAAAATTGAACAATTGAAAGATCGTTATTATCAACTCATGACAGAACAATCAGACATTAATAATGATATTAGATTTTTAGAAGACAAATTAGCAACACATCAAGAAAAACAATCAAGATTAGATGGCAGACAAAAAGAAGTATACGAAGAACTTCAACGTGTTTGGGAAGATAAATCGACTTATACCGAAAAGCTACAATCTGTTGAAAAAGAACTTCAAGAAACAACTGAAAAATATAAATCTGATCATAAGTTGTTGAAAAGTAAAGAACAAGCATATAAAGATACGGAGTCAAAACTGTATCAAGCGTACCGTTATACAGAACAAATGAAGACGCGTATTAATACGTTAAAGAGTATGCAAGATGAATACTCTGGATTTTATTCTGGTGTGAAACATGTGCTGAAAGAAAAGTCACTCAATGGTATAGAAGGTGCAGTTGCAGAAATTATCGATACACCCTCTAAATTAACAACAGCAATAGAAATAGCGCTAGGTGCTTCTTTACAACATATCATTGTAAAAGAAGAAAAAGATGCACGATTAGCGATTAAATATTTAAAAGATAAAAAGCTAGGCCGTGCTACATTCTTACCAATGAATGTGGTTAAAAAACGATTTATACCACAATCTGTTATCGAGCAAATTAATGATCAACAAGGTTTCATTACAGTAGCTTCTGAAGGCGTTAAATATGACGAGAAATATCGAAATATTGTAGAGCATTTGTTAGGTAGTACAATTATTGCTAAAGATTTAGAAACTGCCAATCAACTTGCGAGGTTAATTCAGTTCAAGCATAGAATTGTGACACTTGAAGGTGATGTGATTACGCCTGGTGGTGCTATGACCGGTGGTGGCAAAGAAAAGAAAGCAAGTTTGTTATCACAAAAAGATGAACTGAAAACGACTGAAGATAAGTATCAGAACTTTGTGCAACAAACAACTCAAATCGAAGAGAATGTCAAAGCATTAAAACAAGAAGTTCAAAATATCGAACAGTCCTTAACTGAAACACAAGAAAAAGGTACTGAACTAAGAGCTAAAGAGCATGAAGTAACGTTACAATTAGATGCAGTATTAGCTAAAGAAAAACGATTAAAAGACGAAAATGAAACGTTTGAATTTGAGAAGAATGATGGCTATAACTTTGTGAAAGGTCAAGAAACATTACAAGAAAAGCAAAATAAACTTGTAAATATTAAACAAGATATAGAGAAAATTGATAACGAAATCAATCAATTAAATGCATCTCTTTCACATAGTAAAGATAGTGAAAAAACAATTCAAAATACATTAAATGAAAAGCGTTCAAATCTTGCAGTTGAAAAAGAACGAAATCGTTTGAAAGAACAAGACAAGAAACGACTTAAAGAAGATTTAAACGAATATGAACATACGTTAACTAAGATTAATGACCAAATTGAATTAATCAATTCCGATGATTATATGGGTAGTGGTCAATTTGAAAAAGTCGAAAGTCAAATTCAACTGTTTACAGATAAAAAGCAAGAAATAGAAACGAAAATGATGGATAATCAAAATAAATATAAATCTATTCAAGAAGAAATTGAGCAAATTGAGCGCGATACGCAATCTATGCATCAAAGCATTTCTGGTTTAGAAACAGGCTTACAAGATATGGTGAGTAAGCACTCTAAAATAGATATTATGATTGAGCATCAATTGACACACTTAAATGAAACGTATCAATTAACTTTTGAAAAAGCACAATCATTGTATGAAATGCCAGAAGATATTTCAGAAGCAAGAAAAACAGTTAAATTAACAAAAATGTCTATAGATGAACTTGGACATGTAAATTTAAATGCGATTGAACAATTTAAAGAAGTTAATGAAAGATATACATTCTTAAGTGACCAAAGAACAGATTTATTAGAAGCAAAAGAAACATTAGAACAAGTCATATTAGAAATGGATGGCGAAGTATCTACTAGATTTAAAGAAACCTTTGATGAAGTGAATCATCATTTTGGAAATGTGTTTAAATCACTCTTCAATGGTGGACGTGCTGAGTTACAACTTACAGATAAAGATATTTTAGATGCTGGTGTTGAAATTGTCGTACAACCTCCAGGTAAGAATCGACAATACTTATCGCTACTTAGTGGTGGGGAACGTGCGCTATCTGCAATCAGTTTACTCTTTGCAATATTAAAAGCACGTACAGCGCCTTTTGTAATACTAGATGAAGTTGAAGCTGCATTAGATGAACAAAATGTGATAAGATATGCAGAATATTTAGATCAACTTAAATCAGAAACTCAATTTATCGTCATTACACATAGAAAAGGCACAATGTCATACGCGGATAGCTTATATGGTGTTACAATGCAAGAAGCAGGCATTTCTAAACTTGTGAGTGTTAACTTAAAATCAATTAAAGAAGAAGAATTGGAGGCATTACAATCATGAGTTTTTTTAAACGATTAAAGGATAAATTCTCTCCTAGTGAAGAAAAAAACAAAGAAATTGAAAACCAAGAAGAACAACCAGTCCAAGACTTAGAACCTGAGTCTAATGAAAAAGAAAATCCTGAAGCGGTTCAGTTTGACGATGGATTAATGTCATTAGATGAGTTTGAAGAATGGGAATCTGAACAACTTGGTGCTAAGTTCAAACAAGGGTTAGAAAAATCTAGAGAGAACTTCCAAAATAAATTAAATGATTTATTAGCTGTTTACCGTAAAGTTGACGAAGATTTCTTTGAAGCATTAGAAGAAATGTTAATTCAAGCAGATGTTGGATTTAACACAGTTATGGAACTTGTTGATGAATTACGTATGGAAGCTAAACGCCAAAATATTAGTGAAACATCTGAATTAAGAGAAGTCATCGTTGAAAAAATAGTCGAAATATATGTGCAAGATGATGAAGATATTGATCAAATGAATATTGAAAATGACCGATTAAATGTTATATTAATGGTTGGTGTTAATGGTGTCGGTAAAACGACGACAATTGGTAAATTAGCACACCGTTATAAGCAAGAAGGTAAAAAAGTCATGTTAGCAGCTGGAGATACTTTCCGTGCAGGTGCTATTGAACAATTGAAAGTATGGGGAGAACGTGTTGGCGTAGAAGTGATTAGTCAAAAAGAAGGTTCTGACCCAGCAGCAGTTATGTATGATGCTGTAAATGCTGCTAAAAATAGAGGTGCTGATATTTTAATTTGTGATACAGCAGGACGATTACAAAATAAAGCAAACTTGATGAATGAATTACAAAAAGTTAGAAAAGTTATTGATCGTAATGTACCTGGAGCACCACATGAAGTATTATTAGCATTAGATGCTACAACTGGTCAAAACGCATTGTCACAAGCTAAATCATTTAAAGAAGTGACACAAGTTACAGGTATCGTATTAACGAAACTTGACGGAACAGCAAAAGGTGGTATCGTGTTAGCAATACGTAATGAATTACAAATTCCAGTTAAATTTGTAGGACTCGGTGAAAAACTTGATGACTTACAACCATTTGATGCAGAAAGCTATGTTTATGGATTATTTGCAGATATGATAGATGCGAATGAATCTGTTGAAAATACTACTGAAGAAGCTGATCAAAATGACGGAAAATAATGAACTTATAAAAACAATGAGAATGAATTACTTATTTGATTTTTATCAAGGGTTATTAACTGAAAAACAACGCAATTATTTAGAATTATATTATTTACAAGATTATGCACTAAGTGAAATTGCAGAGACATTTCATGTGAGTCGACAAGCAGTATATGATAATATAAAACGAACAGATGAATTATTAGAAGAGTACGAAACGAAATTACAGCTCTTTAAAAAATTTAAAGAAAGACAATCTATTATTGATGAATTAAAAAGATTGTCAGGAGATAATCAAGAACTTAATCAGGCGATAGAACGCTTAGAAATTCTTGAATAGGAGGAGAAATTTATGGCATTTGAAGGGTTATCCGAAAGACTTCAAGCCACGATGCAACGCATCAAAGGTAAGGGTAAAGTTACAGAGCAAGATATTAAAGCAATGATGCGTGAAGTACGATTAGCATTATTAGAAGCAGACGTTAACTTTAAAGTTGTTAAATCTTTTGTAAACACAGTATCTGAGCGTGCGTTAGGTGCAGATGTTATGCAATCTTTAACACCTGGACAACAAGTCATCAAGATTGTTCAAGATGAATTAACAACTTTAATGGGTGGAGAAAATAGTAAAATTAACATGAGCAGTAAACCACCTACTGTTGTGATGATGGTCGGTTTACAAGGTGCAGGTAAAACAACAACTGCAGGTAAATTAGCATTATTAATGAGAAAAAAATATAACAAAAAGCCATTACTTGTCGCATGTGATATTTATAGACCAGCTGCGATTCAACAGTTACAAACGGTTGGTAAGCAAATTGATATACCTGTATATACTGAAGGCGATCAAGTAAGTCCAAAACAAATTACTGAGAATGCGTTGAAATATGCACGAGAAGAACATTTAGACTTTGTTATTATCGATACAGCAGGTCGTCTGCATATTGATGAAGCATTAATGAATGAGCTTGTAGACGTTAAAGAAGTATCTAAACCAGATGAAATTATGCTTGTTGTAGACTCTATGACAGGTCAAGATGCTGTAAATGTTGCAGAATCATTTGATAATACATTAGATATAACAGGTGTAACATTAACTAAATTAGATGGTGACACACGTGGTGGTGCAGCACTTTCGATCCGTTCTGTTACTGAAAAGCCAATTAAATTTATTGGTATGAGTGAAAAGCTAGATGGACTTGAATTGTTCCATCCAGAACGTATGGCATCTAGAATTTTAGGTATGGGTGACGTATTAAGTTTAATTGAAAAAGCCCAACAAGGTGTCGATGAAGAAAAAGCTAAAGAATTAGAAAAGAAAATGAGAACATCTTCATTTACGTTTGATGATTTCTTAGAACAATTAGAACAAGTTAAAGGTTTAGGTTCGTTAGATGATCTGATGAATATGATTCCAGGTGCTAACAAAATGAAAGGCATGAAAAATGCTAACATGGATCCTAAACAAATCGATAATGTTCAAGCGATTATCCGTTCTATGACTTTAGAAGAAAGAAATAATCCTGACATTTTAAATGTTTCTAGAAAACGTCGTATTGCTAAAGGTTCAGGTCGTTCTTTACAAGAAGTAAATAGATTGATCAAGCAATTTGGCGATATGAAGAAAATGATGAAACAATTTACAGGTAGCAATAAAAAAGGTAAAAAAGGTAAGCGAGGCGGAAATCCATTCCAAGGAATGAACTTACCGTTCTAATAGAAGTATGATATAACTTTAATATAGAGCAAAGTGATGGCAGCAATCTTTAAGGGATAATGCCAGCTTTGCTCTCTTATTTTGTATGAAATTTAAATTGGTAAAGAGAAAACACTTTACAAACAATTTATATCCTGTTATAGTATTTACTTGTAGAAAAGAAATTATAAATGAGTAAGGAGTTTTTTAAACATGGCAGTTAAAATTCGTTTAACACGTAAAGGGTCAAAAAGAAACCCATTTTATCGTATAGTAGTAGCAGATGCACGTTCTCCACGTGATGGTCGTATTATCGAACCAATCGGTACTTACAATCCAGTTGCTAAACCAGAAGCAGAAATCAAAGTTGACGAAGAGTTAGCTTTAAAATGGTTAGCTGACGGTGCAAAACCTACTGATACAGTTCGTGATATCTTATCAACTCAAGGTATCATGGAGAAATTCCATAATTCTAAACTTTCTAAGTAAAGCGTAGATTATATTGGAAAAATTAATACAAACAATTATAGTACCGCTCGTAGATTATCCGGAGAACATCAATATATCTAAAGATGAACAAGATTCTAGCATTACGTTCAATATAGACGTTCATGAAGAAGACATTGGCAGAATTATTGGTAAGAAGGGCAGAATGATTAAAGCAATTCGTACAATTGTGTCTGGTTCAATGAACGAGCAAGGCAAGAAAGTGTTTGTAGAAGTTAATTAAGAGTACCTAATTGGTGCTCTTTTTTAATGTTAATAATTAATGAAACAGTTGAGGAGGCACAGCTCAATGAATGTTGAAATAGGCAAAATTGTTAATACACATGGTATTAAAGGTGAAGTGAAAGTATTATCAGATTCTGACTTTACCGATGAACGATTTCATAAAGGTCAACTTATTACAGTTAAGAAAAATAATGAATCATTTTCATATACAATAGCATCACATAGAATGCATAAGAATTTTCATCTTTTAACGTTTGAAGGTATTTATAACATTAATGATATCGAACATTTAAAAGGTTCTAAAATTTACCAAGAACAATCAAATGAAGCGATTGAACTTGAAGAAAATGAATATTATTATTCAGATATTATTGGTTGTACAGTGTTCGTAGATGAAGAAGCGTTAGGTAGAGTAATCGAAATAATGGAGACAGGTGCTAACGATGTATGGGTCGTTAAGGGAGATAAAGAATATTTAATTCCTTATATTGAAGATGTTGTTAAACATGTTGATGTTAATCTGAAGACTATTAAAATTGAACCGTTAGAAGGTTTATTAGACTGATGAAGATTGATTATTTAACACTGTTTCCAGAAATGTATGAAGGTGTACTCAATCATTCCATAATGAAACGAGCACAAGATAAAGAAATTGTTCAATTTAATACAGTGAATTTTAGAGATTTTGCGAATAATAAACATTCACAAGTTGATGATTATCCTTATGGTGGTGGACAAGGTATGGTCCTTAAGCCAGAACCTGTATTCAATGCACTTCGTTCATTAGATAAAGATGAAAACACGCGTGTGATTTTAATGTGTCCACAAGGTGAGCCATTCACTCAAGCGAAAGCGGAGTCTTTATCAGAAAGTGATCATATTATTTTTATTTGTGGTCATTATGAAGGATATGATGAGCGTATTAGAGAACATTGTGTAACGGATGAAATATCAATTGGAGACTTTGTATTAACGGGTGGCGAACTTGCGAGCATGACAATGACAGATGCAATCGTAAGACTATTACCAGGTGTTCTTGGCAATCAAGTATCACATGAAGATGATTCATTTTCATCTGGATTATTAGAACATCCTCAGTACACTAGACCAGCAGATTATGAAGGCTTAAAGGTACCAGATGTATTATTATCTGGGAATCATGCAAACATTGAAAAATGGAGACATGAACAATCATTGTTAAGAACACAACAGAGAAGACCAGATTTGTTAGAAAGTTATCCATTAACAGAAGCGGATAAACGTTTCTTAAATGATAACAAAAAATAGATTGAATCAACTTGTACAATGTGATATATTAATATAAGTGTGTGAGCACAAATTCACTATGATCCGCTGCTAGCATTTATATGAAACAATTACATTGGGCAAGAACATAGTCAGAAGGAGAGAATATAATGAGTAATAATAAGTTAATCGAAGCAGTAACAAAAGACCAATTACGTACGGATATTCCAACATTCCGTGCTGGTGACACTTTAACTGTACACGTACGTATCGTTGAAGGTAGCCGCGAACGTATCCAAGTGTTCGAAGGTGTAGTTATTAAACGTCGTGGTGGCGGAATTTCTGAAACGTTTACAGTTCGTAAAATTTCTTACGGTGTTGGTGTTGAGCGTACATTCCCTGTACACACTCCAAAAATCGAGAAAATCGAAGTTAAACGTCGCGGTAAAGTACGTCGTGCGAAACTTTACTACTTACGTAGCCTACGTGGTAAAGCTGCTCGTATTAAAGAAATTAGATAATATAAACCTTGGCATTGCTTGCTAAGCGTTTAAGTGATTGGGACATATATCCCGATACAAAATAAATAAGCATATCACTGAACTGATTACTCAGTTGTTGGTGATATGCTTATTTTTTATTGACTAATAAGGGTCGAATATATTTAAGTTTGCAGCTTCCTATTCACTTTTCTTGTGAAGACGATACTTAAAATAATTGAAACAAATGAAACCAAAATCATCGTTTTAAAATAGGGTGGTTGATAAGTGATTTCTATATCTTTGTCTTGTTGTTCTACATCAATACCTGACATAATGTGATTGACTTTGTGAATGGCTTTGTCTTTACCGTCTACTTTAGCCTTTAAGCCTTCTCTATACGGTATATTGATGACTGCTGTTCCTTTTTTGTGTTCTTTTAAAGATATATTAATTTTCCCGTTTTTTTCATGGTAAGTATAACGTTTCTCTTTATGAGCTTGCTTCAACGTTTGATAATTTTCACCATATAAACCTTGTAATTGTAATTTATATTTCCCATTCGTTAATGAGATAAATATTTTCCCATCTTTAGGTACTGGCACACGATAAAGTAAATCATCTTGATTCATGCGATATTTTGAATCTTGGAAGAGACGATTATTTGGATAATCATTTACTTGAATTGTAAAGTTTGATTGTGGTAATTCCCGTTCTAAATGTAACATTAAATATAAATCTTGATATTGATTCGTTAACTTTTTAGGTAGCTGAATCGTTAAACCATCTCCATTTCGAGGCACGGTCAACATATTGTGTTGATAATCGGCATCACGTGTTGTAATGGTAGTTTGATTTAAAAGATTCGGTGCTTTGTTTATTTCTGAATTAACTTTATCTTTATCTGTTGTAACAACACCTTTAATCATAGCATGTTCAAGATCTAACGGTTTATGAATATTATTGGCATCATAATATTGATCGGTTACTTTAACTGCAGGTAACGGTTGCTCGTTTTCTAATATTTGATATTTGCCATCGTCTTGAATCAATTTAAAGTTTGCTGGCGATGATTTTTGATATGATTTCTTCATTATATACTTTGTTGACCAAAGGCTGTATAAGTTTGATCTATCTTGCATATCGCTATAACGACTTAACGATTCATTTTGTAGATTAACTTTTGCATCTTCAAAAAGATATTGATTTAAACCGCCATCAAAAATACTAGAGTATAAACTAAGACCTTTAAAATGTTGATACATAGGTGTATTGTCTTGTGTTAATACGCGCCATCCTAATCTTTCATCAGGATTCAATTGTTGATTTAAATGTGATACATGACTTCGTTGTAAACCACTATCAAACGTACTTGCTTGAATAAAGAATTTATTTGCACGTCTTTCATGATCTTCGTGATAGATTTGGTTCTTACTATGATCTTTTGAGACTAAGAAAGAAGTTAACAAAATCATTGTCGCAAATACAAGTGTTAATAAACGTGTAAAACGCTTTATGGTTAATACGAGCAATCCTATTACAAATAGAATAGGTACCATCCAAATCCAACTGACATAATCTTTAGTTACGTAATAACTTGAAAAAATGACGATAAAACCTGGTATGGCGGTGATGATATATTGCTTGATGCTAATCGATTTAAAGTAATATACGTAACTCGCAATTAAACCACTAGAAAAGAATGTTAATAAATAATGCCATCTTTTTTGTGGTGCAGAAAAGCCATTAAAAATACTATCTACATAAGGTATAAAGCTTGCAATCATTAAAATAATCGTAAAAATGCTAAATAATCTATAATAATAATGTTTGTAAAGCTTTATTGTTAAAAGCGCCTGAATGGCTATAAAAAGTACTACAATTAAATAATTGTCATAGAATATATTGTCATGTTTATTAAAGTTAGACAGTAATGGAATCGTTCCATTATAAATTGCACGATTATTCCCAATGAAACTATGGGCAGAGTGGAAGAAAATAAATAAACTACTTCCAAGACCAAGTATACTCGCTACTACAAGTAATTTAAGTTGTTGTATTCTTGGTACGATATCAGCCTTATGTTGAAAAATAAATCGATAGAAAAAGTAAATGAGTCCTGTTAAAAACTGATAGTATGCGAAATAAAAGTTATTGATAAACGTTAGGGCAACGATTACGATAAACATGCCAATCTTTTTATCTTTTAAAAATCTTTCAATACTGAATAATAATAATGGTAATAGCATAAAGACATCGCTAAAGAATGGCCAATATACAGTAAACCTAAAATAAATAGGAGAAACTGCAAATAGAAAAGCTGCAACTATTGAAGCAGTTCGATTTAAGCCAATCTTCTTAACATATAAAAAGGTAAAACTCATAATTAAAAATGACTTTACGATTGATATGACAATGGCATTCTGAGCCCAAAATAACATATGATCCGTATTAAAATGGAAGATAAATGAGCCTAACCAAACAAAAATGACATTGATAATGAACAAAATATTCGTAGAGAAGTAATAGGACAAATCCATAAACATATCTCCACCAAGACCTAAATCAGTTGAATAGAAAAATGTTCCATGTGTCCAATGTTCATATAAATACATTTGAATTGGTAACATTTGTTCGATACCATCATTTGGTCCAGTAAAGATAATACCATCTTTAAAATAGCGATAAAGTATATAAGTATGACCTAAAATGGCTAAAACACCGAAAAGCAAAATGTATTTGTAAATAGCGTTGTTATAAAAAAATGTTTTTATTTTATTTATCATTTGATTCACCTATATGTGTTATTCGTGAAATTTAAGGTTTGTTTGTTGAATAATATATTTTGGTCTATCTTTTGTTTCATAATAAATACGACCAATGTATTCACCTATAACACCTAAACTAAATAATTGAAGGCCCCCTAGGAATAAAATGGCGGAAATAATTGTGAAATAACCGGGTTCTTCGATGCCATGTATCATAATATTTATAAATGTAATTAAAATATATAGAAGACAGATAAACATTGTAATACCACCAAAATAAAAGCATAGTCGAAGCGGTTTATTATTAAAACTAACGATACCATCAATTGCGTAATCGATTAATTTAAAGTTGGAATATTTAGAACGTCCTTGATTTCTATCTAGATGATCATATGTAATAGTTGTCTTATTAAAACCAACCCATTCAAATATACCTTTAGAGAATCGGTTATACTCTGTCATTTTAATGATAGACTCAACAACTTCTTTAGATATTAATCGAAAGTCACCTTCACCACTTTTTAACTTAACATCAATCATATTTCTAGATAATTTATAGAATATTTTAGCTGGAATTCTTTTGAAAAATGACTCTTTGTCGCGATTGCGTAATGCGACAACTTGTTGATAGCCTTCAAGATGTAATTCAATCATTTGTGGGATTATCTCGGGTGGGTGTTGAAGGTCTGAATCCATAATAATAACAGCATCGCCTATACTGTGTTCAAGTCCACAATACATAGCAGATTCTTTGCCGAAATTTTTAGAGAAAGATATGTATTTAACTTGATTGTCTTTTTCTGATAGTGATTGAATTAAATTCAAAGAAGCATCTGTAGAACCATCATCAACAAAAATGATTTCGAATTGATGCGGCAAATTTAAAAAGACGTTTGATACTTTTTCATGTAAAATAGAGATGTTAGTTTCCTCATTATAAAGAGGAACTATAATTGAAATAAACATAACAAACCTCCTATATAGATATGGTTAATATATCATATTTCGATAGTTTAAGATAAGAAAGGATAAATATAAATGACAATTCAATGGTTTCCAGGTCATATGGCCAAAGCGAGACGCGAAGTAACAGAACAATTAAAAATGGTAGATGTGGTATTCGAATTAGTCGATGCACGTATTCCGCTATCTTCAAGAAATCCGATGATTGATGACATTGTTAAACAAAAACCTCGTGTTGTAATACTTAATAAAAAAGACATGTCAAAACAAAGTGAGACAGATAAATGGACACAATACTTTAAAAATCAAGGCTTTTTCCCAGTTCAAATTGATTCGAAACATGGTAAACATTTAGGTGAGCTTATGAAAGCTGCACAAGCTGCCACTAAAGAAAAATTTGATAGAGAAAAACGTAAAGGTCTTCGTCCGAGAGCAATCAGAGCTATGATAGTTGGTATTCCGAATGTAGGTAAATCCACACTTATCAATAAATTAGCCAAAAAATCAATTGCTAAAACAGGTAATACACCAGGTGTGACGAAAAAACAACAATGGATTAAAGTAGGAAAAGAATTAGAATTGTTAGATACACCAGGTATTTTATGGCCGAAATTTGAAGACCAAACGATTGGTAAAAAGCTGAGTTTAACAGGGGCAATTAAAGACAGTATTGTACATTTAGATGAAGTTGCGATATATGGATTAAACTTTTTAATCGATCATGATCCAGAAAAATTAAAACAATTTTATCAAATTGAATTACCTGAAGACGGTGACGTCATTGGTTTGTTTGATCAAATTGGTAAAAGAAGAGGTATGTTAAAACGTGGTAACGAAGTAGATTATGAGTCTGTCACGGAGTTAATCATTAGAGATTTACGTAATGCTAAAATTGGTCATTACTGCTTCGATATATATGAAGAAATGAAGGATGGCATGCATGAAACAGAAGAGCATTAAAGAAATTGTTGAAGAGATTAAACAATATTTAACGATTCAAGAAGTTGAAGCATCACCTTATAACGAAGATGAACGTAAAGGTGTTCAAAGTGCATTAAGTAAGCGAATCAAGCAGTTAGAAAAAATAGAACAACTTCATCATAAATATATTCAAATGAATCAATATGAAAAACAAGTATTAGACTTAAACAAAGATGCTGTTATTTGTGGGATTGATGAAGTAGGGAGAGGTCCACTTGCAGGCCCGGTCGTAGCAAGTGCGGTTATTCTTGAACAAAACCATCAATATTTAGGCATTACAGATTCAAAAGCTTTATCACAAGCTAAACGTTCTTATTTCGAACAAGAAATATATAATCGTGCACGTGCAGTAGGTATTGGCATTGCAACGGTAGAAGAAATTGATGAACTCAATATATATGAAGCAACAAAGGTAGCGATGCAGCGAGCAATAGACCAATTGTTAATCAAACCAGACCACTTATTAATAGATGCGATGAAGTTAGATAATGACATTCCACAAACATCTATTATTAAAGGAGACTTAAATAGTGTCTCAATAGCAGCAGCGAGTGTGATTGCTAAAGAATATCGTGATAAGTTAATGTCTCAATATCATATTGATTATCCTGGATATGATTTTGATAAAAACAAAGGATATGGAACAAAAGCACATTTAGAAGGGCTCGAAAATTATGGTATTACACCGATACACCGTAAAACTTTTGAACCTATCAAATCAAAAGTGAAATATTAGTCTAACAATTCGTAAAATTGGACTCTCCTTGTTTACAATAACGCTTACATTTTCTATAATTGAGAAGTAAGCAAACATTATTGTATGTATTAGGAGGATGGAGAATGAATATCCATGAGTATCAAGGTAAAGAGATTTTTCGCTCTATGGGCGTAGCTGTACCTAATGGTTCAGTGGCTTTTTCACCTGCTGAAGCAGTAGAAAAAGCGAAAGAATTAGATTCAAATGTATATGTTGTTAAAGCGCAAATCCATGCTGGCGGACGTGGTAAAGCTGGTGGCGTTAAAATTGCTAAATCAATTGATGAAGTACGTGAATATGCTAAAGAATTATTAGGCAAAGTACTTGTTACACATCAAACTGGCCCTGAAGGTAAAGAAGTAAAACGTCTTCTTATCGAAGAAGGATGCGATATTCAAAAAGAATATTACATTGGGTTCGTTATTGATAGAGCTACAGACAGAATTACTTTAATGGCTTCAGAAGAAGGCGGAACTGAAATTGAAGAAGTTGCAGCAGCAACTCCTGAAAAAATCTTCAAAGAAGTAATTGATCCTGTTACTGGATTAATGCCTTACCAAGCTAGAAGAATAGCATTTAATATTAACATCCCTAAAGAATCAGTTAACAAAGCTGTTAAATTAATGATGTCTTTATATAATGTGTTTGTAGAAAAAGACTGCTCAATTGTTGAAATTAACCCACTTGTTACAACAGGAAGTGGTGAAGTATTAGCACTTGATGCAAAAGTAAACTTCGATGATAACGCTTTATTCAGACATAAAGATATCGTTGAAATGCGCGATTTAGAAGAAGAAGACGAAAAAGAAATTGAAGCTTCTAAATACGACTTATCTTATATCGCACTTGATGGAAACATCGGTTGTATGGTAAACGGAGCTGGCTTAGCTATGGCTACGATGGATACAATTAATCACTTTGGCGGTAATCCGGCTAACTTCCTTGACGTTGGGGGCGGCGCAACAAAAGAAAAAGTTACTGAAGCATTCAAAATCATCTTAGGTGATTCACAAGTTGAAGGTATCTTTGTAAATATCTTTGGTGGAATCATGAAATGTGATGTCATTGCTGAAGGTATCGTAGCTGCTGCTAAAGAAGTTGAATTAGACATGCCTTTAGTTGTAAGACTTGAAGGTACTAATGTTGAACAAGGTAAACAAATCTTAAAAGAATCTGGTTTAGCAATCGAGCCAGCATCTATCATGGCTGATGGTGCTCAGAAAATTGTTAAATTAGTTCAAGAACGATAAGAAAGGCGGAGAGTTACGTGAGTGTATACATCGATAAAAATACAAAAGTATTAGTTCAAGGTATTACGGGTGCAACAGCACTTTTCCATACTAAACAAATGCTAGAATACGGTACTCAAATCGTTGCTGGGGTAACACCTGGTAAAGGTGGGCAAGTGGTTGAAGGTGTACCAGTATTTAACACTATAGAAGAAGCAGTCGCTGAAACTGGCGCAACTGTTTCAGTTATATATGTACCAGCTCCATTTGCGGCTGATGCAATTATTGAAAGCGCAGATGCTGAATTAGACTTAGCTATTTGTATCACAGAACATATTCCTGTTATTGATATGATTAAAGTTAAGAGATACTTAGAAGGTAAGAAAACACGCTTAGTAGGACCAAACTGTCCTGGTGTGATCACTGCAGATGAATGTAAAATTGGTATTATGCCTGGTTACATCCATAAAAAAGGTCACGTAGGCGTAGTTTCACGTTCAGGTACATTAACATATGAAGCGGTTCATCAATTAACTCAAGCAGGTATCGGTCAAACGACGGCTGTCGGTATTGGTGGGGACCCAGTTAATGGTACAGACTTCATTGATGTATTAAAAGCATTTAATGAAGACGACGAAACATATGCAGTTGTTATGATTGGTGAAATCGGTGGAACAGCTGAAGAAGAAGCAGCTGAATGGATTAAAGCTAACATGACAAAACCAGTAGTAGGATTCATTGGTGGTCAAACAGCACCTCCAGGAAAACGTATGGGTCATGCTGGTGCAATCATTTCAGGTGGTAAAGGTACTGCATCTGAAAAAATCAAAACTTTAAATGACTGTGGTATTGATACAGCAGATACACCATCTGTTATCGCTGAAACACTTATAAACCGTATTAAAAAAGAAGACGGTTTATACGAAAAATGTCTAACAGTTAAATAATAACCATATATATAAGTACAGTGTCTTTCTTCAATAGAAAAGCACTGTGCTTATTTGGTGTTTAAATTTATATAGCCGCTAATGAACTAAATTTTAGTTTGTTAGTGGTTTTTTTCGTGGACAATATTAAATGCATAAACTATAATATATGTAAAATATTAACAAACAGGAGTGAGGCATGAATCACAACTATGAAATAGCATATGTAAATGCACTAACATCAAGATTAAGTGAAGACAGTCATGATTTTGAAATCATGAATAAATTTAAAGGTTATGAAGGCGAACAACTTGAAGAAGATTTTTTAAAGCAACAACATCAAATTGTGTTTAATCATAATCTTGAATTTATATCTTCAAATGCAGTACAAATAGATTTTTTAATCATACATAATAGTCAAATAAGTATATTAGAAGTTAAACACTACTATGGTGATTTCGAAATCTATGACAACTATATAAAGAGTTCTTATAATAAACGTTACACATCACCATTTGTACAATTATACAAAGCTAAAAATACCCTTCAATCAATATTTCAAGAAATAAATCTAAATCTACCAATACATCACTATTTAGTATTTTCAAATCCCACATTTACACTAAGAAACCACATACCAAACCGCTCGCAAGTACTATTGCGCTCTAAATTTTATAAATTTCCAAATATAAGAAACCAAAACAAGATCGTTAGTCGCCCGCCAAAAAATAAAAAATCTATATTATAAGAGGTGTATATTTATGAATGATTATCAACAATCAATTTTAAAATTAGTTTACAGTGGTTTTACGACTAATCAAATTCACAAGATGATTCGTTATGATTCTGAGTTAAATTTTCTTTCATATAGAACTACGTTTATTGATTTTGTACATAAAATTGGTTTAAAAGAGAGAACAATATTAACGATGTATCACAAATATAATGATAGTAATATAGATAAAATACGTGCTTCATTAGAGAAAAGAAATATTCAAATGGTATTTTCTGATGAGGATTGTTATCCAACTTTACTAAAGGAAATTTATGATTATCCACTTGTACTTTTTGGAATGGGTAATATGTCGTTATTGCAAAATAAACAAAAATTGGCTATAGTCGGTTCAAGGAAGGCTACACTATATTCAGAACAAATTTGTGATGCTATTGTGCCAGACCTTGTTAAGTCACATATTACGATTGTTTCTGGTATGGCAATGGGTGCAGATTATTTTGCACATTTAAAAGCGATAGAGTATAGTGGTCAAACTATAGGTGTTGCTGCATTTGGTTTAGATTATCATTATCCTAAAGCGACACAATATATAAGTGAACTGATGCGTAAAGATCATCTCGTCATATCTGAGTATTATCCAACAAGGAAAGTTCAAAAATGGCGTTTTCCAGAAAGAAATCGTATTATTAGTGGATTGTCACAAGGAGTATTAGTAACTGAAGCAAATGAACGTAGTGGTTCTTTAATCACGATAGACTTGGCATTGGAACAAAATAGAAATGTTTATTGTTGCCCGGGCACGATTTTTCAATCTTTAAGCAAAGGTGGCAATAATAGAATAAAAGAAGGTGCTAAGCTCGTACAAAATGCTCAAGATATCATTGAGGATTATTGTATATTTACTGAACAAAAATAAATTTTATAAAATGTTTTAATTGACAAAGCTGAATTTATCAGTTTATCATTTACATTTGTAATCAATAGAATAGCAAGGGGGACTTACTTTGGCAGAAAATCTTGTCATCGTTGAATCGCCCGCAAAAGCAAAAACCATTGAAAAATATTTAGGAAAAAAATATAAAGTCGTTGCATCTATGGGGCATGTTAGAGATTTACCTCGTAGTCAAATGGGCGTAGATGTTGAAAATAATTATGAACCTAGATATATTACGATTCGCGGCAAAGGGCCAGTTGTAAAAGATTTAAAACGCTATGCAAAAAAAGCAAAAAACGTTTATCTCGCAAGTGACCCCGATCGTGAAGGTGAAGCAATTGCGTGGCATTTAGCACATATATTAGATATAGATGAAAATAAAAAATCAAGAGTCGTATTTAACGAAATAACAAAAGATGCAGTAAAAGATAGCTTTAAGCATCCTAGAGAAATTGAACATGAATTAGTTGATGCACAACAAGCGAGACGTGTATTAGATAGACTTGTTGGGTATAACATTTCTCCAGTGTTATGGAAGAAAGTTAAAAAAGGTTTATCAGCAGGTCGTGTACAATCTGTTGCATTAAGACTCGTTATAGATCGTGAAAACGAAATTAATAATTTTAATCCAGAAGAATACTGGACAATCGAAGGTTTATTTAAACATAAAACTAAAACATTTAGTGCGAAGTTTTTACATGAGAAAAGTAAACCCGTTAAATTAAAAAATGAAAAAGACGTACAAAAAATTACAACACAATTAGATGGAGATAAATTTGAAGTTACACAAGTCACTAAGAAAGAAAAATTAAGATATCCTGCGAAATCATTTACAACTTCATCTTTACAACAAGAAGCATCACGTAAGTTGAATTTTAAAGCTAGAAAAACGATGATGTTAGCACAACAATTATACGAAGGTATAGATTTGAAAAAACAAGGTACTGTTGGTTTGATTACTTATATGAGAACGGACTCTACACGTATAGCTGATAGTGCTCAAGCTGAAGCAGCATCATTTATTGAAAAAGAGTACGGTAAAGAGTATTTATCTAAGGCAAAAGCAACAAAAGGTAAACAAGGCGCACAAGATGCCCATGAAGCAGTTAGACCGACAAGTGTGGAACGTACACCAGATCAAATGAAAACATTCTTATCTAGAGATCAATATCGATTATATAAATTGATTTGGGAACGTTTTATGGCAAGTCAAATGGCACCTGCTATTGCTGATACAGTTGCAGCAGATATTACACAAGGCGATTTAAAATTCAGAGCAAATGGTCAAACAATCAAATTTAAAGGTTTCATGAAAGTATATGTTGAAGCTAAGGATGATACTGATGAAGAAAAAGAAGGTAAATTACCACCGTTAGAAAAAGGTGATATCGTTACGGCTGAGAAAATCGATCCAAAGCAACATTTCACTCAACCACCACCACGATACACTGAAGCACGTTTAGTTAAAACTTTAGAAGAATTAAGAATCGGTAGACCTTCAACTTATGCACCTACAATCGATACGATTCAAAAAAGAAACTACGTAAAATTAGACCAGAAACGATTTGTGCCTACAGAGTTAGGAGAAATCGTACATGAGTCAGTTAAAGAATACTTCCCTGAAATTATCGATGTTGACTTTACAGTTAATATGGAAACATTGCTCGATAAAGTAGCAGATGGTGAAATTGAGTGGAAGAAAGTCATAGATATGTTCTATGAAAACTTTAAAATCGATGTAGCAAGAGCAGAAGAAGAAATGGAGAAAATTGAAATTAAAGATGAACCTGCCGGTGAGGATTGCGAATTATGTGGTTCACCAATGGTTTATAAAATGGGCCGATACGGTAAGTTTATGGCTTGTTCAAATTTTCCAGATTGTAGAAATACAAAAGCAATCATTAAAACGATTGGCGTTAAATGTCCTAAGTGTAAAGAGGGAGAAGTTGTCGAACGTAAATCTAAAAAGAACAGAGTGTTCTATGGTTGTTCAAGATACCCAGAATGTGATTATACATCATGGGATAAACCTTTAGATCGTTCATGTCCTAAATGTGAAACAGTACTTGTTGAACGTAAGAAAGGAAAATCAGCTCAAGTTATATGTCCAAATTGTGATTATAAAGAGCAAGAACAAAAATAGTTATCATACAGTGCAAAAAGTTATTTTTAACATAACTTTTTGCACTTGTTTTTTGATTTATTGTTTTAATAGTAAAACGTCACTAATTTTTAAAATTTATCATCACTTTATCATTTGATTAAATTCAGATTTGTTATACAATTCAATATGGAATAAAAAATTCGAAAATCAAGGAGGCATAAATAATGACTTCAATTAATGTTATCGGTGCTGGATTAGCAGGTTCGGAAGCGGCATATCAAATTGCCAAGAGAGGATTCAATGTTAATCTATATGAAATGAGACCGGTAAAACAAACACCAGCGCATCATACAGATAAATTTGCAGAACTTGTATGTTCTAATTCACTAAGAGGTAATCAATTAACAAATGCTGTCGGTGTCTTAAAAGAAGAAATGAGACAATTAGATTCATTAATTATAAAAGCAGCAGATAATGCGCGTGTACCAGCGGGAGGTGCACTAGCTGTCGATCGACATGATTTTGCGGGATATATTACAGACACGCTAAAAAATCATCCGAATATTACAGTAAAGAACGAAGAAATTACAAAGATACCTGATGGGCCAACAATTATTGCAACAGGTCCTTTAACGACAGAAAGTTTAACGAAACAAATTATGAACATTACGGGTGAAGAACAACTGTACTTCTATGACGCAGCTGCACCAATTATTGAAAAAGAATCTATTAACATGGATAAAGTATATTTGAAATCACGCTATGACAAAGGTGATGCAGCATACTTAAATTGTCCAATGACTGAAGAAGAATTCAATACTTTTTATGATGCACTTATAAATGCTGAAGTTGTGCCTTTAAAAGAATTCGAAAAAGAAATTTATTTTGAAGGTTGTATGCCATTTGAAGTTATGGCAGAACGTGGTAAGAAAACTTTATTATTTGGTCCTATGAAGCCTGTAGGTTTAGAAGATCCTAAAACTGGTAAAAGACCATATGCAGTTGTTCAATTAAGACAAGATGATGCAGCTGGAACTTTATATAATATCGTAGGTTTCCAAACACATTTAAAATGGGGCGCGCAAAAAGAAGTTATTTCACTTATACCTGGATTAGAAAATGTTGATATTGTACGTTACGGTGTGATGCATCGAAATACTTTCATTAATTCACCAAATGCTCTTAAAGAAACTTATCAATTAAAATCAAGAGAAGATTTATTCTTTGCTGGTCAAATGACAGGTGTAGAAGGATATGTTGAAAGTGCAGCAAGCGGATTAATTGCAGGTATTAATGCAAGTAAACTCGTTTCAGGTCTTGATCCAATTGTTTTCCCTAGAGAAACAGTAATCGGAAGTATGGCTTATTACATTACACATGCAAATAATAATAAGAACTTCCAACCAATGAATGCGAACTTTGGTTTGTTACCTACATTAGAAAAACGTATTAAAGATAAGAAAGAACGGTATGAAACACTTGCAAATCGTGCATTAAAACATTTAGATTCATTTAAAGTAATGCTTTAGTAAATTATTTTAAGATTTTTTAGAATTGTGATACAATTCAGATAAAATGGGAGGAATGAGTTATGGTACATACAATTGAACAACAGTTTGTTGATATGTTAACTTATGAAAAACATTTTTCCACCCATACTTTAAATGCATATCAACTTGATTTGAATGAATTTAATGATTTTTTACAATCAGAACATTTATCCTTAGAATCATTTGAATATAAAGATGCAAGGAGATACCTTGCGTTTTTGTATGATAAAGGACATAAAAGGACGAGTGTTTCGCGTAAAATTTCTACATTAAGATCTTTATATCAATATTGGATGAGTGTTGATAGTGATATTCAGAATCCATTTATTCAACTTGTACATCCAAAAAAAGAACATCATTTACCAAGCTTTTTCTATGAAGAAGAAATGGAAAAGCTATTTAAGACACTAGATGATGGTAAAAAAACGAATATAAGAGATCGCGTCATACTTGAGTTGCTTTATGCAACAGGTATTCGAGTGTCAGAATTAGTGCATATTCAAATAAGTGATATTGATTTGAATTATGCATTTGTCAAAGTGCTAGGTAAAGGGAATAAAGAACGTATTGTTCCTTTTGGAGAGTATTGTCAAAGTGCAATCGTTGACTATATTGAACAATTTAGAAGTCAGATGCGTTTAGATCATGATTTCTTGATAGTAAACATGAGAGGTAAGCCTATAACTGAACGTGGTGTAAGATATGCACTCAACGAAATCGTAAAGAGAACGCAAGGTGTGTATCATATTCACCCTCATAAATTAAGGCATACTTTTGCAACACATTTGTTGAATCAAGGAGCCGATATGAGAAGTGTTCAAAGTTTACTAGGACATGAAAGTTTATCAACGACAAGTCAATATACACATGTTACAAAAGATCAATTAAGAAAAGTATACTTATCAGCACATCCACGTGCGTAAAGGAGATTTGATAATGAGTTCTTCATTACATGCTACAACTATATTTGCAATAAGACATAATGGTCATTCTGCAATGGCAGGTGACGGTCAAGTTACATTAGGTGAGCAAGTCATCATGAAACAAACAGCAAGAAAAGTTAGAAGATTATATCATGATAAAGTTGTTGCTGGTTTCGCTGGCAGTGTTGCAGACGCATTTACTTTATTCGAAAAATTTGAAGTTAAATTACAAGAATATAGCGGTAATTTAACGAGAGCTGCAGTTGAGCTTGCTCAAGAATGGCGTGGAGATAAAATGTTACGTCAACTTGAAGCGATGCTCATTGTTATGAACGAAACAGATTTATTAGTCGTAAGTGGTACTGGAGAAGTGATTGAGCCAGATGATGGTATCATTGCAATTGGTTCTGGTGGTAATTACGCTTTAAGTGCTGGTAGAGCGCTTAAATCATATGCACCTCATTTATCGGCTAAAGAAATTGCAGAAGCTTCACTTAATACGGCTGCAGATATTTGTGTATTTACAAACCATGAAATAAAAGTTGAAGAAATATAATTGGAGGGGTTTAAGATTGTCACAAAATCAATTAAAAATGACACCGCATGATATCGTTGATCGATTAAATGATCATATCATTGGTCAACAAGATGCTAAGCGTAAAGTAGCAATAGCTTTAAGAAATCGCTATAGACGAAGTTTATTAGATGAACAACTTAGAAACGAAATCATACCTAAAAACATTCTAATGATAGGTCCTACAGGTGTAGGTAAGACTGAAATAGCTAGAAGAATGGCTAGATTAGTTGGTGCACCTTTTGTAAAAGTAGAAGCTACTAAATTTACTGAAGTAGGTTATGTAGGTAGAGATGTTGAAAGTATGATACGTGACCTTGTTGAAGTTGGTCGTCGACTTGTTAAAGAAGAAAAGAAAAAAGGCGTTCTTGATGAGGCAACTCAAAAAGCTAATGAAAAATTAGTGAAATTGCTTGTGCCAAGTATGAAGAAAAAAGCACAAAGTAATAGTAATAATCCATTAGAGTCATTGTTTGGTGGACAATTCCCAAACTTCAATCAACAAGAAGAAGTCGAAGAAACCCCAACCGAAGAAATAAAAACAAAACGTGAAGATATTAAGAAACAATTATTAAACGGTGAACTTGAAGAAGAAATCGTCAAAATAAAAGTAGAACAAGAACAACAAACACTTGGCATGATGGGAATGGAAAACAACCCTCAAATGCAAGATATGCTTAGTCAAATGATGCCTAAGAAAAAAGTTGAAAGAAACTTGCCAGTTAAGTCAGCGCGAAAAATTTTAACAGATGAGATTGCGAATGAATTGATTGACCAAGAGTCCGTTAATGAAGAAGCGATTCAATTAACTGAACAAATGGGCATGGTATTCATCGATGAAATCGATAAAATTGCTGTGAGCAACAGTAACGGTGGTCAAGATGTATCTCGACAAGGTGTACAAAGAGATATCTTACCAATTGTTGAAGGTAGTGTCGTTCAAACGAAATATGGTTCAATTAATACTGAACACATTTTGTTTATTGGTGCAGGTGCGTTCCATATGTCTAAACCAAGTGATTTAATACCTGAGTTACAAGGTAGATTTCCAATTCGTGTTGAATTAGATAGTTTAACAACTGAAGATTTCGTTAAAATATTAAAAGAACCGAAACAATCACTTCTTGATCAATACAAAGCATTGTTGGAAACTGAAATGGTGACAATCAACTTTACAGATGAAGCCATTAATCGTTTAGCTGAAATTGCTTTTCAAGTTAATCAAGAGACAGATAATATCGGAGCAAGAAGGCTGCATACTATACTTGAAAAAATGCTAGAAGATCTTTCTTTCGAAGCATCGAATATGCCAAATGCAGTTGTAGATATAACACCTGAATATGTTAATCAAAAATTAGAATCTATTGCGACAAATAAAGACTTAAGCGCATTTATTCTATAAAAAAGGAGAAAAAATTAAATGAGTTTATTATCAAAGACAAGAGAATTAAATACGTTATTACAAAAGCATAAAGGTATTGCTGTAGATTTTAAAGATATGGCTAAGACTATCAGTGATGTAACGGTGACAAATGTATTCATCGTATCAAGAAGAGGTAAAATTTTAGGTTCAAGCTTAAATGAATTGTTAAGCAATGAACGTATTATCAAAATGTTAGAAGATAGACATATTCCTAAAGAATATACTGATCAATTAATGCATGTAGAACAAACTAAATCAAATATCGGAATTGAAGAAGTATTAACAGTATTCCCACCAGAAAACAAAGAATTATTCGTAGATAGTCAAACAACTATTTTCCCAATTCTTGGTGGTGGTGAACGTTTAGGTACATTAGTTGTTGGACGTGTATCTCAAGATTTCAATGACAATGACTTAGTACTTGGTGAATATGTAGCTACTGTTATTGGTATGGAAATATTAAGAGAAAAACATAATGAAATTGAACAAGAAGCAAGAGACAAAGCTGCAATCAATATGGCAATTAACTCACTTTCATATTCAGAAAGAGAAGCAATTGAACATATCTTTGAAGAACTTGGTGCACCTGAAGGTTTATTAGTTGCTTCAAAAGTTGCCGATAGAGTAGGTATCACAAGATCTGTAATCGTCAATGCATTAAGAAAATTAGAAAGTGCTGGCGTAATTGAATCTCGTTCTTTAGGAATGAAAGGTACATTTATTAGAATTAAAAAAGAAAAATTTTTAGATGAGTTAGGTTTATCTAAATAAAATACTTGATGAACAGTATAAGATATGATATATTTGAAAACGGCTATAAAAGCCAAATTCACACATAATCACGGAAATTATGGATTGGTGCAACTTAAATAAGTTGTTTCTATAATAAGTGTTTATGGCGGAATAAAACCAATTAGGAGGAATTATCATGGCAGTTATCTCAATGAAACAATTGCTTGAAGCAGGTGTTCACTTCGGTCACCAAACACGCCGTTGGAACCCAAAAATGAAAAAATACATTTTCACAGAAAGAAACGGTATCTACATTATCGATTTACAAAAAACAGTTAAAAAAGTTGACGAAGCTTACAACTTTATTAAATCTGTTTCTGAAGAAGGCGGTAAAGTATTATTCGTAGGTACTAAAAAACAAGCACAAGAGTCAGTTAAAGAAGAAGCTGAACGTGCTGGACACTACTACATTAACCAAAGATGGTTAGGTGGTATCTTAACTAACTATAAAACAATCTCTAAACGTGTAAAACGTATTTCTGAAATTGAAAAAATGGAAGAAGACGGTACGTTTGATGTATTACCTAAAAAAGAAGTTGTAGAACTTAAAAAAGAATATAACCGTTTAATCAAATTCTTAGGCGGTATTCGTGATATGAAATCAATGCCTCAAGCATTATTCGTAGTAGACCCTCGTAAAGAGCGTAATGCGATTGCTGAAGCACGTAAATTAAACATTCCAATCGTTGGTATTGTTGATACAAACTGTGATCCAGATGAAATTGACTATGTTATCCCTGCGAACGATGATGCTATTCGTGCTGTTAAATTGTTAACTGGTAAAATGGCTGATGCTATTTTAGAAGGTCAACAAGGCGTTTCAAATGAAGATGTTGCTGAAGAGCAAAACATCGACTTAAACGAAACAGAACAAGCACCTAAAGAAGAATCAACTGAAACTACTGAAGCATAATTTCAAAAAGGTGATAAGGTTCTATAACTTATCACCTTTTTTTAGAAAGATTTAAGATAAACAATATATTATTTAAATAAATGGAGGAATTAGATTATGGCTATTTCAGCTAAACTTGTTAAAGAACTACGTGAAAAAACTGGCGCAGGTATGATGGACTGTAAAAAAGCTTTAACAGAAACTGATGGTGACATCGATAAAGCGGTAGATTACTTACGTGAAAAAGGTATCGCTAAAGCTGCTAAGAAAGCAGACCGTATTGCTGCAGAAGGTACTACTTTTGTTGCATCTAAAGGTAATGATGCAGTAATTCTTGAATTAAACTCAGAAACTGACTTCGTTGCTCGTAACGAAGGTTTCCAAAACTTAGTTAAAGAAATGGCTGATCATATTCTTGATGTTAAACCAGCTGACGTTGATGCATTAAACGCTTCAAAATTAGCTAACGGTCAAACTGTTGAAGAAAAAATGAACGAAGCTATCTCTACTATTGGTGAAAAATTAACTTTACGTAGATTTACATTAAAAACAAAAACTGATAACGATTCATTCGGTGAGTACTTACACATGGGTGGACGTATTGGTGTATTAACTGTTGTTGAAGGTTCAACTAATGAAGAAGCAGCTAAAGACGTTGCTATGCACATCGCTGCATTAAACCCTAAATTTGTTTCTCGTGACCAAGTATCTGATGAAGAATTAGCGCACGAAAAAGAAATTTTAAAACAACAAGCTTTAAATGAAGGTAAACCTGAAAATATCGTTGAAAAAATGGTTGAAGGTAGAATGCGTAAATATTTAGAAGAAATCTGTGCTGTTGACCAAGCATTCGTTAAAAATCCAGACCAAACTGTTGCTGAATTCTTAAAAACAGACGGTGGCGTGCTTGTAGATTTCGTTCGTTACGAAGTTGGGGAAGGTATCGAGAAACGTTCTGATAACTTTGCTGATGAAGTAAAAGGACAAATGAAAGGCAACTAAGATTGCTTTTTAGGAAGAAGACACGCTTTGTGTCTTCTTTCGTTATATATAAAGACCTAATTATAAGCATAGAGAGGGATCAAGATGACTAAGAATTCTAAATATAAACGCGTCGTATTAAAACTAAGTGGTGAAGCTTTAGCGGGAGATTCAGGCTTTGGCATTAACCCAGTCGTAATTAAAAGTATCGCTCAACAAGTGTCAGAAGTTGCTCAAATGGATTGTGAAGTTGCTGTAATCGTTGGTGGCGGAAACATTTGGAGAGGTAAAACTGGAAGCGATTTAGGTATGGATCGTGGAACTGCTGATTATATGGGCATGTTAGCCACTGTAATGAATGCTTTAGCATTACAAGATAGTTTAGAACAATTAGATTGTGATACTCGTGTATTAACTTCAATCGAAATGAAACAAGTTGCTGAACCATATATTAGAAGACGTGCGATTCGTCACTTAGAGAAAAAGAGAGTCGTTATATTTGCAGCGGGAATAGGGAATCCTTACTTCTCTACTGATACGACTGCAGCTTTAAGAGCAGCTGAAGTTGAGGCTGACGTTATCTTAATGGGTAAAAACAATGTTGATGGTGTTTATTCTGCTGACCCTAAAGTAGATCCTAAAGCAGAAAAATACGAAAGATTAACATATATTCAAATGTTACAAGAAGGATTACAAGTTATGGATTCAACTGCTTCATCATTCTGTATGGACAATGATATCCCACTTGTTGTATTCTCAATTATGGAAGAAGGAAATATTAAACGTGCTGTTCAAGGTGAAGAAATCGGTACGATTATTACAAAATAAACTTGAGGTGTAATTCCATGGCAGATGTTATTCAAGAAACGAAGTCAAAAATGAACAAAACTATTGAAAGTTTCAATAGAGATTTAGCTGGAATCAGAACTGGACATGCAAATGCAAATCTTTTAGAAAGAGTAAATGTTGAGTACTACGGTGTTCCAACACCTATTCAACAATTAGCAGGTATCTCAGTACCTGAAGCGCGTTTGTTAGTTGTTCAACCATATGACAAATCATCAGTTGAAGATGTACTTAAAGCAATAAATGCAGCTAATTTAGGTGTTAATCCAACAAGTGATGGTACAGTTATTAGAATTTCAGTACCAGCATTAACTGAAGAACGCAGAAAAGAATTAGTAAAAGAAGCTAAAAAAGAAGCTGAAAATGCTAAAGTTGCAATTCGTAATGTTCGTCGTGATTCAAATGAAGATTTGAAGAAACAAGAAAAAAATGGCGAAATTACAGAAGATGATTTAAGAAATCAAACTGAAGAAGTTCAAAACATTACAAATGATTTCATCAAACAAATAGATGATTTAACGACTCAAAAAGAAAATGACATTTTGGAAGTTTAAAGATAAGAGCTGTACCAAATCAGACTTTGGTACGGTTTTTTCTTTATATATAACAGAAACACTCTTTTTGTGATAAAATGTATTACGATATGTTTAATTAATTTTACATATAAATTCGCGTTTGTTTGATGGAGGACGCTATGATAAAAAAGTTTATAAAGCAAAAACAACAAATAAATAATCAAGACAATGAATTATCGATACCTGAACATATAGCAATTATTATGGATGGAAACGGTAGATGGGCTAAAAATAGAAAAATGCCTCGCATAAAAGGACATTATGAAGGTATGCAAACGGTAAAAAAAATAACACGTAAAGCAAATGATTTAGGTGTGAAATATTTGACTTTATATGCTTTTTCTACGGAAAATTGGTCGAGACCTGAAGATGAAGTGAAATATTTAATGAAATTACCGGTTGATTTTTTAAAGACTTTTCTACCAGAATTGATCGAAAAAAACGTTAAAGTCACAACAATTGGTTTTACTGAAGCTTTGCCTAAGCATACTAAAAATGCAATTGATGAAGCTATCGAAAAAACGAAATATAATACAGGACTCAATCTTGTATTTGCGTTGAACTATGGCGGTAGAGCAGAAATTCTAAATGCTGTAAAAGAACTTTACCATGAAGTTGAAGAAGGCAATTTAACAATTGATGATTTATGTGAAGATAATATAAAGAAATATTTATTCACTTCAGATATTCCAGATCCAGAGTTGCTCATTCGTACATCAGGTGAAGAAAGATTAAGTAATTTTTTAATATGGCAATCATCTTATAGTGAATTTATATTTACTAAGACATTATGGCCAGATTTTGATGAACAATCACTTATAGACTGTTTAAAAATATATCAGTCGAGACAACGAAGATTTGGTGGGCTGTAAAGGAGATAAAAATGAAGACGAGAACAATATCGGCAATTGTTGCTATGGCTGTATTTCTTCCAGTCGTTATATATGGTGGATTACCCGTAATAGCATTAGCGTATTTATTAGCGATTATTGCTTTAAAAGAAATTTTAAATATGAATAATTTATCAATTATTTCTATACCAGGGTTTTTGTCCGTTGTTTCACTATGTATAATATTATTGCCTCAAGAACTCATTAATAACGATATAAGTGTTCAACTTAGACTTCTAATCGTTATGAGTTTCTTAATGTTGAGTTATACAGTAATGTCTAAAAATAGATTTAATTTTATGGATGCCTCTTTCTGTGTCATGTCCGTTACATATATCGGAATTGGCTTTATGTATTTCTATGAGACAAGAGAACATGGCTTACAATTTATCTTATTCGCATTATTATTAGTGTGGTTAACTGATACGGGTGCATATATATTTGGTAGATTATTCGGTAAACATAAACTTTGGCCATTAATTAGTCCGAACAAAACGATTGAAGGATTTATTGGAGGCATTTTCTCAAGTTTAATCGTTGCAGTTATTTTTGGACAATATTTTGATATGGATGTATCATTATGGTTATTAATTCCATTAACGATGTTATTAAGTATGTTTGGACAATTAGGTGACTTAGTAGAATCAGGGCTTAAAAGACATTTCGGTGTGAAAGATTCAGGGAATATTATGCCAGGACATGGTGGTATATTAGATAGATTTGATAGCTTTATCTTTGTATTACCATTGTTAAATCTATTCCTATTTCAATTGTAAATTGGGGTGAAGTCTTTGAAAAATATAGCTATTTTAGGAGCTAGTGGTTCTGTTGGACAGCAAGCATTAGATGTTATAAGAGAACATGCATCACAATTTAATTTAGTTGCATTTTCAGTTGGTAAAAACATTGCTTATGCACAGAATATAATTAAAGAATTTCATCCAGAACTCGTATCTGTTCAAAATGTAGAAGATATAGATAAACTTAAACATTTAAATATTGAAATTGTACATGGGGACGCAGGTTTATTAGCAGTTGCAACTTGTCAAAATACTGATATATTATTAAATTCAATCGTCGGTAGTATAGGTTTACGACCTACTATTGCAGCTATAGAAGCTGGTATAGATATCGGTCTAGCGAATAAAGAAACATTAGTTGCAGCTGGTGAACTTGTGATGTCAAAAGCTAGAGAACATAATGTTAACATTCTACCTGTCGATTCTGAACACTCAGCAATATTTCAATGTTTAAATGGTGAGAAGAAAGAGCAGGTTAATAAATTAATCATAACTGCGAGTGGTGGATCATTTCGTGATTTAACACGAGCAGAATTAAAGTCTGTAACACGTGATGAAGCGCTCAACCATCCTAACTGGTCTATGGGGCAAAAGATTACGATAGATTCTGCAACAATGATGAATAAAGGTTTAGAAGTCATTGAAGCAAAATGGTTATTTGATTTAGATATTGACCAAATTGAAACTGTCTTACATAAAGAGAGTATTATTCATTCTATGGTTGAATTTAAGGATACAAGTGTGATTGCACAATTGGGTACACCAGATATGAGAACACCCATTCAATATGCATTTACATATCCAGAAAGATATACAAGAGATGCAGAAAAATTAAATTTAGCTCAAATTGGACAGTTAAATTTTAAAGAAATGGATTTCGAGCGCTTTAAGTGTATACAGTATGCTTATGAAGCAATTAAAATAGGTGGTACAATGCCCGTTGTTTTGAATGCTGTAAATGAAGTAGCTGTAAATAAGTTCTTGAATAATGAAATAACATTTTTGGAAATTGAAGACATGATTGGGGAAGCAATGCAAAACCATGAAGTTATTGAGCATCCAGATTTAGAAACGATTCTAAAAATTGATGCTACATATAAATCTAAGGATTACGGGGTGTAGGCGTGATTTATACAATATTAGCATTTATTTTTGTATTTGGACTATTAGTGACAGTACATGAATATGGACATATGTTCTTTGCGAAACGTGCAGGTATCATGTGCCCAGAGTTTGCCATAGGTATGGGACCTAAAATTTATTCATATAAGAAAAATGAAACACTTTATACAATTAGACTACTTCCAGTAGGTGGCTATGTCAGAATGGCTGGAGATGGATTAGAACAAAATCCATTAACACCGGGTATGCATATCGCAATTAAATTAAACGATCAAAACGAAATAACACATGTTATTATGGACGATCAACATAAATTCCAACAAATTGAACATATTGAAATTAAAGATAGTGATTTCGAAAATGATATTTTCATAGAAGGTATTACAGCAAGCGATGAAGAAAGACATCATTTTAAATTAGCGAGAGAAGCTTACTTTGTTCAAGGTGGAGATTTAATACAAATTGCACCTAAAGATAGACAATTAATGTCTAAAAAGCCATATCAAAGATTCCTAACTTTATTTGCAGGTCCGTTATTTAATTTTATTCTTGCTTTTGTTATTTTTATTGGGCTTGCTTATTGGAATGGTGTACCAACGAATGAACCAGTATTTGGAGATTTAGAAGATGGTGCACCTGCACAAACTGCAGGTATTAAAAAAGGCGACGAAATTCTATCAGTAGACGGACAAAAAATTCAAAAGTTTACAGATTTACAACCTATTTTTAAAGAGAAGAAAACTGAACCTGTAGAAATCAAAGTTGATCGTGATGGTCAAGAAAAGACTTTCAAAGTAGCAGCTAAAAAAGATAAACTAGAAGTTAGTAAAGGTAAATATGAAACACGATACATTATCGGTGTTGCACAACCGACAGAACACACTGTGTTTGGTCCATTAATTGCGGGTATTGAAAAAACAATAGTGGCAGGTCAATTAATATTCCAAGCAGTTCTTGGCTTGATTACGAGCATATTCACGGGTGGATTCTCCTTTGATATGTTAAATGGACCTGTTGGTATATATAGCAATGTAGATTCTATTGTGAAGCAAGGATTTATTACATTGATGGGATACACAGCGTTATTAAGTGTTAACTTAGGTATTATGAATTTACTACCTATTCCAGCTTTAGATGGCGGAAGATTATTATTTGTTATTTATGAAATGATTTTCAGAAGACCGATTAATAAAAAAGCAGAAATGGTTATGCTTTCAATTGGTGCTGTATTTTTAATATTTGTAATGATCATGGTTACATGGAATGATATTCAAAGGTACTTCATGTAGCTTATAGGAGGAAACTTATGAAACAGTCGAAAATATTTATACCAACATTAAGAGAAGTTCCTGCAGAAGCGGAAGCAATTAGTCATAAACTTTTATTAAAGTCAGGTATGATTAAACAAAATGCAAGAGGTATATATAGTTATTTACCAACTGCAAAGCGAGTACTTAATAAAATTGAGCAAATTGTACGTGAAGAAATGGAAAAAATAGATGGCGTAGAAGTACTTATGCCAGTGTTACAACAAGCTGAACTTTGGAAAGAATCAGGTAGATGGGATGCATACGGTCCAGAGTTAATGAGATTGCACGATCGTAATAAACGTGAATTTAGTTTAGGACCAACACATGAAGAAGTTGTGACTTCTCTTGTAAGAGATGAATTGAAATCTTATAAACGTTTACCAATCACTTTATTCCAAATTCAAACTAAATTTAGAGACGAACAACGTCCAAGATTTGGATTATTACGTGGCCGTGAATTTATTATGAAAGATGCTTATTCTTTCCATGCTAATGAAGATTCATTAGATGATACTTACCAAGATATGTATCATGCTTATCATAATATCTTTACAAGAGTAGGTTTAAACTTTAGACCAGTACTTGCAGACTCTGGTGCTATCGGTGGAGACCACACACATGAGTTTATGGCTTTAGCTGATATTGGTGAAGATACAATTGTTTATAGTGAAACAAGTGACTATGCTGCAAACATTGAAAAAGCTGAAGTAGCATACACACCTAATCATGAACATATACCATTAAAAGATATAGAAAAAGTGGAAACGCCTAATGTTACAACAGCACAAGCATTGGCAGACTTTTTAAATGTGACTTTAGATAAGATCATTAAATCAATGATTCTTAAAGTTGATGATGAATATGTCATGATACTAATTAGAGGACATCATGAAGTAAATGATGTTAAATTAAAATCATATTTCAAAACAGATAATATCGAAATGGCAACTGAGTCTGAAATCGTTAATATTTTAGGTGCTAAACCTGGTAGTCTAGGACCAGTTAACGTAGACCAAATCAAAATTTATGCAGACAATTTCGTTCAAGATATAAATAATTTAGCTGTTGGTGCAAATGAAACAGGTTATCATTTTATTAATGCGAACGTAGATAGAGACTTTAAGATTGAAGCATATGGAGACTTTAGATTTATTCTTGAAGGAGAAGCATTACCAGGTGATTTAGGTACTGCGAAATTCGCTGAAGGTATCGAAGTTGGTCAAGTCTTCAAACTTGGAACGAAATACTCTGAAAGCATGAATGCAACATTCTTAGATGAACAAGGTAAAGCGCAACCACTTATAATGGGTTGTTACGGTATTGGTATCTCTAGAACATTATCAGCAGCAATCGAACAACATCATGATGATAAAGGGATTATTTGGCCAAAAGCTATTGCACCTTATGAAGTACATTTAATTGCGATTAATCCTAAAAAAGAAGAACAACAAGCATTAGCAGATCAACTTTATGGACAATTGCAAAATAAATATGATGTCTTGTATGATGACCGTAAAGAAAGTGCTGGTGTTAAATTTAATGATGCAGATTTAATAGGTTTACCAGTACGCGTAATGGTTGGTAAAAAAGCTTCAGAAGGTATCGTAGAAGTAAAACGTCGTGATAATTCAGAAAGTAAAGAAGTCCATATTGATGAATTAAATGAAGTACTTGCTACTTTTTATGATGCAGTAAAATAGACTGATAAAAACAACTAAATCTGATATAATATAAGATATTTAAAGAGGCTATTTAATGATTAGCCTCTTTTTCATTTTGATGAAGGTGGTCGTATAAGTGTCAATGACAGGGAAAGAGAAATTCCAAACGCTTCTCACGCAAATGAACATGACAGATGAACTTGATAAAGATGTCGTAGAACAAGGTGAACTTACAAGAATTGATGTGTCTCAATCAAAAAGATTGTGGCATTTCTACATTAAGCTGCCATATTATTTATCAAGTGAAATGTATCTTGTTTTTACAAATCAACTGAAAAATACTTTTAGTAGTATTGCACAAGTTGATTGGACAATTGAAGTGACAACTAAAGAACAAATAGATGAACATATACTGAAATATATTCCGCATTGTATTGAGGGTACTGAATTAAGTGATAAAGTAAAACATCAACTTAAACAAAAGCCTATTATATTTGCTGATGATATCGTGAAAGTTCAAGTGAACAATGATATTGAACGTGACTATTTCGATAAGCGTGTCAATGGTTCATTAGTAAAAGCGCTCCAAAAGTGTGGCTTTCAAATAAGTCGTGTTATATTCGAAACGATGGATAATGAAGAACAAATGAGAAGAGAACTTGAATCATTTGAAGCGCACATCCAACAAGAAGATGAAGAAGCAGCACGAATTGCATCAGAAAAAATGGAACGTATGAAGAAAGAAAAAGCAGAATCTAGCGATAGCGAAAATGCTGTATCACGATGTCAAATTGGTAAAGACATTCCTGTAGATTCTATTCGCAAAATAGAAGATATTATCGAAGAAGAATTCAAAGTAGCACTTGAAGGTGTTATTTTTGATATCGAAATGAAAGAACTGAAAAGTGGTAGACATATTGTCACATTAAAAATTACGGACTATACCGATTCACTTATACTTAAGATGTTTACGAGAAAAGGTAAAGATGACCTTGAACATTTTAAAGCTTTAAAAGTAGGTACATGGGTAAGAGCACAAGGTAGAATTGAACAAGATCAATTTATACGTGATTTAGTGATGATGATGACCGATATCCATGAAATTAAGAAGTCTCCTAAACTTGATAAAGCAGATGAAAAAAGAGTTGAATTTCACTTACATACATCTATGAGTCAAATGGATGGCATTACACATATCGGTAAGTATGTTGAACAAGCTGCTAAATGGGGACATAAAGCAATCGCGATAACAGACCATAATGGTGTTCAAGGATATCCAGATGCGCATGCAGCTGCCATGAAAAATGGTATTAAAATGATTTATGGTATGGAAGGTATGCTTGTAGATGATGGTGTGCCGATTGCGTACAAGTCACAAGATATTCCGCTTAAGACAGCAACGTATATTGTATTTGACGTCGAAACAACAGGACTTTCAAGTCAATATGATCAAATTATAGAATTAGCGGCTGTTAAGGTTAAAGATGGCGAAGTAATTGACACCTTTGAACGTTTTTCTGACCCAGGAGAGCGTCTATCAGAAACAATCAAAAATTTAACAGGTATTACAGATGAAATGTTACGTGGACAACCTGATATTGAAACAGTTCTAAAAGATTTCCATGAATGGGTTGGAGACGCAATATATATTGCGCATAACGCATCATTTGATATGGGCTTTATAGATACGGGATTTGAACGTATCGGACTTGGTGCTACGACAAATGGTGTCATCGATACACTTGAATTATCACGTACAGTTAATACTGAATATGGAAAACATGGTTTGAATTTCTTAGCTAAAAAATATGGTGTAGAACTTACGCAACACCATAGAGCGATTTATGATGCGGAAACAACAGCACATATCTTTATTAAGATGTTGAAACAGTTAGAAGAACTCAATGTTCATAATCATAATCAAATAAACGAGAAACTATCAAATGACGAAGCATATAAACGTGCAAGACCTTCTCATGTAACGTTAATCGTACAAAACCAAGTCGGACTGAAAAATTTATTCAAAATTGTAAGTGCCTCATTAGTTGATTACTTTTACCGTACACCACGTATACCACGCTCGTTATTAAACAAATATAGAGAAGGTATTTTAGTAGGCAGTGCATGTGATGAAGGTGAAGTATTTACAACGGTTATGCAAAAAGACCAAGATGAAGTTGAAAAAGTTGCGAAATATTATGACTATATAGAGGTTCAACCAAAAGGGTTATATCAAGATTTAATTGATAGAGAATTGATTAAAGATAATGAAACGATGGAAGAAATATATAGTCGTATATTAAGTGTTGGTGAGAAACTTGATATTCCAGTTATCGCTACAGGAAATGCCCATTATTTATATGAGCATGATGCTGTTGCACGAAAAATATTAATTGCCGCACAACCAGGTAATCCATTGAATAGACAAACATTACCTGAAGCACATTTTAGAACAACAGATGAAATGTTAGACGAATTCCACTTCCTAGGTGAAGAAAAAGCATATGAAATTGTTGTTAAAAATACTAACGAACTAGCAGATAGACTCGAAACAGTGATACCTATTAGGGATGAATTATATACACCTAATATGGAAGGTGCGAATGAAGAAATTCGTGAAATGAGTTATGAGAATGCTAGAAAATTATATGGTGAAGACTTACCACAAATTGTAATTGATAGACTTGAAAAAGAATTGGAAAGTATTATCGGAAATGGTTTTGCGGTTATTTATTTAATCTCGCAAAGGTTAGTTAAGAAATCCTTGAATGATGGTTATTTAGTTGGTTCACGTGGTTCAGTCGGATCTAGTTTTGTTGCGACAATGACTGAAATAACTGAAGTAAATCCATTGCCGCCACATTATATTTGCCCATCTTGTAAAGAAAGTCATTTCTTTGACGATGGTTCAGTCGGATCAGGTTTCGACTTACCAGATAAACAATGTGAAAAATGTCATGTTGATATGATTAAAGAAGGACAAGATATACCGTTTGAAACATTCTTAGGTTTCAAAGGAGATAAAGTACCGGATATTGACTTGAACTTTAGTGGTGAATATCAACCAGTTGCCCATAATTATACGAAAGTACTGTTTGGTGAAGATAAAGTGTTCAGAGCAGGTACAATCGGTACTGTAGCTGAAAAAACAGCTTTCGGTTATGTTAAAGGATATTTAAATGATCAAGGAATTCATAAAAGAGCAGCTGAAGTTGATAGACTTGTTAAAGGTTGTACCGGTGTTAAAAGAACGACTGGGCAACATCCGGGGGGTATCATTGTTGTACCAGATTATATGGATATTTATGATTTTACACCAATCCAATACCCTGCCGATGATCAAAAATCACCATGGAAAACAACGCATTTCGACTTCCATTCTATCCATGATAATATTTTGAAACTGGATATATTAGGACACGATGATCCAACGATGATTAGAATGTTACAAGATTTATCAGGCATTGATCCTAAGACAATTCCAGTAGATGATAAAGAAACAATGAAAATCTTTAGTACACCTGAATCATTAGGTGTTACGGAAGAAGATATTCTTTGTAAGACTGGAACATTTGGCGTACCTGAATTCGGTACAGGTTTCGTTAGACAAATGCTTGAAGATACGAAACCAACTTCTTTCTCTGAGCTTGTTCAAATTTCTGGGTTATCACACGGTACAGACGTTTGGTTAGGAAACGCACAAGAGTTAATCAAAACAGGTACATGTGATTTATCAAATGTTATCGGTTGTCGTGATGATATTATGGTTTACTTAATGTATAACGGTTTAGAACCATCACTTGCCTTTAAAATTATGGAAGCAGTTCGTAAAGGTAAAGGTTTAACAGATGAATTCGAAGAAGCTATGAAAGAAAATAATGTGCCAGATTGGTATTTAGATTCATGTAAAAAAATTAAATACATGTTCCCTAAAGCCCATGCTGCTGCATACGTTCTAATGGCATTAAGAATTGCATACTTTAAAGTTCATCATCCGTTGTTCTATTATGCAAGTTACTTTACAGTACGTGCGACAGACTTTGATTTAAAAACGATGACGAAAGATAAAGAGTCTATTAAAGCAACGGTGAAAGAATATTATAGCCGATTCCATGAATTAGCTAAAAAAGAGAAAGATTTATTAACAGTTTTAGAAATTACAAATGAAATGGCACATAGAGGTTACAAAATCCAGCCAGTAAGCCTAGAAAAAAGTGATTCGTTTGAATTCAAAATTGAAGGTGATTCACTTATTCCACCGTTTATCGCAGTACCTGGACTAGGTGAAAACGTTGCGAAACGTATCGTTGAAGCAAGAGAAGAAGGTCCATTCTTAGCTAAAGAAGACCTTAATAAAAAAGCAGGTGTATCACAAAAAATCATCGAATATCTCGATGAACTTGGATCATTACCAAATATGCCTGATAAAGCTCAGCTGTCAATATTTGATTTATAATGCATGTTCTTGAGCATAGCGCCATTATGTGATATACTGTTATTGCTTAAAATAATACTCTGACGTTTAAAGAGTGGGACCTTTCCCGCTCTTTTCTGTTTGTATTAAGAGGGAGGTCATTATGAGTAAAGTTGCAGCACACGTTGAGGAAATTATTCAACCAATACTTGAAGATTTAAATTATGAACTTGTAGATGTCGAATATGTCAAAGAGGGATCAGACTATTATCTACGTATTGCAATTGATAAAGACGGTGGCGTTGATTTGAACGACTGCACAATTGCCTCTGAAAAGATTAGTGAAGTTATGGACAAAGAAGATCCTATTAAAGAACCTTATTTCATGGATGTATCTTCACCTGGTGCAGAACGCCCATTGAAAAAAGAAAAAGACTATCAAAATGCAATTGAACAACCTGTATTTATTTCGTTATACGAACCTGTTGAAGGAGATAAAGAATGGTTAGGCGTTTTAAAAGAAGTTAATGAAACATCTATAACGCTAGAAGTGAAAATTAAAACAAGAACTAAGAATGTCACGTTGCCACGCAAGAAAATCGCTAAAGCACGTCGATCAGTAATGTTATAATATAAAGGAGGATACATTGTGAAAGGTAATGAATTATTACTTGCAATTGAATACCTTGAAAAGGAAAAAAGAATACCTCGTGAGGTACTTATTGATGCAATAGAAGCGGCTTTAATCACAGCTTACAAAAAGAACTATGACAGTGCCAAAAATGTTAGAATCGAATTGAATCTTGATGAAGGTACTTATAGAGTTATTTCAAGAAAAGACGTTGTTGAAGATGTTGAAGATTATAGAGATCAAGTAGCATTAGATACAGCATTAGTTACAAATCCAGCGTATGAAATTGGAGATGTCTTTGAAGAAGACGTTACACCTAAAGATTTCGGTCGTGTTGGTGCTCAAGCAGCTAAACAAGCAGTTATGCAACGTTTAAGAGATGCTGAAAGAGGCATTCTTTATGATGAGTTTATTGATAAAGAAGATGACATTGTAACAGGTGTTATTGATAGAGTCGATCATCGTTATGTATATGTTAATTTAGGTCGTACTGAAGCTGTACTTTCTGAAGCTGAGAGAAGTCCAAATGAACAATATTTACCAAATGAACGCATTAAAGTATATGTGAATAAAGTTGAACAAACGACTAAAGGTCCTCAAATCTTTGTATCACGTACACATCCTGGTTTATTAAAGCGTTTATTCGAGCAAGAAGTTCCTGAAATTTATGATGGTACTGTAATTGTTAAATCTGTAGCACGTGAAGCTGGTGACCGTTCTAAAATTAGTGTGACTTCAGAAAATGGCGATATCGATGCTGTTGGTGCATGTGTTGGTGCTAAAGGTGTTCGTGTTGAAGCAGTCGTTAATGAATTAGGTGGCGAAAAAATCGACATCGTTGAGTGGGACGAAGATCCAAAAGTATTCGTAAGAAATGCTTTAAGTCCTTCACAAGTTGTAGAAGTTATCGTAGATGAAGAAAATCAATCGACTACTGTTGTCGTACCAGATTACCAATTATCATTAGCAATCGGTAAACGTGGACAAAATGCACGACTTGCTGCAAAATTAACAGGTTGGAAGATTGATATTAAATCAGAAACTGATGCAAGAGAAGCAGGCATTATTTCAACTGAAGAATCATAAAGTGAGGTGCTTTTATCATGAAAAAGAAAAAGATACCAATGCGTAAATGTATACTTTCAAATGAAATGAAACCTAAAAATGATATGATTCGTGTCGTTAAAAATAAAGAAGGCGAAATAACAGCAGATGCGACAGGTAAAGCGCCAGGTCGCGGTGCGTATGTTTCTAAAGATTTAGAAGTTATCGAAATTGCACAGAAACAAGGAAAGTTAGAACGTTATTTTGACAGTAATAAAGAAACGCTTGAACCTGTCTATAAAGAAATTATTCGTTTAATTTACCGTGAGCGTATACCTAAATGAGTATAGAAAAGAAAGATCAAATTTTAAATCTTCTTGGTCTGGCAACAAGAGCTAGAAAGATTAAGACTGGAGAAGAAATTGTCATAAGTGAGTTAAGAAAAGGCAATGTAAAACTTGTCATACTTTCTGAAGATGCTGCAGCAAATGTTACAAAAACAATAAAAAATAAATGTGCAACTTATCATGTAACACTTTTAACTTTTGCTACACGCTATGAATTAGGCTACGCAATTGGAAAAGAAAGCAGAGTGGTGTTGGGCATAACTGACATTGGATTTAGCAAAAAGCTAAAAACGATGATTCATGATTTTCATGAGGAGTGAGTATATGAGTAAAAAGAGAATATATGAGTATGCAAAAGAAATCGATGTAAAGAGTAAAGCAATCATAGACGAATTAAAAAAGAATAACATAGAAGTATCAAATCACATGCAAGCATTAGAGGAGAATGACATTAAAATTTTAGATAAAGCATTTAAAAAGCAGGATTCTGCTAAAAAAGACCAAACAACTACTCACGCAAATACAAATAAATCAAATAATAACAAACAGAATAACAAACAAAACAATAAACCTAATCATCAACAAAAGAATCAAAAAAATCAAAAGAATAAAAATCAAAAGAACAAAAAACAACATAATCAACAACAGCAACAACCTAAACCGGAAGTTAAAGAAACACCATCTTTAATTACGTATGAAGAAGGTATTACAGTTGGTGAATTAGCTGATAAAATCAACAAAGATGCTTCTGAAATTATTAAGAAGTTATTCTTACTTGGTGTTGTAGCTAATATTAACCAAGCATTAGATACTGAAACTGTTGAATTAATTTGTGCAGATTATGATATTGAAGCTGAGTTAGAAGTACATGTAGATGCAACTGACTTAGAAAATTACTTTGAAGTTGATGAAAATGATGCAGACTTAATCGAAAGACCTGCAGTTGTTACAATCATGGGACACGTTGACCATGGTAAAACGACACTTCTAGATTCAATCCGTAATACACGTGTTACAGCTGGTGAAGCAGGCGGTATTACACAACATATTGGTGCATACCAAATTGTTAACAACGACAAGAAAATTACATTCCTTGATACACCAGGACATGCTGCTTTCACAACAATGAGAGCGCGTGGTGCTCAAGTAACAGATATCACAATTTTAGTTGTTGCAGCTGATGATGGTGTAATGCCTCAAACAATTGAAGCAATCAACCATGCTAAAGCAGCAGAAGTACCAATTATTGTTGCGGTAAACAAAGTTGATAAACCAACAGCAAATCCTGATCGCGTTATGCAAGAATTAGGTGAATATGGTCTTTATCCTGAAGACTGGGGTGGAGATACAATCTTCGTTCAACTTTCAGCAATTCAAGGTGACGGAATCGATGATTTATTAGAAATGATTGGTTTAGTTTCTGAAGTAGAAGAACTAAAAGCTAACCCTGACCGTGCTGCGGTAGGTACTGTAATCGAAGCTGAGCTTGATAAATCACGTGGACCTGCAGCTTCTCTATTAGTACAAAACGGTACTTTAGAAGTAGGTGACTCATTAGTAGTAGGTAACACATACGGTAGAGTACGTGCGATGGTTAACGACTTAGGTAAAAGAATTAAAACAGCTGGACCATCAACACCAGTTGAAATTACTGGTTTACATGATGTACCACAAGCTGGTGATCGATTTGTTGTATTCAAAAATGAAAAACAAGCTCGTCAAATCGGTGAAAAACGTCAACAAGAAAATATCTTAAAACAACGTCAAGATAGTAAGAGCGTTTCATTAGATAACTTGTTTGAACAAATGAAACAAGGTGAAATGAAAGATTTAAATATCATCATTAAAGGTGATGTTCAAGGTTCTGTAGAAGCTTTAGCAGCATCATTAATGAAAATAGACGTTGAAGGTGTTAATGTACGTATTATTCATACAGCAGTTGGTGCGATTAATGCATCAGACGTTACATTAGCAGCAGCATCAAACGGTATTATTATCGGATTTAACGTAAGACCAGATGCAGGTGCTAAACGTGCTGCAGAAGAAGAAAATGTTGATATGAGATTACATCGTATTATTTATAAAGTAATCGAAGAAATCGAATCAGCTATGAAAGGTCTATTAGACCCTGAATATGAAGAACAAGTAATTGGTCAAGCTGAAGTACGTCAAACATTTAAAGTATCTAAAGTCGGTACAATCGCTGGTAGTTACGTAACAGACGGTAAGATTACTAGAGATGCAAGTGTACGTATTATTCGTGACGGCATTGTGATCTTTGAAGGTGAATTAGATACACTTAAACGTTTCAAAGATGACGCTAAAGAAGTAGCAGCTGGATATGAATGTGGTATCACAATTGAAAAATTCAATGATATTAAAGAAGGCGACATCTTCGAAGCTTTCAAAATGGTTGAAATTGAAAGAAAATAAAGTGAATACTTTAATATAAATCTTATGAGACTGGGACATTATTTATTGTCTCAGTCTTTTTTATGATATAGCTTATAATTTGGAGATTTTCACGAAAGGAGGAAAACGATGATGACCATACTTGCGATCATTATTTTTGTATTAACACTGACTTTCGTTATATGGCAACCGAAAGGACTAGATATCGGCGTAACTGCTTTTATAGGTGCATTAATTCCCATTATAACTGGTGTTGTACAAATAGAAGATATATTTGAAGTGACCAGCATTGTTTGGAATGCAACATTGACATTCATAGCGATAATTATCATTTCACTTATTCTTGATGAAATAGGATTTTTTGAATGGTCTGCGATTCATATGGTTAAAGCCTCTCATGGAAATGGTTTAAAAATGTTCATTTATATTATGATATTAGGTGCAATTGTTGCGGCATTTTTTGCGAATGATGGTGCGGCTTTGATACTTACGCCTATTGTATTGGCTATGGTACGTCATCTAGGATTTAATAAGAAAATCATTTTTCCTTTTGTGATAGCAAGTGGATTTATAGCAGATACAACTTCGCTCCCATTTACAGTGAGTAATTTAGTTAATATTGTGTCTGCAGACTATTTTAATATTGGCTTTGTTGAATATTTTTTACATATGTTCATACCAAATATATTCTCGTTATTGGCTAGTATTGCCGTATTGTGGTTATTCTTTAAATCGTCAATACCACGTACATTTGATGATCGTCATTTAAAACAACCAAAAGAAATTATTAAAGATTTGAAACTGTTTCATATGTCATGGGTTATACTATCCATATTACTCATCGGATATTTTATCAGTGAGTTTGTACACATACCCGTATCAATTATTGCAGGTATAGTAGCGATTATATTTGTATCGTTTGCTAGAAAATCTCCTGCAGTTCATACTAAAAAAGTGCTCAAAGGTGCACCATGGAATATAGTTGTATTCTCAATTGGTATGTATCTTGTTGTCTTTGGACTAAAAAATGTAGGTATCCTTGCAATTTTAAGTCATATACTAACAGACATTTCTCAACATGGATTATTTGTAAGTATTATGGGGATGGGATTTATAGCGGCATTTCTGTCATCGATTATGAATAACTTACCAACCGTTCTTATTGATGCACTCGCTATCCATCAATCAGATGTTATTGGTCCTCTTAAAGAGGGGATGGTTTATGCAAATGTCATCGGTTCAGATCTCGGTCCAAAAATTACACCCATCGGTTCATTAGCGACATTATTGTGGCTAGATGTATTGTCACAAAAAGGTGTTAAAATACCTTGGGGTACTTACTTTAAAACGGGTATTATCATAACGATACCCGTATTATTCATTACATTAGTAGGATTGTATGTAACATTGTTAATCTTTTAAAAAACAGTTAAGATAGGAAGCTATCTTAACTGTTTTTCCGTTTGCGATATTGTAAAGGCGTCATAAAATAGAATTGCTTAAATACTTTGATATAATGTGATGTTGTTTTATAACCAACTTTTCTACTAATATCTTGAACTGTTAGTGTGTTATCAGCAAGCAGTGTGATACTTTTTTCAATTCTTGTTTCATGTAAATAATGCATAATGGTTTGATATGTAACTTGTTTGAATAGTCTTGATAAATGAAACTTTGAACCGTGACATTGGTTACAAATTTCATCTAATGTTAGATTTAAATGATAATATCGATGGATGAAATTTTTTATTTGTAATACCCATTCTTCATCTTCTAATAATTGACCTGTTGGATTACACTTTTTACAAGGACGATAACCATTTTCTATAGCTTCGTGATAGTCTCGATATATTGAAACATTTTCTTTGTTAGGTAATTTAGCATTACATGAAGGTTTACAAAATATCATTGTAGTCTTAACTGCATATACAAAATCATCATTCGCTAATTTATTGTTTGTTTTAATGTCTTGCCATCTTTTCTCAGTTAAATACATTACCAAATCTATCACCTCAAAAATATCATAACATATAAAAATATCCTTATATTGCTATCTAATTGTGATAACGACTATTTATATTGAGTTTATAAATAAATTCATTTAAACTTTCACCAAAGGAGGGAGACGATGAAAATAATTTATCATGGTATTCTTAAGCATCTTAATAAAAAACTCGATATTTATGCAAGTGATGAAGGTCTCTTATTTGTAGGCTCATTTGATAAAGAAAATGAAATACATCAGTTTATTTCAAATATAGAAATCAAAGAAAATCAAGACAAAGTTAAACCATATATCGACCAATTGAATGAATACTTTAATGGAACAAGAAATTCTTTTGACTTAAAAATAGATATAAATTCCAGCCCATTTAACGAAACCGTGTGGCAAGCATTGACTAAAATACCATATGGAGAAACAACAACTTATTCAGATTTAGCCAATAAAATAAATAAACCAAATGCAGTTAGATCCGTTGCATCAGCAATCGGTAAAAATCCATTAAACATTGTGATACCTTGCCATCGTGTAATAGGCAAAGACGGACAACTAAGAGGCTATAGAGGCGGACTTGAAATAAAGCAATCATTATTAGAGTTAGAATCAAGACACACCCATTTATCATAAATAATGAGGTGTGTTTTCTATTATCATTTCGTGTATGATAATAGAAAGAAATGATTGGGGGTCAATATATGAGTAGTGATGATAATAGTAGGAAAGTCATTTTAGATTTAGCTGTTACATTAGATGGGCTTATCGAAGGTGAAAATGGCGAGATTGACTGGTGTATTATGGATCCTGAAATGAATTTTGATGATTTTTTAAATCAAGTCGATACAATCTTTTATGGAAGAAAAAGTTACGAAGCATGGGGAGATTTTCAACCGAGTTTAGAAGATTCAGAAGACGATAAATTAATGTGGAAAAACATACATGCCAAAGAAAAATATGTCTTTTCAAAGAAATTTAAGTTTGAAGATAAACATGTCAATGTTATTAAAGATAATATTGTAGAACATGTAAATGAAATAAAAAGTAAGCCAGGTAAAGATATATGGTTATATGGTGGATCTAGCTTAATTACGACATTTGTAAATTATGGATTAGTAGATGAATATAGACTATCCATACATCCTATAGTTTTAGGAAAAGGAAAACCACTATTTATAGATATTGAAGATAGACAACAACTTAAACTAGTACATTCAAGAAAATTTAAATCAGGTGTTATACAATTAATTTATCATAATGAGTAGTAGGTGATGTTTATGTACACTTTTGAACGTGAATTTAAAAGCGAAAATATTGATAGTATAAAAGAAGTATATGAATCAGTTGGTTGGTTAGGTCATGATAACGAAAAAATAGAAAAAATATTTCTCAATAGTTCACATGTTGTAATAGTTAAAAATTACGATGAAGTTATTGCATTAGCGAGGGCATTAACAGATGGAGTGTTTAATGCTGCTATATATGATGTAGTTGTAAAGAAAACATATCAACAAAAAGGTATTTCAAGAAAAATGATTGAAATTTTATTAGAAGATTTAAAACAAGTATCATGCATTCATTTAATTTCTACAACCGGTAATGAAGAGTTATATAGAAAGCTTGGATTTAAAAAATTAAAAACTGGAATGGCAATATATAAATCTATAAAATTAGATAGTGAGTATACTGAATAGTAGGTGAAATCATGAAAACAGAACGTGAGGTATTGGAAGAAATTTATAATATTGCTTCGATTGAAGATGATATTAGAGCAGTTTGCATGAATGGGTCTAGGGTTAATAAATTTATTGAACCGGATGAATATCAAGATTTTGATATTGCATTTATCGTAAAGAATTATGAGTCGTTTATTCAACATGTATCATTTATTAAAAATTTTGGAGAGCCTATTATTTCTCAGTGTAATAGAGAGCGTTCTGATAGTGGTATAAAGGATCAATTATTTTATATGGTGTTGTTTGAAAATCACATGCGAGTAGATTTCAGATTTATACCAATTGAATGTATAGAAGCATATAGACATGAAGATTATTTACTGAAGGTATTAATTGATAAGGATAACTATTTTAGTGAACAAATTGAACTAAGTGATAAAAAATATCATATTAAGAAACCTAACCAGAAGCGATTTGATTTTGTTTGTAATGAATTTTGGTGGTTATCAACGTATGTTGTTAAAGGCATTAAAAGAGAAGAAATTTTTTGTGCTATCGATCATTTAAATATGATGCGTGATTTACTTTTGACTATGTATGACTGGAAAGTCGGTAACAAATTTAATTGGCAAATCTCAACGGGAAAAAATCATAAATTATTAAAAAAATACATTTCTAAGTCTGAATGGAATAAATTGTTGGAATCATATCCACATGGTGAAGTTGTAGATATAACAAATTCATTATTAAGTATTACAGAGCAATTTTATATTTTATCAGTTGAAATAGCCAAAGATTTAAATATGGAACTAGAAACTGCGGAAGCAAATAAGGTTATTAAATATAATCATAATCAAATAACTGGATTTACTGACATGTAAATGGGAAGTATACCTTAGCTGGAGATATACTTCCCATTTTTGGAAGATAAGCACTTTTATTGTTGAGTCGAGAATACGGATTCTCTTCAAGTATATAAATATACTTGATATATATAGCATAACTGTTTATTTAGAAAAGTGAAATTTGTGTTATGGATGATGACTTGCTATGTGACAGTTAATGACATTCACTAAAGTACGAATCATTATTTTTGATGTATATTTACACTATAATAAGGGAATAGGTAAGTAAATAGATTGGATGCAGTAAAGTTAAACATGAACTACAAATATGACGTATTGGAGTGGTTCTTATGCAAACAATGATTGTTTATTTTGTCGGCTGCTTTATCGGATTTATTGTACATCGTATATTTCAAACTGAAAGTATGTGGATGAATGTCGCTCAATTTTCAATATTTTTTGCGTTTATGTATACATTTATTGGTAGATTTATGCCTTCTATTCGAAATTCACTTATTAAAATGGTTCCGAGTAATATTCCAAATCCGAAAATGATTGTGTATGTAACGGGATGGTTAGAATTTGTCATTGCGATAAGTGTGTTTATTCCTAAAGTTAATTTTGTATTCAGTGTTATTGGTATTATTTTATGCTTTGTATTGTTCCCTGGCAATATAAAAGCACATGCCAAAAATATATCGTTAGGTAGCAAAGCACCAACAAATATTTATTTAAGAGCATTCTTGCAAATATTATTTATTGTTTCATTTATTATCATATTTAAGCATGCATAAGATGGTATATAGTGAATTAATGATTGATAGTTTATGGACTAAAAGTGAAGATATTAAGAGGGGTTAAAATGGAACAAAATGCACTTGTAGGAAAATTACAAAAAAGAAGAAATGATTTAAGTGAATTAGAGAAGAGGGTATTGGATTTTATTTTGAATGATTATACGTCGATAGCAAATATGAACATAGATGATATTGCTGAAAAGTTGTTTGTGTCGACTGCAACTGTCAGTAGATGTTCTCAAAAATTAGGATATCAAGGCTATAGAGAATTGAAATATGCTTTATTACAAAATCAACCTGATTTAAATAAAGTAAACAATGTGCAAAGTCTTGATGTTGAAATGGATGATTTTATGAATGAAAATTTGGCGAACCTCCAGAATACAATGAATGAAATCAATATCCAAGATATCGAAAAAGCAGTAGCTTTTATACGTGATGCACGTGTAATAGAAATCATAAGCGTGGGAGCAAGTTTAGTAAACGGGATTGATTTAAGTAGAAAGTTAACATTTCTAGGTAAAGTAGCACATGCGAGAACTGATTGGGATGAATTAGAAGCGGTAACGCATAATTTAGATCAGGAAAGTTTAGCAATTTGTGTAAGTTCAAGTGGTGAAACCTCACATATTGTTCGTTATGCACAGCAGTTAAGAGATAACCAAGTACCAATTATTTCTATTGTTAGTAATAGGCATTCTAAGTTGGCACAGTTATCGACCATAACTTTAATCGCTAAGACAAATAGTATCTATATTGGAAATGTAGATTTAAGTTCGAGGCACGCTGCTATGTTTATGATAGATTTTCTATTAATGATGTATGGTAGACAATTATAATGTAACGACATTCATAAGATGAAAGCGCGTCCAAAATGATTATATACTATTGATGCCCCTTTAATACATTTGTATATTTAAATAACATAAATGTATTAAAGGGGTGTTATTGAGTATGAGTAAAAAGAAGAAGCAAAGTAATGTGTGGGATTTTCTTCAAAATATGGGGAAGACATTTATGCTTCCAGTAGCTTTATTAGCTTTTATGGGTTTGATTTTAGGGATAGGGAGTTCATTTACAAGTGAATCAATGATTGATGTCTTTCCATTTTTAGAGAATAACATGATACAGCTAGTATTGAAGTTCTTAGCAACAGTTGGGGGATTTGCATTTACATATTTACCCGTACTATTTGCGATTGCTATACCAATCGGACTTGTTAAACATGAAAAAGGTGTAGCTGCTTTCTCAGGGTTTGTAGGTTATACAGTTATGAATTTAACGATTAATTTCTATTTAACTGAGACACATCAATTAGCAGATACAGATAAATTACAACAAGCTGGACAAAGTATGGTATTAGGTATTCAAACACTGGAAATGGGTGTGCTCGGTGGTATCATTTCTGGTCTTATCGTTTATAAATTACATAATAAATTTAGCTATACACAGTTACCTGACAGCTTTGCGTTCTTCTCAGGGTCAAGGTTTGTACCAATTGTAACGTCTCTCGCATTAGCAGTAGTCGGGTTAATTATTCCAATTATTTGGCCATTCTTCGGTATGATCATTGGAAGTGTTGGGGCACTAATTCAACATTCTGGTGTATTTGGACCATTTTTATTTGGTGCTGGTGAAAGGTTATTATTACCTTTCGGATTACATCATATTTTAGTATCGATGGTTAGATTTACTGAAGTTGGTGGACATTCTATTATTGAAGGTAAAGATGTATTTGGCGCTTTAAATATATTTTATGCGCAATTACAAAATAATTTACCAATATCTCCAAACGTAACTGCATTTTTATCACAAGGTAAAATGCCAACATTTATGTTTGGTTTACCTGCTGCGGCTTTAGCAATTTATCACGCAGCGCCTAAAGAGAATAGGCATAAAATAAAAGGCTTATTAATTTCAGGATTTGTAGCAACATTTGTTACAGGTATTACTGAACCAATTGAATTTTTATTTTTATTCATTAGTCCATTACTTTGGATCTTCCATGTCATTATGACAGGATTAGGATTTATGGTTATGAATATTCTAGGTGTGACAATTGGTAATACAGATGGTGGCGTACTAGACTTTCTAATATTTGGTGTCATGCAAGGTAGTTATACGAAATGGTGGCTCGTCATAATTGTTGGATTAATATGGTTAGTTATCTATTATTTAGTCTTCAAGACAGTTATTTTGAAATTCGACTTAAAAACACCAGGTAGAACAGTTGAAAAGAACGATAATAATGAAAGTAATGCGACACAAAATCGTACAAATCATACAGACGATATGGCTTCTGATATGCTTCAAGCAATTGGCGGTTCCAGTAATATTATAAGCATTGATAACTGTATTACACGTTTAAGATTAGTGCTGGAAGATGCGGAAATTGTTGATGATGAAAAGTTAAAAGAACTCGGTGCATTAGGTGTCGTACATTTAGACAAACAAAATGTACAAATTATCATCGGAACGAGAGTAACAACTGTCCGAAAACAATTAGATGCCATTATTTAAGTTAAGAAGGGATTTTTGTAATGTATAATTTTGATAAGGTGATTGATAGAATAGGGACAAATTGTACTCAGTGGGATTATGTCCAAGACCGTTTTGGGCAAAGTGACTTGTTGCCATTCACGATTTCAGACACAGACTTCGCGCTACCAGATACAATTATGGAACATTTAAATAATCGTATGAAGCATCCTATATTCGGTTATACGAGATGGAATCATACAGACTTTAAATCAACCGTTACGAATTGGTATAAGAAACGTTTTAATACTGAAATTAATGAAGATTGGATTTATTATACACCAACTGTGATATATGCAGTTTCACAGTTAATTCATATGAAATCTAATTTGAATGATGGTGTGATTATTCAAACACCAGCATATGACGCATTTTACAATGTGATTAAAGAGAATCATCGTACAGTTGTGGAGAATCAACTTTTCTACGAAGATGGTTATTATACAATTGACTTTAAACAATTAGAGATGCAATTAGCGAAACCTGAAAATAAAATTTTGTTATTATGTTCTCCTCATAACCCAACAGGTAGAGTATGGACTGAAGATGAACTGACTACAATCATTAAACTATGTCAGGAACATCATGTTTATATCATTTCTGATGAAATTCATATGGATATCGTTCGAAAAGGAAACAACCACATTCCAATACTAGATAAAAGTAAAAATGATATAGCAATTGTGACAAGTGGTAGCAAGACTTTTAATTTTCCGGGTCTACTTTTTGCGTATACTTTAATTCCAAATAAAGAAGATGGGGATATATTTTTAAATTATTTGAAAAAGCAAGACGGTTTATCATCACCAAGCATTATGGGGATGGAATCTACAATAGCAGCCTATGAAAAAGCGAGTGATTGGGTAGATGCTTTAAACGAATATTTAGATGACAATATACATGCAGTTCAATTATTCTTAAAAGAGCACATACCAGAAATTAAAGTTGTCTATCCAGAATCAACATATCTTATATGGTTAGATGTTTCAGATCTAAATATGACGATGGATGAATTGCAACACCGACTTATTAACATAGGCAAAGTTGCGATAATGGATGGACAAACATATGGCGGTAACGGTCAGTACTTTTTAAGGTACAATGTTGGATGCCCAAAGTCTAAAGTATTAGAAGGATTAGAGCGACTAAAGTTAAGTATTGAAACATAATATATTTATATCGAGTGATTATCTTTTTAAGCATTCAAGCATGTGCTATAATGTACTAATGTATATAGAGAGATGAGAATGTTAAGAGGTGAAAGATATGAGTATTCGTTCTGAACGAGTAGGCGAACAAATGAAAAAAGAATTAATGGATATTATCAACAATAAACTTAAAGATCCAAGAGTTGGATTTTTAACAATTACAGATGTAGAACTTCCAGGAGACTTATCACACGCTACAGTTTATTTAACTGTATTAGGTTCTGATAAAGAAAAAGAAGATACATTTAAAGGTTTAGAAAAAGCAAAAGGCTTTATTAAATCAGAATTAGGTAATCGTATGAAATTACGTATTTTACCAGAATTGCATTTTGAATATGATGAATCAATCGATTACGGTAATAAAATTGAACGCATGATTCAAGATTTAAATCGTAATGATTAATCCAAATTTGGAAAGACTAAGACACTATTAGATGTCTTAGTCTTTTTTTGTTGGTAAGGAGATCTAGAAGTAGGTGTAAGGACGCTGTAACTACCATTATTCAGAATTCTGTTTCTAAGCCCCCTCGTATTTTTTATGAAATTGAGTTATTTCTTCTTTTTATGAATATTTTCATGTAAAATTAAAAAGAATAGAAACATTATGGAGGTCGTAAATTTGGATGGCATTCTAGCAATTCATAAGGAAGTTGGTATGACAAGTCATGATGTCGTATTTAAACTTCGTAAAATTTTAAAAACAAAAAAAGTTGGCCATACTGGAACTTTAGATCCTGAGGTAAGTGGTGTACTACCGATTTGTGTAGGGAAAGCGACGCGTGTAAGTGATTATGTGATGGAAAGTGGCAAATCCTACAGAGCTGAAGTAACGATTGGTGTTAGTACAACGACTGAAGACCAAACTGGTGAGATAGTTGATCAGAAGCGTGTTGATCAAAATTTATGGGACAAAGATGAAATGATTGCGACTTTAAAACAATTAGAAGGTGACATTGAACAAATTCCACCTATGTATTCTGCTGTTAAAGTTAATGGTAAGAAATTATATGAATATGCTAGACAAAATATTGAAGTTGAACGTCCTGTCAGAAGAGTACATATTAACAGTATTGATTTAATTTCTGATATTATTTATGAGAATGATACTTGTAAATTTGAAATTGAAGTTGAATGTGGCAAAGGGACATATATTAGAACGTTAGCAACTCAAATTGGTGCGTTACTTAATTATCCTGCTCATATGTCTCATTTAATTAGGTTGAAAAGTGGCGGTTTCTCTTTAGAACAGACTATTAAATTAGATGACTTAAGAGAAATAGTTGAGCAAGATAAGTTACAAGATGTGATTCTTCCATTAGAATATGGATTGAATGGTTTAACGAAAGTTACCGTACATGATAAAGATATCGTAACGCGTATTCAAAACGGACAAAAAATAGAAAAATCTTTAATAGATGAAAGTAAACATGATGGCGAATTTGTTGTTTGGTATGAAGACAAAGCAATTGCTATTATGGATACTTACGATAAAAATGAAACACTTTATAAACCGAAAAAAGTTTTTCTTTAAAGGAGTATATTGATGGAAGTTATAGAAATTACACACCCAATTAAATCTAAACAATTTGTAAATGAAAATATTGCTTTAGCTATCGGTTTTTTTGATGGCATACATTTAGGTCATCAACAAGTTCTTAAAAAAATGATTAAAGTAGCTAAAGATAAACATTTAAAAAAAGCTGTTATGACATTTGATCCTCACCCTTCAGTTGTCTTAAATCCTGAAAAGAAAAGAACAACGTATTTAACACCTATTGCTGATAAAATTGAAGCAATTGAAAAGTTAGGCGTAGATTACTGTTTCGTCGTTAACTTTTCATCAACATTTGCAGATGTGTCTGCAGATGATTTTATTGACCAATATTTTATTCAAAATCATGTGAAAGCTGTTATTGCAGGTTATGATTTTAGTTTTGGTAAATATGGAAAAGGTAATATGGCTTCATTACAAGAGAATGATTATCCATTTGATGTATTTGTCGTATCTAAGCAAACATTACATGAGGATGAAAAAATCTCAACTACGAATATTAGAACATCACTTGAACTAGGAGAAATAGAAGCTTGTAATTTAGCTTTAGGACGTCCATATGTTATTAAAGGTATGGTTGTTCAAGGTGAAAAAAGAGGGCGTACAATTGGTTTTCCTACAGCTAATGTTGAACCTAGTGATGACTATGTATTACCGAGAAAAGGTGTTTATGCTGTAACATTACTCATTAAATCAAGAGATAAGTCATATAAAGGTGTGTGTAACGTTGGTGTGAAACCAACATTCCATGATCCGTCTGTTTCTCAAATAAGTATTGAAGTTAACATCTTTGATTTTGAAGAGAGTATATATGGTGAACGTGTAGAAGTATATTGGCACCATTTTATTAGACCAGAACAAAAATTTGATGGCATTGATGCACTTGTTAATCAAATTAAGCAAGATAAAGAAGAAGCAAAAGCGTTATTATCACTTGAAAGAACATAAAGAGTTATGTATAATGATTTGAGTGCCTAATCCTTGGCTTATCGACACTCCGACGATCAGCTCAGGTTTACGGTGAATACAATTATAGGAGGGAAATTGACAATGGCAATTTCACAAGAAAGAAAAAACGAACTAATCGAACAATACCGCGTACATGAAACTGATACTGGTTCTCCAGAAGTACAAATTGCAGTTTTAACAGCAGAAATCACTGCTTTAAACGAACATTTACGTACTCACAAGAAAGACCATCATTCACGTCGTGGATTATTAAAAATGGTTGGTCGTCGTAAACATTTATTAACATATTTACGTGAAAATGATGTTCAACGTTACCGTGATTTAATTAAATCATTAGGATTACGTCGCTAATCGTAATTTCAATCGAAGGAAATCAATCAGATTTCTTTCGATTTTTTTATAAATAAATATAAAAAATATGTGTATAATGGTATGATATAAGAGATTAAGTGTATGAGAGGAGATTCATAAATGTCTCAAGAGAAGAAAGTCTTTAAGACAGAATGGGCAGGAAGTCCATTAATAATTGAAACGGGCCAATTAGCAAAACAAGCTAATGGTGCAGTATTAGTAAGATATGGGGATACAGTTGTATTATCAACAGCAACTGCATCAAAAGAACCTAGAAATGTAGACTTTTTCCCATTAATGGTTAACTATGAAGAAAAAATGTATGCAGCAGGAAAAATTCCTGGTGGCTTTAATAAACGTGAAGGTAGACCTGGTGAAGATGCTACTTTAACAAGTAGATTAATTGATAGACCAATTCGTCCATTATTCCCTAAAGGATACAGACATGATGTTCAAGTTATTTCTATCGTAATGAGTGTTGATCCAAACTGTTCACCAGAAATGGCAGCAATGATTGGTTCTTCAATGGCATTATCTGTATCAGATATTCCATTTGAAAGACCAATTGCAGGTGTGAACGTAGGTTTAGTAGATGGTGAATTTGTCATCAATCCTAATGTTGAACAAAGAGAAGTTTCTTTATTAGATTTACAAGTAGCGGGTCATAAAGATGCGATTAACATGGTTGAAGCGGGTGCTAAAGAAGTAACAGAAGAAACAATGTTAAATGCTATTTTATTTGGTCATAAAGAAATTCAAAGATTAGTTGAATTCCAAGAAGCTATTATTGAAGATGTTCAACCTGAAAAAGCTGAATTTATACCGGTTGAAATTGAAGCTTCATTTGAAGAAACAGTTCGTGCTAAAGCAGAAGCTTTAGATATTATTTCAGCAATCAGAACTGAAGAAAAACAACAAAGAGATATTAATATTTCTGCAGTTAAAGAAGAAGTTCTAAATGACTTTACAAACGAAGAAGATCCAGATAATGAAGAAGTACTTAAAGATGTAAGTAAAGTATTAGATGCACTTGTAAAAGAAGAAGTGCGTCGCTTAATTACTGAAGATAAAGTAAGACCAGATGGACGTAATCCTGAAGAAATCAGACCATTATCTTCTGAAGTTGGATTATTACCAAGAGCTCATGGTTCAGGTTTATTTACACGTGGACAAACACAAGCATTTTCAGTTGCGACTTTAGGTGCATTGGGTGAACATCAAATCATTGATGGCTTAGGTACAGAAGAACAAAAACGTTATATGCATCACTATAATTTCCCTAACTTCTCAGTTGGTGAAACAGGTCCAGTGAGAGCGCCAGGACGTCGTGAAATTGGTCACGGTGCATTAGGTGAACGTGCTTTACTACAAGTTATTCCAGATGAAAAAGAATTCCCTTATACAATAAGAGTTGTTTCAGAAGTACTTGAATCAAATGGTTCATCATCACAAGCTTCAATTTGTGGTTCAACTTTAGCTTTAATGGATGCAGGTGTGCCAATTAAAGCACCAGTTGCAGGTATTGCAATGGGCTTGATTACTAAAGATGATAACTACACAATTTTATCTGATATTCAAGGTATGGAAGATGCACTTGGTGATATGGACTTTAAAGTTGCAGGTACAGAAAAAGGTATCACTGCTATTCAAATGGACATTAAAATCGATGGTTTAAGTGAACAAATCTTAAAAGAAGCACTTGAGCAAGCAAGAATTGGTAGATTATATATCTTGAATCATATGCTTGAAACTTTAAGAGAACCTAGAGAAGAACTTAGCCAATATGCACCTAAAATTGAAATTATGCATATTAAACCAGATAAAATTAGAGATGTTATTGGACCTGGTGGTAAGAAAATCAATGAAATCATTGATGAAACAGGTGTTAAATTAGATATCGAACAAGACGGTACAGTATTTATTGGATCTAAAGATAAAGAAATGATCGACCGTGCTAGACAAATTATTGAAGATATTACAAGAGAAGCTGAAGTCGGTGCAATTTATATGGCAACAGTTAAACGTATCGAAAAATTCGGTGCATTTGTTGAAATCTTCCCAGGTAAAGATGCACTTGTTCATATTTCTCAATTCTCTAACGAGAGAGTTAACAAAGTTGAAGATGTAGCTAAAATTGGTGACCAATTCTTAGTAAAAGTAACTGAAATTGACCGTCAAGGACGCGTAAACGCATCACGCAAAGTATTGTTAAACGAAGAAAAAGAACAAAAATAATAAATGAAATGATTCAGATAGGGACATTGACAATCATTAAAATCTGAAATTTATAGTGTCAACAAAGTCATAGATTTTGTTGGCATTTTTTATGAGTAAGTAGAATAAGAAGTTAAATGATACTTGTCAGTTGATGTATGAATAGGAGTGCCATTATTAGCAGTTCTGGCTAAAGGTGCAGATACTGATACCATTAATAGCAGTTCTGGCTAAAGGTGCAAATACTGATACCGTTAATAGCAGTTCTGGCTGAAAGTGCAAATACTGATACCGTTATTAGCAGTTCTGGCTAAAGGTGCAAATACTGATACCGTTATTAGCAGTTCTGACTAAAAGTGCAAATACTGCGATCGTACATGTACATAATACTTCTCAATACTTATAACACGAAAGGTTTTAATTTAATGATTGCTTCATATAAAACATTTTTATAACCGATATGCCTGAGGGAATCGTACAAGTCGAAGACTACAGGCTGAGACTGTACCATAGGCAAGAGAGGTTATGAAAGTATGTATGTCTACTAATAGAGGGACATTGACGTGTCCCTATTTATTTTGAGGTGAATAAATATGGCTGATTTACAACGACTGAATAATGGAACGACTGTGATTTTTGAAGAAATTCCAAACAGTGAAACAATTAGTGTAGGTGTTTATGTCAATACTGGTACGGGTGATGAAGGTGATTATCCTGAAGGTATTGCTCATTTTATGGAACATATGTTATTTAAAGGTAGTGAACACTATACAAGACAGCAATTATCAAATGAATTTGATAAAATTGGTGGCTATAACAATGCATATACGACAAAAATGTACACTTGTTATTTCTGTAAAACATTAAAAAGATTTGAACATAAAGCAATTGATTTACTTATAGATATGGTTAAAAATCCACTATTTCTTGAAGAAGAAATTGTTCGTGAGAAAAAAGTCATTTTAGAAGAAATTAAAATGATTGAAGATACACCAGAAGAATGGTTAATGGATAAATTAGAACATGAAATTTATAAAGACCAACCATTAGGACGAATGATCCTTGGTACGCCTGATAGTGTCAATCAAATTGATAGAGATACATTAGTTGATTTCCATAAAAAGTATTATCAAAGTAATCGCTTAATTGTTTCAGTTGCGGGTGCCTATAGTGAATCTATGAAAGAAACATTGCTTAAGCAATTATCTGATGGGGTAGAAATACCGCTTAATCAACAAGAACAAAGCATGAATTTTATTGAGAAGAAAGAAACTTATTATAAAAACGAGCTAGAGCAAACGCATTTTATGAGAAGTTATGATGCACCAAGTTATAATGATGAACACTATTATGCAACGAATATATTGAACACGATTTTAGGCGAAACAATGAGCTCTAAATTGTTCCAAGTTCTAAGAGAAGAACATGGATTATGTTATAATGTTTACTCAGATTTCCAAAGTTTTCACAATGATGGTTTACTGACAATTTATGTAGCAACTGATAAAGAAAATGTTGATGCATCAAGTAAACTTATTACTGAAGTGCTCGAGTCATTATTAAATGACGGTATCACACAGAATGAACTAGATGATGCTAAAAGTCATATAATCACAAGCTTTTTAATGGCATCTGAATCTAACCAAAATAAAATGACGAGAAATGCACGTTCAATCATGTTTTATAATGAATTAGTTACGAATGAGCAGTTCGAGCACGAAATCAATCAAATCCAGTTAAATGATATTAAATTAGCTACGAAAAGATTATTGGATGCACCTTATTCTGAGTTTATTTTGACAGAGAAATCATAAAGTTATGACCTGATATAAAAATTATTGTCTTCCTTAATTTAAAATATGTATAAGACTGTTGTATGTGCTTGTATAATCGATTATATAAATGGTATGATTAAATAAATATATTATGGACGGGACTACATTTAGGAGGAACAATTTTGAGTTTAATAAAAAAGAAAAATGATAAAATTCGTATCATACCACTCGGTGGTGTAGGAGAAATTGCAAAAAACATGTATATCGTTGAAGTGGACGAAGAAATGTTCATGTTAGACGCTGGTTTAATGTTTCCAGAAGACGAAATGTTAGGTGTAGACGTTGTTATACCAGACATACAATATGTTATTGAGAATAAAGATAAACTTAAAGGTATCTTTTTATCACACGGACATGAAGATTCTATCGGTGCTGTAAGTTATATACTCGAAAAACTTGATGCACCAGTATACGGATCAAGATTGACGATTGCATTAGTTAAAGATCACATGAAAGCAAGAAAAATCAATAAAAAAGTACGTTATTATACAGTAAATAAAGATTCAGTCATGAGATTTAAAAACGTTAACGTGACATTTTTTAATACAACGCATTCAATACCAGATAGTTTAGGTGTATGTATCCATACATCATATGGTTCAATCGTTTATACTGGAGAATTTAAATTCGACCAAAGTTTACAAGGTGCCTATGCACCAGATATCGCTAAGATGACTGAAATTGGTCAAAATGGTGTATTTGCTTTGATTAGTGATTCAACAGAAGCAGAAAAACCTGGTTACAACGTTCCAGAAAATGTAATCGAAAGTCACATGGTCGATGAATTTGCAAAAGCAAATGGACGCATTATCGTTTCGTGTTATGCATCTAACTTTATTCGTATTCAACAAGTGCTGAATGCGGCTAGTAAATTAAACCGTAAAGTTTCATTCTTAGGACGTTCTTTAGAAAGTTCTTTCAATGTTGCACGTAAATTAGGTTACTTTAATATTCCAGAAAATCTTTTAGTACCCGTGCATGACATTAGTAAATATCCTAAAAATGAATTAATTATTATTGCTACAGGTATGCAAGGTGAACCAATTGAAGCATTAGGTCAAATGGCTCAACAAAGACATCCTATTTTAAATATTTTAGAAGGCGATAATGTTTATATTTCTACAACAGCTTCTGCTAATATGGAAGTGATTATTGGTCAGACTTTAAATGAATTAGTTAAAGCTGGCGCACACATTATGCCTAATAACAAAAAAACACATGCATCTAGTCATGGTTGTATGGAAGAACTTAAAATGATGCTTAATTTAATGAAACCTGAATACTTTATTCCAGTACAAGGTGAATTTAAAATGCAAATCGCACATGCGAAATTAGCAGCTGAAACAGGCGTAGACCCTGAGAAAATTTTCTTACTAGAAAAAGGTGACGTTGTTAATTTTGATGGCGAAAAAATGATTGCTAATGAAAAAGTTACAGCTGGTAACGTATTAATTGACGGTATCGGTGTTGGAGACGTAGGTAATATTGTTTTGAGAGACAGACACTTATTAGCTGAAGATGGTATATTTATAGCTGTTGTAACTTTAGATCCTAAAAATAGAAAAATCGTTGGTGGACCTGAAATTCAATCACGTGGATTCGTTTATGTTAGAGAAAGTGAAGAGTTATTAAACGACGCTTCAGAAAAAGTCCGTGAAATTGTTGAAGAAGGTTTACTTCAAAAGAAAATTGAATGGTCTGAAATGAAACAAAATATGCGTGATAAACTCGGTAAGTATCTATATGAACAAACGAAACGTCGCCCGATGATTATTCCAATTATTTCAGAAATCTAATGAATTGTTTTATGGATGATTTTTAACAGTCAAGAGATGAGATTAAATTCTATATCAATACAATGGGTTTTTCCATCTCGGCAAAGATGAACAAATAATGTGTCATACACGCTATTTGTTCATTAACTGCCTACATACTATATGAGGCTGAGACATCTATTTATGTCCCAGCCTCTTTTTGCATTATAGATAAGGAGGCTATTTCAAAAATGGTACAAAAGAAGAAGCCAGCAACACGTAAAAGAAAAACAACACGTGGCAAGAAAAAGCAAAAAGATAATACATTAAAATATGTCATACAGATGATTGTGTTGTTTTTACTCGTGTTAGGTATTTTTCAATTAGGATTTATAGGTTTAATGATTGATAGCTTCTTTCATTTCTTATTTGGATTCTCAAAATATTTCACCTATATACTGATAGCGATTATTTCACTATTAATAACAGTGAACGGCAAATTAAAATTCACAAGAAGAGTAAACGGATTGCTCGTCTTTCAAGTAGCATTGCTATTCATTATGCAGTTAGTATTATATTTCAAAGATCCATCGTTTAATACGTTTAAGACAACCTTGAGTGAAACATATTCAAGTTTAGAACGAAATGCATTTTACTTTAACGGTGGTGGTTATATTGGTTATTATGCATTTAATGTCATAAGCAAGCTTATTTCCGTCTTTGGATATAGTTTATTAACGATACTCGTTTTACTATCTAGTGTTATTTTAATCATGAAGAAAAGACATCGTGATATTACTAAATCAGCATTTGATATGGCGCAAAGTAAAACTAAATCAAAAATGACAAATCTTGAACAAAAAAGAGAAGAAAAAGCGAAAGCTAAACAACTAGAAAAAGAAAAGCGTCAAAAAGAGCAGCCTAAAGACGTTTCACATTTAGAAGAAGTTGAACCAGTTCAAGAAATTTCTAAAATTGACAAACAACAAACTAATGAAGAAATTCCAATCTTTGAATCGCAAGAAAAGTTAGCATCCAAAAGAACACAACAACCTAAACAACCCGTTCAACAAGATCATGATAATCATGAATCTGAAATGAATGAATCAACTATAGATGAGACTGAGAATTTAAATTATAAATTACCACCGATTACAATTTTAAATGATCCACCTAAATCTCAATCAGTGTCTAAAAAGACAGTTCAAGAAAAAGGAAAACTACTTGAAGCTACATTAAGAAACTTTAATGTCGATGCGAAAGTGACTCAAATTAGGATTGGACCAGCTGTTACTCAATACGAAGTACAGCCAGCTCAAGGTGTGAAAGTAAACAAAATCGTTAATTTAAGTAATGATATTGCACTGAATTTAGCAGCAAAAGATATTAGAATTGAAGCGCCTATTCCAGGTAAGTCGGCAGTTGGAATTGAAGTGCCTAATGAACATATTTCAATGGTAACGCTGAAAGAAGTACTGAATGAGGCAAAACCAACATCAAATAAACTTGAAGTTGCATTAGGAAGAGATATTTCAGGTGAACCAATTACAGCAGAATTAAACAAATTACCTCACTTACTCGTAGCAGGTGCTACAGGGAGTGGTAAATCTGTTTGTATTAATGGTATTATCACAAGTATATTAATGAATGCTAAACCACATGAAGTAAAATTAATGCTTATTGACCCTAAGATGGTTGAATTAAATGTGTATAACGGGATACCACATTTGTTAACACCTGTTGTTACAAATCCTCAAAAGGCAAATCAAGCATTACAAAAAATTGTATCCGAAATGGAAAAAAGATATGACTTGTTCCAACACGTTGGTGCAAGAAATATTGAAGGATATAATCAATTTATTGAACGTACAAATCAAGAAATGGAAGAAAAACAAGCGCAATTACCTTATATTGTCGTCATTGTTGATGAACTTGCTGACTTAATGATGGTTGCTGGTAAAGATGTTGAATCATCCATTATGAGAATCGCACAACTTGCACGTGCAGCAGGTATACACTTAATTATTGCGACACAAAGACCATCCGTTGATGTTATAACAGGTAGTATTAAAGCTAATATACCTTCTAGAATTGCGTTTGCAGTAAGCTCTGCAACTGATTCTAGAACAATTTTAGATAGTGGTGGTGCTGAAAAATTACTAGGTAGAGGTGATATGCTATTCTTATCTAGAGACTCTTCAAAACCAACAAGAATACAAGGTGCATTTCTTTCTGATGGTGAAGTTGAATCAGTTGTTCAACATGTTGTTGGAGAACAAACAGCGAACTATGTTAAAGAGATGGAACCTGACGAACCGACAGAAGCAAATGAAATGGAAAGTGAAGATGCTTTATACAAAGAAGCATATTTATTTGTTGTAGAAGAACAAAAAGCAAGTGCGAGTTTATTACAAAGAAGATTTAGAATAGGTTATAATAGGGCATCTAGGTTAATGGATGATTTGGAAAGTAATGGTGTTATTGGTCCTCAATCAGGTAGTAAACCTAGACAAGTATTGGTTGATATTTATCAAGACGAATAGGGGGATATTATGTCTACAAATGCAAGTACAAATTTCGTTAAAAATTGGATATTAGAAAAAATTCAAACAGCTGAACTTAAACCGGGAGATGCTATTCCGAATGAGTTTGAAATTAAAAAGTTGTTAAATATAAATTATGATGAAATCGAAAAAGCCATACATGAACTTGTCACGGAACAAATTTTATCTCAAAAAACAGGCGACGTAACAGTGGTGAAACCTACACAACCATATTATTATCCATTAGACGAATTAGTAAGTATTACAAAAATGATTGAAAAAAATGGTGAAGTTGCTGGAACAGAATTTATTAGTTTAGATGAAGAAGTTGCAACTTTAAAAGATATAGAAGTATTAAACTTAGAAAAAGATGCATCTATTTCGGTAATAGAAAGAGTACGTACAGCAAATGGTGAACCAGTCGTGTATTGTCTAGATAAAATTGCTACTGATTTATTTGCATGCAGTGACTATAGATCCAATTCATCTATTTTATCCGCAATTGAAAGTAAAGTAGAATTTAAAATTACACATGCTAATACATCTATAGAATCCATTAGTTATGAGCCGTATATTAGTGAAATATTGAACTCTGAGCCAGACGATGCAATGATGTTATTAACACAAGTTCATTATAACGAACATGGCACACCTGTACTTTATTCACTAAATTATTTTAAAAGCAGTCTTGTAAAGTTTCGAATTACAAGAAATAGGATATAATAAATATATTGAGAGAAACAAAGTAACAATTGTTGCTTTGTTTCTCTATATACATACATATAAGAGAGGTATCTATTATGATAACAACAGAACATATACAATTATCTTCAAATGACGTTTATGTGATACCAACTGAAAAATTTAAAACAACGACTATCGTTTTTAAATTTGTAGCACCTTTAAACAGTGAGACGATTACATCTAGGTCAATTTTAAGTAAATTAATTACACGTGTTACAAAACAATACCAAACTGATAAAGAAATGAATAATTTGCTTGCGGACTTATATGGTGCGCATTTATTTAGCTATGTCAATAAACAAGCTAATAATCATATCATGACAATTGGTATTGAAATCGTAAATGAAAAATATTTAAATAGTGAGCTTCCACTATTCGAACAAGCCGTTAAATTATTGCATGAAGTGATTTTTAATCCACTGATTGAAAATGGTAAATTTAACGAAAAATACACGAAGCAAGAAAAATCTTTATTACATAAAAAATTAACTGCAATTGAAGACAACAAATCTCAACGTGCATTTATTCAATTTATGAATCATATGTTTGAAGATGAGCCATATAAATATTTAGCATCTGGTCGACTAGAAGACATTGATAACGTAACACCTGAATCTTTAGTCAATACATACCATGATTTGTTACACGAGAATGCGATATCTACATATATTATTGGAAATGTTGAATTAGATGAAGTTAAATCATTGTGTCATGAATATTTTAATTTTGATCATAATAGTCAATTAGAAATCGAAACGACATTATTAAAAGATATTAAAGAAGTAAAAGAAATAGTAGATTATACAAAGATTGATCAAGCAAAATTAAATATGGGATATAGGTTCCCAATAACATTCCATTCTAAAGAATATTATTCGTTCTTAGTGTTAAATATGTTGCTAGGTGGAGATGCTTCTTCAATTTTATTTAGTGAAGTACGTGAAAAACAAAGTTTAGCCTATTCAATACATTCTCAAATCGATGCAAGAAATGGATTCTTATATATAGTTGGTGGCATCTCTAAAGATAAAGTACATGTCGCTAAAGAAACAATTTTAAATATTTTTAAAGATATTCAACAAGGTGAAATTGAAACAGAGAGACTGACGTTAGCGAAGAAAGTCTTAATTTCACACGCACGAGAAATGTTTGATAAACAACGACAAATGATTGACTTATTGCATACACATGCGAGATATCAATCCGTTTATAACTATGATGATTGGATTAAAGAAATTGAATCTATCACAATTGAAGATATTAAAAAGACCGCACAACTTGGACAATTAGATACAATATATATACTGACTGAAGGTGATAACAATGCGTAATCAATATTATAAACAGATTGATGAAACTGTATTCGAAGATACTTTAGAAAATGGTTTAAAAGTAGTTGTCATTCCAAAAGCAGGGTTTTCAAAGACTTTTGTGACATACACAACACATTTCGGTTCTCTTGATCATACATTTAAGCCACATGGCAAAGATGATTTTGTGACTGTTCCGGACGGGGTAGCACATTTCTTAGAACATAAATTGTTCGAAAAAGAAGATGGCGATGTCTTTACAAGTTTTGCTGAAAATGATGCACAAGTTAATGCATTTACGACATTTGATAGAACAAGTTATTTATTTAGTGCGACTGGAAATGTGCACGATAATATTATTCGTTTATTAAAAATGATTGAAAGTCCGTATTTTACTGAGAAAACAGTAGAAAAAGAAAAAGGTATAATCGCTGAAGAAATTAAGATGTACCAAGAACAGCCTAATTATAAATTAATGTTCCAAACTTTAGGTGCACTCTATCATAATCATCCTGTACAAGTGGATATAGCAGGTTCTGTTGAAAGTATTTATGATATTACAGCTGAAGATTTATATTTATCATATGAAACGTTTTACCATCCAGCAAATATGGTGTTAATCATTGTTGGAGACGTCGATCCTGAAGAGACTATACAATTAGTTCGCGAACATGAAGACAAAAGAAATATGCACGAAATGCCACCTATTACGAGAAAAGTAATAGACGAACCGACATCTGTCCATACACCGTATGTCGAAACGAAAATGGACATTGTTCAAGAAAAATCAATGTTGGCATATAAGTTCAAGCCTAATACTATTTCTGATAAAGTACGCGTAAAAAATGATATGGAAATGATGATTGCTTTAGATTTAATATTCGGTGAACAAACTGAATTTTATCAATCAAATTTAGAAAAAGAAGTGATTGATGATACGTTTGGTTATCAATTTGCTAACGAAATGACATATAGTTATTTAATTCTAGCTGTGACAACTGATTATCATAATGAATTTAAAGAATCGGTTAAAGCAGAACTTAAAAAATATATAGAAAATGGTTTTGTTTTAGAAGAGTTAGAGAGAGTGAGAAAACAAACTTTAGGCGAAATTGTATCAAGCTTAAATTCTCCAGAATATATTGCAAATCAATATACTAAATTCTATTTTGAAGGTGTAGAACTATTTGAACTTGTAAACATTTTAGAATCTATAACAGTAGAAAGTGTACAAGAAACATTGGCTTCATTAATAGACTTCGAACATGTTGTAGAAAGTCGTTTGGTGAAACAAAATGGCTAGAACATTTATTGTTGGTGGTAGTGGTGACATTGGATTATCAATTGTTGATGAATGTTTATCACTAGGGCATGAAGTGATACTGCATTATAATCGATCTAATATTAATGAACTCAAACAAAGATATGCCGGACAACCTGTTACTTTTCTACAATTCGATTTAACAAACAAAGATAATTTACAATTCTTAACATCAATCGGACATATTGATCAATTAATATATGCAGCTGGGCAATCGTCATTTGGTGCGATTCAAGATTTTACAGATGATGAAATTGATGTTCAATATAACTTGAATGTATATGCGCTCATAAAAATTGTTCAATTATTTGTTGATGATATTAGAAAGAGTGAAAATGGCAGAATAATCGTTATATCATCTATTTGGGGAGAGACTGGTGCAAGTTACGAAACAATCTATTCAACAATGAAAGCTGCTCAACTTGGTTTTGTTAAATCTTTAGCAAAAGAACTTGCTTTAACATCTATTACAGTAAATGCTATATGTCCAGGTGTCGTTCATGGTAAAATGACAGATGAACTTGATGAAATTACACAAACACAATTAAAAGATGAAATACCACAAGGTCGGTTTGTTCAAACTAAAGAAGTTGCGGCAACGGTGGGATATTTATTAAATCCGTTATCTCAAAGTGTGACCGGTCAAGTCCTACGTGTAAACGGAGGATGGTATATTTAATATTGGGGTGGATATTATGGAAGAAGTCATTAAAAAAGAATGGTACTTAGAATACGATATACAAGTAAATAGAGCAGGTTTATTAGGGGATATCTCTAGTTTGCTTGGTATTTTAGGTATTAATATCATTACGATAAATGGTGTCGATCAAGGTCGAAGAGGGTTACTCATTAAGACAGATGATATGAATAAAGTTAAACGCTTTGAAAATATTGTTAAAGAAATTGATGATATTACCATTAAAAAGTTACGTACACCAGGCTTAAGAGATCGATTAGCGGTAAGACACGGTAGATATATTAAACGAGATGTTGATGACAAAAAGACCTTTAGATTCGAAAGAAAAGATTTAGGTTTATTAGTTGATTTTATGGCAGAACTTTTTAAAGAGAACCGTCATAAACTGATTGGTGTGAGAGGTATGCCAAGAGTAGGTAAAACAGAATCTGTTGTTGCCGCTAGTGTGTGTGCCCATAAAAAATGGTTGTTTATTAGTTCGACGCTTATTAAGCAAACAGTAAGAAGCTCTTTATTAAAAGGTGAATATAGTGATGAAAATGTTTATATTATTGATGGTGCTGTAACATCTAAGCAAACTGATGAAAAGCATAAACAACTCGTTAGAGAAGTTATGAGTTTACCAACAATTAAAGTAGTAGAACATCCTGATCTATTTGTACAACGCTCTGAATATAGCCTTGAAGATTTTGATTATATTATTGAACTAAGAGAAACAGAAGACCAAGAAATTACATATGAGCAATTAAATAAAAATGATTTATTTACAAATGACAATATGGCATTTGGAGATGGATTTGGATTTTTTGAATAAATTGTTTGAGGTGAATATATTTGAAATATATTGGAGAAACGTTAAGAAGTAAAAGAGAACAATTAGGGATGACTTTAGTTGAACTTGAAGAAAAAACAAAGATACAAAGACCATTTTTAATGATGATTGAAAAGAATGAATTTGAAAATCTACCAAATCCCGATTATACAAGAGGTTTCATAACGAAATATGCTTCTGCAATCAATATGAGTGCACCAGAATTAATTGATAAACATCAAAGTGAGTTGCCTAAAACAGCACCTTCTGCTAAAGAAGCTTTTAGACAGCTTACGCAAGAAAAAAGAAGTCAAACTGAAATATCAGAGAATAAAATGGTAGCTAAACTCATAACACAAATGATTACATTCTTTGGTGTATGCTTAATCGGTTGGATATTATTAATAATTATCATTTAATTATATATAGTATTGATTTATAATAGTATTATTATGCAGTTGTAAGAAAAGAAGGAGAACGAATATGAATATTCCTAATCAATTAACAGTATTACGTGTTATTTTAATACCTGTATTTGTTTTATTTTTACTTGTAGATTTTAATATGGGTGACATGCATTTCTTATTTGGACAAGAAATGAGAATAGAACAATTTATAGCTGGTATTATATTTATTTTAGCTTCTGTTACAGATTGGTTTGATGGCTATTTAGCGAGAAAATGGGAACTTGTTACAAACATGGGGAAATTTTTAGACCCTCTAGCTGATAAATTATTAGTAGCGAGTGCATTAATTGCATTAGTAGAACTTGATAAAGTATCATCAGTTATTGCTATTATCATCATTGCTAGAGAATTTGCTGTAACAGGACTAAGATTACTTCAAATTGAACAAGGCTTTGTAAGTGCAGCTGGTCAATTAGGTAAAATTAAAACGGCTGTAACGATGGTCGCAATTGTATTTATCCTATTACAAGAACCATTCTCTACTTTATGGCAAATTAATCTTGGGCAATGGCTCATGTATATTGCTACTTTCTTTACAATTCTATCTGGTATAGAGTATTTTTATCATGGTAGAGATGTATTTAAAGGATCAAAATAATAACAACATTTAACCTACAACATTTCGTTTGTAGGTTTTTCTGTAGGAGGCAAAAATATGAAAGTTAGTATTTTAAGCGTAGGTACTGAAATTTTATTAGGACAAATTGCTAACACAAATGCACAGTTTATATCAAAAGTACTCAATGAACTCGGTGCAAGTGTTATGAGACACGTTGCTGTAGGCGATAATCCTGGAAGGTTAGAACGTACTTTTAAAGAAGAATTAGCGCATCATGACGTTGTAATTTTAACAGGTGGCTTAGGACCAACGAAAGATGATTTAACAAAACAAACTGTTGGTAAAGTATTAGGTAAATCACTAGAAACAAATAAACAAGCTATGGATCAGATTGAACAATATTTCAAAAATGAAAACCGTACGATGACGCCTAATAATAGACAACAAGCACTTGTTATTGAAGGTAGTGAAGTACTGAAGAATGACTTTGGTATGGCACCAGGCATGTATTTAGAAGTGGATGATAAAAAAGTCGTATTATTACCTGGTCCCCCGAAAGAACTTCAACCAATGGTCAATCAATATCTTGTACCATTTTTCTTAAATGAAGAACGTGTCATCTTTTCTGAGTCATTGAAATTTATGGGTATTGGTGAATCTAGCTTGGAAACAGAGCTGATTGACTTAATAGATAATCAATCCAATCCTACAATTGCACCACTTGCTGGTCAACATGAAGTATCACTCCGCATTACGGCTAATGCGAATACTAAACAACAAGCGATAGATTTAATCCAGCCTGTTAAAACAGAAATATTAAATAGAATAGGCGAATTTTATTATGGTAGCGATGATTTAACAGTTGAAGATGCTGTATTTAATGAATTAGATCAACCATTTGTTATATATGATGAAATTACAGATGGTGTATTAAATGCTCGACTTAAACTATCTAAAGATAGCGAACAATATTTAAAATCATATATTTTACAAAATTCATGGACAGATGAAATGTTGAATATTAGTCAAGATGAATCAGTTGAACAAATTGCTAACAAGTTAAAATCAACATTTAACGTAGAAAGTGTTATTGTTTTAAAACAAGATCATAAAGAATCAACAGTATATATTTCACATATGCAAAAAAACGAAAAATTTATTTCGTCATTAAGTCAATCATATGCTGGAAGACGTGATAGAATAAGCAATATAGCACTTATAAAGTTTTTGAACCAATTAAGATAACTTGCGATAATTTATAAAATCGGTACTTATGTTCGCTTAATTTTAAAAAATGCGTACAAAACACGAACAAATATTCGCTTTATACTTGCATTTTAGAACAAAAGCATTTATAGTAATAATAGCTAATTAAACAAGTAAATTCATTTTATATATATAGGAGGTTATCGCGTGAACGAACGTCAAAAAGCACTCGATACAGTAATTAAGAATATGGAAAAATCCTTTGGTAAAGGGGCAGTAATGAAGCTAGGGGATAATACAAGCAGAGAAGTATCAGCAGTTTCTAGTGGTTCAATCACACTTGATAAAGCATTAGGTGTTGGTGGTTACCCTAAAGGACGTATCATTGAAATATATGGTCCAGAAAGTTCTGGTAAAACAACAGTAGCTTTACACGCTATCGCTGAAGCGCAAAGACAAGGTGGCGTAGCTGCTTTTATTGATGCTGAGCACGCACTAGATCCTGTTTATGCTAAAAACTTAGGCGTAGATATTGATAACCTATATTTATCACAACCTGACCACGGTGAACAAGGTTTAGAGATTGCAGAAGCATTTGTTCGTAGTGGTGCAGTTGATATTGTTATTGTCGACTCAGTAGCTGCATTAACACCTAAAGCTGAAATTGAAGGTGAAATGGGAGATACACACGTTGGTTTACAAGCAAGATTAATGAGTCAAGCTTTACGTAAATTATCAGGTGCTATTTCTAAATCAAATACAACAGCTATCTTTATCAACCAAATTCGTGAAAAAGTTGGCGTTATGTTCGGTAATCCTGAAGTAACACCAGGTGGACGTGCGTTGAAGTTCTATAGTTCTGTTCGTTTAGAAGTACGTCGTGCTGAACAATTGAAACAAGGTCAAGAAGTAGTTGGTAACCGAACTAAAATTAAAGTTGTTAAAAACAAAGTTGCGCCTCCATTCAGAGTAGCTGAAGTTGATATTATGTACGGTGAAGGTATTTCACGTGAAGGTGAATTAATCGACTTAGCAGTTGAATTTGATATTGTAGATAAATCAGGTGCTTGGTATTCATATAACGGAGAACGTATGGGTCAAGGTAAAGAAAACGTTAAGACTTACTTAAAAGAAAATCCAGCTATTATTGAAGAAATTGATGGAATCTTAAGAGATCAATTAGGCTTTAACGGTAAGAAGAAAGAAGAAGCTAAAAAAGAAGATAAACCTAATGAACCTGAACAAGAAACTTTACTAGACTAAATAGTATTTTGTCATTAAATTAAACATTCTATAGATTACGTTTCATTGTGTAATCTATAGAATGTTTTTTTATAAAAATAGAATTAAAAATTAAAGTCCATGTCCTTGACACTTGTACAAATTTAAACGTACAATTGAGTTGTATGATTCCATAGTTTCATTTAATCATATTTTTGTATATATAAGACGTAGAACCTAGATAGAAGGAGGTGTTTATGTGGACTTATTAACCCTCTTACTCATTTTGCTAGGAGTTATTCTAGGTGTTGTTGTAGGATACTTTTTCGCACATAATAGCTTAACGAAAAAGCAAGATCAAGCTCGTCAGTCTGCTCACTATATTATAAGTGAAGCTAACAAAGAAGCTGAGAGTCTTAAGAAAGAAAAGTTGATTGAAGCAAAAGAAGAAAATCAACAAATTAGAGATCATCTTGATAGTGAAATTAGAGAGAGAAGAAGTGACCTACAAAAGCAAGAAGCAAGATTACTTCAAAAAGAAGAAAATTTAGAGCGCAAATCTGATCTTTTAGACAAAAAAGATGAAATTCTAGAAAACAAAGAAGCTAAAATTGAAGAGCGACAACAACAGGTAGATGCAAAAGAGAGTAATGTTCAAGAAATAATAATGAAACATGAACAAGAACTAGAACGCATCTCCGGACTCACACGTGAAGAAGCTCGTAAAGAGCAATTCTCACAAGTAGAAGAAGAACTGTCACATGATATTGCTGTACTTGTAAAAGAAAAAGAAAGAGAACTAAAAACAAATGTCGATAAAAAAGCTAAAGAACTGTTGTCTATTACTGTACAAAGGTTAGCAGCAGATCATACTTCAGAATCGACTGTATCCGTTGTGAATTTACCAAATGATGAGATGAAAGGGCGTATTATCGGTCGTGAAGGTCGTAATATTCGTACTTTAGAAACATTAACAGGTGTAGATTTAATTATAGACGATACACCAGAAGCGGTTATATTATCTGGATTTGATCCAATTCGAAGAGAAATCGCTAAGACAGCCTTAACTAATTTAGTATCTGATGGACGTATACATCCAGGTAGAATTGAAGATATGGTTGAAAAAGCGAGAAGAGAAGTGGATGACCTAATGAGAGAATCAGGTGAACAAGCGACATTTGAATTAGGTATTCATAACTTACACCCAGAATTGGTTAAAATTTTAGGACGTATGAAATATCGTACAAGTTATGGCCAAAGTGTACTGAAACACTCAGTAGAAGTTGCGCAACTTTCAGGAATGTTAGCAGCTGAACTAGGTGAAGATGTTACTTTAGCAAAACGTGCAGGTTTATTACATGATATTGGTAAAGCTATTGATCACGAAGTTGAAGGTAGCCATGTTGAAATAGGGGTAGAACTTGCAAAGAAATATCATGAACATGATACAGTCATAAATGCAATACACTCACATCATGGGGATGTAGAACCAACATCAGTTATTTCTATATTGGTAGCAGCAGCAGATGCGTTAAGTGCTGCAAGACCTGGAGCTAGACGAGAAACTTTAGAAAATTATGTGAAACGTTTAGAAAGATTAGAAGAAATATCAGAAGGTTATCAAGGTGTTGAAAAAGCATTCGCAATACAAGCAGGTAGAGAAATTAGAGTAATTGTTTCTCCTGAAGATATTGACGACTTGAAAGCACATAGAATAGCTAGAGATATTAAAGATCAAATAGAAGGCGAATTACAATATCCAGGGCATATTAAGGTGACAGTTGTCCGGGAAATGAGAGCTACTGAATACGCTAAGTAGAATAGTTCTCAAATTTTAAAACCCTAACCGAAAGCGGTTAGGGTTTTTTATTGTTATCAAAATGACTTTTGTATTATAGCTATTGAACTAATTCTATGATTTTAGCTATTTTGAGTATATAATGAATATATCTAATGAACATATTGGGCATATATGTTAAATAGGAGTGAAGTTAATGAAGTATAAATCACTTAAAACGATTTTTCATATGTTTGGAACAGATGTTATGCAAGAAGAATATGATATGAGAATCAGACATTATTCAAGTTACTTATTAGATATAAACATTAGTCCCATGCAAGATGAAAAACAATTACTCGATATACAATATCCATTATTTTATTCGATAAATAAAAGTCTGTTTAAGCAGTATGAAAGAATTCTATTAAATTCATCTAAAATCAAACAATTATCTGCTAATCTCCCAAGAATAGCAACACATGCATATATTAATAAGTTATTAATTAACGAATTACAAAGTACGAACGAAACTGAAAATATTAAAAGTACTAAAAAAGAAATAGCTGAAGCATTAAATAATACAAGTAAGAAAGATAAAAGGTTTACTGGATTAGTCACTCAGTATTTAATGATGGAATTTGGAGAACTTGATCTAAATTCTATTGTGGATTTTAGAAAAATATACGATGAAATTGTATCTGATGAAATCAAAAAGGATGAATATCCGGATGGTAAAATGTTTAGAGCTAGTAGTATAGGTGTATTTGATCATTCTAAAAATAAATGGGTTCATAGAAATGAATATAGTGAATCGAAAGTAATAGAATTATTAACAAAGCTTATTGATTATATAAAAAGTCATGAATCACCTGAACTTATTAAAATTTTAGCAAGTCATTATATTTTTGAATATATACATCCATTTTATGATGGGAATGGGCGTATTGGTAGATATATAATAGCTAGAAAATTAAACGATTTATTAGACCCATATACAGCACTTTCATTTTCGTATTCTGTAAATAATAACAAGTCTAAATATTATAAAGCTTTTGTTGATACTTCGAATTATTTCAATAAAGGCGAATTAACTAATTTTATTGATGATATGTTGAGTATTTTAATAGAAGGACAAGAAAATATAATCGACAATTTTGAAGAGAATATTAATATTATCAATAAAATACAACTAGCATTACACAACAAACATTATGATAAGTATGAATATAAAATATTATATATTTTGCTACAAGATAAAGTATTTGGCAGTAAATATTCAAGAATTACTTTGAAAGAACTACAAAAAGCTTCAGGTTATTCAAGAGGAAAGATTAATAATGTTATTTCTAGCCATGAAGAAAAATTAATAAAAATTAAAAGTAAACCTGTTATATATGAAATTAGTGATCAATTTATGTATAGTTTATTATCTGAGAATATAAGTAAGTAAAAAAATCCCTTATGATTGATGTTTCAATTAGTCATAAGGGATTTTATTTATGTTGCTCTACAATATGATTACTTGTATTTAAACCAACTTCAGGGACTTGTATTGCAGGTTGGTTATCGTGTTCATATGTTCCTGGTGTTTGGTAAGCTTCTTCACTTGTTTCTATACTAACTTTAGAGTGGGGTGTTCTAATCCAAGTTTGTTGATTTGGCCATGTAAATAAACCGAATAATTGTACGATAAAATCAGTTATCATAAACCATTGTAAAGATAGTACAATTTTGATTGGATTAATATTTCTAAGTTTTGCATATACACTATACATCGGTAAAATGATGAAACTATAAATAATAAGTAATGCATTTAGCCCTGTAATATAGAACATATAATCATTCAATAAATGCAATGCGCCTAATATATTCAGAGCTACTAAAGTTGATACCAACATGTGATGATGGGTTAATAGTATAATATTAATGATGAGCACTATAAATATTAAGAGTATATGAAATGCTTTACCCATACTCATTAAGAAAAATATTTTGTCTAAGTATTTAATATTTAAAGTCATAATAAATTTCTTAGTTAGAGGTAAAATTTGTTTGAAAGCAACGTACCAATGTCCTTTTATCCATCTATGTCTTTGTATCATACTCACTTTTGTTTCTTCTGGTTTTTCATCATAAATAGACGCATGGTCGTTCCATAATATACGTCCGCCATCATTGATAATCTCAATTTCCATTTCTAAATCTTCTGTAAGTGAATCAAATTTGAATCCGCCTTTATCAATTAGCCAATCTGTTTTCACAAAAAACCCTGTACCACCAATTGAATTAGGTAAGTTTAATTTATATTTTGCTAATTGCATAAACCGATTGTTTGTCCAAAATACAACTGAGTAGGCTAAACTCATAAATTTAGAGTAGTTTTTACTATCAAGATAAGTTTGAATAGCTGTTGGTCTACCTTTAGTAATAAATTGTGAATTGACTTCTTTTAAAATATTTTTACTAACAAAATTATCAGCATCTAAAACCATAATCATGTCATATTGACGTTTAACATTTTCAAAACCTAATTTTCTAAGTGCGTATTGAATACTTGCTGGTTTACCAACACCTTCTCGTTCAAATTCATTTTTAATAGTATCTACAACAAGTACATTTTCATTCAAAGCAATTTGTGTTGTAAGATCAGTAGAGTTATCACTAACGATGCATATATCATATAAATTTTTATCGTAATTAATTTGTTTAAGATTTCTAATCGTTTCCCGAATCACACTTTCTTCATTATGAGCTGCAACTAAAATTAAAAACTTTGTTCTATCTTGTTTAATGAGATAATCTCTTTTTATGTTTTTAAATCCAAAAAATGAAACAATCATATTATATGAATATACAATTGTGAAATAAAATGATAGAAGCATTAATCCTGTAAATATAATAACTAATAAACCTTGCCCTCTACAAAGCACTGGTATAATCACTATTAAAGCTAAAAAGCATAACTAAAATACATAATTTAATTTTTTCATAATTTGTCTCCTTAAAATAATAACTTTAGTAGTATATATTTGGAGATATGAACTGGGCAAGATAAATAAATTAATAAATTGTGGTTTATTGAATATATGCTCACATTAAAATTTTATGAATATTATAAAGTCACTTAATGATGAATAAATAAACATGTATTTATTGTTAATACAAGAGGGTGAGTTTGAAAAATGAATTTATATTAGTTGTGTCTAAAATGTGACAAATTTAAAAAGTAAACTTTTAGAAGTAGGTATTAATTCTTAAGTCATAAAGTTAAAATTGTATGTATGTTAATATAATGATTAAGTTGAAATTATAATTTGTACAAATCAAAACAATGGGGAAGATATGTAATGAATATAAAAAAGGTTTTTAATGAAGTTTGTTTAATAGAAAAAAATACAAATGATTTTTTAAAAATTAAAATGTTTGATAGCAAGGAATTTTTCTATATCACTTCAAAATATTTAGATTTGCGTGAACATGCCATTAAGAAGACTAATTTTGAAGATAATATTTTAATGATATTAGAAATCGATCAAAAGGCTTTGTATGTTCATATTAAGAATGGCATGATTTATATTTCACCTTATTTAAATGGTAACACGGAAAAAAGTTTAGATATTAGCATTGAATCATATTATGACAAATTCAAAATTCAAAAGACAAAATATGCTTATGAAGTATTAGATGAGAATAATAATAAATATGAATTAAATGAATCAATTTTTTTTAAGGGGTATTCAAAAATCGATTCATTAGAAAGAATTCGTTCTAATGAACCTTATATTTATTTAAAGATTAGATATCATCACATTGTGAGTTTATTAGAATATACGATTGCTAGAAAGGAATTTGCGATAAAAACGTCATATGTTCAGATGATAGATTTGGAAGGGCGCTCAGGTTTTAATTTGATATCTAACAACACCTTTGAACTTTCTAATTTATCAAATGAAGTCATAAAGATAAGCGAACTTATTAAAGAAAAACATTTAAAAATAAAATCAAAAACTGCTTTGCAAAATTTTAATCCTGTTATTGTTAAATTAAATAATAGACTATTTACTATTTCGTACAATAGTCCAGATTTAATAAATATAGAACAAGATCTTGTTGAACAACCGACTTTCAATGTTTCACATATTAATTCGAGTAATACAAGGCATGGAATTAAATTTAGAGGACATATAGATTATAAGTATCATTTTAATATTCTTTTTAATAACGTAGTGACAAGTGACGGACTTATCTTAGCCAAAATTCAATGGGAAGATAACGGGGATTTTGAATTTGAAGTTTCCAAATATAAACTAAAGGAATTAAAAGAAGTTCATAATAATTTATACTTTGCTTATAACGAAATCATGATACATTCGCTTATTGTAGATAAACCAGATGATTTAAAGAATACAGTATTATGTACAAAAAATCATAAAAAAACATCATATATTTCGAGAATAAGTGCAGTTGATAAAGCAGTTATTACGGCAATACCTAAATTACCTATTTATAATCAATTCAATCAATTTAAAATTCGCTTATCGAAAATGATTGCTGATTCTGTTTTGAAATTTAAAAAGAAAAATGTAAATTTGTATTTTGAAAAAGATGCCTCAAGTGCTTCTGAATCAGGATTTGTGACATTTGAAGCTATTAAAAAATTAGATCATTTAAATTCAGTGAATAAATTTGTTATCGATAATAAATCTAGTAGTTATGAAATTTTACGAAATAAATATAAACATGATATTTTAAAACGTTTCTCATTCAAACATTATTATTATGTGTTTATGGCTGATCATTTTATTTCAAGTGAACTTAGCAATCATGTTATAGCAACCAAAACTTTTGATAATTTACTTTCTAATAAAATAAAAAAGACACCATTGTACTTTTTACAACATGGTATTATGTTTGCCAAACCTGTAGAAAATCCACAAGGTAGGAGTTTTTATAAAGAAAATCAAAATAATAATTTAGTAAAGAGTGTTATTAGTTCTGAACTAGAAGCTTTAGAATTTTATAAAATGGGATATGATAAAGAGGATCTTATGAAAACAGGATTGCCTAAATTAGATCATGCATATCTTAATAAAAATGCAAACAAAATAGCATTTATGCCAACTTGGAGATATTGGGAAGAAATGTATGTTGTAAATAATGAGGTAGAAAAAACTTCATACTATCAGTCAATTATTGAAGTAATCGATGCATTTGAAAAAGCAAGTTTACTCGATAGATTATTGATCGTACCTCATAATAAATTTGCTCAGTACTTTAAAGAAAACTTTAAAAAGTACGCTCATATTATTGATACTAATCCAACAGAAGCATTAAAAAATTCTATTATTTTTATTACTGATTATTCGTCGATTATATATGATGCTATTTATAGAGGTGCATATCCAATATTTTATTGGAAAGAAAAAGATTACTTAATCAAAAATTATAAAGCAACGCCACCCCTAAATGAATCAAATGCACCAGGACCAATTGCATACAATGAAGAGGAATTAATTGACGTTATAAACAAAGCAATTGATGGAAATTATATTCTAAATGAAGAACATAATCATAAGTATGAAGAAATTAACGAATTTAAAGATAATCAAAATACTAAAAGAGTTATTGAAAAGTTGATTGAAGATAAAGTTTTATAAAATTAAACATTGGTTATTAAAAACATCGCATGCCATTCGTTAATGAGTGACATGCGATGTTTTGTGATATTATATATTAATTTTTATAACCACATTTTTGTTAAAGTGTCTGCAAATCCTTCTGGTTTTTGAACATAACCTAAGTGTCCACCAGGTATGTCGACGATTTTTATACCTGTTTGTTCTTCTATATAGAAGTTTACGTCTTGTGGGAATGAACCTACTGAATCTGTACCGTTTAATAATGTGATAATATCTTTATGTTTTGATAAATCTTCTAATGTAATATCAGAATGTGTATATTGTCTGATTTCATAATTTGCCCAGAAAATCATACGTTCGTATTGTGCTTTTTGTGCTTCGTCGTCTTCTGAAACTGGTTTAGACATGTCTTTAGCATCAATTGCTGAGATGTTTAATGTTTCTCCAAATGTTTGCATGCCTTTTTGTAATCCTTCAGATGCAATTTGTTCTACGATTTGATCATTTTTTTCTTTCCAATATTGACTATCTGGAAGGAAAGTATTGATTGGTGGTTCATGGAATGCAATTTGTTTAACAACTTCTGGATAATCTTTTAATACGTGCATTGTAACGATTGAACCTGAACTTGAACCTAAAATATATACTGGCTCATCACTTAAATGTTTCGCAAGTTCTGCGACGTCTTGTGCGTCTCGTTTAACACGATAGTCATCGTCTGGATTTTGTGCACGTTCTGGAAGTGACTCTGTTAATTCACTTTGTCCATAATCTCTTCTATCAACAGCTACAACTGTAAATAAATCTTTTAATTGTTCAGCTAAAGGTAAGAATATATCGCCAGTACCATTAGCACCTGGGACAAGTATTAAGACAGGTCCTTCTCCAACTTTATAGTAATTTAAATTTGCGCCTTGTAATTTTAATTTATTCATTATATTTCCTCCATTTTTAAAGTTTTAATAATTTTTGTGCATTTTTAAAACTAATCTTTTCTTTTTCTTCAGTTGTTAAATCTAATTCATCTAAGAATGTACCTAATTCTTCAGGTTGTATATAAGGATAATCTGCAGAATATAATATATGATCAACACCAACAGCATTTTTAACCATTTCAAATTGAGGTTTAGTTAACATACCACTTGGTGTAATAAAGAAATTATTTTTGAAGTAGTGACTTGGTTTATGTTTTAAGTTTGGTGCATAAATTGTTTCATCCATTCTTTCATAGAAGAATGGTGTCAATTCTCCCCAGTGTCCGATAATCATTTTTAAGTTTGGATATTTGTCCATAATACCACTTAAAATAATACGCATTGCATGGACACCGACATCAACATGCCAACCATAACCAAAACAAGCAAATGATCCAGCAGTAGCGTCTGAATATTGATCACTTTGATAATAAGCTTGATATGCTTCGTCACTTATTGGTGCTGGATGTAAATAAATAGGTACATCTAAAGCTTCTGCAGTTTCAAAGATAGTATGGAATTCAGGACTATCTAAGAACTTACCATTTGGACGACCAAAGATGAGCGCACCTTTAAAGTTGAGTTCATTCACACATCTTTTAAATTCTTCAGTAGCTGCTTGTGGCTCGTTAATAGGTAATGTAGCAAATCCTAGAAAACGATCAGGATATTGATCAATATATTTTTTTAAAGTGTCATTTGTATAACGACATAATTCGATTGCTTTATCACCAGAAAGTAGGGAAGGTGAACCATTACCATAAGACAACACTTGCATTTGAACATTTTGTTCATCCATAAATTTAATGCGTTGTTCATGTTGATTAATTTCATCTTCATTCGTAAAGCCAGTTTGGTGTTCAAGTGCTTCTAACATTGCTTTTAATGGCACACCGTTTTCTGATGGTTGAATAATTTGACTCATTTGTTCTTGAACTTCTTTTAATACAAAATGTTCTTCGGAATTAATACTTTTCATTGTTAGAACTCCTTTTAAAATTGATTGAAATATAATTTGTTTATCTTACCAAGGCATTGTTCCATTAGAATCTATAAATGTACCTGTAGGACCGTTTTGATCAATTGTTGCAAGTTCAATGATTGCTTTAGCGCCTTCAGAAACAGGTTTTGATTGGTTACTTGCATCTCCAACTAAATCTGTATTTGTTGAACCTGGGTCTGCTGCATTTATTTGAATATGTGGTAATCCTTTTGCATATTGTACCGTTAACATTGTGACAGCAGATTTTGAGGAGCAATAAGCGAGTGAGTTAACTTTGGATTCCATCGTTTCTTCATTTGTAACCATTCCAAATGAACCTAAACCACTGCTAACATTCACAATGACAGGTTGCTCAGATTTCTCTAATAATGGAATGAACTGATTTGTCACACGTACAATACCAAATACATTTGTTTGATAAACATTTTCCATATCTTCAGGTTTAATATCTCTAACTTTAGTAAAACCACCAGAGATACCTGCATTATTAATGAGAATATCTAAATGTCCTTCTTGATTAAGAATTGTTTCTGCAGCAGGTTTAACTGATTGATCGTCTGTTACATCTAATTGAACGTAATCAACACCAATATCCTCTGCTGCTTTTTTACCACGTGATTCAGCGCGAGAACCTATATATACTTTATAACCTTGATCTTTCAATACACGCGCTGTTTCAAATCCTAACCCTTTGTTTCCACCTGTAATAAGTACATTTCTCATTGTTAATCGTCTCCTTGATAATTGTTATAAAATAATTGGACAAGTGCATTACGAAGTTCTTCATTAGACATTTCCCTATTTTCTGTTAAAAATTCATAATTTTTAGTCGTAAGTGCATTTAATAGGATATCTACTTTGAATGTAATGAAGTATTCGTTTTCTTCATAATTAAATAGGTTTGAATAATAATCATGTAACAACTGATAGAATTCAGTTTGTTTGAAATCTTTTTTACTTGTGCTATTTTCAACACATTTCAGTAATGCTTGATGTTCTTTAAGCGTTAAATATGGAAGCACCAAATGGATTAATGAGAAATAGATAATGGATTTTATTCATTCATTTTTCATGGATAATTTTCTGCGCATTGCCAAAGTAGAAGCGGATAATATATATTCCAGAATTTATTTCACCTGATATAAAATTTGCGATGATTCCTTCTGATGATATCGCAAAAATAACAGCTCAAATATTTAAAAATGTAGATGAATACAATCATCAATCTATTGAAATTGCTTCTGATGAATTAACTTTAAATGAAGTTGTAGATACATTTACATCTGTGACTGGCATAAAAACTGAAATAAAAGGTCAATTTTCTAGTCAAACTGCTGAAAAAAGTTGGCTAGAAGAAAAAGGATACGTTGTAGAATTTGAACAAATGGATCATATAAATCCAAATAGATTACGTTTGAATAAATGGATATCAAAAAAATCAAATAATAATATTATGTTAACGAACTCATGTTGTTAAATAATTGTACAGTCGTGTCAGTTATATTCACATAAATTTGTGTCATTGTATTCCTTATGTATACTAAATATAAATGAGGAGGATGGAAAGTTGATTAGATTAGCTAAAGAAGAAGATTTAAAAGAAATCTTATATATTTATAATGATGCAATTAAGAATACAACAGCTGTATACACATATGATGAAACAACATTAGAAGAACGTCATAAATGGTTTAATACTAAAGTGGAAAATAACCAACCTGTTATTGTGTATGAAGTGGATGGCCAAGTTGCTGGTTTTGCAACATACGGATCTTTCAGAGATTGGCCAGCATATCAATATACAATTGAACATTCTATTTATGTAAATCCAGATTTCAGGAGACAAGGTATTGCTTCAAAATTATTATTAGAAATTATTGATTTAGCAAAGAAAAATGGCTATAAAACGATTGTTGCAGGAATTGATGGTGATAATCAAGGTAGTATTGATTTACATAAAAAATTAGGATTTAAATATAGTGGTAAAATTGAAAAAGTAGGATATAAATTTGATAAGTGGTTAGATTTAGATTTTTATCAAATATTCTTATAAATGATATACAACCATACTGAGACATTAAATATTGTTTCAGTATGGTTTTTTAATTTTTAAACTTCAGAAGTATTTCCCTTTTTTAATGATATTGTGAGTATTAATACTAATATTAACAATATCCCTAATATTTGAAATGGTAAAAATGCGACATTTAACCAAATAGCACTGCTTAATATTGCGATTACAGGTTCAATTGTTCCGAAAAATGCGGTTTCTTTAGCACTTAAATAATTCAAACTAGAAATAAAGAAAAAGAATGCGATTGTTGTACCTGCAATAATGCCAAATAAGAGATAAAAAAAAGTTTGGCCATTTAATAGTTGAATATCAATATCCCAAATAGGCGCTTTAAAATTGATAAATATGCCAGATATGAGCATTGACCAACCAACGACGAGAACTGACGGATATTTTTTTAATAAATTACCAACATAAATCGTATAAAAAGCTAATGATAAACCAGATATAGTGCCCCAAATAATACTGCTTTTAGCAACCATTAAGTTGTGAATACTCCCATTTGTTAATAATAAAAAAGAACCGGTGATTGTTAGAATAATAGCTATTAAATCAAATGCTTTAAAAGTGTCTTTCTTTCTTAACACATACCAAATGATGATATAGACTGGTGCTATATATTGTAAAAGTGTTGCTACTGCTGCATTACCATAATTGATGGATGCCATGTATGAGTATTGAACGAGAAACATGCCAAAAATTGAAAATAGTAACAACTGAATGATACTTTCCTTATCTTTAAATATACTAAACAAGCTATGTTGTTTATGCGTTAATTTAAACAAGCATAATAGTAATACGCCACTTATAAGCAGTCTTGCTGTTACATACCAATTCATATCAATATGTTGATGTTGAAATAAATAATCAGAAACTGTACCACCTAGTCCCCAAAAGCTTGCACCAACTATTGCTAAACTTATACCTTTAATGCGATTATACTTGTCCATATGTTTCACCTTCATTTTATAATTATATATTGATTATAGTGATTTAAAACATGATATAATACATAAATATTGTGTAATAATATCAAAATATTGAGGTGATTGCTGATTGTATACTGAAATTATTGTTGAAGAAACAAGAGAAGAATTAATTCAATATCCTTATAAAAATTGGCATCACATTATTTTACATACCGTTCTAAACAAAACGTTATATGGATACATCCCCATTCATTGGCACAGTGCTTTGCAATATGTTTATGTCATTAATGGTGAACTTAAAGTTGGAATAGGTGAAGAATTGATTTATGTTCCAAAAGGGCACGGGTTATTTATAAATTCTCAAGTTGTTCATGAAATAAATGAAAGTGTGTCTGATACAGAATATTTTTGTTGGAATATTGATCTCGCTGATATGTATAAACAGATAGAGATGGAATATTTAACGCAAGTATTAGAATTAGCAAATAAAATACCTTATATTTACTTGTCTCCAAATCTATCCAAACATCAAATGCTAATTAATATCATTAAGGATGCAGGTGAAAAATTTATTAAAAAAGAACAACATTTTAAATTAGATATTTCAATTTACTATTATGAGTCATTGAAACATTTGATAAATATCATGTCGCAAATTGAAACAGATGCACATTACTATTTCGATCAACGTATCAAAACATTGATTAACTATATACAAGTTCATTATCAGTCTAAAATAACGTTGAATGATTTAAGTGACAATATCCATATGAGTAAATCTGAGACTGTTCGACTGTTTAGTAAATATGTTCATCAAACGCCATTTCAATATATCTTAAACTATAGATTAGAAAAAAGTGTGAGTTTATTAAATAAACATACAGATAAGTCGATTACAGATATTTCATACGCATGTGGCTTTTCAACAACGAGTTATTTTATACAAAAGTTTAAAGAAAGTTATGGCCAAACACCAAAACAATTTCTTAAACAAATAAAAAAGTAAACGCTTCCTATTGAAAAAACTATAATTATAACGATACAATATGATTAAACTGTTATAAAGTAAAGGGATAATTAGATGGATATAAAATTAGTCGTCACAGATATGGATGGTACTTTTTTAGATGAAAATAGCGAGTTTGATAGAGAAGCGTTTGGCATATTAAAAGAAAATTTAGATTCACACAATATTAGATTTGTGTTCTGTACGGGGAAACAATGTGAAAGAGTTGAAAATATTGTAGGTGATTTAACGAAAGATACATTTATCATTGGAGATAGTGCAACACGTATAAAATATAACGGTGAATTTCTTTACACAGCAACGATACAAAATGAACTAGGATTAAATATTATTGATGCTTTAACAAAAATAGATCCAGAGCAAACAATTATTGCATGTACGGAAGATGTAGCATATGTTCTAGATACTGTTTCTGAAGAAGAAAGAAAATTTGTACACGGTTCATGACGCTTCAGGTAAATGTAAACAAACAGCACAACAAATTGATTACTTTAATAACGAAGTGTATATTATTGCATCTGAAGATTACTGGATTGATATTACGAAGTTAGGTGTGAATAAAGGAACGACTATTCATAAAATACAAAGCATATTAAACATTGATCCTGCTGAAACAATTGCTTTTGGAGACGGACTTAATGATATAGATTTATACAAATCAGCTAAATATAAAGTAGCAATGGATAACGCATATCCAGAATTGAAAAAAGAGGCAAACCTCATCGCGATCAATCATAACGATAGTGGCGTTATTAAAACATTAAATTTATTGCTTTCATTCTGATATTATGAGTATGAGGTGATAAGATGAAACCGGAGAATCAATATGATGATCAAGCATTTTTTGATCAATATGTTAAAATGGCGAGAAGTCAGCACGGCTTGGAAGGTGCAGGAGAATGGGAAACATTACAAAGCAATTTACCTGACTTTAAAAATAAAAAAGTATTGGATTTAGGTTGTGGTTATGGTTGGCATTGTAAATATGCTGTTCAGCAAGGCGCTAAAGAAGTGGTAGGCATCGATGCTTCTAAAAAAATGATAGAGAAGGCAGAAGCGGTCAATCATGATTCTAAAATAACCTACTTGGTTGATCTCATTGATGAGTATTCTATGGAACCTAATACTTATGACGTAATATTAAGTTCATTAGTGATTCATTATATAGAAGATATTGGGTCACTGTTTAAAAAAGTATCAAAAGCATTAACACATAATGGCGAATTTATATTTTTAGTAGAGCATCCTATATTTACGGCACATGGTTCTCAAGACTGGATTTATAAAGATGGAGAAATTGAGCATTTTCCTGTTGATCATTATTTTGTTGAAGGGGAAAGAAATACACATTTCTTAGGTAGCGAAATAAAAAAATATCATCATACATTAACTTCATATTTTGCAGCGCTTAAAAATAATCAATTTATGATTGAAAATATTGTTGAGCCAATACCACCTCAACATATGATGAATATAGATGGTATGAAAGATGAATTAAGAAGACCTATGATGATCATATTTAAAGCGAAGAAGATAAACTAAATGTAATATAGTAATAATAAGAGTGGGATAGAAATCTAATTTATTTAAAAAGATTTCTGTCCCGCTTTTTAGTCATGCATCAAAATCCAAATAATAATAAATATCAAATTTACCTTTTTGTTGTGTGAATTGATATGATTTGGTATTTAATCCTCCAATTTCAAAGCCATATTTTAAATAAAAGCGATTAGCATTTAAATTATTGTCTTGAGCAATTGTATAAATCCCTTTCATTCCTTCATCTTTTGCTAATTCTATCGCTGCATTTAACAATGTTGATGCAACATTTTGACCGCGGTAAGAAGAAGAGACTTTTAAATCACTTAAATACAAATATTTATTCCAATACTTTTCAAAAATACCTAAACCAATACATTTGTTATCATCAAACGCACCTATTGCAAAACCTTTCTGATCAATTGAATCAAGCTGATAATCTTCATCAGGAAAAATCATCGTATCAGAATCCGTTAATACTTCATGATATTGCCATACATCAGCAGTTCTCGTAACGACAAGTTTACCGAACAGTTCAAATGCTTCATTAGGTAATTTAAGTGCATGCTCATTATTTTTAGTAATACGTTCAATCGTTATCATAAATTATGCCACCCCCATTTACACATCATAGCATAAGCGAAGAAAATGGTTTTAGACTATTCAATACTAACAATACAATCCATGCTTAATCGTACTTTCTTATCCTCTACAATGACTTCTAACTTTTTATGTTCACTATCAAATTCATGAATTTCACATGCTATTTCTTTAAAATAACCATCTTCCCAATATTTAATAAGTGCTTGTGGATTATAAAATATTTTCTCTGCTAATACGTTATTCAAATCATTTAATGCAGTTTCTTCTAATATAGGTTTCTCTACTTTTGTTTGATCGGCTATAAACTGTTTAATCATTTCATATTGCTCGGGCATTGTTGCAAATGGTGCCCATTTAATCATGCCTCTTCCTTTAGGAATATTACGTTGTAGATAATGATTAGGAATTTTGCGATAATCTGTCTCATATTTATAAGGTTCTGGTAAGTCAGGATTAATGATTTTCATATACAAGCTCCTTATTCATTTTATTTAAGCAATGAATCGCGTTATTCAAAGAAACGATCATCGTATTTCGTTGTGTTGAAGATGTATAAACATCACGATAAATGACGCGTAAAATCTTTAAATATCCCGTAAATAAAATGAACTTCTCAGTTCGATAATCAAATGATTGAAGGTAGCGTTCAACTTTGTTTATTTCTTTATAAATGGCTTCACCATTTAAAAATATCGCCGTATCATTAGTTGGTTCAACGCTATCTAACATGTAAATGTAAGTTTCAAATTTATGAATCATTAAGTTAATATACTTATTCATCACAAACACCTCCCGTAGAATCTTTTCTTATATTATACGAACAAGTGTTCGTTTTTGTAAAGTGAAATGTGAGAGATAAATTTGACTAGATAAATGAAAATCTATTGAAAGCTTGTGTTATATTAAGCATACTTAAGAAAAATTCTTAAAATAAAGTAGGTGAATAAAGTGACAATTGTGATTGTTGGTGGATCTGGTATGTTGATGGATGCAACGAAATGGATTAAAGAGAATTTTGATGATGATATTTGGCTGCTTTCTAGAAATCAAAATAAATACTCAGAGGACTTACTTCATTCGAAAAATATACATTTTAAACAATATGATTATGAAAATGATAATGCGCTGATTGATGAGAATATACGAGATGTTAATATTATGGTGAATTGGGTGCATAGTAATGGCTATTTTAATCATCTCAAGTTCATTGAGAAATATATAAGTGTGGATAAGTATGCTGAACCAATTTATGTTCACGTCGTCGGTACAAATAAATTTGATGATGCTGAGTTTATTAATAAGCTTAAGAATAAAGGCTTTAATGTATTCACAGTAAAATTGGGTCATGGAATAAATGATGATGGAACTAAACGTTGGCTTAATAATGAAGAAATTTCAAAGGGTGTAATTCAAGCTATACAATTCAAAAAAGATATATTAATAAGTGATTGATGAGTAAACGAGGTGAATTTAATATTGTAGTATAGAAGATAATCTAAAAATAGATTATCTTCTATTTTTAGATTCAATACAATTAATTATTTCTAATAAATAATTCTGTGTAAAATAATTAAAAATTGTGGAATAAGTATATAAGGAGTGTTAATATAAATGAAAATTTAATTATAAGATAAAAACAATTACAAAGGGGCGAGATTGAATGAAAATTAAAATTTTAGGGTTCAATCTTTTTGCTAAAGGTGGAACATCAAGAAGTAATATCAATTTAATTAAATCGTTTATTAAAGCTAATCATGAAGTTGTTTATTATAATTTTAAAACTTTTGATAAGACAGCGAAATTTAATACTATGATTAATGAACAATTATTTGATAAGCATTTAAGTTTCGAAGAATTTAGAACAAGTGAAGATTTTGTAAATGCAGATCTCGTTATACTAACGAGAGAAACCTTCTTTTATTTAGCAAGAGAAATAAAATCAATCAATCCAAATGCAATGGTCGTAGGGGAGATTCATGGACCATTAGCATATATTGATGATAATCAAGATTTAGCTTTTGATGCGATTGATGCTTATAGAGTGAGTTCTATTGATATTAAGCGTGATTTCATCGAACGTTATGGAAAAGAAAATGTCTTTAATCAATATGTCGATGCGTCACATATTATCGCGAATGAAGAACCTAGTGTGACACGAAGAAATTTATTAATTAAAGCAAGATTTGAAGATAATATAAAGGATATTTCATATGTTATAAAAATGATGAATCGTATCATCAATGTTAAGGGCTATGATGATATACATTTATATATCAAGGGGTATGGACCATCTGAAATTTTATATAAAAATTTAATTCATTATTATCAACTAGAGGAACATGTTCATATGAATGAACGAGAACCTAAAAACTATATTTATATATCATCTTCTCCATATGAAACATTAGGCTATTCTATATTAGAATCTATAGCTGAAGGTAATAAAACGTTTATTTATGCTGGAGAAGATGGCGTACTCAAACGTATATATGAACCGTATCATGCAGTACAATTTTTAGAGAAAGATATCCATGAAGATAGTGATCGTTTAATTGAGTTTATTGATGACAAATATACAAAGGAAGAAAGAGCTGAAGATGTAGCATTATTGAATGCAACATTTATTGATAGAGACTATGCTTCTGATTTTATTGAAGCATCTAAAGGATGTATGGATGGTTTAAAAATAGGATCAGGAAGTAAGGCGAAAGTTACACAAAAAGTCCGCAAAAAATCAAAGCTAGAATATGGCAGAGATTTGTATGAACAATATAAGACTAAACCAGTTATTAGAACAGTGTTAAATAATGAGAGAGTCTTTAATTTTGCAAAAAAGAAATACGAAAAAAGGAAAATGGATAAGCTTAAACAGCAATACGACGCCATTACACCTTCGGAAAATAAAGTGTTCATAGAGTCGTTTCATGGGAACAATTTTAATGGAGATCCGAAATATATCGCACTATATATTAAAGAACACTTTCCTGAAAAAGAAGTGTATGTAAGTTCTAGAAATGCATTAGTAGATATGGAAATTAGAAATCACAATTTAATTCCTGTAAGGTTTGGTAGTAATATTTATAATCAAACATTTAGGTCGTGCAAATATATTGTGGTGAACGGCAATACTTTAGATAGGGTGTTTAAACATAAAGATCAAATATTTGTACAAACATGGCATGGCTTTCCGCTTAAAAGAATGTTGAATGATTTAGAAGACAAAACTGAAAGGAATGCTCAAGTAGCAGCGTTTAAACCAAGAATGAAGAAGTGGGATTACTTATTAACTTCTTCAGCAGTAAATACAATGTTACTAGAGTCATCATTTAATATTCAACCAGAGCAAGACTTACAAATACTTCAACTCGGTGCACCGAGAAATGAATATTTAATGAAGCATGATGAAACAGAGAAAGAACGTGTGCTTACGAAATATTTCTTTACTAAAAGTAATGATAAAAAATATATTTTGTTCTGTCCGACATGGAGAAAAGAAAAAAGAGCACTAATGTCAAAAATCAATTTAAACATCTTATTAGAACAATTACCTGAAGAATATGAAATTATTGTTAAACTACATCCTAATGAATCACATTTGAGAGTAACATATAGTGAATTAAGTGATCGAATTCATTGTTTTTATAATGAACTTGTAGACATTCAAGAACTATATTTAATTTCAGATGCCATGATTACAGATTATTCATCTACGATATTTGATTATGCACATTTAAATAAACCCATTTTCTTATTGCAAGAAGATACAGAAGTTTACTCAGAACAAATAGGCTTTTATTTTGATATATTCGAACTTGTCACGATAGAAATTGCGAGTAATGATGAACGCATACTGGCCAGACAATTACTAGAAAATAAACAACCAGATTATCAAAATATAACAGACCAACTATTACAAGATGATAAAATAGGTACCACTGAAAATATCGTGAATTATATATTTAAGTAAGATTTGTACAAAGTGTTGATTTTTATATAGTTATCTTAGAACTTGTGAGTTAATGAAGACATTAACACACAAGATTGGGTGCCTCGTAAATTTTATCTTTAAGTAAGTATTCTACAAATCAAAAACCATCGCTACAATCTATAGCGATGGTTTTTGATATTAGTATTTTATAATAAATTTAACGTGTTAAGTTCAGTTCTAAATCTAATGCTTCTTTTAAAATGTTGGATGTTTCTTGTGAATTTACACCACAACTGCCATATTTTTCAGCGAGTTTGAATGCTGTAACGTATAGTTCTAAACTGTCTTTCGCGATATCTTCTGCATTTTCTTCTACGGATGGATTTGCTCTAACCACTAATTCTGCAAATTTTTCTGGTTGGATTTCAATTCCCATGTTTAAATAAACACTCCTATTAGATTTTGTAACGTTACTAAACTAATGTGTTTGAATAACGCTCGTATTATGTATACCCTAATAAAAAATTAATAATCATCTCTTTTAAAATTTTTTATTTTGAATTAGAATATAGAGTGAATAGAGAGGATGTCAATATTGAGAATTTTATTTATAGGTGATATTGTAGGCAAACTAGGAAGAGAGCAGTTAGAAACATATTTACCAAAAATTAAAGCAAGTTACAAACCAACGTTTACGATTGTGAATGCAGAAAATGCTGCACATGGTAAAGGTTTAACAGAGAAAATTTATAAAGATATTTTAAGAATGGGTGCCGACTTTTTAACGATGGGTAATCACACTTATGGTCAAAGAGAAATATATGATTTTATTGGACAAGCGAATAGAATGGTTCGTCCAGCGAATTTCCCAGAAGAAGCACCAGGTCTTGGTATGAGAATTATTAGAGTTAATGATAAAGATATCGCAATCATTAACTTACAAGGTCGTTCATTTATGCCAGCAATTGACTGCCCATTCAAAAAAGCAGATGAACTTATAGAACAAGCTTCAAAAATAACACCGTATATATTTGTGGATTTTCATGCTGAAACAACTTCAGAGAAAAACGCAATGGGATGGTATTTGAATGGTAGAGTAAGTGCAATGGTTGGTACACATACTCATATTCAAACATCTGATGAGCGTGTGTTAAATGAAGGTACTGCATATATTACTGACGTAGGTATGACGGGTTATTATGACGGCATACTAGGTATTAATAAAGATGAAGTTATTGAAAGATTTATAACAAGTTTACCGCAACGTCATAATTTACCTGATGAAGGTAGAAAAGTATTGTCAGGTGTTATTATTGACCTTGATAGTGCAGGTAAAGCTAAAAAAATACAACGTATATTAATTAATGACGATCATCCATTTGAATAGTATCGTCCATTAGACTGATTTTTATTAAAACCCTTTAATTTCATAGGATTAAAAGGGTTTTTTTGTTATGATATAACATGAGATATTACATGGGGAGGCCATAAAATGAAATCACAAATTTCATGGAAAGTGGGCGGACAGCAAGGCGAAGGAATTGAATCAACAGGTGAAATTTTTGCAACTGCTATGAACCGTCAAGGATATTATTTATACGGATATCGCCATTTTTCAAGTAGAATTAAAGGCGGTCATACAAATAATAAAATTAGAGTATCGTCAAAACCAGTAAGAGCTATTAGTGACGATTTAGATATATTAATTGCATTTGATCAAGAGACGATAGAAGTTAACTATCATGAAATGCTTGAAGGAAGTATTATTATTGCAGATGAAAAAGCGAAACCTCAAAATCCAGAAGATAGTAAAGCACAATTGGTTAGTTTACCATTCACAGGTGTAGCAAAAGAATTGGGCACTGCACTTATGAAAAATATGGTCGCAGTTGGTGCAACTTGTGCCGTAATGGATTTAGATACGAAAGTATTTGAATCATTAATAAAAGATCTATTCGGTAAAAAAGGTGAAAGTGTTGTAGATTTAAACATTCAAGCTTTAAATGAAGGATATCGCTTAATGTCTGAACAAATGGACGATTTACAAAGTGAACATACCATAGAACCAACTGACTCTGAAGGTCATTTATTTATGATAGGAAATGATGCAATTGGTTTAGGTGCTGTTGCAGCAGGTGTTAGATTTATGGCAGCATATCCAATCACACCAGCATCTGAAATTATGGAGTATATGATTGATCGTTTACCAGCATTAGGTGGAACAGTTATTCAAACAGAAGATGAAATTGCAGCATGTACAATGGCTATAGGTTCAAACTATGCTGGTGTACGTTCATTCACATCTTCAGCAGGTCCAGGTTTATCATTAATGATGGAATCAATAGGTTTATCAGGTATGACTGAAACACCACTTGTTATTGTAAATACACAACGTGGGGGTCCTTCTACTGGTCTGCCAACGAAACAAGAACAATCAGATTTAATGCAAATGATTTATGGTACACACGGTGACATTCCTAAAATCGTATTGGCACCAACTAGTGCAAGTGATGCATTCTATTTAACTGTAGAAGCGTTTAACTTAGCTGAAGAATATCAATGTCCAGTTATTCTATTATCAGATTTACAATTATCATTAGGTAAACAAACTGTAGAATCATTAGATTATAGCAAAGTTGAAATTCGTAGAGGTGCATTGGTTGAAGGTGATTTAGAAAAACAAGAAGATAAAGCGTACTTTAAACGTTATGCTTTAACAGATTCAGGTGTATCACCACGTATCTTACCAGGTACAATAGGCGGAATCCATCACGTTACAGGTGTTGAACATGATGAAGAAGGAAAACCTTCTGAAAGTGCTGAAAACAGACAAAAACAAATGGATAAACGTATGCGTAAAACAGCTCAATTATTGATCAATGATCCAGTAGAATCTAATGAAAAATATGAAGAAGCGGATATATTATATGTTGGCTTTATTTCAACAGCTGGTGCAATCGAAGAAGCTATTTCAAGATTGGATCAACAAAATGTGAAAGTCAATCACATTCAAATTAGACAACTTCATCCGTTCCCTTCAGATGTTGTGCAAGAAGCATTTAATAAAGCTAAAAAAGTTGTTGTAGCTGAGCATAACTATCAAGGACAACTATCTAATATTATTAAGATGAATATTAATCATCAAAATAAAATTATTAACCAAACTAAATATGACGGTACGCCGTTCTTACCACATGAAATAGAAGATAAAGCTTTAGAAATCGTAAGTAATATGAAGGAGTTGATTTAATTGGCAACATTTAAAGATTTTAGAAATAATGTTAAACCAAACTGGTGTCCAGGTTGTGGAGATTTCTCAGTACAAGCTGCAATTCAAAAAGCAGCAGCTAATGTTGGACTAGAGCCAGAAGAAGTTGCCATTATTACAGGGATTGGATGTTCAGGACGTTTAAGCGGTTATGTAAATTCATATGGCGTTCATTCTATACATGGACGTTCTTTACCATTAGCACAAGGTGTTAAAATGGCTAATAAAGATTTAACTGTTATCGCTTCAGGTGGTGACGGTGATGGATTTGCGATTGGTATGGGCCATACTGTTCATGCATTAAGAAGAAATATGGATATGACTTATATCGTTATGGATAACCAAATTTATGGTTTAACAAAAGGACAAACATCACCAAGTTCTGCTAAAGGATTTGTAACGAAATCAACTCCAAAAGGTAACATCGAACAAAATATTGCACCTTTAGAATTGGCGATATCATCTGGTGCAACATTTGTTGCTCAAAGTTTCTCTAGTGATATTAAAGAATTAACAAGTATTATTGAAGAAGCGATTAATCATAAAGGATTTTCATTTGTAAATGTATTTTCACCATGTGTAACGTATAATAAAATTAATACGTATGACTGGTTTAAAGAAAATTTAACAAAACTTGCAGATATTGAAGGTTATGATAATACAAACAAATCTCAAGCAATGCAAACTGTATTAGATACTGAATCAATGATTACAGGAATTATTTATCAAGATAAAGATACACCATCATATGAATCACAAATTGAACAGTTTGATGAACAACCACTTGTTAAAAAGTCTCTTAAACTTGAACAAAATCAATTTGATGAACTTGTTTCTCAGTTTAAATAATTATATAATAATACCACTTTAAGCTCATAGATTTATCTATGAGCTTTTATACATAGAAAAGGGGGATTCGAAATGACAAATACATTAATGAGTATTCAAATTATTCCAGAACATCAACAGACAGGTGTTATTCCTCTAGTTGATGAGGCAATTAGTATCATCGATCAATCGGGTCTTAAATATGAAGTACATCCTTTAGAAACAACGATAGAAGGAGATTTAAATGCATGTCTTATTCTTATTGAACAAATAAATGAACGTATGGTTGAACTTGAATGTGACAGCATTATTTCTCAGATTAAGTTCTATCATGTGCCTGAAGGTATAACAATGGATACATTAACGGATAAGTATAAATCATAATTTCAAAATAATAAGATATAAGAAAAGGAGAATGTTATAGAAAAATATATTAAAGGGGATATGTAAATTGAAAACAGTACTTAAATTTATTAGGCCGTATAAATGGTTGTTTATACTCGGTTTAATATTAATGTTAGTAGAATTAGCGGTTGAACTTATTCAGCCCATTTTTATATCAGAAATCATTGATAACGGAATTTTAAAGAATGATTTGAATCACGTATATTTGTACTTAGTTATTATGCTAGTAACAGGATTAGTAGCCCTTTTATCAGGAATATGGAATAGTTTTGTTGCGGGGCATATATCTCAAGCATTTGCTTATGATTTAAGAACTGAACAATTTAAGAAAATCCAGTCTTTTTCTTTAGCAACATTAGAGAGGTTTAAGACTTCAAGTTTAATTACGAGGTTAACAAGTGATGTAACCAATTGTGATCAAGCAGTATATATGTCAATTAGAATCATGTTACGAGCACCTTTAATGATTATTGGGAGCATTATTTTAAGTTTTGCAGTCGAACCGAAATTAGCGATTTATTTAGTAATAGGTTCTCCGATTATTTTTATTATTATATTTGTAATTGCTCGAAAAGGATCTAAACTATTCACAAAAATTCAAAGAAAATTTGATGAAATGAATAGATTTTTCCAACAGAATTTAGAAGCGGTTAGATTAATCAAAGCGAGCCAAACGAGCAAACAAGAAATCAATCAATTTAATGAAAAAATCAAAGATATTAGAAGCAATTATACATACGCATTACGCCTCATGGAATTTATCAATCCTTCATTATTATTGATTATAAATGGCAGTATATTAGCTGTTGTATGGTTTGGTTCAGATATGGTTGATCATTCTACTTTAGAAGTTGGTAAATTAGTTGCGATATTAAATTATGGTATGAGAATGCAAGGTGGATTTGGGATGCTTGCTTTCTTAATCATGACACTCAGTAGAATGAAAGCATCAAGTGAACGAATTGAAGAAGTATTAATTACGCCATCAGATGAAAAAGTGTTTAATAATGAAATTGAACATAAGCTCAATTATGCATATCCTATTCAATTTAAAGATGTTTCTTTCACGTATCCAAATAGTCATAAGCCTGTTTTAGAACATATATCATTTGAAGTGAAACCGAGAGAAACTTTTGCCATTATGGGGTCAACTGGTTCTGGTAAATCTACATTACTCAGTTTGATACCTAAAATGTATAAAGCGACATCAGGAGAAATATTGCTTAACAATAAAAACGTAAACGATTGGGAAATTGAATCTTTAAGAGATGCAATTGGATACGTACCTCAAAAAGCATTGTTATTTTCAGGAACAATTTATGAGAATTTACAATTTGGAGATCCATCAGCTGAAAGTGAAATGTTAGAATTATCTTCAGAAAAAGCCCAAATACATCAATCTATCGAACGTTTTGATCATCAATATGATACGATGATTGGCCAACAAGGTGTGACGTTATCAGGCGGTCAAAAGCAAAGATTGTCTATTGCTAGAGCACTTGTTAGGAAACCAGGTTTATTAATTTTAGATGATTCAACATCAGCATTAGATATTAAGACAGAATCTGCTTTATGGGATGCATTAGAAGATGAAGAAACGACTAAATTAATTGTGACACAAAAAATTTCAACTGCTCAAACAGCAGATCGAATTATGTTACTAGTCGATGGACGAATTGAAGCGATTGGGACACATGAAACACTATTAGAAACATCACCATTGTATAAAGAAATTGCAAGTAGTCAAGAAAGCGCGGTGAGTTCATCATGAGTCTAAGAAACCCTTATGGTCATAAATCAGTATTTGAAGATAAAAAACGTACTCAACATCCAACTAAAAAGAAAAAAAGAGCAAGAGATACGAAAGGTACATTATTAAATATATGGAAATTAATAGACGAAAAACGAATTCAATTAATTGTCGTGATTCTAATGATTATATGTTCATCCATATTAAGTTTAGTTGGACCGTTTTTAATCGGGCATATCATTGATACGAAAATTATACCGAAAGAATTAAATGGACTACCTCAATATATTTTACTGCTTGCTATTGTATATATAATGCTTTCAGTTACATCATATATAGGATCATTTATGATGGTCAGTATTGCCCAGCGCACGGTATATTTATTAAGAAATCAACTTTTTGAACATTTTCAAACTTTGCCTGTCGCTTATTATGATAAAAAGCAACATGGTGAACTGATGAGTCGAATGCAAAATGATATTGAAAATGTATCTCAAGTATTAAATTCATCATTTATACAGTTTACTTCTAGTGTCGTTACACTCATTGGTACACTTTCAATCATGCTTTATTTGAGTCCTTTACTCACACTATTGACGATAATTATTATTCCAATCATGTTTATAAGTTTAAGATGGATTACAGCACGAACAAGTGTGTTATATGCTTTACGCCAAAAGCAGTTTGGTATTATGAATGGATATATCGAGGAAATTGTAAATGGACAAACAGTTGTTAAAGCTTTTTCTCAAGAAAAACATGTTATAGATACATTCAATGAAAAAGCTAAAGACGTGAGAGAATATAGTTTTTGGTCTATCACATTTGGTGGTTTAATACCAAAAGTAATGAACTATTTAAATAATTTAAGCTTTGCAATTGTAGCAGGCATTGGTGGTATATTAGCACTTAATCAAACTGCTGGTGTTACAGTAGGGGTGATTGTGATTTTCGCAGAATATGCGAGACAATTTACAAGACCGTTATCTGATTTAGCAAACCAATTTAATACAGTATTATCTGCAATTGCAGGTGCTGAACGTGTCTTTGATATTATGGATGAGCCGGGTGAAAAAGATGATAAAGAGGCGCAAGATTATCAAAATATTAACGGTGAAATTGAATTTGAACATGTTGAATTCAAATATGATCCTAACCAAAAAATACCGACTATAAAAGATTTATCCTTTAAAATTCATAACGGTGAATCTGTTGCATTAGTTGGTGCCACTGGTGCAGGTAAAACGACAATCGTGCAACTTATTCTACATTATTATGAAGTGAATAAAGGACGTATTCTAATAGATGGCATACCAATTAACAAAATAACACGTGAATCTTTAAGAAGTTCTATTGGTGTTGTGTTACAAGACTCCTATTTATTTGATGGAACGATTAAAGACAATATAATGTATGGAACGCCAAATGCTACATATGAAGAAGTTGTAGAAGCTGCTAAAAAAGCAAATGCACATGACTTTATAGAAGCTTTAGAAAATGGTTATGATACAGTGTTGAAAGGTGAATCTGGTTCATTATCTCAAGGTGAAAAACAACTTATTTCTATCGCAAGATGTTTACTTCAAGATCCTAAAATACTTTTATTGGATGAAGCAACAAGTAGTATCGACACAGTAACCGAAATTAAAATTCAAGAAGCGTTGGATACATTAATGCAAGGTAGAACGAGTGTTATTATTGCGCACCGTTTAAATACAGTTAAAAAAGCAGACTTAGTCTTTGTATTATCCCACGGTGAATTGATTGAATCTGGCTCACAAGATGCATTAATTGAACAACAAGGTATTTATTATCACATGTTAAATACAAATGATGATGAACAAATAAAAGAATTAAACTAAAAGGGGATACGTTTATGGAATTTAGAGAATTAGATAAAGATATTGAATCGTTATTCACAGAATATATAAATGAATGGTATGAAAACGAAGAACCGGTTGTTCCATGGGCGACTGATGTCCGTCAACATGGTGGATTTGACAAGATGTTGATCATGTTAGAAGAAGCAAAAGACCCAGTTGACGCAAACTTTGTAAAAGCAAAAACATATGTACTCATTGACGATGACAAAATTGTTGGCGCTGTAAATATTAGGTATGCCTTAAATGACTATTTAAATAAAAAGGGTGGTCATGTTGGTTACGGTGTTAGAAAAAGCGAACGTGGTAAAGGTTACGCGACAAAGTTGTTAAATTATGCAGTTAAGAATTTGAATAATGAGGGTGTAAATTCTGTTCTTGTAACTTGTGATGAATCGAATGATGCAAGTGCGAAAGTCATTATAAATAATAATGGTGTAGAAGATGAACCCTATAAATCAGATGAACAAGAAAATACGAGAAGATTTTGGATTAATCATCTTTAAAATTAAATAATGACTACATGAAATGAAAGTGCAAAAATGTCGGAACATTTTTGCACTTTATGTTGAACTCTAATATAATATATAGGTATAAATATATGGGCAGAAAGGGTTTTGAAATTGAATGAAGAGCAAAGAAAACATGGGGCTACAGCGAAGACAGAACCTAATTTAGAGAAGGATTATAGCAAGTACTTCGAACATGTTTATCAACCTCCAAATTTAAAGGACGCTAAACAAAGAGGGAAATCACAAATTGAATATCATGATGATTTTAAAATAGACGAACGACATAGAGGTATGGGGAAAGGTCGTAAATTCTATATTAGAACATATGGTTGCCAAATGAATGAACATGATACAGAAGTAATGGCTGGTATCTTACAGGCGTTAGGTTTTGGACCGACTAACTCAGTAGAAGATGCAGATGTGATATTACTTAATACATGTGCAATAAGAGAGAATGCTGAAAATAAAGTGTTTAGTGAAATTGGGAATTTAAAGCATCTTAAACAAGCGCGACCAGATTGTTTAATTGGTGTATGTGGATGTATGTCACAAGAGGAATCTGTCGTTAATAAGATTCTTAAATCATACCAGAATGTTGATATGATTTTCGGTACGCATAACATCCATAGATTGCCTGAAATTTTAGAAGAAGCATATATGTCTAAAGCGATGGTTGTTGAAGTATGGTCAAAAGAAGGCGACGTCATCGAAAATCTACCTAAAGTAAGAAATGGTAGAATTAAAGCGTGGGTAAATATTATGTACGGTTGTGACAAATTCTGTACGTATTGTATTGTACCGTTCACACGTGGTAAAGAGAGAAGTCGTATGCCTGAAGAAATTATTGCTGAAGTAAGAGATTTAGCAAGACAAGGCTACCAAGAAATATGTTTATTAGGTCAAAATGTAAATGCATACGGTAAAGATATTGACGGTTTAAATTATGGTTTAGGCGATTTGTTAAATGACATCACTAAAATCGATATACCGCGCGTACGTTTTACGACAAGTCACCCTTGGGACTTTAATGATCGTTTAATTGAAGTGATTGCTAATGGTGGTAATATCGTACCTCATATACATTTACCAGTACAGTCTGGTAATAACCAAGTGTTAAAAATTATGGGTAGAAAATATACACGTGAAAGCTATTTAGAATTAGTTCAAAAAATAAAAGCAGCAATTCCAGGTGTAGCATTGACAACGGATATCATTGTTGGCTATCCTAATGAAACAGAAGAACAATTTTTAGAAACAATAAAGTTGTATCATGAAGTTGGTTTCGAACATGCTTACACGTATGTATATTCTCCGAGAGAAGGTACGCCAGCAGCTAAGATGAAAGATAATGTGCCTGATAAAGAGAAAAAAGCAAGACTTCAAAGATTAAATAAAGTAGTTGGCGAATATGCTGCAGAATCATTGAAACCATATGAAGGACAAGAAGTATTTGTTTTATGCGAAGGTTCAAGTAAGAGAGATGAAGCAGTACTAGCAGGCTATACTGAAAAGAATAAATTAGTTAATTTTAAAGCACCAAAAGATGTAATCGGCAAAATCGTAAAAGTAAAAATTACTGAAGCAAAACAATATTCATTAAATGGTGAATTTATAGATGTTGTATCTAAAGAAAAGGTGGTACATTAAATGTATACAAAAGATGATATTTTGGAACAAGCGCGTAAACTCGGAAAAATGATGTCAGAAACAGAAGAAGTAGATTTCTTTAAACGTGCAGAAGCGCAAATTCATGAGAATCAAACAGTCAGAGAAAAAATGGCAAGCTTGAAATCTTTACAAAAACAAGCAGTTAATTTCCAAAACTATGGTAAAGATAAAGCTTTAGCTATGGTTGAAGAAAAAATAAAAAACATTGAAAAAGAATTAGATGAAATGCCAATTGTAAGTGAATTTAAAGAAGCGCAAGTTGAAGTTAATGAACTTTTACAAATGGTATCTCATTCAATTAGCCATACAGTTACAAATGAAATTATTGAATCAACAGGTGGTAATCAACTTACTGGTGAAACAGGTGCAGCAGTTAGAAATGCACCAAATACAAGTAGCTGTTCAAATTAAGATATAATATATTGCACACACGGTGCCTAAAAAGGCTGAGAAGATACGTGTAGATTTGATCCAGGTAATACTGGCGTAGAGATTGTGCAACTAAAGATTATATATGCTTTTAATCATTAGTCTGCCAATACGTAGACTAATGATTTTTTATTTGGAGGAAATATAATGAAGAAGACAAAATTAATGACTTTAACTGCAATATTAACAACGATAAATGTTGTGTTTAGTACTTTTATTACAATACCTATAGGCCCAATAAAAGCATTACCAATGCAACATTTCATTAATGTCATATCAGCTGTATTTCTTGGACCATGGTATGGCTTAGCACAAGCTTTGTTATCTTCGTTTATTAGAAACTTATTAGGTTTAGGCACGATTTTTGCTTTTCCAGGCAGTATGATAGGCGTATTATTAGCAAGTTTACTCTATAAATATCGTAAACAATTATCAATTGCATCTTTAGGAGAAGTCCTAGGCACTGGTATGATAGGTAGCTTCGTTTGTATTCCGTTAGGTTGGTTACTAGGATTAGGGAAAATTGCATTTTGGCCGTTATTTTTATCATTTTTCTTTAGTAGTCTAATAGGCGCTATCGCGAGTTATATATTATTAAAAGCTTTTGAAAAAAGAGGCATATTAAAGAAATTAAAAAATGATACTTAAAGTTATATCATGAATTAAAGGGCGTGAAGCAAATATTGCTATATCACGCTCTTTTTTTAATAAATAAACATACTCGTTTAATAGTAGAAATTTTGATAAAATAGATAAATCGAAAGTTAAAAAAAGGAACGTGAATAAAGATGTCTAAACCAACGCCGATGATGGCTCAATATTTAAAGATAAAATCTCAATATCAAGATACATTATTATTTTTCAGATTAGGTGATTTTTATGAAATGTTCTACGATGATGCAATTGAAGCATCAAGAGTATTAGAAATAACACTGACAAGAAGAGATGCTAAGAAAGATCCAATTCCAATGTGTGGGGTACCGTATCATTCTGCTTCTGGATATATCGAAAAACTTATTTCAAAAGGTTATAAAGTCGCGATTTGTGAACAAATGGAAGATCCGACACAAACTAAAGGAATGGTTCGTAGAGAAGTAGTGCAAGTCATAACGCCAGGTACGGTTATGGATCAAAAAGGTATGGACGAAAAAACAAATAATTATATATTAGGATTTATAAAAGAAGACGGAGAGTTTCATTTAAGTTACTGTGATGTCACAACAGGAGAATTAAAAGTAACATCATTTGTAGATGAAACAACTTTAATTAATGAAATTACAACGATTCACCCTAATGAAATTATTGTTAATAAAGTGTTACCAGATAATTTATATAAACAAATTCAACTCATAACTGAAACCATCACAGTTATTGATAGCTATGAAGAACGAGACTATGAAGTTGTCACAGGCACATCTCACGATCAAAAAAGGTCATTAAATTATTTATTAAATTATATTCATGATAACGGTAAACGCGATATGCCACATTTAGAAGAAGTTGTCGTATATAGAGCTTTAGATTATATGAAAATGGACTTTTATGCGAAACGAAATCTTGAATTAACAGAAAGTATCAGACTTAAATCTAAGAAAGGTACATTATTATGGTTGATGGATGATACGAAGACACCTATGGGCGCAAGAAGATTAAAGCAATGGATAGATAGACCACTTATTAATCAAAGAGATATCGAACAAAGATTAGATGCTGTTGAACAATTAGTGAATGGGTTTATTGAGCGTGATGAACTTCGAAGCTATTTAAATATGGTATATGATATTGAAAGATTAGTCGGAAGAGTTAGCTATGGCAATGTGAATGCTAAAGATTTAGTACAGTTGAATTATTCAATAAAGCAAATTCCATATGTTAAAGAAATTATTGAAAGATTAGACTCAAAGTCTATAGATCGATTTAAAGATTTAGAGCCATTAAATGGTTTAGAACGATTATTAGATGAAAGTTTAGTAGAAGATCCACCGATATCTGTTAAAGAAGGTGGCATATTTAAAAAGGGCTATAACGAAACACTAGATCAATATAAAGAAGCTTCAACAAATGGTAAACAATGGATTGCAGAATTACAATTAAAAGAACGTGAACGAACAGGTGTTAAATCATTAAAGGTAAGCTTTAACAAAGTTTTTGGGTATTATATTGAAATTACAAAAGCTAATTTAAATCATATAGACACGGATGCTTTAGGATATCAACGTAAGCAAACATTATCAAATGCTGAACGATTTATTACTGAAGAATTGAAAGAAAAAGAATCTATCATTTTAGGTGCAGAAGATAAAGCAATCGAACTAGAATATCAACTATTCCTGGATTTAAGACAAGAAGTGAAAGCTTATACTGAAAAGTTACAAGCACAAGCTAAATTACTATCAGAAATAGACTGTTTACAAAGCTTTGCCGAAATTGCTCAAAAATATCATTATACACGTCCAATTTTTAGTGAAGATAAAACATTATCACTTAAATCATCGCGACATCCTGTTGTTGAGCGCGTAATGGATCATAATGATTATGTCCCAAATGACTGTTATTTAGATAAAGAGGGCTTTATTTATTTAATAACAGGACCAAATATGTCTGGTAAGAGTACGTATATGCGTCAAATAGCTATTATTAGTATTATGGCTCAAATGGGGGCATACGTGCCTGCAGATTATGCGCAATTGCCAATATTTGATCAAATCTTTACGAGAATTGGTGCTGCAGATGATTTAGTATCAGGTAAAAGTACATTTATGGTCGAAATGTTAGAAGCTGAAAAAGCTATGGTTGGTGCAACTGAAGATAGCTTAATTATATTTGATGAAATCGGAAGAGGTACATCAACATTTGATGGTCTAGCACTTGCACAGTCTATGATTGAATATGTACATCATTATACAAAAGCAAAAACATTATTCTCTACACATTATCATGAGTTAACACATTTAGATGAAACATTATCTGGACTTAAAAATATTCACGTTGCTGCACAGGAGTACCAAGGAGAATTGATTTTCTTGCATAAAGTAAAAGAAGGCGCGGTTGATCAAAGTTATGGTATTCATGTAGCGAAATTAACAGATTTACCTGATGAAATAATTGAAAGAGCACATACTATTTTGCAAGAACTTGAATCTCATACTAAAGTAGAAAAAGAAGCAGATAAGTATGAACAACCGTCATTCCAATTATTTGAAGAACAAGGGCAATCTGAAATTGAAAAGAAACTGAAATCAATTGATTTAATGAACATAACACCTATTGAAGCATTATCAAAACTGCATGAATTACAAAAACAACTTAAATAGAAAGTGTGAGTGCATTGGGAAAAATTAAAGAGCTCGAATTATCTTTAGCCAACAAAATAGCTGCAGGTGAAGTGGTAGAAAGACCAGCTTCTGTTGTGAAAGAATTGTTGGAAAATGCAATTGATGCTCAAGCTACTCAAATTGATATTACGATTAAAGAATCAGGTATTCAATCTATTAGAGTCGTAGATAATGGAACAGGCATTGAAGCAGACGATATATCCAAAGCTTTTGGTAGACATGCGACAAGTAAAATTAATAACGATTATGATTTGTTTCATATTCGTACGCTTGGTTTTAGAGGAGAAGCTTTGGCGAGTATTTCATCAGTGAGTAGAGTGACGATGAAGACTTGTACAGATGGTATGCTTGGTCATGAAGTACGCGTTGAAAATGGTGAAATTACAAAAAAACAACCTGCTAAAGCTAAAAAAGGTACAGATATTCTTGTTAAAGATTTATTCTATAATACGCCAGCAAGATTAAAATATGTTAAAAGTTTGTATACTGAACTGGGTAAAATAACGGATATAGTGAACAGAATGGCAATGAGTCATCCAAATATCGCATTTAATCTCGTATCAGATGATAAAACAGTTATTTCAACAAATGGTTCAGGTAGAACAAATGAAGTAATGGCTGAAATTTATGGCATGAAAATTGCGAAAGACCTTGTACCAATTAATGGAGAAACAGATGATTACGTCGTAAATGGTTTTATTTGTAAACCTGAGCACACGAGAAGTAATAGACATTATATTTCTATATTTATAAATGGTCGATATATTAAGAATTTTGTACTTAACAAAGCGATTATAGAAGGTTATCATACACTATTACCAATTGGCAGGTATCCAATCGTTTATTTAAATATTGAAATGGATCCGATTTTAGTAGATGTTAACGTTCACCCGACGAAACTAGAAGTAAGACTTTCTAAAGAACAACTACTTTATGATTTGATTAATCAAAAAATTAAAGAAGCATTTAGAGGTATGTCATTAATTCCAGATACATCTTTAGAAAAGCAAAAACCTAAAAAATCACAAAAAGAAATTTTTGAGCAACAAAGAATAGATTTTGAAGCCAAAAGAAATCAAAATACAACTCAATATCAGCACATATCTGATAAAACTGAAAGTGTCGAAGAAACTGAAAAAACAAATGACTCTACTAGTAGAGAACCTTCATCTTCTTGGCAATTTAAAGATAAAACTGAACATCATTCGGTTATTCAAGAAGATACTATCAGTCAAGAAGCTAATAGAGATATAGAAGTTCCACATGATGAACCCGAGCAGGTAGAGAATAATGAAGAAAATTATGAAGTTCAAGATACAGTAGAACATGTTGATACACCATATCAAACACCAATTGAAGAAGAGCAAGTATCTGAAGGGCCACGTGTACCGTATATGGAAGTTGTAGGTCAAGTTCACGGAACATATATTGTGGCACAAAATGATACGGGCATGTTTATGATTGATCAACATGCAGCGCAAGAACGAATTAAATATGAATTTTTCAAAGAAAAAATTGGTGAAGTCACAAATGAAACACAAAGTTTATTGTTGCCATTAACATTTAATTTTTCTAAAGACGAGCACATGATTATTGAAAAGCATTTACAATCACTTGCTGAAGCGGGCGTATTTTTAGAACCAATTGGTCATCATGATTATATGGTCAGTGAATATCCGGTTTGGTTACCTAATGTTGATGCAGAAGAAATTATAAAAGATATGATCGATTACGTGTTAAATCATGAAAAAGTTGATATTAAAAAATTAAGAGAAGATGCAGCAATTATGATGAGTTGTAAGAAATCTATTAAAGCTAATCATTATTTAAGAAACCATGAAATGAGTCATTTGATAGATGAGTTACGAGAAACAACCGACCCATTTACTTGTCCGCACGGAAGACCAATTATTATTGAATTAACGACGTATGAATTAGAGAAATTATTTAAACGCGTTATGTAGGAGGATAAAATGAATAATCATATATTACCAGCTATTCGCTCTATGAAAGATATGGAAAAATTCTTTAAGATGGATTACGAGAGATGCGTTTTATTAGATACACATATCGGACATTTGCAAGGTATTTTAGAGCAAATGAAAAAGCATCAAAAAGAAGTGATGCTTCATATTGATTTAATAAAAGGTTTATCAAATGATGAAGCAGCTGTTGAATATGTTATACAACAATATAAACCACATGGCATCATATCAACGAAATCAAAAATTATTAAGCGTGCAAAAAAATTAAATACGTTAACCATATTACGTGTATTTATTCTTGATAGCACTGCGTTAAGTAGAAGTATTGAACTTATTAAACAATCAGACCCTGATCTAGTAGAGGTTCTGCCAGGTGTTGCTACTAAAGTAATCAAAGAAATCAGTGATAAAACAGGTAAGCGAATTATTGCGGGCGGTTTAATTAATACTAAAGAAGAAATTGATTTAGCAATTGAAAGCGGTGCACAATATGTTACGTCTAGTGATATTACAATTTGGTAAATCTATTTGACAACGTTTTCATAAAGTATTATACTTCTAATTAAGTTAATATATGAGATGAGTAAATGAGACCCTCTACGAAAAGAAACTATGCGTTAAATTTGTATAAATTACTATATAAATATTATGTGTAGTTCAACGTAGGGGGCTTTTTATGTATTAGCATATTTTATTTAGGAGGGTGTTTAATATGAGTGAATTTTTAGGAGAATTAATCGGTACAGCCATCTTAATATTGTTTGGTGGTGGTGTGTGTGCTAACGTCAATCTAAAAGGTACACTTGGTAAAGGTGCAGATTGGATTGTTATATCATTAGGTTGGGGACTAGCTGTTATGCTTGGCGTTTATGCAGTTGGAAATGTATCCGGGGCGCATTTAAACCCAGCTGTTACACTAGGCTTTGCAATTGATGGATCATTCCCATGGTCTAAAGTTGTTCCATTTATTGTGGCACAAATGCTTGGTGCTATGATTGGTGCTGCTTTAGTATGGGCTACTTATTTACCACATTGGAAAAAAACTGAAGATCAAGGTGCTAAATTAGGTGTATTTTCTACTGGTCCATCTTATCCAAACTATGTAGCAAACTTTATGAGTGAGATTATTGGAACTATGATCTTAGTTATGGGATTATTATTTATAGGAACAAATAAATTTACTGATGGCTTAAACCCATTAATTGTTGGTTTATTAATTGTAGCAATTGGTTTAAGTTTAGGTGGTGCGACAGGTTATGCCATTAACCCAGCTCGTGATATCGGGCCACGTATCATGCATATGTTATTACCAATTCCGGGTAAAGGAAGTTCAAATTGGAAATATGCGATTGTACCACTATTAGGGCCTATTTCAGGCGGTATGTTAGGTGCTGCATTATTTAACATTTTCTTTAACGGGGTTGTAAACGGATTCGTTATTTTCTCAATCATCTTTACTGTGATTGTCGTATTGTCTGGTATTTTCTTAAATAAATCAATACTTAAAGACGAAGTTTCAGAAATTCTGTAATATACAAATTTATAGGAGTGTTTAATATGGAAAAATACATTTTATCAATTGACCAAGGTACAACAAGTTCAAGAGCAATACTTTTTGATAAAGAAGGTACTATCAAATTTGTGAGTCAAAGAGAATTTAAACAATACTTCCCTAAAGGCGGTTGGGTTGAGCATGATGCTAATGAAATTTGGACATCAGTATTAGCAGTTATTTCAAGTGTACTTAATGAAAATAACATTAGTCCAAAGCAAATCGAAGGTATTGGTATTACAAACCAAAGGGAAACTGCAGTTGTATGGGATAAAAACACAGGACGTCCAGTTTATCATGCAATTGTTTGGCAATCTCGACAAACTCAAGACATTTGTACAGAATTAAAATCTAAAGATTTAGAACCAATTTTCAAAGAAAAAACAGGTCTATTATTAGATCCATATTTCTCAGGTACAAAAGTAAAATGGATTCTTGATAATGTTGAAGGTGCTAGAGAAAAAGCTGAAAAAGGCGATTTATTATTCGGAACAATTGATACATGGTTAATCTGGAAATTTACAGGTGACGTTCATGTTACAGATTACTCAAACGCAAGTAGAACATTAATGTATAACATTTATGACTTAAAATGGGACGAAGAATTATTAGAATATCTTGATGTACCAGCTTCTATGTTGCCAGAAGTTAAACCTTCTAGTGAAGTATATGGTTATACTCAAGAGCATCACTTCTTCGGTGAGAAAATAGCAATCGCTGGTGTAGCAGGTGACCAACAAGCTGCATTATTTGGACAAGCATGCTTTGAAAGTGGAGAAGTTAAGAACACATACGGTACTGGTGGATTTATGTTAATGAACACTGGTGAAAAAGCTGTAAAATCTGAAAGTGGTTTATTAACAACATTAGCTTATGGTCTAGATGGAAAAGTAAACTACGCACTTGAAGGTAGTATTTTCGTATCAGGATCTGCTATTCAATGGTTAAGAGATGGATTAAGAATGATCAAATCAGCACCAGCTTCAGAAGATTATGCTAATCGTGTTAAATCTACAGAAGGCGTATACGTCGTACCAGCGTTTGTTGGTTTAGGTACACCTTATTGGGATGCAGATGCTAGAGGTGCAATCTTCGGCTTAACACGTGGTACTGAAAAAGAACATTTCATTAGAGCAACTTTAGAATCATTATGTTACCAAACTAGAGATGTGTTAGAAGCAATGGAAAAAGATTCTGGTATTAATGTTGAAACATTAAGAGTTGATGGCGGCGCTGTTAAGAATAATTTCTTAATGCAATTCCAAGCTGATATTGTAAATACGCCAGTAGAAAGACCGGAAGTAAATGAAACAACTGCATTAGGTGCAGCATACTTAGCTGGATTAGCAGTAGGTTTCTGGAAATCTAAAGATGAGATAAAACAACGTTGGAAATTAGAAACAGAATTCAAACCTGAACTTGAAGAAGAAGAACGTGAAAAACTTTATAAAGGTTGGAAAACTGCAGTAAAAGCCACTCAAGCTTTTAAATTAGATTAAGTTGTGTTATCATATAGTTAAGTTAATATTTCGTAGAGACATGAGAGGCTTTGTTCGTACATTTTTTGTAGGGATAAGTCTCTCATTTTTTTACATTTTATAGGAGGAAATGGTTATGCAACAATTATCAGCATTAAATCGTAATCAAGTTAAAGATCAACTTAAAAATACTGAATATGACGTAGTTGTTATCGGTGGAGGAATCACTGGTGCAGGTATCGCTTTAGATGCAGCGCAACGTGGTATGAAAGTAGCATTAGTTGAAATGCAAGACTTTGCACAAGGTACAAGTTCTAGAAGTACGAAATTAGTTCATGGTGGTTTACGTTACTTAAAACAATTCCAAGTTGGCGTAGTTGCTGAAACTGGTAAAGAAAGAGCAATCGTTTATGAAAATGGTCCTCACGTAACAACACCGGAATGGATGTTATTACCTTTACACAAAGGCGGTAGCATGGGTCCATTTACAACATCAATCGGTTTGAAAGTTTATGATTTCTTAGCAGGTGTCAAAAAAGCTGAACGTCGTACAATGTTAAACAGAGAAGAAACAATTAAGAAAGAACCACTTGTAAAACAAGACGGTTTAAAAGCTGGTGGTTACTATGTTGAGTACCGTACAGATGATGCTCGTTTAACAATTGAAGTTATGAAACGCGCACGTGAGTTTGGTGCAGATATCATTAACTATGCTAAATCAAATAAATTCTTATACAACAAAAAGAAAAAAGTATCAGGTATCGAAGTAACTGATTTATTACAAAATGAAATTTTCGAAATTAAAGGTAAAAGAGTTATCAACGCGGCAGGTCCATGGGTTGATGAAGTACGTGGTAAAGACTATTCAACAAACAATAAACAACTTAGATTAACTAAAGGTGTTCATATTGTTATTGACCAAAGCGTATTCCCATTAGGTCAAGCTGTATACTTTGATACAGAAAATGATGGCAGAATGATCTTCGCGATTCCTAGAGATGGAAAAGCATACGTTGGTACTACTGATACAATTTATGATAATGATAAATCTTCTCCAAAAGTTACAGAAGAAGATCGTCAATATTTATTAGATGCTATTCACTATATGTTCCCAACTGTTAAAGTTGAAGATAAAGATATCGAATCAACATGGGCTGGTGTTAGACCATTAATCTTTGAAAAAGGTAAAGATCCATCAGAAATTTCTCGTAAAGATGAGATTTGGGAAGGCGATTCAGGCTTACTTACAATCGCTGGTGGTAAATTAACAGGTTACCGTCATATGGCTCAAGATATTGTTGATTTATTAAGTAAACGCCTTAAAGAAGAATATAAATTATCATTCAAACCTTGTCGTACAAAAGAAACTTACATTTCTGGCGGTAACGTTGGTGGTAGTAAAAATTATGAATCATTCGTTGAAAGCAAAGTTAAAGAAGCTAAAAACTACAACTTATCAGAAGATGCTGCACGTTATTTAGCTAGAAAATACGGATCTAATGTAGATGAAGTATTTGCTATTGCACATGCTACACAAGTTGCAGATGTTAATCTTCCAATCGAAGTATATGCTGAAGTTATTTACAGTATTCAAAAAGAAATGGTTCATAAACCAACTGACTTCTTAGTACGTCGTTCTGGACGTTTATACTTTGATATTCAATATGTATTAGATCATAAAGATGCAATTGTTGAAGTAATGGCTCAAGTATTAAATTATGATAATGATACTAAACGTGTTTATAAAGATGAATTAGAACAAGCTATTAAAGAAGCGGTTAATCCAAATGATCAACCAGCTATTGTTAAATAATTTATAAATCATTTATTTATACCTACTGACAATTTTTTGTCGGTAGGTTTTTTTATATATTGTATGATTGATTTGTGAATATATTTTTAAGCGCTATAGATTTTGCTATAATGTCTTATAAGGGAGGCGCATGTCTTTGAGACGATTTAATCATAGAATTACATTATCTACAGAACAAACTTTAGAAGTTACAATCGATAAAACGGATGAAAAACCGTTTGGAATTATACATATACTGCATGGTGTGGCTGAACATAAAGATAGATATGATGCAGTAGCAGAATATTTATGTAAAAGAGGTTATCATGTTTTACGTCATAACCACAGAGGTCATGGTATGGACATAGAAGCTTCTTCAAGAGGTCATTTTAATGCATTACAAGATTTAGTCGACGACGTTAAAGAAGTAAGGGATACGTTTAAAAACGAACTGAATCCAGAATTGCCATTTATATTACTTGGACATTCTATGGGTTCGCTAGTAGCGAGGCAATATGTTCATGACTATCCTAATGATGTAGATGCTTTGATACTATCTGGGACGGTTGTTTATCCTAAAATTCAAGGTAATTTAAATTTATATGCATTAAAGTTTGTGAATTTATTTTTAGGAAGTCGCACAAAATCAAAGTTTATTAATAATATTGCTTTTAAGACAATGAATAGACAACATAAAGATTTAAATAAAGATCATAAATGGTTAAGTCAAAGTGATGAAAATCGTGAACAATATGAAAAAGATATGTATTCAGGATTTCCAATTTCTCATAAAGTACTACTAGAAACAGTTAAAGCAGCTGTACAAACTAAGAAAATCAGTTATATAAAAAAACAAAATATAAATATGCCTATCCTATTAGTGTCAGGTAAAGAAGATCACTTTGGTGGATTTGGTAACGGCATTAAACAATTAGCTTCTATTTATAAACGTTCTGGAGTCAAACATGTCACAGTACAATTATATAAGAATAAACGTCACGAAGTGTTATTTGAGACAAACCGTTATGCAGTGTATGAACATTTATATAATTGGTTGACGATACAAATTAAACAATTAGAAAAAGAGGAAATATCCAATGAATGAAAAACCATTAATTGCAATAGTAGGTCCTACTGCAGTAGGTAAAACAGAATTAAGCATTAAATTAGCCAAATCTTTAAACGGTGAAGTTATTAATGGTGATGCCTTTCAAATTTATAGAGGTTTAGATATTGGAACAGCAAAAGTAACTGAAGAAGAAAAAGAGGGCGTTGTTCATCATTTAATAGATGTTTATGAACCAGATGAACCTTATTCAGTATATCAATTTAAACAAGACTTCGAAAGAATTGTTAAAGATATTCATGATAGAGGAAAATTGCCAATACTTGTCGGTGGTACAGGTTTATATGTACAGTCGGTTTTATATGATTATAACCTTGAAGAAGAGATAATTAGTTCTGAAAAAATGGAAATAACAAAAAATAAATTAAATAAATTATCTAAATTATCAAATATTGAATTGCACAATTATTTACATGAGATTGACCCGAAAACCGCGTCATCAGTGCATCCAAACAACCGAAAAAGAGTGGAACGAGCAATTGAATATTACTTAAATACGAAAAAAACTTTAAGTGAAAGAAAGAAAAGCCAGACATTTACTGGAAAATATAGTACAATATTAATTGGGATAGAAATGTCGCGCGAAACATTATATCAAAGAATTAATATGCGCGTTGACATGATGTTGGAGCGAGGATTATTAAGAGAAGTGTCTAATCTTGTTGAGAAAGGATATCAAAATTCTCAAAGTATGCAAGCAATTGGATATAAAGAATTGGTACCAGTAGTAAAAGGAGAAATAGACATAGAAACCTCTACAGAACAAATCAAGCAAAATTCAAGAAGATATGCCAAACGTCAAATGACTTGGTTTAAAAATAAAATGAATGTGACTTGGTTTCAACGGGATAAACAGTCTTTAACAGAAATCGCAGACAACGTAATCCAATTATCCAAGTGAAGGGGAAAGTCATATGGCAGAGAAAGAAAATATTCAAGAAGTTTTACTTAAGAAATTCAAGTCAGAAGGAACTGAACTTACAGTATTCTTACTAAATGGATTTCAAATGAAAGGGAAAATTGTCGACTTTGACGACAAAGTTGTATTATTAGATATTCTCGGGAAAGAACATCTAATTTACAAACATGCTATCTCAACTTTCGTAGACGCTCAAGATGATGTAAATCAAGATAGCGAACAATAATTATATTTGAAATAATAAGCGGCTAGGACATTATTATGTCTTAGCCGTTTATTTATGTGAATCTCACTATAATACTGCTTCTATTGAACTTCTTAATTGTTCAGGATTTTTTTGTGGAGAAAATCGATTCACAACTTCTCCGTCTTTATTCACTAAGAACTTAGTAAAGTTCCATTTAATTGATCCATTTAAAATACCTTTTTTAGCAGAAGTGAGATATTCATATAAAGGATGTTGTTCAGAACCTTTAACTTTTATTTTTTCATGCATTGGGAAAGTTACACCATAATTTAATTTACAATTTTGGTATGCTTCGTAAGAGTCACCGGGTTCTTGATTACCAAATTGATTACATGGAAATCCTAATACCACGAAATCTTGATCTTTATAATCTTGGTATAAAGCCTCTAAACCTTCAAATTGAGGTGTGAATCCACATTCACTTGCTGTATTAACTATTAAAATTGCTTTTCCTTTATACTCAGATAATGAATATTCTTCACCGTTCGTTTTTGCAACAACGAAGTCATAAATTGACATTGCCATCACTCCTTTTCTTAATTCTATTATAATCAAAAATTTATCAAAGTCATATCAATTTGCATGCATGTTTATATGTTAAAATATATTTAAAGTGAGCGTGATAAAATGAAAAACGATATGAAGTCAACAAAACATGAAATAGAAAAAGTAATCCTGTTAGCAATTCATGATAAAAAAGATGATGAAGCAACATTCAAATCAACAGTTCAAGAATTGGAATCTCTTGCTGTCACAAGTCAACTAGAAGTAATGGAAGTCTTTACTCAAAAAAGAGAACGACCTGATCAACAATATTATTTTGGTAAAGGTAAAATAGAAGAAGTCATTGAATATATCGAATTGAATGATATTAAAGTGAATGCAGTTATCGCAAATGATGAATTGACAACTGCGCAATCAAAACATTTAGATGAATTATTTAATACAAAAATTATAGACCGCACGCAATTGATTTTAGAGATTTTTGCTCAAAGAGCTTCAAGTAGAGAAGGTCAATTGCAAGTTGAATTAGCACAGTTAGATTATTTATTGCCGAGATTATCTGGACACGGCAAAAGCTTATCTCGTTTAGGTGGCGGTATTGGTACGAGAGGTCCAGGTGAAACGAAATTAGAAACAGATAGAAGACATATTCGTACTAGAATGAATGAAATAAAACATCAATTAGAGACAATTGTTTCTCATCGATCACGATATAGAGAACGACGTCAACATAATCAAGCTTACCAAGTTGCATTAATTGGCTATACAAATGCCGGTAAATCTTCATGGTTTAATCAGTTATCAAATGATGAAACATTTGAACAAGATTTGTTATTTGCGACTTTAGATCCTAAATCTCGTGCAATTACGATAAATAACGGGTTTAACGTTATACTTTCTGATACAGTTGGGTTTATTCAGAAGTTGCCTACAACATTGATTGCAGCATTTAAATCGACTTTAGAAGAAGCGAAATATGCGCAACTACTCGTTCATGTTGTAGATGCAAGTCATCCACACTATATGGAACAGTATGAAACGGTTATGACTTTAGTCAATCAATTAGATATGGGCCATATTCCGGTGTTAGTCGTATTTAATAAAAAAGATTTAGCACCTTCTAATCATTCGGCAATATCAGGACAATCTATATTTGTTTCAGCAAAAAATTCTAATGATAAAGCTATATTTAAAGAAAAATTAGTCGATATGATTAAAGAGACAATGGATTATTATGAAATGGATATATCATCAAGTGATGCTGACAAATTATATTGGCAAAAAACACATACTTTAGTTGAAAAAATGGATTTTGATGAAGAAACAGAAACATATCACATAAAAGGTTATAAACAGAAATAAGAGGTAAATAAATGGCACAGAAATTAAAAGAATTAATTATTGATGTAGAAAAAGAATTAAGACCATACTTTGATCAAATCGAACAAAATGCTTTAATCGCTCAAGAACATGTACTTGATGCATTTCACGAAGTGAAAATCACTGAATCAGACTTAATCGGTACAACAGGTTATGGATACGATGATATAGGTCGAGATCATTTAGAAGATGTTTATAGTAAAGTATTTAAAGCTGAAGACAGTTTAGTAAGACCACAAATTATTTCAGGAACGCATGCAATAACATTAGCGCTTAACAGCCAACTGAAATATGGGGAAGAATTATTATATATTACAGGAACACCTTATGATACGTTATTAGAAGTAATCGGTATAAATGGTAATGGTATTGGAAGTTTTATTGAACAAGGTATCGCTTATCGAGAAGTACCATTGAAACAAAATAAAATAGATATTCATTCAGTGTTAGAAAATATTAATGAAAATACTAAAGTTATTGCGATACAAAGATCAAAAGGTTATAGTTCACGACCTTCATTAACAATTGAACAAATTGAACAAGCAATCAAAGCGATTAAAGAAGTATATCCAGATAAAATTATATTTGTGGATAATTGTTACGGAGAATTTGTTGAAGATAAAGAACCAATTGAAATAGGTGCAGATTTAATAGCAGGTTCTTTAATTAAAAATCCAGGAGGTGGTTTAGCTAAAATTGGCGGGTATATATCAGGAAAAGCTGACCTGATAGAACGTTGTGCATACAGATTAACGGCACCAGGAATTGGTAAAGAAGCGGGCGCATCTTTAGGGAGTTTGCCAGAAATGTACCAAGGGTTCTTCTTAGCACCGCATGTTGTCAGTCAAAGTTTGAAAGGCGCTTTATTTACTTCTCGCTTGTTAGAAAAATTAAATATGACAACGACACCACATTACCAAGATAAACGCACAGATATTATTCAATCTGTTACTTTTGAAACAAAAGAACAAATGATTGCATTTTGTCAGTCGATACAACACGCATCTCCAATTAATGCTCATTTTAGTCCGATGCCTAGCTATATGCCAGGTTATGAAGATGATGTCATCATGGCTGCAGGTACATTTATTCAAGGATCTTCAATAGAGTTAACAGCAGATGGTCCAATAAGACCACCATATGAAGCATACATTCAAGGTGGCTTAACTTATGAGCATGTTAAAATTGCGATAACGCGTGCTGTACAGCATTTAATCAAGCAAAATCTTGTTGAATTATAAAAGATGTAAGGTTTCCTGACATTCATTTGTTTTCTGAAAATTTATGTGCTAAATTTATAACAAGTTCTTACTAAAGGAGGCGGTCGTGCTGTCAAGAGACATAATCAGAAGAAACATGGCCGTTTTCCCGATTGGTGTCGTAATCAAGTTAACAGAGCTAACAGCTAGACAAATCAGATACTATGAAAGCAATGAGCTCGTTTCGCCCAAAAGGACTGAAGGTAATCAACGGTTATTTTCTTTAAATGACCTTGAACGATTACTGGAAATTAAAAATCTTATCGAAAAGGGATTTAATATGAAAGGCATTAAACAAATTCTTTTGGAAGAAGAAAATGACCTTTCTGATGAAGAACTGAAGATGAGAGAGCGGGTAATTAGAGGAACTTCTAAAACAGAGGGACCACTTAACCGTGGAGATTTATCAAGATTTTTTAATTAAAAACTGGAGGATAATCACATGGCTAAACAAACTTTTACAAAAGAAGATATTTTTCGTTTTGCTGACGAAGAGAACGTACGTTATTTGAGATTACAATTTACTGACATTTTAGGTACAATTAAAAACGTTGAAGTACCAATTGCACAATTAGAAAAAGTATTAAACAATGAAATGATGTTTGACGGTTCTTCAATTGAAGGATTCGTGCGAATTGAAGAATCGGATATGTATTTATGTCCTGACTTAGATACTTGGGTAATTTTCCCTTGGACAGCAGGAAAAGGTAAAGTAGCACGATTAATTTGTGATATTTACAATCCGGATGGCAAACCATTCCCTGGTGATCCACGTACAAACTTAAAACGTGTATTAAAAGAGATGGAAGAGTTAGGATTTACAGATTTCAACTTAGGACCTGAACCAGAATTTTTCTTATTCAAATTAGATGAAAAAGGAGAACCAACATTAGAATTAAATGATAATGGTGGATACTTCGACTTAGCTCCTACAGATTTAGGTGAAAACTGTCGTCGTGATATCGTTCTAGAATTAGAAGATATGGGCTTTGACATTGAAGCAAGTCACCATGAAGTAGCACCTGGTCAACATGAAATCGACTTTAAATATGCTGATGCTATAACAGCATGTGATAACATTCAAACATTCAAACTAGTTGTAAAAACAATTGCACGTAAACATAACTTGCATGCGACATTCATGCCAAAACCATTATTTGGTGTAAACGGAAGCGGAATGCACTTTAACGTTTCATTATTCAAAGGTAAAGAAAATGCGTTCTTCGACCCAAATGGAGAAATGCAATTAACGGATGATGCCTATCACTTTATTGCTGGTATCTTGAAAAATGCACGTGGATTTACAGCAGTATGTAACCCATTAGTAAATTCATACAAACGTTTAGTGCCTGGTTACGAAGCACCATGTTATATTGCATGGAGTGGTCAAAACCGTTCACCATTAGTAAGAATACCTGTATCTCGCGGGTTATCAACTCGTGTTGAAATTCGTTCAGTAGACCCAGCAGCTAACCCTTACTTAGCATTAGCTACTATCCTTGAAGCTGGATTAGATGGTATTAAAAATAAATTAACGCCACCAGAATCAGTAGATCAAAATATCTATGAAATGGATAGAGAAGAACGTGAAGCGGTAGGTGTACAAGACTTACCATCAACACTTTACACAGCTGTTAAAGCAATGAGAGAAAATACAGTTGTCAAAAAAGCATTAGGTAATCATATCTATCGCCAATTTATTCAATCTAAATCATTAGAGTGGGATTATTACCGTACACAAGTATCAGAATGGGAAAGAGATCAATATATGAAGCAATACTAATTGCTATTAACCCTCAAAGCATACGCTTTGAGGGGTTTTTTGTGTTTGGATTTATGGGGGAGTGTGTGGTGGTGATTGAGAAGATAAAATATGGGGGAGGAGTTAATGACAAAAGTCAGAGGAAGTGTAATTAAGGGCACCTATAGTAACAAAAGTCGTAGGAAGTGTAATTAAGTGCACCTATAGTAACAAAAGTCGTAGGAAGTGTAATTAAGGGCACCTATAGTAACAAAAGTCGTAGGAATTGTAACTAAGGGTGCCTATAGTAACAAAAGTCGTAGGAATTGTAACTAAGGGTGCCTATAGTAACAAAAGTCATACGAAGTGTAACTAAGGAAGCCCGTATTTACAGAAGTAGACACAAGTGTAAATAACTAGGATGATATACCTGCAAATAGGCGTAGTAAAACTTGATTTGAAAATAAATATATTTTATAATAATATAAAATATAGGGAATAAAATATAACTTAAATAATATTAACAACTAAGAGGTGATAAAAATGGACTTTGTAACAAGACCTGAATTTGAAGAACATAAAAATCATATGGACTCACGCTTTAATACACTCGAAGATAATATCAAGGAAGTAAAGCAAGAATTAACTACAACAAAATTAGAATTAAAAACAGATATAAATAATTTAAGGTCAGAGATTAAGGGCGATATGAATAACTTAAGAACAGAGTTGAAAACTGATATAAAAGATTTGAAAGATGATCTTATATCTTTATTTGATGAAAAAGAAAAGGCAAATAAGGAAGAGATGAAACATACTCAAATAAAATGGTATATTGCCACAACTCTCATTATAATAGGATTTGTAGGAAGAATATTAGGATTTTATTAAAATAAGACCACCTACATAGAGGTGATCTTTTAAAGACTATGAATTTTCTACTGATTGTCGTTTTTTCTCATAATATTCTAATTTCATGTGATGCCATTTGTCATAATCAGAGCTTGTGATATGCTTAATGACTTTTGCTGGATTTCCACCTACGACTGTATTTGGTGGCACGTCTTTTGTTACGACTGCTCCTGATGCGATTACAGAGTTTTCTCCTACCGAAACGCCTGGTAATACGACTGCATTTCCACCAATCCATACATTATTTCCAATATTAATTTCATGACCAAATTCTAATTGTTCATTTCGTATTGTTGGATCAATTGGATGACCTGCTGTATATAAACTCACTCTTGGACCAAACATAACATTATCGCCGATATTGATATAATTCACATCTAAAAATATACAATCCATATTAGCATAGAAATTCTCACCAATATTGATATGTCTACCGTAATCAACATAGAGTGGTGGATGTAAATATATATTTTCACCTGTTTTACCAAAAAGTTCTTTTTCTAACTTAATTATCTCATCACTATTTTCAATAGGTGTATAATTAATTTTATCTGCTAGCATTTTTCCTTTTTTCGAACCATTAGATTCATGAATATCGTGCGCTATGTATAGTTCACCTTTAAGCATTTGCATATAATCAAAATGATTCTGCATATCATAATTCCCCTTTATATGAATATGAACATATTATATCTTGTTAAACTTGTATATACAAGTTAAGAGGTAATAAATGATAAGTTAGATAAATCTACGAAAAATTCTTTTTGCCAATTTTGAGTTTGACTAGCAGTTTTATTTAAAGGATTTTCCCAAGGTGGGTAAACTCTCATTGCCATTTTTCCCTTTATTTCATGATTACTAATGATTTTCTGCTTAAGTAGAATATCTTTAGGAAAAATAAATAGCCCTTTTTTATTGTTATCTAATATAGCTATGATGAGTTTATCCGGTGTTTCGGAATATGTATAAGGTCTGTTTTGATCATTTTGATCTTTAACCCAAAATACGACAAAATAACCTTTTTTATTAGCTGTCTTTTTAGCTCGTCTACTTCTATAAGTAATATTTTGAATTTGAAAACTACAAGCTTCATATTTAATATTAAGTTCTTCAAATTTGTAGTCTTCAATTGGTTCATCATTAAAATAGTTTTTTATTAATTCAATTGAATCAAACAATTGCAAACCTCCTTATATGACTTTTCATAATTGATTATAACAAAGATTGAACTATTAAATACGATGTTGAAATATTCTAGTATTCCCTTGTTTTTAAACCATTTTCATATTTTTTAGTTCTTAAAAAAGGTATAATGGAAGTAGAATATTAATGAGATTTTGACACTTTCTAATGTTTAGAAGGTGTTTTTATTTTATAAACATATTAAAGGGGATTCTATGGATATTACAATTTGGACACTCGTTATTTTTTCAATTCTACTGGGGGCAATGGTAAGAATTGTGTTTGGTTTTGGTGAGGCTTTAGTCACGATGCCATTACTCGCTTTATTAAATTTAGATTTTAAATTGTCTATTTCTGTGGTGGCAATTGTTGGGTTATTAGTGGCTTTTCCTGTGTTTATTAGAAGCCGTGGCAATCTAGATTGGTCTATTATTAAACGTTTGTTAATTGGTTCTATTATTGGGACACCGATTGGAATCATAATTGTTAAATGGGCAAATGAAGATGTGATTATTAAATTTTTAGGGGTATTTATATTATTGTACGGTGCTATTAATCTTATTAATTATTATAAGAATATATACCAAGTTAAATTGAATATTCCAAAGTTTTATGACTATATTGCAGGTATTGTTTCAGGTGTTTTAGGTAGTGCATATAATAGTCACGGTGTACCGATTATTATATATGGAACTTTAAAAAAATGGCATGTAACAGATTTAAAAAACATTTCACAAGTACATTTTTTTATTACAGGTTGTTTTATTGTCTTTAGTCACGGTGTTTCAGGATTTTGGTCAATATCACTTTGGTATTTGTTATTGGCAATTTTACCACTTATAATCCTTACATTATGGCTGGGTCATATCATCAATACTAAAATTGATCAACGTGCTTTAATTAAATATATTTATATGTTATTGATTTGCTTCGGTATCATCATGATTGTTAAATAATGAGAGAGGAATTACGCAATGCAAATTTTTAGAGTTCATGAGAATCATCAAATAAGTGCAAAATTTTTAGATAACCGCCGTCTTTCTAAACAAGTATTAGAACTTTATCAAATCATTAATGTATGTTTAGCGAAGCTAGAATATATTGAAGGTAATACACGTTATTTAAGTCATCCTATTGTAAAGCATGTTTTTAATGATGGCTATCCGTATTTAGAGGACACTTATCACTTATTATTAGATATGGATAAAGAACATAGAAGAAGAGGTGGGAAAAGGTCTAAAGACTTTGAACATCAAATTTCTCAAATGGGTGATATGATAGATAAAGGTATTAAAGATGGCGCATTTTCTGCTGAAAAATTACCACCTATATTTGTTTATGGTGAAATGAAATTAATGAATGATCAAGCTTATTTAGAATATGAAAAATTATTATTTATGAAATGGACAGAAGATAAAATTGCACCTCGGTGTAATATAAGTAGGTGATAACATGCGTAAAAGGTCAGATATTGAAAAATTATGGAGACATGAAAAATATAATGTCATGATGCATAGTCAAAAGTCATATTTAGATATAAGAGAGGCTTTAAAGGGAGATATCTCATATGACGATTTACAAAGTATGATTGATGATGCTAAAGCCATTGTTCCGACTAAAGGTTCAATCATCAACACTTATGATCATATGTGGGGGTATTTTAAGAAAATTGCTACTGAAGAAGAACGTAACCAATATTTGAAGTATAAATTTCAATATCAAGAAAATGAAATTCAATACCAATGTTTAATCACATTTATATACAAGCTTGCTGTGAAATATAATCAAAAGTATTTATTAGAATCTACTATTTTACATTGATTTACCAATCTAAAGTATAATGATGATTGTGTAACTTTGAAAAGGGTAAATATTATATAGAAAGTAGATTTTAAGGAGGCTGAATAAAATGGAAGAACGTGTATATCAAAAAATGTGGGACACTTTAAAAAAAGAAGTACAATTTAATATAGTGGAACTCGAACAAATGGAAGAAGAAAACGAATCTCCAGGATTAAAAAAAGCCCAGAACATGATGGATCATTTAGAGAAAGAGTTTATCAAAAATTCATAATCAATCATAATCATTTAAAAACATTTAAATTTGTTCTGTAAATCTATAAAATATATGTAATAATACATTATTAATAAGCATTTACATCAATTCCCTCTAGATTCGCTTAATATAGTTTTGTAGTATTTATATATTAAGTTTTTTGGAGGCAGTTATGTTTTTTGATAAAAAGATTATCGTATTTGAGAATTTAGAGAATAAATACAATCAAGAAGAAGCAAAAAATATATTTTTGAGACATTCCATTGATTATGACTTTATTACAATAAGTAGCCAATCTATTATTTTAGGTGGATTACAATATCCTTCAGCACAGAACAAAGATCAATTTATTGCTGATTTTAATGACTATTTAGGTAACTAATGCATTTAGCTGTCGACAAGTTTTAAAACTTGAGGCAGCTTTTTTATTGATAAGTGACAAAATTGTCATACTATTACTGATTTTGTTCGTTTATATTTGGGTAATATATCTATAGAGAGACTATAATAATATTTATAGTTGAAGGAGGGATATTATGCTCGTAAATAAATGGATTTATATCGCATTAGCTGTGTTATTAGGAAACTTTGGCGTTCATAAATTTTATGCACAAAAACCAGTTGTTGGACTATTACACTTAGCATTCTGTTGGACAGGGATTCCACATGTTATCGCATTCTTCAGTGCTATATTTGCATTGTTTAGACCATCTGATGAACATGGTAATATTCAAGCATAGCAAGTTGTGAAATGCTTTTATTAAGTTTTTAAAACTCTAGATATCATTATAAATAATTTTTCGAAAAACCCGCTTCACTGTATATGTTCAGTGAAGCGGGTTTTAATTATGCATTATTCAAATCTACATAGAACAATTTAACTTGGTCACGTAATATTTTTATTTCAACAGGCGTTTCGAATAGAATTTCACCGTCTATATCTAATTTGGCTGATGGATCAGTAGATAACGTTGCTGATTCACATGATATATGTTGTATGCTGTCACTAATCTCATTCCAATTCATGCTATCTTTTACTTTAAAGAAGTCATTGATGATACTGAAATTTTGTTTGTCAAAAATAAATATATTCATTTTACCGTCATTAGGTGATAAATCTTCTAAAGGAATTCTACTACCACCAACATGTTGACCATTCGCAATCAAAATCATTGATGTTTCTCCTGAATATGTTTTGTTATCAGCTGTTAATTTATATTGATAAATTTCTGGGTTAGCTACCGTTTTGATTGTAGAAAAAATATAACTGAATTTACCTAATAATTCTTTTTGGTTGGATTCAACATTTTCAGCGTTTTGAACCATTAAACCAATACCTGCAAAGTTAAGTGCATAGGTACCATTGACATCTAATACATCAAATGACTTAATTTGACTCGATAATAAATCTTGAGAAGCTTGCATTGGTTTTTGAGATATATTTAAAGTCTTTGTGAAATCATTGAATGTTCCACCAGGTAAGACACCAATGGGTATTTGGAGATTATTTTCTACGACACCATTTATTAATTCATTTAAAGTTCCATCGCCGCCTAGTATAAAAATAACATCATAAGCTTGTTCGTTTGTATCGGCAGCTAATGTTTTACAATAAGAACGAATTTGTCCTTCTTCTTTACTTAATTTTATTGTTAATTCATCACAAAGCTGAGTTAAATTTTCTGTAACTTGTCCGAGTTCTTTATATATATTACCTTGGCCAGCAGCTTCGTGGTAAAATAAAATTCCTCTATGAAAATGTTGTGTCATAATCATTATACCTCCTGTATTGTACCTTTTATTACAATACCATGTATAACGATTGATAAACAATTTTAAATAAAATATTTTAATGTGTTAAAATGAATAAAAGCATTGAAAAGGGGAGGATTATTATCGTTTCACAAAATGATTATATCCATTATGAAATGGACAAAAGAAAGCAACCTTTACTAGGTGTTGTGATCCATAACGATGCAAGTGAGTTAAATGCTAATGAATGGCGTGAAGTATTAATAGACGCACCTGAAGAAAGATATGTCCAAGGTATCGCGCATTATTACATCGATAGAAATCAACAATGGCAAGCGATTGATACTGAGCGTATTGCATGGCATACCGCTAATTCAATAGGTAATGAACAATATTTAGGTTATGAAGTATTAGAATCTCTCTCAAGTACGGATGAAGAATTTTTATTAAATGAGCAGGAAACATTAAGAGCAATCGCTTCAGATATGATTGATTATAATTTAACACCTAATCGTGATACTGTTAGATTACATTTGGAGTTTAGTGAAACTGAATGTCCGCATCGTTCATTAGAAATTCATACGAATTGGAAGACAACATTAGATGGTATGCCAGATGAGTGGATTATAAATGAAATGAAAGATTATTTTATCGAACAAATTAAGCAATATATATTGAATTAAAAAAGCGTGTGGATGTGAAATCATTTGATTTCTATCCCACGCTTTTTAATTATTGTGCATATTGTTGTTGTATTTGAACTAATGCGTTATAGAATAGTTCAGGTTGTTCTGGACCATTGTATGTTCCTTTTTCTAATGCAGTTAATGAAGCTTTTTCAGGGTTTGTTAATTCGCCTTCATATTTTTGTCTCCTTTCTGCTTTATAATGATTAATTTAAGCTAAAAGACTAAGTGTGTTTGTTTAGATTTTTCTGATAAATCTGTATAATGTTTATATGATTAAAATATGCAGGAGGAATTCAAATGACTAAAAAAACAATCGGTTTTGTAGGTACAGGCGTTATGGGAAAATCTATGGCAACACACTTAATTAATAAAGGCTATGAAGTAAACGTTTATAATAGAACGAAATCTAAAGCAGATGAATTGGTAGAAATCGGCGCGACTTGGTGTGACACTATTGCAGATTTATCTAAGACTAGTGATGTGATTATATCTATAGTTGGTTATCCTAAAGATGTTGAATCTATTTATTTAGATGAAAGTGGGATTATAAACCATGCTAAAGAAGGCACAACTATTATAGATATGACAACTTCAAGTCCTGCTCTTGCAGAGAGAATTTATAATGAAGCAAAAACAAAAAATATTAACAGTTTAGATGCACCCGTTTCTGGTGGTGATGTCGGTGCGAAAAATGCTACATTAACCATTATGGTCGGTGGAGATGAAGAAGTATTTAATCAAGTTGAAGATATTTTTAATGTTATTGGACAAAATGTCGTCTATCAAGGTAAAAGTGGCAATGGACAACATACGAAACTTGCTAATCAAATTGCAATCGCAGCAGGTATGTTAGGTGTAGCAGAAGCCATTATATATGCTGAAGAAGCGGGATTAAATATAGATAAAGTGTTCAGTTCTATTGAACACGGTGCAGCAGGTAGTTGGTCATTATCCAATTTAGGGCCAAGAATGGTTAAAGGAGACTATGCACCAGGATTTTATGTTAAACATTTCATTAAAGATATGAGAATTGCGATAGAAGAAAGTGAAAAAAGAGACTTATATATGCCTGGATTATTAAAAGCCAAAGAAGTATATGATGCACTAAGTGAAGCAGGTTTTGAAGATAATGGTACTCAATCTGTTATTCAATTATTAAAAGATCACATTAAAAAGGGGTAATACAATGGATTTAAATGAATATCAAAACCTTGCATTAAGAACAATGTCTGATGTTAAAAGAGATCCTGATAAAAGCTTGATTAATGGTGCATTAGGATTAACAGGAGAATCTGGTGAAGTTGCAGATGTCGTTAAGAAATACGTATTTCATGGTCATGAATTAGACAAAGAAGCATTAAAGAAAGAACTAGGTGATGTACTTTGGTATATCGCATGTTGCGCTTCAGCTCTTGATGTAGATTTAGATGAAATTGGTCAATTAAATATTGAAAAACTTAAAAATAGATATCCAAATGGATTTTCAAAAGAAGATTCACTAAATCGTAAAGAATAATAAACAATTATCTATTGGATAATAATGACAAAACTGTTAGAATGAAAATGAATGAAAACGCTTTCGTAGGAGGTAGCTATATTGGAAGGAAACGAACAATATTTATCTATAGATGAACTAAAACAGTTAATGTCTGACTATCCATTTCAATATATTGTTTGTGGACAAAGTGCGATTGATTTATTTTTGAATGAATATACGCACACTAAGGAAATCATGAGCATAACAGTAAGCAGAGAAGAGGTGCTTACTTTAGCAAACTACTTTTTAGAACGCCATTATCAAATAGTAGTTGAGACACCATTGAATGAACTAAAAGAAATTACTGTTGAAGAACTTGGAGAATATAAGAAATATTATATTTATAATAAGAAGAACGAATGTAAAATTCTTAAAGTTTATATATATGAAACGAAAGATGAGAAATGGCAATTTAGTCATGATCACAATATAGAAGTGGAAGATTATAAAATATATTTCCATAGTTTAGAACATGATGTGAAGTATTTGCGACCGGAAATTCAAATGATGTATAAGCTATATCATGAACTGAGACAAGATGATATTTATAAATATCAAAAGTTAATTCAACATTTAAGTTATTATCAATTCTTTATGCTTAGAAAAGTGATAGGAAAAGAAAAACTTAATCAGATTATTTTATCAGATACATAAAAGAAGCCAACGATTAAATCATTGGCTTCTTTTAGTTATTATGCGAGTTGTGTTGTTTTATTTGCGAAATATTCATCATATATAGCTTGAACGGCTATATCAGAATATTGCTCATCAATACCAAACATCATAGAAATTTCAGATGAACCTTGGTTAATCATATTCAAGTTCACATTCCTCTTGCTGAGTGCTGCAGTTGCTCCAGCTGCTGTACCAACTGCTTTATTCATACCTTCTCCTACAATCATTAAAATAGCTAAATCATAATCAATTGTTAATTCATCTACTGGTATGTTTTCTCGAATTTTACTTAAAACTCTTTCTTCTTTTCCTTTAATTTGAGTCGATCTCATAATAATACTAATACTATCGATACCAGATGGGATATGTTCTATTGAAATATTTTCTTCTTCTAAGATACTAAGTACTTTACGTGTAAATCCAACTTCTCTATTCATTAAGTATTTTTTGACGTTTATAATTGTAAATCCTTTATCACAGCTAACGCCTGAAACGATATGAGATAAATGAGAGATGTTACGTTCACTCACAATGTAAGTACCTTTATCAGTTGGTCTATTTGTATTCTTGATGACAACTGGAATACGATCTTTATAAAGTGGTTCTAGTGCCTCATCATGAAATACACCAAAACCAGCATATGATAATTCACGCATTTCTCTATATGTGATTTCTGGAATCACTTCAGGTTGAGATACAACTGTTGGATTTGCTCTAAAGATACCAGATACATCCGTAAAGTTCTCATACAAGCTTGCTTTAATACCTCTAGCTAAGATTGCGCCTGTAATGTCAGATCCACCTCTAGGGAAGGTCACGATATCATCATTTTCAGAATAACCAAAGAATCCAGGAATAATTAATTTTTCATCATATTCACGTAATTTATAAATATTCTCATACGACGATTCTAATATCATAGCATTGCCTGGTTCATCTGTGACGATTATGCCAGCTTCTTTAGGTGATAAGTAACGTGTAGGGTGGCCTAATTGATTATTATATTGTGCAATGAGTTGTGCATTAAAGTCTTCTCCACAACTCTTTAAACCGTCTAATAAGCGTTCAGGTTTATCATGGTACACGTCTATCAAATTTAGTAAATGACGTTTAATTTCATCTAAAATAGAACGATCCATGTTGAGTTCAGTCACAATTTCTTCATAACGATCAACGATTTGATTGAGTTTGTTTGAATAATCTAATTGATTAATAACTTTTTCGTATAAGCGTATGAGCAAATCCGTTGTTTTAATGTCTTCTTTAAATCTTTTTCCAGGTGCAGATACGACTACAATTTTTCTTTCATCATCAGAGTTAATGATGTTAACGACTTTTTTAATTTGCTCACTGTTAGCGACGGAACTTCCGCCAAATTTTGAAACTTTCATTTTATCAGTCCTTTTACTGGGGGTAATGTAATTGTAGCTCTTTACAAAGCGAGAAATAATGATAATATTACTATTAATTCTAATTATTCAAACTTTACAAAAAACTTTAATGAATTTATACTATAATAAACTTGAGTCTATTTCAAGTAGACATTTGTATTTTTAACAAGAACAATATATTTAAGGTGAGTGAGGAAATGAAAGTATTAAATGTAGCAGTATTAGGTCTCGGCACTGTTGGAACAGGTGTCGTGAAGATTGTTGAAGAAAATAAAAAGCAAATAGAAGACACGATTGGGAAATCTATACATATTAAACATATTCTTGTGAGTTCTGTGAACAAGAAACGTGCAATTAATACTTCTAGCTATCATTTAACTGAAAATATTAACGAAATTTTAGAAGATGAAGAATTAGATATTGTTGTTGAAGTAATGGGTGGTATCGAACCAACAGTAGAATGGTTGAAAGCATTTCTTTCTAAAGGTATACACGTCATTACTGCAAATAAAGATTTATTAGCCGTACATTTAAGAGATTTAGAAGATTTAGCTGAGAAAAATAAAGTTGCACTCAAATATGAAGCGAGTGTAGCAGGTGGTATTCCGATTGTGAATGCGATTAATAATGGTTTAAATGCCAATAATATTAATCAATTTATGGGTATCTTTAATGGCACATCTAACTTTATTCTTAGTCAAATGACTCGTGAAGGAAAATCTTATGATGAAGCATTACAGCTTGCAACAGATTTAGGGTATGCAGAAGCGGATCCAACTGACGATGTCGAAGGAATTGACGCAGCTCGTAAAGTTGTAATTACGAGCTACTTATCATTTAATAGAGTGATTTCGTTAAATGATGTTGAAAGAGTTGGTATTTCAGATGTTGAAATCGAAGATATTAAAGTTGCAGAAAAATTAGGCTATAAAATTAAATTAATTGGTCAAGGTAAATACGAGAATGGTCGTGTTATTTCAAGTGTTAAACCGACATTGTTACCAAATAGTCATCAAATGGCGCATGTTGAAGATGAATATAATGCAATATATGTAATTGGTGATGCTGTTGGAGACACAATGTTTTATGGTAAAGGTGCTGGTAGTTTAGCTACTGGTAGTGCTGTTGTTTCTGATTTATTAAATGTTTCATTACAATTTGAATCAGATTTACATACATTACCTCCACACTTTGAACTTAAAACAGAACGTACGAAAGAAATCGTTGAAGATGAAGTAGTTAAATTCCCACTGAAAAATAGTCATTTTATTATCGTTGAAAGTGACAAAGATGAAGATGTCTTAAGAGATGATATTAAAGCGACAATTGAATTTCATAGAAGTGTTAAAGTAGAACAACGTACTGAAAATACGTATGGTATTGTCATCAGAGGTATTGATGAATTACCAGTTGATCAATTAAAAGAAAATGGCATTAATATTTTGAAATATTATCCAATTGAAGGAGATAAGTAATATGGGCAGATGGCAAGGATTAATTCATAATTATAAAGAATATTTACCAGTGAACGAAGGAACACCAGAATTGACTTTAAATGAAGGCAATACACCATTAATTCATTTACCTTATTTATCTGATAAATTGAACATTAATTTATTCGCTAAGTTTGAAGGTCTTAACCCTACAGGTTCTTTTAAAGATAGAGGTATGGTAATGGCAGTTGCAAAAGCGAAAGAAGAAGGTAAAAAAATCGTGATATGTGCCTCTACTGGTAATACATCAGCTTCAGCTGCCGCTTATGCTGCTAGAGCAGGTTTAAAAGCAATTGTTGTTATTCCTGAAGGTAAAATAGCACTTGGTAAATTAGCACAAGCAGTTATGTACGGTGCTGAAATTGTATCAATTAAAGGGAATTTTGATGAAGCATTAAATATCGTTAAAAAAGTTGCAGAAAAAGGTGAAATAGCACTTGTAAACTCTGTAAACCCATATAGAATTGAGGGGCAGAAGACTGGTGCATTTGAAATTGTAGAGCAATTAGAAGGTAAAGCACCAGACTTATTTGCGATACCAGTTGGAAATGCTGGAAATATAACAGCATATTGGAAAGGTTTCAAAGAATATCATCAATTAAATCAATCAGGTCTACCTGTTATGTGCGGTTTCCAAGCTGAAGGTGCATCTCCAATCGTACAAGGTAAAGTTGTAACAAATCCAGAGACAGTAGCGACTGCGATTAGAATTGGGAATCCAGCTAGTTGGAAATTGGCCGAGGCAGCACGTGATGAATCAAATGGATTAATAGATAGTGTGACAGATGAAGAAATTCTTAAAGCATACAAACTTATGACAAGTAAAGAGGGCGTCTTCAGTGAGCCAGCAAGTAATGCTTCAATTGCAGGTTTGTTGAAATTGCATGAACAAGGTAAATTAGAGCCGAATCAAACTGTTGTAGCAATTTTAACAGGAAATGGATTGAAAGATCCTGATACTGCTATTGATTTACTTGATTCGCCAATTACACCATTAGAAAATGACGAACAAGCAATTATTGATTATATTGAGCGTGCATTAAAATGAAGAAATTAAAGCTTAAAGTACCAGCCTCAACTGCTAACCTTGGGGTTGGTTTCGACTCAATCGGAATGGCTCTAGATAAATATTTAGAAGTAGAAGCGTATCTGTCCGAAGATGGAAAATGGCATTTTGAGCATGTTGGACCTCATCTGAAAGGTTTACCTGTTAATGAGGAACATTATATTACTAAAATTGCACAAACTGCTACAGAGAAATTTTCGAAAGAAATGCCGGCATTAAATTTAAAAATGTATAGCGATATTCCACTTGCGAGAGGATTAGGTAGCTCAGCATCTGCGCTCGTAACGGGGTTATTTCTTGCAAATTATTTTGCAAATTTAAAGTTATCTAAATATGAGTTACTACAACTTGCAACTGAAATTGAAGGACATCCAGATAATGTTGCCCCAACAATTTATGGTGGATTAGTCTTAGGCGTATATGATCCAGAAGCTAAACATACGGATGTATCATATATAGATATACCAAAAGTTGATGTTATTGCTACAATACCGGAGTATGAGCTATCAACAGAGAAAGCGCGTAAAGTATTACCAGAAACACTATCTTTAAAAGATGCCGTTAAATATAGTGCAATAAGCAACACGATGATCAGTGCTTTAATTCAACATAATTATGAATTAGCTGGAAAGATGATGATGAAAGATGGTTTTCATGAACCTTTTCGTCAACATTTGATCCCTGATTTTGAACGTATTAAAGCATTAGCTATAGAACATGGCGCGTATGCGACTGTTATTAGTGGTGCTGGTCCAACTGTATTAACGCTCGTCAAAAAAGAATTGAGTGGTAAACTTGTAAGGGCATTACAAGATGAATTTGAAGATTGCGAATCAGAATTGGTAACCATTAATCGTTATGGTATTAGTCAAAAAATCATAAACTTATAAACAAAAGTGAGATGCTTATATTCTATGTATGATAGAATATAAGCATTATTATATTTAAGGAGAACAACATGACATATAAATACATCGTAATGGATATGGATGATACACTTTTGACTTCTAAGAATGAAATAAGTGAAGTAACATATCAATACTTAATGGAGAAACAAAAAGAAGGCATGAAGTTAATACTTGCATCGGGGCGACCAACTGCAGGTATGATTAAGCATGCAGAAGTGCTAGATTTAAAAAGCTATGGTGGTTATATTGTAAGTTACAATGGTGCTTTTGTTATAAATGCTGAAGACCAAAGTATCGTATTTAATCAAACAATTAGTCAAAAAGATGCACACGATATTATTGATTATTGTAGAAGTCATAATTTCTTTTATTTAACATATTTAAATGACCAAATTATTCATGATACGACACATGATTATATGAACATTGAAAGTGAATTAACAGGTCTTCCAATGAATAAAGTTAATAATATTAAAGAAGCTATTATAGGTGACGTTCCAAAAATAATGGGTGTTGATTTCGAGGAAAAAATTGCAAGTGCAAATGAAGCGTTGAATGGTAAATTTAATGACCAAGTGTCATCAACAATAAGTAAACCGTACTTTTTAGAATTCATGAATAGTGAAGTTTCTAAAGGGAAATCGTTGCAAAGATTGTTTGATCAAATTGATGCGGATTTCTCAGAAGTGATAGCTTTTGGTGATAGTTTAAATGATTCTGACATGTTAGAAAGAGCAGCAGTTGGTGTTGCTATGGGAAATGCGAACGATACGATTAAAGGTATTGCAGATGTTGTTACAGACGACCATAACCATGATGGTATTGTAACAGCGTTAGAAAAAATATTAAATGCATAAAAATAAAGCAGTTCAAACCTTAAATTAAATTTTTAAGATTTGAACTGCTTTTTATTATTCGTGACGATCTTCATTAAATGCGATTGAAGTCATTTCAATTACTAGAATTGATTTTGCCCCAAGAATTTTTAATTGTTGTACAATATCATCAATTTCAGTTTTATGTCTCAGTCTTTCAACAAATACGATGATTTGTTCGTACTGATCAATCTCTAAATTGTATAAATAATGTGTGATTGTTCTTTCCAATGGAGACATAAAGCTAATTTTTTTATTAGAGTGTCTTAATGTACTCGAATCAAAATTAAAGCGAGTAGTACCTTGTACACGTATTTCTTTACCAGGTAAATAACGAGCAATTTGAAGTGGAACGTATAAGAATTCTCCTATACCAATGACAAATTTAGGTGAATCATCTAAAAAGTCATTCAATAATTCTCCCATACGTTGAAATAGATCTTCAGATACTTGTTGTTCTTTACCATTTAAAGTGAATCTACCTGTTGAAATAAAATATGGATTATCGTGAATCGTACCATCACGCAGCATGTTTTGTGCTTTTACAATAAAATGATCATTTATGACATTTCTTAATGAGTAATATTGAACTTTCGTATCGTGTTTTTGATTATCTAGTAGTTCATTTTGAATTAAATCTTTCGTCTCATGGTCAATAGCTGTAATTTCTACATCAAACGACATAAGTGAAATGATGTTGATTTTAATATTTAAAGATTTTTCCAAACTTGAGAATGCTTCTTTAACACTTTGAGATCTTAAATCAATAGGTGTTAATACAGTGAATGTTTCTCTTTCAGGACATTTATCATAAATCTTTTTAATGAGATTTAGTACAGAATTACCATTTAATAAATGATTATCAATGATTGCGACACGTTCATCATTATCAAAGAAGTCTTTATCTTTCGTATAGAAATATAAACGTTCTTGAGGATCAACAATATCGCTATGATCTAATAATGGTGGATGAGAAATAATCTTATCTCGTGTAGAAGCTAAGAACATCACATCATCATCAAATAAACTAAAAATCGATTGTCCTAAATTGACAGCACGTTCACTTAAGCCTAAAAATCTTGTTGGTGGATAGTGACCAAGTTTATTAGATTCAACCATATTTAAGGCTTGAATCATTTTACTGCGATTTTTACTGTTAATAGCTTTAGCGATCGTTTGAATACGTTCATCCGTTTCGCCTGTTAACGACTCATGATATAAGAATCCTAATAATAAACCAACAAGTAAAGGATGCTCTGGATATAATCCTCTAGAATATCCTAAACAAGGAGATACTGGTATAAATGGAAATTCTGAATGTTCTTCTTGTGTAATTGCGAGCATTTCATCTATTTCAAAATCAAATCTATTTTCTTTAACTTTCACTTCAACTTGCTGTTCGTTATCTAAAGGAAAAACTTTACTTACTTGGGACATGTGATTACTCCTTTATTTACTTGTATGCGTCCATTCATGGCTGAATTTCTTTCTCTTAATATGCGCATAAATTTGGTCCGCTGCATAGTCTTGGTTCGTATAAACAGTAATATCAAAAAATGCTTGATTCTCTTCAAATGGTTCATTTAAATATAAATCTTTAAGATGATCAAATAATGATTGCATCTGTTCCCGAGTTAAACTTGTATATTCTCTAAGTGTCTTCTTAACGAGTTGAGCATGTGTGTCATAAATACTTTGAACAACAATGACAAAGCGTTCATCTTGTTCCATAACATCATCAAATAAATTAGTTTGACCTGTCATATTTACACCTTCTTTATTCTAAAATTATCATTAATATTTATTATACTATATATATCGCAATATGAAAAAGTAGATTATAGTTAGCAAATTTTTATAAACGTTTTGAACAAGGGAGTTCGGGATTAGGGAAATGATATTTTGTGTAGGATTTGTTGTTACAAAAGTCGGCAGAAGTGTAACTAAGAGGCGCCATAGTAACAAAAGTCGGCAGAAGTGTAACTAAGAGGCGCCATAGTAACAAAAGTCGGCAGAAGTGTAACTAAGAGGCGCCATAGCAACAAAAGTCGGCAGAAGTGTAACTAAGAGGCGCCATAGTAACAAAAGTCGGCGGAAATGTAACTAAGAGCGTCTATAGTAACAAAAGTCGGTGGAATTGTAATTAAGGAAGCCGTTAGTAACAAAACTCAACAGAAGTGTAACTAAGGAAAGCAAGCACGAACAAAATTTTAGATATAAATAACGCCACTCAAGTTGATTGAGTGGCGCTTTTAAAAATTATTTCTTATATTGGTGTTTTCTTAAATCAATATCTTCAAGTTTGATAATTTTTGATTTCGTTGTGAATTTATGAATAAAGTATACTACGAAACCTAATATAATCGGTAAGAATGATTCGATTAATACTGGGAAGTTCAATGTCATAATGCTATCAAATGATTGACCGATTAATAAGAATGCTATAACAGCGATTACGATGATTGGTCCTAATGGATATAAAGGTGCTTTATATTCAAGTGTATCTGTCGCTGATTTGCCTTGTTTCTTAATGGCCATCCTTAATCGAATATGACTGATAATACTCATTAGCCAAACTAAAGTAACAAGTGCGCCTAACATATTCAACAATCTATAATAACCATCAGCGTTAATCGTTGCATATACGATAGACGCGAAAATTAATACGATTGTGACGCATAATGAAACGAACGGCATATTGTTTCTATTTAAGTTATTGATAAACTTAGGTGCTTGCTTATGTTGAGCAAGTGAGTAAAGTAATCTACTTGTAGCATATAAGCCTGAGTTACCAGCTGAAATAAGTGCTGTTAAAATAACTGCATTAATAATGGAAGCAGCAAATGCTATACCAACTCTATCAAATACGATTGTAAACGGACTTTGTGTTACAGTGTTTGATTTATTTAATAACAATGGATCAGTATATGGAATAATTGCTGCAATCACAGCGATTGCTAAAATATAAAATAATAAAATTCTCCAGAATACTTGTCTAATTGCTTTTGGCATGGATTCTTTAGGGTTTTCAGATTCACCAGCTGTTACGGCTACTACTTCTGTACCACCGAAGCTAAATCCAGCAACAAGTAGTACGCCTAAGAAACCAGAAATACCATTTACAAATGGTGCTTCTTTATAAGTGAAGTTTGATAATCCTAATGGTTCATTACCGCCTAAGATTCCAAATATCACAAGAACACCAACTATTAAGAAGATGATAATAGTCGCGACTTTTATAAAACTTAACCAATATTCAGCTTCACCAAATGCTTTAACTGTAAAAGCATTTAATAAAAATAGAATGATTAAGAAAATAATGCTCCATACAAACGGGTTAATATTTTGGAATATATCCCAGTATGTAATGATTTTTGCTGCAGTTAATATATCAACGCTTGTTACCAGTGCCCAAATTACCCAATAAAGCCAACCAACAGTAAATCCTGCTGACGGATCTATAAATCTACTTGAGTATGCACTAAATGAACCAGAAACTGGATAAAAAGTTGCAAGTTCTCCTATAGCTGTCATTAAAAAGTAGAGCATAACACCAATAATAGAATAAGCTATAAGTGCACCACCAGGTCCTGCTTGAGTGATGACTGCACCACTCGCCATAAACAAACCAGTACCAATTGAACCACCAATGGCGATCATTGATATGTGTCTAGTCTTTAATCCTCGTTTCATTTCTTCCATATAATTCACCTTGCTTTCTAATAGTACAATTTATCTGTAAATAAAATATACATATTATTTTATTAGTATTTCAGTAAATAAGCAACAAAAACTTTTAACGCATAAATGCTTTAAAGCCATAAAGTATAAATGTATAAAAATAGAAGTCATTTCAGATGTATGAATTGACTTCTTTGTCGTATATTTTCTTATAAAATAAGAAATTATTTAGTTTCGCGGTGTAAAGTGTGACGACCTAATCTTGGACAGTATTTTTTCATTTCAATACGTTCAGGATTTGTACGTTTGTTTTTAGTTGTAATATAATTTCTGTCGCCACATTCAGTACATGCTAACGTGATATTGACACGCATGTTCATCAGCCTTTCTATTCAGTAATCGTTACGTTTTATAATTTTAGCATAATACAAATGAGTTTTCAATGCAAAAATATGTGTATTATATAATTGCGATATGATGTGTAAAAGCGTATATTGTTATAATTAAAACAAATAATCATGTAGGAGTTAAAATATGAAAAAAATATATATTATAGTTGGTGCACTATTAATGATGGCGTTCATCCTTGCAGGTTGTAATAACCAAACATCAAAGGATGACAAAATTAAAATCTATGCTACAAACTTTCCATATGAAAGCTTTGCTAAACAAATTGGTGGCAAATATGTAGATGCCAATTCTATTTACCCAAGCGGTACAGATTTACATAACTATGAGCCAACTCAAAAAGAAATGCTCAATATCGCTAAAAGTGATCTATTTATTTATTCTTCAAATGAATTAGATCCAGTAGCTAAAAAAATTAGTTCTACTATTAAAAGTGATGATCATAAATTAGAAGCGGTAGCTAATTTGAAAGAAAGTCATATTTTAGAACATCATCATGAGCATGGTGAAGAAGAGCATGAACATGAACACGAAGAAAGTGCTAATGATCCACATATTTGGTTAGACCCAATTGTCAATAAAGAAGCGGCTAAATCTATTAAAGAAAAACTCATTCAAAAGGATCCAGAGCATAAAGATTATTATCAAAAAAATTATCAAGACCTCATTAAAGATATAAACGAAATTGATGAAAGTTTACAAAACATAACGAAAGATACAAAAAGAGATACAGTATTTATTTCTCATGATTCTCTAGGTTATTTAGCTACCAGATATCATTTTAAACAAAAAGGTGTCACAGGCATGAATAATGAAGAACCAACTCAAAAAGAAATATTAGAAATTATTAAAGATATTAACAATTCGAAATCTCCATATATTTTATATGAACAAAATGTTAGTTCAAAAATGACAGATATTATAAAGAAAGATACGAAAAGTAAACCGTTAAAATTTCATAATTTAGAAGTATTAACTAAAGATGAAGCAAAACAAAAAAATATTTCATATCAGTCTTTAATGGAAGAAAATATCAAAACTCTTGATAAAGCTCTAAATAAATAATATTTATAGTATTATTTCGTTTACTTTTACTACTTAACCATGTATAGTAACTAATGGATTATTATTAATAGTTGTGAAAGAGGTTATTGATATGAAAATTTTTGATTATGAAGATGTACAGTTAATACCAAATAAATGTATAGTAGAAAGCCGTTCTGAATGTGATACTACTGTAAAATTTGGTCCAAAGACATTTAAATTACCAGTAGTACCTGCCAATATGCAAACAGTCATGAATGAAGAACTAGCTGAATGGTTTGCTAGTAATGATTATTTTTATATCATGCATCGCTTTGATGAAGAAGGACGTATTCCATTTATCAAAAAAATGCAAAGCCAAAACTTATTCGCTTCAATTTCTGTAGGTGTTAAAGACAATGAATATACTTTTATAGAACAACTTTCTAATGAAGGGCTTGTTCCTGAATATATAACAATAGATATTGCACATGGTCATTCTGAGCAAGTTATTAGAATGATTAAACATATTAAACAACATATTCCTGAATCATTTGTAATTGCAGGTAATGTTGGTACACCTGAGGGTGTTCGTGAACTTGAAAATGCGGGTGCTGACGCAACAAAAGTTGGTATCGGACCAGGTAGAGTATGTATTACAAAAATTAAAACTGGATTTGGTACTGGTGGATGGCAATTAGCTGCAATTAACGCTTGTAGTAAAGCTGCTAGAAAACCAATGATTGCTGATGGTGGTATTAGAACTAACGGTGACATTGCTAAATCTATTAGATTTGGTGCAAGTATGGTAATGGTTGGTTCATTATTTGCTGCACATGAAGAATCGCCAGGTGAAACAGTTGAATTAGAAGGTAAACTATATAAAGAGTATTTCGGTAGTGCATCTGAATTTCAAAAAGGTGAGCGTAAAAATGTAGAGGGTAAAAAGATGTTTGTAGAACATAAAGGCTCTCTAAAAGATACGTTAATTGAAATCGAACAAGATTTACAAAGTTCTATTTCATATGCAGGTGGAAAAGATCTACATTCTATTACAAAAGTAGACTATGTAATTGTTCGTAATTCAATATTTAATGGTGACAGTGATCGCGGCTAAAACAAGTGAGGTGACGACTTGAGAAAAGTATTCTTTTTATTTATGTTGCTATTATGCTTAACACTTATCAAGCCAGTCCCAGAATCAAATTTGTCTAGACAAATTGGGCAAAAAGTATTGAATGTTCAACAAGGATTACAACACGAAGAATCAGCTAAAAAGGTTGAACTGAAGACACCAGATGACCAAGAATTTGCGATTAATAATATTCAAATCAATCAAACAAAAAGCGAAGTAGAAAAGAAACTTGGTAAACCTAAGCGTATAACAGTTAATGAATATAACGAGAAATGGCATGTGTATCATAACGACTATCATGAATTTGTGATGGTAAGTTATGGTCATGACAAAGTAACTGGTTTATATACAAACCAAGACCTTATAACTTCTAAAAAAGGTATCACAAGTAAAATGAACAAAGATAAAGTTCGTTCTATACTTGGTGAGCCTGAAAAAGCAATAGAAAAAGAAAAAGTGAAACTCATACAAAATGATGAAGATTATGATGTTTTCAAATTTGATAACATCTATACAACCGTGTTTTATGATAAACATGAAAATAATCAAATTAAAGGTCTCATGCAGATTGCATCATCAACTGAAGATAAGCGAACGAATCAGTATCATGCAGCATCTGATGAATACAAAAAAGCTTTAGAATTACAAAACTTTGATCTTGTAAATGCCGAAAGAGTACAGTTTGGATTACCGACATTAACTTATAATGAACGTATTAGCGAAACTGCAAGAAAGCATAGTCAAGACATGGTGAATAATGATTATTTTGATCATAATAACAAACAAGGTATGTCTCCATTTGATAGATTAGATCGAGATGGTTTTAAATATGTAACAGCTGGGGAAAACTTGGCTTATGGTCAAATCAGTAGTATATATGCACATCATGGTCTCATGAATTCACTTGGACATAGAAAAAACATTTTAAATAAAGATTATAAAGAATTAGGTGTAGGTGTTGATATTGGCGAAGAATTACAGCCATATTGGACGGAGAACTACATCACGCAACAATAGAAAAGAGATAAGTGGTATTATCTTATCAACGTTGATATAATTAAATCGAGAAAAGTCAATATTTCATATTTCCTTAAATGTTTAACACATGTTGTTTCTAGTAATTTTGATTGGTGAAATAACATATAAAGGGGTAGTTTTACATGGAAAATAAAGAAATAAAACGAAAAGATTTAGATGTCTTAGAACGTATTAAAGAATTATTAAATAAAAAAGATGTATCATAAATATATGACAAGTAAAGAAAGAACTCGATAAAGGGAATATGAAAAAAGGAGATGCAAGCGCATCTCCTTTTTGTTATGTTACATTTCTCTAAACAATCCAACAACTTTACCCAATACTGTAACGTTATCTAAATAAATAGGTTCCATTGTATTGTTCTCTGGTTGAAGTCTATATCGCGTTTCCTCTTTGTAAAAACGTTTAACTGTAGCTTCATCATCTTCTGTCATTGCAACTATGATATCACCATTCTCAGCGATTGATTGACTACGTACGATTACTTTATCGCCGTCTAGTATACCAGCTTCAATCATACTATCGCCGACAACATCTAATATAAAGATATTGCTATTATGTGTTGATGTGAAATGTGCAGGTAATGGGAAGTATTCCTCTACATTCTCTACAGCCGTAATAGGTATACCTGCTGTAACTTTACCGATAACTGGAACGTGAATGGTGTTCTCTTGGTTAACGTTCTCTCCGACTGTTTCTGTGATTTCTATTGCTCGTGGTTTAGTTGGGTCACGTTTAATGTAGCCCTTTTCTTCTAGTCTTGATAAATGACCATGTACAGTAGAGCTTGACGCTAAGCCGACTGCTAAACCAATTTCACGTACGCTAGGCGGATAGCCTTTCGTTTGTACTATATGTTTGATGAATTGATATATTTCAGATTGACGTTTAGTTAATTCTTTCATAGTCGCACGCTCCCAATTAATTATTTAAATTTATTATAGCACATACGTTTCCTTTGAACAAACATTTGTTCGTATTTTTATTGACTACGAACAGTTGTTCTGTTATTATAATAATACAAACAAACGTTCTAGGAGGAATTGAGTATGACAATTACAATTAAGAAGACAATATTAGTGTATATAGCAGTATTCTTCATGACTTTATTAATTGGATATTTATATTTAGCTCAGTCTAATGATCTTTATAATACAGAACAAACGTACGAAATGACCGATCATCAAATTAAACAACAAAGCGATAAACAACATAACCATATATCTGATTCCAATACATTAGTAGGGTCAATAGATTGAATTTAAACACGAGTAAATCCATTTGGATTTATTCGTGTTTTTTGGTATCTTTTATGTATAAAGAAAGTGGGGATATTATGCTAGATAAAGCAAAAATAGAAAGAATTAATGAATTAGCGAACAAAAAGAAATCTGAAGGTTTAACAGATAGTGAAGCTAAAGAACAAACAAAATTACGCGCTGAGTATTTACAAGCTTTCCGCGGTAATTTTAAAAATACAATCGAGAATACTAAAATCATTGATCCAGAAGGTAATGATGTAACTCCTGATAAAGTAAAAGAAATTCAAAAAAATAATAATATAAGAAAGTAAGTATAAATTAAGTAATAATAATTAATTTTTGAAAAAATTTCATGTATAATGAAAAGGGATTACAAGAATAAAGGAGACTACATTTATGTTTAACGAAAAAGATCAACTTGCAGTAGATTCAATCCGTGCTTTAAGTATAGATGCTATTGAAGCAGCTAACTCAGGACATCCTGGTTTACCAATGGGTGCTGCGCCTATGGCATATGCATTATGGACTAAGCATTTAAATTTCAATCCACAATCTAAGAACTATTTTAATAGAGACCGTTTTGTTTTATCTGCTGGTCATGGTTCTGCATTACTATATAGTTTATTACACGTTTCAGGTAGTTTAGAACTTGAAGAAGTGAAAAACTTCAGACAATGGGACTCTAAAACTCCTGGACATCCAGAATTTAGACATACTGATGGTGTAGAAGTTACAACAGGACCTTTAGGACAAGGTTTTGCAATGAGTGTTGGTATGGCGATGGCTGAAAAACACTTAGCAGGTAAATTTAATAAAGATAAATACGATGTAGTAGATCATTACACATATGTTTTAGCAAGTGATGGTGACTTAATGGAAGGTATTTCTCATGAAGCAGCTTCATTAGCAGGTCACTTAAAACTTGATAAATTAATCACATTATATGATTCTAATGATATTTCATTAGACGGTGAATTAAATAAAGCATTCTCTGAAAATGTTAAAGAAAGATTCACTTCATATGGTTGGAGCTATATCTTAGTTGAAGATGGTAATGACTTAGAAGCTATTGATAAAGCGATTACTGAAGCAAAAACATTAGAAGGCCCAACATTAATCGAAGTTAAAACAGTTATCGGTTATGGTGCGCCTAATAAAGCAGGTACTAATGGCGTGCATGGTGCTCCATTAGGAGAAGAAGAACGTGAATTAGCATTAAAAGCATACGGTTTAGATCCTTCTAAACGCTTTAATGTACCTCAAGAAGTATATGATATCTTCAGTGAAACAATGCTTAAACGTGCAAACGAAGACGAAGCAGCATGGGAAAAATTAGTCGAAGCTTATACAAATGATTATCCAGAATTAGGACAAGCATTTAAACAAGCCATTTCTAATGAATTACCTGTTGATTATGATAAAGAATTACCAGTTTATGAAGCTGGAAATAGCAGTGCCACTCGTGCGGATTCAGGTGAAGTGATTCAAGCATTAAGTAAATCAGTACCTGCATTCTTTGGCGGTTCAGCTGACTTAGCCTCTTCAAATAAATCAAATGTTAAAGATGAAGCTGACTTTAGTAGTGAAACACCTGAAGGACGCAATGTTTGGTTTGGTGTTCGTGAATTTGGTATGGCTGCTGCAGTTAATGGTATGGCAGTACACGGTGGTGTTAAACCATATGGTGCAACATTCTTCGTATTCAGTGACTACTTGAAACCAGCTGTAAGACTTTCAGCAATTATGGGTGTACCTTCAACATTTGTATTCACACATGATTCAATTGCTGTTGGTGAAGATGGCCCAACACATGAACCAGTTGAACAATTAGCTGGATTAAGAGCAATTCCTAACTTAAACGTTATTCGCCCTGCAGATGGTAACGAAACAAGAGTAGCATGGAAAGTAGCTTTAGAATCTGAAACGACACCAACAGCTTTAGTGTTAACAAGACAAAACTTAACAGCTTTAGATGTTGAAGAATCAGTGTTAGAAGAAGGTGTTCGTAAAGGCGGATATGTTGTATATCGTTCAGAAATCGAACCTGAATACTTACTACTAGCATCTGGTTCAGAAGTTTCATTAGCTGTAGATGCAGCTAAAGATATCGAAGCACAAGGTAAAGGTGTACAAGTTGTATCATTACCTAACTGGCATGCATTTGATCAACAAGATGCTGAATATAAAGCATCAGTATTACCAGCATCAATCACTAAACGTGTAGCAATCGAAATGGCATCTTCTCTAGGTTGGCATAAATATATTGGCATTGAAGGAAAAGTCATTACAATTGATACATTCGGTGCAAGTGCGCCTGGCGACTTAGTAGTTGAAAAATACGGATTTACAAAAGAAAATGTATTAAACCAAGTATTAAGCTTCTAAAGAATCTTAAAAAGCCTCATCCAAGAAACTTGGCTGAGGCTTTTTCATTTTAAACATTAAGTTTCATCTTGATAAAATGTAATGAATTTAGTAAACTTTTATAGGATACAGAAAGTGGGTGAAATAATGGCAACGTGGTTAGCAATATTATTAATCGTCGTGGCATTAATCGGTGGGCTAGCACTTGGATTCTTCCTTGCACGTAAATATATGATGGATTACTTGAAAAAGAATCCACCAATTAACGAAGAAATGTTACGTATGATGATGATGCAAATGGGTCAAAAACCATCTCAAAAGAAAATTAATCAAATGATGACAATGATGAATAAGAATATGGATCAAAAAATTAAATAATCTTATATTAATCATAAGTAAAAATAAAACGTATAACCGTGATATTTTTAAACGAGTCTCAGACGTACACAACAGTCTAAGGCTCGTTTCTTATTTTGTTTAAGTTTTCACTTATTGTTCAAATAAAGGTGTTTTAACTTAATTGTTATTTGATAAAATAGAATATGAGTGAGAGGGGGATCATTGTGGAAATCACAGTATTTGTAGCTTTTGGTGCAGGCATATTAAGTTTCGTATCTCCTTGCGTATTACCCATTTATCCAGCGTTTATTTCTTATATAACAGGCATGAGTTATGACGACATCAAAACTAAAGGACTTAGTCGTAATGCAATCCTACATACGATTATCTTTTTGCTTGGTTTTAGTGTTATATATATGATACTAGGAATGGGTATAGGATATATTTCTGGTATGCTGATTAATTACCAAACGTTAATCAGGCAATTAGGTGCCATTATTATTATTGTATTTGGTCTCATTATATTAGGTGTATTTCAACCACAATTTCTAATGAAAGACCGTAAAATAAATTTCAAGACGAAACCCACAGGTTATATAGGTACTTTTCTTATAGGTATGGCATTTGCTGCAGGATGGACACCTTGCAATGGTCCAATTATTGCAGCGATTGGTACGTTAGCTGCTACTAATTCATCACAAGCATTACTTTATATGTTGTTATATGTATTAGGATTCAGTATTCCATTTTTCATACTGACATTCTTTATAACTAAATTACAAATTATTAAAAAGTACAATGTTGCTATCATGAAGTTTGGTGGTATAATTATGATAATTATGGGAATATTACTGTTCTTTGATTTATTAACGGAGATTACGATATTCTTCCAATCATTAGGTTTAAATTAAATATTATTGATATTTCGTACTTATAAGGGGTTTTAGATATGTATTTCCTTTTTTCATTTGTAATAGCAGCTTTAATGGGATTGGCAGTTATTGTTGTTAGAATGAAAGCACAAAATTATCCAACGAATGCTAAAAAGATCGTATTACCGCCATTTTTTATGGCTACAGGTGCATTGATGTATGTTGTACCGTACTTTAGATTAAATGGCAGTGAAATTATAGAAGCAATTTTAGTTGGTTTGTTCTTTTCTCTATTTCTTATCTTTACTTCTAACTTTGAAGTTAAAGGATCAGAAATTTATATGAAACGTTCTAAATTATTTCCGGTTATTTTAATATCGTTATTAATCATTAGATCAGTCGGTAAATTTTTCTTAAGTGATTCAATCGATCCAGGTCAATTAGCAGGTATGTTTTTCTTACTCGCATTTAGTATGATTGTACCTTGGAGAATAGCCATGTATGTAAAATATAAAAAATTAAAAGACCGTATGCCAATTGTAAATTAAAAAAACAACGCACATCTCAATTATTGAGTGTGCGTTGTTTTTGCATTTGAAATTTCTTCTCTATGATCAAAGATAGAAAATTTATTCTTCTCATCATCAGCTAATTCGAACAATTTTAAATATGGTGTATAATCTATATTAAGTTCGGTTAGCTTTTTCTTCATGAATTTGTGATCTCTTTTTGGTGTTGCTACGATATATCCTCTCATGATATGGTCAAGTTCGATTGTTGTGGCATGTTCTTCTAAAGCAATTTTAGAGACACGTCCACCTATCTTTTCTTTCGCAACATCCCTAAATAATTCTGGAACAGGTGAAACGAGTTCGTTTAATAAACTACGTGCTTCATCATTCCATAATGGTAAAGCTTTATTAATGTAGTAGTCTTGCCAATCAAGTTCACTCATACCATTATCTTTAGGCATACGTTTTAAGAATTTACGAAACATAAAGAATCCACCGATTGCAAGTAACGAAATAAATACGATGCACCATAAAATAATAAAAAATATAAATGCGTTACTCAATGAAATCACTCCTTAGATTTAGTATAAATGAAGCGTTTCAACCTGTCTAATAAATATTATAAAAGGAGCTTTAAAATGAAAATTTTACATACTGCTGATTGGCACATTGGTAAAACCATCAATGGTCAATCATTAATAGAAGATCAAAAGTTTATACTTTCAAAATTATTCGATGCAATTAAAGAACATCAACCAGATATTGTTGTCATTAGCGGTGATTTATACGACTTACACTATCCCAATAAAGAGTCGATGGTTGTTCTTGAAGATGCGCTTTCAACAATCAACTTAGAACTTAACACGCCAGTAATAGCTATAAGTGGAAATCATGATGGTAAAGAACGTTTAAACTATGGAGAGAGATGGTTCGAAAAAACAGGCTTAAAAATTATTACGGGATATGATCAGTTACTTGAACCTATTAAAGTGAATGATGTCAATATATACGTAATGCCTTACTTTACACCTGCTGATATTAGACATGTGTTTGAAGTAAAAGATATTCATACACATCAGGAAGCGACTGAATTTATTGTTCATAAAATGAAAGAAGTTATAAAAGAAGATGAAACGAATATTTTAATAGGTCATTTATTCGTTGCTGGTGGTGAATCGACAGACTCTGAAAGACCATTATCTATCGGAACAATAGAGACAGTCAGTGCCGATACATTTGAAATATTCGATGCTGTATTATTAGGTCATTTACATCACCCGTTTGCGATAAAGTCCGATTACATATTTTATTCTGGAACACCAATGCAATATTCATTTTCAGAGGCAAATCAATCTAAAGGATATAGACTATTTGATTTTGGTCATAAATCATTTAAAGAGTCATTTATTCCAATAGAACCTAGAAGAGCATTTCAAGTGATACAAGCAAGTTATGAAGATGTCATACATGAAAAATTAGACATTAAACATCGTGAAGACTATTTTCACTTTAAATTGTCTGATATGGACCATGTGACAGATCCACTTATGAAGATAAGAAGTATATATCCTAATACACTTCAAATATCTAGGAGAGATTATGAAGTTGCAAATGATGAAATAGATGTGGATGTTCATACTTTGACGGATTTAGAAATTATTGAATCATTTTATGATCATGTAACGGGTGAACCGTTAGAAGGCATAAAAAAAGAAAAAATCATCGCATTGTTAGAAAATGATTTAAATAAGGGGGCACGAGAATAAGATGAGACCTTTATTATTAAAGATGCAATATTTTGGACCATTTATAAATGAGGAAGTTGATTTTACACATTTATCTAAATCACAATTATTTTTAATCTGTGGAAAAACGGGGTCAGGAAAGACGATGATCTTTGATGCGATGGTTTATGCTTTGTTTGGTAAGACATCGACAGAATCGCGTGAAGAAGTTGATTTGCGAAGCCATTTTGCTGATCCTAAGTTACCTACAAAAGTAGAATTTGAATTTGAAATTAAAAACGAGCAATATAGCGTCGTAAGAACTGTGAAATACATTAAAGAAGGTAATAAAAACCCAACGAATGCAACTGTTGAAGTATATAAAAAAATAAATGATAAGTGGTCATTAGAAACGAAAAGTATTAATACAAGCAATGATTATTTAAAAGCGTTATTACATATGAATGTTAAGCAGTTTAGACAAATATTGATTCTTCCACAAGGTGAATTCAAACAGTTTCTCGTTTCGAACAGCACAGATAAAAGAAGTATATTAAGAACACTATTCGATAGTAATCGTTTTGAGTCGTTACAAGAACAATTAGAACTAGAAATGAAGAAAGAAATCGCATTAATCGAAAGTCACTATCAAAAAATCACACAATATTTAAATGACATGCATGATTTTGATGACGAAGCGTTACAAGAACATAAACAAGTTGAAGGCTATCGTTATGAAGTGATTCAAGATGCATTAACGTCATATGAAGCGGTAGGACAAGAAAAGTTAAAAGAACTAACAAATTTGAAAGCTAAACAGCAGCAACAAGTTAGTGAAATTGAAAATGTCTTTGAACAGGAGAAAGCATTAAAAGGAAACTTTGAAACGTTACAAGTTAAAGAAGCAGAATTAAATCAGTTGAAAAGTAAAGAGAAAGAAATCAATGATTTAAAGAAACAAGTTAAATACTTAAAAAGTGTACAATCTTTAACATATCAATATCATCAACTTAAAGATAAAGAAACTAACCATACAAACGAATTAAAAAATGATGAAGTACTTCAAAAACAAATAAGTGATAATGCACAACAATTAGAATCAATTGTACAACAAATAAATAATCTGCATAAAGAACATAAACAAATCGAAGAATATAGAGCATTTGTTCAAAATACTAAACATATAAAAGTAAATATAGATAAATATATAGAAGCAGAACAAAACCTGGTAAAACATAAGGAGAAACAAAAAGCACTAAATAATGCAATTGAAGAAGACAAGAAGGAAACAGAGCAATTAAATAGTAAACTTGGACACATTACTTATGACGAAAAAGATGAGCAAAATCAATTAAAAGAACAAGAAACAATGAAGTTAACATTACAAGGTCTAGAAACAACACAAAAGCTGTATGCAGATAAACAAGCGTTGGAAGAGAAAATACAAGCATATAATCGTCAATTAGTAGAATATGAAAATGAAAAAACGTCACTAGAACAACGTATTGATGCTGAAAAGGCGTTTGATATATTGAATGTGGAAGATGAAATATTAAAAATTCAAAAGCATGTTCATAAAGGTGAAGATTGTCCTATATGTGGATCAATCATAGAAACAATCAATGGCGATGTTGATTTTGAAAGCTTAAAACAAGAAAAAGCGAAACAATTAGAAGTTGAACAGCAGTTACAAGAAGTAAATCAACACATTACGACTTATAAAGAAAGAATTAATTTGACGAATGAACAATTAAACAAGTTAAGTAATGTATATGATGTACAAAAAGATATAGCATCATTAAACGAAAGTGTTGAACAAATTGTAAGTAAATTAAAAACTTATCAAGAGAATCGTCAGCATATTCAACGTCTAGAAAAAGAAATAAATGCTGTAGATAAACAGATAACAGAACACACATTACAATTAAATGATTTAAACCATAAAATATCTACATATGAAAATGATTTAGCGTACTTTAATAAAGAGACGGGGTATACTGAAGTATCATCATTTGTTGAACGAGTTAATACGTTAGAACAAACATTATCTAAGTTTGATCAAAGTATGAAAAAATTAAATGAACAACAAGAACAATATCAAAATGATAAGCAAACATTACAAATGCAACATGCTACGGTTAAAGAACGTTTATCTATGATTGAAGAACAAATTAAATCTACAAAAGACTATTTAAGTACTGAAATGAACAAACATGACATTTCTTTATATGCTCAGTTAGATGAGTTGTTATTACAAGTAGAGGATATTGATCGACTAGAAGAAAGTGTTCAGCAATATGACAAAAAGTATATAGAAGTTGAAGCGGTCGTTAAAGAACTTAGCAAAAAAGTAAGAGATCAAGAAATGCCTGATATTACTAATACGGAAGAACAATTAGTAAGTGCTAAAGATTCTCTAAACAATTTAACGAAACAATTGAATCAACTGCAATTAAAGGTTGAACAAAATGACCAAAAATCTAAAGCGATTCTTAACGTGATAGATAAGATTAATCAAGACCTTAAAGAACAAGAAGAAATGATTGATTTATCGAGAATTATGAATGGGAAGAATAGCCAGAAATTATCATTGGAGAATTATGTGCTGATTTATTATTTAAATCATATATTAGATAATGCAAATAGACATTTTCTTAAAATGACGAATAATCGCTATCAACTCGTGCGTAGAAAGGAAAAATCACAAGGGTTAAGTGGTTTGGAAATAGAAGTGTTTGATAGATTTTCAAATAGAACGAGACATATTACATCATTATCAGGTGGGGAAACATTCCAAGCTTCGTTGTCGCTAGCGATAGGATTGTCGAATGTTGTGCAGCAAGAAGCGGGTGCCATCCATCTAGAATCGATGTTTATTGATGAAGGCTTTGGTACATTAGATGCTGAAACTTTAGAAACTGCGCTCGATACACTCGTTAATATCCAAATGTCCGGTCGTTTAGTCGGTATTATTTCTCATGTATCTGAATTAAAGACAAGAATTCCAACCATATTAAATGTAAACAAGAATGGATTTTTAAGTACAACGGTATTTTCGAATAATTGAATGACACATCAAAGACATAAATAGATTAAATTACGTATTTAAGTTGAGATTTTTATTTGATATATTTTAACTAACAGAGTTATGGGAGTGTTAGGATGAAAAAGGGAATATTTCTAATATTGGTTGCAAGTATGATGATAATGAGTGCATGTAGTAATAACGCGATTGAACCAGACAGTCAATTTGGCAATAAAATGCAGTCATTCAATGTAACTGATCAAGATGGTCATAAATTTTCGCAAAAAGATATGAAAGGGAAAGTGTATATAGCTGACTTTATCTTTACGAATTGTGAAACAGTATGCCCACCAATGACATACAATATGAGTACTGTTATTGATCAACTTGAAAAAGATGGCGTTAAAAATTATGGGGTATTAAGTTTTAGTGTGGATCCAGCAAATGATACACCGAAAAAACTTAAAGATTACGTTAAACAATATAATGTACCAGATAATAAATGGACGCTATTGACGAACTACGATTTCAAATTTATTAAACAATACGCACAAGATAACTTTAAATCAATCGTGGCGCCACCACCTAAAGGTAGTACTCAAGTCACACATGGTACAAGTTTCTATTTAATAGATCAGAATGGAAAAATTATTAAATCATATAGCGGACAGGATGCTGGGGATAAGAAGTTCCCTAAATCTGAAATTGTAGCTGATGTTAAAACATTAGTAGAAGAAGGTCCAGTAGAAGATTAATAAACATTTAAAAAACCATCGATTATTGAACAATCAATAATCGATGGTTTTTTAAATATGTAAAACTTACTTTTCGCGTAAAGCGTCGCGGATTTCTGTAAGTAATACAGTTTGTTCGTCAACTTCTTCTTCTTCTTCGCCTTTTTTCATAATAGTATTTGCAATTTTAATGAATACAAATAGTGCGAATGCGACGATTAAGAAGTCAATGATAGATTGGATGAATAGACCGTACTTGATACCCATTAATGACCATTTTTCAGCGAAGTCTACTTCTCCAAAAATTAATCCAATAAGTGGCATTATGACGTTCTCAACTAAAGATGTAACAATTTTGTTAAAGGCAGCACCAATAACAACGGCGATTGCTAAATCTAAAACGTTACCTTGCAAAGCAAAGTCTTTAAATTCTTTTAATAATGACATATTAAACACCTCCTTATCGAATTTTATCATACATGAATATAGCATAAAAAGAAATAGTCAATTTGATTTTAAGTGTAATATTTGTTAAAGTGTTGAATGTTGCTGTTTTCATATAGCATTTATTTGAAAATATCACGAATAAAATTAGTTAAAACGGGAATACATAATTAAAAGTTTGTTATTTTGAAAGGAGTATGCAAATGTCAAATTCGCCAATTCAACCTAACGGCAGAAAATTATCAAATGTTTTTACAGCATCAGCAATTGTAATTGGTATTATCGTAGCAATAGGTGCGATTTTTCCTACAAAATTTGGTGATGTTACAAGTGATATCAGTAGTTGGATTTCTACATACTTTGGTTGGTACTACATGATTATCACAATAGGTATGGTGTTCTTCTGTGTGTTCATTATATTTAGTCCAATTGGTAAACTGAAATTGGGTAGACCACAGGATAAACCAGAGTTTAACACTGTATCATGGTTTGCAATGCTATTTAGTGCTGGTATGGGTATCGGTTTAGTATTCTACGGTGCTGCTGAGCCAATGTCACACTACTTATCACCACCAACAGCAAGTCCAGAAACAAAAGCAGCAATGACTGAATCTATGCGTTCAACATTCTTACATTGGGGCTTCCATGCATGGGGCATTTATGGTGTAGTAGCTTTAGCACTTGCTTATGCACAATTTAGAAAAGGTGAACCAGGATTATTATCTAAAACTTTAAGACCTTTATTAGGTGATAAAGTGGATGGTCCTATTGGTACAATTATTGACGTGTTATCAGTATTCGCAACTGTTGTAGGGGTTGCCGTTTCATTAGGTATGGGTGCTTTACAGATTAATGGTGGATTAGAATATTTATTTGGTGTTCCAAATAACATTGTTGTTCAAGGTATTATCATCATTATCGTAACAATATTATTCCTTGCAAGTGCATGGAGTGGCTTAAGTAAAGGTATTCAATATTTAAGTAATACAAATTTAGTTTTAGCTTCATTATTATTAATTGTTACTTTAATCCTAGGACCTACAATTTTAATTTTAAACATGTTTACATCTTCAACAGGTGCATTATTCGATAGCTTTTTATTCAACAGTTTCGATGTAGCGCCATTAAGTGAACAAAAAAATACTTGGTTAAATTCTTGGACACTTTATTACTGGGGTTGGTGGATGAGTTGGAGTCCATTCGTAGGTATATTTATTGCCCGTGTTTCTAGAGGTCGTTCTATTCGTGAATTTATTCTAGGTGTTATGCTTGTACCAACAATCATTAGCTTTATTTGGTTCAGTGTATTTGGCGTAACAGGTATTGAAGTAGGTAAGAAAGCACCAGAAGTATTCAAAATGTCTACTGAAACGCAATTGTTTGGTGTGTTTAATGAAATGCCAATGGGTATCGCATTATCTATATTAGCTTTAGCGTTAGTATGTATTTTCTTTGTAACTTCAGCTGACTCAGCTACTTTCGTACTTGGTATGCAAACAACTCATGGATCATTAAATCCATCAGGTATGGTAAAAGTAATTTGGGGTATCGCGCAATCATTAATCGCGTTTGTATTGTTATTATCAGGTGGAGATACTGGATTAAATGCACTACAATCAGCAGCAATTATTTCAGCATTCCCATTTAGTTTTATTATCATCTTGATGATAATTGCATTCTACAAAGATGCAAACCAAGAAAGAAAATATCTTGGATTATCGATTACACCGAATAAGCATCGTATGAAAGAATATGTAGAAAAATCTAAACGAGAATATGAACAAGAATTAAAAGAACAACGTCGTTTAGCAAGAGAAATGGAAGATTAATAAGTGATAGACTGAGACAAATTTATGTCTCAGTCTTTTTTATTTATAGTTGATAATCATTATCAATTAATAACTAAAAATTATGTATATTTGAAAATACATAAGTAAAACTTATAGCATCCTATTATAAACTTGAATGATAAATATCTTCATTTTTAAGCGCAATGTATTGTTTTACTAAAGTATTGATTATACAATTGTATATGAAGCATTAACTTGCACAATTTTAAAGGGGGAACTAATAATGAGCTCAAGTTTAAAAGAACAATCTAAAAAATCTTTTGAATTGAACGGCAAAACATACACGTTTTATAGCTTAAAAACATTAGACGAATTAGGTTTATCTAATGTTGATAAACTACCTTATTCTATTCGTGTATTATTAGAATCAGTATTAAGACAATTTGACGGACGTGTCATTAAAGAAGAACATATTATGAATTTAGCAAAATGGGGTAAATCTAACGATGCTAATGCAGAAGTACCATTTAAACCATCACGTGTTATTCTACAAGACTTCACAGGTGTACCTGCAGTTGTAGACTTAGCTTCTTTACGTAAAGCTATGGATGATGTTGGTGGAGATGTATCTAAAATCAACCCTGAAGTACCTGTTGATTTAGTTATTGACCACTCTGTACAAGTAGATAGCTATGCATTACCAAATTCATTAGAAATGAATATGAAATTAGAATTTGAACGTAATATCGAGCGTTACCAATTCTTAAACTGGGCAACAAAATCATTTGATAACTATCGTGCTGTACCACCAGCTACTGGTATTGTTCACCAAGTTAACTTGGAATACTTAGCAAGCGTTGTACACATTAGAGAAGAAGAAAATGAATTAGTAACTTACCCAGATACTTTAGTAGGTACTGACTCACATACAACAATGATCAACGGTATTGGTGTATTAGGTTGGGGTGTAGGTGGTATTGAAGCCGAAGCAGGTATGCTTGGACAACCTTCATACTTCCCAGTTCCTGAAGTTATAGGTGTTAAATTAACAAACGAATTACCACAAGGTACAACAGCTACTGACTTAGCTTTACGTGTAACTGAAGAGTTACGTAAAAAAGGTGTTGTAGGTAAATTTGTTGAATTCTTTGGTCCTGGTGTAGAAAAATTACCATTAGCAGACAGAGCAACAATTGCTAACATGGCGCCTGAATATGGTGCTACATGTGGTTTCTTCCCAGTAGATGATGAATCATTAAGTTACTTACGTTTAACTGGACGTTCTGAAGAACAAGTTAATGTCGTAGAGAAATACTTAAAAGAAAACAATATGTTCTTCAATGCTGAAAATGTAGAACCAACATATACAGATGTTGTAGATCTAGATTTATCAACAGTTGAAGCATCATTATCTGGTCCTAAACGTCCACAAGATTTAATCAAATTAAGCGACATGAAAAAATCATTTGTTGATTCAGTGACTGCACCAGCAGGTAACCAAGGTCATGGTTTCGATAAATCAGAATTTGATAAATCTGTAGATATTGAATTACAAGATGGTACGAAGACTTCAATGAAGACTGGTGACATTGCAATAGCAGCCATTACTTCTTGTACAAACACTTCTAACCCATATGTAATGTTAGGTGCAGGTTTAGTAGCGAAAAAAGCAATCGAAAAAGGCTTAAAAGTACCAGATTACGTTAAGACTTCATTGGCACCTGGTTCAAAAGTTGTTACAGGTTATTTACGCGATGCTGGATTACAAGAGTATTTAGATGATCTTGGATTCAACTTAGTTGGTTATGGTTGTACAACTTGTATCGGTAACTCAGGTCCATTATTACCTGAAATTGAAAAAGCGATTGCTGAAGAAGATTTACTTGTTACTTCAGTATTATCTGGTAACCGTAACTTCGAAGGTCGTATTCATCCATTAGTTAAAGCTAACTACTTAGCATCACCACAATTAGTTGTTGCTTATGCATTAGCTGGTACTGTTGATATCGATTTACAAAACGATCCAATCGGTAAAGGATCTAATGGTGAAGATGTATACTTAAAAGACATCTGGCCATCAATTGAAGAAGTTAGAGATACTGTATTATCAGTTGTTACACCTGAATTATTTAGAGAAGAATACAAAACAGTATTTGAATCTAATGAAGTTTGGAATCAAATTGAAACGACAGATCAACCATTATATGACTTTGATCCAAGTTCAACATATATCCAAAACCCTACATTCTTCCAAGGTTTATCTAAAGAACCAAAAGATATTCAACCTTTAAGTGATTTAAGAGTTATGGGTAAATTTGGTGACTCAGTTACAACTGACCATATTTCTCCTGCAGGTGCAATCGGTAAAGATACACCAGCTGGTAAATACTTGCAAGACCATGATGTAGCAATTAGAGACTTTAACTCATACGGTTCTCGTCGTGGTAACCATGAAGTTATGATGAGAGGTACTTTTGCTAACATTCGTATTAAGAACCAATTAGCACCTGGAACTGAAGGTGGATTTACAACTTATTGGCCAACAGAAGAAGTAATGCCTATCTTTGATGCTTCAATGAAATATCAAGAAAATGGTATTGGTTTATGTGTGCTTGCTGGTAATGACTACGGTATGGGTTCTTCTCGTGACTGGGCAGCTAAAGGTACAAATCTTTTAGGTGTTAAAACAGTTATTGCTCAAAGTTATGAACGTATTCACCGTTCTAACCTTGTTATGATGGGTGTATTACCTTTACAATTTAAAAAAGGTGACTCAGCAGATAGCTTAGGCTTAACAGGTAGAGAAGCAATTTCAGTAGATATTCATGAAGGTGTTAAACCACGTGATATTCTTAAAGTAACAGCTACAAGCGAAGATGGTAAAGTTACTGAATTTGAAGCTTTAGCAAGATTCGACTCTGAAGTTGAAATTGACTACTACAGACACGGTGGTATACTACAAATGGTATTAAGAAATAAATTAGCACAATAATATAAAGCTAATTCATATAAGAGCAGTAGATATTCTTTGTAAATTGAATGTCTACTGCTTTTTATATAAACATTAAATATATGTATATAAAAGAATATAATCACAGGCGTAATTATATTTATGTTATGATTAGGTTAAGGAATTTAGAAAGAGGGATTGAATCATGATTTATAGTGAAACACCAATAGATGTTAGATATGCAGAGACGGATAAAATGGGCGTTGTTTATCATGCAAATTATGCCATTTGGTTTGAAGTAGCAAGAACAGACTACATTTATAAAGCAGGATTTAGTTACGCAGATATGGAAAAGGCAGGTATTATTTCTCCTGTTGTTGATTTGAATATTACTTATAAAAAGTCTATAACATATCCAGAAAAAGTTATCATTAAAACGTGGATTTCTCATTATTCACCAATAAGATCAATTTATTCTTACGAGATATTAAATGAACAAAGAGAAGTTGTGTCAACAGGATCTACAACACATGTATGCTTGAAAAAAGGTTCAAACAGACCAATTAGACTAGATAAAAGTTTCCCTGAATGGCATAATGCATATTTAAAAATTCACGAAGAAACTGAACAAGGTGTAGACCGTAAACTATAATAAATAAGCAGATGTGTTTCGCTAAATACACGAAATACATCTGCTTTTATAGTTTATCTTGAAGCTTTGACTTCATATTTAATTTCTCCATTGTCATTTAAATCAATTACTAAGTCATTATCATCGAAGTACCATAAATCTTTTTCATCAATAAAAAATGGAATATCGTTTTTCACGTCTTTAAAACCAACTTCAGAAGAACTTAATTCTTCTACAGTAAATGCGGGTGAGAAGCCTTGTTTTAACTGAAATTCACCGCCATAACGAACGAAAAATCGTAAGGCTTGATCATCATTGAATTCTAATTCGTCTTTAAACCATTCGATAGCTTTTTCAGTAATTTCTAAATTCATAGTGCATTCTCCTTTACATCCATTTGATTTTTGGTTCTTGTCCTTTGAATATTCTTATAATATTTGATTGGTGTCTGACGAGTAGTATAACCAATATTGCAATAGATACGATTAAGAATGGTATATCACCAATGATAATAGCACCTATAAAACAACTTATACCCGCTACAATACTAGATAATGATACATATTTAGTTAAATATAGAATTACAAAGAATATAATAGCTAGTATAATTAATAGTATCGGATGTACACCTAGAACTGCACCTGCACTTGTTGCAACGGCTTTTCCACCTTTGAATTTTAAAAATATTGGAAATACATGTCCGACTACCGCACAAATACCTACAAATATGCTAGGAATATCTACATTAAACCATATTGGGAAGAAAACTACAATAAAACCTTTGAAGATGTCTAAAAACATCACGATAAATCCAGCTTTTTTTCCTAATACTCTAAATGTATTTGTAGCACCCAGGTTGCCACTTCCGAATTGTCGAATATCTTTTTTATAAAATAACTTACCTAACACAAGGCCACTTGGGAAACATCCAACTAAGTAGCTAAGTATAATAACAACAAATGTCATTATTGAAACACTCCTTTGATAGCAGGTACTAATAGTTTACCATAACTGTATATCGGTTACTATTTAAAAATATGATATTGTCATTACAATGTAAAGGGAAATTGTACCACAATTAGGGATAGGACTTGCATTTTCTAGGGATTTATAACAAAATAACTATTGTAAAGTAAAAGAAACGAACGTACGTTTGTAGGAGGAGAAATATTGAATAAACAAGCAAAAGTTCAATATGGTGAAGATTCAATACAAGTACTCGAAGGTTTAGAAGCAGTAAGAAAAAGACCTGGTATGTACATTGGTTCAACAGATGTCCGCGGACTTCACCATTTAGTATATGAAATAGTAGATAACTCTGTTGATGAAATTTTAAATGGCTTCGGTACGGAAATCGAAGTGACCATTCATAAAGATAATAGTATTTCTGTTTATGATAACGGTAGGGGGATGCCTACAGGATTACATAAGACTGGTAAACCAACACCTGAAGTTATATTTACTGTCCTTCATGCCGGTGGTAAATTCGGTCAAGGTGGCTATAAAACATCTGGTGGACTACACGGCGTAGGTGCTTCGGTCGTTAATGCTTTGAGTGAATGGTTAGAAGTAACGATTTATAGAGAAGGGCATATTTATAAACAAAAATTCAAAAACGGTGGTGTACCTGTAACAACATTAGAGAAAAAGGGGAAAACACGTAAAACAGGTACGACGGTCCATTTCAAACCAGACTCTAAAATATTTAAAGCTTCAACACATTTTAACTTTGAAACGTTATGCGAAAGACTTCAAGAATCAGCATTTTTACTGAGAGCACTTAAAATAAAAGTAACGGATTTAAGGGGAGAAGAACCGAGAGAAGTATTTTATCATTATGAAGACGGTATTAAAGAATTTGTTAATTATTTAAACGAAGGCAAAGACGTGTTGCATGACGTTGCTATGTTTAGTGGCGAATCAAATGGAATTGAAGTAGATATTAGTTTTCAATTTAATGACCAATATTCTGAAACAATTCTAAGTTTCGTTAATAATGTTCGTACTAAAGACGGTGGAACACATGAAACAGCCTTAAAGACAGCATTTACACGTGTGTTTAATGAATATGCTCGTAAAATCGGTGAACTTAAACAAAAAGATAAAAACCTTGATGGAAGCGATATTCGTGAAGGTCTTACAGCTATTATTTCTGTAAGAATTCCAGAAGATTTATTACAGTTTGAAGGACAAACTAAGTCTAAATTAGGTACAACAGAAGCACGTGCAGCTGTTGATTCTGTAATGTCAGATCAACTTCCTTTCTACTTAGAAGAGAAAGGTCAATTATCAAAATCATTACTTAAAAAAGCGATAAAAGCATCTCAAGCACGTGAAGCAGCGAGAAAAGCGCGTGAAGAAGCTAGAAATGGTAAGAAAAACAAACGTAAAGAAACTTTATTATCTGGTAAATTAACGCCAGCACAAAGTAAAAATACAGAGAAAAACGAACTTTATTTAGTCGAAGGGGATTCTGCCGGAGGATCAGCTAAATTAGGGCGCGATCGTAAATTCCAAGCAATATTACCGTTAAGAGGTAAAGTTATTAATACAGAAAAAGCTAAACTTGAAGATATCTTTAAAAATGAAGAAATCAATACGATTATTCATACAATAGGTGCTGGTGTAGGTGCAGACTTTAATATTGAAGATAGTAACTACAACAAAGTGATTATTATGACAGATGCCGATACTGATGGTGCGCATATTCAAGTATTATTATTAACTTTCTTCTTCAAGTATATGAGACCGCTATTAGAAGCAGGTAGAGTATATATTGCATTACCACCTTTATATAAATTAGAAAAAGGTAAAGGTAAGTCAAAACAAGTTGAATATGCATGGACGGATGAAGATTTAGAAGTATTAATGAAGAAAATTGGTAAAGGTTTCACACTTCAACGTTATAAAGGTTTAGGTGAAATGAATGCCGATCAATTATGGGAAACAACAATGGATCCTGAAACAAGAACATTAATTAGAGTAAGTATTGATGATGAAGTACGTTCACAACGAAGAGTGACAACATTAATGGGTGACAAAGTTGAACCACGTAGAGAATGGATTGAAAGACACGTTCAATTCGGTATGCAAGAAGATCAAAGTATACTTGAAAGTGATGACATTCAAGTACTTGATGATGAAGTAGAATCATTAGAGGAGGAAGTTAAATAATGGTTGAACAAATTCAAAACCTTCCTTTAGAAGATGTAATTGGAGATAGATTTGGTAGATATAGTAAATATATCATTCAAGACCGTGCGCTTCCTGATGTACGAGATGGATTGAAACCAGTACAACGTAGAATATTATTTGCGATGTATAAAGACGGTAATACGTATGATAGAAACTTTAGAAAAAGTGCTAAAACTGTTGGTAACGTAATCGGTAATTATCATCCACATGGTGATTCTTCTGTTTACGATGCAATGGTACGTATGAGTCAAGATTGGAAATTGAGACATGTACTAATAGAAATGCACGGTAATAACGGTAGTATTGATAATGACCCTCCTGCAGCAATGCGTTATACTGAGGCTAAATTAAGTAAACTAGCCGAAGTGTTATTACAAGATATAGATAAAGAAACAGTTGAACATGTACAAAACTTTGATGATACAGCGATGGAGCCGATGGTATTACCAGCTAGGTATCCTAACTTATTAGTCAATGGATCTACAGGTATTTCAGCAGGTTATGCAACTGATATTCCACCGCATAATCTAGGAGAAGTAATCGATGCGACATTAAAGCTTATCGATAAACCAAGTACAACTGTAGATGAATTAATTGAACATATCAAAGGACCAGATTTCCCAACTGGCGGTATTATTCAAGGGTTAGATGGTATTAAGAAAGCCTATAAAACAGGTAAAGGTAAAATAGTTGTTAGAAGTAAAGTAGAAATAGAAAAAATTAGAGGCGGAAGAGAACAAATCGTCGTAACTGAAGTACCATTTGAAGTAAACAAAGGTACATTAGTTAAGAAAATTGATGAACTCAGAGCTGATAAGAAAATAGAAGGAATCGTAGAAGTTCGTGATGAAACGGATAGAGAAGGTTTACGAATTGCAATTGAACTTAAGAAAGATATTAATAGCGAAGGTGTTCTAAATTATCTATACAAGAACACAGACTTACAAGTGCTATATCATTTTAATATGGTTGCAATCAATAATAGAAGACCTGAATTATTAGGACTTAAACAAATTCTAGAAAGCTATATTGAACACCAAAAAGAAGTTGTAACAAGACGTTCTCAATATGAATTATCTCAAGTACAAAAACGCATGCACATCGTCGAAGGTTTAATTAAAGCATTGTCTATTTTAGATGAAGTTATTGAAACAATTAGAGCTTCTAAAAACAAACGTGATGCGAAAGAGAATTTAATTGCGAAATATGAATTTACTGAAGAACAAGCTGAAGCAATCGTGATGTTACAACTTTATAGATTAACAAATACAGATATTGTTTCTTTAGAAAATGAATTTGATAAACTCAAACAAACTATCGAACGCTTAAAAGATATTTTAGAAAATGAAAAATCATTATTTAAAGTCATTAAGAACGAACTTAGAGCTGTTCGAAAAGAATTTGCTGATGAACGGTTAACTGAAATCGAAGAAAAAATCGAAGAAATTAAAATTGAAAAAGAAATTTTAGTTCCGAGTGAAGAAACAATCGTTTCTGTCACGCATGATGGATACATTAAACGTACTTCTAATAGAAGTTATATCGCAAGCGGTGTTGATGAGGTAGGACTCAAAGACGGTGATTACTTATTAATGCACGAAAAAATGAATACACAAGATACGTTAATTGTATTCACAAATAAAGGTAATTACTTATTTATACCCGTACATGAAATTGTGGACTTAAAGTGGAAAGATCTTGGTAAACATATTTCACAAATGATTCCAATTGATGATGACGAACGTGTCATTTCTGTTAATAAAGAAACAGATTTCAAGCCATCGTCTAATTATATTATCGCGACGAAAAACGGCATGATCAAAAAGTCTACAAATGATAAATTTAAAGCGAGCAGAATTACAAAACCACTCGTTGCCATTAAACTTAAAGGTGACGATGAAGTTGTTTCCGTACTGAAAATAGTAAACGATGAACTTATAACAGTGATTACTGAAAAAGGTATGAGCTTAACTTATGATACAGATGAATTATCCGACATTGGTTTGAAAGCAGCAGGTGTTAAATCTATCAACTTAAAAGACAATGATAAAGTTGTAATGACAGATAAATTACCAAATAATCAATCTGTTTTTATTGTGACGAATCGTGGTTCAGTTAAAAGAATGAAAGCAGAACAATTTGTACCTGCTAAAAGATCTCAACGTGGCTTAATGATTTTAAAAGAACTAAAATCTAAAGCACATAGAATCGTATTTGCTAGAACAATAGCAGAAGATGAAACATGTGTGATGATTTCAGAAAAAAATCAAGTCAAAGTTAATACTAAAGACTTTAACTTTAGTGAACGATATACAAATGGTCGATTTGTTATTGACGAGAATGACTTCGGTCACATAATTAATGCATATTTTGAAGAAAAAGCAATAGATTAAAAAATTATAGTCATAATGAATGGCACATGGTAAAATCATGATAGCGATTTATTATGACTATATTATTAGAATTGAGGGATTTCTTTGAAGGATTTTGATAGTTATATCCCAGGTTGGTTTCATAACTTTGTTCAATGGGGTAATGATTTAATTTGGACTCAAAACTTAATTTTCCTATTACTACTAGCTGGCGTATTTTTTACAATAAGTTCTAGAGTAGTACAACTTAGATGGTTACCAGAAATGTTTAGAGTCATTTTTGAAAAGCCTGAAACATTAGAGGATGGAAGAAAAGGTATATCTTCTTTCCAAGCATTTGCAATAAGTGCTGCTTCTCGTGTTGGTACTGGTAATATCGCAGGTGTTGCAACTGCGATTGTATTAGGTGGCCCAGGTGCAGTATTTTGGATGTGGGTTATTGCATTCATTGGTGCAGCAAGCGCATTCTTTGAAGCAACATTAGCACAAGTATATAAAGTAAAAGATAAAGAAGGTGGGTTCCGTGGAGGACCAGCATATTACATAGAACGTGGTTTAGGTCAGAAATGGCTTGGTGTTGTGTTTGCAATTCTCATAACAGTAACGTTTGCATTTGTATTTAACACAGTTCAATCTAATACGATTGCTGCTTCTTTAAATGAACAATATGAATTTTCAAATGTGATAACAGGCATTATCTTGGCTATTATTACAGCATTAGTTATCTTTGGTGGGGTAAGGAGTATTGCAACAGTATCTTCATTTATCGTTCCAATTATGGCAGTTGGATATATTGGTTTAGTTGGTTATATCCTATTTATGAATGTTGATCAAATTTGGCCAATGATTCAAAATATCGTAAGAAGTGCATTTGGTTTCCATCCTGCATTTGGTGGGGCAATGGGATTTGCAATTATGCAAGGTATTAAACGTGGATTGTTCTCAAACGAAGCAGGTATGGGTTCTGCAGCAAACGCAGCAGCAACTGCAGCAGTTAGCCACCCAGTTAAGCAAGGTTTAATACAATCATTAGGTGTATTCTTTGATACAATGATTATTTGTTCAGCAACGGCAATTATGTTGTTGCTTTACACAGATTTACAATTTGGAGCTGATGCGCCACAAGGTGTGGCCGTAACACAACAAGCACTGATAACACATGTAGGTGAATTTGGTGGTATATTCTTAACGCTAGCCGTATTTATGTTTGCATTCTCTTCAATAATTGGTAACTATTACTACGGTCAATCAAATATTGAATATTTAACTAAAAATAAATTTGTTATGTTTGTCTTCAGACTTTTAGTTGTAGCAATGGTCTTTGTTGGCTCAGTAGTACAAGTTCAAACAGTATGGGATACAGCAGATCTATTTATGGGATTAATGGCGATTATCAATATCGTAGCATTATTTGGTCTTGCAACTGTCGTATTTGAAGTTGCTAAAGATTATCGTGCACAAAGAAAGCGTAAGTTAAATCCAGTATTTAAAATTGAAAACTTAAAAGTTAACTTTAATAATATCGAAGCATGGGGTGAAAACCCTTATGCAACAATAAATAAAAAAGAAACAACAGAACAATCATCTGAAGTAAAAACAAAGTATGATGAACCTAAAGAAGATACATTTGAAAATATTAAAGATGATGTTAAAGACGAAGATAAATAAAATGAAAGCGCCATGGACACGTGTCCATGGCGCTTTCATTTTATTTAAATAAGTTTGCAATTGAATTGAAGATATCTTTAATGGCATTTACAAGTTTATCCCAGAAACCTTCGTCTTGAAGTTTGTCTTTAATATCATTACCTAAATCTTCAGCTTTTTTCTTTGCATCTTTAAATTCATCAGATTTAACTAAATCATTAACATAATCTTTCGAGTTATTTATAAAATCTTTTGCATTTTCACCGCTAAAGACACCGTCTTTTTGTGCTTTATCAATAACATTAACAATCATATTAATTTGGTTATCATTAATAACGTTTGTTAAACCATTGTCTTCGATTTTTTGGTTAACGATATTTGTAATTTCATTGATTGTTACATTACCTGACTTTTCAGCTACTGCTTGTTTAGATTCTGCAATCGTTTTGTTTAATTGTGATTGAGAAAATCCTTCTTGACCTTTATTTTCTTCAGTTATTTGGTTAATTGTAGATAACTCTTCTTGAGCGACTTGTGTTCTATTTGAATCTACTTCTTCACCTTGCTCTTCAAATGCTTTGTATACACCAGCTAATGCACTTTCACCTGTAACATCTTCACTTGAAGCAATTGTTACATCAGCATCTTTAATACCAGCTGTCATTAATGCATTTTTATATGTGTCTTTTGTTACTTTTGTAATTTGACCTTGGTCTTGATTAATCGTTAAGTTAAGACCACTGCCTTTAGAAGTCTTTGTAATACGAATACTTGATTTTAAGACATCATTTGATGATTGCATATTTAAGTATTTATTTAAATCATCAGCAGTAACGTAAGTTGTCTTGTCACTGTTTTTAGTACCTAATAAGTTTGAAGTTGTATCTTTAGCACTTGTATTATTTTGTAATGCTGCACCGTAAACAGTAACGGCATTATCCCAAGCCTCTTCAGTTACCGCATGGGCTTGATGTTTCGGATATAGAATAGTAGATAATAATAAAACAGAAAGAACACTTATTATATATAGTTTTGTTTTTTTCATATGTTTGCACATCCTCAAATTTATTGATATAAAATATATCTATCATTATATTATCATCAAATGTATAATATGTAATAGGTCTTCAGAATGAGGTTTAAGATATGGGAAAATACATTATCGAAAAGGCATTAAACAATAATGTGTTAGTTGCTAATTATTATGATAAAGAAGTTATATTAGTTGGTAAGGGAATTGGTTTTGGAAAAAAACAAGGTGAAGAAATTAATACAGATTTAATCGAAAAGGTATATTTATTAGAATCTGAAAATGATAAAAATAAATATAAGCAATTATTAGATGGTACAAATGATGAAGTGTTTAGTATCGTTTTAGAAGTTGTGAATGGTATCGATAAACAGTTGGGTGGAAGTGTTAGTGAAAAGACATTAATATCTTTAACAGACCATATGTTATTTGCGATCAAGCGTATTAAAGAAGGTATACATGTTCATAATCCTTTTTTAAAAGAGACAGAACTGCTTTATCCGAGGGAATATCAAATAGCAGAAAAAGCTGTTAAAGCATTAAACGAAAAATTAAATTTACAGTTTATTGAATCAGAAGCAGGATTTATTGCTTTACATATTCACTCTGCAGAAGTGAATCATTCAATTCATGATATACACAATATAAAAGCGATTATTCAAAAAGCAATCATTATAATAGAAGAAGGCCTAGAAGTTGATATTAATAAAAATAGTATTAATTATAGTCGTTTTGTTCGGCACCTTCACTTTGCGATTCAAAGAGTATTGGCAGATGAACGAATTCCAGATGCAACTAATATCGAAACACTATTGAAAGCGCAATATCCATTGTGCTATAATATATCCGTAAAGATAGTGAAGATGATGCAAACACAATTGAAGAAGCCAGTATATCAATCTGAGTTGGCATATTTAACAATGCACATCCAGCACTTTAATAATAACTTATAAATTGCGTGTTACTGATACGATCAGGCATGAGCAAATAGACTTTACCGTAATGGTAAGTTTCTTTGCTCATGCCTTTTTTCATGCCGTGATTTACGAAGTTAAACAATTAGGAGGGTATTAATTATGTTTAAAAAGTTCTTTGGACAATTGCAACGTATTGGTAAAGCATTAATGTTACCAGTTGCGATTTTACCAGCAGCGGGTATTTTACTTGCGTTTGGTAATGCAATGCAGAACGATCAATTCGTTGAAATTGCACCTTGGTTAAAATCTGATGTTATTGTCATGATAGCTTCAGTAATGGAATCATCTGGTCAAATTATCTTTGATAATTTACCATTACTATTCGCACTCGGGACAGCATTAGGTTTAGCTGGAGGAGATGGTGTTGCAGCATTAGCAGCATTAGTTGGTTACCTTATTATGAATACAACAATGGGAGTTGTTAAAGGTATTTCAATTGATGACATTTATAGCTATGCTGAAGGCGCTAAAACTTTAGGGCAAACTGCTAAAGATCCAGCAAACGCATTAGTTCTTGGTATTCCAACACTTCAAACAGGGGTGTTTGGTGGTATTATAATGGGTGCTCTTGCAGCATGGTGTTACAACAAATATTATAATATTAACTTACCACCATTTTTAGGATTCTTTGCAGGTAAAAGATTTGTACCTATCGCAACATCTGTAATAGCAATTATTGCAGGTATTATTCTTTCATTTGCATGGCCACCAATTCAAGATGGCTTAAATAACTTATCTACATTCTTATTAGATAAGAACTTAGCTTTAACAACATTTATATTTGGTATTATCGAACGTGCTTTAATTCCATTTGGATTACATCACATTTTCTACTCACCATTCTGGTTTGAATTTGGTAACTATGTAAATTCTGCAGGTGAATTAGTTCGTGGTGACCAAAGAATATTTATGGCACAAGTTAAAGACGGTGTACCATTTACAGCGGGTGCATTCACAACTGGTAAATATCCATTTATGATGTTTGGTTTACCAGCTGCAGCATATGCAATCTATCGTCAAGCTCGTCCAGAGCGTAAAAAAGTTGTCGGCGGTTTAATGTTATCTGCAGGTTTAACATCATTCTTAACAGGTATTACTGAACCTTTAGAGTTCTCATTCTTATTCGTAGCACCAGTATTATACGGTATTCATGTTATTTTAGCAGGTACATCATTCTTAGTGATGCATCTACTACATATTCAAATCGGTATGACATTCTCTGGTGGATTTATCGATTACGTATTATACGGTTTATTAAACTGGGATCGTACAAATGCACTACTTGTTATTCCAGTAGGTATTATTTATGCGTTAGTTTATTACTTCTTATTTACATTTGCGATTAAGAAGTTTAACTTAAAAACTCCTGGTCGTGAAGATAAAGAATCTGAATCACGCAATAGTTCAGTAGCAGAACTTCCATTCGATGTATTAGATGCAATGGGTGGTAAAGAAAACATCAAACATTTAGATGCATGTATTACGCGTTTACGTGTTGAAGTATTAAATAAATCTGAAGTAAACAAAGATGAACTGAAAAGTTTAGGAGCATCAGGTGTACTTGAAGTCGGTAACAATATCCAAGCTATTTTTGGACCTAAATCAGATCAAATTAAACACGATATGGCACGTATCATTTCAGGTGAAATTACGAAACCTGATGAAACAACTGTTACTGAAGAAGGCGATCAAGAAAGTGCTGCTATTTTAGCTGAAGGTGGCGCAACAATTTATGCACCAATTAAAGGTGAAGTTGTTAACATCTCTGAAGTACCAGATAAAGTATTCTCTGAAAAAATGATGGGTGACGGCGTTGCAATTATTCCTGAAACTGGTGAAGTTGTTGCACCATTTGATGGTAAATTGAAAATGACATTCCCTACAAAACATGCGATTGGTTTAGAATCTAATGACGGTGTTGAATTATTAATCCACTTCGGTTTAGAAACAGTTAAATTAGAAGGTAATGGATTTGAAATTTTAACGGAAGCTGATACAGATATTGTTAAAGGTCAACCATTAATGAAAGTTGATTTAGACTTCATTAAAGAAAATGCTGATAGTACTATAACGCCAATTGTAGTGACTAATCTTGGTGATGCTTCATTAGAAGTATTAACAACAGGTACAGTTGAACAAGGTGATAAAATATTAGTCGTTAAATAAGACTTTTATGGATGAGAAGATACATCTTCATGGTGTATCTTCTTTTTATATTCTAAATTAAACAATTATAATATTATTATGTAAACTATAAATGTAAATTTTTGTTTTTAAAGTGATTCGATTAGGGTATAATAGATTATAAATCTTTAAGAGGAGGGCTTATTTTGGAAAAAGAAAAGTATTCCAATAATACTTTTAATAAAACAACACGTTTTATGCAGTTTTTCGGTGGACGTGATATTTATTTTATTTTAGGATTATTGATTTTGATAGGGTTAACAATATTTATTTTCCAACATGTTTCATTTGTTTTTGAACCTATCGTTACAATTACGACAACTTTAATTGGCCCAATTATTGTTGCGTTTGTTGCATTCTATTTGTTTAATCCTATAATTAATTTTATGGAAAGGTTTAACATTTCTAGATTATGGGGAATCATCATATTATTATGTGTGATTATCGCAGCATTTACACTAATTGTGACGTTATTAATACCTGTTGTGCAACATCAAGTTGAGAGTTTATCTAAAAATTTACCTACATATTTCGATGAATTTAGTGATAAATTAAAAGAGCTTTCTCAAAATTCATTTGTAGCGGATTACTATACACAAGCTCAAAATTGGTTCCAACAGAACTTTAGCGATATTCCTAAGAAAATATCTAATTCAGTAGGAGATTTTAGTAATAAGTTCCAAACATTTGTATCTACAATTACACATGTTGTTGTGATCATTATTACATTCCCATTTGTATTATTCTTTTTACTTAAAGATGGCGCGAAATTCAGAAATTACTTTATTAGATTAATGCCACCAAAATTCAGAAAAGATACACATGATTTAATTGATAAGATGAATGTTCAAGTTGGTTCTTATATTCAAGGTCAAATGATTGTTGCTTTCTGTATTGGTGTATTACTATTTATCGGTTATTCAATCATTGGATTAGACTATGCTTTAACATTAGCAAGTATTGCTGCTGTGACTAGTGTTGTACCGTATTTAGGTCCAATTATCGCTATTTCACCAGCAATTATTTTAGCTGCAATTGATTCACCGTTCATGTTATTGAAACTTGCAATTGTTTGGGCTGCAGTTCAATTTTTAGAAGGACATTTTATTTCACCAAATATAATGGGTAAAACAATGCAAATTCATCCTTTAACAATTATCTTTGTATTGTTATGTGCAGGTAATTTAGCAGGTATACTAGGGGTTATTTTAGGTATTCCAGCATATGCTATTATTAAAGTAGCGGTGACACATCTCTTCACATTATTTAAACGTCGTTATAATAAGTATTATCAAGATGACTCAGGTCCATACGAGTTTAAAGATGAAGAAGTTGTACATGAAAAAGAATAAACTATAACTATAGACTGCCTTTAACTTTTTGAAGCTTAATGGCAGTCTTTTTTAAACATTTTAATTTGTATATTTATATGGTATTATTTGGGAGTATTACAAAATAAAAGAAGGTTGGAATATGAGACTATTAAATCGAAAGAAAATTTTGCCAATATTAAAAGTTTTATTTATATGTATCATATTATGCATCGTTGTCTTTGTATTGCATAATGAATTAGGAAAAATCGACTTTAAAAAGACAATCGTGCTTTTTAGAGAAATGAATACATTTTATTTTGTAGGCATCATTATATTAGGTGTACTTTCCGTTTCTGTTTTATCTCTATACGACATGATGCTAAAACAGTCTTTAAAAATTAGTTTACCAATACATAAAGTTTTATCCATTAGCTATATTATTAACACGTTTAACAGTATTTTAGGATTTGGTGGATTAATAGGTGCTGGTTTAAGAATTTATTCTTATAGAAATGACGTTGAAGATAAGAAAGATTTAGTTAAAAGTGTTTCATTGTTATTGTTATCCATGTTAAGCGGTTTAAGTTTATTATGTGTACTTATTGTATTTCGTGTTTTTAATGCGGATGCATTACTAGCTGACATTTCATGGGCTAAAATTGTCATATATATTGGCAGTTTGTTTCTTCCTTTATTTATAGTTGTGTCGTATTTGAAACCTTCTATAAGTCGAGACAGACTGCTTGGATTTAAATTTACAATTGTATCTGCACTCGAATGGATTGCGGCGAGCTACTTATTATTTGTCATTTTGAAAGCATTACATATTCATGTAGACTTTGCTCACTTAGTTGGGATATTTGTTGTTGCAGCCTTATCAGGATTAATTAGTATGATACCCGGGGGATTTGGTGCATTTGATTTAGTGATCTTATTAGGTATTAAGTCGCTTGGTGTACCTGAAGAAAAAGTATTATTAGCGTTGTTACTCTATAGAGTTGCTTATTACTTCTTCCCATTTATTATAGCACTTGGTTTATCTACATTTGAATTTGGTAGTATCGCTAAAAAATACATCGAAGAAAGTAAATTCTATACACCAGCAGTTGATACAACATCATTCATAAAGTCTGTACAGAGTGATTTTATGACCAAAGTACCAACATTGGCGCTAGGTTTGTTATCAGGTATTACAGGATTTGTACTTTATTTTAATCACATTTTAATCTTATATGATGCTATTTACTCACATCATTATACTTTTTATTCAATCTTATTAGCACTTCATACAGCTTCTACACTTATGTTACTTATTTGTGCTAAAGGCGTTATGTCTGGTACGATGCGATCTATTCTCATGAGCATAATTTCTGTCATCGTGATGTTAGTCGTATCTATATTAACGAATAGTACAATCATTGCATTTTTATGGTTAGCGATACTATTAGTATTATTATTTATCGGCTACAAAAATGCGCTCGTTGTCAAAAAGATTGTTACACCTATGAAAATAGTTTTAAGTGGTATATTAATTTTAACAATGTTTATTTTCAATAGAATTGTCACTAAAAATTATTTGAATTTATATCCACATGAAGTCACTAAATTTGATAAATATGCTGTGTTTACAATGTTCTTAATTGCACTTGCGATCTTATGTTTAATCGGTATGTGCATAACATATATACTCTCAAAAAGATTCCAAAAAAGTTTATATACAAATGCTACATATGAAACGATACAGTCTATTATCGACCAAAATGAAGGTTCATATGTGAGTCACTTAGCATTTACAGGAGATAAATCATTTTATGTTAATAAAGATGAAGATGTCTTTATTATGTATCGACATAAGATGAATGCAGTTATCGTGTTAGGTGATCCAGTCGGTAACTCTGATAAATATCATGAAGTATTAAAAGAATTTTATGATCAAATGCATTTTTTAGGTCATGATATTATTTTCTATCAAGTACAAAGTAAATTACTTTCTTTATATCATGATTATGGAAATGTCTTTTTCAAATTAGGAGAAGAAGCACTCATAGACCTCGAAACATTCAGTTTATCTGGTAAGAAAAAACGTGGTATGCGTGCAACTCATAATAAAATGGCATCAGAAGGCTATCAATTTGAAATAATAGAAGCGCCATTTGCAAAAGATGATATTGACATGTTGAAATCTATTAGTGACGGCTGGTTAGGTGACAAGAGAGAAATGAGCTTTTCAGTTGGGTCATTTGATGAAGATTATTTAAATAAAGCACCAATCGCAGTTATAAGAAATGATGGCAATGAAATAGTAGGTTTCTGTTCATTAATGTATACAAATTATAATGATTCCATATCCGTAGATCTAATTAGATGGAACAAAGAAGTAGAACTACCAATGATGGACGCTTTATATATCCATATGTTGTTATGGGCACAAGAACAAGGCTACAAACAATTTAATATGGGAATGGCTACGTTATCCAATGTAGGACATAATCAATACGCATATTTAAGAGAAAAATTTGCAGCAAAAGTATTCGAAAATATGAATGGACTATATAGCTTCCAAGGATTACGAAATTATAAACAAAAATTTTATCCAGAATGGGAACCAAGATATTTAGTATATCGTAAATATAGTTCACTATTATGGAATTTAATAAGAGTATCTTTAACAATTAATCATAAATAAAAACCCAAAACCACTTTTTTACAAGTGGTTTTGGGTTTTGTTTGTATTTAATTAACACGTGTTTCTTTAATGCGTTTATACCATAAGTATAAGACGTATAGTACTGCTATTGCGATGATTACAATAAACACTTTAGAATACATACCTACATATATGAGAATTTGATGCCAATGATTGCCTAGCATCTTACCGAGCATGATAAGAAATATATTCCACATACCTGTACCGATTGCTGTTAAAAGTATAAATACGGGTAAGTTCATTTTAGTTATACCGGCTGGTAATGAAATGAGAGTTCTGACAATTGGGATAAAGCGTCCTAAAAAGATAGCCCAATGTCCATATTTATCTAACCATTGAATGGTCTTATCTAAGTCTTGTGTTTTGATACCTATATATTTGCCACGTTTATGTATAAATTTATATAAACGTTCTTCTCCTATAAGAGCACCAATGCTATATAATACAAGTGCTCCGAGTACGGCGCCTAAAATTGTAAGTAAACATACAATTATGATATTCAACTCTGACTGTGAAGTCATAAAGCCTGCAAATGTTAATATGATTTCAGAAGGGAAGGGGTGTATTACATATTCTAAAAATACGAGTATGAAGACACCAATATATCCATAATGCGTCATAAAATCAGTAATCCATTGTTCCATAATGTTCTCCTTTTATATCTTAAATACTGATAGATGTTATATAAAAATAACAGTATAGCATAATTGTATACGATACTGTTATGCTATACTTGTTTATTTTAAACTTTGTCTAATTGTTTGTTCTTCTTGATATCTTTCAGGATTCTTCTTATAGAAATCTTGATGATAATCTTCAGCTTTGTAAAAAGGTTTATATGGTAATAATTTTGTAACGACTGATTTTCCTTCTGGTAATTCTTTATTTAATTGTTCGATATACTGTTCAGCAAGTTTCTTCTGATCATCATTTGTATAGAAAATAGCTGTTTCATATTGTGTACCTCTGTCTTGGAATTGTCCATGAGCATCAGTAGGATCAATAATTGCAAAATATATTTCTAGCAGTCTATTATATGAGAATAAAGCTACATCATATTGGATTTCGACAACTTCATAATGTCCGGTATCACCCTTTTTTACTTCTTCGTATGTTGGATTTTCAGTAGTTCCACCCATATAACCTGAAGTCACTTTATCTATTCCTTCATATTGGTCAAATGGCTTAACCATACACCAAAAGCATCCTCCTGCAAAATACGCTTTATTCATATTCATGATATTTTTACCATCCTTTATTCAGTCTCAAGTCTTATTTTTAAGTTAGCTTTGCAATTTTTCTTGATTTTTAGTATATAAATTGGTTAACTTAATGTATGAGTCTCATTATAATATAATTAGACTCAATTTTGAAGATAAAAGGTTGGTAACAATGACTTCGCATAATCAATCAGAAACTGAAGATAATCGTCAAACGAATATACCTACAAGAAGAAAAAAGCGTAGAATTAAAAAAAGACCTTTTATTTTCTTAGGTATCATCTTACTTTTAATTGGACTTGGATTTTACATTAATGCTTCTTATAAATCTGGTTTGAAAGTTTCATCAGATAATGGTAAAAAGCAGCAATTACATAAATTCAATAGTACAACGCGGAATGATGGTAAAGTAAATGTGCTCGTATTAGGTGAGGACCGCAAAGTAGATAATTCACAACCTAGAACAGACTCAATTATGATTGTTCAATACGATTACTTGAAAAAAGATCTCAAAATTGTATCTGTCATGAGAGATATTTATTCAGAAATCCCAGGTGGCTATCGTAATTATAAGATTAATACTGCATATTCATTAGGCGGACCTGAATTATTACGTAAGACATTGAAGAAGAACCTTGATATTGATCCGGAATACTATGCAATTATCGATTTTGATGGATTTGAAGAAATGGTCGATGAAATTGCACCTAAAGGTGTTCCAATCGATGTTGAAAAAGATATGTCTGCCAAAATTGGTGTTTCTTTAAAACAAGGGCAACATAATTTAAACGGGAAAGAATTATTAGGTTATGCGCGCTTTAGACACGATGAAGAAGGTGACTTTGGTCGTGTTAGAAGACAACAACAAGTCATGACTGCACTAAAATCAGAAATGATGAGTGTAGATTCAGTTGTTAAAGCACCGAAATTAGCTGGTATTGCTAGAGGTTATGTTAATACCAATTTAGATGATCAAACAATTTACAAAACGGGAGCTAGCTTCTTAGCTAGAGGCGATAAAGATATTAAGACGTTAACAGTCCCTGTTAAAGGTTCTTATACAAATGAGAATGATATTGAAAATGGGGCAGTATTAAAAATCGACAAAGAAAAAAATAAAGAAGCAATTAAGAAATTTCTTAACGATTAATCATTAAGGAAACGAAAAAAGCAATAAATGGTCACTTTGACCATTTATTGCTTTTTATATAATTATATAGTTCTTATGAATCAGATTTACGTGTACCAGCAACACCGTAGTGTTCAGGTTTCATTTCTTCAATAATGACATGAATATTTTCTTTTGGTGCTTTTGCATTTTGATGAACAGCTTCTGTAACATCTTTTACAAGACCTTTCAATTGTTCATCTGATCTACCTTCAATTAATTTAATGTTTACGATTGGCATTATAAACGCTCCTTATTATATTGAATATTTGCTGAAGGACCACTATCTCCATTCCAGTCTGTTTGACCGTCATCTTCTATGAATTCTATGTTCACATCTTCAACATGAGATAAGTCTAACAATTTTAATATAATCCGTTTTCTGATATCTGACAACTCTTTAAGTGTATAATTGTGATTAACTTCTAATAAACATTCTATATGAAGTGCTTCTCCTTCTTTAATAACAGCAAGTCTTTTAATATCACTAATTGCTTTGTCGTCTAATATGACACGTGAAGCATGTATTTCAGATTCATGATCTGCAATACCAAGAACGCCTTGTGCATTTTCAATAAAGATAATACCCACAACTATAAACATCATCACACCAATGATGACTGAAGCAATACCTTCTAACATACCTAAACCTGTTAATCTTGCAATAATGATTGAGAGAACGGCAATAATACCACCGCCAGTTGCGACAGTATCTTCCATGAATACTAATTTTGTTGCAGGTTTAGCTTTACCAATCAGTAAATAACTTTTAGTAAATGGTGTCAGTAATCCTTTACTGCTTTCACCAGCTTCCTCTAAGATTTCTTTACCAGCTTTTCTTAAAACACTACCTTCTAAAATAATACCGATAGCTAAAACAGCAATATTAATCCAGAAAAATAATATTGGTCCACCAGTTTCATTTGGATGGACAATATGGTGGAAACCTTCTTTAACTGTCTCATAAGATAAAATACCTACAATAATAACAGCTATTAAACAAACGAGGTTAATTAATCTTCCATATCCAAGAGGGAATTTTTCATTCGGACTTCTTTTAGAAAATGCTGATCCTAAAAATACAAAAAGTTGGTTTGCTGCATCACCAAAAGAGTGCATCATTTCAGCAAACATAGCGATGTTTCCTGTAAAGATAAAAGCGAATAACTTTAAACAGCCTAAAATAAAGTTAACAACTGCAGCAGAAAGCGAAGACTTGCTTCCTTTTTTAAGTAAATTAATGAAAGCTTTCATAAAAAACTCCTTTAAAATATTTTTGTTTTGATTATAACACTATAATACCCAATTTTATTATAATATAAGTATTTTTATGTAAATATCATAATAATATTATGTAAACTATAAAGTTTAATTGAAATTTTTTAAACCATCATTTAGGGAATGTGTTATACTATTTATATAGATATATTAATTAAGTTATACTAATACTCGACTATTTTAATGTAACTTAATAATAAAGTTAACTTATTACACATTGTGCACTTGTTGTCACTTTTTAAATGAAAGTATAAGGTTTATAATAGTAGTAATACATAGATTAATTCATACAAATTATTCATTTGTATATTTTTTATGGACATATATTTAGTCGAAATGGTTAATATTGAAAGGGGCTCTGTAGTTAATTATGAATGCTTTACATAAGAAAACAGATGTAATATTAATTGGTGGAGGCATTATGAGTGCTACTTTAGGTACAATGCTTAAAGAATTATCACCAAACTTAGAAATTAAATTATTTGAAAAATTATCAAAACCTGCTGAAGAAAGTTCTAACGAATGGAATAACGCGGGAACTGGTCATTCAGCATTATGTGAATTGAATTATACTAAAGAAGAGGCGGATGGTTCAGTTAATATTGATAAAGCAATTCAAATAAATGAACAATTTCAATTATCAAAGCAATTTTGGACATATTTAGTAAATAAAGGTAGTTTAACAGATCCACAATCATTTATTCGTCCTGTACCACATATGAGTTTTGTGTATGGAGACAAAAATGTACAATTTTTGAAAAATAGATGTGATGCATTATCAAAAAATCCATTATTCACTGGTATGACGTTTACAGATAATTTTGAAACGTTAAAGCATTGGATGCCGCTTATGATGGAAGGGCGTTCTCAAGCTGAAAGAATTGCCGCAACTAAAATTGAATCTGGTACGGATGTAAACTTTGGGAATTTAACGCGCTCATTATTAAGTGACTTAAAAGACCAAGGTGTTGAGTTAAATTATAATCATTCTGTTCAGAATATTCGAAGAAATGAAGACAATTCATGGCAATTAAAGATTTATAATGCCGAAACTAAAAAGGCTGAATACCATAATACTCAATTTGTATTTATCGGTGCTGGTGGCGGTAGTTTGCCACTTTTACAAAAGACAGGTATTAAAGAAGCTTCTAATATTGGAGGTTTCCCAGTTAGTGGTTTATTTATGGTATGTAATAATGAAGAAATTATTGCTAAACATGACGCTAAAGTATACGGTAAAGCAAAAGTCGGAGCGCCACCAATGTCAGTACCACATTTAGATACTAGATACATTGAAGGTAAACGTTCATTATTATTTGGACCATTTGCTGGATTCTCGCCTAAATTCTTGAAGACTGGCTCTAACTTAGATTTATTTGGTTCAGTGAAACCGAATAATATCTTTACGATGTTATCAGCTGGTTTAAAAGAAATGGGATTAACGAAATATTTAGTAGAACAAGTCTTATTGTCAGATGAAAAGCGTTTAGAAGAACTAAAAGAATTTATACCGACTGCGAAGTTAGAAGATTGGGATATCGTAATCGCTGGTCAACGTGTACAAGTCATTAAAGATACTCAAGAAGGCGGAAAGGGTACATTACAATTTGGTACTGAACTTGTAACAAGTGAAGATGGCTCTATTTCTGCGTTATTAGGTGCCTCTCCAGGTGCTTCTACTGCTGTACATGTTATGTTGCAGTTACTTGAAAACTGTTTCCCTAATGAATTTGTAAACTGGGAAGATAAGATTAAACAAATGATACCTTCATTTAGAACAAACTTATCTGATAATCCTGATTTATTTAATGAAATTAATTCATCAACTTCGAAAGCATTAGGTTTATATAAGTAAGGTTATTTTAAATATTGATGATTGTTAAAAAATTATCAACTATAATTAAAAAATTCTCTTTAATCACTTTAAATTTTAGTTTAATCGGGTTAAACTATCTTTAATGAAGATTAAGGGGGATTTGTATTATGTTTGAAAAATTACTTACCTCTATAGGTGTCGGTAATCTAACAATCGATACGCGTTTAGAAAAGATGACTTTTAATGAAGAAGAACCCATTAAAGGTAAAGTAATATTTAAAGGTGGGTCATGTGATTTAGAAGTTAAATATATCGAATTGTCCCTTATTGAACGTGTCAATAATCAAAATGAGGATAGTGATTTTTCGGAATTTGATTATGAATTGCATAAGCATAAAGTTAATCAATCCTTCTTGATTAAGAAGAAAGACCATCAAGAATATGAATTTGAATTTAAATTAGAACAAATTGAATTCAAAGGTGAACCAGATGAAATATATTTAAAGACACATGTTCATATCGATCAGTCAATTGGCGCTGATGATGAAGAAAAATTAAGTATAGTACGATAATTAATAATCAAGTCTTACAAAGCTGACCTATAAGAGGTTAATGCTTTGTAGGGCTTTTTTATTTAGACAAATAAACCTCTTGAAATAGAACGTATGTTCGTATATAATGATGATACAAACAAATGTTCTGGGAGGTGATGTGATGTACAATTACAGTGATTTCCAAGAGAGATATATTTTATGTTTAAGTCTTCATAACTTTTTTGCGAATGTGTCATGTGTTTCTAAAGGTATTAACCCAAATGAAAATAAATTAGCTGTTATTTCCGATACGAAAAGGCAAGGCGCCATTGTTATTTCTGCTACTGAGCCATTGCAAGAATTAGGAATCAAGACTGGTTCAAGACTATTTGAAATACCACATAGAAATGATATCTTTATCATCAATCCAAATATGAAACAATATATAAACTATGCAAATACTATTTATAAAGTATTGCTTAATTATGTACACGCAGATGATATCCAACAACATCGTGTAAATGAAATTTTCATTGATGTGACAGATTATTATAAACAATATTGTGATAAACCAAGTGAATTTGCTGCTAGAATTCGAGCCGAAATTGAACAAGAAACGCAATTGAATTGCCATATAGGTATTGGACCGAACATGTTGATGAGCAAGTTGGCTTTAGATACAGAATCTTATCAACATGATCAATCAATTGGATTATTAAATTATAGCGATATAATGGATAAAGTGTGGCCGATACATCCGTTGCATAAAGTATGGGGCATAAATAATCGATTAGAAAAGGAATTAAATGAGCTTGGTTTATATACTGTTGGAGATTTAGCACGTTATCCAGTTAATAAATTAACACAATTATATGGCACTATGGGTAAGGAATTGAATCTAATCAGCAATGGTATAGATACTAATATCTTTAGGGAAACTCATAGTATTTATAATCCGGACATTAAATGTGAAGTAGCGTTTGAAAAACAATATCAATATTATGAAATGAAAGAAATTATACTTCAACAAGTGGAACGTTTAACGAAACAATTAAGATCTAGAAATTTATTAGTTAAGACAATTGCTTTTTCACTGAAAAGTAATGCCAATACAATCTCTAAATCTTATACTTTAAAAGACGGCACGAATATTACGATGGATATATTTAGAGTAATCTGGAGTTTTACAGAACAGTTATGTGATAAACATGAGCAGTATTCAGCATTAAATATTTCACTTACGCAACTCGTGCCAGAACGAGCTCGTGAACTGAATTTATTTATAGATACATTTGAGCGAGAACGTGATGAAGCATTAGCATTGCTTGCAAATGAACAAAGTGACAATAACACGTATAGAAGACAAGATGAAAGTAGACAGAATCTAGTCGATCATAGATGAAATACAGAAAATAATCACTATGTGTTGAAAATGTAAATTTTATTAACATTTGACAAACTCTTTGCACATTTATATACTTATTTTGATTAACAATCAAATATGGGGAGTGGTGCATGGTGATTAAACAAGTTACACCTTATCTTTACTTTAACGGAACTTGCGAGGAAGCATTAGCATTTTATAGTGAAGCATTAGATGGAAGTGTAAGAGAATCACAAACTTATGGTGACGCAGGTGTAGATGCCTCCGAAGATCCAAATAGAATTATACATGCACAATTAGAAGTTAATGGTCATTTATTTATGTTTTCTGATACCCCAAATGATGATGATTCACTTCATAAGAATCACAATATATATATTGTTTTAGAATTTGAAACAGAAGAACAAATTAATGAAGTTTATAATATTTTTAAAGAAGGTGGACAAGTTCAAATGGAACTTGGACAAACTTTCTGGGGTCAGACATATGCGAAAGTAATCGATCAATTTGGTATAGGTTGGGATTTAACTTATACTCATCAATAAAATAAAGTATAAAGAAAAACCATAAACAATTTTTGAGTAAAGTTTATGGTTTTTTAATCTAGTCATTTAATGAATTAACAATTTCTCCCCACGATCTTTTTCTGTGAGATTGCATAGCTAATCGTGCGGCATGCTTATCTTTAGCTTCTATACATGCAATAATCGCTTTATGTTCAATGATAGATTGATATGGAGCAGGTCGGTCATTTATCGTAAATAGTCTAGCTCTAAATAATTGGTCTGCATGTATATTAATTACGCTACTTAAGCGTGTATTATTTGCAAAACTAATTAAATCTGCATGGAATTGATCATCTAATATAGACCATTCGTATAAATTATTCTGTTCAAGTTGTTCTTGTTGTAATTCTATTAAATGCTTTAAATGTGCTATATTTTCTTCTGTCACTTTTGTTGTCGCTAATTCTACTGCCAAACCATCTAATGTTTCAGTGATTTCATAGATTTCCTTTAAATCATGCTTTTTTATCGGATTGATATTAAAACCACGCCTTGGAATTAAAGTCAGTAATCCTTCAGTTTGTAATCTTACTAATGCTTCTCTAACAGGCGTACGACTCATTTCTAAAGCTTCAGCAATTTCTCTTTCTAAAATTGTTTGCCCCGGCTCTAATATTAAATTTTTAATCGCAATACGTAATATATGATAAGCGCGAATAGGTAATCGCTGTTCATCTAACTGTTTAGCGATGTCTAGAAGTTTTCCTTTTAAAGAATCATATTCAATTTGATGATCTTCTGACATGTCGTATCCTCCTCATTCAAATAATAAAAAATACACGTCTTTCTTAAAATGAGTTTCTCTCATTATAACAGAAAGACGTGCGGTTATATAAAATGATTACGAATAAAATTATTGCTTCACATTTGAATGTAAGTTCTCAATAATTGAATCTGCCATTTTTTTAGTTGTTGTATTACCACCGATGTCTATTGTAAGTGCGCCAGAACCTGTCGCTTTCTTAATAGCTTCATTGACTTGATTTGCTTCTTCTTTTAATCCTAAATGATCTAACATTAATGCTGCACTACCAATAGCTCCAATAGGGTTTGCGATACCTTTACCAGCAATATCTGGTGCAGAACCATGAACTGATTCAAACATGCTTGGATAACGACGATCTGGATTTAAGTTTGCACTTGCTGCAATACCTAAACTACCTGCTAATGCACTACCTAAGTCAGATAAAATATCTGCTAATAAGTTAGATGCAACTACGACTTCTAAATCTTCTGGATGTAACACAAAGTGTGCCGCCATAGCATCAACTAACCATTGATCTGTTTCAACATCAGGATATTCTTTGCTCACACGTTTAAATACATCATCCCATAATACCATCCCATATTGTTGCGCATTACTTTTAGTAACACTTGTTACTTTTTTACGTTTACGCTTTCTTGCAGTTTCAAAAGCATATCTAATAACACGTTCACAGCCTTTTTCTGTAAATAAAGATGATTGTACGGCTACTTCATTTCCTTCACCTCTACCAGTAAAGTTACGACCACCAACGCCAGAATATTCACCTTCAGAATTTTCACGAATGAGTACCCAATTTAAAGATTCAACATCAGGATGATTTAATTTACTTTCAACACCTGGTAAAAATTCAACTGGACGAATATTTGCCCATTGGTCAAATCCTTGACATATTGCGATTCTCAATCCCCATAAGCTAATATGGTCGGGAACATTTGGGAACCCTACAGCACCAAAGTATATAGCATCATAGTCTTTTAAAGTATCTAATCCATCTTCTGCCATCATACGACCATTTTCTAAATAGTACTCACATCCCCAAGGGAAGTAATCAAAATCAAATGAAAATTGATGATTGGATTGCTCTGCTAAATGATTTAATACACGAACCCCTTCGTTAACAACTTCTTTACCAATACCATCACCTGGAATGACAGCAATTTTAAATGTTTTTTCTTCTGACATGATAAATAACCTCCTGTTTCTTTGTGATACATCCATTATTAAATAATGTATACGTTAATGTCAATATATAACTTAATAAGAAAAATATTTCACTAAATTATTGACTTAATGTATACGTTAATGTACGATGATTGAAATGAAAACGCTATCAAATTTTTGGAATAAGGGGTGTTTAGTATGGATAGTTCAATAATTACTTTAATATTTTTAGTATTTGCAATAGTTATGTTCGCTTGGGAAAAAATACCGTTAGCAGTAACTGCGATGATCGTCGCAATTGGATTAGTCATTACAGGCGTACTTAAACCTGAAGAAGCTTTTGCAGGATTCGTTGATAGTAACGTACTATTATTTATGGCTATGTTTATTGTTGGTGGCGCGTTTTTCGAGACAGGAATGGCTCAAAAAATAGGGGGAATCGTCACAAAATTTGCTAAAACTGAAAGACAATTAATTATTTCTGTTATGTTAATAACTGGTTTAATGTCAGGGGTACTTTCTAATACAGGTACTGCAGCAGTTTTAATACCAGTTGTAATTGGTATCGCAGCAAAATCCGGTTTTTCAAGATCTACTTTACTATTACCATTAGTTTTTGCAGCTGCAATGGGTGGTAACTTAAGTTTAATTGGCGCACCTGGTAACATGATTGCACAGTCAGCGCTTAAACAAATAGGTGATGGATTTGGATTTTTTGAATATGCAAAAGTAGGGTTACCAATTCTTATTATCGGTATATTATATTTCACTTTAATTGGACATAAATTATTACCAAAAAGAGAAGAAGTCGATCTTGAAGAAGATTCAATATATGCTCAAGAAGTTGATTATTCAAAGGTTCCAAAATGGAAACAAGTTATGTCTTTAGGCGTATTGATTTTAACCGTTATCGCAATGATTTTTGAACAGCAAATAGGTATTGCGTTACATGTTTCTGCATGGATTGGTGCTTTAGTGTTAATGGCAACAAGAGTTATTCCAGAGAAAAAAGCGATGAGATCAATTGATATGAATACAATATTATTATTTGTAGGGTCACTTGCTTTAGCAAATGCTATTCAAGTATCTGGTGCAGGTAAGCTAATTGCTAGTTCGTTAATGAGTACATTAGGTAAAGATCCATCTCCGTATGTATTATTATTTGTTATACTCGTGTTATCTGCTACGATGACGAATTTTATGTCTAACACAGCAACAACTGCATTATTAGTTCCAATTAGTATTTCTATTGCAAATGGTATGGGGGCTGATCCTAGCGCTGTATTAATGGCGACTGTAATCGGTGGTTCACTAGCATTTGCAACACCAATTGGAATGCCTGCCAATACAATGGTTTATGGTCTTGGTGGATTTAAGTTTAAAGACTATGCTATAGCGGGTATTCCACTTATTATTTTATCTATCATAGTTTCAATGATTCTGTTACCAATATTCTTCCCATTTTATTAATTAAATCTGTTAATTTTATATTTTTTCTGTAACATATAATTAGAACGAAATCATAAGAAGGTGGCGTTATTCATGAAAGTTTTAATTGCACCAGATTCCTTTAAAGGTAGTATTGATGCACTCAGTGCTGCACAAGCGATAGAACGTGGCATTTTAACAGTAGATCCTGAATCTAAAACGTTTATTCTTCCAATGGCAGATGGTGGAGAGGGTACGATGATTAATTTAGTGCAAGCAACTAAAGGAACAGTAATGGGAGTTAAGAGTATTGATCCGTTATCAAGACCAATTCAATCAAGTTATGGTATAACTGGTGATGGAAAGACAGCTATTATAGAACTAGCTACAAGTTCAGGGATTGATTTACTTAAACAAGAGGAACTTAATCCATTACATACGACCACTTATGGAACAGGCTTACTTATTAAAGATGCCATTGAAAAAGGCATTAAACATTTTATTGTATGCTTAGGTGGAAGTGCTACAAATGATGCAGGAATTGGTTTATTACAAGCATTAGGCTATCAATTTCTAGATAAAAATGGAGTAGAAATACCATTAGGTGCAGAACATATTCATAATATTGAAGCGATAGATCAATCAGATGTGATGCCACAAATACATGATGTGAAATTTGAAATTGCATGCGATGTGACGAATCCATTCGTTGGTAAACAAGGTGCAAGTTATATATTTGGGCCACAAAAGGGAGCAACTCCAGAAATCGTAGAGAGGCTAGATCAATCATTTATTCATTTTGCAGATGTTATTAAGTCATTTAAAGATCAAGAAATAAGCAATATAGAAGGTGCTGGCGCTGCGGGTGGAACAGCAGGTGGCATGTTAGCGTTCTTAAATGCAGAGTTAAAAAGAGGTATAGAACTTGTAGTAGATTTTGTGAATTTTAAAGATATTATTAAAGAAAATGAAATAGACCTAATTATCACTGGTGAAGGTAAAATTGATGGTCAAACTTCAGGTGGAAAAGTCATATCAGGAATTGCACAAATTGCAAAATCTTATGACATACCTGTTATCGCAATTGGTGGTACGGTAGAGATGCCATTATCAGCACTTCACGAACAAGGCTTAACTGCAGCATTTAGTATTGCAAATGGTCCAATGACTTTAGAAGATGCTATGAATAATGGTGATAAACTCATTGAACAACAAACTGAACAAATTTTTAGAGCGCTTAAATTGAAATAATAAAAAGAGGTGGGAAATTATCCCATCTCTTTTTAATGATTATACCGATATTTCTGAACTTGATTTATAATAAAGACACCACATATCATGGATAAGATAGCTAAAATAAGTGTGAATTTAAAATCAATTATACTTGTAATAAGTAAAGCAATCGTTGTTACAATACCGTTAAATATTGCAATCGGTACTTGGGTCTTGTTGTGATCTTTATGATCAGCACCAGCACCTGTTGATGATAATATGGTTGTATCTGATATTGGAGAACTATGATCCCCAAAGATACCTCCAGAAATAACGGCTCCTATACAAACTGCTAACGAAATGTCTAAATGATATCCTAATGGAATTGCGAGAGGTAACATAATAGCAAATGTTCCCCAAGAAGTTCCGTTTGCGAAGGACATACATGCACCAACAAGGAAAATTAAAGCAGGTACTATAGCAGGTGGTATCGTGCCATCGATAACTTGAACGATATAGTTAGCCGTTCCTAATTTGTCCAATACACTTCCTAAAGACCATGCTAATACTAAAATAACTAAAATATCTGTCATATTTTTCATACCGGTAGTATAAATATTTAATGATTGGCTAATTGTCTTAACTTTATAAAATAACATTAATAGGATAATAGAAATAGCAGCAAAGAAATAAGATAAACTTAAAGCTATTCTGAAATCTTTACCCTCTACACTTTGGAACGGGAATCCTTTAGGTGCTAATAAAGTAAACAATGAAACAATTAAAATGACGATAGGTAACCAAATTAGAATGGGTTTACTTTTATTTTCTACATCTTTATCAACTTCTACACTTTCTCTTAATGGCTTCGCATTGTCCCAATAAATTTGACCAGTATTCATTATACGATCCTCAGCTGCTTTCATAGGTCCGAAATCTAATTTTAATAAAATAATAAGAGGGACGATTAATACCGCAAGGACTGGATAAATAAAGTAGGGTAATGAAACCATAAAGGCATCCCATGAGGACATATCTATACTTAATCGTTTAAATTCTGTATCAATTAAACCCATAATATAAACGCCCCAACCAATAAACGGTACCATTACAGAAACTGGCGATGCTGTTGAATCAATAATCCAAGCTAATTTTTCTCGTGATATCTTCGCTTTATCAAATAAACTTTCATAAATTGGACCAACAATTAAAGGTGTGCCCATTTCAGAAAAGAATATTATAATACCACTAAACCAAGCAGCAAGTTGGATTTTGATACGACTTTTTGCACCTGATATAAATCGATTCGCAAATGCTTTTGCACCACCTGAGTTCTCAAGCAACGCCACAAATCCTCCGATAAACACTAATAAGATAAGTATGCCCGCATTATATTCATCAGCAACCGTGCTGTACAAATAATCTCCAAGTAATTTTTTTAAAGAAGATATTGGATGAAAGCTTGTTAACAAGAGTATGCCTGAAAATAATCCTAAAAATAATGAAACAATAACACTTCTCGTAAGTAATACCATAATAATGGCTATAATTGGAGGAATAATCGACCAAAAGCCAAAATGATCCATAAAAATACCCCCTTCAAAATATTCTGAAATATGTAATTATTTAATCTTCACATATAATTATAAATAAGTAAATATGATTTTAATAAATTAACAATGATATGCATTCTTATACATAGAACAGTGACAATTATATATAACAAAATGACAACTATATTTGTCAATATGACTAAAATCGTGTATATTGATAAATGTAGGTGGTGGTCAAATGAGAAATAGGGTAAAAGAGTTAAGAGCTCGGGAAGGATTTAATCAAACTGAATTGGCTAAAAGAGCAGGAATTTCAAGACAAACAGTTTCTTTGATAGAGCGGAATAACTTTATGCCATCAGTATTGACTGCTGTTAGAATAGCAAGAATACTCAAAGAAAATGTTGAAGATGTTTTCATATTCGAGGAGGATGAATTATGAAAAAGAATAAAATTATGTTAATTGGTAACTTAATATTATATATGCTGATCGGTGGTTTAGTAGGTGGCTTACTTACAAGTATTTTTAAAAAAGGACATGACTTTTTAGAAATTGAACTTACGACAGTGCAAACTGATATTACAGCCATTATTCTAGCAATTGTATTAGTTATTTTAGTTATCATTTTATTGAACGTTTATAAAAAAGCTGAAAAATATAGAAAATTTGAAACAAATCCTGAAAATGAAGATGAAATAGAAATACAGTTAGAAAAAACATTAATTTATCCACCCATATTGCTTGGTATCATTATGACAATAGCTTTAACAATACTAAATATCGTCATTAACTTAACAAAAGAACCAAGTATGCTGTCTTTATTAATTGCGATGATTTCATTAATAGCAACAGCACCAATATCATATATGCATTTATCTAAATTGAGAAAATTATACCCAGAGCGAAACTATCCTAAAGCAGGAGATAAAAAATTAAATGAAAAAATAATAGATATGATGGATAGTGGAGAACAATATATTACATTAATTGCACTACAAAAAACTTATACACTGAACCAACAATTAATAATCGGATGTATAGCATTATCATCAATATTCTCAATCTCATCAAACAATAATCAATTCTTTAGTGTGTCATTATTGATTATTTTATATTTAGTCAACACAATGTATTACTCTAAAAAAGTATCAGAAACAATATAAAAAACTGCCTTTTATGGGCAGTTTTTTGTTTGAATGAATGAGGATGTACAATTGAAGTGACCCAAGTCTTAGCTTAACGACCTATTTAAGTCAAGAGAAAGCCCAAGTCATGGCTTAACGCCTAACTTAAGCCAAGAGATGACCCAAGTCATGGCTTAATGTCTAACTTAAGCCAAGAGAAAGCCCAAGTCATGGCTTAACGCCTAACTTAAGCCAAGAGATCGCCCAAGTCATGGCTTAATGTCTAACTTAAGCCAAGAGATAGCCTAAGTCATGGCTTAATGTCTAACTTAAGCCAAGAGATGACCCAAGCCATGGCTTAACGAACAACTTAAACCAAGAGATTGCGCAAGTCATGGCTTAACGAACAACTTAAACCAAGAGATTGCCCAAGTCTTGGCTTAATGTCTAACTTAAGCCAAGAGAAAGCCCAAGTCATGGCTTAATGTCTAACTTAAGCCAAGAGATCACCCAAGTCATGCCTTAACGACCTATTTAAGCCAAGAGATCGCCCAAGTCATGGCTTAACGACCTATTTAAGTCAAGAGATCACCTAAGTCATGGCTTAATGTCTAACTTAATCCAAGAGAAAGCCCAAGTCATGGCTTAATGTCTAACTTAATCCAAGAGAAAGCCTAAGTCATGGCTTAATGTCTAACTTAATCCAAGAGATCGCCCAAGTCATGGTTTAACGACCTATTTAAGCCAAGAGATCATCCACAATCTATTCCACTAATCAAAACAAAGCCAAGAGACATTCATTCTCTTGGCTTTGTTCCTAATCTCGATATTCGATATTACAATGTATACGTATCAAATGATTGTAAGGCTTCTATTGCGCGATCTCTGTCTGTGCTTGATTTGAAGCTTAATCTTAATGCACCCATAATATCTTCTCTAACTTCTAATATTCGAATATTTGTTATAGAGATGTGATTTTGTCCGAGTATTCTTGTTACTTCACTGATCATACCTGGTTTATCTGGGATATCGACATATAAATCAAATGTTGAAGTTAGGGCACCTTGCTCTTTAATAGGGAGCTGGTCTCTATATGTTTTGGCTGATTGATAAAAATCATGAATTAATGCAGGATTTCCTTCTTCTATCATTTCTTTCGTATGTGTCATTTGTTCGATCCAATTTTCCATAAGTGTGACAAGATGTTCTTTATTTTCTAATGTGATGTCACGCCACATATCAGCATTACTACTCGCGATACGTGTGATGTCACGGAAACCGCCTGCTGCTAATGTTCTGACATATTCAGATATTTGTGTGTTTTCTTCATTCATATGAATTAAACTTGATGCGATGACATGTGGAAAATGACTGACGACGCCAGTTACATAGTCATGTTCTTTTGCCGACATTTTGATGAATTTTGCTTTAGTAGGTTCTAACAAATGTTTAACTTCACTATAAGCCGCTTCATTGTCTGCTTGATCATATATCAATACATAATAAGCATTCTCGAATAAGTGCTTTTTTGAATTCGTGACACCTGACTTATGGCTACCTGCCATTGGATGTCCACCGATTAAATGAATATCTTGTTCTAATAATTGTGATTCTAGTGAACTTAATCCTAATTTCGTACTACCTGTATCGGTAACGATTAATCCTGGTTTAGTATCAATTTCTAATAATCGCTTACCGTACTCAATAGATTGCTGTACGGGTGTGGCTAATATAATTAAATCTGCTTGACGAGCACTAGAATCAAAGTCCGTTGCAATTTCATCTATAATTTTCATAGATAATGCGATTTCTGAATGTTTTTCAAAATAATCGTAACCTGTTATATGTAAATTGGGATGATAAAATTTAATATTTTGTATTAAACTCCCACCAATTAATCCTAGTCCAACTATAAATACGCGTTGCATAAAATCCCTCCAATACTTTAATAGTTTAAAGTAAGTTAGTGTGAGAAAGCAAGTGTTATTGATTTATTTTTTTAAAAGTATAGAATGATAATAAATGTATAAGGAGTGGTAATATGACAATTAACGTAAAAGAAACGATCGATACAATTAAAGAACTTGTTTACATTAATAGTCCGTCTGGATTTGCTGATCCAGCAGTTGAATATTGTAGAAAAGTTGCTGAGTCTTTAAATTATGATACGAGTGTAACACACAAAGGCGGATTATTTATCAATGTTCCAGGAAAAAATGATGATGCACAACGTCTGATTACAGCACATGTAGATACATTAGGTGCAATTGTTAAAGATATTAAAGAAGATGGCAGATTACAACTAGATTTAATTGGGGGATTTAGTTGGAATGCAATTGAAGGGGAATATTGTACTATCACTACGCAAAGTGGAAAAGAAATAACAGGTACCATTTGTTTACATGAAACAAGTGTTCATGTATATAAAAATAATACTGAAATTCCACGAAATGCCGAACATATGGAAGTAAGATTAGATGAAAAAACATTTAATTCAGAAGATACAAGAGCACTAGGCATTGAAATTGGAGATGCAGTGAGTTTCGACCCAAGATTTGTACATACAGAATCAGGATTTGTTAAATCTCGTCACCTTGATGATAAAGCAAGTGTTGCGATGATTTTACAATTTTTGAAATATCTTAAAGAAGAAAATGTTGAACTACCACATACGACACAATTTTATATTTCGAACAATGAGGAAATTGGTTATGGTGCAAATTCAAGTATTTCAGATAAAGTTGTAGAATTTATCGCTTTTGATATGGGTGCATTAGGAGATGGACAAGCTTCTGATGAATACACAGTATCTATTTGTGTGAAAGATGCTTCAGGGCCATATCATGTAGGTTTAAGAAATCATTTAGTCAATTTATGCAAAGAAAATGATATTCAATATAAATTAGATATATATCCTTATTATGGTTCTGATGCTTCTGCTGCTTTACATGCTGGTGCTGATATTAGACATGGATTATTCGGTGCAGGCATTGAATCTTCGCATGCTTTAGAACGCACACATGAAGATTCTATTCTTGAAAGTGAAAAGTTATTAAGAGCTTATTGTTTATCAGAAATTAAAAACTAATCAGAATTTAAGGGTTGACATTTAAAATTTATTCTCGTATAGTGATATTTAATTAATCCGAAGAAATCATTCGGAATTTGAAAGATGAGTATCTCGTGTTGATAGTAGCAAATAGAAAGCTAATGGTTGATGTAAATTAGCACTACACACAAAGAGAGAATTGGGCTTTCAAATCATCAATTAAATGAAATTTAGAGTGAACATGAAATTCGATGTTAACTAAGGTGGCACCACGGTAACGCGTCCTTACAGATAGCGTATACTGTGGTGTCTTTTTGTATACCTAAATCAGTGGTCATAAGTATAAATTAAAGCCTGTAGCAAACAGAAAGTTAGTGGTTGATGTAAACTAACACAGTTTAATTTAGAAATGGGGACCATGTAGACATAATTAAATATTTAATGAGTGAATAAGTTTTATACTTATTAATGAAGGTGGTACCGCGCATAAGCGTCCTGTTTGATTAGGATGTTTATGCGCGGTTTTTTTATTAAGGAGGATTAAGATGATTATTAAATTTAAAAAGTTAAATGCTGATATTACCCCAGAAACTTTAGGACAAATAAATCGTAAGAAAATGATTTTAGAAAGTGCAAGCACAGACCAAATGAAAGGTAGATTTTCAATTGTAGCGTTCGAAGCTGTTGGAAAAGTGAATTTATATGATGATTATTTACAAATATTTATAAATGAAGAAGAACAACTTGTAAATGAACGTCCATATGAATCACTAGAGGATTTCATCAATGATATGAAAGTTGACGAAGTTCCAGAAGTTTTAACACATTTACCATTTGTATCTGGCATGATCGGGTATTGTAGCTTCGATTTAATTAGATATCAAAATAAATTACTTAAGCAAATTGAATTGCAATCAGATATTCCAGACGCTTCATTTAATCTTGTTGAATCTGTATACGTATTTGATCATTTTAAAGAAGAATTGTTTGTTATCGCATCTAACTTATTTAGTCAGAATACGGAAGCACAAGTTGAGCATGAGCTCAATAAAATGGTTGAAACATTAAAAGATATTTCACTATTTCAAAATAAAATTGAACATACATCAAGAGGTGAACTTGAAACTAATATTAGTGAAGAAGATTTTATGAAAGAAGTCGAATATTATAAATCGCTTATTAGTCAAGGTGATATGTTCCAAGTCGTACCTTCAAGAATTTATAAATATAAACATTACTTTAATGAACAAAATAAAGATACTTTGAAACTTCAAATTTATAAAAATTTAAAAAGACAAAACCCAAGTCCATATATGTATTACATTGACGATGAAGAAAGAAGCATCATTGGATCTTCACCAGAAAGTTTCATTAAGAAACAAGGTGATATCATTACAACAAACCCAATAGCAGGTACTAATAAGAGGGGTCAAACAGAAGAAGAAGATAAACAAAATGAGGTTGCACTGATTACAGATGAAAAAGAATTAGCTGAACACCGTATGCTTGTCGATCTTGGAAGAAATGATTTAAATATGATTGCTCAAACAGGTTCAGTATATATGCCTAAGTTAATGACTGTTGAAAGATTTGAACATGTTATGCATATCGTCTCAATCGTCGAAGGTAAAATTAGACCAGAAATTACACCGCTTCAAATGATTACAGCTTTATTACCAGCAGGAACAGTATCTGGTGCACCTAAGACGAGAGCAATCACAAGAATTTATGAAAGCAGAAAAAGAAAACGCGGTATTTACGCTGGTGGTGTTGGCTATATTAATTGCAACCATGATTTAGATTTTGCTTTAACAATTAGAACGATGGTTGTTGATAACGAATATGTAAATGTAGAAGCTGGCTGTGGTGTTGTATATGATTCAAACCCACAAAAAGAATTAAAAGAAACGATGATCAAAGCAAAAAGTTTATTGGAGGTTACACCATGATATTAGTAATTGATAATTACGATTCATTCACATATAACTTAGTAGATTTAATTAAGCAACATGATGACGTCTTAATCTATCATCCGGATGAGGCACCGTTCAATTTAAATATTGATGGATTGGTTATATCTCCAGGACCTGGTCATCCTGATGATACAGAAGACTTAAAAAATTTAATAGAAGCATATAAAGATAAACCGATATTAGGTATTTGTTTAGGCGCTCAAGCATTAACGACTTATTACGGTGGAGAAGTTGTCGTTGGGAAAGAAGTTAAGCACGGTAAAGTTGATCAAATTGATATTATTGAAACTTCTAAATTGTATCAAGAATGCGAACAGCATTTTAATATTATGAGATATCACTCATTAATTAGTGATGAAAAAACATTTCCAAGCACTTTGAAAATTACAGGAAGAACGAGAGATTCCATACAAACATTTGAACATAAATTAGAACCACATTTCGGAATACAATTTCATCCTGAATCATTTGCTTCAGATCATGGAAATGAAATTATAAAAGCTTTTATCGATATAACAAGGGAAGGTGCAAATTATGAACACGTTAAAACAACTCATTCAGTATCATGATTTATCGCAACAAGAAATGAAATCATTTGTAGATTTAATGATGGATGAACAAGCAGATGTATCATTGAAGGTTGCACATTTAGTAGCATTAAGTATGAAAGGTGAAACATCAGATGAATTATCGAACTTAAGTCAAAGTTTAATTGAAACAACATATAAAGAAAGACCTTATTTAGAAGATAGTATTTGTGTTTGTGGCACGGGTGGAGACCATTCTGGCAGCTTTAATATTTCAACAACCGCTTCATTTGTTGTTGCGGCAGCTGGCTTGAAAGTTTTGAAACATGGTAATAAAAGTATTACATCTAAAACAGGTAGCATTGATATCTTATCTGCTTTAAATATTCAAACAACACCTATTAAAGATGCGACAGAAAAAGTAAACGAAACAAATTTAGCATTTTTAAGTGCAACTGAAACGTATCCGATTATGAAGACTGTTCAACCTGTTCGTAAATCAATACCAACACCAACAACATTTAATTTACTTGGACCAATGATTCATCCGTATCATTTAGATTATCAAGTGATGGGCGTTTATGATGAAACGAAACTTAAAATTATTGCTGAAGCAATTTATAAATTAGGAAGAAAACGTGCCATTATCGTGCATGGGGCAGGTGGCATGGACGAAGCTACTTTATCTGGTGACAACATTATATATGAAGTATCTCAAGAAGAAGTTATTAAAAATTATACTGTAAATGCTGAAGACTACGGATTACAATCAGCACCTAATGAATCATTAAAAGGTGGAACACCTGAAGAAAACAAAGTCATTACTTTAGATATTTTGACTGGACAAGATCATGGTCCTAAAAGAGATGTCGTTGTATTAAATGCTGCTTTAGCGTTATATGCCGGTCAAAAAGTAGACTCTATAAAAGAGGGTATTACTTTAGCAGAGTCTTTAATAGATAATAAACATGCATTATATATATTAGAAGCTGTAGGAGGCAAAGTTTATGACAATATTGGATGAAATTGTAGAATATAAAAAAACATTACTAAATAATCAATATTATGAACAAAAATTAAACACATTGGAGAAAGTGGATGTACAACACAAAACATCTTTCTTAAGTCGTACACAGCATGATAATAAGTTGAATATCATTGCTGAATTAAAAGCAAAAAGTCCTACAGTATCAGATATTCCGAAACGAGATATGGCTACTCAAATAAAATTATATGAACAATACAGTGCTTCTGCTATATCTATATTAACGGATGAAAAATATTTCGATGGTAGTTATGAGAGATTACAAAATTTAACAACTAAGACGACATTACCTGTTTTATGTAAAGATTTTATCATTGATAAAAGACAAATTGATTTAGCACATCATGTTGGTGCCTCTATCGTATTATTAATCGTGAATATTTTATCAAAAGAAGAACTCGAAACTTTATACGCATATGCAACAGAAAAAGGTTTAGAAGTACTTGTCGAAGTGCATGATAAAGAAGAACTCAATATTGCACATGAAATTGGTGCACAATTAATTGGCGTTAATAATCGTGACTTAAAAAGATTTGTCACAGACGTTAAACATACGAATGAGATCTTAACGCAAATTAAACCAGGTGTAACATACATTTCTGAAAGTGGTATTCGTACTTTAGATGATGTAAAAAGTATTATCGGCAGTGGTATTGATGGCGCATTAATTGGGGAGTCGCTAATGAAACATCCACACTTAGATGAATTTCTACCAAGTTTACGACTAGAAAAACAAGGTGAGCAACATGTTTATTAAATGTTGTGGCTTTCAAGATAAAGATGCTATCGAAACAGCTGTCTTAAATCATGTCGATGCAATTGGATTTATCACGTATCCAAAAAGTAAACGATATGTATCTGTTAAAGATATAAAGTCATTAAGTAAAGATATTCCCCAAACGATTGATATCGTAGCTGTTGTTGTGAATTTAACGATGGTAGAAATTGATGAACTTATTCGAGAAACTTCTATTAATACACTTCAATTTCATGGTGATGAATCTGTATCATTTATACATGAGGTGAAAGAAAAGTATCCGCATATTAAGATTTATAAAGCTTTACCCGCTAATGATCAATTAGTTACTAATATAGAAGCTTTTAAAAATGAAGTAGATTTATTTTTAATTGATACGCCTTCAAAAGATTATGGTGGTACAGGAGTATCTTATGACTGGTCTATATTAAATGCATTAAACAATATTCCGTATTTAATTGCTGGTGGTATTAATATAGATAAAATTAAACAAATTGAATCATTAAACTTTAACCATAATGGTTATGATATATCAAGTGGAATTGAAAAGAATGGTCAAAAAGATAAAGAGAAAATTAAAGCATTACTAACATATGTAAAGGGATGATTGAATTGAATAAAAATATACAATTGGAAGCAGATGAATTAGGATTTTTCGGTGAATTTGGTGGACAATATGTACCAGAAACATTAATGCCAGCTATACAAGAATTAAACGATACGTATCAACAATTAAAAAATGATCCGGAATTTCATGAAACATTAAATGATTATTTAAAGGATTATGTAGGCAGAGAAACACCTTTAACATATGCTGAGCGTTATACAGAAGCACTTGGCGGCGCAAAAATATACTTAAAAAGAGAAGATTTAAATCATACTGGCGCTCACAAAATCAATAACGCATTAGGACAAGCGCTTATTGCAAAGAAAATGGGTAAAAGAAAGCTTGTTGCTGAAACTGGTGCTGGTCAGCATGGTGTAGCGAGTGCAACAATTGCAGCGTTGTTTGATATGGAACTTATTGTATTTATGGGTGAAGAAGATATTGAAAGACAAGCATTAAATGTTTTCAGAATGGAATTATTAGGTGCTAAAGTTGTACCTGTAACAGACGGACAAGGTACGTTATCAGATGCAGTAAATAAAGCTTTACAATATTGGGTTTCACATGTTGAAGATACACATTATTTACTTGGATCGGCGTTAGGTCCTCATCCATTCCCAACTATCGTAAGAGATTTACAAAGTGTGATTGGTAAAGAAATTAAGAAACAAATATTAGAGAAAGAATCTCGATTACCAGATGCAGTTGTTGCATGTATTGGTGGCGGTTCAAATGCAATTGGTACATTTTATCCGTTTGTAAATGATGAATCTGTTAAATTATTCGGCGTTGAAGCTGCTGGTGAAGGTATAGATACTACTAAACATGCTTTAGCTATTGAAAAAGGGAAACCAGGTGTATTACATGGTTCTAGAATGTATTTAATTCAAGATGAAAATGGACAAGTCGAACTTGCGCACTCTATTTCAGCGGGATTAGATTATCCAGGTGTAGGTCCGGAACATAGTTATTATAACAATATTGGTCGTGTTCAATATCCGAATGCAAGTGATACTGAAGCGATGGATGCGCTTATTAAATTTACACAATTAGAAGGTATTATTCCAGCTATAGAAAGTGCACACGCGTTGAGTTACGTTGAGAAACTAGCACCAACAATGGATAAAGATGAAATTATTGTTGTGACAGTTTCTGGTAGAGGAGATAAAGATATGGAAACGATTAGAAAGTATATGCAAGAGAAGGGGGATCATCATGCGTAAATTATTTATACCATATGTCATGGGAAACAAAGATTTTATAGATTCAGTCAAGCTTATGGACGAAAATGGTGCAGATTATATAGAAATTGGTTTACCTTTCTCGGATCCTGTAGCTGATGGCCCAACGATTATGGCGGCTGGACAAGAAGCGATTAAACAAGGTATGTCTGTTAATAAAATCATTGATCAACTGATCGAACATAAAGATGAAATCAATACGCCATATTTATTTATGACTTATTATAATTTAATTGATGCTTATGGTGTTGACGCTTTTATAGAACGAATTGCTGAAGCGAATGTTTACGGTTTAATCATTCCAGATTTACCATTTGAACTTGGACAAAGATTTAAAAAGCATTTACAACCTAAAAACATTAAATTAATTTCTTTAATTGCGATGACTTCTAGTGATGAAAGAATTAAACAAATAGCCGAACATGCGGAAGGCTTTATTTACACAGTGACAATGAATGCGACGACTGGTGATGGCAGAGGCTTCCATGAATCTTTAAAAGATAAAATTAAATTTATACAACAACACGCTAGTGTACCTGTCGTTTGTGGATTTGGTATTAGAACTGAAGAACACGCTAAAGAAATAAAGTCATTTAGTGACGGCATTGTGATTGGTAGCGAAATTGTTAAAAGATTAAAAAATGATTCAATAGAACAAACTCAAGCATATTTGCAAAGTATTAGAAAAGCATTAGATGAAGATTAAAAATGCATAACCCTTAATAGAAGAAAAAGAAACACACTTCATGTATAATCGACATTAACAAATGAAAAGGAGTGTTTCTAATGAGCAAAAAAGTTCTCATAGTTGTTACAAATGCATCTCAATTTAAAGATGGTAAACCAACTGGGTTATGGCTAGAAGAAGCAGCAATTCCTTATAAAGTATTTATTAAAAATGGATTAGAAGTGGATATTGCATCTGTAAAAGGTGGCAGTGTTCCGATAGATCCAAATTCAACTCAAAATGACGAAGCTAAAGAATATCATGACGTATTAGAAAAGTTACAACAAACATATAGTATTAGAGACATCGTGTTTGAGAGTTATGATGGCATATTCTTACCTGGTGGTCATGGAACAGTATTTGACTTCCCAAATAATGAAGACTTGGAAGATATGCTAGCATATTATAGAAATAACGATAAGGTGATTGGTGCAGTATGCCATGGTCCAAGTGCATTTGTAGGCGCTAAGCTTCCTAATGGGAACTATTTAGTGGATGGTGTTAAATTAACTGCTTTTACAGATAGTGAAGAAAAAGCAATGAATTTAGAAAATGATGTACCATTTTTACTACAAACACAACTTGAAAAGCAAGGTGCTCGATTCGTTAAAGGTGCTGATTTTGAATCGCATACAGTTGCAGACGGAAAATTTGTCACAGGACAAAATCCAAATTCGAGTGAAGAGGTTGCCGAAAAATTTGTGAATGTATTAAAATAGTTAAGCAATATAAATAAAAACCTGCCATATGGTAGGTTTTTATTTATGAAATAATGGTATAGTAATGAGTATTATTTTAGAATAAAGACAAAATATTGTATAATTGTAACAAATACATAAAAATGAGATTGGGAGTATTGTATAAATGAAATTTACAAATTTAACAACTGGTGAATTTGAAGCTTTTACAAATAAAATGCCGTACGCGCATTTTACACAAGCAGTAGGTAATTATGAATTAAAAACATCTGAAGGTACTTCAACACATTTAGTAGGGGTCAAAGATAATCAAGGTGAAGTATTAGCTGCGTGTCTGTTAACAAGTGTACCAGTTATGAAGAAATTTAATTACTTTTACTCAAATAGAGGACCAGTAATGGATTATGACAACAAAGAACTTGTTGACTTTTTCTTTAAAGAAATCGTGAGCTATTTAAAAAGTTATAAAGGATTATTCTTTAGAATCGATCCTTACTTGCCATATCAACTAAGAGATCATGATGGCAATATTAAAAAATCATTCAACCGTGATGGTTTAATTAAACAATTTGAATCATTAGGTTATGAACACCAAGGCTTCACAACTGGTTTCCACCCAATACATCAAATTAGATGGCATTCTGTACTTGATTTAGAAGGTATGGACGAAAAGACGCTCATCAAGAACATGGACAGTTTAAGAAAAAGAAATACTAAAAAAGTTCAAAAAAATGGTGTTAAAGTTCGTTTTCTATCTAAAGATGAAATGCCGATATTCCGTCAATTTATGGAAGATACTACAGAGAAGAAAGATTTCAACGATCGTGGCGATGACTTCTATTACAATAGATTAAAATACTTTGAAAATGTAAAGATTCCTTTAGCATATATAGACTTTGAAACTTACATTCCACAATTAGAAAAAGAACATGAACAATACAACAAAGATATTGCAAAAGCTGAAAAAGATTTAGAAAAGAAACCAGATAATCAAAAAACGATTAATAAAATAGACAACTTAAAACAACAAAGAGAAGCAAATGAAGCTAAATTAGAAGAAGCACTTCAACTACAACAAGAACATGGTGATACATTACCAATAGCAGCTGGTTTCTTTATTATTAATCCATTTGAAGTTGTATATTATGCAGGTGGTTCATCGAATGAATATCGTCACTTTGCAGGTAGTTATGCAATTCAGTGGGAAATGATTAAATACGCGTTAGATCACAACATTGACCGTTATAACTTCTATGGTATCAGCGGAGACTTCTCAGAAGATGCACCTGATGTTGGCGTTATTAAATTTAAAAAAGGTTACAATGCAGATGTTTATGAATATATTGGTGATTTCGTTAAACCAATTAATAAACCAGCGTACAAAGCATATACAACACTAAAAAAAGTATTAAAAAAATAAATGATTTTCAGTAAGAGAGGAATTTAGATAATATGAAATTTACAGAATTAACGGTTACTGAATATGATGAGTTCGTATCTGATAGTCGATACGAAAGTCACTACTTTCAAGTAAAAGAAAACATCAAGACGAGGGAAAATGATGGTTTTCAAGTTGTATTATTAGGTGTTAAAGATGAGAATAATCAGGTAGTTGCAGCAAGTCTATTCTCAAAAATACCAACATTAGGTAGTTATGTGTATTATTCAAATCGTGGTCCGGTAATGGATTATAGCAATCTAGATTTAGTGACATATTACTTCAAAGCACTTGAAAAGTACTTAAAACAACATCAATGTCTATATGTTAAAGTCGACCCATACTGGATTTACAATATATACGATAAAGATATTAAACAAATTAAAGTAGATGGCGCTAATGACCAAATCGTTGATTTAATTAAATCACTAGGCTATGACCATCACGGCTTTACGACTAAATATGATCCATCAAGCCAAGTAAGATGGATGGGTGTCTTGAACTTAAAAGATAAAACATTAGCAGAAGTTAAAAAAGGATTCGACAGCCAAAGAAAACGTAACGTCAATAAAGCGCATAATTATGGTGTTAAAGTACGTTTCTTAGAACGCGATGAATTAGATATATTCTTTAAATTATATAGAGAAACAGAAGAAAGAGCTGGCTTTATTTCTAAGACAGATGAATATTTCTTAAACTTTATTGATACATATGGTTCTAAAGCATTAGTACCATTAGCATATATCGATTTAAATGAATATATTCAATCAACACAAGAGAATTTAAATGACTTAGAAACAAAACGTGACCAAATGATGGCAAAAGAAAACAAATCTGAAAAACAATTAAAGAAAATTGCTGAAACAGATCGTTTAATTGACCACGCACAGAAAGAATTATTAGAAACTAGCGAACTCATCAAAACAGATGGTGAAATCTTAAACTTAGCTTCAGGTGTATTCTTTGAAAATGCATATGAAATCAATTATTTCTCAGGTGGCTCAAGTGAAAAATATAATCACTTTATGGGACCATATATGATGCACTGGCATATGATTAACTATTGTTTCGAAAATGGATTCGATAGATATAATTTCTACGGATTATCAGGAGATTTCACTGAAGATAGCGAAGATTACGGTGTATACCGATTTAAACGAGGATTTAACGTTCAAATCGAAGAATTAATCGGAGATTTCTATAAACCAATCAATAAGAAAAAATACTTCTTACACAATGTAATTCAAAAAGTACGATCTAAAATTAAAAAGTAATCAAAAAAAGCTGAAATTCATTTTTCAGCTTTTTTTGTGTTAAATATAGGGTTAGTGGCATATATCATATTTATTCGATTAATTAGTTTACATAATATATATTATAGGAAGTTAAGTATGTTGTCTTAGGGGACGCCTATTCTACATATATATCTAACTATTTATTGTTACATGTTTTATTTGTGACGATTCATCAATTGCATATAGATCTGGATTCTTTAAAGCTTTCCATTCATCAAAGCCAAATTGTTTATCAAAATGATTTAGTAATAATGACATGATGTTTCCATGTATAACGATTAATGCATGTTCATTTACTGGTATCGACTTAAATACTTCTAAAATTCGCTGTTGAGCTTCTAAACTTGTTTCGCCATTATGTATCCGATAATTAAAGTCACTGAAAGTCATTTTAAGCTCAGTTAGCCAATTATCTATTGGTAAGTCACTTAAAATGCGCTCATTTAATCGACTATCATAAGTTAATGGTGTTTGGTATTTCGTTAAATATGGTTTAATTGATTCATATGTACGATTCATTTCACTGACATATATATGGTCAATATTGAGTTTAGCTAGTACAGGTACTAATTGTTGTGCTACCTTAATACCATCTATCGTTAAAGCTGCATCAAAGTCTTGTCCAGTAGCTTTGCAATGTCTTAATACATAAATCATTAAATCACTCCAAATAGATTTTAGGAAAGCATATCATACATCATTATAAATAAAAACTACTATAAATCGAAATAAATACGATTTATAGTAGTTCATTCTATTGATTCATTTTGACATAACTTGCAATTGCTTTACTAGCAAATTGTGCGGTACCGTCACCAAATTTATTGATATTTTTAGTAAATCTTTCATCACTTACATACATATCACCGATACTACCAAATGCTTCTAAACTATACTCGCAATCAATATTAGAATTTAAATATGTGTACCATCTTTGTACAATTGATTGAGCAATTTCTGAGTCTGGAGATTCATTTCTCTTTGCTGCAAATGCTCTAAAAATATCATTCATTTCTTCTTCTTTTGAAGCTTTTTCTTCTTTAGACCAACTATTAATACGATTGTTCGCTTTATCTACAGTTTTATTCCCCCACTTTTCACGTGCCTCAGCTTCATATTCATTCTGATTAAACTCAAATCCTATAAATTTATCTTCATTCGTCATGTTAATTTCTCCTTTCATATGTTTAGTCGTTTGATCTATCGTTTGAATCATTTGATCAATTCTTGTTCTTTTATTGATGAGCATCTTTTTATGCATATTTAATGCTTCTTCTTTATCAAACGAAGGATCATCAAGAATTTCTTTTATCTTTTTGAGAGGAAAATCAAGCTCTTTAAAAAATAAAATTTGCTGTAATCTGTCTACATTCTCGTCTGAATACAATCGATAACCAGATGATGATACATTAGACGGATTTAGTAAATTAATTTCATCATAATGGTGAAGCGTGCGCACACTTATACCGACTAATTGAGCAATTTCTTTAACAGTCATTTCCATTTACTTAACCTCCTCATAACCCTACTATAAAGTCTTACGTTACGTTAGAGTCAACAATATAATCAAAAAAATAAATAAAGTCAATTTCGTACATGTTATAATACATATAGAATATCACGTAAGTCAGGAGTTTTATAATGAATAAAGAGATACAACTTGAATTAAAATTAGACACATCTCGTTTAATACTACTAGCTGGAGAACAAGTTTTTTCATATAAAGAGACAATAAAGGACGAAATGCTGAACTCAGTAAATACATTGAAAGATTGGGTAGCATTCTTCAATTATCAATTCGATGAATATAAAGTGACTGATTTTCTTAATAAATCAACTGACCCACAGTATAACAAAGAATATTTTAGATATTTTATCTTTGAAAAAGATACGATGCAATTTGTAGGATCAGTTGTCCTTCAAGATATCGATTTAAGATTACCATCATGTGAAATTGGCTATTGGGCAGTCAATTCAGGTTTAGGCAAAGGTTATATAACCGAAGCAATTCAATATATTACACAACATGTTATAGAAAACCATGGCTTTGTAAGAATAGAAGCATACATAGATGTTAAGAATACAAGAAGCATTAACACTATTGAAAGATGTGGATATGAGCGAGAAGGAACATTAAAGAACTCAGATTTAAGCGCAGATCAACAAAGTATTATTAACGAAGCACTCTATGCAATCACGACACCTGTATATTTTAAATAAAGAAAGAAAAGACGACTGGGATATATAGAAATATCTCAGTCGTTATTAGCATTTTTGATAAGAAGTGCAAATACTGGTGTCGTTATTAGCAAGTTTGGCAAGAAGTGCAAATACTGGTGTCGTTATTAGCATTTTTGATAAGAAGTGCAAATAACGAGTGTGTTAGTAACACTTCGGCTGAGTTTTGTAAATATGGCTATCCATAGTAACACTTCAGCCAAGTTTTGTAACTATAGTGGTCCTTAGTAACACTTCGTCCAAGTTTTGTAACTATGGGTATCCTTAGTAACACTTCAGCCAAGTTTTGATACTATGGGTATCCTTAGTAACACTTCAGCCAAGTTTTGTAACTATGGGTATCCTTAGTAACATTTCGACCGAGTTTTGTAACTAAAGCAGTCCATAGTAACACTTCGACCGACTTTTGTAACTATGGGTATCCTTAGTAACAGTTCAGCAGAGTTTTGTAAATAACGCCCCCGTTACGAACAAGTTTGGCGAGAAGTGTTCACAAGAGCCCCGTTATAAACAAGTTTAGCCAGAAGTGTTCACAACGCCCGACCAATCAATCAAAAAACGAGTCTGGGACATAATGTAATGTCTCAGACTCTTCTAGTATCTTGGCAGTAGGTGTCTGAATTGAAAATGCGCTTGTACCAAGCTTTTTTCAATTCTAGTCATCCTTGCCGGGGCGGGACTACGAAATCTTTTTATTTAAATTAGATTTCTGTCCGGCTCCCTATTTATTACGTCTTTTTAATTCATTAAATTGACGTCCATCTTCTATTGTTTCATCTTGACTATGTTTTTCAGCTAATCTTTTTTGATTCTTTCTCATTAAGTACCATGTTAATAAGCATACAAATAAACTTACGATTGCCATAAATGCGGCATAGCCTAATAATGGTTCGTATGTAATATCATAAAAATTAGGTAATATAAATGCGATCATACCTAATACGACAAATGTCAAAATTGCACTGATGACGTGTTTTTTAAGTATTAATGATGATAATACAGAAAAAACAATAACGACGACAAATGAAATCCATAAGTAGTTTGGGAAATCAAAAATGTTCAAGATGTACGCCTCCTTTATCTAGTTGTACTGGTCTATACCCCTTTTATTTATGTTTAATTACAATATAGATAGAAATTTGATTTATTCATATAAAATTAATTGTACATTTGCAATTTTATTTAAATTTTACGGACATAAGCGCACAAATGTGACCATGATGAGCAAGATAAATTGTTCGAATAGTGCGTTGTATCATATGACGTAGAAGATGTTTATATGTATAATATGTACATAAGTACATAAATAAGTAAATTTTAAAAAAAGGGTGATTTGATGGGACAATTATTAAGAAGTGAAGTTCCTGTTCAAGAAACATGGGATCTTTCAAGTTTGTATCAAGACAATGATGCATTTTTTAGTGCATTAAATGAATTAGTTGAGAACGTTACAGCATTTAATAACAAATATGTGAATCAGTTAAATGAAATATCAACGATTGAATCTGCTTTACGTGAACAAGCTGATCTTATCGTAAGTATTATTCACTTAAGCACATATGCAGAATTACTTTATTCGACTGATACGACAGATGAACAAAGTCAAAAAGTAGCTGCACAATTTTCTACTACATATGGAAAAGTAGCTGGTTTATTATCATTTGTAGAGTCAGAAATTTTGCAATTAGATGATGAAGCATTCAATGCTTTAATTAAACAATCTGAGTATCCTAAATATTTAACATTGTTAAAACGTCAAAAAGAACATACATTACATCCTGAAGTAGAAAAAGCGTTAGCAACCTTCTCACCTACTTTTGGTGCGCCATATGAATTATATGGTATTACGAAGATGTTAGATATTGAGTTTGGTACTTTTGAAGCGAATGGAGAAGAAATACCTTTAGATTATGTATCATTTGAAGGTGATTACGAAGTTGAGTCTAATACAGAAGTTAGACGTAATGCATTCAAGAAATTTAGTGAGTCGCTACGCCGTTATGAAAATACAACTGCAGCAACATACAACGCTCACGTTCAAAAAGAAAAAATTGAATCTGAATTACGTGGTTATGATTCTGTTATTGATTTCTTATTAGAATCACAAGATGTAACGAGAGAAATGTACGATCGTCAAATTGATGTTATTTCAGAAGAATTAGCACCTCATATGAGAAGATATGCGCAATTACTTAAGCGTACAAATAATCTAGATAAATTGAAATTTGAAGATTTACGTATATCATTAGACCCTACTTATGAACCAGATGTATCAATTGAAGGTTCTAAAGAATATATTAAAGAAGCATTGAGTGTGCTTGGTGAAGATTATATGCAAATGGTTAATGATAGTTATGATAAACGTTGGATTGATTTCCCTCAAAACAAAGGGAAACAAACAGGTGCTTATTGCGCAAGCCCATACGGTGTTAACCCATTCATATTTATTTCATGGACAAGTAAGATGACTGAAGTATTTGTATTAGCACATGAACTTGGTCATGCAGGACACTTTAATTTAGCAAATGCACATCAAAATGTATATCAAGCAGATTGTTCTATGTATTTTGTAGAAGCACCATCAACAATGAATGAAATGTTAATGGCTAATAGTTTATTGAAGAAATCAGATGATCCGAAATTTAAACGTTGGGTTATTAGCTCAATTATTTCAAGAACGTACTATCATAATATGGTTACACATTTATTAGAAGCTAAATATCAAAGAGAAGTTTATAAACATGTTGATAAAGGTGAAGCACTCACTGCCCCACTTTTAAATAGTATTAAGAAACAAGTTATTTCTGATTTCTGGGGAGACGAAGTTGAAATAACAGAAGGTGCAGAATTAACATGGATGCGCCAACCACATTATTATATGGGCTTATATCCTTATACGTATTCTGCAGGTTTAACGATAGGAACTGCTATGAGTCAAAGAATTGAAAAAGAAGGACAACCTGCTGTTGAAGATTGGTTAAACGTTTTAAAAGCTGGTGGCTCTAAATCTCCTGTTGAACTTGCTCAAATGGCAGGCATTGATATTACGACAGATAAACCACTTAAAGAAACAATCGCGTATATCGGTCACTTAATCGATGAGCTAGAATCACTCACAAACGAAATTGAATAATATCTTTTCTATTATTAATGTAGAGACTGGTACATCTTATTGTGTCAGTCTCTACATTTTCTTGTCCAATATAAACATGCCTTATTAAATTACCGTATTATATATTATTCTAATTTTAATATTAATTGTGTTACAATATAATCAAACAAATTCGAACTTATTAAAAAGTTAATATATAGGAGGATCACAAGTGAAATTAAAAGTTGATAGGCACCGTTTTATAATGGATGAACTTAAAAATAATATGTCTGTGAAAGTATCTTCCCTTTCAGAGAAGATGAACGTTGCTGAAATGACAATAAGAAGAGATTTACAAGAACTAGAAAACAATGGTTTGTTAAATAGAATTCATGGTGGCGCTAAATTAATTGAAGATAACTTATATAATGAAAAGTCACATAAAGAAAAGCAAACCATTAATGTCTCTAATAAAATGAAAATCGCTCAAAAGTGTGGCGAACTCATTCATAATGAAGATATTATATTTATCGGTTCAGGTTCTACAAATGAACTCATATTTGATTTTATAAAAGACAAGAACTTAAGCATATTTACGAATTCGCTTGATATATTTTTACAATATAAAGATTTATCAAACATTGATGTATTACTCGTAGGTGGTCGTTTCAGATCTAAAACGGGTACATTTATCGGACACTTTGCGAACAAAATGATGGAAGACTTTCATGTAGCAAAAGCATTTGTCGGTGTTAACGGTATATATGGTCAGAAATTAACAACTGCTAATGAAGAAGAAGGCAAAGGCATTCATATTATTTTAGAAAATGCAAAGCTTAAATATATCACTGCAGACAGCACAAAATTTGGTGTTCAAGCATTATATAACTTCTATAATATTAACGATGTCGATGCTGTTATATCAGATGATGATGTAAGTGAAGAAATATTAAACACATATCCAAACAAGATTAAGTAGTTATAAAAATGAATATTAAAAGAAAAGCAATATAGAATAGCATAACGCTATTTTATATTGCTTTTTTTATTGACAGAAAGTATGTTTGATTTTATATTATAATTAACAAAGACGAACAATTACAAACACAGGAGGATGTATATGAAAGTTTTTATTAATTGTATTCGTAAATCCAGCCCTTTAAAAGACAAGATTATTCAAGAACTATCTCATTCTAACATTGAATGGATCAATTTGTATGATGAAACACTTGAAGACGATGTGTTTGCTGTAACTGTAAATACTATAGAAGCAGTTAAAAATAATGAAGATGCTAAGGCAATAATTATTGATGATTATGGTATTGCACCATTCATTATTGCAAACAAACATAAAAATATAATTGCTGCTTCAGTTTCAGATGACCGTTCTGCTTGTATGACAGCACGTCACAACAATACAAAAATTATGATCCTTGCTTCTGAAATTGTTGGCCCTACTCTAGCGGTTAATTGTGCTAAAGCATTTGGTGAATCATCTTATGATGCTGGCCGCCATCAAATCAGAATAGATATGTTAAATAGTTTGTGTTAAGGAGGAAGTTAAATGAAGATAGCTATTGGATGCGATCATATCGTTACGGATGAAAAAATCAAAGTATCAGATTTTATTAAAAGTATTGGTCATGAAGTGATAGATGTTGGAACTTATGATCATCAAAGAACACACTACCCTATTTATGGTGTAAATGTCGCAAAAGCTGTGACAGAAGGAAAAGCTGACTTAGGTGTTGTACTTTGTGGTACAGGTGTAGGTATTAGTGTTTCAGCAAATAAAGTGCCTAATGCGAGAGTTGCGCTCGTACGTGACATTACAAGCGCTCGTTTAGCGAAAGAAAAATATAATTGCAATATTATCGGTGTCGGCGGAACGATTTCAGGCATAGATTTAATTAAAGATATCGTTGAGACTTTTATAAATGCAAGTTATATCCAAACATCGGAATCAGATCAATTAATAGAACGCATGAATCAATTGTTAACAGACGACCAAGTTCAATATGATGCCAATCAGTTTAACAAATATATTGATAAATGGAATAAAGGAGAATATGTGGATGAGGTGAAATATTGAAATTATTAACAATTACATTAAATACTTCAGTGGATATCGCCTATCAACTAGATCATTTTGAATTGAATCAAACGAATCGCGTTAAAAATGTTATTAAAACGGCTGGTGGCAAAGGATTGAATGTTACGAGAGTGGCAAACATTTTAGGCATTGATCATTTAGCAACTGGCATTATCGGCGGTACTACTGGTGAATTTATTAAACGTGATTTAGATCAAGATCATATTAAACATGATTTTTATGAAACAAATATTGAATCGAGACAATGTATAGCGATTTTAAATGGAGCGCATCAAACAGAATTACTTGAACAGGGAGATTCAATTACGCAAGAAGATATTCAATTATTGATTCAACATGTGACTGAACTCATTCAAGGGCATGACATGATTGCGATATCAGGTAGTGCTTTACCAGGCATGAATGTTGAAGCTTACTAGACGCTTATCGATATCGCTGTTAGTCATGGTAAGAAAGTATTGTTGGACGTTAATGGTCATACTTTAAAAGATTTATTAAATCATGAAGGTCAAAGCTTACCTTATTTAATTAAACCTAATATCGAAGAATTGGCTCAGCTTTTTAATGTGAAAGATCAAGATAATCACCAAGAGATTATAAACGCATTGAAATCCCCTCTTTTAAGCCAAATTCCATGTGTCATGATTTCACTTGGTTCTAATGGTGCACTATATAAATATCAGCATCAAATTTATAAAGTAAATATTCCTAAAATTAAAGCTGTTAATGCAGTTGGTTCTGGTGATAGTTCTATAGCAGGATTTAGTTATGGACTCATACATAAACAAGATGTTCACTATGCTGTTAAATCAGCAATGGCTGCTGGAATTGCTAATGCTTTAGAACAGAAAACTGGATTCTTAACGAAAGAGAATTTTGAGTATTATTTAGCAAAAATAAAAATTGAACAATTGGAGTGTTTTTAAATGGTTAAAAATTTATCAAAACTCACAAACGATTTAGGCCAAATTGCTGCACTTGCTATTGATCAGCGCGGTGCATTAAAGAAAATGCTTGGTGAAAATGTAGAATCAGAAACGATAGAAGATTTTAAAGTACAAATATCTAAGACATTAACGGCATATTCTTCAAGTATATTATTAGATCCTGAGTATGGATTACCCGCTTCAAAAGAAAGACATCCTAATTGCGGTTTAATCTTAGCTTATGAAAAGACTGGCTATGATAAAGCGACACCTGGTCGATTACCTGATTTATTAAATACATGGTCTGTACATGCACTGAAAGAACAAGGTGCAGATGCCATTAAATTACTCGTTTATTTTGATATTGATGAATCACAAGAAATCAACGCACAAAAAGAAGCCTTTGTAGAAAGAGTCGGTGCTGAGTGTGTCGCATTGGATATTCCATTTTTCTTAGAAATCGTGTCATATGACGCAACAAATGATGATAATTTAAGCGAAGCATACGCAAAAGTTAAACCTCATAAAGTTATTGATGCAATGAAATTATTCTCAGAAGACCGTTTTAAAGTAGATGTATTAAAAGTAGAAGTTCCAGTTAATATGAATTTTGTAGAAGGATTTGGAGATCATCCAGTATATACTAAAGCACAAGCTCAACAGTATTTTAAAGAACAATCAGACGCAACGCATTTACCATTTATCTTTTTAAGTGCAGGCGTATCACCTACTTTATTCCAAGAAACGTTAAAATTTGCTTATGAATCAGAATCTAAATTTAACGGTGTATTATGTGGAAGAGCAACATGGGCAGGCGCTACTCAAGCATATGTTAAAGATGGTGAACAAGGATGCAAAGCTTGGTTAAATAATGAAGGTATAACCAATATACAAAATTTAAATAAAATGATTGAACAATATGCAACAGCTATAAGTTAATTAAAAACCCCGCTTCTATTTAATCTAGAAGCGGGGTTTAATATGATTTTTATTCTGTTTCTTTCTCTATTGACTCAGATAGTGCTTTATACCATAATGCACTTTTCTTGATATATCTTTTCTGTGTTTCAAAGTCTATATAGAATAATCCATATCGCTTATTATAACCATTAGACCAACTAAACATATCTTGCAATGACCAAACAAAATAACCTGCTACATTTACACCATCTTTAATCGCATCACTAATGCTCTCTATATGAGCAGCTATATAGTCTATACGTGGTTGATCATCGATGATGGTTTGTTCATCTATAAATTGATCTTTATACCCTAGTCCATTCTCAGTGATCAGAAGCTTTTTATAATTTGGATAGTCTTCTTTAATGCGCATAATCATATCATATAAACCTTTAGGATATATATACCAATCCCAGTCAGTCGTTGGAACGTCATGGTTTTTAACAATCTCAGCTATTTGTTTAAGTCTAAAAATCGAACTACCTTTATCCCCAGTACCATTATGATGTATTAAGCTATCCGCTTCATTTGATTTAACCCAATTACTTTGATAATAATTGATACCTAAGAAATCTTGTAATTGACTAGCTTCTTTAATGATTGTCATTTCCTCTTCCGTCAGATCTAATGAACCATCATATATATTGAGTAGATGATGAATGACCTCCATTTTCTCACTAGAATATTCTCCTAAAAATGTACCATCTAATAAAAGTCCATTTATAAATGTATCCTGTATTTTAGCAGCTTTTACATTTTTAGGTTGTTGATTAATTGGATATATTTGAGTTAAAGCATGTATAATACCGATTTCTCCGTTATAACCTTTCTCTTTATATAGTTTAACTACTTTACTATGCGCAACAATAAGATTATGTTGAGCTTGGAGACATTTGACGACTTGATATTGTTCACCAGGTGGAAACGCGCCTGTTACATATTGACCTAAAGTATATGCGATAGGTTCATTAATTGTCATCCAATATTGAACATCATCTTTAAATGTCTCAAAGCAAAATGCTGCATAGTTCACAAAATGCGTGATGTTTTCCTTACATAACCAATCCCCTTGTTTGAATAGTTCTTCAGGCGTATCAAAATGATGTAAAGTCACATATGGTTCGATATTATATTTACGACATGTCGCAAATACATTTTTATAATATTCTACCCCTTTTTGATTAACATCCCCATACCCTTTTGGAAATATGCGAGACCAAGCAATAGAAATTCTTAACGCTTTAATACCATGTTCTGAAGCTAATTTAATATCTTCTTCATATCGATTATAAAAATCACTTGCTGGATCTGGCCTGAATCTTCCTTGTTTTTCTAAAAATTCATCCCAAAGCACACGTCCCTTTCCATCTACTTTGCTTGATCCTTCGACTTGATATGCTGCTGTTGCAGCGCCTAGTACAAAAGTTTTTGGTAATTCTAACATGCTTATACTCCTTTGTTTTATTTTTCTTCTAATAGTAGTTTGTATATCTTCTCTATTGCTGCTTCTCCATCCCTTGTAAGAGCAATATATTCTTTACCTGTTGTTGTCATAAGAAGAGCATTATGTTGGTCAGTATATTTCTTCATTTCATTTTTCATTGAATCCATTTGAGGGGCTAATATAACAATGTTCATATCTTTAATTAAATCCATATCTTGACCATATGCCCTCGCAGTAGCATTTAAATGAATGTTTTGTTCTTTAGCAGCTTTATTTAACGAATTAGCGAGTATACCACTTGTACCACCACCAGCACATACGACTAATACATTGACGTGATCTTTAATGTCATATTGAACTATAGTATTAGTTGTTTCTAACTGACTATTTTTGTTTGACTCTGCATTTGATTGAGGCTGTACAATATTTTGACATTCAATCGTACCGCGTTCTTCACTCACTTTTATGCGATCATACGCTTTAATAAATGGCATCCAAATCACAAAGTCGAGTATCATAATAACGGCAATTAATAATAATGATAATGGCGCGAAGTTAGATGCCATGTAAATACCTATAGGTCCTGGTGTCGGCCATGGTAAGAAATGCATGAAACCATTCATACCTAAATTCTCTACAAAGAATTTCAATACCCATGAGTTTAGAATTGGTGTAACAATAAAAGGTATCATGAATACTGGGTTTAAAATTATTGGTGCACCAAATAGTAAAGGTTCATTTACAGCAAATGTTGTAGGAATAAATGACGCTTTACCAACAGCTTTAAGTTCTTTAGACTTACACAAGAATATAAATATATATGGAACTAAGAATGTGGCACCTGTACCTCCAATAAGTGCTACAAAGTCTTGCGTACTTTGTGTTAATGCAATATGTGCATGTTGACCTTCTCTAAATAATCTTAAGTTTTCAACTTGGTTGTTATACATAATTGCAATAACAGCTGGACCTACTACAGATGGTCCATGTACACCAATAAACCAGAAGAAAGCAATAAATCCGAAGATAATCGCAAATCCTAAGTAACCATTCGCAGCAGTAAATAATGGTGACAGTATAATTGTCGCCAATTCTGCTAAGTTACCATTCGCAATTTGACGGATCGCGATATCAATAATCCAGAATAAACCGACAGAAGCGGCAAACGGGATCATATCTTTAAACGCTTGTGCGATATTACCGGGTACTTGAGGAGGCATCTTGATTGTGATATTTCTACCAATAAAGAATTTATAAATATTTGGTATTACAAATGCTACAATAAATGACGCGATAAGTCCTTTAGTACCAAGCATGTCAATACTTATACCGTCTTTAACGGGGTTCATCGCTACAATTAGTAATGAAGATTCAGCAGCTACGAATGTTGAAATGACATTGATTTGGTTCGTTTTAGGTAATTTTAAGTTTTTATTGTCAGTTAATGATTTCGTAACGGTTCCTGCCATATAAAGTGCTAACATACCCATCGTGAATTGATACACTTTCATAATGGTTGTTTCGATATTTTTTGGCCAATGGAATCCCCAAACGTTCGGTACGTAAGCAACTAAAATAAATAATGATGAAAATAAAATAACTGGCATTAATGCAACGAAGCCATCTCTAATTGCCGTTAAGTATGGATTAGAAGCCACTTTCTCAAAAAATGGTTTCATCTTTTCAATAAATTTAATTATCTTATTCACAAGTATCACCCATTTTGTTTTAAAGTTTGAAGTTGTTCATAAATATCAATGATGTAATTTACAGAATCACGTAGTGCCATCGTTGTCATTAAGTGATCTTGACCGTGTACCATAATAAAACTTAACTCAGATGATTCACCACTTGCTTCTTGAGCTAAACATTGGGTTTGTTCTTTATGTGCTTCCGTTATATATGTATTTGCACTTTCAATATGACTACGTGCTTCTTCGAATAGTCCATTTTTAGCTTTTTCCATAGCCGCCATAACTTCTCTTCTTGCATCCCCAGCTATCGCAACAATGGTGAAACCTACCATCATATTTTCTTCTCTACTCATCTCTTGTTGTGCCTCCTTTTTGTGATGATAATATGCGTTCTATATGCAACTGAAAATAGAACAAGTGATGTTGATTAATAACAATATTGAACTTTCTTGATATGGCATGATATAAGTCTTTTGCGTACAAATAAGAATTTGGATAGTGTGTTTTTAAATGCTGTTGGAATGATATATCAACTTGTTGAGATAAGTCTTCAGAATAATCAAGAATGTGTTCTGTTAAATACTTTAAGTGCTGGATGAATCTATCATAATAATATTCATTGGACTTATTCCGAGTAATACCTATTTGGTTTAAGCAATTGATTAAATCGTTCAGTTGAATATTTTTATTCTTATAAGCAGTTTGATTTTCGATACCTTCAGGTTGCTCAGCATTGATAAAATGTAATGCTAGATTATTTGCTTCATATGCTGGGAAAGAAATATTTAAATTTCGTTTAATAATCGTCAATGCGTATAAACTAGATTCAAATGCACGAGGATGAATGCTTTTAACATCAATAGAAAATGTCTGTATCTTTTGATTGTTTTGATGAATATTAACAGCGTGATGCAAATGGTGTGTTAACGTGACATAAATATAATCTTGAAACGTAAAATCAAATTTATGTTGAACATCATTTATGATTTCACAACATGTCGTAATAATAGGTACGGGGACATCATTAACTAAAGACTGTAAATGAAATCTCACTTCTTGATTATCGAGTCTAAATATTTTCTCGGGTGTTTGATGAGATAAGAAATCACCTTTCTTTTTTGAGAACACAATTCCTTTCCCCATCGCGATAACTTCTTCACCATTTTCAGTAATGGCAATAGCAACATTATTGTTAAGGACTTGTTTGATTATCATAGGCAGCAATACCTCCAATCATTTGAAATAAAAATACCACAAGACTTAGAGGTGATTGATGCACCTCAAGAATTGTGGTTTTCGCCTAATTGAATAGTCACGATCCAAATATTTAATTGTTTATTAATGTTCGATATTGTTACATTTATAATTTACAACGCTTTTTAAATTATGTCAATATTGTAATTAAATGGAATATAAATGCATTAAAAAACCAAACCTACTTCATTTTGAAGTGTCGGTTTGGTTATATGATTAGTCTTCTTTTTTAACTTGAGCCCAACCTTTTTTGGTAATGGTAATTTTACCAGTCTCGATTGTGATCAGTTTTTGCTTGTATAATCTACCGATAGCACGTTTGAAACTTGCTTTACTCATATTAAAGACTTCTTTAATTGCTTCTGGGTTTGATTTATCCCAAAATGGTAATTCTCCGTCATATTCTACTAGTAAATCAAATATCACTTGGCCATCTTCATCAAGTCTTTCATGTGCCAATGGTAAGAATGAACCATTTAATTCACCGTTTTCTTTTACGCCGATGATTCTAACGTCCATTTCTTCACCTAGTCTTGGCTCATGTTTACGTTCTGATTCGTGTACAAAGATTTTATAACCATCTTCAGATAGGAGGAAAGTACCTACTCTTAATAAACGATATGGTCTTGCTGTTACATGTTGATGTAATATAGATTCTTCAGCTGTTTTGTACATTGTATCAACGATTGTTTCAGTTGCTAATCTCGCAAACATTTGACTATTACTATCTATTCTAAGTGTACAGAATATCATGTCACCGTTTTGTGGCCATAGTTCTTTAACTTTAGGTAGATCTTCCCATGGAATGAGTACTTCTCTAGGTAATCCTACATCTACTGCAGCACCATCACGGTCTACTCTCAATACTTTTACCCAATCATAACGGTCTTTTGTAATAGTTGGCATGTTTTGTGTTGCAAATAATTCTCCAGATCGGCTTGGATATACAAAGAAACTATAATCTTCACCGATTTCTAATTGATCGTCATCTTCGACTTCTGAAGCATTCATTTTAATAGGTTCGCTATTTGGTCCAAGTAAATGATAAGTTGAACCTTCCAATCTATCCACTTTTAAAAAGTCTATGCGACCTACAAGCGTATCTTTTTCGTGTGCCATGTCATTCTCCATTCATATGTTTTTCGTTTATTCATTATAACATGCATTTTGCTTCGTGTAACGACTGTTCAAACTCTTGCCCATTTTTGTTTCATTTATGATATAATTCATCGGTAGAAGTATTAATGAAAAGGAGTCATTTAATGTTACAAGTTACGAATGTAAGTTTACGTTTCGGTGATCGTAAGCTTTTTGAAGATGTAAATATTAAGTTCACACCAGGTAACTGTTACGGACTTATCGGTGCTAATGGAGCTGGAAAATCAACGTTCTTAAAAGTATTATCAGGCGAATTAGATTCTCAATCAGGTCACGTTTCACTTGGTAAAGATGAACGTTTAGCAGTATTAAAACAGGATCACTTTGCGCACGAAGATGAAAAAGTGATTGATGTTGTATTAAAAGGCCATGAAAAATTATGGCAAGTTATGACTGAGAAAAATGAAATTTATATGAAACCAGATTTCTCAGATGAAGATGGTATGCGTGCAGCAGAACTTGAAGGTGAGTTTGCTGAAATGAACGGATGGAATGCAGAAGCGGATGCATCTGTATTACTTTCAGGTTTAGGTATTAAAGACGAATTACATGACAAAATGATGTCTGAATTAGAAAACAACCAAAAAGTAAAAGTACTTCTTGCTCAAAGTTTATTTGGTGAGCCAGATGTTCTATTACTCGATGAGCCTACAAACGGTTTAGATATTAAAGCGATTGCTTGGTTAGAAGATTTCTTAATTAACTTTGAGAATACAGTTATCGTCGTATCACATGATAGACATTTCTTAAACAATGTCTGTACACATATAGCTGACTTAGATTACGGCAAAATTAAACTATTTGTCGGAAACTATGACTTCTGGTATCAATCAAGTCAACTTGCTTCTCAAATGGCTCAAGACCAAAACAAGAAAAAAGAAGAACGCATTAAAGAATTACAAGACTTTATTGCTAGATTTAGTGCGAACGCTTCTAAATCTAAACAAGCAACAAGCCGTAAGAAAATGCTTGAAAAAATTGAACTCGATGACATTCAACCATCATCAAGACGTTATCCATTCGTTAATTTCACAATTGAACGAGAAATCGGTAACGACTTATTACAAGTTCAAGGTGTTTCAAAAACAATTGACGGTCAAAAAGTATTAAATAACGTTTCATTTACAATGAATCCAAATGATAAAGCTGTATTAATTGGAGAAAGTGAGATTGCTAAAACAACCCTACTTCGTATTTTAGCTGGTGAACTTGAACCAGATGAAGGAACAGTTAAATGGGGCGTTACAACAACACAATCATACTTACCAAAAGATAACTCAGATTATTTCGAAGGTATTGAAATGAACTTAGTTGACTGGTTAAGACAATATGCACCACCAGAAGAACAAACAGAAACATTCTTAAGAGGATTCCTTGGACGTATGTTATTTAGTGGTGAAGAAGTTAAGAAAAAAGCAAGTGTCCTTTCAGGTGGAGAAAAAGTAAGATGTATGTTAAGTAAAATGATGTTATCAAACTCTAACGTATTATTACTAGATGAACCAACAAACCACTTAGACTTAGAAAGTATCACTGCAGTCAATGATGGCTTGAAGAATTTCAAAGGATCATTAATCTTTACTTCATATGACTTTGAATTTATCAATACAATCTCCAACCGCGTAATTGAAATCAAAGAAGATGGCGCAATTTCTAAAGAAATCAGTTATGAAGAATACTTGAGAGATCAAGGTGTTTATAACTAATTTTCATATAGAGAAGCTAGGACATTTTTATAAGTCCTAGCTTTTTTATTTGGGGAAATGAGGTAATGTGGGGTGTTTTTGGCGTTCAATGTAGCTAGTGAGAGCTGACTTGCAATGTTCAGTCCTCCTATTTATCAAGACTGATCAAACAAGATAAATACAATCCTACTTTTCTTACCAACATCCCCCCATTCCTATAAAATACCTACACCGCCCCATTACCTTCTAAAATGAATATTGATTTCTAGGGCTTATCGTCTAAATAGTAAGAACTTTTTGAAATTATCAGTTTTCTCTCTTTACATCAATATTCTTTGTATGTATAATGAATGCATACCAATTGAATATGTTTTTGATGAGGCGCATCAATCATTAGTAACTCCCCTACTGGACTGCAATCTTAAAGGAGTGAAAGGGTGCGATGCCGAAACATTGTATTTTTGCAGAAATATGGTGTTGGACATTTAGGTTAAGAGCTAATTGTCTGTCATTATCTTAAGAATAATGGAGTGCATCACTTGTATATATAAATTAAAACAAGTTCGAATGCCGAACTTGTTTTTTTATTTATATTACAGCGTTCGTCTCCGATTTATAGGAGGAATTATTTTGAGTCAGAGTGTTTTAAAATTTGGCGGTACGTCCGTTGGTGATTTTGACAAAATTAAAAATATCGCACATATGTTGAAATCACGTGTTGATAATGGAGAACAATTAGTAGTGGTTGTAAGTGCTATGGGTAAGACGACAGATTCTTTACTTGAAAATATTAGTTCACTTACTTCGCAACCTAAAGATGAGCATTTAGCGATGCTTTTAACGACGGGAGAACAACAAACCATTTCATACTTATCAATGGTATTGAATGACATTGGTGTTCAAACGAAAGCAATGACAGGATATCAAGCAGGAATTAAAACGATTGGTCATCATTTGAAAAGTAAAATTGCAGAAATTGATGCACTACGTTTTGAAGAAGCTTTTGAAAAAAATGACATTCTTGTCGTTGCAGGATTTCAAGGTGTGAATGATCATCTAGAAATTACGACTTTAGGACGCGGCGGTTCTGATACAACTGCAGTAGCCATTGCAGCAAGTATAGATACATCTTGTGAAATATATACTGATGTTGATGGTGTATATGGAACAGATCCTAGAATTTATAAAGAAGCAAAGTTACTCAATGAAGTTTCATATGAAGAAATGATGGAAATGAGTGCTTTAGGTGCTGGTGTATTAGAATCTAGAAGTGTCGAAATTGCAAAAAATTATAACATACCATTGTATCTTGGTAGAACATTATCAAACGTGAAAGGAACATGGATTATGCCACAAACAGAGATATTAGAGAAAAAAGCAGTTACAGGAGTCGCACTTGATACACATATGATTCATGTTACTTTAACTTATCCGATGCAAAACTTTGCATTGTTACAGAAATTATTTGATTCATTAGAAGAACAATCAATGAATGTTGATATGATATCTCAAATTGAAAATCAACAAGGATTACAGCTTTCGTTTACGATTAAAGATTCAGACGTATATCAAATCGAACAAATCATTGAACAACTTACTGAGGAATACCCTCATTTACGTTATAAAATGAGAGATAACTACGCTAAACTTTCAGTAATCGGAACAGGTATGAGAGATATGTCAGGAATAGCTTCAAAAGCATTCCGCACTTTAATTAGTCATGACATTAACTTCTATCAAACAACAACTTCTGAGATTAGTATTTCTTATGTTGTTGATCGTGAATTAGGAGAAACTGCCGTTCGAACTTTAAGTGAAGCATTTAATATATAATGAATGATGGAGTGAACAAAATGACAAAATTAGCAGTTGTTGGCGCAACAGGTTTAGTAGGAGAAAAAGTATTAGAAGTATTAGATAGAAAAAATGTACCATTTGATGAACTTGTATTATTTTCATCACCTAGATCAGCAGGCAAAAAAATCGAATTCCAAGGAAAAACTTATACGGTTGAAGCATTGACAGAAGAGAAAACTGATGGCAATTTCGATTACGTTATTATGAGTGCTGGAGGTGGTACAAGCGAGAAATTCGCCCCACTATTTGAACAACATGGTGCAATTGTAATCGATAATTCAAGTCAATGGCGTATGCATGAAGATATTGATTTAATCGTTCCGGAAGTGAATGTACCTAAATTAAATCGTAAAATTATTGCAAACCCTAACTGTTCAACAATTCAATCAGTTGTACCTTTAAAACCTTTATTAGATCAATTCGGATTAAAACGTGTTGCTTATACAACATATCAAGCTGTATCAGGATCCGGTTTAGCTGGTCGTGAAGATTTAGCTAATGGTGAAAAAGGAGAAGCACCAAAGAACTACCCTCACCCAATTTATAATAATGTGTTACCACATATAGATGTATTCTTAGAAGATGGTTATACAAAAGAAGAACAAAAAATGATCGATGAAACTAGAAAAATCTTAGATCAACCTTCTTTAAATGTAACAGCAACTTGTGTGCGTGTACCTGTTCAAGATAGCCACAGTGTGCATATCAACGTAACTTTAGATAAAGAAGCGACTGTTGAAGATATTCGTAACTTATTTAATGAAGATGACCGTGTTGTCTTAGTAGATAACGTAGAAAATAATGAATATCCACTAGCGATTCATTCTACTGGTAAAGATGAAGTATTCGTTGGAAGAATTCGTAAAGATGATTCTTTAGACAATACATTCCACATCTGGTGTACTTCAGATAACTTATTAAAAGGTGCAAGTTTAAATGCCGTTCAAGTGCTAGAACAAGTATTAGAATTAAATAAAAAATAATGAGGAGTGTTCAGTATGTCACATATTTTTAACGGTGTGGGCGTTGCCCTTACAACACCATTTACAAATGAGGATGTAGACTACGAAGCCTTTGAAAATCATATAGAATTTTTAATAGATAATGGTGTTAAAAGTATTATTATTAACGGAACAACAGCAGAGAACCCTACCCTTACAACAGAAGAAAGAAATACGTTATTAGAATGTGGGATTAAAAAAGTCAATGGCCGTGTTCCAGTTATAGCAGGTACAGGTACAAACAATACGCAAGCTTCTATCGATGCTTCTATAAAAGCTAAAGAATTAGGTGCTGATGCGATTATGTTAATCACACCTTATTACAACAAGACGAGTCAGCGTGGATTAATCGCGCATTTCACAAAAATTGCGGATGAAGTTGCATTACCTGTTGTACTTTATAATGTCCCATCAAGAACAAATATGACGATAGATATTGAAACGGTGCTTAAACTAAGTGAAAATCCATACATCGTGGCTTTAAAAGATGCGACAGGAGATTTAGAATATGCAAAAACTTTAAAACAACAATTACCAAGTGACTTTGCATTATATAGTGGTAATGATGACAATATGTTGGATTACTATCAATTAGGCGGAGCGGGATTAATTTCAGTTGTAGCAAATGCTATACCACAAGAAACACAACAATTATATGATTATGTCGTTAATGATCAATTAGAACAAGCAAACACTTTAAATCGTGATATTACAGAATTACTTAATCACTTAAGTGTAGATGTTAATCCAGTGCCGATTAAGTTATTAACGTCTGAATTAGGTTTCGGTTGTTATGAAGTAAGATTACCGCTTGTTACATTGGAAGAACAAGAAAGAAAAGTTTTAAGTGAAGCATTTACTAAGTTTAAAGATGGTGTAAAACAATGAAGATATTATTAATCGGATATGGCGCAATGAATGAACGCGTCGCAAGATTAGCAGAAGAAAGAGACAACGAAATAGTTGGTGTTGTCGTGAAGGATTCAACGAAATCATATCCCTACCCTGCTTTTGAATCTATTTCAGAAGCGCCAGAAGCGGATGTGGCGATAGACTTTTCTAATCCTGAATTATTATTGCCATTATTAGAAGAAGACTTCACATTACCTTTAGTTATCGCAACGACTGGTGAAAAAGAACAAATCATAGAAAAGTTAAAAGAAAAATCTCAAAATATGCCTGTATTTTTCAGCGCAAATATGAGCTATGGCGTGCATATACTCAAAGAAATTATTCAATATGCAGTACCATTATTAGAAGACTTTGATATTGAAATGTTAGAAAAGCACCATAATAAGAAAGTCGATGCACCAAGTGGTACACTCGTTCAACTATATGATGCAATTAAAGAAAAAAGAGCACAATCTGTACCAGTTTATGATAGACATGAATCAACTATTAAACGTGAACCTGCAGAAATTGGCATTAGTTCACAACGTGGTGGTACAATTGTTGGAGAACATCAAGTATTATTTGCTGGCCATGACGAAACGATTGAAATCACACATCGTGCGCAGTCTAAAGATATCTTCGCTAATGGCGCAATTAATGTAGCAGATGTTCTAGTCAATAAAGAAAACGGATATTACACATACAATAATTTAAATGAGGAGAGAATTTAACATGGTTAAAGATTTTACGGCAGAAGAAATTATACAATATATTAGTGAGGCAGAGAAAGTAACGCCTTTAAAGGTTTATGTAAACGGCGCATTTGAAAATGTTGAATTCCCAGAGTCATTTAAAGTATTTGGTTCTGAAACATCTAAAACAATTTTCTGTGATGCTAAAGATTGGAAGAGCTTTTATGAAGCGAATCAATCAGCTATTACAGATTTAGAAATTGAACATGATCGTCGCAATTCAGCAATTCCATTAAAAGACTTAACAAATACAAATGCAAGAATCGAACCAGGTGCTTTCATTAGAGAACATGCAGTTATTGAAGACGGTGCGGTTGTTATGATGGGTGCTACAATCAATATCGGTGCTGTTGTTGGTGAAGGTACAATGGTAGATATGAACGCTACTTTAGGTGGACGTGCAACAACTGGTAAAAATGTACACGTTGGTGCTGGATCAGTATTAGCGGGTGTTATTGAACCACCAAGTGCATCACCTGTAGTAATTGAAGATGACGTATTAATCGGTGCAAATGCTGTTATCCTTGAAGGTGTTAGAGTCGGCAAAGGTGCAATTGTTGCAGCTGGTGCTATCGTAACTAAAGATGTTCCTGCTGGCGCAGTAGTAGCTGGTACACCGGCTAAAGTTATTAAACAATCAGCAGATGTTCAAGACGGTAAAAAAGAAATTGTATCTGCTTTACGTAATTTAAATCAATAATATCATTTTAGTCGGGGCGGGACTGCAATATCATTTTCCTTAAATGAAATTTCTATCCCGCTCCCTCTTTCTATACATAATACAAAGGACTGAGTTAAATGTCTGAATTAGAATTTGTGAAAAATACAAGAAGATACTTACATCAACATCCAGAGTTAAGTATGCAAGAATATGAGACAACTGCATACGTTGAAGACTTCTTAAAACAATTAAATATTCCTTACGAACGCCCTATTCAAACGGGTATCATTGGTTATTTAGAAGGCAATTCGAGTCATACTATTGCGTATCGAGCGGATATCGATGCCTTACCTATTCAAGAAGTAAACGATGTACCTTATAAAAGTACGGTTGATCAAGTTATGCATGCATGTGGTCATGATGGTCATACGACAGCGTTAATGCTTTTTACGCAACGTTGTAAAGCTTTATATGATAAAGGTGAATTACCGCATAATGTAGTATTTATATTCCAACCTTCAGAAGAAACTGAAGCCGGTGCAAATCAATTAATCCAATCAAACGTGTTTGATAAATATCATATAGAGAAAATTTATGGCGTTCATATTATGCCATTTGAAGATGTCGGCACAGTAGCCTTTAAAAATGATGAAATTACAGCTAGTGCAACAGAGTATCGATTTTACTTAAAAGGAAGCTCGAGTCATGTTGCCAGTAAAGAAGATGGTAAAGCAGCATCAGAAGCGATGATGCATGTCCTTTCTCAAGTTACACAAATTCAGCAATTTCATTTAAATGGTTTAAATCGCAATATTGTTCATGTTGGACAGTTCAATGTTGGCGAAGCCATTAATACCGTTCCAGAGAATGGTTACTTAGAAGGAACGATTCGTACATATGATACGAATGATCTTGAAATTGTTAAAAATCAAATGCAAAAAATTGCAGAAAGTGTTGAATTGTTATTTGGTGTGACATGTACGGTTGATTTTGCTGAAGGGTATCCACCTACTACAAATGATGCACAATTATATGAGGGTGTTAAAGAAGCTTTAACGAGCCTAGACTTAACACTACATGAACTAGAAAAGCCTTATTTATTTGGTGAAGACTTTAGTTTCTATTGTCAATTAGCACCAAGTTATTTTGTCTTTTTTGGAACACGCAATGTTGAAAAAGATTATATTTATGGTCTACATACAAATAGACTCAATTTCGATGAAGAAGTATTAATCAGTGTCGCTGATTACTATACAGCACTATTAAATCAAGGAGCGGACAAATAATGGTAGCACGTATTACGATTGATGAACAAAATTTTATAAAAAATGCTAAAAATGTTATTAAAGATAACAAAGTTATGGCTGTCGTGAAAAACGATGCTTATCATTTTGGACTAGAATTCGCAGTTAAATCCTTTATTCAAGCAGGTATTCAAACATTCAGTACAACATCACTTCATGAAGCGGTAAGAATTCGTGAAATAGATAAACAAGTGAATATCTTTTTGATGAACCCTTCTATTGAATTTGAAACATTAAAGACACATAACATTGCGATGACGTTACCATCATTAACATTCTATCATGAACATATTGAAGATTTAGCGGGCATTAAATTACATTTAGAACTTGAAAATCTTTTACACCGTTCTGGTTTGAAAGACCAAGATGAAATGTTACAAGTACTCAAACATAATGAAAGCTTACCTATTGCAGAGCAAGCGATTATGGAAGGTATTTGGACGCATTTCGGATATGCGGATGAATTCGGTGGCGATGAATATGAAACAGAAAGACAAGCTTGGGTTAATTGTTTATCATTTATATTAGACCAAGGTTATGCCTTTAAATTTATTCATGCACAAAATAGTGCAAGTTATGTACGAGAAGACGGATTGTTAAATCAACATACGCATGCGCGTCTCGGTATTATACTTTATGGTTCAAGACCTTATAGTACCCTCCCTACTTCACTTACAGAACAAAACTTTACTGTCACAGCAAATGTGATACAAGTTCGCCCTATTAAAAAAGGAGAAACTTGTGGTTATAGTTTCCAATATAAAGCTGATAAAGATTGTAACATTGCTGTAGTTGATATTGGCTATGGAGACGGTATACTTAAGACAAGAGCGAAACATGATGCGCTTATTAATCAAAAGCGCTATCCAATTAGAGGGTTGATGATGAGTCACATGTTCGTTGAAGTAGATGATACAATCCAAAGTGGTGATCAAGTCGTTATGTATGGTAACGATATAAGGATTGATGAATTTACATTTAAAGGTGTTGGTGCAAATTCTGAGCAAATCAGTGCATTAAACCATCATTCATTAATAAAGGAGATTAGATAATGACAGTTAAATATAATGACCAAGGTGTTCTCACAATGGGCAATGTATCATTACAAACGATAGCTGCAAGTTTTGGTACCCCTACTATCGTATATGATGAGGAACAAATTAGAACACAATGTAGAAGATTCCATGAAGCTTTTAAAGAAAGTGGATTATCATATAATATCTCTTATGCTTCTAAAGCCTTTAGTAGTATTCAATTGTTTAAGTTGATGGAAGAAGAAGAAATGGGTCTAGATGTCGTATCTGAAGGTGAATTATATACAGCTTTAGCAAGTGGATTTGATCCAAGTAAAATTCATTTTCACGGTAACAATAAGACGAATGAAGAAATTGAATATGCTATTGAAAGCGGCGTTGAATATTTCGTAATTGATTCTTTAGATGAAATCACACGTATTAATAGATTAGCTTCTAAGCCTATTAAAGCTGTTTTAAGAGTTAATCCTGGCGTTGAAGCACATACTCATGAATTTATCCAAACGGGTCAAGAAGATAGTAAATTTGGCTTGTCTATTAAACACGGTACGGCACTTGAAGGTGTACGTGCTTTACAAGAATCAGATAAAATAGACTTCAAAGGTATTCACTTCCATATTGGATCACAAATTTTTGAAGCGGATGGTACAATCAACACAATCCAAATTGTATTTGAATGGTTAAAAGAACATGATATTGAGATTGATATATTAAATTTAGGTGGCGGATTTAGTATTAAATATACTGAAGCGGATAAAAGTTACCCTATTGAAGATGGTATTAAGTTGATTACAGATGCGATCAAAGAAAATAGTCAAAAATATGACATGGCTATTCCAGAAATCTCTATAGAGCCAGGCCGTTCAATTGTTGGTGAAGCGGGCGTTACGTTGTATCAAGTAGGAACGATTAAAGAGATTCCTAATGTTAATACGTATGTATCGATTGATGGTGGTATGAGTGATCATATTAGAACGGCACTTTATGATGCACAATATAAAGCGTTGTTAGTGAATAGAAATGATGAAGATACACATGAAGTCACAATTGCTGGTAAGTTATGTGAATCAGGCGACTTAATTGGTAGAGATATGAAACTTCCTAAATCTACAAAAATCGGTGATTATATAGCTGTATTATCTACAGGTGCTTACCATTACTCTATGAGTTCAAATTATAATCAAATGCTTAAACCTTCAGTTCTATTTGTTAAAGATGGAAAAGCAAGAGAAGTTATTAAGAGACAAACTTTAAAACAATTGATTATGAATGACGTAAAATAATAAGCTGAAATCATGAAATTTATTATTAAATAATAACAATATGATAACGCAAAAAGAAACCCTAACATCGTTAGGGTTTCTTTTTAGTCGTTCAAATTCATATATATTATAGTTTTACAACGTTTGCAGCTTGTGGGCCACGGTCGCCTTCAACTACTTCGAATTCTACTGCTTGACCTTCTTCTAAAGATTTGTAACCTTCTTGGTTAATTGCTGAGAAATGTACGAATACGTCATTTTCTCCTTCAATTTCGATGAAGCCAAATCCTTTTTCTGCGTTAAACCATTTAACTGTACCTTGTTTCATAATTGTGAAACCTCCAAGACTAAAATTCAATATGCGATATTCGCATATTACAAAAAACACAATTAATTAATAATGTTATTTGCAATATGGAATAACGATATTGCTATTACTTATTATACGTCACAGAAAATTCAAATGCAATACCATTTAAGATATTTTCAGAATTTATTATTTTGGTAATGGTGTATAAATTGAATTGTCATTTAATATAAGAATACTATAAAATATTTGCATATCTTCTTCGCAGTCTTCACAGTAAGATAGATCACAATTATTATAGAAAGCATGTATGTTATGTTTACCTACAAGTTCATTAGTAAACTTCGTTTGATATTGATTAAGTAGATTATGATATTGATTGACCATTTCTTCATAGTCATGACATTCAATTTCTTTAATGATATAGTCTTTCCAATCGTCAAACAGCCACCATCCCTCATAATCTGTTCGGATTGTTACGATTTTATACATCTTAAAATCTCCCCTATTTAGAAAATTGCCCTAGAGTTAATTTAAATCTTATTGATTATTAAATCAAGAAAATAGCTTGTCGATTTGTTTCTAATTATTAGTTTTTTTACACTGAACCCTTTATAATAAAGATATGAGGTGATAAATATGAACGGAAAACATATAAAAGTTTTTGGACGCGTACAAGGTGTTGGGTTTCGATTTTTCACTGCTCAACTCGCTAAGAAACATAAAATAGTCGGTACCGTTGAAAATGTCAGCGATTATGTAGAAATATACGCAAGTGGTGAAGAAGATCAATTAAAACAATTTACTGATGGTGTTATCCAGGGAGTAGCGCCAGCTTCAGTTGTAGAAAATTATACAATCGAAGATACCACTTTAGACGAAAAAACTAAGCATTTCAAAACGTTATAATTTAGGAAGATGACAATGAAATATAATTTATCATATGTATTAGGTGCATTATTAGCAGTACCTATATCATTTATTGCTTTTTTATTTAGTGTTTTTCAATTAGATTTAAATTATCTTATCGATATGGCTGTATTTGCAGGTACTTACGTTATTAGCTTTTTACCAATACAATGGTATAGTTCACGACGTTATTTGAAAGAAATGGGTTTAACACGAAGAGAATTTCATTTTATTAGAAAACAGTTAAACGAAGCGCAACCAAAATTGAAAAGACTTTATAAAAATTATATGCGAATCAGATCATATAAAGAATTCAAGAACTTAAACGAAGTTGCTAAATTAGCACGTACAATTTATAACACAGTTAAACAGTCACCTGAGAAATTTTATAAAGTCGAAAGCTTCTTCTACTCTCACTTAGATAATACTGTGAATTTAATTGATAATTACACACTTTTACAACGTATGCCGAATAAATCTAAAGAAGAAAAAGCTAAACTTAAACAAACAAAGCTTACGATTGATGAAAATAAACGAACACTCGTTGCCGATTTAAAAGAATTAAATGAATCGAGTTATCATCAATTAGATATTGAAATGGAACTTGCTGATATTGCTAAACAAAGAAATAGCTATAGAAAAGGCATTCCAGAATCAACGAAAGAAAAAGTAAATTTAACAAAAACTCATAAAAAATATGAATATGAAATGGAGCGTAACAATGACTGAAACGAATAAGAACTTATTTGACGACCTTATTGATGACCCATTTAAAGATTCATCAGAAGCGTTAACACCACAAACTTCAGAAATTACAGAACAACAGACCCCTTCTGATGTAACATCAACTTACGAAAAGACATTCTCAGATGAAGATCAACGTAAAATTGCTGAGATTGCTAAGCAAATTAAACCATTAGATAATGATGGTCTTCTACTCTATGGTCAACAAGCACAAAATAAATTATCACAGTTCTCACATCAAATGCTTACTCAAGTACAATCTAAAGATGTAGGACCTATTGGTAATTCATTAAGAAATTTAATGAATAAATTAAAAGAAGTAAATCCAGATGAATTACAAAAACAAAATCAATCTAGATTGAAACGCATTTTTAGAAGAGCTGAACGTTCTGTAAATGAAATGTTTAGTAAATATCAATCTGTTGGTGCACAAGTCGATCGAATATCTGTAGAACTTCAGAAATCACAAAATATGCTAATGAAAGATGTAGGCTTATTAGATCAATTATATGAAGAAAATAAAGCTTACTTTGATGCATTAAATATTTATATCGCAGCAGCAGAAAAGAAACGCGACGAGTTGAAACAACATAATCTTGTAGAATTAGAACAAAAAGTTAAAGCATCTAATAATCAAATGGATGTACAAGAACTGGCAGATTTACAACAATATATTAATCGACTAGAAAAAAGAATTTATGACTTACAACTTTCTAGACAAATCACATTACAATCTGCCCCACAAATTAGAATGATACAAAATATTAATCAAACTTTAGCCGAAAAAATTCAAAGTTCAATTTTAACGAGTATCCCATTATGGAAAAATCAAATGGCAATCGCTTTAACACTTTTAAGACAACAAGGCGCTTCAGAAGCTCAGAAAAAAGTAACAGATACAACTAATGAATTATTGCTGAAGAACTCTGAAATGTTGAAACAGAATGCGATAAGAACAGCTGAAGAAAATGAACGAGGCATCGTTGATATCGAAACATTGAAGACGACCCAAACTAATATAGTAGATACAATTCAAGAAACATTACGCATACAAGAAGACGGCACACGTAAACGTCAGCAAGCAGAACAAGAATTACAAAGCTTAGAACAAGACTTAAAAACAAAATTATTACAACTCAAAGACGAACAGCAGCAATTGAGAAACACATTTAAATCATAAATAATAGACCCACCAACAATTAAGTGCACCCCTAAAGTTGAACTAAAATTCAACTTTAGGGGTGTTTATTTATGAATAAAAAATATAGTTTAGATTTCAAATTAAAATTGATTCGAGAATATAAAAGTGGAAACGAAGGATGTAATATCTTATCGAAAAATACAATATAGATACTTGCTATATTAGAAAATGGCTATTTCAATACAATAATTTTGGAGTAGAGATCGTGGCTTAAGTACTGAATAAAGCCAAGAGATAGTCCAAGTCATGGCTTAAGTACTGAATAAAGCCAAGAGATAGCCTAAGTTGTGGCTTAAGTGCTGAATAAAGCCAAGAGATAGCCTAAGTTGTGGTTTAAGTACTGAATAAAGCCAAGAGATTGTCCAAGTCGTGACTTAAGTACTGAATAAAGCCAAGAGATAGCCTAAGTTGTGGCTTAAGTACTGAATAAAGCCAAGAGATAGTCCAAGTCATGGCTTAAGTACTGAATAAAGCCAAGAGATAGCCTAAGTTGTGGCTTAAGTGCTGAATAAAGCCAAGAGATAGCCTAAGTTGTGGCTTAAGTGCTGAATAAAGCCAAGAGATAGCCTAAGTCTTGGCTTAAAGGATGAATAAAGCCAAGAGATAGTTTTAGATCTGTGTTAAATCCCAACAAACTCACATCTCCTACATCACTCTACTCATCCCTACACCCTCTTACATAAATTGACTTAAGAAATACCCCATTAATGTTCCGACGTAATTTCCGATTACATAACCTAGAGTACCGATGATTAAAATGGGTCCTACTAATCCTTGCCACCCTTTAGAAATCGCTAATGCAGCTGCTGTTGTTGGTCCTCCGGCATTTGCATTACTAGCTAGTAACATCTCCTCAATATTGAATTTGAACAATTTACCGAAGCATAATGTTATAGATAAATTGAAAATCAAAATAACTGCGACGAAAATAAATAATAATGGTGCTGTTTTGATAATGATTGGTATAGATGCAGGTACACCTATTACGACAAAGAAAATATATATTAAAAATGTACCGAGTTCATCAGAAGCGTTTAAATTCTCAAAGAATTTACTAAACATAGCCACTGTAACAAGTGTTAATGTCGTTAATAATAAAAATTGGTCACCTATGATACTCACTAATATTTCCATAAAGTGATTATTTTTAGGAATGTATTCATTAACAAGTTCTGAAATTTTAAAGCTAATCGCAACTAATACAAATGCTATGGAAATTGAATAAGCAATATCTTTTAAACTTATATCATTTCGTTTCCAATACGCTTCTGCTTGATTACTGTTTGCATCATCGTTTGAATTATAAAGTCTTTTAAAATATTTTTTAATAAATGTCATATTCGGTAGCGTAATCAGTACAATGAAGTAGAATGCCATTACACTATTATCGGCTACAACAGTTGCAGATACTAATTCGCCTGGTGTTTGGAATTTCGTGCTAAGTGCTGCAAAATTTACACCACCACCTATGTAACTACCAGTCATCATAGCACCGATTTTATCTAGTTCAGGTATGAATTGGTGAAGTAATAAAAATCCTGCTCCAACACCTACTACAGTACCTACTGAACTGATTAGGAATATGAATAAAAGTCTTCTACTTTCTTTCCAAATTTTAAATATGTTTGATCTAAATAAAAGTAAAGGTATTGCTAATGGAATGACATATTCCCACACTTGGTCATAGACAGGTGATTCAATCGGAATGATATTGAGATTGGATAATATCATCGCACCAACTAATGCAATGATAGCGCCTGTTAGTTTTGCTGCAAATTGATATCTCTGTTCTAAGAAGATACTAATGGCTGCAATACCTACTAGAATTGCCCACAAAAGCCATGTTTCATCTTTGTTTATGAATGCATTTAATATCATGAATACCAACCCCTTTTTATTTTGTTATCAATATGATGACATAAAAAATAAGAATCTTCAAAATAATTTTGAAGATTCTTATACAACTTACGAATATGTGATTGGTGCTTGATTCTTAACTTTACCGATTATAAATCCAATGATGAATCCTACGATTGCGAAAGGTATCCATTCCATTTGGTAAGTTGATAATGGTAATTGTTGAATAAATCCAATTTTAGCCCAACCCATTTGGTTTACAACTGATATTAATGAAATAATTGTTACAAGTGCCACTGATAATTGTTGAGCAATTGGTGGTGTTCCAACGTATTTAGCAAGAACAATTAATAATACAGCTGTAATTGCGATTGGATATAACACTAATAATACTGGTAGTGAACCTTTAATTACTGTAGTTAAACCTTGGTTTGAAAGGATGAAACTAATTAATGTAAAGATTGTTACAAACCATTTGTAAGAAATTTTAGGTATAATTTCGTGGAAGAATTCACTTACTGACACGATTAAACCTGTAGCTGTTGTTAAACAAGCTAATGCAACGATAATACCGATTAAATATTTACCAAATTCACCGAATGCTAATTGCGCGGCTGTTGTTAAGAGATATGTACCGATATTTTGACCGTTATCGTTTAATTCTTTTAGTGTCTCAGCTGAAACATTCATGTGATTTCCGATCCAACCTAATGAGATGTAAATAAATCCAAGTGCAATTGCTGCAATAACACCTGCATAAATTGTTTGTTTGAATAATCCTGTTTCTCTCGTTACACCTTTACTCTTAATTGCTGTAATAACAATGAGTGAGAAAGCAATAGCTGCGATAGCATCCATTGTTAAGTAGCCTTCAACGAAACCTTTACCAAAGCTTGTTCCAGCACTACTATATACTGCAGGATCACCTTCAACTGTAGCTCCTCCACCTAATGAGAAGAATGCTTTAATAATTAATGCTGTAATCGAGATTAATAGTAAAGGTGTTAATATCGCACCGACTTTATCGACCATTTTACTTGAGTTGAAACTTAAGTAAAAAACAATCACAAAGTAAATAAGTGAGAATATAAATAAAGCCATTGAACTATTTGTATCAAAAATTGGTGTAATACCCATCTCGAAAGATGTTGCTGCCGTACGTGGTATTGCGAATAGTGGTCCTATCGTTAAAGAAATTGCAATTAATAATATAACTGCAAAGACTGGATGAATTTTACTTAATGAAACTCTGTATCCCTTGTCCTCAATTGAACCTGCGATTACACCAATAAGTGGTAAACCGATTCCCGTAATTACAAAACCAAATATTGCTGGCCAGAAGAAATGACCGCTCGATAATCCTAATGCTGGTGGGAATATTAGGTTCCCGGCACCAAAGAATATCGCGAATAACATAAACCCTACTACAAAAATATTCTTGTTCATATATTTTACTCCTTTTGCGTCTAACAATAATTTATATTTTATCATTGGAGTTTGTTTTCGTCTATATGAAATTTCTGAAAATTTAAAAAAGAATGTTATTATTTAGTTTTGCTAATTATATAGATTGCAACAGTAATTTTTTTAATAACGGTGCCAATTGGTATGGTAAATTTTCAACACCTTCTACAAATAAACTTTGTTTACCATAGATGTTATGAACAGTCTTTTTCGTGGCTTCATCAATCACATCTTGATTAAGGAATACATTAAAGACATAAATTCCTTGTTTATCTGCTTCTATCACAGCTTCATGTGTATCTATAATGCCGTCTTCTGCATAATCAAAAGCTGAAGGTTCCCCATCAGAAAATACAATTAAGAATTTTTGTGTCTCAGATCTTTGAAGTAAATGTTGTGTTGCAACTCTTAAAGCGACACCGTCACGATTATCATCTTGTGGTTCAAGCGTCATAATTCTTGCGTCATTTTGTTTAAGTGTTGATTCATTATATAAGATGAGCTCTTCGATTGTATTAGGTTGATTTAATTTATCAGCTTCAAAAGCATCTTCACTAAAACCTAGAATTTCATGTTTAATATCTAAATTTTTAAGTGTTTCGTGGAATAGGACGACACCTTTTTTAGTTTCTTCCATTTTATCGTGCATACTTGCTGATGCATCAACTAATAATGTGAATGTTGCATCTAATTTTCTACTAAATGCATCCTTTTTGAAGAATAGTTTATATTGATCATCGATAAACCAATTTAGTAAGTTCTTTTGCAATCTACCTTTAGTTAAGTTCTCTCTAATATCACTATATTGATGATTCATTGATTTTTGGATAATACTTGTTAAGTCTTTTATTTCAAACTGAACACTATCAACAGCTTCTTTATAGGCTGACACATGCGCCGGTAAAATATCTGGTCGATTGAAAGTCAGAGAAACATTTTGGTTAATACCTTTAAGTTGATATTGCTGATTAAGACCTTGTGCGCCGCCCTCTTCATCATCTAAAGTATTATTAGAACCCTTACCTTTTTTCTCCATCATATCCGTCATATCATCGCCAGCGTCACCTTCTCTATCGTTGTCTGTAAGAATGTCGCTATTTTCGCCTTCGTGAAGTTCCATTTCTAAATAAGAAGTGCTGTCAGTTTGACTATCGTTTGTCTTTGTTTTAGCATCTTCAGTTTCAATATCGTCAGGATCATGTTCTTGTTCATGACTTTGATTAGTGTTAGCCGCATCTTGACGTTTTAAATCTTCTAAAGTCCATTCTTCTTCATAAGAACGATAAATACGCTCAGGTATATGATAATACTGGTTGAGCATATCTTCTTTTAACAAATAATCCACTAAAATCATGATACTTACAGCTAAATCATAACTATCTTCTGATGATTGCAAGTTGAATATTTGCGTTAAACGATTAAACACTTGTACAAGTGCATCATCAAAATCATCATTTATTGAAATATTGTTTATGAAATTTTCATTTAAAATAGCATGTTCTATTGCTAAAAATAATAAGTCTGTATAAGTTGTCTTCGTTTGATAAACATGGATTTGACTATTATTTTGTTTGATTTTGACATTCAGTCTATGTTTGAACAACTTTTTAGTGACTGGACGTTTAACCATAATCAGATTTGAAAGACGGTATTCTTCAATGAGCATAAATAATTGTTTAAAAAAGCTCATATGATCAAATGATTCATCTAATACTTCTTTATAAATAGCTGGATCTGTATGTTTAAATCCTAAAGTATCTAACATAATGTCGGATTTTAGTCCTGCATTTATAATGTGTTCAGGTCGATGTAACCAAGTGAAACTAACATTACAAGTATTGTTGATAGGATCATAGTGTTGGAATTTTTGGAAAGAAACTTTAACGTTTGGATCTTCAAGTAATAATTTTGCTAAATCAGTTAACATCATTATTTGTTGTGCATCGATTTGTTCGTCATTAAATAATATAAAACGATCACTCATGATATTCTCCTTACTCGAAAATTAATTCAATTGCATTTTGTATGGCTTGTTGTTCTCTTTCGTCGTCTATTTTGTCTATAATGGCACGTTTAATCGCACGTCTAACTGGAATAACAGTCGCTAAATCAGCTAAGTCAATCAATGCTCTTATACTCGCTGACTCTTCTGAAATTTGACCTTGGCTCGACATAATGCGTAAATCTTTATTAAATTGAACAATTGAATCGATGATTTCATCTTCTTGTAATGCACTTTGCTCTTTAATAATCATTTTTAAAGTTTCGCCATCTATATAATCAATATCCAAGACAACGAATCTGTTTTTTAATGCTTCGTTCATTGGTAATGTTCCAATGTATCCTACGTTGATTGCAGCAACAACTGAAAAGCCTTCTTTAGCTTGTACGACTTCACCTGTAAATGGATTCGTTAACGATCTTCTAAAGTCTAATACACCATTTAAAATAGGTAACGTTTCTGGTTTCGCCATATTGATTTCATCAATATATAATATATCGCCATTCTTCATTGCTTTAATAACAGGTCCGTCGATAAATACGATTTGTTGATGACCTTGTTCGTTTGTTTCAATTGTTTTGAAACCTAATAAACTTTCTGCATCTAAATCTACAGAACAGTTTACAGAATGCATCGGTTTGTTTAAATCTCTCGCAAGTGTTTCAGCTAGTTTCGTTTTACCAGAACCAGTCGGTCCTTTTAAAAGTATATTCTTATTAAGCTTTATCATAGACAAAGCATCATCATATATTGTTTCATCGTTGTTTAAATATTTATTAAAATTAGCCATTGTGTTCTCCTTTAGTACATTTTATATACTTAAAAAAGAGTCCGGAACATATAGATGTATCAGACTCTTCTCGTATATTTATACTTCTTTAAAGTATGTTTTGTAGTAGCCGCCAACAAGTCCAGAATTATCAATGATTTGATAATATTCTTCTGTTTCATTAACGACATCATATGTTTTACCAACTGTTAACATATCAGATACTTTAAATTTTTCTGCATCTGTATGTGTAACTTCTACTTGTTTAATAACGTGATTTTCTTTCCAAGTTTCATGTAACATAAATAAACCGCTCCTTTAATTCACTGTGTCATATGTAATTGTAATGATGATGCCAGTTAAGTCACGCACATATAACGAAATTAAGCCGGCTTCATGTTGAATAATATGATGTTCCAATTCAATTTCTTTAACGTGATTAACAATTTTTTCAAAATGATCGATATCATCAATGGAGATTGCTACTCTTTCGATAGGTGGATTTAATGACTCAATCACATTTGGATAATCAATCAAATGTAACTCTCCGCCATTTCCACCAGCACCGACTTTAAATACGATAGCTGACTCATCATCTATTGTCTTGTATTCGGCAAACAATTGCAACTCAAAAATATTATTTAATAATGAGCCAGTTGCTTGAGTCTCAGGTGATTTAACCATGACCGGCCCTATTCCTTGAATTTGATGAATAGGACTAATTGGACCACCATCATATGCAGTTCCAAGTGGCACACCAGAATTTTGTTCATCAGAAATAAGATGTAACGCATGTCCATTATTATCATAAAATTTAAACAGATGCTTACCATTTAATTGTTGTACAGACTCATATTTAACTTGATGATCATCAAATTGTTGTTTATATTCATATAATGCGTAATCAGTCGGTACACGTAAAGCAATCCCGTGAAAATGCGTATCTAATTGATCTGAATCACCAGAATATTGCTTGAAAATCAGTCTCGTACCAGGCGCTAATTTTGCATCACCGATATGTAAGATATTCTTTTCATGGTTCATCAAGGTATTAAGCCCTAAAATATCTTTATAAAATGACTCTGTTTCTTTAATATCAAAAGTCCATAATGTAACACTTCTTAGTCCATTCATGAATATCTCTCCTATATATGAATTCTTATAAATTATATCAAATAAATTCAAAGTATGACAAATCAATCAAATTGAGAATAATGAAAAATATATTTTTGGGTTGTGTGGTCGCCGTTACGAACAAGTTTGGTCGAAAGTGTTCATAAGAGCCGCGTTACGAACAAGTTTAGCTGAAAGTGTTCATAAGAGCGCCAGTATTTACACTTCTTACGAGTTTTGTAAATAAGGCCCCCATTATTAGCAGTTCTGGCCCAAAGTGCAAATACTGGTATCGTTATTAGCAGTTCTGGCTCAAAGTGCAAATACTGGTATTGTTATTAGCAGTTCTGGCCCAAAGTGCAAATACTGGTATCGTTATTAGCAGTTCTGGCTCAAAGTGCAAATACTGGTATCGTTATTAGCAGTTCTAGCTCAAAGTGCAAATACAGGTATCGTTATTAGCAGTTCTGGCTTAAAGTGCAAATACTGGTATCGTTATTAGCAGTTCTGGCTTAAAGTGCAAATACAGGTATCGTTATTAGCAGTTCTGGCTCAAAGTGCAAATACTGGTATCGTTATTAGCAGTTCTGGCTTAAAGTGCAAATAACTTGAACCATATTATCCCTCATTTAAAATTCTAGCTTTAATTCAATACTTTCTTTATAGTAAGCCATTTTCAATTAAAAATAAAACCACAACTCAGATTTGAGGTAATTTATAAAACGAAAAAAATACAACGACGATAAATCGTCGTTGTATTTTCCTATAATACTATATTAAGATTCTAATAATAAATCTTCTGGATTTTCAATTAAGTCTTTAATTGTTTTTAAGAATCCTACTGCTTGTTTTCCATCAATTATTCTGTGGTCGTAGCTTAATGCGATGTACATCATCGGTCTATTTTCCATACGATCTTTATCAATTGCAATTGGTCTTGTAACAATTGAGTGCATACCTAAAATAGCAGCTTGTGTACCATTGATGATTGGTGTAGACATTAATGAACCAAATACGCCACCATTTGTAATAGTGAATGATCCACCCATCATGTCATCTAAGCCTAATTTTTTGTCTTTAGCTTTAACAGCTAAGTCTACGATATCTTGTTCGATTTCAGCGAAGTTTTTCTTATCACAATCTTTAACGATTGGTACTACTAAACCTTCTTCTGTAGAAACGGCAATACCGATATCATAGAATTGTTTAAGTACTAAATCAGTACCATCAATTTCAGCATTTACATCAGGATATTTCTTCAATGCTGCTACTGCTGCTTTAGTGAAGAATGACATGAATCCTAAACGTGTACCGTTATGGTCTTCTTGGAATTTTTCTTTCTTACGTTTACGTAATTCCATTACGTTTGTCATATCAACTTCATTAAATGTTGTTAACATAGCTGTGTTATTAGATACTTCTAATAATTTCTTAGCTATTGTTTGACGTCTACGTGATAATTTCTCACGAACAACAGGTTTAGAAGGATTGTCATTAGATTTAGCTTGTGCTGGTTGGCTTTTCTCAGCTGGTTTAGCTTGTGGTTGAGGTTTAGCTGCACTTTCAACGTCTTCTGGACGAATAACGTCACTTGCTTGAGTCTTAACCTTGCTTAAGTCGATACCTTTTTCACGTGCTAAACGACGTGCTGATGGTGTTGCTTGAATTCTTTCATTTGAAGATGCTGTTTCTTCTTTTGTTTCTGTAGCTTCTGGTTTACCTGCATCTTCTTTAGATGGTTCTTCTTGCTTTTCAGGTTTAGCATCGTTTGAAGCTGGTTGTGCTTCTCCGTCTGAAACGACTGCAATGACTGAACCTACTTCAACAGTATCGCCTTCTTCAGCTTTGATTTCAGTTAGAACACCTGCAACTTCTGAAATGACTTCAACATTTACTTTGTCAGTTTCAAGTTCGACGATATTTTCGCCTTTTTCAACTTGGTCACCAACTGATTTGAGCCATTCTGAAATTGTTCCTTCTGTAATTGATTCTGCTAATTCTGGTACTTTTACCTCTGACATGATTCATTTCCCCCTAATTATGTTTTAATGCTTCTTGGATTACTTTACTTTGTATAAGTTTGTATATTTCGCCGTCGCCTTCTGCAGTTGAAGAACGTACTTTACGGCCATGATATTCAAGCTCTACTTTGCGATCTTCTAGAATGTTTTGAAGTTTTAAGCTAACGAATGACCAAGCACCTTGGTTTTTAGCTTCTTCTTGAACCCAGCGAACTGTTTCTAGATTTCTGAATTCAGAAAGAACGTTCTTTATCTCTTCTTTAGGGAATGGATAAAGTTGTTCAAGTGCAATTAAACAAAGTTCATCGTTAGGATTTTTTTGTAATTCAGTTTTTAAGTCAATAAACATTTTTCCTGATGAAATAATAACTTTCTTAACTTTAGTCTTCTTGTATGGTTCAACTAAAATTGGTTCGAATTGTCCTTTAGTGAACTCATCAATTGGACGAGAAACAATTTTGTTTCTTAACAAGCTTTTTGGTGACATTAAGACTAATGGTCTCATTTTATCTGTGTTAAGATATTTAGCGTGTCTTCTTAATAAGTGATAATAGTTAGAAGCACTTGTTAAGTTTGCTATTGTCATGTTGTTTTCACCAGCTAATTGTAAAAATCTTTCCAATCTCGCTGATGAATGTTCAGGACCTTGTCCTTCATTACTATGTGGTAAGAATAAAGCTAAACCACTCTTTTCTCCCCATTTAGCATTGCTGTTTGATAAGAAGTTATCGAATATCATTTGTGCCATATTTGCAAAGTCACCATATTGTGCTTCCCAAATATTAAATGATTGTGGATGATCAACATTATAACCATATTCAAAACCAACTACTGCGGCTTCAGATAATGGTGAGTTATGAATATCAAATGATGCTTTTCCATTCGGTACGTGATGTAAGGGAATAAATAACTTTCCATCTTTCTCATCATGTAACACAGCATGTCTATGTGCGAATGTTCCACGTTCTGAATCTTGTCCAGTTAATCGAATTGGTGTACCATTTTGTAAAATTGTCGCAAATGCAAGTTGTTCTGCATGTGCCCAGTCTACAAAACCGTCTTTTTCAAATGGTTCACGGCGTCTATCTAATACTTTGTTTAACTTCTTGAATACCGTGAAATCTTCTGGATAATCAAACATTGCATCATTAATCGCTTTTAATTCTTCATAAGTAGCATTTGCTAACTCATAATCTTGTCCTTCACTGATGTTGTCAGGTAAAGTCATTTCTGGATTATCCATTTCAGCATCTTTATCAATCTTGTCATGAGCAGCTCTTAAGCGTTTCGTTACATCGTCAAAAATGCCATTCATTTCGTCTTCTGTAATAATGCCTTCTTCGACAAGTTGTTTACCATAAATATGTTCAATAGATGGATGTTCTTTAATGGCTTTATACATCATTGGATTTGTAATAGATGGTTCGTCCATTTCGTTATGTCCATAACGTCTATAACCAACTAAATCGATTACAAAATCTTTGTTAAATTTCTCTCTGAAGTCCATTGCCATTTCAATTGCTTTAACAGTTGCTTCAACATCATCTGCATTTACATGGATAATTGGTAAGTCATAGCCTTTTGCAACATCTGTTGAGTATGTTGTTGAGCGTCCATCTTCTGCTTCTGTTGTGAAACCAATTCTGTTATTTGTAATGATGTGTAATGAACCACCAGTTGTGTAACCATCTAAGTTACTTAAGTTCATAGATTCAAAGTTAATACCTTGTCCAGGGAATGCAGCATCCCCATGAATTAAGACAGCAAGTGATTTGTTAACATCTTGACTTGGTCTTCCAGCATCAACTGTTGTATCTTGATTAGCTCTCGCTTTACCAAGAACGACTGGAGAAACGATTTCTAGGTGACTTGGGTTGTTGGCTAAAGTAATCGATTGTTCGATACCGTATTTACTTGTAGTCTTTGTACCACCTAAATGATATTTAACATCGCCTGTCCAACCAGCTGTGATTTCTAATGAACCATCTTTCGGTAAGAAAATAAGTGGGTTCTTATGCATAAATTCAGAAATCATCATTTCATATGGTTTTTCTAATACGTGAGTTAAAACGTTTAATCTACCCCTATGCGCCATACCAATTTGGATGTTTGGTATGTTTGCCGCATTCGTACGTTTTAAGACTCTTTGTAACATTGGTACTAATGTATCTACACCCTCGATTGAGAAGCGTTTAGCACCTACAAAATTCTTATGGATATATTTTTCAAAGCCTTCTACTTCAGCTAAACTTTTTAATAGTTCGATTTTTTCTTCTTTAGAAATTTCAATCGTATGTGTTGATTCGATATATCTCTTCAACCATACGCGTTCTTCATTATTATTAATATGCGTGTACTCAAAAGCGATAGGACCTTGGTAACAAGAAGTCATATATTCTATTGCTTCATATGCATTGTTAAATTCTCCATCAAAGTGATCTGATACGATAACTGCTGGAAGTTTTTCCAAAGTTTCTTTTGATAGTCCAAAGTCTTGATGTGTTAATTTAGGTACGTTTTTTCTTTCTGGACGGTACACTGGATAAATATCTGCAGTTAAATGTCCATACTGTCTGATATTATCAATTAAACGCATTACACGTTTGACACTTGAGTTGTCCACCCCAGTACTTGATTGTAGGCCAGCGCCTGTGTTGTTACTTGTTAATTCATCGAATAACACTTGCAAGTCTTCCGGTACTGACTCTGGATCATTAACGTAATTATCATACATTTCTAACATTAACCCTAAGTTAGTTCCAAATCTTACAGGTGCTTCGACATGATTATCATTCTTCATGTTCCACCCTCCAAGAAAATTATAAACCGTTTACATTTCCATTTTAGCACTTAACAGTATTGAGTTAAAGGCTAATTTGACAATATTGAACTTATTTGTTTATAAAAGATTCTTTAAATACAACTGATATTTTTGTGTACTCATTCACAACACTTTCTACTTTCACAATTCCATCATAAGAATTGACTAATTTCTTAGCAATTGAAAGGCCGAGTCCATTGCCACCTTCTTTTCTTGAACGTGATTTATCAACTCTATAAAAGCGGTCAAATATGAATTCTAAGTCTTTTTGAGGTATGCCCACACCATGGTCAATAATATCTATTGTAATATTTCTGTTTTTTAAGTTGGTAACAATTTCAATGTTTTTATTTTTCTTATCATATTTCATAGCGTTATCAATAAAGATTAATAACATTTGTTCAAAATGAAATCGATTGATATTCATTCTAATAGCATTGTAATTTGATTCGAAATTAAATGTATAATCTGGGTGCAATTTCTTTAATGATTTAATTCTAGAATTTATTTCGTAATTGATATCGACAATATCAATTTCATCACCAGTACTAGATCTCGCATCTTTCGATAATAAAAGTAATTCTTCGACGAGTTTCGTGATGCGTGTCATTTCTTCAATAGAAATATCTAAAGATTCTTCTAATACTTCTGGATTGTTTTTACCCCATCTTTGAATGAGGTTTAAGTGCCCTTGTATAATTTGCAACGGCGTTCTCAATTCATGTGAAGCATCTTCGACGAATTGTTTTTGTTGGTCAAAAGAACTTTCCAATTGTTCCATCATTCTATTAAAGGTCTGGATCATATCGTCGGTTTCTTCATAGTTTGTGGGTACTTCAAGTTTTTCTTGGAAACCGTCTCTACGAATTTGTTTCATTTTATCAGACAATATCGTAATAGGTTTTGTAATTTGCGATGAGAATACATAACTAATTAATGCAATTAAGAATAATGCCGTTAATCCAAACACAGTTGCTAATATAATCATAAATTTAATAATGGCATCATAATTTGCTAGCGGATGAACAACGGCTTCATATCCACTGAAATAACTTGTGTTTACAGGTGTATAAACCACAATATATGATTTATTATCTTGTTTCGTTTCATAAATTTTAAGTTGATTCACACGTTCAAACTTAGGTGTATAATCCAAATCATTATTGTGTGTTTCTTCAAAAATGGGTTTACCAAATCTATCATAGAGAACAAGCTTTTGATTATCCGTAATCGTTGCATTTATATCAGTTGAAGTAATTTGACCGAGTGTCTTAGTCTTTAATAAATTGATTGTGTCATATGTGCTTCTTGTTGCTGTGCTTGTTTCTTGGTCTTTCAAATATAAACTAATGAAATAAATGATAAACATACTAAATAAAGCAAATATAATAAACGTAATCGTCGTAGTGAGCATCATCCATTTAGTTTTTAATGATTGTTGTTTCATGATCTAATCACGTATCCCACTCCTCTAACAGTTTCGATAATATTCTCTTTTTTGAATGGTTTAAGCTTATTACGCAAATAACGAATATATACATCCACAACATTTGTCTCAACTTCTGATTCGTAACCCCAAACATGATTTAAAATCTGTTCTCTTTGTAAGACGAAATTTTGATTTTCAGCTAGTAATAATAATAATTCATATTCAGTCTTCGTTAAATCAACAGATTCACCATGTATAGATACGGAAAAAGCATTTTTATCGATTGTTAAATCATTAACAGTAATTGTATGACTTACTGGTTCAACCGTGACATTTCTTCTAATAATAACGCGAATTCTCGCTAATAATTCTTCAATATCAAATGGTTTAACAATATAGTCATCTGCGCCATAATCAAGACCAATAACTTTATCATATGTATCGCCTTTAGCCGTTATCATAATAATCGGTGTATCTTTCTCACGACGAACACGTCTACATACTTCAAGACCGTTCATTTTCGGTAACATGAGATCTAGTAATATACAATTGTAATCTTCAGATAAAGCTTGCTCTAGCCCACTTTCTCCATCATTACATATTTCCACTTCATAGTCCTCATGCTTAAGTTCTAATTCTATAAATCTCGCTAAATTTTGTTCATCTTCTATGATGAGTATTTTTTTCATAATGCCACCTCGTAATAAAATTATAAAAGTTTTCAATTTTCAATTGACAATGATTCTCATTTAGTTATAATAGTAATTGAAAATGATTATCAATGAAAGAGTTCCCCCTCTAGTAAAAGATAACATTTTCGAGTTTAACATGTTCATTATATATGAGCATCACTATTTTATCATTTAAAATAGTAAAAATTTTAAATAACTAATTGACATTCATTCTCAATTGGTTATAATAGTAATTGAAAATGATTATCAATCAAATAAAAGAGTTCCCCCTCTAAGTATGGATTGAACATTTTCTATAACCCCCTTTTATGCCCATAAAAGTAAAATAGCCGCAGTGATTCTGTCCAAATCACTGTGGCTGTTTTTTGTATGGATTTATTTAAATGAGAGAGCGTTATGAGCAGTTCGGGTTAGAACTGCAAATAACGGTTCCAGTATTAGCACTTTTGATAAGAACTGCAAATAACGGTATCCTTAATTACAAAACTCATAAGAAGTGTAATTACTAGTATCCTTATGAACACTTTCGACCAAACTTGTTCATAACGGAACTACTATATTCACATCGCCCGAAATAACATCCGCACATCCCCTATTTAATCCAAAAAAAGTATGGAACAGCTCACCCTGTTCCATACTCATCTATAATTTCTTTCGTAACGTACTTTGAGTTAACAATATACAAATGACACCGCCGATAATGCCTGCGATTATATCAGTTGGATAATGAACACCTAAGTATACGCGTGACGATGATATCATTGCGATACAAATTACACATAATCCCATCAAATACGGTCGTATAGATTTGTTTGCCACTCTAAATATTACGTATATAAGTGACCCGAAAAATGCGGTGGATCCCATTGCATGTCCACTCGGAAAACTAAATCCAGATATATCTATCAGTCTAAGTAAAGTTGGTCTTTCTCTGTCAAATATGTTTTTAAGAAGTGGATTTAATGTACCTGATAAAATCATCGTAACTGCAAAAAATAATGTTTCAATGTTATATTTTTTAAGTTTTAAGTAACAAATCACAATGAGTGATAAGGCAATCATAGCCCAAACTTCTCCTAATTTAGTAAAACCAAGCATTATAGAAGTCGTTATAAAGCTTTCAGTTGAATAAATAAAGTTATAAACTTCATTATCTATCCATTTACCGAGTCTGGATTCATGGAAAAACGCGATGACTCCAAATATCAAACTAAATATGAGTAATAGTAAAGTACGGTTTGCTTGGCTCATTCGATTGCCCCCTTTACTTTATGTCTGATTCAATTTTGTTAAATAGTGTTTCTTTCGTATAACTTTCTTTGAAATGTGACATTTTGTCAATAATATCTTCTCGTTCATTTTCTAATTTATCAAGTTGACTGATCAGATTAGATTGGCTCACATCTTTTTCTTGTAATACTTTAGCATATCCATTTTTCTCGAAAATTTTAGCGTTATCAATTTGATCGCCTCTTGATTGATCTAAACCAAGTGGTATTAATAACATTGGTAACTTTAATGTCGCAAACTCATAAATAGCGTTAGCGCCTGCTCTACTGATGACAGTGTCAGTAATCGCATAGAAGTGCATCAATTCATTTGAAACAAATTCATATTGAACATAGTTGGCGTTTTTAATATTTTGATCAACATGACCTTTACCAGTTAAATGAATAATTTGATATTTCTTTGTTAAATAATCTAAATTATCTCGAATCGCTTTATTTAATGCTTTAGAACCTAAGCTACCACCCATGATCAGTAGTACAGGTAATTGATCATTAAAGCCTGTTAATTGATAGCCTTCTTCTTTAGAGCCATCTCTTAAATCTTCTCTAATAATAGCACCAATATAATCTGATTTTTCTTTAGGTACATATTTTAAAGTTTCTTCAAAAGTTGTATACATTTTATTAGCAAATTTCATGGATATTTTATTTGCTAAACCAGGTGTAACATCTGATTCATGTACAATTGAAGGAATTTTTAATGATTTGGCAGCGATAATAACTGGAACACTGACGAATCCACCTTTAGAAAAGACTAAATCTGGTTTTTCTTTCTTTAATACTTTTCTAGCGTCTAATACACCTTTTAATACTTTAAAGACATCTTTTAAATTCTCAAAAGATAAATATCGACGTAACTTACCACTTGATATCGGAATATATTTCGTATCTTTGGCAGAGTCAGTAATCATTTCTTTTTCGATACCGTTTTTAGATCCAATATATATTGTTTCGATATCACGTTTTTGTGCTTCAGGGATTAGTGCTAAATTGACTGCAACATGTCCTATCGTACCGCCACCGGTAAATGCTATCTTCTTCATGTTTATTTCTCCTCGTTCTCTATCAATTTATAATATGCATAAAATGGTGCATTCTTATCAAATGGAAACTCATCTGTTTCATATTCACCCATTTTTATAAAATCAAATTTTTCAAACAGTCTTTGTGCACGTTTATTAAGTGAAAATGTATCCGTTATGATAATTGGTGTTCCTGCTTCAGTAGCAATATCAATTGCAAATTGCATCATCTTCATTGCGACACCTTTATATTCAGGATTTGTAGCCATTCTATGAATGACATATGCGCCGTCGGTACGAGCTGGCCAGTCAAATTGTTTATACCATTCGGCTTGTACTTGATTGACACATATATATCCTGCAATGTCATTGTTTTCTTCATATAGATATAAGTCTCCATTATCTATATCTTCGTAGAAATGCTTCTCTAATGGATAACGATGATCCCATTGAGGGTTCTGATCGTGTTCCATAATAGATTTAGCCATTTCTGTTAATTTATTAATATGTTGAATATCTGATCTTGTTGCTTTTCTCAAACTACTTTCCCCCATTACTTATGCATATATTGAATTGCTTCATCAAGTTGTTTATCTTCACTACGGATTTTCTTGCGTAAAAGTTCAATAAATTTCTTTGTTGTATCATCTGTGAAAATACCATTTTCAGTTAAATCATGGTCACTTTGGAATGTTTTAACTTGTGATGTCAATTGGGCATCAAATTGGTCATTTTCATTGTTAATATTATACCCTAAAGCGTTCAAACCAATCTTAATTGATTTAATTTCTTTAGATTGATCGCCTTCTTGATAAGTCTTGCTCGGATCGATTATTTCTATTTCTTCATATTTAGGTGCTTTAATGGTTTTATCTGGTTGAATACCTTTTTTATGAATATAAGATTTATTTGGTGTTAACCATCTCATGTTTGTATATTTTAAAATGCTAGAATCGCTAAATTCTTTATGAACTTGTCCGATACCTTTACCAAAAGTCGTTGTACCTAGGACATCTGCAATTTTGTAATCTTGTAATGCGCCAGCGAATATCTCTGCAGCACTTGCAGACCCTTTATTAACGAGTACTGTATAGTCCATATCACCTATGCCAGACATTTTGTCGTTTTCAGTTTCAACTGCTTGTGGTTTATCACCTTTCGTTTCTAAATATATAACAGGTTTATTTTTATCAACAAACAAGTTAACACTCGTCACGACTTCATCTAATAGACCACCTGGATTGTTTCTTAAATCTAAAACAACATGTTTTACTTTGTCTTTTTTCGCTTGTTTCAATGCAGATTGTAATTCTTTCGTTGTTTTATTTTGGAACTTAGAAATTGCAATTATGCCAGTGTCTTTTTTCTTCGTATAATCAACACTTGTAAGGTGGATTTTGTCACGTTTAATCTTAACATCGAAAGGTTCTTTACCTTCTCGTTTAATTGTTAACGTAACAGTTGTCCCTTTTTTACCTCTTACTTTATTGACGATTTCATTTAACGATTTATTTTTAATCGATTCATGATCAACTTTCGTAATGACGTCTAAAGATTTTACGCCAGCTTTTTCAGCAGGAGAATCTTTCATAGGACTAGTAATCCTAACGTAGCCATCGTGCATTTCCATTTCTGCACCAATTCCAACAAAATCACCAGAAATTTCTTCGTTATAACTTGTTGTATCTTTAGCGGATATGTATTCACTATAAGGATCATCTAAAGATTTGATCATACCATCAATAGCGCCTTGAGTTAATTTGTCGTCATCAACATCTTTGTAATAGTCGTTATTAATTTGTTTATAAGCCTCTTCAATCTTATTAAGCTCTTTTTGTTGGTCATTGCCAAAATATAAACCAAATTTATACGAAGCATAAGACACAACAGCAGTTAATAAGACCGTAACAAATAATATGATTAATAACTTATATAAAGGAAGCGTTATTTGTCGACTTTGTTTCTTTTTAAAAGGTTTCATTTACTCACAACTTTCTTGTCAAATATAATTTATTTTAACAGTTAAATCATATAAATAAAAACACTTTGGTGTGACAAACAGCAAAGTGAACGAATTAATATGGAAAAATGTTCATATCGTGAGTATTACGGGTTCTGTTAGGGACGAAATTCTGAGAAATGTCTCTAAGAATGGCCCGTCTAATTACCAGAATTCAGAATAATGATAGTTAGGCCCCATCATCCAACTACACAAACCGAAAAAACACCTCATTTCCGCTTGAAAATGAGGTGTTTTATTTTACCTTAGAATTTCAACCACTCTTCATAAGATTCGAATAAGTCATCGAAGACGCTCATTGGTTGTGTGAACATGGCTTCTGTTTCTAAGTAATCTGAAAGTGTGTGGTAATCGTTTGTGAATTTTGGAAATGATAAGTCTTGGAAGATTAAATCTGCCAACTTACCTACTTCGCTTTTTTCACTTCGTTTTGTTAGTGCGTATTGATAGAAAGAATATTGTTTCATTTATTTCATTTTCACATCAATAGCCTTAGTTTCACCTTTAACTAGACTTTCTAATTTTTCGATATTAATTTCTTCAGCGTCATCTGTATTTGTAATAATAACAGGGCTGATTACTGATTTTACTTTTGATTCGATTGTTTCGATGTCGAATTTTAATAACTCGTCGCCTTGTTTAACTGTATCACCAGTATTAACAAGTGCTTCAAAGCCTTCTCCACCTAATTGAACAGTTTCTAAACCTACGTGTACCAATACTTCTAATCCGTTTGCTGCTTTAATACCTACAGCGTGATTTGAAGGTTTGAATACATTCACAACTTCTCCATCAAATGGTGCAACTACTACACCTTCTGTTGGTTTAATACCGAATCCTTCACCCATCATTTTTTGAGCAAATACTGGATCTGGAATATCTTCAATTGCTACATATTCACCTGAAATTGGTGCAAATACTTCAACATTTGTATCTTTTGATTTGTTACCGCCAAATAATTTTTTAAACATTACAATCGACTCCTCTAATTTTTAAAATGATTTACTAATTCTCCATACCCTAAATCTTCTAATTTATCATATGGAATAAATTGTACAGCAGCTGAATTAATACAATATCTTAAGCCGCCAGATTCTTTAGGACCGTCATTAAAGACATGACCTAAATGACTATCTGAATCTTCAGAACGTACTTCAGTTCTGATCATGCCATGTGTTTTATCAACAAGTTCGATGATTTCTTCATCATCTAATGCTTTTGAAAAACTTGGCCAACCACAATCAGACTCAAATTTTTCTTCTGAAGTGAATAATGGTTTACCTGATAATTTATCTACATAAATACCTTTTTCAAAGTGATTCCAATATTCATTTTGAAAAGGTGGTTCTGTACCATTTTGTTGTGTTACGAGATATTCCATTTCATTTAATTCATCTTTACTTTTTTTTAGCATTTTAACGCCCCCAATACTTTTCTATAAATGCTTTACGTCCAGAACCTTGTTGATACCCTTGATAATGTGCTGGATTCTTCAAGTAATAATCTTGATGATAGTCTTCCGCAGGGTAAAAGTTCTTGTATGGTTTAACTGGCGTAATGACTGGTTTATCAAAAATATTTTGTTCATTTAATTGATTGATTTTGTTATGTGCTATTTCTTCTTGTTCTTTATCGTGGTAGAAAATAACAGGTTCATAACTTTCCCCTCTATCAAAGAACTGACCTTTATTATCTGTTGGGTCAAAGGTCTTAAAGTATATATCTAATATAGCTTCAAAGTCTGTTTCATCTTCATTGTATTCAATTTGAACAGCTTCAACATGACCAGTTTGATTTGTACAAACTTCTTCATAAGTTGGATTTTCAACATGACCACCACTATATCCGGAAGTCACTTCAATAATACCAGGGAATTCATTAAAAGGCTTAACTAAACACCAAAAACATCCCCCAGCTAACGTTGCATAAGCCATAGTTGTACCTCCTTTAATGATGTTAAGTTACTTTAACTTAATATCAAAGTACCATTTTTTGTCTGAAATATCTAATGTTTGAATTTGTATAGACTCAACATTATCAATCTCCAACTGATTTAAAGATAAATTGAATGATTCATCTTTAGGATTTACATGAATATATGGTGGAAGTTCACTATATTTATTGATTTGAGATAGAATAAATGGATTTGAAATATTTAATTTCCCAATATCTATCGATTGAATTTTGAAATAGATTGTATCGTTATTTAACTTTTTAGGTTTCGTTTGAAGTGTTATATCAATATCTTTACCTAAAATTTTAGTACGTGTATCAAATGACAATGATTTTTTAGTTATGCGTGATTGAATGTCATAATCTTTCATAGACGCATTCATTAACGATTCTAATTGTGCATTATCAAAAGAAATGGTGAAATCTTTCTTAGTTTGTTCTGTGTTGATTGTTTGATGGTTTGTATCGTCTGAAATTTGAGACCATACATAAGCTAGAGCACCAAGTATTAGAATAATTAATATAATAAAAGCATAAAACCAAGCTCTATGATTCATCCAATGTTTATTTTCCATAGAAGAACACGCCAATAGCACCTTCACCAGTATGCGTTGAAACGACTGGTGTCGTCACTGCAGTATCAAATAAGTGGAAATTTTTCTTTTCTTTAATTGTATTCATCAATTTCGTCATCAATTGTTCTGCATTCGCATCAGCAATACCTATTTTTATAAGTTCTTTCTTCTCTAAGAAGACATCCAATTCTTTCATTAAATATTTAACAATAGCGTTTTGCGTTCTTGCGTTATGCATCATTTCGATTTTTCCGTTAATCAATTCGCCGATTGGTTTAATATTCATCAATGAACCGAGTAAGCCTTTCGCTTTACCGATTCTACCACCTTTAATTAAGTTGTCGATATTACCAATGACTACAAATAGTCTTAAATTATTTTTAATCACTTCAATTTCTTCGACGATTTCTTCAACAGTTTTACCTGCGTTGATCATCTTCACGACTTCTTCAATTTGGAATCCGTAAGCTAATGAAATGAATTTACTATCCACAACTGTAACTTTACTTTCTGTCATTTGAGCTGCTTGCTGAGCTGCACTAAATGTACCAGATAACTCAGAAGTCATATGAATACTAATAATTTCAGAACCATCTGTCCCTAACGCGTCATAGGTTTCAACAATTTTACCAATTGGAGGCTGACTTGTTTTAGGTAATTCTTTAGCGTCTTTCATTTTTTCTAGAAATTCTGTTGAGCTAATATCTTCTTGGTCTACGTACGTAACACCATCGATTAGTATATTTAGGGGTACGACAGTAATGTTATTTTCTTCTAAAAAATCTGCTGATAAATCTGTCGTCGAATCAACAACTATTTTAATTTTTGACATAATGATTCTCCTTTAATGATTGAACAGTATTACTAATTTTTCCTTGTACAAATTGGCTTACTTCTTGCATGGTCTTATCTTCAAAAATAGAAGGCTCAATTGGGTCTAGAATGTGTACATAAACATCACCAGGGACCATTTTTTTAGAATCTTGAGCTTCCATAATGTTAGATGTCCCATAAATCGCAACAGGTACAATTTTAACTTTAGCTGATTTAGCTAATTTAAAAGAACCTGCTTTAAATTCTTGCATTTCTCCACCTTTACTTCTACTACCTTCAGGAAAAATTAATAAAGAATGTTGTTCTTTTAATTTATTAATACCATCTTTTATCATTTGTAAACTTGCGCGTCTATTTGAACGATCTAAATATATACAATTCATTTCTTCCATCCATGGACTTAAAAACGGAATTTTTTGAACTTCTGTCTTTGAAATAAAACCAAATGGTTGCGGTAAATGATTAATTAATACAGGAATATCAAAATTACCTTCATGATTTGAAATGTATAATACAGGCTCATCAAATGGTTCTGTATTGCCAGACAAGTGTGACGTAACACCAGCTGAATCTAGAATACGTGAAGCCCATCTTTTCGCATATAAAAAGATCATTTCATCTTGTTTACGGATATCATTTATCAATGTCTTCTTATGCTTAACTTTATTTAATTGTGAAGATACAAGTGCAGCATAACCTACAATATAACCGAGTGTTTTCGTCGTTCTTAACATACTATTTTTTCCTTTCCAAATGCATATAAGTGTGTGGTAAAGTGTTTTTTTCATCGAGTTCGCCAGATTCAGATGAAAGAACCGTCCAATCTTTGAAGTCGTATGGAGGGAAAAAGGCATCACCTTGAAACTTATCTTCTATTACTGTTACATACATATCATCAACGCGGTCCATCATTTGTTCATAAAGACCTTGACCGCCAAAGATGAAGATATGTCCTTCGAGTTGATCGATTTCATCTAAAGAATGAATCACATCGACATCAACGTGTTCAAATGATGGATTTGTCGTTAATACAACATTACGTCTATTCGGTAATGGCTTACCTAAAGAATCAAATGTTTTTCTTCCCATCACGATCGTATTTCCAGTCGTCAATGCTTTAACTCTTTTTAAGTCATTTGGTAGATGCCATGGCATCTTGTTGTCTAAGCCAATTACGCGATTTTGATCATGACAAACTATTATTGATTTCATTTATATTACTCCTTTTTAAACTGCAATAGGTGCTTTAATACTTGGATGTGATTCATAACCGTCAATTTCTAAATCTTCGTATTCAATATCAAACAATGATTTATCAGTGTTGATCTTAAGTTTAGGTGCATCGTAAGAATCTCTTGAAAGTTGTTCATTGATTGCGTCTATATGGTTTTTATAAATATGCGCGTCTCCAAACGTATGGACAAACTCGCCTACTTCTAATCCACATTCTTTAGCAATTAAATGTGTTAATAAGCTATAACTCGCAATATTAAAAGGTACACCTAAGAAAATATCTGCACTTCGTTGATATAATTGACAGCTTAATTTTCCGTCTTTTACATAAAATTGGAATAATGTATGACATGGTGGTAATGCCATTGTATCTATTTCAGTTGGATTCCAAGCAGAAATAATATGGCGTCTTGAATTAGGATTTTGTTTAATATTTTCAATTAAAGTCTTAAGTTGGTCAAATCGTTTACCATCTTGATCCTTCCAATCTCTCCATTGTTTACCATAAACATTGCCTAAGTCACCGTATTTTATCATAAAATCATCGTCATTCAGAATCTTATCTTTGAATATCGCAAGTTGTGCTTTATATTGTTCGTTAAATTCATCATCTACTAAAGAGCGACGACCAAAGTCTGTCATATCAGGACCATCATAGTCATTACTTTCAATCCATTTTTTAAAAGCCCATTCGTTCCATATGTTATTCTTATATTGTAATAAATACCTTATATTTGTATCGCCTTTAATAAACCATAAAAGCTCTGTTGCAATTAATTTAAAAGAAACCTTTTTAGTTGTTAATAACGGAAAACCTTCAGATAAATCAAATCTCATTTGGTGACCAAATATAGAAATCGTACCCGTACCCGTTCTATCGTCCTTATTCTCGCCTTCTTCTAATACCCTTTTACATAAATCGTGATACGCTTTATCAAAGTTATTCATTTGAGCACCTCTTTTTAATATTCTCCTGTTACTATATTAACGAAATTAGCGATAATTTACTACTGATATAATATAGAAAATTTCCAGATTATTAGGTATAATGGTTATAAATGAACAAAGTGCTAACAAAACGAAGGAGGCTATTTCAATGAATGAAATTTTTGCTACTTTAGGCTTTTTCTTATTATTATGCTATATGATCAGTATGTGCATTACAGAATAGTATAAATAAGGGGTAATATACAAAAACTGGGACAAGAGATTGTCCCAGTTTTTGTATATAATGGTATAGAATTAAGTGATGTTTAAATTAAGAATGTAAGCGCACGAAGACTCAAAGATATCGTGCGACTAGGCACTAAAACAGGCCATAGCGCACGAAGACTTTCTTATATTATTCTCCACCATCACTCATATTTATAATCTTGATTTATTTTCAGTCCATAATGTGTTTTAGTACTTTTCCTAATACATTGTATCGTATTAAACTGTTTAAAAATCTCGCTTTTATAATGTGCTTTTACGATTAAATATTTGAAGTGAGATACACTTTTGATTTCTGAAGGTATTTCAATATTGCGTGAAAGTTCCCCCATTCTATCGTCTTCATCAAGTGTCTGTTCAAACATATGATCTAAATATAAGATGTCGATCAATTCGGGATGTTGTTTGATCCAATTGTGATAATCATCATTTATATAATGGATTCGTCTTAATTCATCTTCTGTTAAATAGCGTTTCATGCCTTCAGAAATAACATAATGGATAAGTGGATTTTGTTCTATTGCATATACATTTGCTTGTTGATAATGCTTTAATATTAAATAAGTATCTCGCCCAAATCCCATTGTGCCATCTATGAAATTAAATGTTTTAAAGTCTGTTGTTATTTCATCTAACATTTCAATTAGTACGGGCATCTTATGTTGTTTCATCATATGCAATTTAACTTTGACAGTATCTAAATGAAAATATATTGGTGTATCTGGCGTGAAATATAGTTTAGGTCCACTACTTTCAAATACAATTAATGGTGTCGTATCTCGTTGAAACAATTGATTAATCGTTAATTTTCTTCGCTTTATGATTTGAACATTCTGTATGGATTCTAATTGAGATAACACAGAAAATGCATCTTCTACTTGTTTGTAGAGAGATGCATTTGTTCTAACGGCAGTTGTGATACGAATATTAGTCACAGTATTCATCAAAAGCGTCTTTAATATCCAAACAGATTTCTTGAATATCTCTTCCTTCAATATGTTCACGTGGCATGAAGTATTTAAGCTCATTACCTTTAAATAATGCCATAGATGGACTTGATGGTACTTGTGCGATATATTCTCTCATTGTTTCAGTTGCTTCTTTATCTTGTCCAGCAAATACTGTAGCAATTCTAGAAGGTTTTTTATCATTTTGTTGGGATACTGTAACAGCTGCAGGACGTGCTAAACCAGCTGCACATCCACATACAGAGTTTACGACGATAAATGTTGTTTCATTCGGTTGTGCGTTCTCCATATATTCTTTAACTGACTCTGCTGATTCTAAACTTTCAAAGCCTTGTCCAGTTAATTCACTTCTCATTGGTTGAGCGAGTTCTTTCATGTATTGTTCATATGCATTCATATTTTATCCCTCTTTCTTTCTATTAGCCATTTGTTTCCAAACAGAACCTAATGCTTCTTCACCATTTTCGATTCTTTCAATTGCCATTTGTACTTGCAATTTAACATCGAATGCTGGATCGTCTTGTCTTTTTTTCAATGCTTCTAATGCAGTTTCATCACCTTCATCAAATATAAACATAGCTGCACGCCATCTTACAATTTTCTGAGGGTCTTCTAATGCTTCTATCATTACTGGTAACGCTTCTTTAAAACCTAAATCACTTAGACAGTCACCAGCTGTTCTTCTAACAGAAACAACTTTATCTTTCATACCTTTATATAAATAAGGTAATGTTTCTTTTGATTCAATCATACCTAATAGCACGATTGCCATTCTACGTACTTGAGGCTTTTCATCATTTAACGCGACATCTAATAATGGATAATCGTCTTCTGTTGGTGTTGGAAAGTCATTTAACATTCTTAATTTTACTTTCCAATCCTCTTCTTGTTCAAACGTTTCTTTATCAACATGTACAAATTGCTTTTCAGGAATGGTAATGTCACTTGTTAAAGCTTCTTCAACTAAAGCCTCTAATTTCTCTTTAGGGTACAAAGCTAATATTTCTTCTTGAACGGTTGCTAATACTTCCTCTACTTCGCCGTAACGTACACCTAAATCTTCCCATTTTCTTAAAAAGACAACGTTATCTGAGTCTTTCGTTGCTTTTAGCATACTATCAATATAAATTTCAGGAAGTTGTTTACGTTTTTCTTCTTCTTGAGTTGTTAATTTAATTTGATAAGGTATACCTTTAAACTTTAAGACTTCAGCTTTTACTTCACCGAAATGTTCATTTACTTGATTTTCAGCAAAGTCCCCTTCTTGATCTGAACCTGAGATGGCTGATGTAACATCTTTAAGTAAAGTATCCCAGTTTTCTTTTGGACGTTTATCTACAGCGATAAAGTCCATAACATGGAATACAGATTTAATACCATCTAATTGAAGAATACGGTTAATGAATTCTGGATTATGATCATTCACTTCAGTATAAGTATTTGAAGACCTATCTTCTTTCTTAAATGATAAAACGATTTTCATCGTATTTGGGCTTGGTGTCGGTTCAACTCTAACAATTTCCATAATATCCTCCTTATTGCAACTTGTTACCTAATTGTTTAATGCGTATACCGATAGAACATTCCGATATACAATACTGATGGGCTTGATGTTTACCTTTTGTTTCCCTATAGTGCGTCTTTAATAAACACCCTTTACAGTATGTTTCCATCAATTGGTCTATTTGTTTAATTGCTTGTTTCTCTTCTTGTGCTAAAATGAGTGTCACTCCCTTACTAGACCGTTATTATAACATTCATCATACAAATTGTTTACGATAAAGCTTATTGATTTTTATAACTTTGAGCCGTATAATAGATAAGTTCGATTATCGCGGTTTCTAAACACCCGCTATATCAAAATTTAGGAGGAACAAAGTTATGTATAATGAATTAATAGGTATTGGAACTTTCTTCGTTACATTTATATTGATGCTCGTTCTATACAGAATTTTTGGGAAGACTGGTCTGTTTGTTTGGGTTGCTATAGGTACTATTATAGCAAATATACAGGTTATTAAAACAGTAGAACTCTTTTCAGTTAGTGCAACACTTGGAAATGTTATGTTCGCATCAATTTATCTTGCAACAGATATATTAAACGATATCTATGGTAGAAAACAAGCACGAAAAGCAGTTTGGCTTGGATTTTCTTCAGTAATCGTCATGGTTATATTATTACAGTGCTCTTTAGCGTTTATTCCTGCACAGGAAGATATCTCTCAAGAAGCGCTTGAAACAATCTTTAATATTGTACCAAGAATTGCACTTGGATCCATCATTGCATATATCATTGGTCAACATTTAGATGTATTACTATTCACATTAATTAAGAAGAAATTCTCATCAGATAGAACCTTCTATATAAGAGCTTATGGAAGTACAGTTGTAAGTTCAATTGTAGATACAGCAATTTTTGTATTGATTGCGTTTTATGGTAACTTACCGAACAATGTTGTATTTGAAATATTCTTTACGACATACTTCTTAAAACTGCTCACAACATTATCTAACGTACCATTTGGTTACATTGCTAAATCAATGTATAGAAATGGTAAGATTAGCGAATAATTTCATACAAATCCAATAAAAATCCTACCTACTCCATTACAATGGAAAAGGTAGGATTTTCTTATTGATTGAATACTTTTAAATACTCTACATAACTTGTTAAGTAATGTTCGATATCATCTATTTCGACACGATAACCTTCATGTTTAATATAGAATGCTTCTAATATGCGCTCTGGATTTTGGAAATACATTGCAACTTCAGGATAAAAATAACCTGTTCTCATATAATCTGCTCTTCTGTGAATCGTATCTATCAATAGATCAACGTCTATAAATTGTTCAACCAAGTCAGTTTTGTCACGTTGTTTCGCACTTTCTACTATATTATATGTAGCCATTAACATGCCTAGTAATAATGGATCTGTAGATTGACGTTGTTGTACGTTATTCAAATGTTCTCCTAAATTTTGAAAAGCAAATTGATAATATTTTTCTTCTGGTTCTACTTGAATCAATACTTCTGTACTATAACTTAACCAATAGTCATGGTGTTTCCAATATGATTTTCGAATAAATTTTTCATAAAGTAATTTTGCTACATTTAACCATTCTTCCTTTTGATCAAGTTGATATAATTTTAATAACGCTAGTGCTGCTTGACCTTCGTAATAAATCACTCTAAATGAATCTTTAACTGTTAAATCTGGATAGTTTAACACATGGGTTGTTTCCCCATTCTCATCAATCATGTTTACTAAGCCTTTCGCAACATTTTGAGCTGCTTTTAAATACTTCTTATTCGAACGACCGTATTGTATATAACCACATACAGCTAGTATAAATGCAGCATTTTGACCTAATTTAATTTCATTTATATAGTTTGTATCATCAAATACATATGTTGCACCTTCGTGTTTATATAAATAATGTTTAATAATGTAATCTATTGGTTTCTTAGCAATACTCACATTCTTCTTCAAATAAGATAATGATTTAATAAACGCATATGTTGTTGAACTATGACATAGGTTGTTATAAGCGTTGATATTGATATCAAAGTGTGGAAAATAGCCATAATGATACTTACCATTATCTTGTATAAGATTCATCAAATAATCTGTATTCGTTTGAATCATACGATCAATTTCAACTGGAAGATTATCTACTGGTCTTAACCCTTTCTTATAGCCTTCTTGTTCTAAATTTATAACCTGTTCATCTTCGATATAGAAACTCTTTGTATAGAATTTCTGAACTACTTTGCCTGCATAATCTTTGTGTAAATATAAATTGTAATTCTTCTTATACTTTCTTAAATAATGATTGATATTTTTCTCAGAAAGTATGAATATCCCTTTCTCATTTGTAGGTCTAATAAAAGCATTGCTATTTATTTCTTCTGGTAAAAATGCAAGGTTCCAGTTGTAATCTAATGTAAAACCATACTCAACATGATTTCTAGTTGTATGGATCAAATCTTCTTTTAATTCATCAAATGGAATGTCTTCAACAGATGTCACAATATCAATTTTAATCCATTTAGCTGCTTTACCACTCTTCTTACGATATGTTTCTATAAATTTAATCATTTGGTTCTTGTTCGATAATTTAAAGCTTTTAACAACGGCTTTAACTTTAGGATAGCCAATACTTATAAATAATCTTTCATAATCTGAATGATCATTTATTATACGCTTGATTTGCTCTTTAATATTCACGTGCTTTCATTCCTTTCAACTTCAATATATGTATATAAATCTTTTTTCAATCTGTATTCAAATATGTATAGACAAATATAAAAATGATCATTTAATTAAAATTAAAAATGAAGAGTCTGGAACATTAAAGTTCCAGACCCTCATTACTCATTATATTTTATTGTTCTTCTTCTTTTTTACGACGACCAAATAAGAATAATGAGCCAAGTCCTGCGAATAAGCTTCCGAATAAAGTAGCATTTTCAGCAGGTGTTTCACCAGTGTCTGGTAATACATTTGCTTGAGTATTGTTTCCTTTATTCATCATGTTAGCTTTAGAACTTTCTGTACCGTTAGTGTTTTGTTGTTGTTCAGTTTGTGCCATATGTCCAGCATGATGATCAGTAGCTTTGCTATCCATACCATACATATTGTTAGAACCAGCATCTGTGCTATCAGAAGCTTTTTCAACTACTACACCAACAGTTACAGTTTGTTTAGAACCATCAGGGTAAGTAACAGTTACTGGGATATCAACTTTTGTACCAGGTGTTACATCCTTAGGTGGAATTACTGTGATGTCACCAGTATTAGGATCTACAATTACAGTCCAACCACTTGGAACTTTGTCTGAAGGTACTTCAAACTTCGTACCAGGTGGTAACTCTTTATCACCAGATTGTGGGATATGAGTAGATGTACCAGGTTTAACTGTTGTAGGACCTTGATTCTTAGAACCATATCCAGGTGAATTGTCGTCAGCTTGAGTCTTACCAGCAGGTTTGTCAGCAGGTTTTTCAACAACAACTTTAGCTGAAGTAACTTCAGTAGAACCATCAGGGTAAGTAACAGTTACTGGAATATCAACTTGAGTACCAGGTGTTACATCCTTCGGTGGAACGATTGTTAAATCACCAGTATTAGGATCTACAGTTACAGTCCAACCACTTGGAACTTTGTCTGCAGGAACATCGAACTTCGTACCAGGTGGTAATTCTTTATCACCAGATTGAGGTATTTTAGCCTCAGTACCAGGTTTAACTGGAGTTGAATCTTTACCATACGCAGGATCATTTGATGCAGCTTGACTAGGTGTAGTAATATCAGGTTTACCGTCACCGTCTTTATCTGTTGGTGTATTTGACTTAGGATCAGATTCATCTTTATTAGAAATACCATCTTTGTCAAAGTCTTCGTCACCATCAGGAATTCCATTACCATCAGTATCAGCTTTAGTTGGGTCAGTACCAATTAATTCTTCATCTTTATTGCTTACACCATCACCATCGATGTCGTTGTCATCTTTATCTGGGATTCCATCTCCATCAGTATCTTTGTCTGAATCAGAATCAGAGCTAGAATTTGAAGTACTGTTAGAGTCGGAACTACTATCAGTGTTACCATCTGAAGTTGAGCTTGAGTTACTGTCACTATCAGAAGTACTGTTTGAATCAGAAACTGAATTAGAGTCTGAGTCAGATGTACTGTTGTTATCTGAAGTAGAGTTACTATCAGAACTGCTGTCAGTGTTAGAACCAGAATCATTGTTAGAATCTGAGTCCATGTC
>NZ_PPQD01000030.1:1588-2330 GCF_002901825.1 Mammaliicoccus sciuri | reverse complement strand
GAATCTTTATCAGATTGACTATCAGAGCTGCTGTCTGAGTTAGAACCAGAATCGTTATTTGAATCAGAGTTCGAGTCTAAATCAGAAGTACTATCAGTACCAGAGTCAGAACCGCTGTTAGTGTCTGAATCAGAATCTTTATCAGATTGACTATCAGAGCTGCTGTCTGAGTTAGAACCAGAATCGCTATTTGAATCAGAGTTCGAGTCTAAATCAGAAGTACTATCAGTACCAGAGTTAGAACCACTGTTAGTGTCTGAGTCAGAATCTTGATCAGATTGGTTATCAGAACTGCTGTCTGAGTTAGAATCAGAACCAGTATTAGAGTTAGCGCCTGAATCGGAATTACTATCAGTACCAGAGTTAGAACCACTGTTAGTGTCTGAACCAGAATCTTTATCAGATTGGCTATCAGAACTGCTGTCTGAGTTAGAATCCGAACCAATATTAGAGTTAGCGCCTGAATCGGAATTACTATTAGTACCAGAGTCAGAACCACTGTTAGTGTCTGAATCAGAATCTTTATCAGATTGGCTATCAGAGTCACTATCTGAGTTAGAACCAGAATCACTATTTGAATCAGAGTTCGAGTCTAAATCAGAAGTACTATCAGTACCAGAGTTAGAACCACTGTTAGCGTTTGAATCAGAATCTTTATCAGATTGACTATCAGAGCTGTTGTCTGAGTTAGAATCAGAATCACTATCTGAGTTTGAATCCTTCGGAGTTGTGATATCTGGCC
>NZ_PPQD01000030.1:1031-1578 GCF_002901825.1 Mammaliicoccus sciuri | reverse complement strand
TACGCCATCACCATCGATATCGTTATCATCTTTGTCAAGGATGCCATCTCCGTCCGTATCCTTCGGAGTAGAGATATCAGGTTTACCGTCACCATCTTTATCAGTTGGCTTATCAGATTTAGGATTAGATTCATCTTTATTCGGAATGCCATCTTTATCGTGATCCTCGTCTCCATCGTTTACACCATTACCGTCGGTATCAGGGTTAGTTGGATCAGTACCGATAAGTTTTTCATCTTCGTTACTTACGCCATCACCATCGATGTCAGTGTCATCTTTGTCAGTGATGCCATCTCCGTCCGTATCCTTCGGAGTTGTGATATCTGGTTTACCGTCACCATCTTTATCAGTTGGCTTATCAGATTTAGGATTAGATTCATCTTTATTCGGAATGCCATCTTTATCGTGATCCTCGTCTCCATCGTTTACACCATTACCGTCGGTATCAGGGTTAGTTGGATCAGTACCGATAAGTTTTTCATCTTCGTTACTTACGCCATCACCATCGATATCAGTATCATCTTTGTCAGTGATGCCGTCGCCGTCC
>NZ_PPQD01000030.1:0-1021 GCF_002901825.1 Mammaliicoccus sciuri | reverse complement strand
CTTCGTCCCCATCGTTTACACCATTACCGTCAGTGTCAGGGTTCGTTGGATCAGAACCGTTAGCTTCTTCGTCTTTGTTATTAACGCCGTCGCCATCGATATCAGTATCATCTTTGTCAGTGATGCCATCTCCGTCTGTATCCTTCGGAGTAGAGATATCAGGTTTACCGTCGCCATCTTTATCCGTTACTTTATCAGAAGTAGGATCAGATTCATCTTTATTCGGAATACCATCACCATCAGTATCTTCGTCCCCATCGTTTACACCATTACCGTCAGTATCAGGGTTTGTTGGATCAGTACCGTTAGCTTCTTCGTCTTTATTATTAACGCCGTCGCCATCGATATCGTTATCGTCTTTGTCAGTGATGCCATCTCCGTCAGTATCCTTCGGAGTAGAGATATCGGGTTTACCGTCACCATCTTTATCAGTTGGCTTATCAGATTTAGGATTAGATTCATCTTTGTTTGGAATACCGTCACTATCGTAATCTTCGTCCCCATCGTTTACACCATTACCGTCGGTATCAGGGTTTGTTGGATTAGTACCGATAAGTTTTTCATCTTCGTTACTTACGCCATCACCATCGATATCGTTATCATCTTTGTCAAGGATGCCATCTCCGTCAGTGTCTTTGTCTGACTCAGAATCAGAGTTACTATCAGAGTTTGAATCAGAACCAGAATCGCTATTTGAATCAGAGTTCGAGTCTAAATCAGAAGTACTATCAGTACCAGAGTCAGAACCGCTGTTAGTGTCTGAATCAGAATCTTTATCAGATTGACTATCAGAGCTGCTGTCTGAGTTAGAACCAGAATCGCTATTTGAATCAGAGTTCGAGTCTAAATCAGAAGTACTATCAGTACCAGAGTTAGAACCACTGTTAGTGTCTGAACCAGAATCTTTATCAGATTGGCTATCAGAACTACTGTCTGAGTTAGAATCAGAATCACTATCTGAGTTTGAATCCTTCGGAGTTGAGATATCTGGCTTACCGTCACCATCTTTATCAGTTGGCTT
>NZ_PPQD01000029.1 GCF_002901825.1 Mammaliicoccus sciuri | reverse complement strand
AAAGCCAAGTGATAGCTGAAGTCGTGGCTTAAGTATTGAGTAAAGCCAAGAGATTGAGAAAGTCATGGCTTAAGTGTTGAGTAAAGCCAAGAGATAGTGGGAGTCATGGCTTAAGTATTGAGTAAAGCCAAGAGATGGCTGAAGTCATGGCTTAAGTATTGAGTAAAGCCAAGAGATGGCTGAAGTCGTGGCTTAAATGATG
>NZ_PPQD01000028.1:226932-247296 GCF_002901825.1 Mammaliicoccus sciuri | reverse complement strand
AAAGCCAAGAGATAGCTGAAGTCGTGGCTTAAGTATTGAGTAAAGCCAAGAGATAGCTGAAGTCATGGCTTAGTGTTGAGTAAAGCCAAGAGATGGCTGAAGTCGTGGCTTAAGTGATGAATAAAGCCAAGTGATAGCTGAAGTCGTGGCTTAAGTATTGAGTAAAGCCAAGTGATAGCTGAAGTCGTGGCTTAAGTATTGAGTAAAGCCAAGAGATAGCCCAAGTCGTGGCTTAAGTGAAGAGTAAAGCCAAGAGATAGCCCAACATGTGAGTTAAAATACTAGTAAACTCACATCCCTCATCAATCCCCCTCAATATCCTACTCCAACACGGTGTCGAGCTTGGCTAGTTCGATTGTTGTTTGTATGAGGAGGTTAATGCCTTTTTCGATTTGGTCTGCTGTGACGGATTCTTTTGGTGAATGGCTAATACCTTCTTTACATGGTATAAAGATCATACTTGTTGGACATATGGGTGCGATGATCATAGCATCATGTCCTGCGCCACTGTACATATAATTATATGTGTATCCTAATTGCTGACAGTTGTCTTCGTTGATTTGTGCAATTTTATGATTGAAACTGCGTGGTGCATCTTGACCTAAATCTTCCAATTCAGAATGTGCATTGCGATGATCTGTTATGCGTTCAATGTGTGATGTGATTTCATCAACGACTTGTTCTCGTACGGCTTCATTCTTACCTCTAATGTCTATTAAAAGTGTGACTTCTCCTGGTATGGCATTCATTGTATTTGGATATACATCTGCATAACCGACTGTTGTCACAATTCCTTTATCATGATAAGCACGTCCAATTTCTTCGATTTTTAAGATGATTTCTGCGGATGTTGTCAGTGCATCTATTCTCATTGGCATAGGTGTTGAACCTGAATGACTCGTCACGCCTTGAATTTTTAATTTAAAACGATGCGGACCTGCTACATCTGTCACGATGCCGATATCTTTATGTTTCTTCTCTAAAATAGGACCTTGCTCGATGTGTAATTCTAAAAATGCTTTAATATTGTTTCTTTCAAATAATGCTGCTTTACCATGCATGTCTTGAGCAAGTGGTGCGACAATATCATAAAGTACATTCCCGTCGTTATCTTTAATATATTTCATATCTTCTTTCGTCATATTGCCTGTGAGATATTTACTACCTAATGTCGCTTCATTAAATCTTGTAGATTCTTCACAAGCAAAAGCAATGATAATAATGGGATGATCCGTTTTTATTTGATATTTATTTAAATATTCAACAACTTCCAACGCACCAACAACACCAAGTAGTCCGTCATATTGCCCGCCGTCTTTAACCGTATCTATATGAGAACCTAATACGACTGGTTTAAGGTCTGGATTTTTACCTTCTCGACGCGCAATAACATTTCCGAAGAAATCAAAGTAGACATCTAGACCAGCTTTTTGGCAAAGCATTGAGAATTTAAGTGCTGCTATACGTTCTGAATGTGTAAAGGCAATTCGGTTAATACCACCATTTTCAGGATTACGCGCAAATTGATTAAATGTTTCTAAATTTTCCATGACATTTTGAATGTTCATCATTTATCCCCCTTGAATTAAGTTTGATGATTGACTTAAAAATTGTACGGCTTGTTTATACAGTGAAATACTTGTTGGTGTTACTTCACGATCAAAATCATGTTGGTCTAAATCGAGCGTTTCTAAATGACTATGCTCAATTTGGCGGTAAATATGTTCACTTTCACTATACGGAACATCTGGGTCACCTTTGCAATGTACAATGAAAGTCGGTGGAAATTGCTTTAATTCTTTAGGCGAAATATTATATGCACTTGCTGTTGATGATTGAATACCTAAATAAGATAACCATTTCGCTTGGCCACGAACATATAAATAAATCGGGTATCTCGTTTGTAATGAGCCAAAAGTTAATGGATTAGGTTGTATAAGTTGATTTAATATCGCTGGTGTAATTTGAGTTGATAAAGCTTGGTATTGTGCGTTCGGTCTTAAAAATCCAGGGACATGAACTCGTGAATAGCCATAAAAATCAAGAATGCCTGCAACTTCACGATAACGTGCAACCATTAAACTTAAGAAACCACCAGCTGAACGACCAAACGTATAGATTGGTAATGCCTCATATAAGGCACTGATTTCATCGTATTGAGCTAATGCATCTGAGATAATCGTATCAATCGGGCTCTCTGGTGCCAATCGATAAGAAACGAGTACAAGATGGTAGGACTCTGTCAAAATATCTATATACGTTTGTGGTAAGTCATCACGTTGACCAAAAATTAACCCGCCACCATGAAAGTACATGATAACCCCTTGAGGGTGTTCATTTTTAGATTCGATGATGGTATAGGGTAATTGAAAACTATCATTTGTTAAACACATTGAATGATTTTGAGTCAAAACAACTGAGCCTCCTAGAAGATATATTTTCCTAATCATAGTATCTCAAATTAAATTTAGGTCGTATTTGTATAAAACATATAAAAGTAAAGCGAATTATTGTATGTTTTGTGAATGATAACAAAAATGTAACCGCTTATAATAGTAATTGACATGAAAAGGAGATGAATTATATGGACATCCGTTCTTCTTTCGAAGCGCTAGATAAACAGTTTACTTCATTTGGAGGTTTGACAGGTGGCGGTATTACACGCTTACTTTATTCAAAAGAATGGTCAAACGCTGTTCGCGCATTAAAAGAAACATTAGATAAAGAAGGATTTGAAGCACAATTCGATGACATTGGTAACTTAAGAGGTCGTATTGAAGGTAGTAAATACCCAGAAGAAACGATTATGTCTGGTTCTCATATTGATACAGTTGTTGAAGGTGGCCATTTAGATGGTCAATTCGGTGTATTAGCAGCACTTGTAGCGATGCAATCATTGAAAGCAGAATACGGACAACCATTACGTTCTTTAGAAATTTTAGCTTTAGCAGAAGAAGAAGGCAGTCGCTTCCCATTTGCATTCTGGGGTAGTAAGAACTTCTTCAACTTAACAGGTAAAGACGATGTAGATACAATTGCTGATGCTGAAGGTATTCAATTTAAAGATGCTATGCGTGAAGTAGGATTTGATTATCGTAAAGAAGACAATGACTACAGTGGCATTAAAGCATTTATCGAAGTTCATATTGAACAAGGAAAAGTGTTAGAAACAGAACAAAAATCAATTGGTGTCGTTAACGGTATCGTTGGACAAAAACGTTATACAGTTAATTTAAAAGGTGAAGCAAACCATGCAGGTACGACACCAATGGGCTTAAGAAGAGATGCTGTCATCACATTTAGTAAAATCGCGACACAATTGACAGAACATGCAAGAGAATTAGGAGATCCATTAGTATTAACATTTGGTCGCGTCGACCCAGTACCAAATACCGTAAATGTTGTGCCAGGTGAAGTGACATTCTCAATCGATTGTCGTCACATTGACCAAGATACATTAAATCAATTTGCTGAAGAAATCGATGCATGTATTAAACGCGTATCTGAAGAAGAAGGCGTTCAACACGATATTGATTTATGGATGGACGAAGCACCAACCTTAATGAATGAAGATTTAGTTAAGACAATCGAATGTGCTGCTGAAACAGTCGTTGGCAAATCAGATTGGAAACTGATGTCTTCTGGTGCAGGTCACGATTCACAAATCTTCGCACAATATGTACCAACTTCTATGTTGTTTGTGCCATCTATAAATGGTGTGAGTCACAACGTTGAAGAAGAGACAAATGTTGAAGATTTAGTAAAAGGTATCGAAGTATTGAAACAAGTATTATATGAACTTGCTTATCAAGAATAAATAAATTTTAAAAAATAGAGATAGAGAAAAGGAGTATTGATCATGGGTTACATTAATCATAATCAAGGTTATAGAGAAGGACTATTAGAAACACGTTCAGTTATTAAGAAAGACAACTATGCAGTTATTACACCAGACGGCTTAGTAAACAATGTTGTACCAGGTTTCGAAGATTGCGACGTTACAATTTTAGGTTCACCAAGACTAGGTGCTCGCTTTGTAGACTACTTAGTAACATTAAAAAATCAAGGCGGAAATAGACAAGGCTTTGGTGGAGACGGTGTTCAAACATTTATTTACGTTGAATACGGTAAAATCAACGCATATGCAGATGACAAAAAATATGAATTAACAGCTGGTGGATACTTATACGTACCAAGTCATAAAGTTATGACTTTTGAAAACAGCAATCAAAACAATGATAGCCGCGTATTCTTATATAAAAAACGTTACCAACCTTTAGAAGGATTCACGCCAGAAGTTGTAACTGGAAATGTGAATGACATGGTTCAAGCACCTTATGAAGGTATGGAAGAAGTTACAATTCTTGATTTATTACCTAAAGAATTAGCATATGACATGAACATTCATATCTTGTCATTTAAACCAGGTGCTTCACACGGATATATTGAAACACACGTTCAAGAACACGGTGCTTATGTATTAAGTGGTCGCGGTATGTACAACTTAGATAACGAATGGCAACCAGTTGATAAAGGTGATTACATCTTTATGGGCGCTTATGCACCACAAGCAACTTACGCTGTAGGCTTAGACGAACCATTCGCTTATATTTACTCTAAAGATGCAAATAGAGATATCGAAATTTAAGGAAGGTTGTTAAGAATGGCAGAAGAAGGATTAGTATACGTAGAACGTGGAAAGCTGCGCCAGTTATTTAAAGACAAACTGACAAATGCAGGTTTATCTGAACAACATGCTGATAAGACAGCAGATTTGATGATATTTGCAGATGAGCGTGGCATTCATTCACACGGTTCTGTGCGTACACAATATTACGCAGAACGTACTGCAAAAAAAGGATACAATTTGAATCCAGAATTAACATTCACAAAGACAGGTCCATCATCAGGTACTTACTTTGGAGATAATGCAGTTGGTCACTATGTTGCTTATGAAGCAATGGAAGAAGCGATCAAGTTAGCTAAAGAAAGTGGTATCGGCATGGTCGGTATTAAAGAAATGGGCCACAGTGGTGCGATTGGTTACTTTGCTGAACAAGCGGCAAAAGAAGGTATGGTCGCTTTAACAGTATGTCAGTCAGATCCAATGGTTGTACCATTTGGTGGTACAGAACCATACTTCGGTACAAATCCAATTGCTTTTGCAGCACCACGTAAAAATGGTGAACCGATATTATTTGATATGGCAACAACCGTGCAAGCTTGGGGAAAAATCTTAGATGCACGTTCTAAAAACAAATCCATTCCAGACACTTGGGCAGTAGACAAACAAGGTGAGCCAACGACAGATCCATTTGAAGTCGCTGCGCTCTTACCAGTCGCGGGTCCTAAAGGTTATGGATTGATGATGATGGTAGATATTCTAGCAGGTAGCTTGTTAGGTTTACCTTTCGGAAAGCATGTTACATCAATGTATGAAGATTTAAGTCAGTATCGTAGATTAGGACAATTTCATATCGTCATTAATCCAGCATATTTTGGTGATGAAGAACAATTTTTAATACACGTTTCTGAAATGGTTGATGAACTTCATGATATTAAACCGGCTAAAGGCTTTGATCAAGTTTATTACCCAGGTGAAATTCAAGAGGACGTTAAAAAACGCTACAAAGAAAGTGGCATACCGATTGCCGAAAGTATTTATGAGTATTTAATATCTGATGACATTTATTAAATAGCTGAGAAGAAGTGAAAGAGACAATTGAATGTTATAAATGACGACTGTCGACATTTAATATCGTACGTCTTGAGTACCTTCTTTTTTTACGGCTAAAATCATGATTTTATGTATATAAATTACACTATTCGAGTAATAAGGAGGTTAAGATATGCGTGTTTCAAAGAAAGAATTATTTGATTTAATGAAGAATAAATTAGCTAAAGCGGGCTTAAACGAAGGTGCTGCAGAAGATGTAGCAGACGTATTAACATTTGCGGATCATAGAGGTATTCATTCACATGGTGCAGTACGAGTAGAGTACTATGCTGAGCGAATTGCTAAAGGTGGCATAACAGCCAATCCGAATTATCAATTCGAACAAACGGGTTCATCAACAGCTATATTTGAAGGAGATAATGGTCCTGGTCATCAAGCGGCTAAACAAGCGATGGAAAAAGCAATCGAGATGGCTAAAGAAAATGGCGTTGCCGTTGTTGGTGTTAAGCACATTTCACATAGCGGTGCGTTAGGTTACTTTGTAGAAATGGCAGCTAAAGAGAATATGGTCGGTTTAAGTATGTGCCAATCAGATCCAATGGTTGTGCCATTCGGCGGTACTGAACCATATTTCGGAACAAATCCTATTGCATTTAGTGCACCATCAAACGATGATCGTATTATTACATTTGATATGGCAACGACCGTTCAAGCATGGGGTAAAGTGCTAGATGCAAGAGCGAAAAATCAATCGATCCCTGATACATGGGCAGTAGATGCGAACGGTGAACCAACGACAAATGCAAGAGATGTTCATGCACTTGTCCCAGTTGCAGGACCTAAAGGGTATGGCCTTATGATGATGGTTGATATTCTATCAGGTAGTTTACTAGGTGTACCACATGGTGTACATGTTTCATCAATGTACAAAGATTTAACGAAAGGCCGTGACTTAGGCCAATTACATGTCGTGATTAATCCGGCATTCTTCACAGACTTAGACCAATTTAAATCAAATATTTCAACAATGCTTGATGAATTAAAAGCACAACCAGCAGCACAAGGATATGGAGAAATTTTCTATCCTGGTGAACGTGGCCGATTACGTAGTGAAAAATACGACGAAGAAGGTATTGAAATTGTTGATGATATATACAACTACTTAGTTTCAGACGATGTGCACTTTGATCGTTATCACGGAAAAAATAGATTTGCAGAATAATAACGGAGGAATAGTATGTTACACACAATTATTAAAGAAAACACTTACCAAGATTCGATTGTATTAATGTTATTATCGAATAAATTATCTGCTATTGATGGTATTAACCAAGTATCCATTATGATGGGAACACCTGCCAATAAAGATATTTTTAAATCTTCAGGATTAGGTACGGATGAATTAGAAGTAGCGAAACCAAACGATATTATCATCGTTGTAGATACAGAAAATGAAGAAAAAGTTGAAGAAGTAAACCAAGAAGTTGAAGCAGAATTGAAAGGGAAAGGTGAAAGTGAAGACCAATCTCAAAAACAAAACGAAGCTTCAAATTGGAACCGTGCATTAGAATTAGCAAACAATCCTAACTTAGCATTGATTTCAATTCCTGGGCAATATGCAGCGATGGAAGCTGAAACAGCATTGAAAAATAACTTAAATGTATTTATGTTCAGCGACAACGTAGCAAAAGAAGACGAAGTACGTTTGAAAGAAATGGCACATGACAAAGGTTTACTCGTGATGGGTCCTGACTGTGGTACAGGTATTATTCATAGTTTACCACTTGCATTTACAAACACTGTAAATGAAGGTGACATCGGTGTTGTTGGCGCTTCAGGTACAGGTATTCAAGAAGTAACAACAATCATTGACCGTGAAGGTAAAGGTGTTACAAATGCTATCGGTACAGGTGGCCGTGACTTATCTACAGAAGTAGGCGCGATTACGATGTTAGACAGTATTAAAGCACTTAATGCGGATCCTAAAGTGAAAGTCATTACAGTTATTTCTAAGCCACCCGCTAAAGAAGTAGAAGAAAAAGTATTGAATTTATTACGTAATATCGAAAAACCAATCGTAACGTTATTCTTAGGTTCTAAACCTGAATATACAGAAGCAAACATTCACCACGCTTATACATTGGAAGAAGCGGCACGTGTATCTGTTCAACTTTCAAATGGAGAAACACCTCAATTTAGCACAGTAATTCAATCAGATATTAACATCAAATTTGCTGATAACCAAGATGGCGTTAAAGGTTATTACTCTGGTGGAACGCTTGCTTCTGAAGCAGCAATGTTATTAAAAGATACTTTAGGCGATAATTCAGATGCAGAAACACCAGAAGGTTTTTCATATAAAGGTGGTCACCACGAAATTATCGACTTAGGTGATGATATTTATACACAAGGTAGACCTCATCCTATGATTGACCCATCTAAACGTATCGAAATGTTAGAACAATCTGCAGACGATCCATCAACAGCTATTATTATGTTAGATAACGTGATCGGATACGGAAGTCATGATGACATGGCAAATGAACTTGCGCCAACGATTCAAAAAGTGTTAGACAAAGCACAATCAGAAGGTCGCAGTTTAGCAGTTCTTGCTACAGTTGTAGGTACTGAGCATGACCATCAAGGTTACGACAAACAAGTTAATATCTTAAAAGAAGCTGGCGCAATCGTATGTGAAACAAACAATCAAATGGTGACGACAGCACTTCATTTACTTGGTAAAGATGTTGAACAACCACAATTAGAAACAAAATCATTCGAAGCAGAATCTGTTGATTTAACAGTTGATGAAAAAGTCTTGAACTTAATTAATATGAAACCAAGTGTGATTAATATCGGATTGAAGAGTTTCACAGAAGCTATTCAAGCTAATGATGCGCAAGTTGTTCAGTTTAACTGGCAACCAATCGCAGGTGGCGACGAGAAATTAATGAAAGTACTTCAATTCTTAAACAATTACGAAGGAGAGACAGTATAAAATGGCTTATAAAACAATAGATGAAGCTAACCAAGCAGTCATTGATAAGATGATCGCAGCAGCACCATTTTTAGTAGATGTGGTGCCTGCTAAATCTAAAATTCCAGAACTTAAAGAACATGTATTATTACATGCTGGACCACCAATCAAATATGAAAACATGACAGATCCTATGCAAGGTTCATGTGTCGGTGCAATTTTATTTGAAGGATGGGCTGAGAACGAAGAAGCGGCACGTAAGTTGTTAGAAGAAGGACAAATTACGTTCATTCCTTGTCATCACGTTAACGCTGTTGGACCAATGGGTGGTATTACATCAGCTAACATGCCTGTACTTGTTGTTGAAAATAGAGAATCAGGTAATGAAGCATACTGTCAAATGAACGAAGGTATCGGTGCTGTATTACGTTTCGGTGCTTACAACAAAACAGTTGTAAACCGTCTACACTGGATGAAAGATGTATTAGGTCCAGTATTAAGTAAAGCTCTTCAAAAAATGGATGATGGCTTAAACGTTAACGTATTAATCGCTAAAGCAATCGCAATGGGTGATGAATTCCACCAACGTAACATTGCAGCATCATTAGCATTCTTAAAAGAAGTAACACCTATCATTGCTTCATTAGAAGATGTAGAACCTGAGAAACGTACAGAAGTACTACAATTCTTAGCTGATACAGATCAATTCTTCTTAAATATCGCGATGGCTACAGGTAAAGCGATGATGGACTCTGCTCGTCAAATCGAACACGGAACAGTTGTAACAGCAATGTGTCGTAACGGTGAGAACTTCGGTGTACGTATTGCAGGTATGGGTGACGAATGGTTCACAGCACCTGTTAACACACCTCAAGGTTTATATTTCACAGGTTACTCAGCAGATGATGCGAATACAGATATTGGTGACTCAGCGATTACTGAAACAATCGGTGTCGGTGGTATGGCAATGATTGCAGCACCAGCTGTTACAAGATTTGTTGGTACTGGTGGATTTGATGATGCATTACAAATTAGTAATGAAATGACTGAAATTTGCATTGGTGAGAACCCTAACTTTGCGATCCCAACATGGAACTTTAAAGGGGCTTGTTTAGGAATCGATGCACGTAAAGTTGTAGAAACAGGCATTACACCTGTTATCAATACAGGTATTGCGCATAAGATTGCTGGTTACGGACAAATTGGTGCAGGTACAGTACATCCACCAATCGAATGTTTCGAAAAAGCGATCACAGCGTATGCTAAAAAGTTAGGATTTAACGCGTGATTCTACAAGCAACTGTAATAGGACAGAATGCTAAGAAACATTTAGAACAACATAAACAATTTTATGTGCATAGCATATTTAATAAAGGCTTCAATATCGTCAATGAATCGAATGATCTTATCTTTATAGGTACAGATGAAAATGGAACATTTCCTTTTGGTATATTAGTCGATTCACAAACAAAGCAAAGTTTATTTAACGAAATCGAATTAAATCAACAAATTGTAGTGGGTCCTACTGCTATTCAAATAAGTAAGACATGCCAACTCGTTTGGCATGTTCCAACTTTAAAGGCATCTGACTTTTCGGAACAGACTGATATACAAAAGCTTAAAGAAAATATCGCAGCTTATAACTTTCAGATGTATGAGCAAGGCGATTTTAACAAAGAGAAGATGCAACACATATTAAACGCATTAGAATTTGGAAATGCTGAACAAGTTGAGAAACAATACCGATATCTGATTGGTAGAGGACAAGGTTTAACACCGTCCGGAGATGATATGCTGACAGGTATTTTATTTATTCATTTTATCCATCCTTTTATTAACAATAATCATTTAGAACAATTAAACATATTACTGCAATCATCTCTAACCACACTTGTAGGCGAAACATTTTTAAAATGTGCTCTGCAAGGTCAATTTAGTTCAAAAATTTCTAACCTACAACATGATCCATCAATCGCGCGTCTAGACCAACTTTTAAAAGTAGGTTCTTCATCTGGAAGAGACACGTTATATGGCATGTATGTAGCATTAACATTAAGGAGTGAGACGTATGGGTAAGCGAGTTGTACTTGCACTAGGTGGTAATGCGATATTACAACCTAATCAAGAAGCGTCATACGATAATCAATATAACAACGTGATGTCTGCTACACGTAAAATGGTAGAATTGAAGAAGCAAGGGCATAACATTGTGATTACACATGGTAACGGGCCACAAGTCGGTAATATTATCGCTCAAAACGAAGCGGCGAAAGATATTGTGAACCCACTTCCAATTAACGCATGTAGTGCTGAATCTCAAGGATTTATCGGTTACATGATGGAAGAAGCCATTAAAAATCATTTAAACGATTTAGGTATTAGCAGTGATGTATTAACATTATTAACAATGGTAGAAGTAGACAAAGATGATCAGGCATTTAATAATCCAACTAAACCAATTGGTGTATTCTTCAGTGAAGAAGAAGCTAAAAGATTAGAAAAAGAACATGGCTTTGTCATGGTAGAAGATGCTGGTAGAGGATACCGTCGTGTTGTACCTTCTCCAGAACCACTTGTTATTCATGGCGTGAACCAAATTAAGAAATTAATAAATCAAGCGATTGTGATTTCTTCAGGTGGCGGAGGTATACCTGTTTACCGTGATGAACACGGTGATATTAAAGGTGTAGAAGCTGTTATCGATAAAGACCGTTCAGGTTTGAAATTAGCGCAACAAGTTGAAGCAGATACATTTATGATGTTAACAGACGTACCAAATGTGTGCGTGAACTTCGGTAAAGAAAACGAAGAAAAGCTTAAAACAATTTCAGTTGAAGAAGCGAAACAATACGTAGCAGAAGATCAATTTCCAGCAGGAAGTATGTTACCTAAGATAGAAGCGGCTATTCAATTTGCAGAATCAGGTAAAGAAGCTATTATTTGTTCGTTAGATGATGCAATTGATGCATTAGAAGGAAAAGCAGGTACAAGAATTTTATTAGATCCTTCAGCAAAACCAGTTTCTTGTTAATATGAAGGATTTGATTGTGAGTTAAATAAGGTTGTTAGCGGCTCAAAAATTTTAAAAAAAGCAAAAAAGAGGTGCGCTAACGTCCAAGAATGCGAAACAAGATCGTTAGAAATTCTAACGTCCAAGAAAACGAAACAAGATCGTTAGCCGACATACTAAACCTTATAAACCGGAGAAAAACCCATCCCCCTTTGGCTAACGATCAAGTCGCTCAATTAAGCAGCATTGCACTCAATCATATCTCTGATATACTATTAAAAAAGTCTGGGACAAAGTGCTGTTCCAGACTCTCGTATTATATAAATAATCCAACATGAATAAACTAATCTAATGTTGCGGTAATGATTTTATAAGAAAAATTTTTAGAAATAAGGTGGTATAAGATGATTGAACCCTATAATACACATAGAATTCAAAAAAATTGGGGCATCATAATTGCGATTGTATTTATCGCATCTACGCTACGTGCACCACTAACATCAGTAGGTCCAGTAGTTGATGAAATTAAAGATGTTATGCAAATTAATAACAGCCTTGCTGGTTTTTTAACAACAATACCACTCATTATATTTGCAGTCGTTTCGCCATTAGTATCTAAAGTAACTAAACGTTTGACGATGTCTAATACAATCGTACTATCAACGATATTAGTAATTGTTGCTTTGTACATACGTGTTGCAGGTGGTTTTAATTTATTTATTATTGGTACAGTTCTACTAGGTATTGCGATCGCATTTGGTAATGTTGTATTACCTAGTTATGTGAAATGGTATTTTCCATTACAAATTGGATTAGCAACAGGTATTTATAGTGGGACAATGAACTTTACTGCAGGATTAGGTGGGGGACTAAGCTTCCCTATGTCTCAATCTCCATTAGGATTCAGACTGTCTCTTGCTTTTTGGATTGTATTAGGAATTATCGCATTGATTTTATGGATTCCAAAAGCAAGTAAAGGCGCTAAACTCGAACGCCAAGATAAACTATCAGAAGCACAAAATCAACATACAAAATTGAATATTACGAAGTCTAAATTAGCATGGTTAGTAGCCTTAACGATGGGATTCCAATCAATGGTATTCTATACAGTTGTTGCTTGGGTGCCTTCTATATTAGTAGATAGAGGTCTAGATCCATCAACTGCAGGTTATTTACTCATGCTTAACCAATTTTCACAAGTGCCAATGACATTTACATTCCCGATTATTGCGTCTAAATTAAAAGACCAACGTATATTAGTTGTGATCATCACAATACTATTCTTAGTTGGATTTGGCTTGTTCTTTACGCAATCATTAGTATTACTCGTAATCGGTATTATTATCGCAGGTTTGGGTATGGGTGCATGCTTTAGCTTATGTATGACATTCTTCTCTATACGTGCACGTACAAGTGACGGAAGTATCGCATTATCAGGATTCGGGCAATCTATCGGATATTTAATAGCTGCCATCGGACCATTCTTTATTGGTTATTTACACGATGCGACAGACAGTTGGATATCAGGCATCATCGCCTTAATCGTTATGTCTATTCTGTTCTTTATAGTAGGATACCCAGCATCTAAAAATAGAGTTGTAGAAGATGAAACGATTTAAAAATCCAAAAAAGTCTGAGACAGTAACTTTGTCTCAGACTTTTTTGGATTGAATTTATTTTAGTACTAAGCTAATAATAAATCTAATTCTTTATTGATGATTCTATAATTTTCATCAGTAAAGTTTGTGAAGTTATACCACTCATTATCATAAAAAATTTTGATATGCTCTTTTAAAATACCTTTTTTAAATTCTTTTTCTTTAATGTTTACAATGTCCAAAATATAAGAAAACTCTGTTCCTATACCATCTTCTTTGAAAATTAATTTTTTCGACTGTTTGTCTAATTTCAAAGTACCAGGTTTATTAACATGTCTAAAATTAAAAACTTTTAATGAGCATTTTGTTGAAATCATTTCCATCACCCTTAAAAATGTAATTTTTTATATAATATGGTAATCATTCGGTAAAATCAATATATGTAATGAGATTTCTAAATTGTAAATAGTTAATAGAACTAAAAAAACACTTTCGTATCAATTCGTGTTAGATGAATTGTACGAAAGTGTTTTACTTTATTTCAACTTGGCGAGCTAGATTTCATTTTGTTCATAATAGTCTAATAATGTCTTAATGGACTCTGCTACATTAAGGTGTTGCTGGCTGTCGTGTGATACTAAATATGTTGAGAAGATTGATAAGAATGTTAAGATGTTTTGTTTTTGAACACCGTAACCCATAATACCAATTCTCCATATTTGTCCTTGTAAGTCTCCGAATGATCCGGCAATTTCTACGCCGTAGTTTTGTAATAAACCGTTTCTAAAGGCATTATCATCGATGCCTTCTGGAATTTTAACGCAGATGACCATTTTCATCTCATTAGATTCGTCACCGTAAATTTCTAATCCAAGTGCTTTTAGAGCTGCTTTTAAAGCTTCTTGGTGATAGCTGTGTCTTTTAGCACGTGCTTCAATGCCTTCTGATAGTGCTAATTTTAATCCAGTATATAATGCATAAACAGATGTTGTAGATTCTGTGTGATGATTGAGGCGTTTAGGGCTCCAGTAGTCTTGTAACTGTGTTAAATCTAGATAGTTACTGCTAATGAAATGTTTTTTTTCGGTAGATTCATTAGAGCGAATGCCTAATTCTACACGTTTGCGTTTATTAATTTCTTCGCTGAAACGCTCGTTAAATGTAATCGGTGTAATACCTGAAGGAATAGATAGACATTTTTGAGCACCACCAACGACTGCGTCTAGTTCCCATTCATCTACAGGAATAACCATACCTTGATAAGTTGCGACAGCATCTACTACTGAAAAGATACCTCTCTCTTTACAAGCACGTCCTAATTGATCGATAGGTTGCAATCTTCCAGTTGATGTTTCACCATGTACAATCGCAAGTACTTTAGGTTTATATTCATCTAAAGCTTCAATAATTTCTGCTTGATCAAAGACTTCGCCCATTGGTTTATGTATATTGTGGACGATACCTCCTGCACGTGTTACGAGTTCAGTAAATAAATAACCAAATCGACCAATTACAGGTACGAGTACTTCATCACCAGGTTTCACGATATTTGATATAACGGCTTCTAAGCCAGCACGGCTTGTTCCATCAATTGGGAAAGCCCATTTATTTTCTGTTAAGAATGACTGACGAATTAATGACATTGTTTCATTCATGATATTTACAAATTCATAATCGAATTGACCGAGTATAGAATTCGACATTGCTTGAGAAACACGTGGATCTACACTTACAGGTCCAGGTGTCATAATTAATCGTTTGTTCACTTTTAAAGTATCCACATTGCTAACCTCTTTTTCTATAAATTTTGTCATTATACATTATATCTTAGATTTTTATATAATTATTCGTCAAAAATGCTGATTATTCCTCCGTTTTTTGTCAGAATATTACAAAAAAATATTGGAACGGTCTATGAATTTAGATATCGCTAATTTTAAGTGTTTTTGTACCAATAATTCACTCGTAAAGCCTTATATATTCGATTAAAAGTTTATGTTTGACTATATAGTAACTATACACCTTACCATTATTTGAGTAAGGAGGATTTATCATGAAATTTAATAAATGGTTTTCGTTAATTTTGGTTTCTAGTGCGTTATTTTTGATCGTTATTGATATGACTGTATTATATACTGCTTTACCTACGATAACGTATGAATTGGAAGCGAGTGCTTTTCAAAAATTATGGATTGTAAATGCGTATCCTTTAGTTGTAGCAGGGCTTTTACCTGGTTTAGGTACGTTGGGCGATAAAGTAGGGCATAAGAATATGTTTTTATCTGGTTTAGTAATCTTTACTTTAGCATCAGTTGTCGCAGCTTTTTCTCCAACATCTGGTACTTTAATTATGGCTAGAGTTATATTGGCTATTGGTGCAGCAACAATGATGCCGTCAACGCTTGCTATTATTAAACAAGTCTTTGATGACAAAAAAGATAGAGCACTTGCGCTAGGCATATGGTCTTCTATTGCATCAGCAGGTGCTGGATTAGGACCTTTAATAGGTGGTTTATTATTAACTAAATTTTGGTGGGGTTCAGTATTTTTAATTAATGTGCCTATTACGATAATTGTTATTATCATTGCTTATATACAAATTCCTAATATTAAAGGCAATAAAGATAAAAAATGGGATATCACAAGTTCAATTCTCATTATGATAGGACTTATTGGGACAGTCTACGCTATAAAAGAAATCACAAAAGAAAATCCTTCAATTGTACTGATTATACTGACATTAGTGATTGGATTATGGTCGTTGAAATTATTTATTAGTCGACAAAAACGACTATCAAATCCTTTAATTAGTTTAGATATATTTAAAAATAAATACTTTTTATCAGGTGTGATAGCTGCATTTACTTCAGCATCCATATTAATTGGCTTTGAAATGATTTTATCTCAACGGTTACAATTAATTTTAAATCTGACTCCATTAAAAGCAGGATTAGTCTTAATGTCTATGGCAGCAGCTGCTTTTGTAGGGGCAATTGTACAGGGAAGTATCTTAACACGATTTGATAGCATCAAAATACTTATTTATAATTTACTCATTTCATTAATCGGAATTGTAGGATTCACAGCATTTCTACACAATGATTTATGGATTCAAATACTGTTCCTTAGCATTGCAGGATTAGGATTAGGCGGAGCTATGACTGTAGCATCAAATGCAATCATGACAAACGTTGATGACGATAAAGCAGGTATGGCAGCTTCAGTAGAAGAAGTGTCATATGAACTCGGAGGGTCAATAGGAATAGCCGCACTTGGTGGCGTATTTTCATTTACTTATACTTATTTAATGGAACGCTCCATATCGATAGCAGAAATACCAGCAAAAGCAAAAGGCAGTTTTGAAGAAACGATGATTGTAGCAGAAAATTCAAATGGACTATTAAAAAGTAAATTACTAGAATTAGGCACAAATGCATTTGATCATGCATATTCATTAATCCTAATCATAACAATCACAATCATAGCTGCAATTATCCTATTATTATGGAGAATATTAGCAGAAACACATAAGAAAATAACATAAAAAAAAGACTACTTATTTCCTAGAAAATAGAGAGATAAGTATTCTTTTTTTAGGTGTTGAGAGTCATGACACCATGCTATAATTAGAACATAAAAATTAATGTGCTTATTGATTGCCTATATGTTCACCGTGCCTTATTAGATCATGGTGAAAGAAGGTGATTATATGGGCTTAGATGTAAGTATGCAACTAGAGATATATTTAACATTCAAGATTACTTACACGGTAATACTTCCTATTACTATTTATTTATTGCTTAAAAAAGACAATAAAAAATAGTCGTTTGTGTTACAGCACAAACGACTAAATTCAATAAGCCATGGTGAAATATAGCATAGACTATACGCCTTAATTTTTTACACTCAGCCGACCTTCGAAAGTTGCTGAGTGTTTTTTAATACTTAAATAATAACATGAGTGTATTTTGTTATCAAGAATAAAAGAGGGAACTCGTTGTGATTTGGTCTAACTCACCTCAACAACTCTTGTACAACATCTACCATGTCATCATGTATAACGATGTTTGCTGAAGCATCATAAGGTGTTTCGTCTTTGTTTATAATGACGAGGTTTTGTCCTTCGAAGTTTGAGATGAGTCCTGCTGCGGGTTGCACGAGTAAGGATGACCCGAGTACTACGAGTGTGTCTGCTTCTCTTATTTTGTTTAATGCATTGAATATTGTTTCTTGATCTAGCATTTCACCGTATAATACGATGTCTGGTCTAATGGTATGACCACATGATTCGCAATGGTGTAAATGGTTATCGATAACATAAGATTTAGTATATGTTTGTTGGCATTTTGTACAATAAAATCGATTTAAAGTGCCGTGCAATTCGTCTGTATTTAGACTGCCGGCATTGCTATGAAGACCATCGATATTCTGTGTTATGACACCGAGTGAACGATGGTCTTTTTCAAGTTGGGCTATCCATTGATGTACGATATTCGGTTGTTTATCGGTGAAGAGTAAATATTGAAAGCAAAAGTTCATAAATCCTTCTGGATCACTTTGTAAATAATCAGTACTTAATAAATATTCTGGAGAATAGCCATTTTCTGAGATTTGATCATATAATCCACCGAGTGAACGGAAGTCGGGTATACCACTAGCAACTGAAATACCAGCTCCCGTAAAAAAAGTAATATTATGAGATGAATCGATGATGTTTTTAAGTTGTTGAATTTGTGTATTCAAGTTAATCACTCCGGTTATAATGAATTACTTTTCTAAGTATTTAGGGAAGAATTCTGTATATAAATCAATAAATTTAAGATAGGCATCTTTAGATACATGTTCATCTACTTGATGCGCTTGGTCTACTGTACCAGGGCCGTACATAATAAATGAGAAGTTCTCATCTTTAGAAACTAATAAATCAGATGCATCTGTAACACCTGGTGATGCTTCAGTTGGAAGTGTAGTGTTTAAATGTTTTTCGCCCATTTTCACAGCTAACTCGATTAATGAATTTTGGCCAGTTGTGTAAACGGGTGGTCTAGACATGTACGTATCAATTTCAATATCTGTCTTATCGGTTTCTATTTGTTTTAAAATTTCATTAAAATATGAAATGAACTGATCATTATCATGTTCTGGAATCGTACGAATATTGAATTCCGACTCTGCATGTTCAGGGATAGAGTTAACTTGGTTACCACCATTAAAAATAGTTGCATTCATGATTGGTTCACCAAGTAGTTTATTTGTTTGATTGAATTTCGTAAAGCCTTCATCTGCTTTATAAATAAATTTTACAAGCGGTGAAATGGCATTAAATCCAAGATGTGGCATTGAACTATGAGATGCTTTTCCTCGAGATGTGATGCGAATATCCATTGAGCCTTTATGTGCATATATAATTCTATCTTGGGAGGGTTCCGCAATAACGAGTGCTTCAACATCATCCATATAGCCTTTGTCGTGAAATGTTTTAGCACCTTCACCAGCAATTTCTTCACCTGCCGTTGCAAGTAAACGGATTCTACCATGCTTTAGTAAACCTTGATCATGTATGTCTATCATACTGATAACAAGCGCAGCTAATCCAGACTTCATATCAGCAGAGCCACGGCCAAATAACTTATCATCTACTTCAGTCAGTTTAAACGGATCATATGTCCATTTACTTTCATCACCAGCAGAAACGACATCCATATGTCCTGAAATACCTAGAATAGGACCATCTTCACCAATTTCAGCAACTAGATTTGCACGCGTTTCACTAATTTTAATGATTTCAGACTCGATGTTATGGTCTGATAATAATTTCTGCAAGTACTCACATACTTCAATTTCATTATCATTAACAGATCGAATACTTACTATATCTCCTAAAATGTCTACTTTCTCTTGATCAGTAAATATACTCATAACCAAAACTCCATTTCTATATAGTTTTTATCTCAATTACTATTATATAGCTGAAATCTTGTACTTTGAAATTAAACACATTGGGGAGTTGGAGATATGATGGGTGAAAGTCATGGCTTAAGTACTGAGTAAAGCCAAGAGATTGGTCAAGATGTGAGTTAAAGGAATAATAAACTCACATCCTTCTTAAATTTAACATTCCATTTACTCAGAATTATTACTATCAACATCATACTACTTCCGATACCATTCTTTCGCATTTTGATAAAATATTTTATTAGCTGCAGTTTCATCAAAAGTATCTTGAACGAGTTGAATGTCTTCAGAAGTAAAGCGTTTAGGTGCACGTGTTGATGGTAAATCTGTACCAAACATAAGTGCATCTGGATTTGCTTGATAAATTTTTTTGAATGCATCTTGTACATTTAAGTCAACTCTACTGAAACCAGTTGCTTTCACATGAACGCCTTTGTCAACTAATCTTAAAAGGTTTGGAAGACCTTCCTTAGACAGACCGAGGTGATCAATGGATACAGCCGGTAAAGATAATATAGTTTCTTCAATGTCTGGTAAATTCATAGAATCAATATACAGTTCACTGTGCCATCCTACTAAGTCATATACACGTTTCGCAAAATCACTCAAATGTGCTAAGTTCTCTGAACCACCACGTTTAACATTAAATCTTAAAGCACGAACGCCTTTGTCATTTAAAGAAACAATTTCTTCATCTGAAACACTATAAGGTAATTGGGTCACACCACAGAAATCAGAACCTAAATCACTCAGTGCTTTAAGTAAATATTGTTGATCAAACCCTTGAAAAGAACCGGATACAATTGCACCACCAGCAATATTCATATCTTGTGTTTCTTCTTGATAATCCTTAGTTAGATAACTCGGCGGCATATAGCCGTTATTCTCTTTTACTTCATAATTAAAGTCAATAATATGAAAATGCGCATCAAAAATCTTCATCAATAATCCTCCTTTTAAAATCACTATACTATACCAGAAAAAAGTTTAATAATACCTATTCATTATGGTAAGTCATTTGGAAACGTTATAGAAAAAGTAATAATTGATGTTTTCAAAATATAAATTTATCAAAAGGGTTAATATATCGATATAAATTAGTTTGGCAAAACTAGTAATAATAACATTTAAAAAATATTTTAAAATT
>NZ_PPQD01000028.1:224428-226922 GCF_002901825.1 Mammaliicoccus sciuri | reverse complement strand
TAACTACCATTAGTTAGGTATAAATAGTATAATATGTAAACTTGAGTGAATAATAATTAACAACAGAATATTTTTTAAAAGTGAAGGGAAAAGAAAAATGAAAAAAATAAAACGGGATCTTAAATTTTCTATTAGAAAGTTCAAGGTAGGTATTGGTTCAGTTGCAATCGGGGCGATATTTTTAATCTCTAGCAATGGAGAAGTAGAAGCAGCTAAACTTACAAACGAAAGCCAAATGACAATTAAAGGAACAGAGCAACAAGAAAGTAGCCAAGAAGAAGCAACGAGAACAAAACAGGGAAATGAACAGACAACGCAAGATACAGAACAAGCAGAAACAAAAGAAGTATCAGAAATACAAAAATCTGAAGTGCAAGAACCGGTAGTAGAAGAATCGCAACAAGTTGAAACGGATGCTACTAAAGAAATAGAAACGACAGATGTAAATCAAAAACAAGAAGCACCAAAAGAACAAGAACAACAAGAGGCACCTAATGAAGAAATTGAAGTGTCAGAACCAAAGGGAACTGAATCAAACAAAACAGTTACAGATACTAAACAGGTAAATGAACAACAAAATTCATCTCAAGTAAGTAATAAACAAGAAGTACAAGAAACTAAACAAAAGCAACCAGAAACAACGGTAAGTAAAGAACAAGAAGTTTCTGAAGCAACACAACCAGAAAAGTCAGAAACAAACACTCAAGTAAGCAAGACAACTCAACCTGAAGTGAAAGAAACTAAGACTAATAAAAAGGTTGCAAGTGTTAAAGCGAATACGCAAAGTATGAGAGTTGCTAGTACATCTGCTGCAATAACAACGGACTCAAGTAAATCAACAGTAACAAAAGATAATTTTACAGATTATTTCAAGTTAAATGGTGATGCAACATACGATAAAAATACTGGAAAAGTTATCTTAACTACGGATAATCAAAATAAAAAAGGTAGTTTTTCTTTAAATAGTAAAATTGATATGTCCCAAAGCTTTACTTTAAAAGGGAAAGTAAATTTAGGAAATAAGAATTCGACGCAAGGTGGTGCAGATGGAATCGGTATTGTATTCCATCCAAATTCAATTAACGATATCGGTTCATACGGTGGAGGACTTGGTATCGGCGGTCTGTCTAAAGCTTTTGGATTCAAGTTAGATACCTGGTACAACGAAACGGGAGAAGTAACATTTATTAAAGACCCTACAACATTTGGTAAAAATCGTACAAAAACAATGGGTGCGTTTGTGTATACGACTGGAAATAACGTAGCAGTTACAGATGAGAACACTGTACAGTTTGTTGGTGGTCCATCAAATAATGTATTTAATAGTATATTAGTCGAATATGACGGTAAAACAAAGATAATGAAAATTAAATATACAGATAGTACCGGAGTTTATGACTTCTCGAAAAATATGACAGAATATATTGATCCTAATCAAAGTTATACTTTAGCATTATCAGGATCTACAGGATATTATAAAAACAGACAAGAATTCCAAATTGAAGAATTTACATATGTAGCAAGAGGTATAGCTAATGTTAAATATGTAGATCGTGATACAGGAAGAGATATATTACCTGTGCAAGAATACGAAGGCGATATAAAAGGGAAAGTAACGTTAGATAATAAAAAATCTGAATTATATAATCAAGGGTATGATTTCGTTAATGTAGATGCATCGGATAAAAATAATTTTGTTCAACAAACAGATACAGTAACTTATACAACAAATGGCCAAAATGTTGTTTATTATTTTGTTAAAGCAAATGGCCAACTCATTTCTAAATATATAGATGAGAATGGAAAAGAGATTAAAACATCAACAACAACGAATGGAAAAGTCGGTAATAACTTCGAAGACCAATATCCTCGAGTGATTGGTGATTACGATTTAGTAGAAGTACAAGGAAATTCAAATGGCCAGTTTACGAGAGAACCACAAACAGTCACGTATATTTATAAAATCGGATCAGGTCAAGTTAATGTGAAATACGTAGATGAGAGTGGCAATGAAATACAACAATCTACAACATTAAACGGCAAACTTGGAGAAAGCTATACTTCAACATATCCAGAACGAATTGGCATGTTCAAGTTTAAAGAAGTTAATGGTAGTGAGTCAGGTATTTATAGTAGAGATCAGAAAACAATCATTTATGTATATGAGGATTTCACTTCAGAATCATTAAGTATGAGTGAATCATTAAGCACGAGCGAATCATTGAGCACAAGCGAGTCATTAAGTACAAGTGAGTCATTAAGTACAAGTGAATCATTAAGTACGAGTGAGTCATTGAGCACGAGCGAATCATTGAGCACGAGCGAATCATTAAGTACGAGCGAATCATTGAGCACAAGCGAATCATTAAGCACAAGTGAGTCTCTAAGCACGAGTGAGTCATTAAGTACAAGTGAGTCATTAAGTGAAAGCGAATCGTTAAGTACAAGCGAATCGTTAAGCACGAGCGAATCGTTAAGTACAAGCGAATCATTA
>NZ_PPQD01000028.1:56706-224418 GCF_002901825.1 Mammaliicoccus sciuri | reverse complement strand
AAGTACAAGCGAGTCATTAAGTACAAGCGAATCATTGAGTACAAGTGAATCATTGAGTACGAGTGAGTCATTGAGTACAAGCGAATCATTAAGCACGAGTGAGTCATTAAGTGAAAGTGAATCGTTAAGCACGAGTGAATCGTTAAGCGAAAGTGAATCATTAAGCACAAGTGAATCGTTAAGCACAAGTGAATCATTGAGCACGAGTGAGTCATTGAGCACGAGCGAGTCATTGAGCACGAGCGAATCATTAAGCGAAAGTGAATCATTGAGCACGAGTGAATCATTGAGTACAAGCGAATCATTAAGCGAAAGTGAATCATTAAGTACAAGTGAATCGTTAAGCACGAGTGAGTCATTAAGTGAAAGCGAATCGTTAAGCACGAGTGAATCATTAAGTACAAGTGAATCATTGAGCACAAGCGAATCACTAAGCACAAGCGAGTCATTAAGTGAAAGCGAATCGTTAAGCACGAGCGAATCATTAAGTACAAGTGAATCATTAAGCACGAGTGAGTCATTAAGCGAAAGCGAATCATTAAGCACGAGTGAATCATTAAGTACAAGTGAATCATTGAGCACAAGTGAATCACTAAGCACAAGCGAGTCATTAAGTGAAAGCGAATCGTTAAGCACGAGCGAATCATTAAGTACAAGTGAATCATTAAGCACGAGTGAGTCATTAAGCGAAAGCGAATCATTAAGTACAAGTGAATCATTGAGCACAAGTGAGTCATTAAGTGAAAGTGAATCGTTAAGCACGAGTGAATCATTGAGCACGAGCGAATCATTAAGTGAAAGTGAGTCATTGAGCACAAGCGAGTCAACAAGTGACAGCACATCAGAAAGCACAAGTGAATCAACAAGCGAAAGTAGTTCAGAAAGCACGAGTGATTCAACAAGTGACAGCACATCAGAGAGCATGAGCGAGTCAACGAGCGAAAGTAGTTCAGAAAGCACAAGTGAATCAACGAGCGATAGTACTTCAGAGAGTACAAGTGATTCAACAAGTGAAAGCACTTCAGAAAGCATGAGTGACTCAATAATTGAAAGTGACGCTATGATTTCAGATGAGCCGACAAATACAGTTGGTACAAATATGAACAATATAGTTCAAGATGATAATTATGAAATAAATACATTAAATAATAATATTGAAGAGGTTTTAGATTCTAGTGAAATCATGGATCATAATGATGATCAATCTTCTGATGATGAAAAGTTACCTGATACAGGTGAAAGTAAGCAAAATTCTGGTTTAATGAGTGGCTTGCTTGCAGCTTTCGGTGGTGCTTTGTTACTTAGAAGTCGCCGTAAAAATAACCATGATAATCAGTAATTTTAAATTACAGGCTAAGGGATTTCTCTCTTAGCTTGTTTTATTTAATATAAATACTATATAATAATTTAAAAAGAGAATTGGGAAATGTTGGTTATTTTGTATATTTTATAATAATGCTAATTTGTAAAGAAGGGACTTTTTATGACAATATATAATATTAATTATAGTATTGGTTGGGCGAGCAGTGGTATCGAATATGCCCAATTTTATAGAGCTAAGATGCTTCGTGACCAAAAGGAAAGTTTGAAATTTGTGTTTTTAGATTTATTAACACATGAGAATATTCAAACTTTAACAAGTCACATGGGATATTATGACGATGAGATTATTTGGTTATACCAATATTTTACGGATATTAAAATTGCACCTACTTCTTATACAGTGGAAGATTTAATTGATACGCTTGATATGAAAATAACGCGTCGAGAAGAACAGAAAAAAACGATTAAATTATTTAGTGAAGTGAATCAAACGTATGTTGTTTGTTATTTGAAGGAACAAGGCAAGCCATATGTGGATAGAGCTGAGTTTGTTTCTCGTGGAAAATTAATTAGAAAAGACTTCTATACTTATACAAGAACATTCTCGGAATATTATGCGCCACATGAGAATAGAGCGAAAGTTTATATGAGACAATTTTATAATGAAGATGGTTCTATTGCTTATAATGAGTATTTAAATAATAACGGTCATTTATACATGTTTAAGGATCGAATTTTATATTCTAAACAAGAATTTGTTGCTTATTTTATGAAATGCTTGCATTTAACATCAAAGGATATTGTGATTGTTGACCGATCCAAAGGTATGGGACAACCTGTTATTCAAAATAAAGGCGATTCTAAGTTAGGCGTGGTCATTCATGCAGAACATTATAGTTCGAATTTCACGAATGATGACTATATACTATGGAATAATTATTATGAATATGTATTTTCTCATGTAAATGAAGTGGATTTTTATATTGCAGCAACAGATCGACAAAAAGCAGTTCTGAGTCATCAATTTAATCAATATTACGGAAATCTACCAAAGATATATACAGTGCCTGTTGGTAGTATTCATGATGTGATTAAGCCAGATAATAGAAAACCTTATTCAGTCATAACAGCATCAAGATTAGCCAGTGAAAAACATATAGATTGGTTAGTGAAAGCTGTCGTCAAAGCAAAACAATCTATTCCTGATTTGATATTTGATATATACGGAGAAGGCGCTGAAAGAAACATGCTTCAAAAATTAATCGAAGAAAATGAAGCGAATCACTATATCAAGCTTTTAGGACATGTGAAGTTACAAGATGTATATGCTAATTATGAATTGTTTTTCGCAGGTTCAACAAGTGAAGGTTTCGGTTTAACGTTGATGGAAGCTATCGGCTCTGGTTTAGGTATGATAGGATTTGATGTCGATTATGGAAACACAACATTTATTGGTCATAATGAAAATGGATATTTAATTCCTATCGATAAAAGTCACCAATCAGAACAAGAAATCGTCGACAATTTAGCCGAAGCGGTTATTCAATTTTTCAAAAATGATACTTCATCATTTCATGAGAAATCTTATGAACTTGCTGAACAATACAAGACTGACAATATTAAACAAAAGTGGTTTCACTTAATTGAAGAGGTGCTACATGATTAATCTATTTGAATCTTTTGATATAAGAACACAACGACTTTATAAAACATTTGAGAACGCAAAGATGAATGTACAAACAATTGTAATTGAAGAAGATGGATTCTTACCTTCAAATGTCATAACACCTTATCAATTTTTCGCTAATAATGATAATCATGCTTCAAAACCATTATTCTTTAACCAAGTGCCATTACCAAGATTTTGGGAAATTGAAGGTAATAATAATTCAGCAGAAATTAAAAATATGGGCGAAGTAAAAGGTAGAATTATATATAAGAAGAACTACGGTTTTAGAATAGTTGAGCGAATTGAATGGTTGAACAAACAAGGTAGAACACAAGTCATTGATTATTATAATGATAAAGGTTTAAAGTATGCGCAATTAATGGTTGATGATAATCAAAGACGCATTATTAAACGATGGTTTAATGATCGAAATGAAGAAATTATAAGTGAGAATTTCGTAACGAATGATATTATGTTGAAATGGAACGATAAAGAATATATCTTTCAATCAAAAGTTCAGTTTGTCATATTCTATTTAAAGATGAGCGAAATGCCGTTAGAAAGCTTTTTAATTAATTCTCTATCTATACCATTCGCAGTCCTTCATGACTTAAAAGTAGAAGGACACGACTATTTGTATTGGCAAGAACAAATTAAAGATGATTTACCGGGAAATATGAAGCTTATGTTAGCTGATAAGATGAGAGGTAGTAAAATTTTAATACCAAATAATGAGGAATATGATAAAGTACGTGAACTTATAGAATCTGAACATCAAAGTAGAATTGCGAAAGCAGGTTATGTATACGAGTTTAAAAATAATCATAAAGAAGCGCTCAATGTGCTTACATTAACGAACTCTGATCAGATTCCACATATTGAAGATATCGTTAAAGCTCATCCGCAATATCAATTTCATATTGTTGCTATTACTGAGATGTCTCAAAAGTTACTACAACTTAATAAATATCATAATGTCACGCTACATCCTGTAGCAACTAAAGAGAAAATTCATACTTTATATGAAACATGCGACATTTATTTAGATATTAACAAAGGTAATGAAATTCTGGATGCTATTAAAGTAGCATTTGAGCACCAGTTATTGATTTTAGGATATAAAGAGACAGTGCATAATGCGGATTATATTGCTAAAGAAAATCAATTCTCGTTAGAACATAAAGATCAATTTATCCATGCACTAAAAGAGATAGAAGCGGAACCTACATTAGCTGATGTTAAACGAGAAATTCAATTGAAGCATGCAAGTTCATTACAAGCACAAGCATTTGAAGCGTTGTTTGAATAATATACGCCTATAAAGCATACTCCTTTACTATGACCTTATCTTATTTCTTGGTATGATAAGTATGATATAAAGAATATTAAGATAAGAGGTGTTTCAAATGATGTTTATTGCTGCATTCATCCCTGTATTCATTGTTGGCTTTATTATTCTTGCTATTATGGAAGAGAAAAAGAAGAAAAAATAACTTTTCGACTTTTTATATAAATTGAATTTATCTAGACCTACCAATATTTGATGTTGGTAGGTATTTTTATTTTTAAAAATAAATTTTTTGAAAATTGTAAATTGACTCTATAAATAGACAATGGTAAGATATTTCTTATTAATCCAATCGGAATAATAAATTATTGGAGGGGACAAAGATGAAAAGAATGAAATTAGGATATTTTTTAACAGGTTTTGGACATCATGTTGCGAGTAGTAGACATCCTGACTCTATTAAAAAGGGTGGTATGAATTTAGAGAAGACGATTGAACAGGCGAAGATTTTGGAAAAGGCTAAGTTTGATTTCTTGTTTGTATCAGACAGTTTGTATGTAGATAAGAAGACACATCCTGATATGTTTTCATTTTTCGAACCTTTATCACTTATGTCTATTGTTGCTAGAGAAACGAAGCACTTGGGTCTTATTGTAACGGGTTCAACGACATATTCTGAACCATTCAATCTAGCAAGGATCTTTGCTTCTTTAGATCATTATAGTAATGGTAGAGCTGGTTGGAACATTGTTACTTCTGGAATTAATGCGACTGCATCAAATTTTAATGGAACAAATAATGTGGATCATGATTTAAGGTATGAGCAAGCGGATGAATTTGTAGAAGTTTCTAAACAGTTATGGCATTCATGGGAAGATGTGAATCCTGAAAAGTTACATGATGAGGGGAGATTATTGCCTGATTATCAACCTAAGACGATTGATTATAAAGGACGATTTTACAGTGTGAAAGGTCCGTTAAATATTGAACAACCGCCTCAAGGTCACCCTTTACTTGTGCAAGCAGGTTCTTCTAAGAAAGGTATTGATTTTGCGGCTAAGTATGCAGAAGTCGTGTTTACCGCTCAAAATGATGTGGATGCTGCGGTTCGTTTTGCTGAAAATTTAAAAAGTAAAGTTAAAGAAAAAAGAGGCGATCACCAAGACGTTGTGATTATGCCAGGAATATTTCCGTTTATTGGTGAAACGAGAGAAGCGGCAGAAAAAAATTATAACGAATTACAAGATTTGATTCCTAAAGAAATGGGATTAGAATTATTATCTTCTTATTTAGGTGATACAGATTTAAGTGGATATGAATTAAATACACCGTTTGCGGATATTGAAATCGATCAAGGAAACAATATTCAAAGTCGTGTTGATTTGATTAAAGAAACAGCTAAGAAACATCATTCTACACTTGAAGATGTTATGAAACATGTAGCTGGTGCAAGAGGTCACCATATTATCGTTGGGACGCCTGAAGATGTAGCAGATAGAATGGAAGAATGGTTTACGAAAGGTGCTGCAGATGGCTTTAATATTATGGCACCACTCAATCCTACACAATTCCAATTATTTGTAGATAAAGTGGTTCCAATATTACAAGATAGAGGGTTAGTGCAAGAAGATTATAGCGAAGGAACATTACGAGAAAAAATTGGATTAAGTTATGCTAAGCAACATAATTAAGAACGATTAAAACAGTTAAAGCTGTTATTCTTCTGAAGAGGTGGTCATCAATATGTATGTAGCTTTTACACTTGTTTCATGTGCATTCTTTATCGGTATTGTCGCTTGGTATTCTTATTATAAGACGAAAAATACAGTAAATAGTTCTGGCGGATTTTTCTTAGGTGGAAGAGGGTTAACCGGCGGATTTATCGCAGGTGCCTTAATTCTTACTAATTTATCTGCCGAGCAATTAATAGGATTAAACGGACAAGGTTATCAGAATAACTTATCAAGTATGGGATGGGAAGTAACAGCTGGATTTTCAGTCATTGTATTAGCGACTATTCTATTACCCAAATATTTAGGAGGCGCCTTTACGACGCTTCCTGAATTTATAAATACACGTTTCGACCATCAAACGAGATTATTAATTGTCGTGTTATTTATGGTGGGTTATGGTTTCATTACCATTCCTTCAGTACTGTATTCAGGCTCTTTAGCTGTGATACAAATTTTTGATATACCGAATATGTTTGACATTACGTACGAACGATCCATCTGGATTATCGTTTGGGTGATTGGTATTATCGGAATGCTGTATGCAGTTCTTGGTGGATTAAAAGCAATTGCCATTTCAGATACATTAAATGGTATCGGATTGTTGATTGTCGGGGTACTAGTACCGATACTTGGATTTATTGCACTTGGCGATGGCAGTATGTTAGCGGGCATGAAAACAATCGCTACAGAACATCCAGAAAAGCTTAATTCAATCGGTTCACAACAAGATGATGTGCCCTTTGGTTCGATTTTTACAGGTATGATTTTTGCTAATTTATTCTACTGGGGTACGAATCAATATGTAATTCAAAGAACGCTCGGTGCGAAAAGTTTAGCAGAAGGTCAAAAAGGTGCGTTATTTACAGGATTTCTTAAAATTCTTGTACCATTCTTAATGATGATACCAGGCGTTATCGCATATCATTTATACGGTTCAGGATTAAAGAATATGGATTTAGCTTATCCAACTTTAACAAAAGACGTCTTTCCAACATTTTTAAATGGTTTCTTTCTAGCTGTACTATTAGGTGCCGTATTCTCGAGCTTTAATGCGTTGCTCAATAGTGCATCAACATTGTTTGTTTATGATATTTATAAAGTACTCATCAACAAAGAAGCGACTGATAGACAAATGATCAGAGTGAGTCAATGGTTTGGCGTAATCTTGGCGCTTATCACATTCTTTATTTCACCAATGTTAATGAATGCACCACAAGGATTATGGACAATCATTCGTCAGTTTACAGGATTTTTCAATATACCTATCATCGCAATTGTACTGGTAGGGATATTTTCTAAAAGAATTCCAGCTATCGGACCTAAAATTGTGATCATATCACATGTCATTGTTTACTATTTACTCATATGGGGCTTGCCAATGTTTTTCCATTATGAGATGACGATAAACTTTATTTACATACAAGGATTATTGTTTGTCATTGAAGTACTTTTAATGATTGTTATTGGAGCAATTAAGCCATTAAGTACACCATATCAATTCAAACCAAATCCTAAAGTGGATATGACACCATGGAAATACACCATTCCAGTAACAGTAGTCTTATTTGGGTCAATGATATTTACATTTGTATTGTTCTCGCCAATAGGACTAGCCTCACAAGAGAATATCGTTTCACCATTGTTCTGGCCAATGGTCGTAGCACTTGTTATAGTAGTGGGCGTTCTGTATTACGTCAGTCTAAAACAATGGTCACATAAATACGAATCAACCCTAAAGCAGCAATACAATAAACAACTCAAAGAAGAATTAAATATAGAACAACAAGGAAATGTTTTACCGAATAGCTTAGAACAGTCGATAAAATGATGATAGATAGTGTGGTAATATATATAGTGTAATTTTACTTGTATAAGTTCAGAAAAATGTGTTAAAATTTAGGAGCAATATAAATAACCATCAGGCTCCGGTTAGAGGACTGATGGTTAATAAGTAAAGGCTCACAGGTGGATTGTGAATACGAAACGAACCTTAATAGGTGTAAGCTAACTATACTGCGAATATAGTTAGCTTATTTTTTATGCCATTTTTTCCATTGGTAGTATTGATACATGATATTAATCTTAGACTTCAATTTATGATCGTGTCTTAAAAAAGCAGAGCTTCTCCAAAAGTGTTTCCAACCTTTCTTTGACCAATTATCAAATGTTAGAAACTGACCTCTTGTTCGCAGTGCTTTTGGTTTATTGAGATAGAATACATTTTTAATTAAGCCGACACCAATTAATGGTCGATAACGATTCTTTGCGCTATATGGTTCTAAAGGAATGTTGATTAAAGCATGTTTGAACATCTTAGTCCAAGTCTTCGGATTTTCTTGTCGATAGATACGCATCGCTTCCTGTAAATCATTAGGCAATTGATAGTTCAGAACACGTCCATCCAAGCGCTTAACTTTTACATAAAAATACATTTTAGACACAGATAAAAATTACCTCCGAGCGAAAATTAATACCATAATTATACAATAAAAATATATGGAAGGTCTAACAAGAATATAAGAAGAGAAGGGGGAATGTTGGAGGTGTGAATATTGTAAGTGAGGTGCGACAAGCAATGTTCAGGACCTCGTATTTATCAAGACTCATCAAACAAGCAACATAGAAACTCCGTATATTGCAAGACTGCCGAAAGAAGATAATGGCATCATATGTTAAAATAACAGTAATTAAAATGAATGCTACTAATGTTGAATAACGATAAACAGAATACCTCTATTGACGCCAATCGTACCTATTGTTAGCAATTATGCGATTTAAAGAGCGTTAGGTGTTATGAGGTGCATTATGTATAATAAAAGAAATAGATTTAAGGAGGGGTTTTATGAGTAGGCAAAGAGTTTCAGCATCTCAAGTAGCCAAATTAGCAAATGTATCTCAATCAACAGTATCGAGAGTATTTACACCTGGTGCAAGTGTGTCTGAAAAAGCACGAAAAAAAGTTATGGCCGTTGCGAATGAATTGAATTATAAGCCGAATGCATTAGCAAGAGGGCTTATTATGAATAAGACAAATCTAGTAGGTATTGCGATGAAAGCAGTGCAGAATCCTTTCTACCATGAAACACTTGCAATATTTACGAAAAAATTAAAAGAAATTGGCTATTCTGTGCTATTTGTAAATTCAGAGAATGAAGAAATACAGCAAGAAGAAATCAATCAATTTTTAGAATATAATGTCGAAGCGATTATAGTGACAGATGCGATTTTGTCTTCTGGTTTAGTTGATAAATTATCTAAAGCACAAATTCCAGTCATCTTATTTAATAGGAGAGATGAATCTTCAGATAGTTATTCAGTAACGTGTGATAATATCAATGCTGCGACGAATATTGCAGATTATTTCTATCAAAGAGGACACAAACATAATGTGTTTATTTCAGGATTATTGAACACTTCTACGAACCAAGAGCGATTAACTGGATTTAAACGTTATTTTGACGAGAAGAACATGGAAATAGATGTTATTCATGGTGACTATACATACGAAAAAGCTTATCATCTTACTTATGAATTTTTAAAATCAGGGAAAAAGATAGATGCATTATTTGGTGCAAATGACGTTACAGCACTAGGCGCCTTAGATGCAATTAAAGCGTATGGTCTATCTGTTCCAGAAGACGTTGAAGTTATAGGATTTGATGATATTAAGATGGCTTCTTGGCCAAACAATAATCTCTCAACTTGGTCGCAACCTATTGAGGAAATGGTTGATGGTGTCATAAATATTTTAACAGATCCAAATAGCGTGGTTGAGCGAGATCAGTATATTCAAGGAAAATTGCTTAAACGAAAAACAACTGTACATACTTGACAAATGTAAGCGTTTAACATAATCTTGTTATAACACAAATTGCATACGTATTCATACTTTTGAAATGTTCAAAAGTATTCTTATATATTACATTTTGAATACGTATGCAAAAATATAGGAGGTAATTGCAAATGAAGTTTATCAAAGAAGGTATGGCTGAAGCAATCGTAAAAGAAAGTGACGAAAAGACGAAACAAATTGTTGCAAATACTTTGAAAGACATTGAAGAACAAGGTGATAAAGCAGTAAGAGATTTATCGATTAAGTTTGATAAATGGGATCCTGAACAATTTAAATTATCTCAAGCACAAATTGAAGAAATAGTAGACTCTATTCCTGAAGACGTTAAACATGATATTGCATTTGCTCAAGATAATATTAAGAAATTCGCAGAAGCACAAAGAGACTCTATGAAAGATATTCATGTTGAAGTTATGCCGGGCGTATTTTTAGGACATAAAAATATACCTGTAGAAAGTGTAGGATGTTACATACCTGGTGGTCGATATCCAATGATCGCATCGGCACATATGAGTATTTTAACAGCTAAAGTTGCAGGTGTAGAGCGTGTTATTGCTTGTACACCTCCTATTAATGGAGAAATTCCAAAAACAACTGTCTATGCTATGCATAAAGCAGGAGCTGATGAAATTTATATATTAGGCGGCATTCAAGCTATGGGAAGTATGGCAATTGGTACAGAAACGATTCAACCAGTTGATATGATTGTAGGTCCAGGTAATGCATTTGTTGCTGAAACGAAACGCCAAGTGTTTGGTCGCGTAGGTATAGATTTATTAGCTGGCCCGACTGAAACTCTAGTCATTGCTGATGAAACAAGTGAGCCAGAAATGATTGCAACAGATATTTTAGGGCAAGGTGAACACGGTCCAACATCACCAGGTGCTATTATTTCTACTTCTGAAGAAATTGCGAAAGAAGCGATGAAAGAAATTGAGAGACAATTAGAAACTTTACCTACAGCTGATGTAGCCAGAGAATCTTGGAATAATTATGGTCAAGTGATTGTTGTTGAGGATGATCAAGAAGCAGTTAAAGAAGCTAATAAATTAGCATTCGAACATGTTGAAATATTAACGAAAGATCCAAGTTATTATTTAGAACATATGAAAAATTATGGTGCATTATTCTTAGGTCCAGAAACAAACGTTGCTTATGGTGACAAAGTCATCGGTACAAACCATACTTTACCAACGAAACAAGCAGCGAAATATACAGGTGGCCTATGGGTTGGTAAATTCTTAAAAACAGTGACATACCAACATATAGACGATCCTGAACAAAGTGCAATGATTGGTGAGTATGCAGCAAGACTTTGCCAGTTAGAGAACTTTGCAGGCCATGCAGAACAAGCATTATTACGTGTTAGAAAATATGGTAATCAATAGTCAACAGTGAATGCTTAATTAAGGAGGCTTTACAATGTTAGGGATAATAGGACTTATCGGGGGACTCGTGTTACTGACGATATTAGTAATGCGTGGCATGAATTTGTTAATTGTTGCACCAATATCAGCATTGTTTGTTGCTTTATTAAATGGCGTGCCCGTCTTTTCACAATTTGCCGAAAAAGGACAAACTGACTTTATAACCGGATATATGGAGGGCTTTTCAGGGTTTATAACTTCTTGGTATTTGATGTTCTTAACAGGTGCCATATTCGGTAAAGTCATGGAAGATAGTGGTGCAGCTGAAAGTGTATCGCATTGGATTATTAGTAAAATAGGTATGAAGCGAGCCGTACTCGCAATCGTCCTTGCATGTGGCGTCTTAACATATGGTGGGGTAAGTCTATTTGTTGTAGCATTTGCAGTATATCCAATGGCTGTTAGTTTATTTAAAGAATCCAATTATCCAAGAAGGTTTATTCCAGCCGCTTTAGCATTAGGATCTACAACATTTACAATGACTTCAGCCGGTTCTCCTGAAATACAAAATTGGATACCTATTCCTTACTTGCACACAAGTCCCTATGCAGCATGGGAAGTCAGCCTTGTGACAGCACTCTTTATGTTAATAGCTGGATATCTGTGGCTCATGCATATGATTAAAAAAGCAAAACGAAATGGTGAGGTATTTATTGAAAGAGAGAATGATGAATTTGAAAAAAGAAACCATTTACCGAATCCTTTTTTAAGTATGATTCCATTATTTGTTGTATTAATCGTGTCTTTTCTACTACATAACGTACTTGAACAATCAGCGCTCATTATTTCCCTATCCAGCGGAATTATAGCAACATGGTTATTAAATCGTAGTTATTTCAGAGATTTTTGGAAAGCAGTAGGAAAAGGAACGGAAGGTGCGTTAATAGCACTTGGTAATACATCAGCAGTAGTAGGTTTTGGGAGTGTAGCTAAGATTACACCAGCCTTTAATGATGCGATAGAATATGTGACACATTTAAACGGATCGCCACTCATAACTGGGGCGATCGCTGTAATGGTTATCGCAGGTTTAACAGGTTCATCTTCAGGTGGACAAACAATCGCGTTGCCAATACTCGCGCCACATTATATAGATATGGGTGTAGATACAGAAGCATTGCATAGAACAGTAGCATTATCATCAGGGACATTAGACTCCTTACCACACGGTGGTTATGCCGTTACTACAATTAGATCTATAGCAGGAGAAACACACAAAGACGCATATCCAGCATTCGGCGCAATGACCGTACTCGTCCCAATCGCAGCTGTTATCATAGCCATTATATTATTCACTTTAGGCATGTAATTGAATGTATATAGAAATAGACAAAATATACCAAATTATGATATTATGTAAATGAAAAAGGACAACGTGGTGGAACACGTTGCCCGATGAGCCCGTTCGAAAGACGGTGACTGAAGTTTTTAGAACAATAATAAGTAATCATTCCAGAACTCCGTCAAAAGTTGGAATGGTTACTTTTTGAATGTTGCTAATTAATATTAAACCACTGATTGATATGACAACCATTAGAATTTCATAATCAGTCATTCTACTACTTTCAAGGAGCAAAAACCAACATCATAGGCATCACCCTTGAAATAGAGATTAGCCACTATCTTTCGAACTTGCTTATATTAATATAAAAATAAAATCAATCATTCCGTAAACTTGATTAATAGTTGGGAATGGTTATTTTTTTGTAATAATTTAATGCTCATAGCACAAATTAAAGAGTATTTAATATAATTTGTTTAAAGTACAAGAAGCGGGTGATTAATAATGAAAGTGGTTCATACTAATGACATCAATAAACAAGTACTCATCGATTTGTTTATTGATAACTGGGGAGATGATGAAATGGTTGTCTCTTCAGGAACTTATCAATTATCAGATTTACCAGGATTTGTTGCGTTCGATGAAGCGGAAATAATCGGTGTGATTACATATATAATAAGAAATGATCAAATAGAAATTATTTCATTGGATAGTTTTAGAGAGAATGTAGGAATAGGAAGTCAATTGTTGAAAAAGTTAGAAGAAATATCTGAGGAAAAGGATATAACAAAAATTACAGTCATAACAACAAATGATAACTTAAATGCTTTGAAGTTCTATCAAAAAAGAGGATATAGCATCATAAAAGTCATATCAAATGCAGTAGAAAAAGCAAGAAAGCAAAAACCATCCATTCCACTATTAGCAGAAAATGGGATTCCAATTCGAGATGAAATAGTGTTGGAGAAATATTTGTAGAGAATTGAAAAGTCTAGAACAATGATGTCCTAGACTCTTCCCTACGCCTCTATGATATATCTATATATTTCGTCTTTTACAGGTGATTCCATAGATAATGTCATTGTGACGATATTTTGTTGTTTAGCATTTGGCATGATTGTTTGTTCTGCCGAATCTTTAATGTAATGTGCTTTTCCCAGGTAATAAAATTCTTTTCCGTCTGCCACGTCTTCTTTCTTTACAAAGATATACATGTCTATATTATTTTCTTGATGTGCTAAGATTTTTTGGACTTCTTTTGATTCGAATTTCCAGTGATTTATTATATGAAAACTAAGAATATGATATATTCTTAATAATTAATAACATTTGTAATGTTTACTAAAGGCGGTTATGTTTTGAAGAAGCAAAGATTAAAGTTGAGTACGCTTGTGATTATTGTGGTTTGTATTGTGGTGCTATTTTCTTTATTAATTACGTGTTTATTAATCAGTAATACGATTAAGGATACGATTCATAGTACGACGAAGGAGAAGGCGGAGGTTATTGGTAAGGCGATTGCTGGTTCTGAGGTTGTGCAGAAGTCTTTGGCTGAGGGTAGTGATGGTCGTAAGATTCAAGATTATACGTCTAAGATTCAAAAAACAACGGACGTGAGTTTTATTGTTGTGATGGATATGAATGGAATTAGAAAGTCTCACCCGAATGAGAAATTGATTGGTAAGCATTTTAAAGGTGGCGATGAAGGGGATGTCTTACATGGTAAGGCTGGTTCGTCTATTGCGAAAGGTACGCTTGGTTTAACGATGCGTGCTTTCACGCCTATTTATGCTGATGGTAAACAAGTGGGTGCGGTATCGGTTGGTGTGCCAATGCAGACGGTGTATGAAGCTTTAGCAGATGGTAATAAGAAAATTATGATTGGATCTGTAATTGGTTTAATTGTAGGTGCTATTGGCGCGTATTTATTATCGATTTATATTAAGCGTATTTTGTTAGGACTTGAACCTTCACATATCGCGAAAATTCTAGGTGAACGTAATACGATGTTACAGTCTGTTCATGAAGGGATTGTGGCAGTGGATAAAGATGGCAAAATTAATTTGGTTAATAAGTCTGCAATGGATATTTTTAAGAAAGCAGGTCTTAAAGGAGATCCTATAGGTATGCCAATTAATGATTATATGGCTTCGACGCAATTACCTAAGATTGTTGAGCTTGGAAAGCCTGAACTTGATAAAGAACAAGATATTAACGGCGTGAAGATATTGGTTAATAGAGTACCGTTAATTGTGAATAATGAAATAGTGGGTGCGATATCAACGTTTAGGGATAAGACGGAAGTGCATAAATTATCGGAGCAGTTAGTAGGTGTTCGGACTTATGCAGATACGTTAAGAGCACAATCGCATGAATTTAGTAATAGATTGCATGTAATTTCTGGTATGTTGCAGATGGAACATTACGATGATTTAAAACAGTACATACGCGAAATTGTAGAACTTGGTAGTCAAGAAAGTGGAGATATCACATCGAAGGTTAAAGATGCAGCATTAGCTGGTTTCTTAATTGGTAAGCTTAGTCTGGCACGCGAACAACAAATCAAGCTTTCTATAGTTAATCATGCTACGATACCAGAACCGAAAGATTCACATGTTACGCATGAAGTGATTACAATTATCGGTAATTTAATTGATAATAGTATAGACTCATTAGTATCATCATCACTTAAAAAGAAAACAATTGACGTACATTTAAACTATAAACAGGATCAGTTAATGATAGATGTAATAGATTCAGGTGTAGGACTCAATCATGAACTAGATGAACATATATTTGAAAAAGGCTTTTCTTCTAAAGGAGAGAATAGAGGATATGGTTTGCACCTTGTTCAACAAAGTGTTGAAAAGCTTGATGGTCAAATATCAATTAATGCGCATGAAGCAGGAAATGTACAGTTCTCAGTTGTTATAAACTATCCGAAAAAGGACGAAGATAAATGTTAAATATACTTATAGTTGAAGATGACCCAATGGTTGCGCAAATCAATCGTCAATTTATAGAAAAAATAGATCCTGAAGCGTTAGTTGATTTTGCACAGAATGTAACAGAAGCAATGGAAGTCATTCAGTCAAAGACGATCGATTTATTATTGTTAGATATATACATGCCAGAAGAAAATGGCTTAACTTTTTTGAAATATGTAAGAGAGCAAGGTTATCAAGTAGATGCGATATTGATAACAGCTGCTACAGATGCTGAAGATATTCAGACGGCGTTCAGATATGGTGCGGTAGATTATTTAATTAAACCATTTGAATTTGAAAGATTTAAGAAGTCTTTACTTAAATACAAACAAGGACAGACTTTCTTTAAAGGTAATCATCAAATTAAACAAGCAGATATTGACGCAGAGTTCTTGAATAAACAAGTTGTTACAGATGATTCAGAATTGAAATTGCCAAAAGGTGTCACAAAAGAAACGTTACAAAGCATCATTGAGAAGATGAATGACTTTGAAGATCATGCATTTTCAACAGATGATATTTCTAAAGCAGTTAATATTTCAAGAGTATCTGTAAGAAAGTATTTAAAATTCTTAACAGATATTGAAGTACTGGAAGAGTCTTTAACATATGGTATTGGCCGACCGATCTACTTCTATAAGTTAAACAAAGACAACTTAAAATATTTACAAGGATATATGTCATGATATATCTCAATAAAAAACCAAACGATTCAGTTCGTTTGGTTTTTTTAATTACAAAAAGATAATTAAAATTTCATAAGCTATAATTTTTGGTTGCGTTTTCATAAAATGAGTTTATATCAATTAAGGGGGATAAAAATGGATACGAAGACCAATTTGGAAGCGGTTACCGAGAATGAGTTACCTATCCAAAATAATATAAAAAGCTTATGGGAAAAATTGATGAAAGCTAAAGTTGGTGTATTGCCATTACCGTTATACATTGTCTTAGCTGCAATTATATTAACAGCATCTATATATAATACGTTACCAGCAGATATGATTGGTGGATTTGCTGTCATTATGATTTTAGGAATGTTGCTCGGTGATTTAGGGCAGAGAATTCCTATATTAAAAGAAATAGGTGGTCCGGCTATATTAGCATTGCTTGTACCTTCTATTTTAGTGTTTTTAAACGTGATTAATACATCTTCAATGGAAGCCGTTACGACTTTGATGAAGACGTCTAATTTCTTGTATTTCTATATTTCTTGTTTAGTAGTCGGCAGTATTTTAGGAATGAATAGGAAAGTATTAATTCAAGGTTTCACACGCATGTTTGTACCTTTAATAGTGGGTACAGTCTTAGCTATCTTAGCAGGTATGTTAGTTGGATTATTGTTTGGATATGATTTACAACATACTTTCTTCTATATCGTTGTTCCAATTATAGGTGGTGGTATTGGTGAAGGGATACTTCCATTATCTATTGCATATTCATCTATTTTAGGTGGATCAGCAGAATCATTCGTATCTCAAATGATCCCAGCAGCTGTTATTGGGAATATCTTCGCAGTTGTCAGTGCAGGACTTATGATGCGTTTAGGAGAAAAGAAAAAGCATCTTTCAGGAAATGGGAAGTTAGTAAAATCTGAAGATGGTAATGAAGTTCCTGAAGAAAAAGAAAAAGTCATTGATTTCTCACTAATGGGTGCAGGTTTACTCATTGCTTGTACATTCTTTATTGTTGGTACACTTGGTCAGAAATTCATTGGTGTCCCAGGACCGGTTATTATGATTTTATTTGCGACATTAATTAAATGTCTTAAAGTGATGCCACACAAAATGGAAGACGGAGCGCATAATTTATACAAATTTATATCAACAAGTTTAACTTGGCCGTTAATGGTCGGTCTCGGTATGCTTTATATTCCTTTAGAAGACGTTGTGAAGATTGTGACACCAGCCTACGTTATCGTATGTGCTTCAGTTGTATTCATCATGATGTTATCAGGATATTTCGTAGGAAAATTAATGAAGATGTATCCCGTTGATGCAGCAATCGTAACAGGTTGTCATAGTGGATTAGGTGGAACAGGAGATGTTGCGATATTATCAGCATCTAAACGTATGGCATTAATGCCGTTTGCACAAGTGGCTACTAGAATCGGTGGTGTATCTACCGTAATCTTAGCATCACTTTTATTAAAATTATTAAGCTAAATATATATAAATAAGGAGTAAATAAAAATGACTGAAAGTAATGAATACGGAGAATCTATAAATTTACATCAAGAACGCGCAGGTAAAATTGAAATCACGAGCAAAGTAGATGTGACGTCAGAAGAAGACTTAAGTGTTGTCTATACACCAGGTGTTTCTGCAGTATGTAGAGCAATTGCTGAAGATGAAACAAAAGTAAATACTTTAACTGCTAGAGGTAACATGATTGCAGTTATTACAGACGGAACAGCCGTACTTGGTTTAGGTGATATCGGTCCGAAAGCAGCCATTCCTGTTATGGAAGGTAAGAGTATTCTCTTTAAAAAACTTGCGAATGTTGATGCTTTTCCAATTTCATTAGACACGAAAGATACTGAAGAAATCATATCAATTATTAAAGCGTTACAACCTAATTTTTCAGGTATCAATTTAGAAGATATTTCAGCACCTCGTTGCTTTGAAATAGAGAAGCGTTTAATAGAAGAATTAGATATACCTGTATTTCATGATGATCAACATGGAACAGCAATTGTCGTACTTGCAGCACTAATCAATGCACTTAAAGTTGTAGATAAAACGGATAAAGATGCCAAAATCATTATAAATGGTGCAGGTTCAGCAGGCATTGCGATTGCGAAATTATTGTTAGAAGCAGGTTGTCAAAATATCACCCTCGTTAGTCTAGAGGGGGTCTTAAATAAATCAGAAGAATGGTTGAATGATGCACAAAGAGATATTGCAGAATATACAAATTTTGATAATGTACAAGGTACTCTAGAAGATGTCATTAAGGATGCAGATGTATTTATTGGCGTATCAGGTCCAAAAGCATTATCAAAAGAACATGTTCAATCCATGAACAACGATCCAATTATCTTTGCATTAGCGAATCCAACACCAGAAATTTATCCAGAAGAAGCGTATGAAGCGGGTGCAGCAATCGTTGGAACAGGTCGTTCAGACTATCCAAATCAAATTAATAATCTGTTAGCATTCCCTGGTATATTTAGAGGTGTATTAGATGCCAAGACACAACATATCACAACTGAAATGAAAATAGCTGCAGCAAAAGCCATAGCAGCAACGATTCATAAAGACGAACTCAATGCAAATTATGTCATTCCAAATTCATTAGAAAAAAGAGTCGTCAATCAAGTAGCAGCATCAGTCCAACAATGCGTAGAAAATAAAACAGAAATTTTGGTGTAAGATATATTTAGAAATAGTTTAAAAAGAATAGAGGAATCTATTCTTTTTTTATTTTAGGTTACTATAGAAAGTCATTTTGATATGAATTACAATACATTTATAAACTTTTTTATGAAAATTATAGTTCGGAGGAAGGAATTTGAAACAGATATTTTCGGGAATGATATTAGTATTACTACTTTTAATCGTTGGTGTATTTGGTTTCATCGCGTATCAATTTATTGCTGGTGATAATCGTATTGAATTTTCTAGTAATCAACAAACAGCTGATAAAGAACCGAGTAGTGAAGAAAGTAATGACAAAGAATCAAGTGATGATTCTGAGGAACCAGAAGGCGATCCTCCAAGCATCGATGTCCAAACGACTCAATTTAGCCAAGGTTTTATGAATTCTGATGTAAGAAGGGGATTTTATGGAGTAGGTATTGGATTGTCGCGAGATGCCATTGAAAAGAAATTCGGGAAGTCAGATGGACGTATAGAAGTTGGGCAATCTCATGCTGAAAAATATGGCAATGTAGCCGTAAGATATAATAGTAAAGATAAAGCAGAACATATATACGTAGCACCGACAAATGTAACAGTAGAAGCATTTAAATCCGTTCACGGAACACCGACTATAGAAAATAGCGATGGGTTAGTTTATGATGATAATCCAAACAATTCCTTCTCAATATTAATAACGACAAAGAATGGTAAAGTAACAGCCATTGAAAATGCCAATCAAATACAAAGATAATATAATGCCAGCTATGATGATGTAGCTGGTATTTTTATATGTTATAAGAAATGCCTCTAAATGAATATATTACACCTTTATGGTAAAATTTATATTTAAAGGGGGGATGGTTTTATGAGTAGAGTAAAGTTTTTGAAAGATTATAGAGATAGTCATCTAGACCAGTTCAAGGCAATTAGTGAATATTTATTTTATCATCCAGAATTAAAGTTTAAAGAATTTCAATCTGCAGAATATCTCATGAAACAATGTGAAGAATTGGATTTTAAAGTTGAAGGTAATGTAGCAGAAATTGAGACAGCTTTTGTTGCTTCATATGGATCAGGTAAGCCAGTCATTGCAATTTTAGGAGAATATGATGCACTACCAGGTTTATATCAGACACCAAACTCAGCTTCGAAAAATGACGAAGGGAATGAGGTTGGTCATGGATGCGGTCATAACTTATTAGGTACAGGATCACTTATGGCGGCAGCTATGGTTAAAGCTTATATGGAAGAACATCAACTAGAAGGTACGGTAAGATACTATGGTTGTCCGGGTGAAGAAATTGGTTCTGGTAAGACATTTATGGTTAGAGATGGTGCTTTTGATGATGTTGATTTTGCATTATGTTGGCATCCGTCACCTTCTAACAGCGTGATGAATTTGTCATCACTCGCCAATTACTTAGTGAATTTTCATTATAAAGGTATTTCATCACATGCTGCTAATAGCCCTCATCTTGGTAGAAGTGCCTTAGATGCTGTCGAGTTAATGAATGTTGGTGCCAATTATTTGAGAGAGCATGTTACAGAAGATGTGAGATACCATTATGCATTACACGATGTAGGTAGTTCATCTCCAAGTGTTGTACAAGACTCAGCAACAGTACAATATTTGATTCGTGCCAAGACAATTGATACAGTTCATGATGTCTATGAGCGTATTAAGAAAATTGCACAAGGTGCTGCTTTAATGACTGAAACTGAAGTAGAAATCGACTTTGTTAAAGGATGCTCAAATTATATTCCGAATACACAATTAGGCGCTCAATTACATCACTCATTAAATGAAATTTATGAGTATCAAGCGAGTCGTGATGATGAACAATTTGCAAAAGAAATTTTTAATTCATTAACAGACAATGAACGAAAAAATAAATTAACAAGTTTAGTAGGGTTTGGATTTTTAGATGATGAAGAGGCTTTAGAAGGTAAATATATATACGATAAAGTCAGTCTATATAAAGAGACAGATCATATATTATCAGGCTCTACCGATGTATCTGATGTAAGTTGGGTAGTACCAACTGGCCAAGTGTCATGTGCGACCTCAGCTATCGGAACACCATTACATACATGGCAAATGACAAGCCAAGGATTATCAAACTTAGCAGTACAAGGCACAAGTAACGCTGCTATGACAATGGCACATACAGCAATAGAACTATTAGATAACCCAAATTTAAGATCACAAGTACAACAAGAATTTAAACAATTCCGTAGTAAAAATGAATATACAAATCCAATACCAAAAGGCGTATTACCTAGGTAATAATTGGAGGATGAGTTTAGTGTCAGTGGAAAGGTGAATAGGGGAAGAGAAAGTCGAAATCATGGCTTAAGTCCTGAATAAAGCGAAGAGAAAGTCGAAGTTATACCTTCCCCTCATACAAACCCAACATTCAATTAATCTCTCCATCCTACATACGACAAAAAAGCATGGCCAATTTTTAATGGACATGCTTTTTCAATATTCTATTGTTATTTACTTTGATAGTGTTTTACGATTTCGTATAATACGTTAATACCATTAAATATATCATTTTCTACGACATCAAATTTTGGATGGTGATGGTTATAATCATGATTGCTTCCGATATTCATATAGATTGCATCTTTTTTACGGCTCATCACTCTGTCTATAAAATAAGTAGCATCTTCACTTCCACTAGGTGTGGATTCTTCTTGAATAATATTTAATGATGGCAACTTCTCTTTTAATAATTGATAAACTGTTTGTTCCATATCTTCGGATGGCTTAATACTAATGGCTTCACCGACTTTTGTCATTGTAATTGTGACACCAAACATTGCTTCAACGCCAGCCTTAATTTCTTCTACACGTTTCATCATAAATTGATTCACGTCGTTATTTTCTCCTCTTACTTCCAATTGTAGAAATGCTTCATCTGCAATAACATTTCTGCCGCTACCTGCTTGAAGTGTACCAACATTTACACGAGATGCACCTTTTTCATGACGTTCGATTGCATATACTTGTTGAACAAATGTTGCTGCAGCGAGTAGGGCATTGCGACCATCTTGAGGTTGTGCTCCTGCATGACTTGAAACACCGTTTATTTGAACATCTAATTTAGTAGAAGCTAAGAATCCTTTTACGGATGTGATAATTTCATTAGATTGAGCATTTAATCCGATATGTGCGCCAACAAAGTAGTCGACATCATCTACGACACCTTGTTCTACCATAGATCTAGCACCTCGAACACCTTCTTCTGCAGGTTGGAAAATGAGCTTAAGTTTCCCTTTTAGTTCAGATTCATGTTCTTTTAAAAGTTCTGCAAGGCCAATACCGATAGTTGTATGAACATCATGTCCACATGCATGCATAAAGCCTTTGTTTGTAGAAAGGAATCCATTGGCTTGAGGATAATGATCGCTATCCTTATTTTCTGTAATTGGTAAAGCGTCCATATCAAATCTAAGTGCAAATGTTGGACCAGGAACTTGTGTATCTAATGTTGCAACGATTCCTGTATATCCATCTCTAAAATGCGGAAGTTCTTCGTCGAGTTGATCTAATTTTTCAATATGTGAATTAAATTCATTTTCAGTAGGATACCCCATTAAATAATCTTTGTTCATCACTTCTTGCCCACTTTTAATGTCATATCCAAAAGAATCAAGATAGTTCTTAACGATATTTGCAGTTCGAATTTCTAAAAATCCTACTTCAGGAAAAGCATGTAAATTACGTCTAAGTTTGATTAACTTTTGTTTAAAACCTTCGTCAAAATTCATGAATATCACTCCTTACAAATGTCTTGTTACGCCAGGACCTAAAGGTAATCCTGTTAAATAGAAAATCGTTAATAAAATAATCCAAGTAATAATAAATGCAACCGTATAAGGTATCATTAATGAAATAAGCGTACCTATACCAGCCTTTTTATCGTACTTATTTAAGAAAGCTATAATGACGACAAAATATGGATTCAAAGGTGTAACAATATTAAATGATGAATCAGCTACACGATAAGCTGCTTGAGTAAAACCTGGATGAATACCAAGTTGCATAAACATCGGAACAAACACGGGTGCTTCTAATGCCCATTTAGCTGAACCAGATGTGATTAATAAGTTGAGACATGCTGTAAATAAGATATATAACAAGATTAATGGTAGTCCTGTTAAATGAATACTTTTCAAGAAATCAGCGCCATTTACAGCAATCCAAGTAGCCATATTAGACCATTGGAAGAAACTGATGAATTGTGATGCAGCAAATATGAGCACAATGTATCCTGACATGTCATTAACAGCTTGCGTCATAAATTTTCCTACATCATGTGTGCTTTTAATCTTTTGATCAACAATACCAAACGTTGTGCCGACTACAAGGAAGAAACCAAGTATGACAGGTACAATTCCTGCTAAAAATGGAGATTCAAGTATGTCGCCTTTTTCACCTAATAAAGGACTGTTTGGTATTAATAAACCAACAACAAATATAAGTATATAAATTGCAGCTGCAATTAAAGCGTAAATGAAAGCTTTTTTGGCAGTAGGTGAGTCTTCATGTTCATCTAAATCTTCAATATGTCCATTATATTCACCTAAGCGTGGTTCTATAATTTTAGTCGTCACTTGTGCACCTACAAAAGTTAATAATACTGTAGAAATAATATTAAAATACCAGTTTGCTACTGGAGATACGACCATATCAGGATCAATAATCTTTGCAGATTCAGTACTGATACCAGCAAGTAATGCATCTGTACCTACAACTAATAAGTTAGCTGTAAATCCTGCACCAGCCGCAGCGAACCCTGCAGCTAAACCAGCTACCGGGTGTCTCCCTAATTTATAGAATACCATAGCTGCTAATGGAGGAATTAAAATCGTTGCAGCATCAGAAGCAATATTACCCATAATCCCAATAAACACGACTGCATATGTAATTAAAGCTGGTGGCGCATTGACAATGGTTTTTTGAATAATGTATTCTAAAAAGCCAACTTTTTCTGCCAAGCCAACACCAATCATCATGGATATAACGAGACCTAAAGGTGCAAATCCAGTGAAGTTCGTGATAAGGTTAGTGAAAATGTATTCAATACCTTCATTTGAAAATAAATTTTTTACATCGAGTACTTTATCCGCACCAGGAGGTTTAACCGTTGCATCAAACAAACTAAAAATAAATGATAATACCATAACGAAAATAGCTAAGTATAAAAATATAAAAAATGGATGTGGCAATTTGTTACCGATTGTTTCAATTCCGTCTAAAAATCTATTAGACTTTTGCTCTTTTGTTGTCATATTACACCACCCCTTCAGGTGATTATATCATTACAAAGAATAAAAGTTCCAAATATTTAGACAATTTAATAAAAAATTTTTTGATAGCTTAAACAATCGTCATACTAAGGAGGACATGTTATGGATTTAGAGGAATATGCGTGGAATGAACATGAAAGGGAGCTTAAGAAAGCTCATAAAGTTGAAATACCTTCTAAATATAAAGTGAAAATTCAAGATGATATTGAGAAACGAATAACCTTAGAGACATTGTTAGAAGAACTGACTCAGAAAGAACTTGTCGAGTGGGCGATTACAAATGCGAAGAGATTTATTGATGATATAGATATAGGCAATGATGAAGACAAACAGACAATTATTTCAGAAACAGAACACAAATTACAACTTAGAAAAGAAGGGCAAATGAGTGCTTATGAACTTAGACAAGCTGGATTTTTAGCGAATAAATTATCACAAAGGTCACTAACAGAACAAAGTAAATTTGCAGCACGTGTATACGCACAAGCAATCGCAACAGGACATATGAGAGGACATGCAATTGTATCGTCAGATTATGCTATTAAAGTGATGAATATAATATCTAACAATGATTTAAAGTTAGTGACTGAGGAAAGAAATAAACAAATCCATATAGCGAAAGATATCATGGAAAGATGAGTATTGTTTGAGTTGAGGGTTTAGTAAAGCCAAGAGATCGCTGAAGTCATGGCTTAACGTCTGAATAAAGCCAAGAGATAGTCGAAGTCGTGGCTTAAAACCTGAATAAAGCCAAGAGATCACTGAAGTCATGGCTTAAGTGATGAGTAAAGCCAAGAGATCACTGAAGTCATTGCTTAAGTACTGAATAAAGCCAAGAGATAGTCGAAGTCATGGCTTAACGTCTGAATAAAGCCAAGAGATAGTCGAAGTCGTGGCTTACCCTCATATAACCCTAATATTCAATTGATTTCTCCATCCTAAATACGACAAAAAGCAGGGTCATTTCTTGATGACCCTGCTTTTTCAATATTCTATCGTTATTTACTTTGATAGTGTTTAACGATTTCGTACAATACGCTAATACTATTAAACATATCATTTCCTACTCTTGATTAATAAATACATAAAGAATGGTGAACCGATGAGTGCAGTAAAGATTCCTGCTGGGATTTCTTTTGGTAAGAAGAGTGTTCTACCGATTAAATCACTTAATAATAGTATGATGGCGCCGATTATGGCACTATAAAATATTCGATTTCTAAATTGATGTGCACCGAGTTTCAGTGCGATGTGTGGTGCGATTAATCCGACAAACTGTATACCGCCTACATAACTCATGGATATACCAATTAGGATACTCATTGATATTAATGCAATGACAGATATGTGTTGATAAGGATTGCCTAATGCTAATGATAAATTTCTACCTAAGTAATGAATATCAAATGAACGTGCATAATATGTCAGGATGACCATGACGATAAATAAGATGCTTCCTACAATCATGACTTGTTGATATTCTGCTTGATGAACGGAACCTGTAATCCAAATTTGAGCTTGGGCACTTCGTTTATTTGAAGTTAATATTAAGAACATTACAATTGCTTGGCAAAGTATGTTAAAGCTTATACCAATTAATATGAGACGATCGCGTTTGTAACTTTTTCGCATGGCTAAATAATATAATAATGAAGTAACAATTATCGCACCAAGCATTGAAAAGATAGGCTGATAAGCTATTGGTAATAATAAAGCTTCGGTACTTGTTGTTAACACAATAAGAAATACTAATGAACCAACATTAGCACCTTGTGATATACCAATCACATCAGGTGATGCTAATGGATTCTTCGTAATAAATTGTAAGACACATCCTGCAATGCCAAGTGCTGCACCCGTTACAATTGCTAATAAGACTCTCGGCAGTCTTAAAGTATTAATGACTAAGTTTGTATAAGGATCTCCAAGTTTAAATAGGCCACTTAATACATTTTGAGGTGCGATAAAGCTATCACCTAACATGAGTGTGAGTAAAGTCGTTAACATGAGCATGATGATAAGTATGATAAATTTCTTCATTCTGTTAACTCCTTACGATTAAGAATTAAATAAATGAATATTGGTGCACCAATAAGTGCTGTTGTAATACCGACTGGCAGTTCTCTCGGCATTAATAAATATCTGCTTAAAATGTCGCTTAATAATAGAAGGCAACCACCTAGAACACCTGATAAAGGTATGACGATGAAATGATTATGAGATTTACATAACAATTTCGCAACATGAGGTGTAATCAGTCCAATAAAGGCAATTGGACCAGCTAATGCGACGGCTGATCCACTTAACAGGACAACAGCAATCATCGTGAATACTTTAATGGATAATATTTTTGCACCGAGTCCTTTTAATGCATCATCACTTAGCATATAAAGATTAAGCGGCTTGGCCATATAAATAGATATGATTAAACCAACGATAATAAATGGCCATATGTACATTAAAATAGTGGTATGTTTATTCGCTACTGAACCATTTAGCCAATATATTAATTCTTCTATAGCTGATTCGTTATAGATGAGTAGACCTTGTGTGATGGCCATACAAAAAGCACTAATACTTGCTCCGAATAAAGTTAATTCCATCGCATTGAATGGCTTAAATGGTAATGTAGTGGCTAATATAATTAAAGTTGCAATGATGACGGTACCAATAAAAGCCATAATGGTTTGTTGAAATACACCGTTCATACCAAACGCAACAGTCGTAATCACAACCATTAAACTAGCACCACTATTAACACCCATAATGCCAGGACTTGCGAAGGGGTTTCGTGTAATGGTTTGGATCATCACACCACTAATACCCATTAAAACACCGACAACCCCGCCCAAAATTGCGCGAGGTAGTCTTAATTGTGTCAGTACACGTTGATCTTTAATTGTTTCTCCATGGATATAATGTTGCCATATATCTGAAAAGGTAAAATGTTTATAGCCAAGCATCATGCTTAAAATGAATAGCACGACAAAAATACCTGAAAATAGGAGAAATAACCAAAGATATTTATTTTTCATTCAATTTATCCTTTAAATCATCAATCATCATATTGGCAGATAATACACCACCTGAAGTGTTCCAAACAGCATCATCTACTTTATAAATATGACCTTTTTTAGATGCATTTAATTCTTTAAAGGCTGGATCGTTTACCCATTCTTTTTCTAATGCTGAAACTTTCTTATCATCTTCTTGGAAAGTAAAGTAGAAGATGTAATCTCCATCCATTGCTTTAATACGTTCTTTTGTAACACCTTTTTCTGCAAAGTCGTTCTTATCTTGACCTTTAGGACGTTTAATACCAAGTTCGTCTAAGATGACACCTGAGAATGTATCTTTATGGTAAATTCTTACATCACCTGGCATAAAGCGAACCATTGATACTTCTGAGTTTGCTTTATCTCCAATCTCTTCTTTTGCTTTTTTAACGTGATTATCGTAATTCTTTAAGACTTCATTCCCTTTATCTTCTTTATTTACAGCTTTCGCGTATAATTTAAAGTTGTTTTTCCAGTCGCCACGTAGTTCTTTAGAGAATACAGTAGGTGCAATTTCAGAAAGTTTCTTGTATTGTGCTTCTTGTCTGAATTTATTACCGATAATTAAATCTGGTTTAAGTTTCGCAATTTTTTCTAAGTTGATTTCACTTTCTCCACCCACAGGTTCAATGTCTTTATATTTCTTCTCTAAATGTTTATACCATGGATCGCCAGCATATGAATTAGCAGCACCAACAGGTTTAACGCCCATTGAAACAAGTGCTTCTGTACCTTCATTTGTTAATACAACAACACGTTTAGGATTGTTAGGTACTTTAGTCGTTCCCATGGCATGTTTCACTTCATGTGTATCTTTGTTTGAAGATGCCTCTTGTTTATTACCACAAGCTGCTAGCATTACAACAAGTACTACTATAACTGATAAAAGCTTTCTCATTTCTTTAACCTCTTTCTTAAGTTGAATTATGATAATGATTTTCATTTTCAATTATAAAATATTACCTTTTTTTGTCAATATATTTTTAGAATATGCTTTCAAATTAAACAAAGTATCTTTAAATATACTGAATAAGCGGCAATTCATGAGATAAAAATTGTAAATGGCTAATGTCATATCCGTAACTTCCAGCTAATTTAAATACAACCCAGTCACCGGTTTGTATACTTTCAATATCATAGGGAAGACCAAATACATCATTTGGTGTACATAGTTTCCCAGCTAATACGACGGTATCATTGGTAATGGACTTCATTCTGTTAGAACTAGTATGTGAATGAATAATTTCAAATGGTTGATGATGTTGCCACGCTTTTGGAAATCTAAAATGATTTGTGCCACCGTTTAATAAGACGAATGTTTGATCATGCATGGATTTAATATCGTAAACATTAGCGGCATAATAACCTATAGGACCTGTAATAAAACGTCCAAGTTCAAAAGTTAAGCGTGGTAGATGATGGATACGTGTTGCAAAATAATCAAAATCAAAACATGTTTGACAATCGTAGTCGATACCTATACCACCACCTACATTAATCGCATATTCTTCCGGTAAATGTGATTGATATTGATGCGTAAATTCAAGCGCACTTTCAATGAATGTGACGTGAGCATCTTCGTCCAAATTATTGCTCATTGCATGAAAGTGGAAACCTGTTAAAAATATTTGATCTGTATCGTGACAGATTTGAATGGCTTCATCTAAATCATTGTAAGGCATACCAAATTGTGTTGGGACACCCGCCATTTTTAATTTAGCTGTTGATTGAATGTTACTTAAATTAATACGAATCATAACTTCGATTGATTGTTGTTTGTCTTGAAGTAATGATTGCAACGTATCTAACTCAAAGAGACTCTCTACTTGAATAGATTTCACATGTGCATCTAAAGCGTATTCTAGATGTTGTTTCGTCTTTACAGGTCCGCCGTAAATGATTGGAATTTCTTTTGAAATAGATCGAACCTTTTCAATTTCTCCAGTAGAAGCGACTTCAAATCCCGAAACAAAAGGTGCGAGTGTTTCTAAGATTTTTATATTAGAGTTGGCTTTCACTGCATAGAAAATATCATGTTTCGTGACAGAGCTGATCCAATTGATGCGCTTCTTTAATTCGGTTAAATCATATATATAATAATCGTGATTACTGTCTGTTAACACTTCTTTAATTCTTTCCATATTGATTCTCCTTATTTATCATAAACATGACACAGATGACCATGATGAGCAGTCCAACAACCATTGTTATATATACAATTTGTAAATTGAACTGTTCAAAGATAAAGCTTAGTAATATACCACCAAGTGGAATGAAACCTTTATCCATCATTGAAATGGATAATACAGATCCTCTATATTTCGCTTCAACAAGCTGTTGGACGAGTATTCGATTGGTCGTTCTAAATGCCTGTGATGCCAAGCCCATTATTAATAAGACAGCTGCATATAAATATGTATCATGTATAAACATTAATAGAATGAGGGTTAACGTAAATATCATTGCCCATCGTTTCAAACTTTTCATCGTATTCATATTTTTAGTGCGCATAAACATGACTAAAATTATAATAGATCCAGCAGCAATCATGGCAGTAAAGAGTGAATAAATCATCGTACGGCTGCCAAATTGTTCATCTACAATGCTAGGTAGAATAATCGTATACGAAAATCCAAAAAGCATCGATAAGACACTGGATAACATGAGCATGACAATAACAGGTTGTTGTCTTAAGTACGACCATATTTTATGACGTGTCTTCTTCTCATGATGGACCTCTGGCAAAGTTTGGTTGAATAATATAACCATTAAACTCCCAATAATAGGTAGGGATAATACAATGTTAGAATTCAGTTGAGCTAATAATATCCCACCTATAAATGGTCCAGTTAGTCTAGCAATATTTAAAATTAAAGCATTTAAACTGATCGCTTTATGAAGCTTGTCTGGTTCTACAAAACTTTGTATAAGTGCATTTCTTTGTATCGTATCAATTGCTTGGAAAAATGAACGTACCATAATAATAGAAAGTATGATGTAGATATTCCATTTTTGCCAAAAAGCATAGACGACACATGCTGTAAATAACATATTTGCACAATGGATGATGTACATGAGTTTCGTAGAACTAACAGTATCGATAATTTTGCCGATTATAAAAGCAAATGCTAACTGTGGCATTAACCGTGCGAAATTTATATATGCAATGTAAACAGCACTTCCAGTCATTTGTAACGTTATCCAATTTAATGCGATGATATCTACCCAATCGATTGTTCGAGCTATAAACTGAGAACTGACAAAACGATGATAAGGATTAAACTTTAACTTCATCACTTATGAGAAGTGGGTTGGCTTTTTGGATATAAATATCTTGATCTTTATTAGATACGCGCATCGTTAATAATGCTTTCTCGTTTATAGTCTTTTTGTAAAAGGCTTTGATATCTGCCTCTGTATGTTGAATGTCTTGTGATAATAAATCTTCAAATACGGCTTTAAATATACGGTTAATATGTAGCCATAACATGTTTGAATCATATGCATAATCTTCACTGAAATGATGCACAAGTGTGTTGAGATGATTACTCAATAATGTGTTTTGTACTTTCTCATACATACTTTCAGTCGTTGCATTTGTTAAAGCATTGCTTAGTTCTAACCATTCAGGCACGCGAGAAGCATCTATTCTTAATCCGCCAAAGTCTCGTACATGTAAACGTGTAGGCATACCGTTTATAAATTCAAATGACATATTTTGAAGATGAGCTTCTAAACCAACACCGTATTTCGTCATGAGTGTTAACACAGTTTCAACGAGTAATGAGACATATTGGTCAAACCAAGCAATCGGTGTTGCTGTTGCACGAGCAGTTTCAATCATATCGACGTAGATTTTTTGGTGATTTTCATTCAACTCAAACAAACATGTCGCTGTATAAAGTGATGCATGAGCAGGTATATATTGCGTATTATTTTCTCTCAATATGAATGATAAATTACGCTGTTTATCTACTTCGTCATGAATGTAAGTCATTCCGCCATATTCTAATACTGGTAAGCTGATTTCATTAAGACGGTCGTCATTCTTATAAATAAATTTGAAATATTCACCGATATTTTTAGAATTGATAATACTGTTGTTACTAATAGAACGTATTGTTGACGTCATTTGTGAATTTACGGGTAGTTTGATAATCGGTGTTATCGTATCTAAAGGACAAACGGTTCTAAATGATGAAGTACTCTTTACGAGTCCACCAGTATGTTGAAGCGGTATAATATTTTGAGATTTGATCTCTTCTGTATAAACTTTTGGTATGACATGTTCGAATTGAAACGGATGTACAGGTATCAAATCATAATCTTCAGGTATTTCTCCTAAATAACCACTAAAGTCTGCTAAAGTTTTTACCTCAGAAGCTTCTAAATTATTATATAGAAAGCCTTTTTTAACGAATAACCAGTTTAATTTGAATGCATGATTATATTCAGGTGAATATTGCATAACTTCTTTGAAAGACAATCCTAACTTTGTCTTAGCACATGGGTGAATGTTATGCCCAGTAATTACATATTGCTCACTATGTAATAATGGATGGTCGCTTTTAGATGTATAAGAACAATGAATAAAACTAATTGCTTGGTTGATGAGGTGATTTTCAATTTCAACATGCAATTTGTGGTAATCGTGATGTTCGTCACTAAAATGATTAAGCCAGTCTATTAATTCAAGTGGATCTTGAACAAAGCGAGTTATTGTATCATCTGTAATTTGTACGCGATGGTTCGCTTTATCATAAGTTACAAATATAGAATCGCTAATATATAAAGTTGTGATTGTTTTAAAGGATTCTACATGATGTATAGGAGGTGTTACTTCTTCATATAAGCATGTTAATAATTTCTTGAATGTTGTATGAATGCTGTCTTGAATACATTGCTCGATGTAGTGTTGTTCGTATTTATCTGTATGTTGATATACCTCATTAGTCCAACTCATTTTATTTGGCCTCCATATATAACGGGTTATTGATATTTGTATATTGGTAATCGTAACCTTCAGCGTATATTCTCATTTTTAATAGTGATTTAATTTTAAAGGTTGGTTGTTCTAAAATATTGATGTCAGGCGCACTATTTACGTGATGATCAGCTATCATATTTCGAATGATTTGATAACCTTTTGTACTGTCATAACCATAAGTAGCCAACACTTGTATAAGTTGGAACAGGTGATTGTATAAGACTGCATGGGAAAATACTGATAACAAATCTTCAAATGAGTCAGTAATCAAGCCTGTTGAATCATCAATATCTATATTTCTTTCATATAATCTCACGCCACCAAAGTCTCTTATATAAATAGAAATAGGCATGCCATCTTTAATGATGACAGTGCTATTTTGCATATGTGCTTCTAAACTAATACCTTCTTCAAGCAATAATCTATAAGTAGCTTCTAATAAATTATGTGTATATTCTGTTAAGAATAATTGAGTTGCAGAATCGAATGACATGTCTTGTGTTTGCATAATTGTTTCAATACATTCAATGAGTATAGGTTTTCTCGTAACAAAGCTATCAGTAATCAGACTGGCACATACTAATTGGTGACTGGCTTTCTGTTCAGGTATAAGGCTTCTTAACATAAAGCTGCATTTATTAGCGTGTGATTGATTGATGTTTAAATAACTGCCTGCTAAATCTTTTTGAATATAGCTATTATCATAACCATTTGAACGATAAATGCGTTCCACAACATCGCTTAGAATAATGCCATTACGGATAGAAGCGGGAGACACATTTCTTACTGCACTTGTCGCTTGTGCATTGACAGCAGTCTTAACGATGCAATTTAATTCTCGCGCTTCTAAAGTTCTAAATGATAATAATGGACTGCTTTCAACAGCTAAATCGTGTAATGGAATCATGAACTGTTGTTCGAAACATGTTTCAAACTGTGGTAACAGAAAATGCTTCAATTGCCATTCATGAATAAACAGTAAAGCATAGTTTTCAAATTTAATGCCATATTCTTTGCAATATGTATCAACTTTCTTTCTAAAAGTCTCTAATGCAGGCGATTGATAGATATTGATTTCATCTATAAAATCTTTATTGCACAATAGAGGAATGACGTTCACCGTTTGTCTAAATTCTGGGGAAAACTTAATAACATCATCTATAGAGAAACCTAATTTCGTCTTAGTCATAGGGTGGAAAGGATGTCCTTCAGTTACACTTTGTTCAAAAAAGACATCCGTTATATTTTCTTGTTCAACAAACTCAAAAATATTTTGATAACTGTGACCATGTTGTTGATGATCGCGTTCAAATTGAATATAGCTCAAAGTGAGATTGCGAATAGAATCTTGAATTTCGTGTACTAAGCGTTCATCATCATAAATGACATCTTGACCAATATCTTCAAAACTTGATAATTGATCAATACGTCGCGTGATTTCACGGTATGCTTTCTGGTATAAAGTTGTTATGTCTTCTTCAGAAAAATCTTGAAAATATTGACGTATTTCTTGTATCTGTTCGTTATATACGATTTCCAAAAAGATCAACTTCCTTTTCAAATAATTTATATAGTGATAATCATTCTCAATTATAGGAGGTTTGAAAGGTTTGTCAATGATAGAAAATAACAATAAATAATTATGATAAATTATATAAAACTATTATTTTAATACTTTAGTTAGTCTGAAAAGGTTGGATTATGATAAGTACAATTGAATGAACTATTGATTTTTTATCATTTCTGTTACTATGAAGAAAAGTATGTGTAAAGGGAAATATCATATATGAGATTGAATATAAGGGGATTTAGCGATGAATAAAGTAAAAACTTTAATGCAAAAAATGGGTCATGTACAAAATAGAATTGTCTGGCTAAATAAACCTAAGATGGAAGAAGCTTTATCTGGATATACTTCCTCAGAAGTTCATTGTATAGAAGCTATTCATAATATAGAAAATCCAAATGTTAAAAAAATATCAGATGACTTATTTATGACACGTGGTGCCATTAGTAAATTAACGAAAAAACTCATTAAGAAAAATGCGATTACGGTATATCAAAAAGATGATAATAAAAAAGAAATATACTTTGATTTAACAACAGAAGGAAACCGAATATATAGTAGTCATTTAGCATTACATGATCAATTTTTGGAAAGAGACAAACCATTTTTTGATGATATAACAGAAGAAGAATTTGAAATATTGAATCGATTTTTTGATAAATATAGTGACTACTTAGATCAAGTCATTGAGAAGGAAAAAGATTAAATAGAAGGAAGAAAAGCTGAGATGTCCGTGTCTCAGCTTTTTTGGATTTAAGGATATTGACATTTCATACGGACATTATTCGAAATTCTGTCTCTAACAATGGTTCTAAGGGACATAATTCGAAATTCTGTCTCTAACGATGGTTCTAAGGGACATAATTCGAAATTCTGTCCCTAACAAAATTTTCCCTAATGTTATTTATGTTGACTAGGAAACAAAATTCTCTTATAATGTTTCTGTGGAAACAAAATATAAAGGAGTTTATTGATGTCTTCTCAACAATTAGAACACATTCCTAAAAGCACAATGATAGCGGCATGGGCCATTGCTTTAGGTGCTATTATGCCCATGCTCGATTCAACAATGATTAATATTGCTATTGATGATTTAACGAAATACTTTGATACATCACTTAATTTTATTCAATGGGGTGTTACGGGATATATTCTTGCTATGACAGTTGCTGTACCGTTTTCTGGTTGGTTAATGGACCATTTAGATGGTAAACGTGTATATATTAGTGCTGTCATTACATTTGGTATTGTTTCAGTATTAACAGGATTAAGCTCAAATATCTTTTGGTTTATTCTATTTAGACTCGTTCAAGGATTTAGTGCAGGTATCATTTCAACGCTTATGGCTACACTGCTTGTTAAGATAACCGGCCAAGATAAAATTGGTAGAGTTATGGCCATTGTAAGTATTCCCATGATACTTGGTCCTATATTAGGTCCGGTAGTAGGTGGGTTTATTATTCATTATATATCTTGGCAATGGATATTTTATTTGAACATCATTGTCATGATCATTATTACACCAGTTATGATTAAACGATTACCGTCATATGAACCTTTTAATAAAGGTAAGAGACTAGATTGGTTTGGGATAATCAATTTATCTTTAATCAGTATTACGTTAATTTACGGTATTACACACGCTACTGAAACAGCTTCATTTACAAATATTGAAACTGTACTCGTGCTAACTTCGAGTGCATTACTTATCGTGATTTATTTGATATACAATCGAGTTCAGGATTATCAAACCGTATTACCAACTAATTTATTCAAAAATCGTAACTATGCAGCTTCAAGTACCGGTTTATTTTTAGGAAATTTAGCGATTATGGGACCGATGATTATTTTCCCGCTGTTCTTTCAAAATTTTAAAGGGTTTAATACGATTGAAGCGGCTATTGCATTAATGCCTCAAGGTATCGGTATGTTATTAGCAAGACCTATGATTGGTAAATTAACAGATCAATATGGTGCTAAGAAAGTGATATTTGTAAGCTTAATATTATCGATTGTTGCTTCTATACCATTTATATTTGTAAACGGCAATACATCTATCATCATATTAAGTATGCTACTTTTATTACGAGGTATCAGTGTTGGTGGGATATTGCTGCCGTTTACGACAAATACTTATGCAGATTTAAAAGACGACCAATTACCTCAAGCAGGTATTACGATTAATATTGTAGAAAATATTGGATCTAGCTTTGGCTCTGCATTGATTGCAACAGTCGTCGCAACAATATCTATCCACAATCAGATAATGGCATTTCACATTGGATTTCTAGTCCCAGCAATTGTATTTATATTATTGCTTGTGTGTTGGGCAATGATTCCTCCTAAAAGTATGAAAGTATAAAAAGACCCCTAAGAGATGTTTCATATGAAACATCTCTTAGGGGTTATCTTATTATTTATCAGTTTTACGCTTTCTGAAGAACAATAAACTTCCTAACATTGCGAATAGTGTACCGAATAATGTTGTACTTATTGCTTCATTTTCACCTGTTTTTGGTAATTGTTTGTTTTCTTGTTTATCATCTGATTGAGTTTCTGCTTTAGCTTCATGGCTAGGTTGTGATGTCGTTATTTGTGTATCATTTACTGCTTTATCAGTATTGTTAATTTGAATAGCCTTAGCTTCTAGTTTAGATGCGTTATGTGATTTAGGTTGTTCAGCCGTTTTAACGGAGTTATCGTCTAATTTAGGTTGTTCCGTTGGTTTGACAGAATTATCGTCTGATTTAGGTAGCTCATCTATTCTATTATTAGAAACTTTGTTTATGTTTATAATTGTTGAATTTTTAAGTTTGTTTTTATTAATCAGTGATTTATTAATAGCAAAATCATTATTTGTACTAGATGCATCAGAATGATTAACGTCATTATCGTTATCAGATTTATCTAAGTCACTAGTATAATTGTTATCATTAGGTGTATCAGAAGTAGTGACATCATTATCGTTATTATCGATATTTGATTTATCGTTTGAAACATTTGAACCTGAATCTGGAACTCTATTTAATATAGATTGAATCCAGTCGTAGATTTCTTGCGTAATTGGGGTTCCTAAAGTACCGTATTTATTACCTCTTGTTCCATAAGAATGAACTGCAATAATTTCATCGTTATTATCTTCTAAATAGACTGGACTTCCTGATTGACCAGCTGAATTATCCATAGAATATTCTATATTACCTTGTTTTTGCTTTTGTACAATAGTACCTAGATTAGTCCATTGATTAATAGAAGTCACATTTTTATCAATTGGATAACCTTGTGTTTGTACCTTTTTACCGATTAAATCGTCCGTATATACTTTAATGTTATAAGGTTTTAATTCATCTAATTCTTCGCGTGGAGGATGGCCGTCTGCATCAACTATTGGTTCAGGATCGACTTCAATTATACCGATATCATATTTTCTTAAAGGTGAAGCTTTATATTGATCTGGTACATAAAATGCTTTAATTTTATATTTTCCAAATGGTTCCCAATTTCCATGTTTACCAGGAATTAAATAACCGCCTGTTAAGTATTGTCTAGGGTAATTGTTATCATAAATAACATGAGCTGCAGTTAAGAAATAATTCTTACCTATGTATGCTCCTGACCCTTCACCACCTTTGAGATTTTCAATTTCACCTTTATAATTCTCGTTTTCTACTCTTATATATGCAGTTCTGTTGTCGACTTCATAGTTTTCTTGCATCCTTCTCGTATCTTTTAAATAACCTTCTTCGTCATAATTGGGATCTTGAGTCTTATCATAATTTACGTTGTCCTCTACAGAAGGGTAGAAATATCTGAAAGATCCAGTTGGTACATTCGGTTTATTTGTATTTTTAGAGTTATCATTTTGTGATGTATTTTGAGTCTTACTATCTGAAGTTTCTAATTTATTAGAAATTGTTTCTTTATTTCCCTCAGATGTTGTATCTACATTATTTGTATCTGTAGAAGCCTTTGTAGTGCTATAATCTTCTTTTGACGTATTGGAAAGTGTACTTGTTGCATCTTCATTTTCAGTCTCTTGTTTATTCGTTTGACTAGCTTTTGGACTTTCCTCTATTAAATTGTTATTCTCGCTAGCATGAGTGACAGTTGGATGAGATAAGAAAAATACACCTGCGATAATAACAGGTAACTTTACTAATCCCGTTCTGAAGTTGATAAAGTTTTTATTCATGTAAAACTTCCTTTCTTGGATGATACGAATAATATACAAAAATTCCCATGTAAATTCAATATGAAAATGATTATTATTATCAATTATTTTAGAAAAATTTTACAGTTGTATAAATCTGGGTAGTAAAGGTGTGAAAGAAAGGAAATTTATCAAGAGAAGAGTGACTAGATAAATAGAAGGACTCTATGTTGCAAGGTCCGTGTGACTAGCAACATAGAGCCATCAAATATTATTTAAGTAACTACTAGATGTTTTATGTTAATTATTACTGAAATTTTCTTATCAATATCCTATTCCAACACGTGATTGAATAAATACGTCGGACGATATTTGATCGTAAACGAAGTCTGCTGTGTCTGGGACAGATATTTTCACGGCATTCTCTGGTAAGTAGTCTCGTTCGACTCTGTATTGTCCGATTCTTTCGCCATCTGGTAAATAGGTTGGGCATATGATTGTCCAATCTAGCTCTGAATTTTTAAGCATTGTATAAACTTTATGATGTTCTTCTGCTGCACGTGTTGTGCGTCTTTTAGATTCGTTAGATTGATAGCGTAGTAAATTCTTGTCAGTTCGACTTTGTAATATACCAGCAGTACCTATTGTGATGATACGTTTAATGCCTTGTTGTGACATTGTTTCAATAATTAATGGCATAGCTTCTGATAATGTAGTGGAGCCGTCTGTACTTAATGCACTTACAATAATGTCGTTACATTCAGCTGCTTTTTGAATATCATTTGGATTTAATACATTTCCTTCGATTAGTCTCACAGATTGATGGTCGACGCTTAATTTATTTTTATCACGAACGAGTACAGTTACGTCATGGCCGTCTGATAGTGCGTGTGTTAATACTTCTTGTCCAACTCTGCCAGTAGCACCTAAAATTAAAATTTTCATTTGTATTGCTCCTTTTATAAAAGTTTTTTATTTTGATTATAAATATGTTTGAGTATATATGATATATCACCAGTATGCATTACAAAGATTATATAACTACTTTTTCATTTGAGACTAATTTATCTGGTGAGTTCTAATATATAAAATAAAAACCATTTCCAAGAAATGTGGAAATGGTTTTTATTAAAAGTATTCATGAGTTAATCTGATAATTTGGATTCCAACCTTTCCAAGATTTCTTTTATTATAGCGAGCTCTTCAGATAAGTTATATTCATTAGATGATATTTTTTGACTAATTGTTTGTGAAACATATAATAAATCATCACTAATGTCTTCAAAATAGTCTCTCCCGTGATTATTGACCATACTTATACCTCTTCCTATTTTGTATATATAAGTATATTACCCAAATTTATTTTATTTCTAACAAAAATTGTAATTAATTTAAGTTTTTATTCTTTATATTCACTTTGATAAATTATTTTTAAATCAAAAATATAGTTTTAAAAAATAACATCTCATTCTACTTAATAATTCAGTAAGCAATGAGATGTTATTTTGTCTTTATCATTCAAGCACTAGAGTTTTAATGTTTTATCAGTTGAATTGTAAACTACGATAATGTTCTACTTTATTTAATTTTACTTAATAGCAAATTTGCGTGATGATTGAATTCGTTTTTAACTTCATTTTGTGTTTTCTCTGATTGAGTGTATGCTCTACGATAAAGCCACCCATTAATAAACATCCTAACTAATAATACAAAGTCACTCTTATCTAATTTAAGTTTATGATGTGCATGAATCTTTTCTAATTTATACGTTAGAGTAGTAGATAACTTATGATTATAATGTTCAATATTAGATGTAAAGTTTGAAGGTGCAAATGATAACTGGACATAAAATTTTACTAAGTAATCTGAATCGTAAATATAATTATAGAAAAAAGAAGAAAGCTCATCATATACATTCAGAGGCTGAGAATCGATTCCTTCAATAATACTTAGTCCTACTGACATACAATTTTCAATACATTGTTCATACAATTCATCTTTGCTTTTAAAGTAGTTATATAAACTTGCCTTTTTTATTCCTAGTTCATTGGCAATATTATTTAGTGATGTTCCATAATAGCCCATTTCAGAAAAGGTTCTCATACTTATATGAATGAGTTTCTCAGATGTATTATTCACTTCATTTGCCTCCTTTGCTACATATGAATAACTATACAGGAAATAGCACAAAAAATCACTCGTAAAAACGTTTACATTTAACACAATAAATTACGCATTGCCTTTTTCTTTGGAAGAAAAAGCAGTTGTTCCAGATAGCGATAATTTTTACATTCCAAGAGTTATGGTAAGTGATGACGCTTTTAACAAGCTTGTTAAGAAATGGGAAGGATTTAATCATGAGTAAAGGAAGATATATTGAATTTATATATTTAAGAACATTTTTATGTTTATTAATTGTACTAACACATGTTTTTACCGAGTTTACAAACACAAATGAACCTGATGATCTGCAATTACAAGTCTTATATTGGATCAGAATGATCTTAATTATCGGGACACCTTCATTTATTATATTGTCTCAACTATTAACGACACTAAATTATAATGATAAATTAAAAACAGGCTATTTAAGAACACGTCTAAAATATATATTATTACCTTACTTAATTATGGGTGCTTTCTATAGTTATTCTGAATCACTTAAATTAAATGATTCATTCTTAACGCAATACACAGAGAATGTTATTCAAGGTAATTGGTATGGCTACTTTATTGTAATCATTATTCAGTTCTTCTTGTTAAATTGGATCATCTATCGAATAAATGCTAAAATACTTTTTTCAAAATGGAGTCTTATCATTTCGTTCATAATTAATACAATCTATTTGTATAGTTACCAAAATGTTGAACCTGTTAGAGAATTTATAAGTCAGTATTATCCATTTAGTCCTGAAACATTCATAATTGGTTGGCTGTTTTATTACTTTTTAGGTTCTTACGTAGGTCATAATTATCAAGCTATTAAAGCTTTCGTAACGAAATACATCGCTTTAATCGTATTTTTAACAATTGCTGCATACGTAGCCTTTGTATTTGTAGGAGAACATGATTATTGGATGGTTAGTAGCATGGATTATCGTATTTTATTATATATCACTTTTGCATTTTTAATTATAATTAACTTTAGCACACAGTTTGATGAATTTATGTTTAGTTCTGTTGAGTTGATTAGTCAATATTCATTTTTCGTTTATTTATTACATCCTATTATACTGGAATATATGTTCCAATATACAAGTATATTTGAAGAACAAACATTAATCTTTATTCCAATATCTTTATTGTTTATTGTGGGAAGTTGCCTAGGGATTGGTATTTTATTAAAAGAATTTCAAATTTTTAAATTCGTAATGGGACGACAACCTTATAACAAATAAATATCTATATAAAAAAAGCAAGTTATCTCATAGTCGAGGTAACTTGCTTTTGTCTGAATTATGTTGTTTTGTATGATGATTTCTTAAATTGATATACGATGAAGCCGATGATAAATCCGACAAAGGCTGGTAAAACCCAACCCATTCCAATCGTAAAGAATGGTAAGAATTTTTCGCCAAAAGTGATAACTGCATGTGCAAAACCTGTATTTGCGATGAATTCAGGACTTGCTTTAATACCATCAACAAATGAAGCGATTATTGTAAAATATGTCGTAAATTGATAAACGATTTTTGAATGATTAAAGAATGAACTGAATAACGTTAGCAAAATAATTGTAATCGCTAAAGGATATAAAAACATTAATACTGGTGTAGAGTATTCAATAATTTTTGTTAAACCAACATTAGCAAAGATACATGAAATAATACTTACAACTGTTGCAAACATTAAATAGTTTTGCTTTGGAAATAGTTCTGTGAATGTTTCTGAAAAGGCTGTGATTAGGCCAATAGCAGTCTTTAAGCAAGCTACGATAATGATGAGTGATAGTAATATGATGCCGTAATCACCTAAATAATATCGTGCGATTTGAGCTAAAGCTATGCCACCATTTTCACTCGCTTTAAAATGACCTAAACTCATCGTACCCATAAATGCTAATAAACTATAAATAATACCCATTAAAATAATGCTAATCGTACCAGATTTGAATGTTTCTTTCGCAATATGATTTGGGTTTGTAATACCTAACTTTTTAATAGTTGATACGATAATAATACCGAATGCAAGTGCAGCTAAAGCATCTAGCGTATTATAACCATCAATGAAACCTTTTAATAACGCGCTGTTTTCATAATCAGGACTAATATCAGCATTTGATACTTGTCCAATTGGATTAATAAACGCTAATAAAATCAATAAGCCTAAAAGGACTAAAAATACAGGATTTAAAAATTTACCGATATATTCTAGAATTTTTGAAGGTTTTTTTGAGAAAAACCAAGCAACTAAGAAGAATAAAATACTAAATATCGATAAATATAATGTGACAGATGAATCTGAAATAAACGGTGTAAATGCAATTTCAAACGATGTCGTTGCAAGCCTAGGTAAAGCATAAAAAGGACCAATTACAAGATAAAGTAAAATCGTGAATATATAAGCATATTTGCGATTTACACGTGTCGTTACTTCAAAAATACCATTCGTCTTAGAAATACCAATTGCGATAATTCCTAAGAATGGTAAACCAATCGCAGTAATTAAGAAACCAATATTGGCCGTTAAAACATTCGATCCTGCCAATTGACCTAAATGAATAGGGAAGATTAAATTTCCCGCTCCAAAAAACAAGCCAAAAAGTAATGATCCGATATATATATTTTCTTTAAAAGTAAGTTTATTTTTCATGATGATAAATTTCTCCTATTTTTTTAATCAACTTCACTATCTTAATGTGTTTTGTAAGAAGATGTCAAATTGATATTGAGGATATACATAAAAAGAGCCTAGAACAACGATATACATTGTTGTTCTAGGCTCTTTTATACTTTTATTGTGGTGCTATCGATCAAGAAACGAAAACAAGATCGTTAGAAATTTTAACGTTCAAGAAAGTGAAACAAGATCGTTAGCGCACCAAATTTCTAATTATTTCTCATCTCATAAAGTAATCCTTGTGCAGCTTCTAGGTTTGGCTTATCCATACTTTTAAGTGCTTCTGTTATAAGTTGGATTTCACTACCTTTTGCACCGATTTTAATTGCTAAGGATTTATAGTGGAGGTTCATATGACCTTGCTGTATACCTTCTGATACGAGTGCACGACATGCTGAAAAGTTCTGTGCGAGTCCGACTGCAGCTACAATGTGTGCTAATTCTTGTGCTGTTTTAACATCTAGTAAGTCTAATGTAACTTTAGATATTGGTAAGAGGTCTATGCTTCCGCCAATAATGCCGAGTGTTAATGGTAATTCTATTGTACCTACTAAAAATTGGTTATCACTATCATATTTCCAAGTTGTTAAACTTCTATATTGTCCGTCTTTACTTGCATAAGCATGCGCACCTGCTTCAACGCTTCTCGTATCGTTTCCTGAAGCTAATACGACTGAGCTAATCCCGTTCATAACACCTTTGTTATGTGTGACTGCTCTGTATGGGTCGATGTGAGCTAATACAGATGCTCGTTCCATACGGTGTGCGACTTCTGCACCGCTTACTTCACCTTTTTCTAAGTCTGAAATGGCGATTTTACCTTCAATGCGAATAACAGATGTTGTTGAATAGTTTGAAAGAATACTCATTAGTATGTTTGTATCGCTTAATTGAGTTTCTAAATAGTGCGCAATTCCTTCAAGAATGGTATTGATAATATTAGCACCCATTGCATCACGTGTATCGATATGAACTTTTAAAGAAAGCATACCTTCTTCAGGAAATTCATCCGTTTCGATTTTGCGGTAACCGCCACCTCTTTTAAGGATAGAAGGGTAGACTTGATCGGCTACTTGGCGGATATCTGATTCTAAATTTAAAATATCTTTAGATAGTTGAGCAGTATCTGTAACATTATCAAATACGATTTGACCTAATTTAATATTGTCACTTTGAACGACTTTAAGACCACCAGATTTGTTGAAAAGTTTAGAACCGAAACTTGCTGCTGCAACAACTGATGGCTCTTCAACCATCATAGGTACAGCGTACGCTTTATCTTCTACTATAATTTCAGGTAAGACACCTACTGGTAGCGTACCTTGACCAATGACATTTTCGATTAAATTCTCTAAAAGTTCTTTATCTATTTCTGAATTGTTAAGTAATATTTGCTCAGATTCTTCTTTAATCCAACCATGATCTTTTAATTGTTTGATTTTCTCAGGTCGTGATAAATGTCTGAAGTCTTTCGTTAAAGGTTTCATTAAAGTCCTACTCCTTTTTCTATCATTAATGCTATACCTAAGCCACCACCGATACATGCAGTTGCAATACCCGTTTGCTTATCTTCTTGTTTTAAGGCATGTGCAAGTGTTGTAACCAATCTTGAGCCTGTTGATCCTAGTGGGTGACCTAAAGCAATCGCGCCACCATAAATGTTAAATTTCTCATCTGGAATGTTAAGGTTTTTTTTAACAGGAATGCTTTGTGCTGAGAATGCTTCTGTCATCTCAACTAAATCGATATCTTGAATTGTTTTTCCAGTCTTGTTTAATAGTGACTCTACGGCATAGAATGGTGCATAACCCATATATAATGGATCACAGCCGATTTCAGCGTGTTGTCCGACAGTTGCTAAGATTGTGTAGCCGTGTTCTTTCGCGTATGATTCACTCATTAAAATTAAAGCAGAACCACCGTCGCTTAAAGCTGAAGCGTTACCCGCAGTAACTGTACCGTCTTCTTTGAAAATTGTCTTTAATGTTGCAAGATCTTCTATTGTACTTTCAGGTCTGATTAATTCATCTGAAGTTATTGTTTCACCATTAACATCTTCTAATGTAACAATTTCTTCATTGAATTTACCAGCTTTTGTTGCTTTATCAGATTTTAAATGTGAATTTAATGCAAACGTATCTTGTTCTTCACGGGTAACTTCATATTTAGTTGCAATTGCTTCTGCAGTTAAGCCCATCGCCATATTATGAAAGACGTCAGTTAAACCATCATGCATGAAACTTTTAACAGGTGCGTCGCCTTTTTTAAGAATAAGGTCTGGTGTGTTCGTCATACTTTCGATGCCGCCTACAGCAACAACATTTGCTTCTCCAAGTTGAATAAGTTGTTTGCCTAAAATGATAGATTTAAGTCCTGATCCACAAACTTCGTTTACAGTCATACCAGGTGTTTCATATGGTAAACCGGCATTTACAGCAATTTGTCGAGCAGCATTTTGTCCCGTACCAGCTTGAACAACGTTACCGAAAATAACATTTTCGATATCTTTAGGATCTAGTTGGATTTTATTAATTGCAGATTTTAAAGCAGCAGTTCCTAATTCTACTGCAGAGTAGTTACTCAACCTTCCTCTGAATTTTCCTACAGGTGTTCTTTGAGCACTTACGATTACAACTTTATTCATATTTTATGTTCTCCTTAAAAATTTATTTATTAATAATTGTCAATATTTAATGTAGTTTGATATCATTCAATATATAAAATAACATATTGAGAGGAAATTATTATGGCAATAGGTATTGATAAATTAGATTTTTACATCCCAAGTTTTTATGTAAGTATGGACGATTTGGCAAATGCTCGTGGAGTAGATCCAAATAAATTTAAAATAGGTATCGGTCAAAATAAAATGGCCGTTAATCCAGTAAGCCAAGATATTATATCAATGGGTATTAACGCAGCTCAAGATATTTTATCTGAACAAGATAAAAAAGATATCGACATGGTGATTGTAGCGACTGAATCGGGAATCGACCACTCTAAAGCAGCATCAATAGAGATTCATAACCAATTAAATATTCAACCATTTGCACGTTGTATTGAAATGAAAGAAGCGTGTTACTCAGCTACAGCAGCTATCCAACTTGCTAAAGACTTCTTATCTAACAATCCGAGTAAAAAAGTACTTGTAATCGCATCTGATATCGCACGTTACGGATTAAATTCAGGTGGAGAACCTACACAAGGTGCAGGAGCAGTCGCTATACTATTGAGTCATAATCCTAGAATTTTAGAATTAAATGACGATAGCGTTGCATATACAAATAATGTATATGATTTCTGGAGACCAACATCTGAAAAATATCCTGTCGTAGATGGTGCTTTATCAAAAGATGCATACATTGAATCATTCAACACAGTTTGGAATGAATACGCTAAACGTACAGGTCATGAAGTAAATGATTTTGAATCATTCTGTTTCCACGTTCCATTTACTAAAATGGGCGAAAAAGCCTTCAAGACTATTTTAAACGAAAACGTAGAAGATTCAATTAAAAACAGATTAATGGATGCATATCAAGATTCTGTACTATGGAATAGAGACGTAGGAAATATTTATACAGGTTCATTGTATTTAAGTTTAATTTCTTTATTACAAAACCATACATTCCAAGCAGGACAAGAAGTATGTCTATTTAGTTATGGTTCAGGTGCAGTAGCTGAAATATTTAGTGGTTCAATCGTAGATGGTTATGATAAAGCGCTAGATAAAGAAAAACACTTAGACATGCTTGCATCAAGAGAACAATTATCTGTAGAAGAATACGAAACATTCTTTAATAGATTTGATAATCAAGAATTTGACTTCGAACGTGAACTCAGACAAGATCCATATTCAAAAGTATACTTACACAGTATCGCAGATCACATTAGAACATATAAAACAGAAGAGTAATAAATGAAGCCTAGGACATCACTTAAGACGTCCTAGGCTTTTGCTTTTTGTATTAAACTTTTTCAATATATTGATCTTCGTGTTCGACATCTTTACCGACTGGTTCCCATTTAATATAAGTAGTAATGATTAGCCCAACTATAGGCACTAATGCTAATAGCAGCATTGTCTTATTTAATCCTAAGTTAGCTAATATAATTGGAAAAATAAATGTACCAAACATACTACCGAATCTACTCACGGATTCTACAAAGCCTGTTCCTTTACCTCGTAGAATTGTAGGGTATGAAAGGGCGGCAATTGCTTTACCTTGAGTTCCTGGTCCACCTGAATGTCCAAATAGGAAGAATGCCACCATTAACGCAATCAACCAAGTATAGGTATGTCCATAAAATAAACCTATAATAATCATGGCTGTCCCTACAATGCTAAACCCAGCAATTGTTAATTTACGTGCGCCGTATTTTGTTGTGAGTAATGCACCAGTTAAACCACCAATGATACCCGCGATATTAATGATTGCAGTACCTGATAAGGATTCGATTTTGTTTTCTCCGATTATATAAATTGCGATTAAAGGAATATATAGACCGATTGCATAGTACTGCATACCTTGTAATGTTGCAATGGAAGTCGCTAATATTGTTCTTTTACGATAGCGTTTATTAAACAATGTACGTAAAGGATTTTTAACTTCTGTTTTACTAAATGATTCATCTTCACCTTTATTAGGTTCGATATTCACATTGATGTTGTAGTTCTTCTCGAGTTCTTTACTCGCTTCTGTTAAGGTTTTATTTTTCATTGACCATGATGGGCTTTCGCTTAAATAAAATAATCTTAAAACGAGTATAATCGTTGCGAACACTGCGCCGAGTGCTACGGAATAACGCCATAACCAAGCACCGGTACCAAGAGAATATAACAAAATAACGATAAGAGCCGAAGATACAACGGCGATATACCAAACGACTTGCCAATAGTTTACGTTACGGCCTTTATCTTTTTTATTACTGATTTCTGCTATAAAAGTAAAAGCAACTGGGCTATCCATACCAATTGCAAATCCCATCAATAATCTGAAACATAATAAAATAGCTGGTGCAGGTGATAACGCAGCCCCAATTGCCCCAATGATTAAAGAAATCAATGAGACAGATAGAATTAATTTACGACCTAATTTATCGGCGTAAAATCCACCAATTGCAGCACCAAATAATGCACCGAATGGCATTGCTGTCATAATGAATGATAAGTAAGTCGGAGAAAGTTTGAATTCTTGAGTAAGTTGATCAGTCGCTGTACCTAAAATTGTTAAATCATAAGCATCTAAAAATATTGTGCCTAATACGATAATTAATAATAGTGACGTACGCTTTGTCGTCTTACGTTCGTTCACATAATCGATAATATCCTGTTTCGTATGTATTGTAATTGTTTCACTAGCCATAACCATACCCTCCTTAAAAAATCTATACACATTTTGTTGGCAATAAACAGACCAATAATGTGATAATACAGGTATGCTGATTCTACGGATGTTTGTTGTAAATATATACCCTAAGAATCAAAAAATTAACAATTTAAAAATAAAAAGCGCAAGGAGAGGTAATATGCTAACAATATATGGACATAGAGGATTACCAAGTAAAGCTCCAGAAAATACAATAGCATCTTTTAAAGCAGCTTCAGAAATAGAATGTGTAAAATGGCTAGAGTTAGATGTTGCCATTACAAAAGATGAACAATTAATCATCATTCATGATGACTATTTAGACCGTACAACAAGTATGTCCGGGGAAATAACAGCATTAAACTATGAAGAATTAAAAGAAGCATCAGCAGGATCATGGTATGGTGCGAAATTTAAAGATGAACGCTTACCAACATTCGATGATGTGATAGAAATAGCAAATGAATATAACATGAACTTAAATGTAGAGTTGAAAGGCGTCACTGGCGCGAATGGACTCGCTCTATCTAAAAGTATGGTAAAGCAAGTTAAAGAAAAATTAGCAAACTTAAATCAAAATCAAGAAGTACTCATATCAAGCTTTAACCTCGTACTCGTTAAACTAGCAGAAGAAATCATGCCAGAATATAAAAGAGCAGTCATCTTCCATACGACATCATTCAAAGAAGACTGGAGAACATTGTTAGATTATTGCAATGCGAAGATAGTGAATACAGAAGATGCCAAACTCACAAAAGCAAAAGTAAGAATGGTCAAAGAAGCGGGTTATGAATTAAACGTTTGGACCGTAAACAAACCAGCACGCGCAAACCAATTAGCAAACTGGGGCGTTGATGGGATATTTACAGATAGCGCAGATAAAATGGTGCATTTGTCTGAATAGCAGAGACAAGACTATCCTTTATAAATTATAGGGTAGTTTTTTTATGTAAAATTTTAAATCGTAGCTTTATTACATTTGATAACGTAACAGTGTTATGTTATATTATATAAAAAGGAGGATATCATGGACATACAATTAATTAGTAAAAAAGAATTATTAGTAGAATGTGGTATTACTTACGGACAGTTATATAGGTGGAAACGAAAGGAACTTATACCTGATGATTGGTTTATAAGGAAGTCGACTTATACAGGACAAGAGTCGTTTTTTCCGAGAGAAAAAATATTGAAAAGAATTAGTGATATTCAAAAATATAAAAATACGTATTCACTAGATGAACTCGCAGAAATTTTAAATAAAGATGATACACCAAAAGATGAAAAGAAAATCAATAATGAAAGTCTTATACAGAAATGGTCTGATTATTTTAAACAAGAAATTGGGGAAGATTTGCTTAATTCATATCCTGAAGATGAAGCGGTATATGCAGGTGTCATATTAAATGATGTGATGAATCAGAATATATTATCTTTAAGTGAACTGATAGAACTGAGAGAGTTCTTAATCAATAGAGGGACGTTAAAATTTAATGCAGAGCTATATATTAATCGTAAATTAGGGTTAGCATTTTATTTCATAGTAGAGAAAAATTCACAAATTATGTTAGAAGACAATGTAAAGACAATTTACAGCACACATATAGAGACATTATTTAAATAAGAGGAGGAGAATAAATGGTACAATCAATCGAAATAACTGGGAAAAACACAATCGAAGGTGGCACTTATAACGAGATTAATATTAAAGGTATGATTAAGATTCTTAAAGACGTTAAAGCCAATGTTGTAAATATATCAGGTAAAGGGTTCGCGCACGGTGAATTTAATGCGAAAGAAATGATTTTAAGTGGCAAATTTAATGCAGATAAACTAGTAGAAATAGATGATATTTCATGTTCAGGAAAGATAGAAGTAGAAGAAGACTTAAGGTTTCAAAATTTCGATATATCCGGTTTTGTAACCATTTTAGGTAATTTGGTTGGAGGAGACCTTAATATAACCGGTAAATTATCAGTGGATAAGGAATGTGAAGTAGAAAATTTCTATACGTCAGGAGTTGTTAAAATTTTAGGTTTATTAAATGCTGATGACATAGAAATCAAAGTTTATGATCACTCCTATATAAAAGAAATCGGTGGTAACACAATAAGCATAGGTAATCCAAAATCACCATTAAATTTATTTAGATCAGGTAAATTTTTAGAAAGTAATTTAATCGAAGGAGATAAAATCGATATAAACTACGTCAAAGCAAAAGTAGTAAGAGGAGGAGACATTGTCATTAAAGATAATGTTGTAGTGGATAAAGTAGAATATAGTGGAGAATTAACAGTTTCACCAAAAGCAAAAATAGGAGAGACTATAAAAATATAAACTACTAAACACTAGGTTTTTCAAAACAAAAACAGAGGTAAGTCTTCCGTATTAGTGACGGTAGTCTTACCTCTGTTTTATTAATGCCATGGATTATAAAACCTACTGCCATTGATAAAGAATAATGCAATCGCTACTGCGACAAAGCATATTACAATAACAATGGTCATATAATCTTTGAATTGATATGGTTCGCTTACATACCATGTTCTTTTTTTATGTTTACCAAACTGTCTAAGTTCCATTGCTGTACTGACAGTATCAATGCGTTCAATACTTGAAAATATTAGAGGCATTACAATTTGTGATACGCCTTTAAGACGTTTAATGATACTTGCTTTTTTAGACATTTCATAGCCTCTTGCTTGTTGTGCTTGTGATATTTCTAGATATGTTTCTTGGATATCAGGAATGTATCTTAATGTTAATGCTACGGCATAACTGATTTTATAATTAACACCTATACGATTTAAGCTTGCTGCAAAGTGGCTAGGGTTTGTTGTTAATAAAAATACAAGTGTTAAAGGAATGGTACATACATATTTTAATAATAGATTAAACAAATAAAATAATTCTTGAGTTGTTAAAGTAAATCTTCCAACACCTGACCATAATTCTGTTCTAACACCATAAAGGCGGACGCCGTATTCAGGGTCAAATAAGTAAACGGCGATAACATTGATTACTGTGAAAAAAGCGATAAATTTAACAACAAAACTAACTTGATACCATTTAAGTTGAGAAACTTTAAAAAGAATCAGAGAACAAATACTTACTATAATCAAATAACGTGTATCATAAGTCATCATTGCAGAAATTGATAGTAATAAAAAGAAAATGAGTTTTGCTGTTGCGTTTATATAATGTATAGGGCTATTTCCTGGATGATAGCCTAGTGTATTAAACTCATTCATGATTTTCTCACCTCTTTATCAAATTCTATGAATGTTCTCACGAAATTTTGAGGAGATGTAATTTGAGCACGTTGCGCAAGTTTATATAATGATGTTTGTCTCAGAGCCGCTTGCTCACATAGCTTTTGATCTGCTAATACTTTTATTGGAGTAGTGTCAGCAATTATCTTGCCGTCAGAAATAACAATAGTGCGTTCTGTATATTCAGCCAGTAAATGCATATCATGCGTTATCATGATAATTGTTTGTCCATCCTCGTTTAAGGATTTTAAGAAAGTCATCATTTCCGTGTAATGATAATAATCTTGTCCTGCTGTTGGTTCGTCTAAAATGATGATTTCTGGATTTAGTACAAGTATAGATGCGATTGTTACACGTTTTTTCTGTCCATAACTCAATGCAGAAATTGGCCAATTTCTGAAAGAGTATAAACCACATGTTTTTAAAATATTAAAAACGCGTGTTTTAATCTCAGCCTCATCTATGTTTCGGAGTTTTAAACCTAAAGCAACCTCATCAAAAATCATCTTTTCTGATATCATATGATTTGGATTTTGCATGACATAACCAACATGTTCAGAACGTTCGCTGATTGAAAGTTTATGGAATGATTCGTTGTTCCAAAACATTTTTCCTTTAGTATGTATAAACCCACAAATTGCTTTTGCTAATGTAGATTTGCCTGCTCCGTTATGTCCCACAATACTTAACATTTCTCCAGGATATATATTGAGATTTATATGATTTAATATTTTTCCACTCGTGCGATTATATTGATAATTAATATCCTCTAAAGTTAATAAAGGTTTATATTGATTGTATTGATTTTGAGGGACAATTTGTTCAGATTGCCAATTTTTGATAGCATGTTTAATTTCACTATTTGTGGATACTTCATTAACATTAGCGAAATTTATTTTTTCTTGAATAGGTATTTGAGTGTATTTCACAGCTGATGCGTATAAAGGTTCTCTAATACCACATTCATTTAAATAGTTGCTACGTAATAGCTCATTAGGTGTTAAATCTGCATAAATCTCTCCATCTTTAAATAAGATGACGCGATCAAAAGTGTCATCAAGTGCTTCTTCTAAGCGGTGTTCTACCATAATCATAGTTGAATCTGTATATTGATGTAACTCTTCTAAAAGTTTCATTGTTTGGTAGCCAGAATGAGGATCTAGATTTGCTAGAGGTTCATCAAGTACTAAAATAGGAGGCTGATGTATGAGTACGCCACCTAATGAAACACGTTGTTTTTGACCACCTGACAAATCTTGTGGACGTTTATTTAAATGTTCCACAATATTGACAACTTTAGACCAGTGGTGGACATCTTTATGCATGTTTTCTTTATGAACATTATTGTTTTCTAACATAAACGCCATATCTTCAGCAGCTGTTAATCCAATAAACTGACCATCTGTATCTTGAAGAACCGTTCCTACTATATTTGAACGTTCATGAAAAGTACCTTCTTTAGCGTCTTGTCCATTAATAGTAATTTGACCAGTTAAATCACCTTCATACTTAAAGGGAATGAGTCCATTTATACAGTTTACAAAAGTCGATTTACCACTACCTGAAGCACCAACTATGAGCACTTTTTCGCCAGGATAAATATTAATATTTATATTGTGAAGTGTTGGTTCTGATTGGCTATAATATTTGAAATTAACATTTTTAAAGGTAATAATCGGTTTAGCCATTGTTAATCTAATCCTTTCTCAAGCTGCCTTTTTGTACTTGAGTTGATGCATAAGCTTTTATAAGTAGTGTACCAATAATTCCTACTGATACAATATTTAATATTGTAGAAATGATACCTTGAGTAAATACTTTATTAGCCGGTTCACTATAGATTAAAATATCTAAAATTGGTGCGATTAAACCCCAACATACGATATTTCCAATAATAATAGCAACTATAAAATATAAAATGCCTTTTTTACTAAATTGACCAGTAGCTAAATTAATTTTTTGCCCAATCCATCCGTAATAAAAACCAATAATTCCTGAACATATTACCCAACTCCACCAAGCACTACCATAAGTCGTGAAGTCTTTAACTGCGTGACCAATAAGTCCAATCATAAATCCAGCAAATGGACCAAATATAACAGAAATTAAAGCTAAAAATGCATAAGATGTTTCTAAGTTAGTGTTTGGGAAGCCAGTTGGAATTACAACAAACCTACCTAAAATAACAAAAACTGCTGCACCAATACCTATTGCTACGATAGTTTTAACAGATATACCTTGTTTATTCATGATATATTCTTCCTTTCATTATAAATTGAATGATACTTTCGATAATTGGATTGTCCATTCTTTACCTGTTCCGATATGATATAGTTTTGAAAATGAATCTTGGTTAACGGCAATACCGATGTTAACAAGTGAATTAACATAGACAAGTGGTTCTCCGATATTTACATCAGCAAATGAACGTACAAATTTAATAATATTTTGATACACTTTATTCTCATTGTGGAAAATAGACACCATAATTTGATCTCCGTGTGAATAATTTGCTTCTTTTAGATAGTCTAAAGGAATATTTGTCCATAAAGAACCAAATCTTATATCTAATACATCAATACTACCACTTAAAATATTATTTTCGTTTTTAGCTTCAATAATTTCTAATTGTTTAATGGAATCAAGTTCAATAGGGTGCCCAAGTTCATTGAAAGTAATTTGTTTTGAAGCGAGTCTTGCGCCATTATAAGCATATACATCTCTCCCGTGAAATGTATGACTTTCCTCAGAGTGAGGTAAGCGGCTTTTAACTTCATCAATTGCGATTACTTTTTCAATACCTTCGTAATATTGAATATGACTTAATGACCCGTTATCTGGTGTAATAATATAATGTCCAGATTTAGTTAAGCATGCAATACTTCTTCTATCACTTCCAACTCCCGGATCTACCACTGAAACAAACACCGTGCCTTTTGGCCAATATTTAACAGTTTGATATAAACGATATGATGCTACCCATATATCATATGGTGGGATATTGTGCGTTAAGTCACTAATTTCAATATCATTGCTTACTGTATGAGCAACACCATACATAGCACTTACTGCACCATCCTCCAATCCAAAATCAGATTGTAATACTAAAAAATTTCCCATAATAATCCTCCCGATTTTCTTTTTAAATATTCAGAATTATATAAAAACATTACGCGCAATACCACTAAATGTCAATACAAAGTTGAGAAATTTACTATGTTTTAAAGGCTTTTAGTTTATCAGCTTTTTACTATATAAAAAACCACCACTTTTCGTTGTTAGAAAAGTGGTGGCAATATATCCTACATCATTGCTACTTTTAATAAATCTAGCACGCCGCTTGATGATCCTGGGAATGCAAAGATGAGTTGGTTGAGGTCTTTGGCTGTTAGTTTTTGGTTAACGATAAATGTGAGTAGGTTAATTAAGTTTGCTGCATCGTCTGCGTAAATTTCTGCGCCTACGAGTTGTTTGTCTGCGTTTAATATAATTGTCATTTCCGCTTCTGTTTCGTTTTTATATTCAAACACCATTTGTTTACCGAATGGAATGTCTTTTATTGTATATGCTTCGCTTTGCTCTGCATCTTTAACTGTAACACCTATTTGTGAAAGTCTTGGTAATGAGTATAATACTGATGGTATTGCTGGATATTGAATTGGGTTTGGATTGATACCTAATATATGAGTCGCGATGTAGTTAGATTCAAATGTTGCTGTTGGTGTTAATTTAGGGATTGTTTTATCTAATACATCTCCGCTTGCATATATGTTGTGTATGTTTGTTCTTAAATAATCATCAACTTGAATACCTTTTTCACTATATTCGATGCCTAATTCGTCTAGTCCTATATTTTGTACATTTGGTTTACGTCCAGTAGCATCTAGAACATAGTCAGTATCAACGCTAAGTCCTGATTCTGTTGTTACGTGATAACTGCTACCAGTTTGTTGTACAGATTGAACATTTTCATTTAAATGGAATTGTACGCCTTCTGATTCAAGTTTATGAATTAATTTCGCGATGTGCTTTTCATTAAATCCATCTAATGGTTTATCTGTATGGTGGATGACATGAACTTCAGCACCTGATTTAATTGCGATTGAAGCGAATTCGATACTAATAATACCAGCACCAATAAATGTGATGCTATTTGGCATTTTATCTAAAGATAAGAAGTCACGACTATCATGTGTTAATGCGCTACCTTCTATATCTAATTTATTACTATGTTGTCCTGTTGCAATGACGATGTTTTCAGCTTGAATAGGCGTACCTTCAACATCAACCGTATGAGCATCTACTAATTTACCGGCACCCATTATAACTTCAATACCTTGTTGTTCAAACATAGATTTAAGCGTATTGGAAAGGGGATTTATGACAGCTTTCTTATATTGCATCAAGTTCTTCCAGTTTACGTGTAATTGATCAGATTCAATAATTTGAGGATAATGACTAGCTTCTTCTAATACTTCATAAGGTCCTTCAAGTAAGATTTTGGCATTACAACCGTAATTTGTACATGTACCAGCTATCGTGTCTTTTTCTATAATGGCTACAGATTTGCCTGCATGTTTTAACGTTAACGCAGCGTGCCATGCAGCATGTCCACTTCCTATAAATACAACATCAAATTTTTTCATAGTTTATCACCTTTTATATGTTATTTATTTAATTGCTTTCTTAAAGTTGCTTCTAATTGATCCATAATGTCTTTCGTTTGTTTGTATAAGTCTAAATTCATATCTTCTGATACACATCTAGAGATAGCATCGTAAATAGGTTGCTTTTGATCTTTCCCTTTTTGAGTTAACGAAACAATTAATTGTCTTTTGTCTTGGTCTGATTTTTGTCGAGTGACCCATCCTGATTGTTCTAATCTTTTAAGTAGTGGGGTAAGCGTGTTGCTTGAAAGGTCCAATTTATGACCAATTGAATGTAATGTTTGAGGATTTTCCTCCCATAATGAAAGTAAGACTAAATATTGTGAGTAAGTTAAACCAAATGACTTAAGCTCTTTTTCATAAAATTGGGCAAATAATCGACTTACATTATATGCTGAGAAACATACTTGATTGGCTAGTTTCATATTGTAATCCATAAAATACTCCTTTCTATCGTGTGCGATTGATTATATATTAAACTATCGTGCGCGACTAATCAAATGTGGTGCTCACAAATTGAAAAAAGGTACTAGAATTGATAACTTGTAATTAATACAAAGTAAAGATTGTCCTTTTACAGAAATTGTAATAATATAAATTTAAAGATGAACATGTAGTCGTGGAGGGATGGTTGTGAGTGAAAATCATGACAAAGATATTAACGAGGAAATAGAGAAAGAATTGCTAGAATATCTAGAGAATAAAGACGAAATTGAAGCAGCAAAGCCTAAAAAGAAAAAATATATGAGCATGGTATTTCTATGCAGTTTAATCATTGCGTTGCTATATATTTCTAGAATTGTTATGAATATTTTTTAAAGACATAAAAACAGAGCAGCATCCAAACGCGGATGTTGCTCTGTTTGTTTATTTATCAATACGATACGTTTTCTTACCGTTATCATATAAATCGTCATACACTTTTCCAGATATTTTGGCATTGTAACTTGCCATGCCTTTATCTTGTACATCTTTCACATTAATAGCCATCATTATATTTGGATTATCTTTATCATATGAAATGAACCAACCTATTTGTTGTCCTGTCTCACCTTGTTTCATCTTGAGTTCAGCTGTACCTGATTTACCAACTAAGTTGGCATATGATCTATAAATATCTTCTCTATGTGTTTTGTTCACGACTTGTTGCATACCGTCTGTTAACAATTTAATATTTTCCTGGGAAATGATGTTCTTCTTCCAGACTTTATTTTTCGTATCTTTGAGTACATGTGGTGCATTCACATTACCTTTGTTCTCTAATGCGCTGTATATTGAAAGAATTTGAACAGGATTGATTAATATTTCACCTTGGCCATAACCTGAGTCAGCTAACAATATTTCATTATCTAAGTTCTTATTTGAAATTTGTGCATTGTAGAATGGATAATCACTCGGGATATCTTCACCAACACCAAGGCGTTTCATTCCTTCTTCGAATTTTTTGCTGCCTAATTCAAGTGCAACTCTCGCAAAGAAGATATTATCTGATGATTCAATAGCTTGTTTTAAGTCGATATCGGCATTCACAACTTCGTATCTTGTAACGTTGTAGTCACCCCAAGATTTATCTTTTTGCCAACCTTTTCCATTAATTTTATAACTTGTTTTGCCGTCTAATGTCTTATTGTTTAAGCCAATCATGGCTGTTAATATTTTTTGAGTCGAACCTGGTGATGTCGTAATTTGGAACTTATTAAGGAGTGGCTCTTTATCATCTTCAGTTAATTTCTTATAATCTTCATCGCTCATTCCATTCATAAATGGATAAACATCATAAGATGGCGTGCTGACAAGTGCTAAGAGTTCACCAGTTTGTGGATGAATAGCAGTCCCCGAACCGTAGTCATCTTTCATGTTGTTATAAATACTTTTTTGGACTCTAGCATCAATGGTTAATTTAATATCTTTGCCGTCTATTTTCTTTTTCTCTATTAATGTATCAATAACTTTATTATTATCATCAATTATTGTGACACGGTATCCGTCTTTATTTTGAAGGTCTTTATCGTATAGTTTTTCGATACCTTTTTTACCAACGATGGCATCCTTTTTATAACCTTTAAATGCTTTTTGCTTCAATTCTTCTGAATTAATAGGGCCAACATATCCAAGTAAGTGCGTTGTTGCTTCTTCAAGCGGATACTGTCGACTTTCTGTTTCCTGTGATGTGAGATGATACTTTTCAACAAAATTCTTTAAATCTTGATTCATATCTTGAACAGTCTTGAGAGGGACGAATGTATCATCTTTAACCCAATCCTGTTCTGTTTGCTGTTTAATATACGATTCTGAAAGGTCTAACTTTTCAGCGATTGCTTTGTAATCACTTGTGGAAACATTATTAGGAACAATACCAACTTCATGTGTTGTTCCTGTAGTGGCTAACTCTACATTGTTCCTGTCTAAAATCTTACCTCGTTCTGATTTCAATGGTTCAATATTGATGGATTGATTTTTCTTCATGCCTGGAATAATGGCATTTTGATTCCAATCCAATTTCCAATCTTTATCTTCTTTAATAAAGTTTAATTTAACGTCACGATTAATTTTGCCGTAATTCGTTTGAAGTTCATACTTTGCTGTGACTTGTTTTTTGTTTTTCGAAACCTTTTTGATATCACGATCTTTAATGTTGATATCTTTGACGCCGAGACTGTCATAAATCTTAATAGGGCGGTCTGTCATTTCTACTTCACCATTATCGTTTTTAGATTGGTAAGTACTATTTTTAAAGACTTGCTTAACGTTTTTATCTTCAATGGCATCAATTGTTTCGTTTATTTTCTTATCTTTAGATGCATAAAAGAATACGCCTGAACCAACAGCGATGATTACAATCACGATGGCGATGATTAATTTTTTCATAAGAATCCTCCCAGAATTAGGACTAAGAATGAGTGTTTTAGTTATTCAAGTTGTGAATACAAATATAACATAAATAATCAATTTACCCTTATTATGAAAGTTAATTAATGGGGTAATTATACACTTTAATTAAGAGTTATTTTATTAATAAATAGAAAAAATACACTTAAAAGATGGTTGCTTATATATACTTTTAAATGTGATGAGCGTATAAATATATATATGCTTTTGATGTCATCAATCGTTAACGTTTTATTCAATTTATTAAATATGATTAGGAGATTAGACATGATATTTTCTCAAGCTAAAAGATTACTAATAGGTAAACCAAAGAAAAACAAAGAGTTACAAAATGAAAAGATTAGTAATACAAAAGCGTTAGCCATACTTTCATCAGATGCATTGTCCTCTGTAGCATACGGACCAGAGCAGATACTAATTGTGCTCTCTGTGTTAGGTGCTATAGCAGCTTGGTATACACTACCGATTACGGCATTTATATTGATTTTGTTAATCACATTAGTGCTGTCATATAGACAAGTTATTTACGCTTATCCTCATGGTGGTGGTGCTTATACCGTTTCAAAACATAACTTAGGAGAAAAATGGTCGCTATTAGCAGGTGGGTCGTTACTTGTAGACTATATATTAACAGTCGCTGTTAGTATTTCATCAGGTACTGATGCATTTGTAGCCGCATTTCCATCTTTATATGAAAAACGAATTTTAATAGCATGTATTTTAGTAATTTTGATATTAATTTTGAACTTAAGAGGTTTAACAGAATCTGCAACGGTGTTGTCGTATCCCGTATATTTATTTATATTTGGTTTGATTATGCTGATCGTCGTAGGTGTATGGAAAGTAGCAACTGGCCAAGCTGAACCACAAACAATATCCGTTGTCGGTAGCTCAGTACCGGGTGTAACGTTCTTTCTATTACTAAAAGCATTTTCATCTGGTGCATCATCTTTAACAGGTGTTGAAGCGATATCGAACTCAGTTAAAAGTTTCAAAGATCCCGCAGCCAAAAATGCTGTTAAGACTTTAATCGCAATGGGAAGTATTTTAGGATTTATGCTTGTAGGTATGGTCTATTTAACTTATTTCTATGGCATTATGCCACAAAGAGAAACGACTGTATTATCTCAACTTGCGAAACAAGTCTTTGGAGAGAGTGTGATATTCTACTTTATTCAAGGTGCAACAGTACTCATTCTGATATTAGCGGCTAATACTGGATTTACAGCATTTCCACTACTCGCAGCAAATATGGCTAAAGATAAGTACATGCCACATATGTTTACAGTTCGTGGTGATAGATTAGGTTATTCGAACTCTATTATTATATTAGGTGTTTTAGCAATATTTTTAATAATAGGCTTTAACGGCAAAACTGAAAACTTAGTTCCACTTTATGCAGTGGGGGTGTTCATTCCGTTTACGTTAGCACAACTCGGTATGATGATAAAATGGATCAAAGAAAAACCGAAACATTGGAAAAAGAAATTAGCAATCAATACATTAGGTACTGTTATAACATTTACAATATTTATGATTTTACTCATAACAAAAATGCCACACGTGTGGCCAATCTTAATCTTTTTACCGATTGTCGTATTGATGTTTGTTCGAATTCATAAACACTATATAAATATCGCGAAAGAATTACACGTTTCAGAATCACACAAAAGCACTACAACAAAAAGTAAGAACTTAGCCATTATTCCAATAAGCGGTATCACAAATGCAGTAGATAAATCTATCGCATATGCAAAATTAACATCTGATGATATCATCGTTGTACACGTAGCAGTAGGTGAAACAAATGAGAAGAAATTACAAGCGAAATGGAAGTCATTGTACCCAGATATACGACTTGTCATATTGCATTCAGAGTACAGAGACGTCATTAAACCTATCACGCGTTTTATAGATAAAATTAATCATAAAGCAGCAGAAGAATATTTAATAACTGTCATCATACCGCAATTTATTACAAATAGAAGATGGCATAATTTATTACACAATCAAACAAGCTTTATGTTAAAAGTCCATTTATTCTATAGAAAGAATATCGTCATATCAACGATACCTTATAAATTAAAACATTAAACTTAAAATAATTTGTATTTTACAACTATATATTTAAAAAAGCAGAGGAAACAATCAAAAGATTGAATATTTCCTCTGCCTTTTTCTTTTTAATGCAATAAAACTGTAATTAACCGAAAGTTTGGATACAAGTCTTGATTAAATCAATAATGCTTGTAATAACACCAGCGATATCCATTTGCAAAACCTCTTTCCTTTTAAGATACATTAAGTATAAATAAACTTAACCCATTTATGTTAAAAATTCCCTATAAAGCCAAAAATCATACATAACTGCCAATGAGTTAAAAAACAACGTACAAATATGCACAAAAATCCATCACTTAGGGAATGTGAAGGAAATTGAATAGTTTGGAATAAAAGAATATTAAAGGGTGAAAGAGTTGAAGTGAGATGATGTGATACTTTTATATTAAAAGCATCAGTGAAATATCTTTGAATACATTTCAATTTACATTGTATTTGTTACAATAGTAAAGAACATGTATATAACTTATTTAAAATTATTTAGCGAATATATTATAAATTTATAAGGGGTGATTCTTTTGAAGAAGCAGCTGTTCTCTGGCTTTGTACTTATGTCTGTAGTGGCATTAAGTGGTTGTAGTTTTAGTATTGGTGGAGATTCAAATAATAGCAAGTCATCTGAAAATGCTCAAAAGGGTGAATCACAAGATAATCAGTCTAATGATTCATCAAACAATGAGGATAATAGTAATGAAAGTGGCATTAAAGATGAATCGAATATCACTGAACAACAGAGTATTGCGATGGCTATGTTAGATCCTAGTGTTGAAGATGATATTGTAACAGGTGATGAATTATTATCTGGAAAATATACGCAAACTTTTGGAGCTGGTGAGAAGAAAGAACGTAATATTGATACGTTAGAACTTGCTGAAAGTCCGGAACTAAATAAGATGAAAAACAAACCAAATGGTATGAAGTTCTATAGTTTGAATGCTACTAAAGGTAGCTATGCGACAATAGTCGGTGTAAATAAGGATGAAGTTGTATATATTAAAACTCAAAGTGCTGTTCAAGATTTTAATGATGTAATAGATGATGGAACAGTAGATCGTTTGAACATTGCTGATTTATATAAGAAATATAAAGATAATCGCAAAGTTTCTAATGTAGCAAGTAAGATTGAGTATGTAGATCCATTACCTTCTAATGATGATTCAGATGATAATAAGACTTCTAACGAGAATGTAAATAGTGATGAATACTATGCAAAGGTATGGTTAACGGCTTTACCGAGTTATCGAAATATGGATGAAAGTGAAATGAATGCAGAGCTTGAATTTAATAATCTTGAGGGTGAGTATTTAAATCCATACAACAAAGCTAATACGGTGAAATATCCTAAAGGTGTGTATCGTTTAGCAGGTTCTCCTACTGCTGCTGGACATGTTGTGTATAAAAATAATGGAGATGGTACGATTTCTATTTATAATGTGCCTTCACATTTTCATGATGAAAGATGGTTAGAAGATGATGATTACTCTCAAAAAGAGTCTGAAAAGATTTTAAACAATCCGAAAGTCATTAAGCTTTATGATGCGTCTGACGAACAAATAGCAAGAACTGTGAAAATGTTTGATGGCACGTCTTCTATAGATGATGGTGCTGATTCAGATGATGATAGTAATTCTGAAAAAGTAACACGAGAGAATGTTATTGATAAAGTAGAATCGTATGAAGGTGAAACGTTAGATACAGATAAATATACGTTTAAAGAGCCTGAGAAGACAGAAGAAGGTAAATGGGGCTTCTCATTTGAAGATAAAGATGGCAATTTAGCAGGTTCGTATATTATAGATGATGACGGCAAAGTGACTGAGTATGATGAAGATGGAGAAGAAGTCGGATCAGGATATTAATATATTGAAAGACCTTTGAGCGTAACGTTCAAAGGTCTTTTTATTATACTAATAAATATTTTTTAAAGCTTTATGTAATGTGTAACTTCTGTTTAATTGTCCTTTATTGCAACTTATTGTACACTATATGTAAGCGATTACTAAATGCAAGTATTTTAATATAGTAAATATGAGGAGAATATATATATGAAGGATAAAGTGATCATTGTAACGGGCGGTAGCAGTGGTATGGGTAAAGCGATGGCAACGAGATTTGCTGCAGATGGTGCAAAAGTTGTCATAACTGGACGCTCACTTGAAAGACTTGAAGAAGCGAAAAAGGATATAGAACAAGAAGAAGGACAAGTATTATGTATTGATATGGACGTACGTGATCCAGAACGTGTTCAGTATACAGTAGATGAAACGATTAAAACATTTGGTAAAATAGACGGATTAGTCAATAATGCAGCAGGAAATTTCATTTGTGCAGCTGAAGATTTATCTTATAACGGTTGGAATTCAGTTATTGATATTGTATTAAATGGGACTTTTTATTGTTCGCAAGCAGTAGGTAAAGAATGGATTAAGAGTGGTCATAAAGGTCGTATATTGAATATTGTAGCAACATATTCATGGACAGCTGGTGCAGGAGTTATACATTCAGCAAGTGCCAAAGCAGGTGTGCTTGCTATGACGAGAACATTAGCAGTTGAATGGGGAAGTAAATACGGTATTACAGTTAATGCCATTGCACCTGGACCGATTGATAATACAGGTGGTGCTAAGAAGTTAACGTTATCTGAAGATGCCAGACAACAAACGTTAGATAGTGTTCCTGTAGGTAGAATGGGCCAACCTGAAGAAATTGCAGGATTAGCAAGATTTTTATTCTCAGATGAAGCGGCTTATATCAATGGCGATTGTATCACAATGGATGGTGGTCAGTGGTTAAATCGAAATCCATTTTAATATTAAATAACCTTTCACCTCGATTGTATTGTAGGTGAAAGGCTATTTTTTATTAAACGATACTTAACATACGTTCTAAAGATTGTTTCGCAAAATGCGATGTTTCTTTATCGACTTTAATAATGTTTGATCGCTCTCCGTCAATGATTTTATCTAAGCACCATGCAAGATGGGGTAAGTCAATTCTATTCATTGTTAAGCATGAACACATGAGCGGATTAAGTGATTCAATCGTAATTTCTGTATATGTTTCTTTTAAACGTTGTACGAGGTTCATCTCAGTACCAATCACCCAATGAGAACCTTTTGGCGCATTTTTTATTTTGTCGATAATATATTTAGTTGAACCTGCATAGTCTGCCATTTGTACGATATCAAATTGGCATTCTGGGTGTACAATAACATTCACGTCTGGGTTTTTTTGTCGCGCTTGATCTATATGAATGGGATAGAACTTTTCATGAACAGAGCAATGTCCCTTCCATAAGATGATTCTAATATCTTCATCACGACCATCGAAGTCTAGTTTCTTTTGTATCGGATCCCAGACAGCCATTTCCTCAAGTTTGATACCTAATTTATAAGCTGTATTACGACCTAAATGTTGGTCAGGTAAAAATAATATACGTTTATCTTGATCTAAAGCCCATTGAATCACACTGTCAGCATTACCACTTGTTACACAAGAACCACCATTTTCTCCGACGAATTTCTTGATCGCAGCAGTCGAGTTCACATAAGTAAGTGGTAGAATATTATCACCTAAACGATTCGTTAATATGTCATAACCATGAAGCGCTTGTTCGATATTTGCCATATCTGCCATAGAGCAACCAGCGGATAAATCAGGTAAGTAAATATCTTGATTATCGTCAGTCAAGATGTCAGCAGTTTCAGCCATAAAATGAACACCATTAAAGACGAAATATTGAGCCTTTGTATTCTCTTTACAAATTCGTGCGAGTTCAAGAGAGTCACCCATAATGTCAGCAAATTGCGCAACTTCATTTTTTTGATAGTGATGCGTTGGCATAAATAAACGATCACCTAATGAAGCTTTAATAGATTTAATTTTGTCTTCAAGTTCTTTATGAGACATTTTTATGTACTTTTCAGGGATAGATTGCGCATTCTCAATTGTGAGATTAAACATTTATATAACCACCTTTGCAGAGATATCTAATGCATGTTGCTCATAAAATAACGAACCTATAGAAATATAATCGACACCCGTTTCAGCGTAATCAACAACATTCTTAATATTGATGTTACCCGATGCTTCAGTTTGTATATGTTCAGGCACTTTCGTGATATGTGCTTTAATCCAATCTGGTTTGCAATTATCAAACATGATGATATTCACATTGGATAAAATGGCTTCATCTAAAGTATGTTCATCTTCAATTTCTATTTCAATTTTATCCATAGGTCCGATATGTTGCTTAGCTTTAGAAACAAGTTCACGAATCGATGGACTGAAACTGATATGGTTGTCCTTTAACATTAATCCATCATTAAGCGTTCGACGGTGATTATAGCCACCACCAATAAATACTGAATGTTTCTCAAACATACCTAATCCTGGCGTTGTCTTTCTCGTATCTACAATTTTGACGTTTGTATGCTGAACCTTTTGGACGATTTCATGTGTAGCTGTAGCGATACCTGACATTCTTTGAATTAAATTTAAAGTGATGCGTTCCATCGTCAAGAGTGTCGAAATGCTACCTTTAATAACAGCGAGCTTCTGACCTTTCTCTAAGAACGTACCGTCTTGAACGAACAAAGTGGTCGTAATAGCATCATCAAGCAGTTTAAAACTTTCTTGAATGATCATTTCACCACAAAATATGCCTTCTGATTTACTTAAAATTGTTAATGTACCTTGTTGAGTGGCGTCGAATAAGCTTGAAGACAAATCACCATAATGGTTATCTTCAAGGTAAAATTGTTTGAGTTTTTCTTGGACGTATAACTTGTTTAGCATGAATTGAATCCTCCATTAGTATTTCGATATCAGTATGTTGTAGTGTTGATTCAGTATTTGGATAATCTAATCTGTAGTGTACACCGCGTGATTCTGAACGACTTAAAGCTGATATAGAGATCATTTCTAAAGTCTTTACTTCTATATATTTCTGCCAATCTGATTGAGTCCATTCAGCTAAAGTCATCGCATTGCTAAGACAATCTTTTATTGAATTTAAGTAAGCTGTAATGTCTGTACCATGACGCTCTATACCTAACACTTTAAAAGTTTGTTGACGAAAATATTGTATGTCTTCATCACTTATTTTAGGAATATGTCGTTGCTCAGATTCGCTAATATGAATATCTCTTATTTCAGATTGATGAATAGCTTCCCCACAAAGATGTCCCATAACAAGTGCTTCTAATAAGGAATTACTTGCTAGACGATTTGCACCATGGAAATTCGTATTACTCGCTTCTCCTATAACGTAAAAGTGGTTCAAGTTCGTTCGACCATAAATATCAGTTTTTACGCCACCCATTGTATAGTGTGCACCTGGTGTAATAGGAATGAGATGATGCGCATATTCATCTGGAAAATGTTCAATGACGTTTTGATAAATCGTTGGAAATCTATTAGAAAATGCTTCAACTTGTTCGATATTAATAAAGCATTGATGACCAAGTTGTTGTTGCTGAAAGATGGCTCTACTTGTCACATCTCTAGGAGCGAGACTGCCTAAAGGATGTTTATCTTCCATAAAGTGATCCCCAAGGCTATTGACTAAAATACCACCATGCCCCCTTACTGCTTCAGAAACTAAACCGTATGTTTGTCCAGGCTTACCGAGTAAAGTCGGATGAAATTGAATCATTTCCATATGCCTTAATGGAATGCCGTGATGATGCGCGATAACATGCCCTGAACTTATTGAACTGGATGCGCCTGAATGAGTAGGGAATAAATTGCTGTAACCACCTGTAGCCAAAATGACATCATGGGCTATGATATCAAGTTGTTGTCCATGTTTATCAAGGGCACGTACACCACAAATAGCGTGTTCAGTATCTTTCAACAAATCGATTACTTCAGTTTCTTCATAAATCTTAATATGCTTGGATGATAATTGATTCATCAAATGGTGCGTTAAATATTTACCTGTTTGATCTCCACCAATATGTAAAATACGTGGTCGAGTATGTGCACCTTCCATCGCAAAATCTAAATCATGTTGATTTGTAATCGTATCAAAATTCAATCCATTTTGAATGAGTTGATCAATGTAACGATGACTATGTTGGATGATGGATTGTATGACATCAATATCTCCAAGTTCATTGCCAGCTTTATACGTATCTACAATATGCGCATAACCATTGTCATGTTCGTATTGAGAACAACAAATTCCGCCTTGAGCTAGTGAACTGTTATGTTGATTTAGTTTATCTTTCGTAATGCAATGAATTTCAGTTTGCTCATTAAATGACTGTATAGCTGCTAATGCAGCGATGCCAGAACCTACTATAATGACTTTTCTCAAAGTTTACACCTAACTTTACATATATGTTATCATTTTATATACAATATATTGACACAAAGAAACGTAAATAACAAGAGGGGGATTATAATTGATTTATTTAGATAACGCATCAACTACAATGGTTGATCGCCAAGTGATGGATGTCTATCAAGATATACAGCGTGAAGCATATTACAATAGCGAAAGTTTACATATAGGTGGTGTACATACTAGACAGTTATTGAATGAGTGTAAACAATTTATAAAGGATTACTTCTCAACAGATAAAGAAGTGATTTATACAAGAAGTGGTTCTCATGCAAATGAAATTGCGATACATAGTTTTTTGAAAGAGAAGGAGGGCGGTAAAGTACTCGTTTCACCTTATGAACACCCCTCTATACATGCTGCTTTAGAAGTTTATCAAGATGATTTTGATATCATTATGTTGCCTTTAGACAACAATGGCGAAATAGATTTAGAACAGACGACTGACTTAATGACGGATGATGTTGTGCTCATCATTGCTCAACATGTTAATTCTGAGACTGGATATATATTGCCTGTTGAAGAATTGAGTCAAATGGCACAGGATAACAATATTTCAATGCATGTTGATGGCGTACAAGCAGTTCATAAATTAAAGGATATTAATGTAAAATGGTTCAGTTCATATGCATTTTCAGGTCATAAGTTTCACGGTACTAAAGGTTCAGGTGTGTTAATGATTAATCATGAGTATGTAAAGCCTTTAAATCAACATTACTTTCATGAAATGTATACACAAAATGGTACAATAGATTCACCAAGTATTATCGCGATGACAAAAGCATTATCAATATTACCAAGTATTGAACATATGCAAAATTTACAACAATACTTCATCGAACAATTAAGTGACTTGTCATTTACACCTATTGTTTACAAAGCGCAAGCACCACATATTATTGCAGTATTAACACCGATATATGAAGGGCAATATATTATGCAATATTTGTCGAATAGAAATATATGTGTTTCGACAGGCACTGCATGTGGTCATGGCGCATTGTTAAGTAGTGGTTTACAAGTTAAAATAGATTCAATACCTGAGAAAACGTATGACCAATATATACGTTTGTCTATTGGGAAATTTACGACTAGAAATGACATAGATACTTGTTTGCACCATTTAAAAACAGCTATAAGAGGAGATTAGTGAAATGAATAACCCTTTTAAAAGAAGAGAGCAAATTTTACAATTACTCGAATCTTCAGATGAACCAATCAGCGGTAAACAATTGAGTCAACAATTTGATGTTTCGAGACAGATTATTGTGAAAGATATTTCTATATTGAAATCACAAAATTATAATATTGATTCAACAAGTCGTGGTTATGTTGTTAATAATGTACAATGTGGTAAAAGATATAAACGTGTCATTGTTTGCCAACATGATAATGACAGAATGGAAGAAGAGTTAAAGCTTATATTGGATAATGGGGCAATGATTGATGATGTTGCAATTGATCATCCTGTATATGGTAGTATTAAAGCAGATTTAATGATTGAAACGTATGAAGATTTATCAAAATTCATTAGTGAAATGGAAAAGTTTGAAGGACAAATGTTAGCACACTTAACAGATAACCTTCATTTACATACGATTTCTGCACATACTGAAAAGATTTTAGACAATGCTGTAAGAGATTTAAAAGAACACCAATTTATTGTAGAATAACCAACAATATACCTCCGTATAATTTGCTTAATGTAAAATTATACGGAGGTATATTATTTAGATATATTAAAAAGAAAAATTAGAATTTTTAGAATTCTCACTACTATTTTATGGGAATATGTATATAATGTATATAGATTAGATAAATAAGGGGGATTTTTTAAAGTGAATTTATTTATGAAAAAGTTATCAGTTGCTTCATTAAGTGCTCTGATTGCACTACCTGCATTTGCTACTCAAGCATCTGCAAATAGTGTCGCACCAAATGAAGACAGGTTACTCGAAACATTAGAAAAAGAAGGTGTCATTGAATCAACTGAAACACCTGAACAGAAAAACAAGAAAATCAGAGAGTATATGGATGGTAAAGGTGAGCAATATCATCAAAAATACATACCGAATAAAGGGCTTTTTGATAAGAAGTATAACAAGGGGAACAATGGTAAGCGTTTAGAACCATTAAATAAGAATCAAAAAGAAATGTATAAAAAGAAAAACAACGGTAAACGTGTTGATAATGTTGAAGAAGAAAAATATAAAGGTAAAGTACGACAAGATAAAGTGTTAGTATTAGCGATGGAATTTCCAGATTATCCTCATAGTTCGATTACAAAAGATGAAACGGATATGTACTATGATGATTACCCAGTTTCTCATTTTCAAGATATGGTATTTGGAGAAAATGGCTATAAAGGTCCAAATGGCGAGAATTTAATGAGTATGAAACAGTATTACAAAAACCAATCTGGTGGTAGTTATGATATAGATGGAAAAGTGCATGGTTGGTATAAAGCTAAACATCCTGCAAGTTATTATGGTGGGAATGTGCCAGACGAAAGTGGCAGCGATGGTAAACCGAAAGAATTGATTAAAGAAGCGCTAGAACAAGCAGCGAAAGATCCAGATATTAATTTAAGTGATTATGACCAATGGGATCGTGATGATATTGATGGTGATGGTGTTTATGATGAGAAAGATGGTATCATTGATCACATTATGATTGTACACTCTGGTCCTGGTGAAGAAGCGGGTGGCGGTAAATTAGGAACAGATGCCATTTGGTCACATAGATGGTCACTTGATTTTGATGATAAAGGTGAACCTTACACAATTCCTGGTACTGATTCAGGGCTTGATCAATTTGATGGGAAATTAGCAGCAATTGATTACACCGTTCAACCTGAAGATGGTGCAGCAGGTGTGTTCTCTCATGAATTTGGACACGACTTAGGATTACCAGATGAATATGATACTGAGTATTCAGGTAAAGGTGAACCCGTTTCATTCTGGTCTATTATGTCATCAGGTAGTTGGGCAGGTACTGTTCCAGGTACTGAACCGACTGGATTTGATCCATACATGAAAGAAATGCTTCAACAATTACATGGTGGTAATTGGCAAACAGGTAATGAAATCAATGCATCTGAATTTAAAGGTGAAACGTCAGAACTTATAGATGAAGCATCTACTAAAGGCACAAACAATGATGCGATAAAAGTTAAGCTCCCTGACAAATCGACTTTAATTCAAAAGCCAATTCAAGGTAAGAAAGCATACTGGAGTGGTGCAGATGATGATTCTCAATATTCTATGGAAACTGCATTAGATTTAAGTTCTGCTAAATCAAGTACGTTAAAATTTAAGACTTGGTATGATATAGAACAAGGATTTGACTATGGTTATGTTCAAGTATCTACTGACGATGGTCAAAATTGGGAAAACGTAGCAGGTAATATTACGAACAATGATGACCCATCAGAGAGTGGACAGAACCAAGGTAATGGTATTGATGGTCAGTCTGAAGGATATGTTAATGCTAAATTTGATTTATCAAAATATGATGGTAAAAAAGTAAAATTAAGATTCTTATATGTAACAGATAAATTTGAAACAAACCCAGGTTGGTTTGTCGATAAAGTTAAAGTAACTTCAGAAGATGGACAAAACATCTTCAGTGATAATGCAGAAGGTAAAGCGAAATTTGATTTACAAGGCTTCGAACAAAGTGATGGTAATAGATATGATGAGAACTACTATTTATTACAATGGAGAAACTTTACAGGACCAGATAAAGGATTACAACACATTAAACGCGGTGGCGGAACGATGTCTTACAACAAAGGTTTAACAGTTTGGTACGTTGATAAGAGTTTCTCAGATAACAACGTAAGTTCTCACCAAGGACAAGGTTTCATAAGCGTTGTAGATGCTGACCAAAATGCATTGAATTGGAAGAAAAAAGGTGTAGCTGATGATCCAGCAACAACACAATTCCAAATTAGAGATGCAGCATTTAGTTTAGATCATCAACCAAAATTAAAATTGAAAAACGAAGAGGGCTATAAACTACACGATAATAAAACGAAGAAAAACCCTGTATTCGATGATAGTCAAGATTACTCAAACCAAGGACAAAAAGATGCAGGCGTATTATTACCGAATAATGGCTTGAAATTTGAAGTATCAGCAAAAAGTAAAGACAACTCAGTCGGTAAAGTAAAAATTACAAAATAAATATGAATCTTATAACAGGAACGCCAATTGGTGTTCCTGTTTTTGGAAATTAATAATTTACCGCACGACACGATATGTTTAATTTTCATTAATCATAAATATAACCTATAATAAAGGTGAATTTAATCTAATGAAAAGGGTGATTATTGTGGATGTAAGATTTCCAATTGGAGAATTAGAATTACCTGAAAAAGTAACAATGAATGATATTAATCAGTGGTTAGATGAGATTGGTAACTACGCAAATCGATTAAGAAAAGTTGTTGATGGATTAAACGACGAAGCATTAAAGAAAAAGTACAGAGAAGGTAGTTGGACAGTTAGACAGCTTGTCCATCATATAGCTGATTCTCAACTTAATATGTATCAACGTTTGAAGATTGCTTTGACTGATGATAGAAAGCCGACAATAGTTGGTTTTGATCAAGAAAAATGGATTGAATTACCAGATAATGAATTACCTATCGAATGTTCACTTAGAATGTTAGAAGGTATTAATGAACGGATAGTTGCAGTTGGACGAAGTTTATCTGAAGAACAACTGCAACGCGCATTCATTCATGAAGATAATGGCGAAACAACAGTAGCCTTTAAAATCGCTAAATTATCATGGCACGAAGAACATCATTTAGCACATATTAAATTAGCTTTAAGTAATTAATCATAATACCGTCCAAATTATATTTGGATGGTATTTTTTATATTAAAAAATGGTAATTAATATTCTGAAAATTTTTAAAATAGTCTATTGCGAATATTTATAAAAACGCTTACAATAATAAAATACAATAGAGGGGGTACAACATCATGAATTTGGCAATACTTGGATTCATAATGGTAATCATTTTTATGATTCTCATTATGAGCAAAAAGATGTCAGCTTTAGCAGCATTAATTATAGTGCCAACAGTTTTCGGACTGATTGGAGGATTTTATTCAAAATTAGGCGAATATATGGTGGATGGACTATTAACAGTGGCACCAACGGGTATTATGCTCGTATTCGCAATTTTATACTTTGGGGTTATGATTGACGCAGGATTATTTAATCCTGTTATTGAGGCGATTATGAAAGCAGTTAAAGGTGATCCAGTTAAGATTACAATTGGAACAGTTGCTTTAGCATCACTAGTTGCGTTAGATGGAGATGGCACGACAACATTTATAATTACCGTTACGGCTATGCTTCCTTTATATAAGAAAATGGGCATGAACTTATACATATTATCAACGTTAGCATTACTATCTATTGGCGTTATGAATATGACACCATGGGGTGGACCAACTGCTAGAGCGATTTCTTCGCTACAGTTAACGACTGAAGAAGTATTTACACCGATTATTCCAGTAATGATAGCTGGTATACTATTTGCTGTATTTTCAGCTTATGTATTAGGTGTTAAAGAAAGAAAAAGAGTCGGTATTAAAAATCATTTAAGTTTAACACTTGATGAAATGCATAATTCTAATGGTACAGATGAAGATGAAAAAGCATTATTAAGACCAAAAATTGTGATTGTTAATGCACTTTTAACAATATTATTATTAATCGCATTGATTACAAGTTTCTTACCAATTCCAGTATTATTCATGATTGGTTTTGCAATTGCATTATTAATCAATTATCCAAGCCTTGAAGTGCAATCTGAATTGATTAAACGTCATGCAGGCAATGTATTAGCAGTTGTAGGGTTAGTGTTTGCTTCTGGAATTTTCACAGGGGTTATGAATGGTACAGAAATGGTAGATGAGATGGCAAAAGCATTAGTAAATGTTATTCCTGAATCAATGGGGAATCACTTTGCACTCATCACAGCAATCTTAAGTATGCCATTCACATATTTTATGGCCAATGATCCATTTTATTATGGTATATTGCCAATCTTAGCAGAGTCTGCCCAACAATTCGGTGTAGCAAAAGCTGAAATGGCAAGAGCATCGATATTAGGACAACCATTACACGTATTAAGTCCGCTTTACGCCGCCGGTTATTTATTAGTCGGTATGTTAGGCATAGATTATGGTACAAACCAAAAAGTTGTGATGAAGTGGGCAATAGGTTCCTCAGTGTTTATGATATTTGTTGCTGGAATAATAGGCGTTATTTCGTTTTAATAGTCGAATAGTGTTTGTTTAAATGAAATAATTTGAAAGTAAGAGATGTCTATTTATAAACCAGTTTATTTACAAATTTTAGGAGATGTAGTATAATAAATGATACATAATTTCCATAGGCATCACCAAACCCCCTTACTAGTTGCGTAGTAAGGGGGTTATTTAGTGATATTTTTTTATACTAATACTTTAAAGTTTTCTAAGCGGTTTGCTTTTTCTTCTTCGCTAATGTTGTGTGCTTTTACGTAACGGTTTCTTTCGTGTGATGCACATTCGTGGGAGCATGCACCAAGATATTTGTGTTCGTTCTCTTCTGTAACTAAGAATTGACGGTTACATTCTGGGTTACTACAGTTAATGTATCTTTCACATGGTGTGCCGTCGAACCATTCTTTACCGACTACTGTTTTTTCAACTTGGTTTACGTCTACGCTAATTCTTTCATCGAATACGTACATTTTACCGTCCCAGAATTCACCTTTAGTTTCTGGATCTTTACCATATGTTGCGATTCCGCCTTCTAATTGGCTTACGTCTTCGAAACCTTCTTTTAATAAGAATCCTGAGAATTTTTCACAACGGATACCACCTGTACAATAAGTGACGATTTTCTTATCCATAAATTGTTCTTTATTTTCTTTAATCCAGTCTGGTAAATCTCTGAATCTTGTTATATCTGGACGAATTGCACCGCGGAAGTGTCCTAAGTCGTATTCGTAATCATTTCTTGCATCAATTACGATTGTATCTTCTTCTAATAAAGCTTCTTTAAATTCTTTTGGTGATAAGTAGTTACCAGTTAATTCTCTAGGGTTTACATCATCTTCTAAGTCTAATGCTACGATTTCTGGTCTTGGACGCACGTGCATTTTCTTGAAAGTATGTCCTTCTGCTTCATCGATTTTGAATGTAATACCTTCAAATCTTTCGTCTGCTTTCATTTGTTCCATGTATTTATCCGTGTCAGCTTTCGTACCTGAAAGTGTCCCGTTGATACCTTCAGTTGCTACTAAAATACGTCCTTTAAGATCAAGCTCTTTACAAAATTCTAAATGTTCTGCTGCAAAAGTTTCGGGGTCAGTAATTGTTGTATATTTATAAAACAATAGTACTCTATAATCCATTTTCTTATCTCCTCTAATTCTCTTTTTTTATTTATATGATATGTCAATTTGAAAGTATCTAGTTGATATGGAATAATTTTTATATGAATGCACATTTTTATCCTCATTATATTGTATCAAAAAAGTTGCATTTTTCAATTGTTTGATTTTGTAAAATAATATGAAATCGTTTTTATCTTTCTTAAAAGTGAGTTTGAGGTCGAATTGGAGTAATATTGACTATTTTTTATGAAGTTAAACTTGGAGTTCCCCGTCTTTAATTACTTTTGCGTAATTACTAAAATGATTGTCTAATTTATCTAAAGTGGAAATGAAGTTCGTAAATTCTTCATTAGGTAATATTTTTAACAAGTGATCTAGATTTGTGATACATATTTTATTTAATTCTTTAATTTTTTCACTACCAACTTCTGTTATAAAGACATGAATTTTTCTATTATCTTGAGGATCCATTTTCTTTTCTACATAGCCTTCTCTAATTTGTTCATTTAATAATCGACTTAAATTTCCTTTATCCATGTCTAAGGATTCGGCAAGTCCAGCTAAAGTCATACCTTCATTTTCACTAATAAAATACAATAAGTTCAGGTAATTTAATGAATAACCATTACTATTAGCAACATGTCCACATAGAAATTTAAAATTAGTATTCAATCGTAAAAGCTTAGTTTTAAAATCTTGTAATAACTCTTCTTTCTCTATATTTTCCATATTGTATTCCTCCATTAAATTAATTAATGCATTAAGATTTTACCAAACTTTCAATTATAAAAAAAGTAAAATTTCTTAAATAGTATAAAAAAGTTTAGTTGTTAAGCACAATTAAATGTATGTGAATCATAATATGTAAATTCACATAAAAAGTTGAATGACATGAATTATGCCATTCAACTCTTTATTTCCTATTTCCAGCCTTTATGATTTCTATATTTATAAAAAGCAGAAACATCAATGTTTTGCTTTTCAGCAGTTTTAATAACTTGTCCTACATTTTTAAAGCCTAATAATTTAAAATAATCAATAAGTTGCTTTTTAGTTAATGCATCAGTATCTTTACTTAATAGAGTAGCTAAATCTTGATCAGTATGGAAAGGTAAGCGCGTATCATCATGAAGCGTTAATCCATTTTGAGAATACGTTCTAGCATCAGCATGATGAGAATCAGTAATACTAATCGCACCAAAACCTAAAATAACAGCAGATAAAGTAACAGGAATTAATTTTTTGAATTTCATATATAACCATCTCCAATCATTTGATGAGTTGATTATAATATAAAAATTCCAAAAAAATAGGCAGTTAAAAGTTATTTAATAATAGTTAAGAATGAGTTAAGAAATAGGGGATAATTTAAAAAGGGGAGAAGAAAATGTTCGAAAAGTTTCATGTGTATGCCAAAAGAGGCAAGTTTGAAGTCTTTAAAAAGGGCAATGGAGAACCATTAATATATACGCACCATTATAGTCAATTTAATGAAAATGGTGACTACTTTTCACAATTATTAAGTAAGTATTATACAGTGTATATAATTAACCTTAGAGGTGCTGGTAGCTCAGACGGTATTACAAAAGACTGTACATATAGTATGAAAGATACTGTTCGAGATTTGGAAAGTATCAAAGAAAAATTAGGAATTAAGAAATGGACTATGGCAGGGCATTCTACTGGAGGTTTTTTAGCATTATATTATGCGATATTATATCCTAAATCTTTAAAGAAAATTATTGCTGGTGGAATTGCAGCTTCTGGCGAGTATATGAATCATGCAAAAAGTATATATAATGAAACTAACCCGAATCATAATCGATTGATGGAAATATTTAAGTTGCTAGAAAACCCAGAAACTAGTATTGAAGAAAAAAGAGCTTTAAATAAAGAGTGGATTATGATGTCTTTACATCAAAAGGATGCTTACTATGAAATGATTAATATAAAACAAAGTGGAAAAGTCTTGTCAGATAGACTGAATTATTTTAGTGAAGAACTACCTTACTATAATATTACTAATCAATTAAGAGATACAGAAACTGTAGCTTATATATATTGTGGGATTTATGATGCACAATGTCCATATGAATTTAGTGAAGAGGTGTCACTTAACATGCCTAATGCACAATTAGAAACATTTTATGAAAGTAATCATTATCCTTTCTTTGAAGAAAAAGAAAAATTTATAAATTATGTTGAGGATATAGTTTCTTCAAGTAGAAAAAGTTGCTAATCAACTTCTCATAAATGCTTCTCCATTAATATTGTTAAATCACCATCGTTATTTATTTCTACGCCGGTATCTACAAAGCCTAATTTATTATATAGCTCATATGCAATTCGATTTGGGATATCAACTAAGAGTGTAATGTGATTTATATCTGGCATATGTTCTGATAAGTAATGATTGAGTTGTTGTAAGCTTTGTTTTGCGTAACCTTGTCTTAAGTATCGTTTATCTGTTGATAATGATCTTACAAAAATTGTGGATTCATCAGGTGTTGAAAAGTACTTTGTAAACTCGCTATGTTCATGCAAGACGAAGAATACAGCCAGATTATCATCTTCTGTTAATCCTAATATGCAATGTCTATTTTTATTTTGTGCTGCCAGTTCAATATTTTCTTGTGGAGACTTTGTAAACTGCAATTGTGAATCATCCATTTGATATGACTGCACTTTATCATAATGATTATCGTTATATGCAATTAATTTCATAGTAGTCCTCCAATTTGATTTTTTAGATTTTAGTTTATTGTATTTTATCATAATTTGAATATCCTTCCTTAAAAAGAATAAAAAGTTTAAATTGACATTTTTTAACAATGTGCAATAATAAATTTAAAATTCTAGTGGGGGGCTATGGTATGTCAGAATTAAAAGGAATACCTGAATCTATGTTAATACCACTTGCTGCTAAGGCGAGAGAGACTTTAAGTGATATGCCAATTATCGATGATCCTTTATCTGTTAAAATAATAAAAGAAATAGATGATCTTGTACTTGATACATATGTGGACTGGCGATCACAGCTTGGTATTAGTATTAGGACTGAGATTTTAGATGAAATTGTTATAAACTTTATTAATCATGCTAATCATCCATTTATTATCAATATTGGATGTGGGTTAGATACGCGTTTCAGTCGATTGAAATTGACCAATATTCCATGGATTGATATTGATCTGCCGGGAAGTATAAATCTTAGAAAACAATTTTTTAATGAAACATATTTTTATAAAATGATTAATAAGTCTATGTTTGATTATACTTGGATTGATAGTGTTAAGAGTAATGTACATTTTAAAGAAGATAGTGATATTTTAATAATATTTGAAGGTGTGTTAATGTATTTTGAGAAAGAAGAAATTGAAGCTTTGTATAAAGAAATTGCTCGGTCATTTGACAAGCATCAATTAGTAATTGCTTCAGAATTTTGCTCAAAGTTTATGACTAAACATACAAATCATCATCCATCTGTCTCTAAGCTTTCTAGTAAACCATTATTTAAGTTTGGTTATAATAATGTGGTGGAACTAAAAAATATTTTGCCAGGAAATTGGAAAGTTGTTAAAGAATATAATTATTTTGATAGATATCCACATAGATGGCGACATTTGAAATGGTTTAAGTATATAGTCTTTCTTAAAAATCGATTTAATAATAAAATTGTATTAATCAAAAACACTTAATATAAAAGTGTAGTGGGAGTTGGCTATGGAAACGATATATTTAGCGGGTGGTTGTTTATGGGGCGTACAAGCTTTTGTAAAGACGTTACCCGGTGTAGTTGAGACAGAAGCGGGTAGGGCGAATGGAAGTAGTTGTACACTTGAAGGTGTATACGATGGTTATGCAGAATGTGTAAAGACTGTATTTGATCCTGCAATCGTTCAAGTAGAAAATTTGATGACATACTTGTTTGAAATCATAGACCCATATAGTGTGAACAAACAGGGTGAAGACGTCGGGTTAAAATATCGAACAGGTGTCTATAGTGAAGAAGAGCATCATTTAAAAGTTGCACGCCAATTTATAGCAAATAGAAGTGATGCAGACCGAATTGTAGTTGAGGTTAAACCTTTAGAGAATTATGTACGAAGCGCAGAAGAACACCAAGACCGTTTAGAAAAATGCCCAGACGATTATTGTCACATTTCCCAAGAAATGATGAATAAATATAAATAAAAGAAATATGAGAGATGTGTTCAGAGGTGCTGTATTTATCAAGACAGGTGAAACAAGATAAATAGGAGCTTTGTATTTATCAAGACTGACCAAACAAGATAAATAGGCGCCTCGAATTTATCAAGACAGGCGAAACAAGATAAATAGGGACGTTGTATTTATCAAGACTGACTAAACAAGATAAATAAGGACGCTGTATTTATCAAGACTGACTAAACAAGATAAATAGAACCGTCGAAAATTGCAAGACGGCCATGACTAGCAACATAGAGGCGCTGAATATTGCAAGACAGCCATGACTAGCAACATAGAGCGACCGAATATTGCAAGATAGCTCTAACTAGCAACATTCACCATATATTTTTCCACAAAAAAGCTAGGACTTGTTCAAAGTCCTAGCTTTACTTATATTATTGTCCATGATAAATACTAAAGTTAAGTGGCTTAATGCCATTGCTCAACCATTCATTGTATATTTTTTGTTTATTTCTATCGTTTTCTACAATTGTGATACCGCAGTCACCACCGCCAGCTCCTGATGTTTTACTTGCGCCACCGTATGATTCTCCGATATCGCATAATTTTTTAAGGTGTGGTGTTTCGATATCTATTGTAGCGAATGAATCTAAATATTGTATAACGGTACGATTCTTTCTAATTGTATCTTGAACACCTTGTATATTATTTGTCTTAAATGCTTTAATTAGTTGTTCAACATATTTCTGTGATTGATCTAAAAATTGTGTATATATTGTTGGGTCTGCTTTTAAACGTTTTACTTCACTAACTAAATGATGTGAAGAAGCGGGTGAGCCTGTCCAACCGATTAATACTTCCATATGCTCTGGTGCTTGAAGTGGTTCTATGTGTAAGCCTGGCCAGTTTTTATATAGTACGTCCATTACAGATGTTTCTTCTATTTGTTGTTTGACCCAAACGTGATCAAAAGTACTATAGACTAACCAACCTGTATAAACACTTACTGCGATATCACCGCAAGAACTTAAACTTTGTAATTTCATATTAGCGATAACAGCTAATTTATAAATAAATAAATTTGATAATTGTAAGTTATAGAATTCGTTTAGAGCTTTGATAACAGATACTAATACTGCAGCACTAGAGCCTAAACCATATTTATGACCGGATGCATCATCGAGGTTACTGTCAATCGTTAAGTTATAATGTCTTAATGTGACATTGGAACTTTTAGCAAATTGTTCAAAGACTTCTATAGCTTGTGTAATATATTTAAGCTGATCTGCAGCATCATTATCAGAAATGATGATTTTGTCTTGTTCTCTTGTAAATGTAATCGGCTCATGATGTAAAGTCTTAGAATGGATAAATCCTGATGATGAATTCGTATCTTCAATTGTTGCCGTCACAAATCGATCAACTGCAATTAAGACAGATTTATATCCAGGCTCTGTTACTGCATATTCTCCAGCAATATACAGCTTTCCTGGCGCTTTGACTTGAATCATTATATCTCTTCCTTACTCAATAATTTCAATTCCTGTGTTTGTAATATCACTCGCAATAACTTGTTCTTTATTAAAAGATTTAAGTAAAGCGTCTATTATAAATTGCTGGTTTTTCTTTTCGACTAATATTTTAACATTTGGACCTGCATCCATTGTGAAATAGCATGGATATCCAGCTTTTCTACATTGATGTACAATATCCATAACTTCATAACTTTCTGGTACTAAGTATGTGAAAGGTGGCTCTGCACCTAAATTAGTAGCGTGCATGCGTAAGCTATTTTCTTCGATAACTTCACCTAAATGTTTGAAGTCTTTGTTACGTATCGCTTCTTTAACTGATGCAATATCTTCATCAACATGATCTAACCAATATTGGTAGAAACGAGATGTGTCTCTTGTATGGGACATGCCTGAACGACTAGATACTTTTTTAGATTGGTTATTGATGACAACAAATACCATTGATAAATCTTCTTCCCAACCTTGTGCATCGATTGCGTGTGCATATGAGGTTTCGTCGTCGTGACCTTTATCCCATTCAGCAAATCCACCAAAAATACTTCTAGAAGCTGAGCCTGAACCTCTTCTAGCTAGTCTTGATAAATCTTTATCAGACATATTTAAGTTAAGTGCTTCGTTACAAGCTCCTGCAAGGGCTGCAAATGCACTTGCTGATGAAGCAAGACCTGCTGCTGTAGGAACATAATTGACACTTTCAATATGAGCATAGTGTGAAGTATGACTACGTTTTCTTACAAGGTTCATAAACTGATAAATTTTCTTCGATTGTTCTTCGTTTACTTCTTCACCATTTAGAACGAGTATATCTTTCGTGTATTCAGGACTAAATGTTACTTTTGTTTCTGTATAAAATTTATCAAGCGTAACGGATAAGCTATTATTCATGGGGATGATAAGTGATTCATCGGCTTTTCCCCAATATTTAATTAAAGCAATATTTGTGTGCGCACGGGCTTTACCACTCATATTCAATCTCGTTAACCTCCTAAATTTTCAATCCAAGTATGATGAGCACCGAATTTTTCAGCACTTGTTGCAATTTTTTCAGCAATGTCGAGATTTTGAGCGAGTACAATCATGCTGCCACCTCGGCCGCCGCCTGTAAGCTTGCCAGCAGTTGCACCTTGTAATTTACTTATTTCAAGTAATGCTTCAATATTGTCATGACTAACTGTTAACTTGCGTAAATTTTCTTGTGCACGTTCAAATACGTGTGCTAATTGTGTGAAATCATGATGTTCGATTGCTTCATTAGCATCATATACGAGCGTACCGATATGCTCTATGTACTGCATATATTGTTCGTTATGATCACATAATTGGTGGACATCTTCGACTGCTTGTTTAGTAGAACCTTGAACACCTGTATCTATCACGACCATATAGCCGTTTATGGATAATGGTTTTAAAGTAGTTACTTTTCCTTGGTGGAACCATACTGGTTTATTAGAGACAATCGTTTGTGTATCGATGCCACTCGGTTTGCCATGAGCGATTTGTTCTGCCCAATTCGCTTCTTCTATTAATAATTCGTCAGAAAGAGGCTCTCCTATATAATCATAACTTGCTCTTACAAAGGCGATAGCCATAGCAGCACTGGAACCTAATCCTCTTGAAGGGGGGAGATTTGTTTCGAATTTAACATTTATAGGCTCTTTGATATGATGTTTATCGATAAATCTTGAAATAACAGATTTAATATGTTCAGGAGCTGTTTGTAATGTTCCTTCAAATACATCACTATTAATATATGAAGTATCACCAGCGTTAAGTGATTGGATAGTTACGTTCACTTTACCTGTTGTAAATGGAATCGCTATTGCTGGTTGCCCAAAAGTAACAGCATGTTCTCCTATTAAAATAACTTTCCCATTTGCTTCCCCGTATCCTATTTGTGCCATATTTTCAATCACCTTTAGTATTTCTTATTTTATTTTTGTTAAACACTTTATTATTATAAAGCTCTGTCACCATATATTCAAAAACTTTAACTAATTAATGTGCAATAATTACAATTTTTAATGAAATTGATAGCTATTATGACCTTTTGCGAAGCCTTTTGCTATAAATAACCAAGAATCGCCACCACGTTCTATATCATTGGCGCAAATAATTAATTGATTTGTACCTGGTATAAATGCAGGATGTGTCGATCTTAACATATGCCCTTGGTCACGACCTGGCATTAATATTTGACCGATAGGGTAACCACTTTTGTTAAAGACAAGTACTCTACCTTGACCATACATAGCAACATACAGATTATCGTCACTATCAATACAACAAGAATCTGGACCTTCATGACCTGTAAAATGATATGGAATAGATGCACCAAAAGGTTCGATTGTTACACCATCTTCTTCCAATGAAATACGATGTAATCTATTCGCATTTGTTTCAGTCACCCATAGTACACGTTCATCAGTACTTAATGCAATACCATTTGCTACTGCGATATTTTGAATAATAGGTGTAATCGTTTGATGATCAGGTGAGACATAATATACGCCACCAAGTGGATTTGTAGAATATCCTCTAAAATCAGTAAAGTAGAATCCACCTTTACTATCGAATACTAAATCATCAACGCAATATTCTGTATCGATATCAGAAACGATACTTTGTGGATTTTTGCCGTCTGGATCAGTAGCAAAAATACCACCAGAACTTTTGAAGTCACCTAAATAAGACATATATAATCGTCCGTCTTTATGTATTTTAACAGAAGCCGGGTTAGTTTTCTCAGATTTAAATACTGTATTAACTTTTTTCTCAGGTAAATCTATGCGGAAAATAGTTCCGCCAAATACTTCACATAAGAAAAGATTATGATTTCTATCAAAGCATAAACCTTCTAATTGAAGACCTTCATCAGAAATTTTGAGCCAAGGTTCAGCTGTTACAGTTTGCAAGTGCTGTTCATGCGCAAGTAGCGGTACAGCACTTTTTGAAGCTTCCGTATAATATAAAGATGGTATATGTTGATCAGACATGATAATCTCTCCTTTAAGTTGTACAATATAGAAAAGTACACATGTACTTTAAAGATATGTTTAATATATATGTTTAATATTATCACTTTTAACTTACAATGAAAATGAATATTAAATTGCGAAAAATATGAATGATGTTTGAGATATTATAGTCATATAAAAAACAGCTTTTCGACAAGAAGAAAAGCTGTTTTTTATGATTAAGCTTTAATTGATTTCACGCGTTGTTCTACATATGTCTGTAATTCTGGAGACAATACATAGCTGACTGATTTTAAATCAGATACGTTTGATGCATTCAATAAATTAGCAATGACATGCATTTGTTCTATAAATTGTTTCATATGTTCAATTGTATCTTCTACGCCATAAGCATCTAAATATTTGAGAACATATCCAGATAAGCCAACAGCTTCTGCGCCTAGTACAAGAGACTTAATGGCATCGAGTGGGTTTTTAACGCCACCACTAGCTAATATGTGAATATCTGCATTTAATAATTGTGCTTCTAATAAGCTTTGAACAGTACTTTGTCCCCATTGATTTAAGAATGCCATATCTTTTAATGGTCTTCTTTGATTTTCAATGTCCGCAAAATTCGTACCGCCTCTACCACTGACATCTACATATTGAATGCCAATATCTTTAACTTTTTGAATCGTTTCAGCACTCATACCGAAACCAACTTCTTTGATGATCACTGGTATATCAATATTATCTTGAATTTCTTGAATGTTCGTTAACCAATTTTCAAATTCAGTATCACCTTCAGGCATTATAAGTTCTTGAGGTGCATTGACGTGAATTTGTAAGGCATCAGCATTTAAAAGTTCTATTGATTTCTTAGCTTTTGCATATTCAATATCTGCTCCAACATTACTAAATATTAGACCTTCAGGATTTTCGTCACGTACTACTGTGAAACTTGATTCAGCGTTAGGGTCTTTTAGAGCTGAATGTGTAGAACCTACTGCCATAGGTATGTTACAAGCTTTAGCGATTTGAGCTAACTCTTTGTTAATAGTTGCTGCTCTTTCACTTCCACCCGTCATCGCATTGATATAAATAGGGTATTTAAAAGTGAAATGCGGAAATTTTACTGATAAATCAATTTGATTTTTATTAATAGAAGGAATGGATTGATGTATAAGCTGTACTTTATCAAAATCAGTACTAACTGGTGAATACGTATCTAATGCCAGCTGAATATGTTCATTCTTCCTTTTGCTTCTTAATGAGTCGTCCATTCATTTATCCTCCGTGCGTCTATATGTTTAATGATATATTTTATCTTAATACACATTATAGCAGTTGTATAATTGAATATAAACTAAACATTGTTATACAATCCGCTTCTAAATCTTTTTCCAAATACCTGAAAAATCAATCAAACAATTTATGCTAATATTAATACTATACAAATATACATAAAATGGAGGAGAATCGTTATTAAATTTAAAAAACTTACTTTAATTTTAATTTGTACATTATTATTAAGCGGTTGTACTTTACCAGGCTTAGGTGGCACATCGTCTGATACAGTGAAAATTACGGCGCTTGCTACAAGCGAGTCTCAAATCATGGCGCATATGATTCGCTTACAAATCGAGCATGATACAAAAGGGGAAGTAAAACCGATAATTGTAAATAATCTTGGTTCTGCGGTAATTGAACATAACGCGATATTAAATGATAATGCGCAAATATCTGCTACAAGATATACAGGTACTGATTTAGTAGGTGCTTTAAACTCTGAACCCATTACAAATACTAAAAAAGCTGAGAAAGCTGTCAAAACAGGTTTCCAAAAGAAATTTGATCAAACATTTTTTGACTCATATGGATTTGAAAATACCTTTGCATTTACAGTCACTAAAGAAACAGCTAAAAAGTACAATTTAAAAAAAGTTTCGGATTTAGCCAAGCATAAAGATGAATTAAGAGTAGCAAGTGATCCTACATGGATTAAGAGAAAAGGGGACGGCTATCCAGCTTTTTCAAAAGCATACGGATTTGAATTTAAGGATATTAGAACAATGCAAATAGGACTCGTATATGATGCATTGAAGAATAAGAGCATCGATGCAGCACTTGGATATACAACAGATGGTAGAATTGCTGCGTATGATTTGGTGACACTAGAAGATGATCGTCACTTTTTCCCACCATATGACGCCAGCCCATTAGCAACAAATGATTATTTAAAAAATAATCCAACAGCTAAAAAATCTATAGAAAAATTGGTTGGGAAAGTATCTACTAAAAAAATGCAAGAATTGAATTATAGAGCAGACGGTCAAAAAGAAGAGCCAGCTATAATCGCAGAAAAATTTCTTAAAGAACATCGCTACTTTGAATAGTTAATATAGTAAAAAGCAGGAACCACAAGTGCGGTTCCTGCTTTTTTGATACCTATTGAGGATGAAATATAAGGGGAATAGGAGATTCAAGGCTTAATAGGGACGTTAAGCCAAGAGATAGACGAAGTCGTGGCTTAAGTGATGAATAAAGCTAAGAGAACGTCCAAGTCTTGTCTTAAGTACCGAGTAAAGCCAAGAGATAGGGCAAGTCGTGGCTTAAGTATCGAGTAAAGCCAAGAGAACGTCCAAGTCATGGCTTAAGTGTCGAGTAAAGCCAAGAGATAGCCCAAGTCATGGCTTAAGTACTGAATAAAGCCAAGAGATAGGGCAAGTCATGGCTTAAGTACTGAATAAAGCCAAGAGATAGGGCAAGTCGTGGCTTAAGTATCGAGTAAAGCCAAGAGATAGACGAAGTCGTGGCTTAAGTGATGAATAAAGCCAAGAGAACGTCCAAGTCTTGTCTTAAGTACCGAGTAAAGCAAAGAGATAGCCCAAGTCATGGCTTAAGTATTAAGTAAAGCCACGACTTAGATCATTTTCTTTAATATTCTATTTATTAAGCCCATCCTCTGAAACGTGTTGCTTCTGCTGTACGTCTAACACCTACAACGTAAGCTGATAATCTCATGTCTAATTTTCTTTTTTGTGAAATGTCATATACTTTGTCAAAAGCTTCTACAATTTTAGTTCTTAATAACTGAATTACTTCTTCTTCTGACCAATAAAGTCCTTGATTGTTCTGTACCCATTCAAAGTATGAAACAGTTACACCACCGGCACTGGCAAGTACATCTGGAATTAAAAGTACATCATTTTCTGTCAGAATACGTGTTGCTTCTTGTGTTGTAGGACCGTTAGCCGCTTCTGCTACTATACTCGCTTTTATGTCTCCTGCATTTTGTGCGGTGATTTGGTTTGCTAAAGCTGCTGGTACTAAAATGTCACAATCAATTCCAAATATATCTTCGTTCGGAATAATGTTATCAAATAAAGGTGTGATTCTGCCGTGTTCTTTACGAAGCTCTAATAAATGATCAATATCTAAACCTTCTGGATTATATATAGCACCACGACTTTCTGAGATACATACAATTTTTGCACCTTTATCATGTAGGATTTTAGCGATAAAGCTACCTGCATTACCAAATCCTTGTATAACAACTTTTGAACCTTCGATATTTATATGCTTACGTTTAGCCGCTTCTTCGATCGTAATCACAGCACCTAATGCTGTTGCTTGTTCTCGACCAAGTGAACCACCTAAAGAAATGGGTTTACCTGTAATGAAATTTGGCGCGTTAACTTTATGCATAATACTATATTCATCCATCATCCAAGACATGATTTGAGCATCTGTATATACATCTGGTGCAGGAATATCCTTAGTTGGTCCGACGATTTGAGCAATTGCTCTAACATATCCACGTGACAATCTTTCTAGTTCATTTTGACTCATGCTATGAGGGTCACATTGAATTGCCCCTTTACCACCACCATAAGGTAAGTTAACGAGACCACATTTTAAAGTCATCCACATAGATAATGCTTTTACTTCATTTTCATCTACATCAGGGTGGAAGCGGACGCCACCTTTAGTAGGTCCTACTGAACTATTATGTTGAGATCGATATCCTGTAAAAGTTTTTACAGATCCATCATCCATTTTAACTGGAATACGAACTCTTAAAAATCTAGCAGGTTCTTTAATCAATTCAAAAAGACCTTCATCGTACCCTAATTTATATAAAGCTTGTTCAATTATATTTTGTGTAGAAGTTACAAGATTGCTATTTTCACTCATGAATGACGCTCCTTTGTTGGTTAAAATAATGTCTAAAAAAAACATATTAAATAAAATCATAATACAAATGAAAATGGTTTTCAATAAAATAAACTGAATTTACTAAAAATTCTATTATGTATAATGATAAATTTTGTTGCATTTTAATGTAATGAGTAGAAGTAGTTGGTAGTAATTGGAAGGCATGATATAATTCAATTACGAGCATATACAAATATAATGAAACCATTATATTTACTAGTGTGAATGAATCTGGGGCAAATGAATTTTTGTCCCAGATTCTTCTTTTTTATGTAAATGATGTGGTGTAGAAAAAGAGGTTCATGAAGCCATAATGTATATTTTATAAATTGAGTGATGAGTGGAATGAGAATATTGGGTGAGATGTGAGTTAAAGAGGCAGTAAACTCACAAGATCTCAAAAGACGTGAGTTAATACCCTAGTAAACTCACAAATTCCATAAAAACCCAGCTCTATCCCACATCTCAGCCCCTAATCCGATTCAAAGTTTGTATCATTTTCTCACATATAGCACACGATTATTCGCAATACTAAAAAGACGCCCCCAACAATTATCTAAGAATGTTATGATATTACTATCAAAAACTTATCTTATACATCGTGGGGGTGTCTTTTTGTCTGAAATGCTCAATATTTTACTAACGGTTGTTGTACCGATTTTTCTAATGACAGCGTTAGGTTATGTTCTTCAAAAGCGTGTGAAACTTGATTTACGTACGCTCGCAAAATTAAATATCAATGTGTTTGTGCCTGGATTTATTTTTGCGAAGTTTTACAAAGCTGAGTTAGCAGTAAATTTATTATTATTAATCATCGTATTCTTCGTTATATACATAATTGCATTATATATCGTCGCATTTGCTATCGCCAAAATGCAAAATTTAGATAAGGGTAAAGAGACAACTTTAACAAACAGTGTACTCTTCTTTAACTCTGGTAACTACGGTGCGCCGTTAAATGATATTGTATTTAAAAGTGATCCACTTGCAATGTCTGCACAAGTTATTGTATTAACGCTACAAAATGTCTTCACGTTTACATATGGTGTCTTCGCAATTCAATCCGTTCAATTAGGTAAACTTAAAGCATTACTCAATTACTTTAAGATGCCCATTATTTATGCACTCATTCTTGCTATTATTTTAAACTATAATCATATTCCAATTCCTGAATTCATGTGGACGACTGTCAGTTATTTGTCTGATGCTATGATTGCGATTGCTTTAATTCTTCTCGGTGCACAAATTGCTAATATTAAACTTAATTTTAAATGGTCATCTTCTTATATTTATATCTTTATAAGATTAGTAGTTGGACCAGCTATCGCATTTGTCATTATAAAATGCATGGGTTTAGACGGCATTATCGCTCAAACATTATTTATTGCTTCAGCGATGCCGACATCCGTGAACAGCTCAGTTATTGCACAAGAATATGATAATTATCCAGCTTTAGCTGCAGAATTAGTCTTCATGTCTACGTTGTTTAGTTCTATTTCTGTTGTTATTGTCATTTATTTATCTTATTTAATTTTTTAATTTACATTTAAAAGTTCTTTAAATGTCTGACTTGAATATGCTTCTCTATAGAGTCCGCGTCGTTGTAATTCTGGAACAATATATGTTACAAAATCTTCGAGACTATGTGGTAAAGTAGGTGGCATTAGATTAAAACCATCAGCAACACCAGACTTAAACCAAAGTTCCATTTCATCTACTATTTCTTCAGATGTACCTATTAATGTGAGATGCCCACCACCTGCATTGAGATAACCTAATAATTCTCTCACTGTAGGTTTGGTATCTTCTATAATTTCTAAAATCGTTTCATATCTGCCTACTGGACCATCGAATGCATCTACAGGTGGCAATTCTGGGACAGGTTCATCCAATGACCATTTCGAACAATCTTGCCTAACAAATGTACTTAATTGTTTGATGGCATTTTCAATTGGTAAAGCTTTATCTAATTTTTCTTTTTTTAGCAGTGCTTCTTCACGTGTTTCCCCAACATAAGTAACCAATCCTGGAAAGACTTTAATATATTTCTCGGGTGTATCGCTTTCGCTAATGGCCTTATTTAATTTATTTCTATAAGCTTTCGCTTGTTTCAAATTCCATGATACTGAATAAACAGCATCAGCATGTTTGACGGCTAATGCAATACCTTGTTTGGATGCACCAGCTTGCATAGCGACCGGTTTGCCTTGTGGGCTACTCGGTGTCGATAACGGTCCATTTACTTGGAAATAATCGCCAGAATGGTGGAAAGCATGCACATGCTCATGGTTAATCACTTTATTGTTATGACGGTCATGAACGAAGTCTTCTTTATGCCAAGATGTAAATAATTTGTCCATCAACTCAGCAAATTCTTGAGCTTTATGATATCTATCATCATGTTGAGGTAAAGCTTTCATACTATGGTTTTGAGCTTCTATATCTGTCATGGATGTTACTAAGTTCCAACCGACACGACCATTCGTTGCGTGATCGAGGGTTAAAATTTGTCTAGCCGCAGTATAAGGGTTTGAAAATGAACTTGATATTGTTGAAACTAAACCAATATGTTTTGTAACTTGTGATATAGCAGTCAAGTTCACAATTGGATCCAACCAGAATGCTGGTAATTCACTATCTGATTTTGCAGGGAATGATTGATTATCTGCAAAGAACACAGCATCTAATAAACCTCTTTCTGATAGTTGTGCTAATGATTGATAATAAGAGATATCACCAATCTGTTCAATAGAGGAGTCTTCCATAAGCCATGCTGCTTGATGATGGCCACATCCATATAATAAGACACCAATATTGAGTTGATCGCTTCTTAAATTACGCATTTCTATTCTCCTTATCTCTCTTTTGGAATTCTAGTTCATTGTTAAGCCACCATCTACAGTATAATTTTGTCCAGTTATACCACTTGCTTTATCAGAAGCAAGAAAGCTCACCATATTTGCGACATCTTGTGGTGAAGTGACTTTTTTAAGAGGTGTTGATTGAGCAATTAAGTCAAACACTTCAGGTGTTGTCACAGAGCTGGCATCGGTCGTTTTGAGTAGGCCACCAGAAACAACATTGGCTGTAATGCCATGTTGACCTAATTCAGCAGCGATATTACGCGTGAAGCCAATTAAACCAGCTTTCGCAGTTGTATATTCGTGATAAGGTACGACAGGATTTTGGAATAAATTCGTACCGATGCTAATAACCGCACCTTGTTTTCTTTCAATGAATTGAGGTGCAACACTTTGCACAATATTAAATGCTGCTTTTAATGTGCCATCAATTTGTTGTTGATAGTCTTCCCATGCAAGGTCGACGAATGCTTTTTGTTTTACTGGGTCAAATTTAAAGTTAACTAAGGCATTGTTGACGACGACATCAATTTTTCCAAAGCGTTTCGTACCTTCATCAATTAATTGATCAACTTCAGCGCGATTCGTCACATCCGCTTGAATAGCAATCGCTTGTTCTGCTCCAATTTCAGCAACTAACTGTTCTGCTAACGCTTTACTATTATGATAATTAATGATGACTTGATGTCCTTCAGATGCTAATGTATGTGCGATTGTTGCGCCTAATCCTCTACTACTACCTGTTACTAATATTGTCTTTGTCATATGTAACACTCCCATATAGAATTTTAAATAAAAAAATACACAACCTTCTCGTAAGAAAGTTGTGTAAAAACAAAGATATTTATAAAAAGGGCATAGTCATCCCTATAAATTCATTTCACAAACACTTTCCTACGCTAGTACGATCTAGTTCAGGTTCAAAGGGTTCGAGTTCATCCTCATCTCAGTTAAAAACACCCCTAGTGCATCTATTTAATTACTATCAATGTATAGTTTTTAATAATCGATGTCAAGTTTGTTTAAATGTCAGTTGCAAATGATAGGGAAAATCGGTTATGATATAAAACGTATTGATTACGATTTATAAAATGAAGGTGATAAGATGAAGTGGACGATAGTAGGTGGTGGCATCCACGCTATAACGATAGCATTAGAATTAAAAGTTAAAGGATTAAAAAATAAAGACTTAACAATTATTGATCCGCACGATGTGTTCTGTCATCAATTTGACCATCGAACACAGAATATTAGTATGCCTTATTTAAGGTCTCCAATCGTACACCATGTTCACCCAAATCCTTTTCATTTAAAACAATATTTAAAGAAAATGGACTATGCAGGTGGAATTTATGGTAAGTATAAAAGACCAAAAAGAGATATGTTTATGGACCATACAGCGGAACAAGTTGAATATTATCGATTACATGAATGCCATATTAAAGACACTGCTGTAGATATAAAGAAATATAGAGATGATTGGTGTGTCGTATTGGAATCAGGGGAGATGATATATACACAGAATGTCATCATCGCATCAGGTTGTAATCATAAGCCAAAGGTTCCAGAAATGTATGAGCATGCACCAGATGTACAACATATTTTTGAAGATGCAAATATTCAATTTAATGAAAGTTCTCACGTTGTTGGAAGTGGGATATCAGCTGCACATTTAGCATTAAAATTAATTTATCATGATGATGAAAAACATGTGCATCTATGGACGAATAAGCCGTTAGAAATTCATGATTTTGATGCTGATCCAGGATGGTTAGGACCTAAAAATATGGCAAGTTTTTCAAAAGTGATAGATCCAGAAGAAAAGATGGATATTGTTTTAAAAGAACGTCATAAAGGTTCTATGCCTCAGGAGTTGTTCATTAGATTAAAGAAATATGTGAAAAAGGGCAGACTAACGATACATCTCAATGAACTAGACTATATTAACAATCATCAAATCATAACAGTAGATGGGAAACATATTGATTATGATCATATATTGTTGGCAACAGGATTTGATAATACTTTATTAACACAACCGATATTAAATCGTTTAATTCATGAGTATGAAGCACCACTCAATAAATGTGGATATCCTGAAATTAGCAAACATTTAGAATGGTTGCCGAATTTATATGTATCAGGTGGATTAGCAGATTTAGAACTGGGACCTTTCGCAAGAAATATTATGGGTGGAAGAGAAGCGGCACGCAAAATAGGTGAAAAGTATCACGAAATAGAGCAATGCAGTTAGATTTATAAGACATAGAAAAGCCTGGAACAAATTCGTTCCAGGCTTTTTAAATTAAATTTCTTTCAAAATATGATAAATAGCTTCTGTGCTTTCAGCGTTGATTAATTTTTCTCTTGTTTCATCATCCATAAGTGTACGTGACAGTCTTTGTAATAACTTCAAGTGTGTATCACTACTATCATTTGGTACAGCAATTAAGAAGATGATTTTAGGTTGTGTTTCATCTAAACTTTCCCATTCAACACCATGTTTGTTTTTCAGAACAGCTACGACAGGTTGTTTGACAACATTTGATTTAGCATGCGGGATGGCTACATTCATACCGATTGCTGTTGTTGATTCTGATTCGCGTTTCAATACAGCTTCTTTTAACGTTTCTTCATCGTCTATAAAGTTGTGATATTTTAAATTGTGAATCAGTTTATCTATTGCGTCATCTCGTGACATTTCAGCATCTTCTATCGTAATGACTTTTTCATGAAAGACTTGTTCTGAATCTGTTTTAGTTTCATCATTTGAAGTGGATGTTTCTTTTTGATCGTTATCATCTGCATCTAATCCCATAAATGATGTTGTCATACCACTATTAGATGATTCCATTTCAGGTGATGCAACTGTTGCTTCTTTTTTCTTCAATAAAAGTGTAACAAGCATTGTAACACTACTTCCGATAATGACAGCAATAAAGAACCATATTATTTTATCGATACCACCAAGTACGGCTACAATTGGACCACCATGTGCAACTCTATCTCCAACGCCACCTATAGCTGCGATGGCTGCTGCGACCATTGCACCAATCATATTTGCAGGAATAATACGTAATGGGTCTTGTGCGGCAAATGGAATAGCACCTTCAGTAATACCGAATAATCCCATCGTAAATGATGCTTTGCCCATTTCAATTTCACCTTTATTAAATTTACGTTTATTGATAAAAGTAGCAAGACCTAAACCAATTGGTGGTGTACATACAGCTACTGCAACCATACCCATAACGGCATAGTTTCCTTCAGCAATTAAAGCTGATCCGAATAAGAAAGCAACTTTGTTTACTGGACCACCCATATCGAATGCAATCATAGCTCCGATAATAAGTGCTAAGATAATGCTATTTGTACCTTGCATACCTTTTAACCATGTTGTTAAGCCTTCAAAAATACTTGCAATCGGCGCACCGATAACAAATATGAAAATAAGTCCTACAATAATTGAAGAAATAATAGGAATAATGATAATTGGCATAATAGGTGCCATTGCTTTAGGAATTTTAATGTTTTTAATCCATTTAGCAATATAACCTGCTAAGAAACCAGCGACAATACCACCTAGGAATCCTGCACCAGCTTCACTTCCGTAAAAGCTACCATCAGCAGCAATTGCGCCACCAATCATACCTGGTACTAAACCTGGTTTATCAGCAATACTGACTGCAATGTAACCAGCTAGGATTGGAACCATAAAGCTAAATGCTAAACTACCAATATTTTCAATAGATTTCCAGAATGAATCATCAGGAATTTTAAGACCTTCTGGTGTTGTATCTCCACCTAAAGTTAAAGCAATGGCCATTAATAAACCACCAACTACGATAAATGGCACCATGAATGAAACACCATTCATTAAATGTTGGTAGACCATTTGTAGACCACTTTTTTGTTCTTCGTCATCATGAGTTTGTTTGCTGCCACCTTTTTCATGATGAATATGTGCATCTTGATCGATGATGCGTTGGATTAATAATTTAGGGTTGTGAATACCTTCTCTAACACTTTCGTTAATTAATCGTTTCCCGTCAAATCTTGATAAATCGACTTGTCTGTCAGCAGCGATAATAATACCATCCGCTTCTCTAATTTCTTTTGATGTCAGAACATTTTCTGCACCGACACCACCTTGCGTTTCTACTTTAATATCTATGCCCATCTCTTTTGCGGCTTGTTCTAATTTTTCTTGAGCCATATAAGTGTGTGCAATCCCGTTTGGACATGATGTAATTGCTAAAATTTTCATAACGTCAGCTCCTTCTTAATTCAATTGTAAACGCATTCACTAAAACATAAAAAAGAATAATTGCCGTTAGTAGTGGCAATTATTCTTTAAAACGTTCAATGATATATTGTTTGAATGGTTCATCTTCTATTTTTAGTAAATGCGTAACATCTTGTTCTGTTAATGTAGCAATACTGTGAATGATTTTCTTCATTACTTGTTTATCTTTGTCTGCAATAGATAAGAAAAATACTAAATGAACTTTATGCTGCTTCCATGCTATATCTTGGCGGAGTCTAAACATTAATACATGTGACTTAAAGACTTTAGTAGGATCGCCATGTGGGATAGCAATGCCGTTTCCAATATAAGTTGATGAGAACTTCTCCCTTTCTAATGCACTTTCAATATACCCACTTGATATAGCATGTTGTTGATTAAGCAAACGTTCTGCATGTTGGAATATATCAACAGTAGAATGTATGTCTGTTTCGATTGGTACCGATAGAAAATCAATAGGCAATAATGCGTCGTTGTTTAAAACAGGGTTTTGCTTCTGATTTAAAATGGTTTGGAATCTATGTGCATCTTCTTCTGAAAATAACGGCGATACTTGAACAACTTGTACGTTACTAGGTAGATGTGTCATATCAATGTCGTGTGTTGTAACAAGTATATCTGTGTTAGTGAATGGGTATGTTGAAACATCTTCAAGTTTAATCGTATCGATAATATTAATTTTATGGTTTAACTTTTGAATTTTTGCTTCTAACAAGCTTGAAATACCCAGTCCATAATAACAAGTAATGACAACATTAAATTGATCTTGTACATTACGATCTATTGATGATTGAAAATGCAATGCTAAAAAGGCTATCTCATCTTCACTTAAATTGAGTTGTGCATCTTCTTCAAGTAAATGAACCGTTTCATATAATGCGTTGAACACAAAAGGGTATTGCTGTTTAATATCCTCTGTAAGCGGGTTGTTAATATAAACATTCTTAACGATACGCAAATATGTTCTACTAAAATGCGAATAAACATTTTCACGAAGTACAGCATCTTGCATAAAATCTATACCGACTTTCGAGTTCATTTGATAAATTAAGCGTTCAATATAACTTTGAATAAATATTTGTTTAAAGCCGAGGTCATATTTATCAAAATAATAGCTAATAAAAAATGAAAATAACTTTGCTGTTTCATCGCTTAAAGTGTATTTAAGCTTTCGGTTGATGTCTTCTATTATTGCTCGGGAAATGACTAAAGCTTCTTGATTAATATCCCATTGCTCTGTCGTATCGTGGATTCTTTTGAAAATGATAATAAGGTGTACGAGCAACTGTTTAATATGCACTTTTGAAGTTTGAATATGGTAATGTTCTAAATGTTGTTCCATAATTTGCATCATTAATTCTCTATGTGCTTTTGGTATCTCATTCATAATAAAGTCTTCTACTTTAACATTGTTTGTAGAGAGTTGGTTTAAATGAAGAATGGCGTTGCGAATATCCATTTCATTACCACTTACCGTAATACCTTTTCTTTTAACAAGATTAATCACAACATCATAAGATTCACACCAAGCTTGAATTTGGTTTAAATGATCGATAAGTTCATTCTTCGTTAAAGCAAAGTCATCAGATAATTGCTCAAGGGTAACAGATTGCTTATACATTAATAATTGATAAGCAATCTTGATGAGCGACTGACCATTCTTTTCCGTATATTGATTCAGAATAGACTCTATCTCTTCAGCTTGATACAACTCGTGATTTAGTTGATAACCACGCCCTTTAATACTAATAATGACATCTTTAATTTCACTATTAATATATTTAATATCGCTTCTTACAGTTCTATTTGAAACATTCAAATAGTCAGCTATTTCAGTCCCGTTTAAATAACTATCACGATTTAAAAGTAATAGTCTCATTAATTTCACATGTCTTTTTAACAATAATTCCACCACATTTCAAGTCCACATTTAGATTCATATTATATTGTAAGCGTTTAAAGAATGCATGACAAATAAATGATTAGACACTCATTCAAGTATTCATGCGCTATAAACAGAATGCATGTATTATATCTTTCAACATATTATACTGAACTTAGATAATAAATATAAACTTTGAAGGTGACATAATTGGTTGAAAATATATATTTAGATAAAACGCAAATTCCATTAACACATTTTGAAGATGAAACTGTAGATGGTTTATATAAAGTAACAATTGAATTTAATGTAACGAGTGAAGCGTATCACGATATTGCTGTTTTATTATATAGAGGGCGTTTTGATGTAGAAATTCCGGATAAAGATAAGAAATTTAAAGGTGAAATTTATAATTATTCAACATCTTTAACAAATTTATATAAGGACAATCAAGTTGCGGTGTACCGTCTTGTGCTTAAAGAAATACGAGAGGACCAAAAGGGATGAGCAATATGAAATTGAGTATACTTGACCAATCACCGATTGTGCCTGGTCAAACAGCCAGTGATGCTTTTAAAGATTCGTTGGCATTAGCACAGTTAGGAGAGGATTTAGGTTATGAAAGGTATTGGCTAACTGAACATCACGGTTTGTCTAACCTTGCAAGTTCAGCGCCAGAAGTATTACTTTCATATATTGGTGCACATACGAATCATATTAGAATTGGCGCAGGTGCCATATTGTTACCTCATTATAGACCTTATAAAGTTGCAGAACAGTTTAATACATTGGCTACTTTATTTGCAAATAGAGTTGATTTAGGTATAGGTAGAGCACCAGGTGGCTCAGCTGAAGCTACTAATGCATTATCGACGCAGTTTTTAAAGCAAGTGTGGGCTTTACCAGAACTGTTAGAAGAATTATTAATGTTCTTGGAGGGGCAATTTCCTGTAGATCATGAATATCATAAAGTAAACGTGTTACCGCAACCTGATGTACCACCAACACCATGGTTATTAGGAACAAGTGAGAAAAGTGCTTTACTTGCAGCTAAAAATGGTATGCCTTATGTGTACGGTGCTTTTATGAGTGATCAAGATGGCCGTGCAATTGTGGATCGTTACCGTGAACATTTTGAGCAAAGAAATCAAGAAACACCTAAAGTGAATGTTACGGTATCTGTCATATGTGCTGAGACTAAAGAAGAAGCGGAAGCACTTGCTATAGAAAGTTTAATAACTAAAGCACAAGGTGAAGATAAAAAAGAAAAAGTACTAACATTTGATGCATTAAGTGAACGTGAAAAAGAAATGCTTTATGACATGAAAGACAACATGATTATTGGTGATGTCGAAACCGTTCAATCAAGACTTCAAGCGATTCAAACAGAATATCAATGTGATGAAATCATGGTAAGCACAAATACAATAACGCATGAGGATAGAATGCAATCTTATAGATTATTAGCACAAATATAAATACTTGTTTCAGAACTCAAATATGATATTAAAGGGTGATTTATATGATTTTATTAATAGGAAAAATCATCATCTCAGTCGGTCTCATAGTCGGTTCAATTATAGAAGAAACAATACGAGCTAAACGAAAAAAACAGTCTAGAACAAAATAGGGTTCTAGACTGTTTTTTGTTAATTTCAAATATCATGATTTTACATGTTTATTTATTTCGGACACGAGTGCTTGTACGCCTTTATATTCTAAATGCACGCCGTCATAGGCGAAGTATTCTGAATGGCCATGTGCTTTTTGATACCAATTGACTAATTGAACATTCTTATGTGAATCTGCTGCTTTCGAAAGTTTCTCATTTACACTTTGTTCCCAATCTCTTGGTACGTGTGTATTAACGACATATACATGCGCATTACCAAACATTTTAATGAGCTTTGTCAAATCATCGTATGAAAAATCACCATTCGTACCAAGCTCGAGCACTACTTTTTGATTGTCTTTTTTAAAGTTATTGTATTTTTCTTGAACGAGTGGAATAGCGTCATTTAAATTGCGACCTATTTTTCCATCAATAATTGCACCTGGATATGTCTTATGTATTTCTTCGCCAATATCAACCATGACAGAATCTCCTATAAATAGTATTTCTTCTTGATTTTTGTCATTATTATTTACAGTTTGTGTACTATTCACATTAATTTTAGGAATAGGTAATATTAAGCTATTCTTATTTTCTTGATTTGAAACTTTAAAAGTCGTCTTAGCATGATGATGTTGCGTTTGTTGTAAATAATCAAAATGCCCTGAAAGTATTGTTAACGTAAGACCAACTAATACTAAAGTAATGCTACTTTTAGCAATGAGTGATTTTAATTGTGATTTTCCAGGCTTGAAGTATGCTAACCCATTTACTCGAATAGGTACTTCAACATATCGATAAGAGCTTTCAGCTAGCAATAACGTTAGGATGATTTCAACTAATACAATATATATAGGTATTTGCCCTTGAACAAAATGTTTATTGATAAATGTTATGACAGGATAATGCCATAAATATAAACTATATGATCTTTGTCCAATCCATACCAATAATCGATTACCTAATATTTTTGATAATAACGTACTAGGGTGAACGGCGCTCGCAATGATAGGTAAAGAACTTAAAGATATAAGATAAATGCCACCAAAGTATAACCAATTGTTATTGGATGAGACAGTCCACATAAAGTAAATTAATAGCGCTAATGAAATACAACCTATTGTTTCAATACCTATTTTTAACGGTGTTATAATTTGCTGCTTCAATCTAAAAGGCGGCCATATGTATGCCAGTAAAACACCTAATAGCAAAGTTTGTAACCTAGTGTCAGTGCCGAAATATACTCTCGAATTATCAACGTTCGGTTCAGCAATTAAGATCATTAACAATAATGAAATAAGAGAAGTTATAAACACAATTAAAAAGAAATATCTTTTTAATTTTTTTATGCGAAGTAACATCATTAATAAAATTGGCCAAAATACATAAAATTGCTCTTCAATCGCTAAACTCCATAAATGTTTAAGTGGCATCACTTTAAAGCTATCAAAATAACTAACATGATGAAAAATATACCACCAATTAGATACATAAAATAAAGCAGCAAACGCATCTTGTTTCACATTTTTAATAATGCTCGGTTCAAATAATAAGGTGTATATTAAAACAATACTTAATAAAAATAAGACTGCCGGCAGTAACCTTTTAATACGTTTCTTCCAAAACTGTAAGAGGTCAATCGTGCCAGTCTGTTGATATTCATAGATTAATATGCTTGTAATTAAATAGCCAGAAATAACAAAAAAAGTATCCACACCTAAAAAACCACCCGATAACCACTTAGGATTAAGGTGATAAATGATGATAGCTATAACAGCAATTGCTCTTAAGCCATCTAAACCATATAAATAACGAATTGAGTGTGAATTCGTACTTTTTCTTTGTCGTTCAATCATTACTCAATAACTCCTCAATATATTATAAAATCTTTGGTGAAGTCTATTTTATCATGTTTTACAAAAAATTTACAAAAAAGGGTGATGATTAGGAGGGTTAATCAATAAGAGGGGGAAATGGTAACATTAAAGAAAGTAAAACAAGATTGTTAGTCGGTAAAATAAAAAACTGGACCAAATCAATCATGGTCCAGCCTCATAATATAAATCCACTTAACACATTCGTTTCAATAACTCAGCTTTAATAATATTTTGTGCTTCTTTGTAATTTTCTGCAGTATGTTCCTGTGCATTGACAATAAGTAAGTCGATTAAATCAGAATCACTTTTTTGATTAACTTCATCTTCGAATTGGAAAATGTTTTCTTCTGTTTCCCTATGGCTCGCGTTTGGCTTAATAATTTGATAGTAATTATCAGCGCCTAATCCACCTTCTTCAATCATAACTGAAATCTCTGAAGATCTTTGTTCATTCTGTCGGTTCACTTTTATAAGATTTTTACCTTCAACAGTCATTTGAAAAACCTCCTTGATTACTCATAATGAATATCCAAAATTCAAAGCAAGAGACAAATACCTATTTAATATTAGTGTATTATTACACAAGAGAAATTACAACTAGAAAGCTCAAATAAAATTTTTAATGTATTTTTACAACACATCATATGACCTGCACACCTTATGATTTACTTTTACACAATATTGATTTAGAATTGGTATATAAAGAATTAAGATATCTCTTAAAGAAAGTTGCAATTCTTTCAGACTATTATATTTATGTATACCCAATTCATGAATATAATACATCTTAAATTTTAGAAAGGTGATCAAAATGGATAATAACCAACCAAAAGACGTTATTCTTATTGGTGCTGGTATTTTAAGTACGACATTTGGTTCTTTTTTGAAAAATATTGAACCAGATTGGAATATTAAGTTATTCGAAAGATTAGAACAACCAGCTATTGAAAGTTCAAATGAAAAAAATAATGCTGGTACAGGTCATGCTGCGCTATGCGAATTAAACTACACAGTTGAGCAAGAGGACGGTTCAATTGATGTTGAAAGAGCGAAAGAAATCAACGAGCAATTCGAAATTTCTAAGCAATTTTGGTCATACCTAGTTAAGAGCAAAGCTATCGAGAATCCACAAGAATTCATTAGACCATTACCACACATCAGTTTCGTAATGGGTATTCGAAATGTAGATTTCTTAAAACGTCGTTATGATGCATTAAAATCTCTACCTATGTTTGAAGGCTTAACTTATACAGAAGATCATAAAGTATTAGCTGAATGGATGCCTTTGATGATGCAAGGTCGTAATTCAAACGAACCACTTGCAGCAAGTAAAATTGACGAAGGTACAGATGTTAACTTCGGTGAATTAACGCGTAAATTAGTTAAAAATATCGAAAAACACGAAAATGCACAAGTTCATTTCCGTCATGAAGTAGTAGACTTTAAACAACTTTCTAATAGTAAATGGGAAGTTAAAGTTCGTAACTTAGAAACTGGTAAAGTAGAAACGCATGTTGCTGATTATATCTTTATCGGTGCAGGCGGACATGCCATTCCATTACTACAAAAAACAAAAATTCCTGAAAGTAGACATCTTGGAGGATTCCCAATTAGTGGTGCATTCTTAGTATGTAACAACCCTAAAGTAGTAAGTGAGCATAATGCCAAAGTTTATGGTAAAGAGCCACCTGGCACACCACCAATGACTGTACCTCACTTAGACAGACGTTATATTCAAGGAAAAGAAAGTTTACTATTTGGTCCATTCGCAGCAATCGGTCCAAAATTCTTGAAAAATGGATCTAACTTAGATTTATTTAAATCTATTAATACAAGTAATGTTGTGACAATGTTATCTTCAGGTGTTAAAAACTTATCACTTGTAAAATATTCAATTCAACAAGTATTACAACGTAAAGAAGATCGTATGAAAGAATTGCGTCGATTTGTACCAGATGCAAAAGACGAAGATTGGGATATTCATATCGCTGGTAAACGTGTACAAGTTATTAAAGATACAGAAGAACATGGCCGTGGATTTATTCAATTTGGTACAGAAGTTGTAAATTCAGAAGACCATACTGTAATTGCTTTATTAGGTGAATCACCAGGAGCATCAACATCAGTATCTGTAGCTTTAGAAGTAATTGAGAAAAACTTCCCACAATATATTGATAAATGGGAGTCTAAAATTAAAGAAATCATCCCTTCATATGGTGAATCTTTAATTGAAGACTCAGCATTATTGAAGAAAACACGTAAACAAACAGCAGAAGCTTTAGAATTAAATAAATAATTTTGAAAAAAGAAGTCATTCCGGTAAGTCGGAATGACTTTTTTATGTTTAAACGCACGAAGACTTCGAGATATCGTGCGCGTATGAATGAATCGTCCAATTTTTAAGAAATCCTACTTTTAGAATTGTTCACTCCACCTATTTCTTCTAATTATTTACTTGTGTGTTAATGTTTCATTTATCAAATAATAAAATTTCAAATTATTTTAGAGTGAGAAGTGATATTTTCGCTTGATGATTGGTATTTCAATGTTGTTGATTATACGATGCATGAGTAATTTAATGACCGTAATATTTTATTGATATAATGAAGTTTTTTATGTGTGTGATAATTTTCAGGGTATACGTATGTTCTGAACGAGCAATAATTATTTTAAAAAATATTACAACTACGGTATGTGAGGAGGTACTAAGTGTTAGTTGTAATTATTTCTAATTTGTAATTAAAAAGATATTGTCGTATACCTTTTTACTTTTCTTTCATATTTACACTATGTTATATTTACTAATGTAAGGGCTTACATTTTATTGGGGAGGTCTTTTATGGAATGATTGTAATTATGAAAGATAGGGGATAATCGTATGCAAATTATTTCGTTCGAAGATTTGAAAGACATTGTAAAAAGTGGAGATGTTATTTCACTGGCAGCTTTATCAGTGAGTAATTTACCAGTGAGTGTCTTAAAACATTTGGTTAAAGCTCATGATGAATATGGAAATCTTAATGATTTAACTTTTATGGTTGCGAATGATATTAGTGATTATCGTGGTGATGGTTATGATTTAGATTCATTTGTGAGTAGAGGTATGGTTAAAAGGCTCATTATGAGTATTATTATTGGTTCACCTAAAACGATAGAAGCGATAAAGAATAATGATGTAGAAGCATATTTTGTACCGCAAGGATTGTTAGCTACACATTATCGGAATTCGTTAGCCAAATTTCCAGATATGATTTCTAAAATAGGTTTACACACTTCCGTGGATCCTAGATTTGATGGCGGAAAAGTCAATGATGTGACTAAGGAAGATATCGTTTCTTTATTAGAAATTAATAATGAGGAATATTTACAATATAAATTTCCTAAAGTTGATATTGCATTGCTTCGTGGTACATACGCTGATAGCGAGGGGAACATTTATATGCATCATGAAGCACACTTAGGAGAAGGCTATGGTGCTGCTCTAGCGGCGCATCAAAATGGTGGGAAAGTCATTGTACAAGTTAAAGAAATTGTACAACATGGTAGCTTCAAACCAACTGAAGTCTTTATTCCTGGAGAGCTTGTGGATTATGTATGTGTAAATGATGACCCAAAACATCATAGACAAACCATTCAAGATTATTATAACCCAGCTATTTCGGGTGAATATAAAGTACTTAGTATGCCTGAACCAATTAATGAATTGAGTACACGTAAAGTGATTTTACGACGTGCTGCCCAATTTTTAAATGTAGATAATGTTGTGAGTATAGGGTTTGGTATTAACAATGAATTATCGAATTTATTGGTTGAGGAAAAAGCTGAAGACTTAGTTCAACTGAATATAGATACAGGAGTGTTTGGTGGGATGATTGGAAGTGGTCAAAACTTCGGATTAAATTACAATTTAGATGCGAAGATGCGACATGAAATGACATGGGACTTTATTTATAGCGGAGGCATAGATGTAGCTTATTTAAGCTTTGCTGAAGTGGATCAGTTTGGTAATGTCAATGTTTCAAAATATGGCGATAGAATGAATGGTTGTGGGGGATTCATAGATATTAGTCAAACGGTCCAAAAAATTATTTTCTCAGGAACAATGGTAGTAGGAAGTAAGGCTACTTGGAATGATAAAGGTTTAGTTATTGAAAAAGAAGGTCATGCAAAGAAATTTGTTGAACAAGTGCATAATATGGACTTCAATGCATCTTATGCTAAGTCATTAAATCAAGAGATCTATTATGTAACGGAACGCGCTGTATTCCAATTAACCGATGAAGGTGTGAAATTGATTGAAATTGCAGCTGGATTAGATTTAGAGAAAGATATTCTAGCCAATATAGCATTTCAACCGATAATTGCTGAAGAACTTAAAGTAACGGATCAGCAAATTTATCAAGAAAATTGGGGAGGATTGCAACAATGTATTAAAGACAATGGTTCAAACTATTAAGGGGGTAGTTTAATATGAATTACGATTGGATTAAAACAAGAGCGCAATATGACGAAGAAAAGGCAGCAGTTACCGATCCACTAAAAGGAACAGAATGGACTTATCAAGATTTAAATATTCGTGCTGAGAACTTAGCCAACCATCTTGAAGAACAAGGTATTAAAAAGGGAGATGTCGTTGGGATATTTGCACCAAATGATGTAGCGGTTCTTGACTTACTATTCGCTTCATTTAAGATTGGCGCAGTATACTTCCCAATGAACTGGAGACTCAAACCGAACGAAATTGAAAGTGTCATAGAAGATTCAGGTGTGAAGTTTATATTCTATGCGAATCGTCATTTAAGTAGTTTACAAGGGATTGCAGATGACTATTTACACATGGATATCGATTCACCTGAATATGATGAACTTGTAAATCCTAAAAATCATAAACCATTCAAGACAGTAGATGTAGGTCGTGATGATTTAGCGGCATTAATGTACACAAGTGGAACAACAGGATTACCAAAAGGTGTCATGTTCACTTATGATTCATTCACATCAAATGCGATTAATACGATACTCACTTATAAAGTGAATTCAGGATTTTCATCTATTATTTCGTTACCGATGTTCCATGTATTTGGATTTAATGATTTAGTGATTCCATTGTTGATGGCGGGTGGTTCACTCGTATTACATCGTTACTTCGAAGGTGAACAACTCAACGATTTAATGGCTAAATATAAACCGAATTACTTATCGCTTATTCCAACAATGTATTATGCCATGTTAGTAGCACCTAACTTTGATGTGAAGAACTTTGACAATATTGATTTTCTTATTCAAGGTGGTTCAGCACCATTGCCTGGTGTTCAGAAAAAATTTGCAAGCATAGGGTTAAATATTATTAATGGTTATGGCTTAACAGAAGCACCATTAGCAATGATTAATACACCTACTAACTCACTTGAAAAGCCAATGAGTATAGGGAAGCCAGTCATGTATGTAGAATCAAGATTATTTGATGAAGATTTCAATGACGTACCTGTAGGTGAAATTGGTGAATTAGCGATTAAAGGTAAACAAGTTACACCAGGTTATTGGCAAAAACCAAAAGAAACGGAAGAATCTTTCCATGATGGCTTTTTCTTAACAGGTGATTTAGCACGTATAGATGAGGATGGCGATATATTTATTGTAGATAGAAGAAAAGAACTGATTATTACAGGTGGAGAGAACGTCTTACCATCTGAAGTTGAAATCGTTCTAGCTGGTCATCCACTCGTCGCACAATGTGTCGTTGTAGGTTACGAAAATGAAAAATTTGGTGAAACTGTAGCGGCAGCTGTGTTACTGAATGAACAAGATCCAGATTTCGTAGAGAAATTAGATGCTTATATGCGTGAAAACTTGGCAAGTTACAAAGTGCCTAAAAATTATCTAACCGTTACGAAAATGCCATTAACTTCAACTGCTAAACCAGACAAGTTAGAAGTGAAAGCTATGATGAAGAGAAAGTTTCAACAATAAACAAAGATGACGCTAACATGAATACTAAATTTTTTTAGAGAATTATGTAAGCGCTTTATTAACATTTGGAGGTCATATATATGTCAACAAAATTAGAAACATTAAAAGCATTATTTCCAGAGGATGTATTGAATATTTCGAAACAATTAACAGATGGTGAAGTCAAGTTCTTAAAACAACTTGATGATTTATTAGAAGAAAAATATCGTCCAACAATCAACGAACATTGGGTGAATGCGACAGTGCCAGAAGACTTCTTCGATGATATGGGGAAACTCAACTATTTCCAAAATCCATTATTATTTGAAGGGCGTGAAGGTGCTAAGACACCTAGTCAATTATTCCAATTTTTCATGTCTTATGTCGTAGCACGATTCGATGTATCTTTAGTAACATTATTAGGTGTCCATCAAGGATTAGGACATAATTCATTCTTATTCGGTGGTAGTAAAGAACAAGTTGCATACTACATCCCTAAATTACAATCACATGAACTAAGAACATGCTTTGCGTTAACTGAACCAGAACACGGATCAGATGTTGCAGGTGGGTTAGAAACAACTGCAAAACGTGAAGGCGATAAATGGATTTTAAATGGTGAAAAGAAATGGATTGGCGGTGCAAATTTAGCGGATGTTATTCCGGTGTATGCTGTAGATGTTGAAACAGGTAAACCTAAAGGCTTTATTGTTAGACCAGAACAAGCAGGTGTGGATATTGAAGTGATTGAAAATAAAATTGCTTTAAGAATCATTCCAAATACAATTATTAAATTAGACAATGTAGAAGTTGAAGAAGATCAAAGACTTCAAAATATAAATGGTTTTAAAGATATTGCGAAAGTACTTTATTCTACACGTGCAGGTGTTGCATATATGGCAACGGGTGCTTTAGCAGGTGCTTTACGCGCAACACTTGATTATGTAACAGAACGTAAACAGTTCGGTAAAGAAATTAGTAAATATCAATTAATCCAAGAGAAATTAGCAATGATGCAAGGGAATTTAGCACATTCAATGTCTATATGTGCTCAACTTGCTAGAATGCAAGAAAATGGTGAATACGACGAAGTTGCCACTTCAACAGCTAAGATGATGAATTCACTTAGATTAAGAGAATCTGTCGCAATGGGTCGAGGTATCACAGGCGGTAACGGTATTTTAGCTGAATATGATATTGCGAGATTCTTCTCAGATGCAGAAGCAGTATACACATACGAAGGTACACACGAAATCAATGCACTGTTAATTGGACGTGCATTAACTGGAGATTCAGCATTTATTTAAGCTAACTGAGCAAGATGAAACACACTCAGAATATATGGATTTGGAGGACTTTTTATGACGATAAGTAAAGCGACCATTCTAGGTGCAGGTACAATGGGTAGCCAAATTGCTGCACTATTAGTGAATGCAGGTTTAAAAGTAAAATTATTAGATATAGTAATCGATGAAAAAGACCCGAATAAAATTTCTAAAAAAGCATATGATGTAATTACAGATGCTAAAAGACCTTTATTATTCGATTTAGAATTTGCATCTAATTTATCTTACGGTAATTTTCAAGATGATTTAACAGGTGAAGATGATGCAGATATTTATATTGAAGCGGTTAAAGAAGAATTAGATATTAAACATCAAGTATGGAAACAAGTTACTCAAGTTGCGAAAGATAATGCGATATTTGCGACGAATACTTCAGGTATTCCAATTGAAGCAATATCTAAAGCATTTAGTGATCAAGATAAAGAAAGATTTTTAGGATTACATTTCTTTAATCCACCTCGCATTATGAAACTTGTAGAGGTCATTCCGAATCGTAATACGTCAGATGCGATTGTTGAAAGAACACAAGTATTTGCTGAAGAAGTACTTGGTAAAGGTGTTGTCGTTGCGAATGACGTGCCTGGATTTGTAGCGAACAGAGTCGGTACACAAACGATGAATGACATTATGTATCGTGGCGAAGAACAAGGATTTTCAATTATTGAAGTAGATGCTTTAACGGGTAGAGCAATTGGTAGACCGAGTACCGGAACATATGGTTTATCTGACTTAGTTGGTTTAGATATAGCCGTTACCGTTACGAGAGGACTCCAACAAGTGCCTGAAGAGCAACCGTATTTCAAAGATACTAAAGTTGCCGATACACTTGTTAAAAATGGCTCGTTAGGTAGAAAAACGAAACAAGGTTTCTATAAAAAAGATAAAAAGACAAGACTTGTTTACGATATAGAAAGTGATTCGTACGTACAACCTGAACCGCCTAAATTCGAAATTCTTACTAGATTTAGTAAAGACTTAAAATCCAATTTAGATGTCATTTTTAATGCTGAAGATGATGCAGGTAAATTCTTATGGGAAACATTAAGGAATAATTTCTATTATTCAGCGATTAATGTTCCTAAAGCTGCAACTGACTTTAAAGATGTAGACCGTGCGCTTGTATGGGGATTTAACTGGAAAAAAGGACCATTCCAACTTTGGGACTTAATGGGCTTTGACCGTGTTAAAGATAGAATGAAACAAGAACTCGGTGAATTACCTGAATGGATCGAACAACAAAGTGGTGGCTTCTATAAAGAAGGCGAATCAATAGAACGTGTCACACCGACATCAGCTTTTATTGACCGTGAAGTTTGGAATAGAGAAGATTCTAATTTATCAGTAGCAAATAAAGATCAATTATTACTTAAAATTCAAAGTAAAAATAATATTATATCTGATGGCTTTGCGAACGACTTAATAGAATCGATTGATTTATTAGAACAAGAAGATTATACAAGCATGGTTATATATGCAGATGGCAATAATTTCAGTGTCGGTGCAAACTTGTTCTTAATGAAACAAGCACATGAAAGTCAGAAAGTAGATGAATTAGTAGGTCCGGCAATTGATAAATTACATGAAAGTTTCGGAAGAATGAAATATTCACTAAAACCTATCGTAACTGCAGTTCATGGTAGAGCTTTAGGTGGCGGTTGTGAAGTTGTCTTACACTCACCATTTATCGTTGCTGCGAGTGAAACATACATTGGATTAGTTGAAACTGGTGTAGGTCTATTACCTTCAGGTGGTGGATTAGCAGAGTTTGCAGATAGAGTACTTAGAACAAATCATAAAAATGATGATAAACAAGCATCGATTACGAAAGTATTAATGAATGTCGGTTTAGCTAAAGTATCTACAAATGCATACGAAGCTAAGAGATATGGTTATTTAAGAGATATCGATACAATCATTTTCAACAAAGAAAGACGTGTTGAAGTTGCTTTAAATAAAGCGAGATATGAATCTGAAACAAACTATATTCCTAAACCTAAAGCTCAATATCCAGCGCTAGGCAGAGATTTTAAAGCTTTAGCACAAGCTGAACTAGATGCGCAAAGAATTGGTCACTTCATTAGTGATTATGATTACGAAATTACTTTAAAAGTTGCACATATACTTGCAGGTGGAGATTTACCTCGTAATACGTATATTAATCAACGATATATTCAAAAGCTTGAACGAGAAGGCTTTTTATCTCTACTCAAAAATGAAAAAACATATGATCGTATCACGCATATGTTAGAAAAAGGTAAACCATTACGTAACTAATGAAGTGTTGAATAAGAGAGGATGGATATCAATGCAAGAGGCATATATAGTAGCATACGGACGTTCTGCAGCAGGTAAAGCTAAACCAGGTGGTGCATTATTTCATGAAAGACCTGATGAAGTTGCAGCTCAAGTATTAAAAGGTGTACTCAATCGTGTAGGTGGTACATTTGATGGAAGTATGGTTCAAGATGTTATCGTGGGGAACTCTTTTCCAGAAGGATTACAAGGTCAAAATATTGCACGTTCAATAGCATTACTTGCTGGATTACCAAATGAAGTTCCTGGACAAACGGTTAATCGTTATTGTTCTTCAGGCTTGCAAACCATTGCGATAGCAGCAAATGAAATTATGTCTGACCAGGCAGATGTGCTTGTAGCAGGTGGCGTTGAATTAATGAGTGCCGTACCAATGGGTGGTAATGAGCCAACAAATAATCCGGAGTTACAAGAAGCGGATACAGGTGTTTCTTATCCTATGGGACTAACGGCAGAAATGGTTGCTGAAGAATATAAAGTTTCAAGAGAAGAACAAGATGCTTATGCAGTTGAAAGTCATAAAAGAGCATCAGAAGCACAAAAATCAGGTAAGTTTGAAGATGAAATTATACCAATTGAAGTGCATAAAGTTAAATACGATGAGAATGGTCCAAATGTGACGAAAGAAATATTTAAACAAGATGAACTCATTCGTCCAGAAACAGATTTAGAAACATTATCTAAATTAAGAACAGTATTTAAAGCTGACGGCACAGTTACAGCAGGTACATCGGCTCCACTTACAGACGGAGCAGGATTTGTTGTATTGATGTCAGGCGACAAAGTAAAAGAATTAGGTGTTAAACCAATTGCTAAATTTGTAGGATTTAAAGCAGTAGGTGTAGACCCTAAATTAATGGGCATAGGACCAGCTTATGCAATACCAGAAGTATTAGAATTAACAAATTTATCAGTAGATGATATCGATTTAGTAGAACTCAATGAAGCATTCGCTTCACAAACAGTAGCATCTATAAACGAAGCAGGGTTAGATATTAATAAGACAAACGTTAACGGTGGTGCAATAGCACTCGGACACCCACTCGGTGCTACAGGTGCTATGTTAACAGGTAAGCTATTGTCAGAAATGAGTAAACGCCCAGACTCCAAATACGGTATGGTAACAATGTGTATCGGTGTCGGAATGGGAGCAGCTGGCATATTTGAATATGTTAGATAATATCAAAAGCATTCGATCATACGGTCGAATGCTTTTTTTGATGGTATAAGGTGGGTGTGTTGGAGATTTGGTGGGAGAGGTGGGGGATTCTTGGCTTAATGTGTGAGTAAAGCCAAGAGATGGATGAAGTCATGGCTTAACGTGTGAATAAAGCCAAGAGATGAGGAAAGTCATGGCTTAATGGCTGAATAAAGCTAAGACATCTCTACATATCTCATCTCAAACAAAAAAAGACGAGACATACATTTTGTCTCGTCCTCCAATCACTACTTTTCAATACTTCTTTTCCTATGATTGTTTATTATATTTTTCTTTTTCAGCTTCTCTTAATTCAACGCGGCGTATTTTGCCTGAGTTAGTTTTTGGTAGTTCGGATACAAATTCGATTGCTCTTGGATATTTATATGGTGCGACGTCACTTTTTACGTAAGTTTGTAGTTCTTTGACGAGTGCTTCGTCGCCTACGATATCATTTTGTAAAATGACAAATGCTTTGACGATATTGCCTCTGATTTCGTCTGGGCTTGCGACGACTGCACATTCTTGTACTTTCGGATGTTTAGTAAGTGAATCTTCTACTTCGAATGGTCCGATTGTATAACCTGAACTAATGATAATGTCATCTTCTCTTCCTTTAAACCAGAAGTACCCATCTTCGTCTAATCTTGCGCGGTCTCCAGTTACATAATAGTTTCCACGTTTTGATTTTTCGGTACGTTCTTCGTCTTTAAAATAGCCTTGGAATAATGATGGTGAATCTAATGATACGGCAATGTCTCCTGTGGCACCGTTAGTTATTGGGTCGCCATCTTCGTCTATTACGGTTACATAACTACCTGGTATTGCTTTACCCATGGCACCTGGTCTGCTTTCTGTATCTTTTAAAAATGCGATAAGTAATGTATTCTCAGTTTGGCCATATCCATCTCTTACTTTAATGTTGAAGTTATGATTGAATTGTTCGATGACTTCTTTATTTAATGGTTCGCCAGCTGATACTGCACTGTGTAAATGTTTCAATGTATAGTCCGAAAGATTTGGCAGTTTAGCCATTAATCGGTATTCAGTAGGTGTACAGCATAATGCGTTAATTTGATGTTTTTCGAGTAAGTCCAAATATTTAGCTGCATTAAATTTACCATTATAAACAAATGCGATGGCGCCAGAACCTAATATTGATAGAAATGGACTCCAAATCCATTTTTGCCAACCTGGTGCTGCAGTTGCCCATACAGTATCTTTGTCTGTAATACTTAACCAATGTTTTGGCGCTGTTTGGATGTGTGCAAATCCCCATCCATGTGTATGTATAACAGCTTTTGGTAATCCAGTTGTACCAGATGTATATGATAAAATTGCGGTATCATCACGTTTTGTTTCATCAACTGTAAGTTCTGAGCTTGCAGTTTGTATTGCTTCATCGATAGAAATCCAATCTTGTTGTTTAGAGCCTACAATAAATTTAGTGAGTTGATCATATTCTTGAATATTTTCAAATTCGCCTGTACATTGATCGATGACTATGACTGCATTGACTTCACCATGCGTAATGCGATGTTGTAAGTCTTTAGTTCTTAACATTTCTGAACTTGGAATGATAATAAGCCCAAGTTTAAGTGCAGCAATGTATACTTCATATGTTTTTATTAAGCGTGGCATCATAATAAGTACTTTGTCGCCTTTTTGAAGACCTTGTGCTTTAAAGATGTTGCCCACTTTATTTGAATTTTGTAGAAGTTTAGCGTACGTAATCGTTTCTACGTTGCCATCGACATCTTCGAATATAATGGCTTCTTTCGTTTCATCTGCTGCATGTCTTTCGATTTCATTAACAATATTGTATGTTTCTGGTGCTATTAAGTCTGATCTATTCATGTTAATCTCCTCGTTTGTTTAAGATATTGTTTTATTTTAACAGTGAATAATCATTAATACGAATAAATGAAACTATAGAATATTTTAAATAGTCAAACTATTGACATTTGATAAAAATAAATATATGTTATTAAAGTATATAAAAATTCATAGCATCTAAACTTTAGCAAGTGGCTAATCGATATTGGCTAATTGAAAAAGTAAAAACGGTGCAATGACTCACAATTAAAAATTTCAAAAAGATTACATATAAATAATAAGGAAGCAATTAAAATAACGGTAAGCGTTAGTTTGATTGAAGCCGACAATTAAAGCAAATCTGCACGAGAGGTTTGTTTTAAATTGTCGGCTTTTTTTATTGCTTTTAACAGAAAAGGAGCGACCGACATGACAGGTTTATTAGTATTATTTTTTATTTCAATTGGATTAGCGCTTATAAGTAGCATCATATATTTACTGCCAAAAGTGGCAAAGGCATATATTAATGTTCACTTAGTAATTGCATTTATACCAGTGCTTATCTCATTAATTGGCTTGTGTATGACAAGCGGAAATGTATATATAGGATTTTGGCATTTAGATAAATTGTCATGGTTGCTCGCACTCTTTATTTTGAGTATTGGTCTTATTATTCAAAGGTTTTCCGTACGTTATTTAGATGGAGATGCACAGTATCGTAAATATTTTTCATTATTTACTTTTATGACAGTGTTTGCTTCGATTGCATGGTTAAGTAATGATTTAAGATTAATGGCGATATTATGGGGGTTAACATTATTTTGTTTAACGCGTTTAATCGGTTTAAACAAACAATGGCACATTACGAAACGTTTAGCGAAAAGTACTAGCATGATCTTTATCGTTAGTTGGATTGCTTTAGTAATCGCGATTATACTGACATACAATGTAACGGGTGAATGGCAACAGTCTACTATATTTAGTGAAAGCCATCTTGACCAATTTGATTCGTGGCAAGGTGTGGTTATTCAGTTGATGTTAGTGATATCGGTCATCATTCCAGCAGCTCAGTGGCCATTTCATAGATGGCTAATAGAATCTGTAGCGGCACCAACTCCTGTTTCAGCGATTATGCATGCCGGTATTGTAAATGTAGGTGGTGTTATTTTAACGAGATTTGCACCGATTTTTACAAATGAATGGATAATTGGATTGCTCATCATTATCGCAACGATTTCAGTATTGATGGGAGCTGGCATTAGTTTAGTACATGTGGATTATAAAAGGCAGTTAGTAGGTTCAACGATTGGACAGATGGGCTTTATGCTTATCCAATGTGCTTTAGGTGTTTATTCAGCAGCTATCGTTCATCTTATGTTACATGGATTATTTAAAGCGACGCTATTTTTACGTTCTGGTTCTGCTGTAAGAACTTTTGATATGCCTTCAAGAATGAATGAAAGTGTGTCATATATATGGGTTCTAGTTGGTCGATTATTATCAATTATGATTGGTATTATCTTTTGGCTTATGGATCCGACGAGTAGTTACCAAATCATTAGTGCACTTATATTAGCTTGGTCATTATCTGTTTCATGGACACAACTAGTCGCATATGGTGAGGGCAAGTTAGGTAGAATCATTGGATTATTAGCACTTTTAATTGTTGGTTTATCTTACTTTGGTGTACATCATTTATTCCATGATTTGTTACTTCAATACGCTACAAGTGTGAATCATACACCTATATTTGCAGTCATTATCATGATTGTATTGCTTTTAATAGGAAGTGCACTGAACTTGTGGGTTGCAAGAAATCATTCATCTAAAATTGTCACGATTATATATTTATGGATTGTACATTTAGGTGAATCGAAAGTGCAAAATATTGAAACACATCCACGCTATTTGAAAAATCATGAGTTTAAAGGAGGTTATCAGCATGACGCAAACAATTGAATCACAAAATGACATCACATATTCAATTAAAGAGGCGAGTCGTGTCATAACACCACTTTCTCCTATTAATATATTTGCAGCAAGACATCCTTGGGCAAGCCTAGAAGATTGTACTTTTGAAAATGTCGCGAGATGGTTTCAAAAGGTACAGAATGTCGATTTGTATCCGAATGAAAGTTTATTATTTGCTGCAATTGAAAAAGGAGAAATTAAACAGGAATATATAGAAGAACGGTTATCGGCATGGCTATCGAATGATAATACGCCATTAAATAAAGTGATGTTAAGAGAATACGCTGAAAGTATCTTGTTTAATAGAAATCACAAAGTAAATCTTACTGAACAAGATCAAAAGCAATTAAGAACATCATTAGAAAATGTTGAACTGAGTAAACAAAAAGAGGATGACATTATTTTAAGTACGCGTATTGAACAATATTCTGGACAGGCATATTTAGATAAGTTGGATGCACAAATGATTAAGTGGAGTAAATTATATCTTGATGATAATCAATCAGGATGGGCAATCCATAAAGATGGTAAAGGTTTCTTCAAAAATTGGAAAAGGTTAGCTCGTTTGGATCCATCTTTATCGAAGGCAGAAAGGCATAAAATAAAAATGCTACCATCAACATCTATTGAAACAATTGAAAGTTGTTTAGACAAACTTGGTATATCAGAAGCACAAGTACAATCATATCTTGAAATACACTTGTTGGCTTTACCAGGATGGGCAGGTATGATGCTTTGGAAAGACGAACATTTATACTTGCTGACGGATTATTTAGCCATAAGATTGGCTTTGGAATGGACATTGATGAGTGAACATGCTCAAGAGCAACAACATACTGAAGAAGATATGTCTCAAGTGCTATCTTGGTTTGAAAGTGGAATCTTAACGTTGGAAAATTGGTTCGCATTATCTCAAGGTGAACGAGAAGATTATGTAACATTTGCGCATCAATTTGATCGCATTACACAACATAAATTATTGCTAGAAGCTTGGGAAGATACGTATGGGTCACAATTACAAAGTGAAATTCAATCTCATTTCCATCATGAAGATGATAAAGCATTTGTCGAGGCACAGCTCGCTTTTTGTATTGATACACGGTCGGAACCTTTTAGAAGACAATTAGAAATGGAAGGTCCTTTCGAAACGATTGGTATTGCAGGATTCTTTGGACTACCAATTGAAAAGTGTGAACTCGGACATCAACATACACACAATGCTTTACCAGTAATGAATAAACCGCAACATAAGATTTATGAATACGAAGATGCACATCAATCCAATCATTACGTTGAAAAGAAAAAAAGTATTTCGTCAATATTTTATACATTTAAAAAAATGAAACAAAATGTATTACCAAGTCTATTGCTTCCAGAACTAACAGGTTCATGGCTAAGTGTACAAACGATAGCGAGAAGCTTTATGCCTAAACGTACGGGAGATTTGGTCAATCGATTTAATAAAAATCTTATGAATAAACCGGAAACGAAACTTTCTATAGATTATGCGTCAAATCGGTTTGGTGATTTACCTATTGGGTTTACGAAACAAGAACAGCTTACTTACGCACGAGAAGCATTGAAATTAATGGATTTAACGGAAGATTTTGCGCCATTAGTTGTCATTTGCGGACATGGTAGTCATAGTGCAAACAACCCTTATGCAGCTTCATTAGATTGTGGCGCGTGTGGTGGATCAGCGAGTGGTTTTAATGGAAAAGTATTAGCGACTTTATGTAATTTGCCTGAAGTTAGAGAAGGACTCAAAAGCAATAACATTATAATTCCGGAAGATACAGTATTTGTTGCTGCTGAACATAGCACGACAACAGATCAATTAGAATGGCTTTATGTACCCGAACTCTCGAATCAAGCTGAGCGTGCTTTAGAAAAATTAAAATCAGCTTTGCCTAAAGCTAGTCAAGAAGCAAATCGTTTAAGACTTGAAGATATTCCGGGCATGGAACATTCAAATGCACAATCCACAACTAAAGCAGAACAGTTAGCAAGTGACTGGAGTGAAATCCGACCAGAATGGGGATTAGCTAGAAATGCAACGTTTGTTATTGGTAAGAGAACATTAACAGAGCAATCTCAATTAAATGGTCGTGCATTTCTGCATAATTATGACTGGATGAAAGATCATGACGGTGAAATTTTAAATACAATTTTAAGTGGTCCAGCGACAGTTGCACAATGGATTAACTTACAATATTATGCTTCAACGGTAGCACCTTACTATTACGGAAGCGGCAATAAAATAACCCAAACGGTGACGAGTGGCATTGGTGTTATGCAAGGAAATGGTAGTGATTTACTGACAGGTCTTCCTTGGCAATCAGTCATGAAAGCTGATGGAGAATATTATCATGCACCGATTCGATTATTAGTTGTAATACAAGCGCCGAATGATTATATTCGTAAATTACTCAATGAAAATACCGCGCTTAACACAAAAGTTAAAAATGATTGGTTATTGCTATCAAGTATAGATGAAAATGGTGAATGGCATAAATGGTAAATAAATGGTAAATAAATGAGCAGGACAACAATTTATGTCCTAGACTCGAGAGGATGTATAATATGAATGATGAAAAAAATATACTCATACTATCTGATTTAAATACACATCTAGAAAGCCAACTTGTTGAATCTTTAAATTTCAACCCTAATCATGTTATGTCGATACAAAGCTATCAAGCAGAAATTTCGCATGCATATGGTGATGTGATGCGATCTATTATTATCGCGATTTATGAATATGATATAGAGAATATTTATATCATTAGAAAGTCAGACGATAAACAAGTGATCGCATTACCTGAAAGTGTTAAAAGTCATACAGAAAAAATTAAAACACTCGATTACTTGTTTAATAACTGTAAGCCTGAGTTTAGTAGTGACAATATTCATGAATGGTTAAATGGTGAAAGTGATATTCACCAAAGTATTAAACAAAGTATTCATCAAGTTTCTAATCATCCACTTATACCATCTGGTATTACAATAAACGGTATGACCATTAATCAAAGCAATATTGAAACAATTGCTGAATATTTAACATAAAGCAAAATAAGCATTAAGGAGAGACAAATATGGAAATGACAAAAGGAGCATGTGAATCAAAAATTAGTAAAGCCATTACACAATGGGAAAAAGAATATTTAGGTAGAGGATCTCTATCTGTAAAGACAGATATTATTAGGGATATGATTATTGTTGATTTACAAGGTGTGCTTACACCTGCAGAGTATAGCGTTTGTGAAACGCAAGAAGGTTTACTGAGTATAAAACGTACACGTTCAAAATTAGTAGAATCAGATATGGATCATTTATATCAAATGATATTTGAAATTACACAACAAGACGTCAAAAGTTTCCATACAGATTTAAGTTCACGAACAGGTGAACGTATGATGATCTTTAAAATGCATCATAATATAGAAGAACAATTTAATAAATAATTGCCAGATATCTATAATGAAAACCTTTTAAAAATTAAGTAGCAAAGAATAATCATAATTTTAATAAAAGTTCATTAAAAATTTACATTAGCTTAACAATTATAGTTTATTATTCACAATGGTTACAATAACTTTAAAGAGGTGTGTTATGGAACTCTCGGCTTTACAAATGATTTTTACATTCATCGGTGGATTAGGTATCTTCCTATACGGGATTAAACAAATGGGGGATGGATTACAAGCAGCAGCAGGCGATAGATTAAGAAGTATATTAAATAGATTTACAAGTAATCCTATTATGGGTGTACTTGCAGGTATGATCGTGACAATTTTAATACAAAGTAGTTCAGGAACAACGGTTATCACAATTGGACTCGTAAGTGCTGGATTTATGACGATGCGACAAGCAATAGGTGTTGTCATGGGTGCCAATATCGGTACGACGGTCACAGCGTTTATTATTGGGATTAACATTGGTGAGTATGCTTTACCAATACTAGCGTTAGGTGCGTTTTTAATTTTCTTCATTCAAAAAAGAAAAGTTAAAAATATCGGTATGATTTTCTTCGGATTTGGATCACTATTCTATGGTCTAGAATTAATGAGTGGTGCGGTGAAACCACTTGCTAATTTAGAAGGCTTTAAACAAATTATGTTAGATATGTCTTCTACTCCGATATTAGGTGTACTTGCAGGTACATTTGTGACGTTAATCGTTCAAAGTTCAAGTGCAACGATTGGTATTTTACAAGGGTTCTATGCCAATGATTTAGTTTCATTGCATGGTGCATTACCAATCTTATTAGGTGACAATATTGGAACGACGATTACAGCTGTATTAGCGAGTTTAGCAGGTTCTATCGCCGCTAAGCGTGTTGCGATGGCGCATGTTATGTTTAATGTTATCGGTGCAGCAGTATTTCTATTAATATTACCATTCTACGAAATGATAATGGAATGGATTCAACACGCTATGAATTTAAATCCAAAAATGGTTATAGCATTTGCACACGGAACATTCAATGTAACAAATACACTTATACAGTTACCATTCATCTTCGCACTAGCTTGGATTGTAACGAAAATCATTCCAGGTGAAGATGTAAATGAAAAATATAAACCGAAATATCTTGATAATAATTTAATTAATCGAGCGCCTAGTATCGCACTTCAAGAGGCTCAAGATGAAATTCAAAATATCGGTAAAATGACTGTTTCAATGTTGAATAATGTTGAAAATATTGATGAAAAAGCAATTAAAAAGCATAAAGATAAACACCTTGCAGTAGATAATATGTATGATAATGTCCGTCAATATTTAAATAAATTATCTGAGAAAAAACTATCAGCTAAAGATGCTGAAAGGCTATCTGTTTTATATGATGTTAATAGAACAATATTGAAAGTATCAACTTTAACAGAATCATACTTAGAAGAATTGCAGAAGAAACAATCAGCTGATATTCAAATTTCATCAAAAGCAGAAGAAAGCATTGAACGATTATATGATCATGTAAAAATTTCATATGAAAAAACGTTTGAAGTATTTGATGTTTATGACAATGTGAAAAAAGACGAAGTTGTTAAACGAAGCCAAGATTCATATGTACTAGAGCATGACTTACGTAAAAAACATATCAAAAGATTAAGCTCTGGCGAATGTTCACCAGAAGGTAGCCTTGTATATATCGACATGATATCAATTCTTGAAAGAATTGGTTACCACTCACGAAATATATCAGAATCCATGATTAACCTCGGAGAGCATTCATACACACAAACAACTGAAGTGAAGATATAAATAAAATAAAAATAAATACCACCTCATTTCGCTGATTTAATCAGTTAGAAATGAGGTGGTATTTTTATAATTTGCGATTTTGGTCTTGGTCTTTTATTTCAAATAATTCACTTGTTTTTTCTATTTATCATACTGAAAATATTTTTAACTTATGAAAATATATTCAGATGTAAAATATAAGTGTCTTTGCAAGTGTTATTCGTTGGTGTTTATTGTTTTTTATTTTAACATAGTTATATAAACAAAAATGTAAGCGATTGCTTAATGTTATTAAATTGAGCATAAATACATAAAAGGGGTTGTACATATGAGTTTGAATGTAGGAATTATTGGTTGTGGTGGTATTGCGAATGGTAAGCATTTACCGAGTTTACAAAAAATAAACGAAGTGAACATTGTTGCTTTTTGTGATATCGATATTGAAAAAGCACAAGTAGCAGCTAAGGAATATGGTACAGATAATGCGAAAGTTTACGAAGATTACCAATCACTCTTAAAGAATGATGCTATTGATGTCATTCATGTATGTACACCGAACAGTTCTCATAAGGAATTAACGGTTGCGTCATTAGATGCAGGTAAACATGTTATGTGTGAAAAACCTATGGCTAAGACGACAGAAGAAGCGCAAGAAATGATTGAAGCGGCTAAACGTAATGGCAAGAAACTTACGATTGGTTATCAAAATAGATTTAGACCTGACAGTCAATATTTACATAAAGCGACAGAGCGTGGCGACTTAGGGGATATTTATTTTGGGAAAGCACATGCTATTCGTCGTAGAGCAGTGCCGACTTGGGGTGTCTTTTTAGACGAAGAACAACAAGGTGGTGGTCCTTTAATTGATATAGGGACACATGCACTCGATTTAACATTATGGATGATGGATAATTACGAACCAGAATCAGTAATGGGTTCAACTTTCCATAAGTTAGGTAAGAAAGAAAATGCAGCTAATGCATGGGGACCATGGGATCCTGAAAAGTTCAAAGTAGAGGACTCAGCTTTCGGTTTTATTAAGATGAAAAATGGTGCGACAATCATGCTTGAATCAAGTTGGGCGTTAAACTCTTTAGAAGTAGATGAAGCAAAATGTTCATTATCTGGTACTGAAGGTGGTGCCGATATGAAAGATGGCTTAAGAATCCACGGAGAAGACTTTGGTTCTTTATATACAACGCAAGTAGAACTTGAGAATAAAGGCGTTGATTTTTATGAAGGCGAAAAAGTAGATGAAGCTGAAGTAGAGGCACGTAGTTGGATTGACAGTATTCTTAATGATACAGAGCCTGTTGTGAAACCAGAACAAGCAATTGTGATTACACAAATATTAGAAGCACTTTATAAATCAGCTAAGACTGGTAAAGCAGTATATTTTGACTAAGAAGGGGTTTTATTAATGAACATAACAGTATGGAATGAATATAGACACGAAGTAGAAAGTGAAGAAATTAAAGCAGTTTATCCTAATGGTATTCACAATGTAATTGCTGAATTTTTAGGTGAAGAGCACGACGTTAAAACAGCAACATTAGATGAAGCAGAACACGGATTAACGGATGAAGTATTAGCTGAGACTGATGTCTTGTTATGGTGGGGTCATAAAGCACATGATGAAGTGAAAGATGAAATCGTCGAAAAAGTAAAAGCACGTGTACTAGATGGTATGGGTCTTATCGTGTTACATTCTGGACATTTCTCTAAAATATTCAAAAGTTTGATGGGTACGACATGTGACTTAAAATGGCGCGAAGCAGATGATAGAGAGCGACTTTGGGTAGTTGACCCAACGCATCCAATTACAGATGGATTAGGGCAGTATATTGAATTAGAAAAAGAAGAAATGTATGGCGAACACTTTGATATACCAGCACCAGATGAAACAATATTTATCAGTTGGTTTGAAGGTGGAGAAGTGTTTAGAAGTGGTGCGACATTTAAGCGCGGAAACGGAAAGATTTTTTATTTTAGACCGGGACACGAAAGTTACCCTACTTATTATAATGAAGAAATTCAACAAGTTATTAAAAATGCTGTTAAGTGGGCGAAAAATGATCGCACACCAAAACATCAATATGGTAATGCACAACCTTTAGAAGAAATTAGCAAGAAATAAAATAGGAGATTATATTTATGGATAAACTTAAACTAGGTGTTATAGGTGTCGGCGGTATCGCACAAAACAGACATATACCAGCTTTACAAAAATTAAATCACTTAGTTGAAATTGTTGGTGTACAAGATATCAATCAAGAGCTCGCTAAAAAAGTATCATCACAATTTCAAATTCCAAATGTCTTTTCTGAATATGGGGAGATGTTTAAAAGTGTAGATGCGGTCGTCATATGTACACCAAATAAATTTCATGCAGAAATAACAGTTGCAGCGTTAAATGCAGGTGTACATGTATTTTGTGAGAAACCAATGGCTATGAATCGTGAAGAATGTGATGCAATGATTGAAGCGGCAAATCAATCCGGTAAAGTGCTCGCAATAGGCTATCATTATCGCTTTACAGATGCGGCGATAACAGCCCGTCGTGCAATTGACGAAGGTGTTGTAGGTGATGCGCTTGTAACGAGAGTACAAGCATTGCGTCGAAGAAAAGTGCCGGGCTGGGGTGTGTTTACAAATAAACAACTTCAAGGTGGAGGCAGTCTAATTGATTATGGATGCCATTTATTGGACCTTGCTTTATGGTTACAAACAGATGCTAAACCAGTCGAAGTATTAGGTAAGACATACAACCGTTTGAGTCAGACGCCTAATCAAATCAATGATTGGGGAACATTTGATCATGAAACATTTGAAGTAGATGACCATGTTTCATCATTTATAACATTTGAAGATGGTTCAACGATGCAGTTTGAATGCTCATGGTCTGCGAATATTAAAGAAGATAAAATTCACTTAAGTATGTCTGGTGTAGATGGAGGCATTAACCTTTATCCATTTGAAATTTATCAACCTCGATTTGGTACATTTTTCAACGAACAAGCATATGCTGAACATAATGAAAATATTGCTGCAGAACGTCAGACTTTAAACTTTGTGAACAGTTGTTTAGGACTAGAGTCGTTGGTCGTGAAACCTGAAGAAGCTAGACGCGTGAGTGCATTAATAGATGCAATTTATGAAAGTAGTGAACAAGGAACGAGTGTTAAAATAAAATAAGGGGTGTTACATATGAAAATTGGTGTATTTACAGTACTTTTTCAAGATAAAACGTTTGAAGAAATGTTAGATCATGTTGCAGAATCTGGATTGAAAATGGTCGAAATCGGTACAGGTGGGAATCCAGGTAACCACTTTTGTAATGTAGATGAATTGTTAGAAGATGAAAGTAAAAGACAAGCATTTATGGACGCTATAAAGAAACGTGGATTAGAAATCAGTGCATTCAGTTGTCATGACAATCCTGTTTCACCAGATAAAGAACATGCTAAACAAGCACATGAGACATTTATTAAATCGGTAAAATTAGCTTCGATCCTAGGTGTCCCAGTTGTTAATACATTTTCAGGTATACCAGGATCAGATGAAGACGCTAAACATCCAAACTGGCCAGTAACACCATGGCCAACAGCATACTCAGAAATATTAGAGTGGCAATGGGAGAAGAAGTTGATACCTTATTGGAAAGAAGCGGCGCAGTTTGCTAAAGATCATAACGTTAAAATAGGGATTGAACTACACGCTGGATTCTCAGTACATACACCACATACACTTTTAAAACTTAGAGAAGCGACAAACGATGCTATTGGTGCGAACTTAGATCCAAGTCATTTATGGTGGCAAGGCATTGATCCGATAGCAGCTATTAAAATTTTAGGTAAAGCTGGTGCGATTCATCATTTTCATGCAAAAGATACTTATATCGACCAAGAAAATGTCAATATGTACGGATTAACAGATATGCAACCGTATAGTTCAGTTCAATCAAGAGCTTGGACATTCAGAACAGTCGGTTATGGACATAGCCCACAAGTATGGGGAGATATTATTAGTGCATTGAGAATCAATGGATATGATTATGTCGTGAGTATAGAACATGAAGACCCAATCATGTCAGTAGAAGAAGGATTCCAAAAAGCAGCACATAATTTACAAACAGTGAATATAAACGAATCATTAGATAATATATGGTGGGCATGAAGAAAACCATGGTTTCAGCTTGGGTGCTGATACCATGGTTTTTATTTTTGAGAGGGGGTGAATCTATGGGGGATGGGGATCAGTAGATTCACTTTTCAAAATTAGAAATATAGGAAAACATATAGTCATTTTATAAATTTGGGCTCAAGTCTTGTCTTAAAGCAGGAGTAAAGCCAAGAGATCGCCTAAGTCTTGGCTTAAAGAGGTAGTAAAGCCAAGAGGTGGCCTAAGTCTTGGCTTAAAGAGGTAGTAAAGCCAAGAGATTGCCTAAGTCTTGGCTTAAAGCAGGAGTAAAGCCAAGAGATCCCCCAAGTCTTGTCTTAAAGCAGGAGTAAAGCCAAGAGATCGCCTAAGTCTTGTCTTAAAGCAGGAGTAAAGCCAAGAGATCGCTTAAGTCTTGTCTTAAAGCAGGAGTAAAGCCAAGAGGTGGCTCAAGTCTTGTCTTAAAGCAGGAGTAAAGCCAAGAGGTGGCCTAAGTCTTGTCTTAAAGAGGTAGTAAAGCCAAGAGATTGCCTAAGTCTTGGCTTAAAGAGGTAGTAAAGCCAAGAGGTGGCCTAAGTCTTGTCTTAAAGCAGGAGTAAAGCCAAGAGGTGGCTCAAGTCTTGGCTTAAAGAGGTAGTAAAGCCAAGAGATCCCCCAAGTCTTGGCTTAAAGTAGGAGTAAAGACGAGAAGAGCCCAAATTCTTTGATTAAGAAGGTACTATTCTATAAATAAAAATAACTTTTATGTTTCCCCTTCTTTTTAAAATGACGTTTACATACTCTTCTGATAGCATGCGCATCCGCACCACACCACAGTTCTGCTTCTTTCAATGTAAATGGCCCATTTTTTAATACGTATAATTCTTTTAAATTTTCTAAGTAGAGTAACTGTCTCTGTATCTGTCTTGAGCAATACATGCAATGACCGAATCTCATCCGTTTTTCTAATTGTATTTGGTTGATTTTACGGCAATGTGGGCATCTTAAGCCTGGTTTGATTTGTTCGAATGGAATTATATGTCTAGGGTAGGTCTTCGAAAAATCTTGTTTAAGTGTTTTGATTTTATTGAGGATGGCTCTATTTTCGTCTACTTTAAAATTATTAAATAGCTTTGGAATTTTGTGTAACTCTGTTGGTAACAGTACCTGTTTACGATTAGGTATGTCAGAGTGAAGTGTAAATGTGGGGTTTGTAAAGACGAGATAAGATATTATATCTCGTTTAATATTGAGATGTGATTTAATCAGTTCGAGTTCATATTCGGCTCTTTTCATTTGTAAAAAAGGGGTTTGGAATATATTCCCGTAACTATTTTTCATTTGATTATCGATGATATAGTAGTCGCCTTTATAGTGTTTGACTTCTAAATTGATTATCATATCATCATCTACAATGAGGAAATCGAGTTGAATTTTGTTCTTTATATTTAATTCAATGTTATGTACATAATTTAACTTAAGTTCTTGTTCTAACATTTGTTGTACAATTTGTTCACCTTCTTCACCTTGGATTTGTCGATAAATTTCTTGGGTGTCTTGATTGGCATCTATTCGACCAAAGATTGCCTTATTATATCGTGTGAGTTCCATCTATCAACCTCCTATTTTTTTACATTTATTATATATAATATTCCACTAAAATACAAATAAAAACATTTTAGAAACCATTTATCCTGATTACCAAAATGTTTTTACCATAACTTATTTGAGTTTTTCAGCTAATTCGATATATATGCCTTCTGGACCCTTGATATAACACAATTTATACATGTCTTCGAATTGCGTAATTTCTCCAATCACATTGGAAGATGTTGTGGCCAATTGTTCTACAACTTGTTCAATATTTTGAACTGAAAATGCAAAATGACTAGCGCCTATATTTCTTGGGAAATGTAAAGATTTGTTAGTCGTTGTTGATTGGTCACGAAATTGTATGAGTTCTATAGCTGTTTCATCGTGAGGAACTTTCATCATAGCAATACTTGCTTCTAAAGCATCTACACCATAAATATTGTCGATCCATTCACCATTAATATTTTGTTCTCCGATCAGTTCCAATCCTAACGTAGTAAAAAATACTTTAACAGATTCTAAATCTTCAACGATAATACCTACATGATCCATTTTATTTAATTTCATGTTTACATCTCCAATTCAGTTAATAGTTATATTATAACTATTATATCTGTTGAGACGGTTATTTCCTAACAGCATGAACAATATAATTCATATCTTTTTTATATCGTTTCATTGTTTTAAACATATTAAAGAACATAGATCGATTTTCTTTCTTTAAGGCATTTTTAATAATTTTAAATGTACCTAGAACACCTTCATCTCGTATCATGCCAGCAGGTGTCATAAGTGTTAATGCGCCGATGTGCGATTCTATTTGTTTGAAACCAGCATCTTGATAAAGTTTGTACCACTCTGCTGTTGGTAGTGGGGTTACTTTCACGTTAATGGCATCACTTAAATGATAGATGATTTCATCTTTAGATTTAACATTAATAATTGCGATATCATGTGTTAATACGATGCCGCCTGGTTTTAAGACACGATAATATTCTTTTAATGCTTGTTCTTTCGCTTTGATTGGCAACATTGTAAGCATCGCTTCATTTAATACGATATCAAATTGTTCATCTTCAAATGGTAAGTTCATCGCATTAGCTTTTTGAACATTAATTAAATGAGATAAGTTTGCAGATGATACATTTTTAATACCTTTTTCTAGAGCTTTAGCATTTAAGTCGACACCTTCAATTCTACATCCGTAAGTTTTCGCAATTTGCATAGCTGTCGTACACATATTGCATCCAACTTCTAATACATATTTATCTCTCGTAAAATGGCCTTTTTTAATGAGCCAATCTGTCGCAATTTTTCCACCGGGTCTTAATCGTTTCTTACCTAACTTTGCTAAAAATGTATGTCCAGCTTCTTTTTCATAATGAATCATTCCTTTAAAAAGTTTTTAAAGTAGATGTTTGTATTTCTTGAATAATACGTGGTTTTCTAAATGAACATGTTCATGTGTGTCGCGTTCTAATTGTTCTAAACGTTGATAGACAAGTCTCCATGTACCACATGCTTCTAGAGGTGGTTGGTAATCATTTGTGATGGCACGTATCTCTCGTAATAATTGTCCTGCTTCGTCATGGTCATCAACTAGGGATGTAATGGTTTCGTTTAATTGATTAACTTGTTTACCTGCTGATACATCTAAAAGTTTAGGGAACGACTGATGATCTTCTTCGTCAATATGTTCTAATAATGCAGACTTCAATTTAGTATATAAGTCCTTTAGTTCTAATAAATATGGATGACTTGGACCGTGAACTTTAGCCAACTTTGTAACATAAGGTGTTAAGTTTTGGAATTCAGTTCTCAATGCTTCATGATATCGAGATTGAATGTACTGAATAAGTGAAGCAGCATCTAAATATTTAATATCAATTCCACCATTTTGTTGATCGACAGGTATGCTATTGAGTTGATTTAACAATGTTTCTAAATCGACCTTTTTATTATTAGACACAGCTTGATCAATGGATACATCACCTCCACAACAAAAGTCGATACCGTATTTACGGAAAATATCAGCAGACTTTGGAATATCTGTTACGACATCAGCAACATGACGCTCTTTAGTAATCATGTAATGACCTCCTTTAAAATATTTACCTTCTATATATCTCAATTATATTATATGAGAAACATTCTCAGTATTAGGGAATTCCATGAAAATAACATAAAATTGTAAAAATATGGTATGAAAAGATGTCGATAAAATTTATTCCGATATATCGCTTGACTCTTTTCGATATATCGGATAATATAACGATATATCGAAAAGGAGAAAGGTGATTATATGTTTAGAAGAAATTTTGAGGGAAGATTTAACAATCACAGAGGCCATATGATGAATCGTGATGGCTTTGATTTTGGAAAAGGTTTTGGCGGTCATCCGGGAAGAGATCGTTTCTTTAAGAAAGGGAACTTACAATTTATTATTTTAAAAATGTTAAAAGAAGAACCGAAACATGGTTATCAAGTCATTAAAGATTTAGAAGAAAGATTTAAAGGATTCTATGCACCAAGCCCAGGTTCAGTTTATCCAATTTTGCAAATGTTAGAAGATAGAGACTTTGTATCAATTTCTAAAGATGGTAATAAAAAAGTTTATACAATTACAGATGAAGGCGAAGCATTTTTAAATGAAAACATCAATCAAGATGAATTTACGAAACGATTAGAAGGATTCCAAAATGTTGATATTAAAGCAATGGAAGATGCACGAAATCAACTTAGAGATTTATTTAAAGAAATTATGTTAGCAGGAAGAGAAGCAGTGGAAGATGATGAGAAAAAAGCGAAATTCGAATCATTTATAAATGAAACAAAAGAAAAAGCAAAAAACTTATATAAAAACTAAAAAGAAGGTAAAAATGTTGAAAAGCAATAAAAATAATAAAGTAGCAATTATTGGTGGTGGTCCTGGTGGCTTAATGCTCGGTTTGTTACTACAAAAACAAGGAATTCCATTTACTATATTTGAAAAAGGTGAACGTGATATTAACGGCAACAGAGGTGGTTCATTAGATATTCACGAAGAATCAGGACAATTGCCGATTAAAGAAGCTGGTCTTATTGAAACATTTAAAAGTATGGCAAGATTTGAAGGCGAAGACACAAAAATTCTTGGACCAGATGGCACATTGTATTTTGAAGATGATGCTGAAGGTGAAGGCGGAAGACCAGAGATTGATCGTGGCGAACTTTGCGATATGATTCTTAACGAAATTAATCCAGAAAACATCCGTTATCATTATGAATTTAAAGCAATCGAAACGTTAAATAATCATAAAGTGAAAGTTACTTTTAATCATAATGTGAGTGAAATCTTTGATGTTGTAGTAGGTGCAGACGGATCCTTTTCTAAAGTGAGACCATTTATTACAGAGCAAGAAATCGGCTACACAGGCATATCAATGGTCGAACTAAACATTTCTGATGTGAAACAACAATTTCCAGATTTAGCTGCTTTTAATAAGAATGGTAAAATAATGGCGCTTGGCGGGGATCAAGCTATACTTGGACAATTAAACGGTGATGGATCGATTAAAGTTTATGTCACTTATCGCATGCCATATAAAGATTTAGATACGTATAAAGCTTTGTCACCCGAACAACTAAAATCACGTTTATTACAAGATTTTAAAGATTGGGATAAAGAGCTGTTAAAATACATTTCATATGCCGATGATAAAGTTCTGTTTAGAAGAATTTATAAATTGCCAATTGGTTTTAAATGGGAACGTCAATCGAATGTGACATTGTTAGGTGACGCTGCTCACGTTATGAGTCCATTCGCTGGTGAAGGTGTTAATACAGCTTTATATGATGCGTATTTATTAGCACGTGCATTTAAAAATCATGACAATTTAGAAGATGTGATAACAGCATACGAAGATGAAATGTACAAAGCTTCTGAAGAGCACGCACAAGAATCTCAAGATAATTTAGAGTTAATGTTTTCAGATAATGCTGCTGAAAAAATGGGCAGTATATTTACAGATGTAGAACAAATGTCATAAAAATTCTTACTGTGTAGATGATTAATTTACGTTATACTTCAATTAAGGAAGAACTGAATGGAGTGATAACATGGTCAATCAAAGAGATCAATGGTCATCTAAGATAGGATTTATTATGGCATCAGCAGGTGCTGCAATCGGTATTGGCGCAATATGGAAGTTTCCTTATGTTGCAGGTCAATTCGGTGGTGGCGCCTTCTTATTGTTATTTATTATATTTACATTATTTATCGGATTACCGATGTTGATTTCTGAATTTATCATTGGACGTGCAACAAACAAAGAAGCTGTTGCTGCCTATGATACGCTAGCACCCAAATCACCATGGAGAATAACGGGAAGACTTGGTGTTATTGGATGTTTCTTATTATTATCCTTTTACAGTGTTGTAGGTGGTTGGATTACAATTTATACAGCATTAGGATTAACAGGCAATCTTATATCTGATGATACAAATTACAGTAAAGTCTTTGAACAAATTATAGGAGAGCCATTTACTGTATTAATCGGTGTGTTTGTCTTTATTTTAATGAATGTTGTTGTGTTAAACTTCGGTATTAAAAAAGGTATTGAACGTGCAAATAATGTATTAATGCCTTTATTATTTATATTCTTTATTATTCTTGTTGCGAGAGCAGTAACTTTAGAAGGCGCATCTGAAGGATTATCGTTCTTCTTTAGTTTCAACTTTGAAGACTTCTCAGCTGAAGGCGTGTTATATGCGTTAGGTCAGTCATTCTTCGCGTTAGCTGTGGGATTCTCATGTATGGTTACTTATAGTTCGTATTTAAGTAAAAAAGAAAGTTTACCAACGTCAGCTATGTCGGTATCGATTATGAATATTATCGTGTCTATATTAGCGGGAATGGCGATATTCCCAGTTGTATTTGCTTTTTCATTAGAACCTACTGAAGGTCCTGGATTATTATTTATCGTATTACCTAATGTATTTGGCCAAATGGCATTTGGTTCAGTATTCTTAACGTTATTTTTACTGTTATTCTTATTTGCGACATTGACTTCTTCATTTAGTCAATTTGAAATTATCATTTCAGCTTTTGAAAAAGAAGGCAAAAGATCGCGTTCAAAAATAGTATGGGTATTAGGATTACTGACATTTATCGCTTGTATTCCATCATCACTGTCATATGGTGTTCTTGCAGATGTTTCGATTTTTGGGAAGTCTATATTTGATGCTACAGATTATTTAGTGAGCAACATACTATTGCCAATTGGCTGTTTACTAATCGCAATATTTATTTCGTTTAGAATGGATCAAGCTATTGTAAAAAGAGAATTCCAAATGGGGAATCAACTTTCTTTAAAATGGTTTAAATTATGGAAATTCTTAATGAGATATATCATTCCGATTATTATACTTATCGTATTTATATGTTCGCTTTAATTCTGTCATGAAATCCATGAAATGAGGTATAGCAAATGGAGTTTAAACAGTTAAAATATTTTGTGGAAATTGTTAGAAATGGTGGTATGACACAAGCTGCAGAACATTTATTTGTAGCGCAATCTACAATTAGTAAAGCTGTAAAAAATCTTGAAAATGAATTTGATGTCACGCTATTTGATCGTTCACAAAAACACATTAAACTAACAGATACTGGCGAAGTATTTTACGATAAAGCAGTAGAATTCTTAACGCTATTTGATCATTTGACGCTCGAATTGAATGATATCTTTGAAGTGCAACGTGGACATATTAGATTAGGGTTGTCACCTATGATTAAAGTGGATCTTATAACAGACAGTCTTGAGAATTTTCATGGTAAATATTCTAACGTCACATACGAAGTTACTGAAGGTGGCGGTAAAGCGGTAGAACATTATATTAATAAAGATGAAGTAGATATTGGTGTGACGACATTACCTGTAGATTCATCTAAATATAACAGCGTGCCACTTTATAAAGAGGAATTGTTTTTAGTAGTGAATAAGTCACATAAACTTGCAGAGAGACATCAAGTATCAATCAGTGAATTGAAAGATGAAGAATTTGTTTTGTTCCACGATGACTACTATTTAAGAGATATGATTATTGAGAACTGCCGGAAAGAAGGCTTCTATCCAAAGACAGTTGCTAAAATATCACAGCTTACCTTTATCAGCAATATGATAGAAAGAGGACTTGGTCTATCTATTGTGCCACGAAGTATTGCTGAACAAATGAGTGATGATGTGACAATGATTGAACTTGAAGGTGAAAAGATATATTGGCATCTCGGATTAATTTGGAAAAAAGGTGCCTATGTTAACAGAGTTACGAAAGAATGGATATTATTTCTAAAAGAATCATTAATCAAGAAACAGGCTGGAACATAATGTTCTAGCCTGTTTCTTGCTATGAACAATAAAAATATAATTGAACTATTCCGAAGTGGAATAGTTGTAATCGATAATATGTATTTTATTAATACTTTGAACCGTCCTATAATATTGTCTATAACGTCTTATTAAAAGGATGAGTTTATATGATTAAATTGTTTATAAAGATACTTTTTCAAGTATCTCTCATATATATGATTACTCAAATTGGTAAATGGCTTCAAGAAATATTACATATACCAATTGCAGGTAGTATTGTTGGACTAGCATTATTATTTTTATTACTTCTAACAGGTATTTTACCTGAACGATGGATAGAAGTCGGTGCTAATAAATTAATTAATGTTATGATTTTGTTTTTCGTGCCTTCAATTGTAGGTATTATGGATATTGCAGATCAGATTGGACCAGGTTATATCATTATGGTCGTGTTACTCATTGTGAGTACAAGTTTAGTAGCACTGTCATCTGGTTATGTTTGTGAGAAGTTTTTAAATATTAATAAAACGGATAAGGAGAATGCATCATGATTATACAATCTTTATTGATGGTACTTTTAACATTAGCTTGTTTTATCATCGCTAAGAAACTACAAATTAAATATAAACATCCTATTCTTAATCCAGCACTGATTGCTTCAATTATGATTGTCGCAATTTTATTAGTCTTAGGTATGAATTACAAAGACTACATGGTAGGTGGTTCATGGATTCATCAATTTTTAGATTGTTCAGTTGTGAGTTTAGCGTATCCGTTATATAAATACAGAAAGTTGATTGTCGCGAACTTCAAAATTATTATTTCAAGTGTATTGGCAGGTATCATGGTTAACTTTGTCCTTATTTATGGTGTCCTATATATAATGGGATATCCGAGTTCAACGATTGTAACAATTTTACCTAGATCGATGACAGCAGCAGTAGGCATTGAAGTGTCTCATCAAATGGGTGGAACAGATACGATAACGGTTATGTTTATTATAGCGACAGGCTTAATTGGTAGTATTTTAGGTAATTTTTATATTAGTAAAGCGAAGTTTAAAAGTGATTTAGCGAAAGGTTTAACGTATGGTAATGCTTCACATGCTTTTGGTACAGCAAAAGCTTTAGAATCCAATATCGAAGCAGGTGCATTTAGTACAATTGGTATGATTTTAACAGCTGTACTCAGTGCGATTATGTTACCAGTACTTTATTTAATGACCACTTATATTTAATGAGATATAGAAGGAGATATGGCAAATTTCATGTCATATCTCCTTCTTTTTTATATAAATTTATATTCATTGAATATGTATAAAAATTCATAATAAAAGAACGTTAGATTTGTTACGTTCGTTAAATTTTAACTTAACACAACCGTTGTAGCAATATTTATAATGATTATAAAAAGTGTATTATATATATTTATTCATAAGTAATGATGCTTTTCATTGTATGTAATTTGCATTTTTATTTAAAGTTCTATAGTGTCTTCATTGTGATTTAAATCATCGTGTTCATTAATAATGATTATTTAACGATGTACATTAATCGACAACGAGGAGTGTTCAGAAGTGAAGAAACATAAAGTAATGGACTGGTGGACATTTTATGGGACGGTTGCAGTATTACTTATCGCTGTTATACCGATGATGGTATTCCCTAAAGCTAGTCAAGAAGTCATCACAAGTATTAATGATGTTATTTCAGACTCATTAGGATCATGGTATCTATTACTTGGATTGATTGTTTTTGCATTTGTATTATACATAGCGTTTGGGAAATACGGGAATGTCACTTTAGGTAAAGCAAGTGATAAACCTGAATTTAATAATTTTAGTTGGATTTCGATGCTGTTTTGTGCGGGTATCGGTTCTGATATTCTATACTGGGGTGTCATCGAATGGGCATACTATTATCAAGTGCCGCCGTATGGGGCAGGTAGTATGACGGATGAAGCACTCGAATACGCAACAATGTATGGCATGTTTCATTGGGGACCAATAGCTTGGGCGATTTATGTGTTACCTGCTTTGCCAATTGGTTATTTAGTATTTGTTAAGAAGAAACCAATTTATAAAATCAGCCAAGCATGTAGACCAATTTTAAAAGGTCAAACGGATAAATTACTCGGTAAAATTGTAGATATTTTATTTATTTTTGGATTATTAGGCGGTGCAGCGACATCATTAGCATTGGGTGTACCAATGATTTCTGCTGGGATAGAGCGACTTACAGGACTTGACGGTGAGAATATGGTTATGAGAAGCATTATCTTACTTATCATTACAGTCATCTTTGCATTTAGTTCTTATACTGGCTTGAAAAAGGGTATACAAAAATTAAGTGATATTAACGTTTGGCTAACGTTCTTAATTTTAGGAATCGTACTGATTGTTGGGCCAACGATATTTATTATGGAAACGACTGTATCAGGATTAGGAAATATGTTGAAGAATTTCTTTAGAATGGCAACATGGTTAGAACCATTTGGTGGTGTAGGAGATAGAAAAGAAACAAACTTTCCTCAAGATTGGACGATATTCTATTGGTCTTGGTGGTTAGTATATGCGCCATTTATTGGCTTATTTATTGCCAGAATTTCCAAAGGCCGTACGTTAAAAGAAGTCGTATTAGGTACAATTATTTATGGAACTTTAGGATGTGTATTATTCTTTGGTATCTTTGGTAACTATGCAGTGTTCTTACAAATTTCAGGACAATTTGATGTCATTCAATTCTTGAATCAACATAGCGCTGAAGCCACTATAATAGAAGTGATGCATCAATTACCATTTCCAAAAGTAATGATTGTTCTATTCTTAATCTCAGCATTCTTATATTTAGCAACGACATTTGATTCGGGGTCATATATATTAGCAGCAGCAACTCAAAAAGAAGTCATAGACGAACCATTAAAAGCAAATCGATTATTCTGGGCGTTTGCATTATGCTTATTGCCATTTTCATTAATGTTAGTAGGTGGAGAACGCGCGTTAGACGTCTTGAAGACCGCATCCATATTAGCGAGTGTGCCACTAACCGTTATATTTGTGATGATGATGGTTTCATTTATCCGGACACTAGGCGGAGATCGAATTAAATTAGAAGAACGAGCTGAAAAATTAAAAGCAGTAGAACGACGATCATTAAGAATCGTTCAAGTACGGGCAGAAAAAGAAGACGATAACTTATAATAAAAATTCCAACAAAATCTTATGGTTTTGTTGGAATTTTTATATCTTAATTTTGTTAGAAGCATTTTTGATGAGAAGTGTGAATAACGATAGGAGTAGTTACAAATTTGAGTAGTTTTGTAAATAAGGGTGCTGTTAGAAACAAATCCAGGAAGTTTTGTAAATAAGGGTGCTGTTAGAAACAACTCCGCGGAGTTTTGTAACTAAGCCCCAGTTAAAAACAAACTAACACTGAAGTGTTCACAATACCTAACATTTTCAGTGAATAATTTCTTCATTAAATAGACTGAAAATTTAAAAAGAATAGTTGACATCATATGATGTATCGGGTATGCTAATCATCATAATTTATTATTTCTTAGTAAACTTATCTGTTTAAAATAATTTCTGCTAAAAACATTGATTTTAAACATAAAAGCTTGTAGAAATAAGTATAAGGAGGACGTTATATATCATGGCCGAAGTGTTAACTTATGAACGTTTTGACACTGATCCTTTTAAAGATATTGATATTGACGATGAAACTAAAGGTGCATATCAAATAATTAAATGGGCGTATGAACATTATGGAGATTCTATCGTATATTCATGTAGTTTTGGGGCAGAGGGTATGATTTTGATAGATTTAATATCAAAAGTTAAACCAGATGCCAAAATTGTCTTCTTAGATACTGATTTGCATTTTCAAGAAACGTACGATTTGATTGACCGTGTGAAAGAAAGATATCCAACATTAAATATTGAACTTAAAAAGCCAGATTTAACGCTAGAGCAACAAGCAGATCAATATGAACCGGCACTATGGACAAGTGACCCGAATCAATGTTGTTATATCAGAAAGATTAAACCGTTAGAAGAAGTATTATCGGGCGCTACTGCTTGGGTCTCAGGACTAAGAAGAGAACAATCTCCAAGTAGACAAAATACCGATTTTATTAATAAAGATGAAAGATTTAAATCTATAAAAGTTTGTCCTTTAATTTATTGGACTTGGGACGACGTATGGGCATATATTGAACGCCACGATTTAACCTACAATGAACTTCATGACTTTAATTATCCAAGTATTGGATGTATTCCTTGTACAGCTCAAGTATCTTCTTCAGGTGATTCACGTGAAGGAAGATGGACGAATTTCAACAAAACTGAATGTGGTTTGCATACAGTAAATAATAAACCTAAGTAATCTAATTAAGAGATTTATTAATCTTTTTTTAGCATAAATCAGACTATTCCCATAAGAATAGTATTTAAAACTTAAATAATTGGACAGGATGAGGTGACATCTTTGGAATTATCAGTAACAAATAGCCCTTTTAATCAAGAGCAGTCAGAAAAGTTAAATCAAGTTTTTGCAACACTTACAACTGAACAAAAGATTTGGTTGAGTGGTTACTTATCGGCGTCAGTCGTGCAAGGTGGTCAAGCAAGTGCACCTGTTGTTGAGCAATCTACAGCAGTAAGCAGTGAACCTAAGTTTAAGAAGCGAGATATTACGGTATTGTTTGGTTCTGAAACAGGTAATGCTCAAGGTTTAGCTGAAACGTTAGAAAGTAAATTAAAAGAAAAATCATTCAATGTCAATCTTGCATGTATGGAAGATTTTAAGACAAAAGATTTAAAGAAAGTAGAAGATTTATTTATTATCACAGCGACTCATGGAGAAGGAGATCCACCAGATAATGCAATTACATTCCATGAGTTTTTACATAGTCGTAAGGCACCTAAGTTGAATGATGTTAGATTCTCAGTGTTAGCACTTGGAGACGAATCATATGAATTCTTCTGTCAGACGGGTAAAGATTTTGATAAGAGATTAGAAGAGTTAGGTGCAGAGAGAATACATCCAAGAGTAGATTGTGATTTAGACTTTGATGAACCTGCTGAGAAATGGATGGAAGACATTTTAAATTCAATCGGACAAGTATCAGGTCAAACGGCAGAGGAACCCGTTAAATTAGATGCTGAAGATTTATCAGCTACTCAAACATATTCACGCTCTAATCCGTATGAAGCTGAAATTTTAGAGAATATTAATTTAAACGGTAGAGGTTCAAATAAAGAAGTTAGACATATCGAACTTTCTTTAGAAGGTTTCAATGATTCATTTGAACCAGGCGATTGTATCGGCATATTTCCTAAAAATGATCCCGAAATTGTATCAGAGTTAATTGAAACACTTGTTTGGGATCCAGAAGAAATTGTGCCAATTAATGATTCAGGCGATACATTAAGTTTACGTGATGCATTAACTAATCATTTCGAAATTACAAAATTAACAAAACCAATCGTCACAAAGGCTGCGAATATCTTCGGTAATGGTGTGTTATCTGAAAAAGTTAAAAAAGATCGATGGATTTACGGATACGTTGAAGGTCGCGATTTAATAGACTTATTAAATGATTTTCCACCTGAAGATTTGCAACCAGATGCTTTGCATCAAATATTGAGAAAATTACCAGCTCGTGAATATTCAATCGCAAGTAGTCATCAAGCAGCACCTGATGAAGTACATCTTACTATAGGAGCAGTTCGTTATCACTCTCATGATAGAGATAGAAAAGGTGTTTGCTCAGTACAATTTGCAGAACGATTACAACCAGGTGATACAGTACCGATTTACTTGAAGAAGAATCCGAACTTTAAGTTCCCTAAAACAAGTGAAACGCCTGTCATTATGATTGGACCAGGTACAGGTGTTGCGCCATTTAGATCATATATTCAAGAAAAAGAAGAATTAGAACTTACTAATAAAGCTTGGTTATTCTTCGGTGAACAACACTTTACGACAGACTTCTTATACCAAACGGAATGGCAAGGTTGGTTGAAAGATGGCGTACTTGATAAATTAAGTGTCGCGTTCTCAAGAGATTCAGAAGAAAAAGTATATGTACAACATAGAATTGAAGAAAACAGTAAAGAATTTTATCAATGGATTCAAGAAGGTGCAGCAATCTATGTATGTGGAGATGAAAAACATATGGCTAAAGATGTGCATCAATCCATTTTAAATGTCATTCAAAAAGAAGGACATTATAACGAAGAAGAAGCAGAAGAATTTTTAACTGAATTAAAAAAAGAGAGAAGATATCAAAGAGATATTTATTAAGAGGGGGCAATATTGTGAGCACTCAAACTAATTTATCCGACAAATTAGATGAAATGGAACACATTAAGAATAGAAGTAATTATTTAAGAGGAACAATTAAAGAAGGTTTAGCAGATGAAATAACTGGCGCAATAGCTGAAGACGATACTAAATTACTTAAATTCCATGGTAGTTATATGCAAGATGATAGGGATATTCGTGATGAGCGTCGTAAACAAAAGTTAGAACCAGCATATAGTTTCATGATTAGAGTTAGAGTTCCAGGTGGTACGGCTACTGCTGATCAATGGGTTGCGATGGATGATATTTCAACAGAATACGCTAATAACACAATCAAACTTACAACAAGACAAGCGTTTCAATTCCATGGCATCTTGAAAAGAAATTTAAAAAGTTCAATGCAAAGTATCCATCATGCAGTCATGGATTCATTAGCAGCATGTGGTGACGTTAACAGAAACGTCATGTGTAATCCAAATCCATATCAGTCAGGCGTGCACAAAGAAGTAGATACACTTGCTACACAAATAAGTGATCACTTATCACCTCAAACTGGTGCGTATCACGAGATTTGGTTAGACGATGAAAAAATTATCGATACAAAAGAAGAAGTTGAACCAATGTACGGTAAGACATACTTACCAAGAAAATTCAAAATAGGTATCGCTGTACCACCATCAAATGATATTGATGTTTATTCACAAGATATCGGATTGATTGCAGTTATTGAAGATGATCAATTAGTCGGATTTAATGTGACAGTCGGTGGCGGTATGGGTATGACACACGGTGATACGAAGACATACCCTCAAGTAGGACGTCTATTAGGCTACTTCCCTAAAGAAGAAGCGGTAGATGTTTGTGAGAAGATTTTAACTATCCAACGTGATTATGGTAATAGAGAAAACAGAAAGAACGCACGATTTAAATATACTGTTGACCGTCTTGGTGTTGATTTTATTCGTGAAGAATTGAATAAACGTTTAGGTTGGGAAATTGAAGAGGCAAAACCATTTGAATTTAAACATAATGGTGACCGATACGGTTGGACTGAAGGAAGCGGAAAATGGCACTTTACATTATTTATTCAAAATGGACGTGTCAAAGATACATCTGACTACAAATTGAAGACAGCACTTAGAGAAATTGCTGAAATTCATACTGGAGACTTCCGTCTAACGCCTAACCAGAATTTAATCATTGCCAATGTAGCTAAAAGTAAAAAACAACAAATTCAAAAAATTATTGATAAATACGGAATTACAGATGGTGAACATTACACAGGACTTAGAAGAAATTCAATGGCATGTGTTGCGTTTCCAACGTGTGGTTTAGCGATGGCTGAATCAGAACGTTATCTACCAACACTTATTAATAAAATAGAAGGACTTTTAGATGAAGCAGGGTTAAATGAAGAAGAAATAACGATTCGTATGACAGGGTGTCCAAATGGATGTGCAAGACCAGCATTAGCTGAAATTGCATTTATTGGTAAAGCGCCAGGTAAATATAATATGTATCTTGGCGGTGGATTCACTGGAGATCGTTTAAATAAACTATTTAAAGAAAATATTGGTGAAGATGAGATTTTAGAAAGCTTAAAACCAATTCTGATTCAATACGGTAAAGAAAAAAATGATGGAGAACACTTTGGAGACTTTGTTATCCGTAAAGGCATTATTAAAGAAGTGCATTCAGGACAAGACTTCCACAGTTAATCAGAAAATGGGGTGTAAGAATGGGGAAAGTATTTTTGGTTGGTGCAGGACCGGGCGATCCAGATTTAATAACGGTTAAAGGTATTAAAGCCATTAAACAGTCTAATGTCATATTATATGACCGACTCGTTAATAAAGCATTATTAGATTATGCAACTGAAGACACGAGAATGATTTATTGTGGTAAAAGTCCGAATAAGCATTCTTTAACTCAAGATGAAATTAATGAATTGCTCGTAAAACTTTCTCTAGAAGGTTACACCGTAACAAGACTTAAAGGTGGCGATCCATTTATCTTTGGTCGTGGTGGCGAGGAAGCAGAAACATTAAATAGCTATGATATTCCGTTCGAAGTGGTTCCAGGTATTACTGCTGGTGTTGCAGCACCAGCTTATGCTGGTATTCCAGTAACACATAGAGATTATAGTTCATCTGTTGCCTTTATAACAGGTGTTATGAAAGACAGTGTTGATGAAGATGAATATTGGAAACACTTAGCACTAGGACCTGAGACACTTTGTATTTATATGGGTGTAAAGAAGTTGCCTGACATCCAAAAATTATTAGTGAAACATGGTAAAGATATTCAAACACCAGTAGCATTAATTCATTGTGGAACTTCACAGAAACAAGTAACAGTGACAGGGACTTTAGAAGACATCGTAGAGAAATCAGAACAAATCACAAACCCTGCAATGATTGTTATTGGAGAAGTCGTCAAACTAAGAGAACGCATGAGCTGGTTTGAAGAAGTGGCATCAGAACAGAACGTTCCACAACTTATTTATTAATACTGGAGGGATACAATGATAGGCGTGTTATATGTCAGTCACGGTAGCAGAATTAAAGAAGCGACAGATGAGGCAATTTCTTTTATAGAATCAGTGAAACAGTCTATTGATATACCTTTACAAGAAATTTGTTTCTTAGAATTAGCACAACCGGATATTCAGCAAGGCGTCGAAAAGTTAATAGCAAAAGGTGCAACCGAGATATCCGTTATACCCGTATTATTACTAAGTGCAGGTCACTATTTTAAAGATATACCGAAAGAGATAGATGAAATTAAGACACAATATCCAGAAGTAACATTTACTTATGGAGAGCCTTTAGGTGTTCAACCAAGATTAACAGCCATTCTTAAAGAACGTATTGAAGAAACGAAAGTCGAGATTCAAGAAGATGCTAAATTACTTGTTGTTGGAAGAGGGAGTTACAATCCGCAAACGAAGATAGATATAACAGCTATAGGTCAAGCTTTATATGAATCGACAGCATTTAAAAATGTAGAAGTATGTTACTTAGCTGCCTGTGAGCCATCTTTTGAAGAAGCTTTGCAAGATGCATTACATGAAGAATATTCACAAGTATTCATTGCACCGTATCTTTGGTTTACAGGTGTCTTGGAGCGTCACATAGAGCAAACAGCAGCAGAACATAATACGAAAAGCGACATCATCGTATGCGAACATTTAGGTCATCATCCATCCATACAAGCAGCATTGAAAGATCGCGTATTAGAAACACTGACGACTCAAACAGTTTAAATATCAGATTAAAGGATGATTTATTGTGGCATACATTCCAATCAATTTAGATTTACAAGATAAAATCGTCAAAGTTATTGGTGGCGGTAAAATTGCTGAACGTAGAGTGAACGCACTGATAGATAGTGAAGCGTTGATTCATGTTATTTCACCAGAACTTACAGACCATTTAAAGCAATATGAAATTGAAGGGAAATTGAAATGGCACAAAAAGGACTTTGAAATATCTGATATAGAGCATGTTGATTTTATTATAAATGCCACGAACTCACCAGAAATAACCGATGTCATTAAAGATAATACCCCTAAACATTGTCTGATTAACATGGTTGGTGATGCACAAGATGGCAATGTGATATTTCCTGGGACATTAAATAGAGGTAAGTTGCAGATAAGCGTCACATCAAATGGTGCAAGCCCAAAGTTAGTGCGTAATATTTTGAAAGAATTAGATCAACAATATTCAGTAGATTATACAGAATATGTAGATTTTTTATATGAATGTCGCACAATCATTAAATCACTAGAAATAGAGCAAACAGAAAAAAACCAATTATTAGAGAACATTTTGTCTCATCAATATTTCGATACGGATGAGCAAAATAAATTCATCAATTGGTTGAAACGACAACTTAAATAGAAAGCCAGAGAGGAGTAGCGTATGCGAAAGTTAACAATATTTGCATTAGTAGGTTTTTTAGCACAACTTATAGACGGTTCTCTTGGGATGGGATTTGGTGCAACCTCTTCATCATTACTATTAACTTTTGGAGTGGCACCAGCAATCGCATCTGCAACCATTCATTTTTCAGAAGTGGCAACAACAGCAGCATCAGGACTTTCACACTTAAAGTTTAAAAATGTTGATAAGTCTATTATTCTAAAGCTTGCTTTACCAGGCGCGATAACTGGATTTATCGGTGCGGGTGTATTGAGCAACTTGCACAGTGATTTTATTAAACCATTCATCGCCTTATTCTTATTATCAATGGGAATTTATATTATTTATCAATTTGTATTTAAAAAACAGCAAAACCAACAAGTGAAAGATGGCAGATTTTCAGCTTTATTACTTGTTCCACAAGGTGCAATTGCAGGATTCTTAGACGCAATTGGTGGTGGTGGATGGGGTCCAGTCAACACACCATTATTACTATCAAGAAATAAAATTGAACCAAGATATGTTATCGGAACAGTTTCAGCGAGTGAGTTCTTTGTGACAATTTCAACTTCATTAGGATTTATTATCTTCTTAGGTTGGAATCAAATAAATATTTTACTCGTCGTTGCGTTAGCATTTGGTGGCGTCGTAGCAGCACCGTTCTCAGCATGGCTAGTGAAGACTTTACCGGTGTATGTTTTAGCAGTACTTGTCGGTGGTCTAATCATATTTACAAATAGTAGTGTTTTATTAGGTACTTTAATTAGCAGTGAAGCAACAGTCAATATTATAAAAGGTATTATTATCCTTGCTTGGTTAGGTCTAGTACTATTCACACTTTACCAACATAATAAATTTCCTTTTAATATTCAAAATCAAAAATCAAAAGAAGTAGATCAAATTAATTAATAGGAGTGAATATTGATGGTATCAGCAACTCAAAAGACTAAAGAAACAATCGAAGCTCATGGTGGAGAATTAATTAATCGCCAAGTAACAGGTCAAGAAAGAGCAGAACTTATTGAAGCGGCACAATCATATCCTAAATTAACATTAAATCCTTGGAGTCTATCAGATTTAGAATTAATCGCAATTGGTGGTTTCAGTCCACTGACAGGGTTTTTAAGCGAGAAAGATTATATCAGTGTCGTTGAAAATCTACGTCTAGAAAACGGACTTGTATGGAGTATTCCAATTACATTACCGGTTACTGAAGAAGAAGCAAACAACTATGAAATAGGTTCAGACATCGCTTTATATGGAGAAGACAATCATTTATATGGTGTGTTAAAACTTGAAGAGAAATATACGTATGATAAAGCTAAAGAAGCTCAAAATGTATACGGCACAACAGATGTGGATCACCCAGGTGTGAAACGTGTATATGAAAAAGGTAATGTTTATTTAGCTGGTCCAATCCAATTAGTTGATCGACCAAAGCATGATGAATTTAGTGATTTCCATTTAGACCCAAGTGAAACACGTGAATTATTTAAAGAATTAGGATGGAAAACAGTTGTAGGTTTCCAAACGAGAAACCCAGTTCATCGTGCGCATGAATATATTCAAAAAATAGCACTTGAATCAGTTGATGGATTATTATTAAATCCTTTAGTTGGTGAAACGAAGTCTGATGATATTTCAGCTGAAATAAGAATGGAAAGTTATCAAGTTATCTTGAAACATTATTATCCTGAAGAAAGAACACGTCTTGTTATTTATCCAGCAGCAATGAGATATGCTGGCCCACGTGAAGCCATTTTACATGCATTAGTACGTAAGAATTATGGCTGTACGCACTTTATCGTCGGTCGTGACCATGCAGGTGTCGGTGACTACTATGGTACATATGACGCACAAGAATTAATTTCACAATATGAAAATGAAATTGGCATTCAAATCTTTAAATTTGAACATGCATTCTTCTGTACAGTTTGTGACAACATGACAACAGCAAAGACATGTCCTCATGACAAATCAAATCATGTTCATTTAAGTGGAACAAAAGTAAGAGAGAAACTTCGTAACGGTGAACAATTACCAAAAGAATTCTCAAGACCAGAAGTAGCAGATGTATTAATTAAAGGTTTAAGACAAAATTAATTTCTTTAGGAGTGGAATAATGAGCGCGTCAACAAATATTACATGGCATGATTCTGAAGTAACAAAAGCACAAAGACAAGAACGTAACGGTCATAAAAGTGTTGTGATTTGGTTTACTGGTTTATCAGGATCAGGTAAATCAACAATATCTGTAGCATTAGAAAAAGCATTATTTGAACAAAATATCACGTCATATCGTTTAGATGGAGATAATATTCGTCATGGATTAAACCAAAACCTTGGATTCAGTCCAGAAGATCGAAAAGAAAATATCCGCCGTATCGGTGAAGTTGGTAAATTAATGGTAGATGCAGGTGTTGTCACAATGACAGCATTCATCTCACCATATGAAGAAGACCGTAATACAGTTAGAGATATCCTTGAAGACGGTGAATTCATCGAAGTCTTCACTAAATGTAGTTTAGACGAGTGTGAATCAAGAGATCCAAAAGGACTGTATAAGAAAGCAAGAAGCGGTGAAATTAAAGAATTCACTGGCATTAATGCACCATATGAAGAACCATCAAACCCTGAAATAGTCATTGATACAGAAAACGAAAGTGTAGAAGAATCTGTAGAGAAAATCGTTGCATACTTAAAAGAAAATCAATATTTATAATGATAAAGCTCACAACGCTAGCTAGTGTTGTGAGCTTTTTGTATTGTGGTGGAGTGCTTATGAACAAGTTTGGCAAGAAGTGTTCATAAGGCTGTCACTATTTACAATTTTCACGAGTTTTGTAAATAAAGTAGCCGTTACAAGCAGTTCTGGCCAAAGGTGCAAATACTGATACCATTAAAAGCAGTTCTAGCCAAAGATGCAAATACTGATACCGTTAAAAGCAGTTCTGGCCAAAGGTGCAAATACTGATACCGTTAAAAGCAGTTCTAGCCAAAGATGCAAATACTGGAGCCAACAAAAATAACAAAAGCGCGGGGTATGCATTGCTACCTCGCGCTTTTACTTATTTGTCATCATGACTTGGTATTGGGAAATACTTATATATCTCTCCAGTTTTAATAGCGTTACTGATATTTGCTAACCATTCATAATATACTTTTGATTCTTCTAATTGTGTATGAATGGTGATTGCTTCTTCTTTAGTTTCTTCATCGACATCATCTGCATCTATGATTTTTTGTAGCAAGATTTCTGCGTCTTTAACAGAATCCATATTAATAGAAATTTCTCGATCCCATTTTCTAGAGAAAAAGTTATTAAAGAAGATAAAGAAGTCTTTTTCAGCGATGAAATGTTGTTTTCTACTTCCTCTTGTAAATTGTTGTTTGACGATATCAAATTCTTGTAGTTTCTTAACACCAGCACTCATGCTTGGTTTGCTCATTTGAAGTTGTTCACGCATTTCATCTAGTGTCATACTACCTTCAAATACCATCGTCCCGTATAAATTTCCGACACTTCGATTAATACCATATAAATCCATCGTTTCTCCAATACCGTTAATCACGATGTCTTTAGCTTGGTCTAATTGTTTTTCGTAGTTATCTGAACGTACCACTACATACACCTCCAATAGTTACCTTAATTGTACCATGAATCCTTTTACATTGTAGTTGCTTTTCCATTACTTGTCTATTTGAAATACCTATTAAAAACAAACCATAAATGAACTTTGGAAATTTGACGCCTTTCATAATTCTATGCTAACATAAAATCTGTAAAGTTCGTTAAATAAAAATTTAACAAAGTTAACGGAGGTATTTTGAATGGGACATATAGAGCATTTATCTAGACGTCAATTTATAAATGGTGAGTGGGTAGAAGCTTCTAATAAAGCGACTCGCGACATTGTGAATCCATATAATCAAGAAGTTGTGATTTCAGTAGCAGAAGGTACAGAAGAAGATGCTGAAAAAGCAATTTTAGCAGCTAGGCAGTCGTTTGAAGCTGGTGAATGGTCAGGTGAAACGACTGAGAATAGAAGTCGTAAAGTTAGAGCCATTGCAGATTTAATTAAAGAACATAAAGAAGAACTAGCAGAACTTGAAACATTAGATACTGGTAAGACATTAGAAGAATCATATGCAGATATGGATGATATTCATAATGTATTTATGTATTTTGCAGGTTTAGCAGGACATGATGGTGGTGAAATTATTGATTCTCCAATACCTCATTCAGAAAGTAAATTAGTAAAAGAACCTGTAGGCGTTGTAACGCAAATTACGCCTTGGAATTATCCGTTACTTCAAGCTTCATGGAAAATAGCACCTGCTCTTGTAACAGGTTGTTCGTTAGTTATGAAACCAAGTGAAATTACCCCATTAACAACAATTCGTGTATTTGAATTAATGGAACAAGTTGGATTTCCTAACGGGGTCATCAACCTTGTACTAGGTAAAGGTTCTGAAGTTGGTGAAGTATTAGCATCTCATAAAGAAGTCGATCTAGTTTCATTTACAGGTGGTATTCAAACAGGTAAGCATATTATGAAACGTGCAGCAGACCATGTAACGAATATTGCACTAGAACTAGGTGGTAAGAATCCGAATATTATATTCGATGATGCAGATTTTGATTTAGCAATTGATCAAGCATTAAATGGTGGCTACTTCCATGCCGGTCAAGTTTGTTCAGCAGGGTCACGAATTATCGTACATAACGATATTAAAGATAAATTCGAAGCAGCTTTAGTCGAACGTGTTAACAAAATTAAAATCGGTAATGGCTTTGATGAAACAACTGAGATGGGACCATTAATTTCAGGAGAACATCGCGATAAAGTTGAAAAATATATAGAAGTTGCGAAAGAAGAAGGTACGACAATTGCTGCTGGTGGTAAACGACCAGACAGGGCAGACTTACAAGATGGTTTCTTCTTTGAACCAACTGTTATTACAAACTGTGATACATCTATGAGAATTGTCCAAGAAGAAGTATTTGGACCTGTCGTAACAATTGAAGGATTCTCTAATGAACAAGAAGCGATTGAATTAGCGAATGATTCTATTTATGGACTCGCAGGCGGCGTATTTACGCAAGATATCGCTAAAGCAAATCGTGTAGCCAATAAATTGAAAATGGGTACTGTTTGGATTAATGACTTCCATCCATATTTTGCACAAGCACCATGGGGTGGATATAAACAATCTGGTATTGGTAGAGAGTTAGGTAAAGAAGGTTTAGAAGAATATTTAATTTCTAAACACATTTATACAAATATTCAACCTGAGCCGGTGAATTGGTTTAGTAAATAAATACAACAAAGAAGAACGAGTATATAGGAGGATTTTGAGATGAAGCAATCTTATGATTATATAATTATTGGAGGCGGAAGTGCCGGATCTGTATTAGGTAATCGTTTAAGTGAAGATAAAGATAAGACCGTATTAGTATTAGAAGCGGGTAGAAGTGACTATCCATGGGATTTATTGATTCAAATGCCAGCAGCACTTATGTATCCATCAGGTAATCGTTTCTACGACTGGAAATATGAAACAGATGGCGAACCTCATATGGGTGGTAGAAAAGTAGCACATACAAGAGGTAAAGTACTCGGTGGTTCAAGTTCAATCAACGGTATGATTTATCAACGAGGAAACCCAATGGACTATGAAGGTTGGGGAGAACCTGAAGGCATGGAAACATGGAAGTTTGCGAATTGTTTACCATATTTTAAACGATTAGAAAAAGCTTTTGGAGCAGATAAATCAGATCAATATCGTGGTCACCATGGTCCAATTAAATTAAGAAGAGGACCAGCAACAAACCCATTATTCCAAGCTTTCTTTGAAGCGGGCGTACAAGCTGGATACAATAAGACACCTGATGTAAATGGTTTTAGACAAGAAGGATTTGGACCATTTGATAGCCAAATTCATAATGGTCGACGCGTTTCAGCATCACTTGCTTATTTAAGACCAGCTATGAAACGTAAGAATTTAACTGTTCAAACAAGAGCTTTTGTTACAGAAATCAATTATGAAGATAGACGAGCAACTGGTGTAACATTCAAGAAAAATGGTAAGACACATACAGTTGCTGCAGGAGAAGTCATTCTATCAGGTGGTGCGTTCAATACGCCACAATTACTTCAACTTTCTGGAATTGGTGACTCTGAACATTTAAATTCATTAGGTATAGAGACACGTGTTCACTTGCCAGGTGTAGGTGAAAACTTTGAAGACCACTTAGAAGTATATGTACAACATGCATCTTCTAAACCAGTGTCTGAGCAACCAAGTTTAAATAAATTTAAAATGCCATTTATCGGATTACAGTGGATATTCGGTAGAAAAGGACCAGCAGCAAGTAACCACTTTGAAGGTGGAGGATTTGTAAGATCTAATGATACAGTTGATTATCCAAACTTAATGTTCCACTTCTTACCATTAGCAGTACGTTATGATGGACAAAAAGCAGATACGAAACATGGTTTCCAAGTACATATTGGACCAATGTATTCTAACTCTAGAGGTAGCTTGAAGATTAAATCTAAAGATCCATTTGAAAAACCTAAATTTGTCTTTAACTACTTATCTACAAAAGAAGACGAACAAGAATGGATAGAAGCAATTAGAGTTGCAAGAAACATCTTGAAACAACCAGCTTTAGCACCATATAATGATGGAGAAATATCTCCAGGACCTTCAGTACAAACAGATGAAGAAATTTTAGAGTGGGTTAAAAAAGATGCAGAAACAGCACTTCACCCATCATGTAGTGCAAAAATGGGACCAGCATCAGATCCAATGGCTGTAGTTGACCCATTAACAATGAAAGTACACGGTATGGAGAACTTGAGAGTAGTCGATGCATCAGCAATGCCACGTACAACAAATGGTAATATCCACGCACCAGTATTGATGCTAGCAGAAAAAGCAGCAGACATCATTCGTGGTAAAAAACCATTAGAACCAGAAGAAATAGATTACTATAAACATGGCGTCCACCCTAAAGACGCAGGCGTTATGAAATAATAGGAGAAGTAAGAAGGCTGAGACAGAAATTGTCTCAGCCTTTAGTTGTTATATGGGAAGGCGCTAACTACCATAATTCTGAAAAGTGGTAATAAGAACGCGCTAACTATCATAATTCTGAAAAGTGGTAATAAGAACGCGCTAACTATCATAATTCTGAATAATGGTAATAAGAGAGGGTTTTTCTAAGGGACATTACTCCGAATTCTGTCCCTAACAGAGTGTCTAAGGGACATTATTCCGAATTGTGTCTCTAACAGTATGTCTAAGGGACATTATTCCGAATTGTGTCTCTAACAGCATGTCTAAGGGACATTATTCCGAATTGTGTCTCTAACAGCATATCTAAGGGACATTTTCCAGAATTGTGTCCCTAACAGCATGTCTAAGGGACATTTTCCAGAATTGTGTCCCTAACAGCATGTCTAAGGGACATTTCCCAGAATTGTGTCCCTAATTATTATTTATTTAAGTGTCTATACAATGTTGCTCTGCTAATGTTTGTCGCTTCTTTAATTTCTTCTAAAGTATATTTCTTAGAATGGTACATTTCGATGGCATTTTTTAAATTAAGATCATTTCGTTTTGGTCTTCCGATAGTCTTACCTTCTGTTTTGGCTTTTGCAATACCAGACTTAGTTCTGAATTTAATCATATCACTTTGAAACTGATTAATTAGATTTAAAATTTTATTAAAATTCATTTGTTCATGTTGGCTAATTGTTATTTGAGCATTAATAATATGAATGTCCACATTGATTTCCTGGGCAATTGTAATGAGTTCTTCTAATTGGTATGAGGTATCTGCAAGAATACATAAATCAGTTATGTATAATTTATCCCCGCTTTGTAATTTACTATAAAATAAAGTATTTAATTCTTTTCTGATTTCAGTTTGTGCATGAGATTCTTCAATAATTGTTAACGAAAATTTGCTTAACTTTGAATGTTGTTCAGCGACTGTATCATATAATTCGATTGGTCTAATATAACCATAATTCATAAATTTCACCTCAATAGTTTCATAAATGTATACATATGAAACTCTTTTGTTTATAATAGCACTATTGAAAATATATAAAATAGGAGTATGTATAATGTTTAAATCTTATATAGAAGAATGGCTTTCTAATCCAGGGAAAAATTTACTAGCTGGTATTGTTGTAGCGCTAGCACTTATACCTGAAGCCATTGCGTTTTCTATAATTGCAGGTGTAGATCCAATGGTAGGATTGTACGCTGCTTTTATTATTGCTACGACAACTTCAATAGTAGGCGGTAGACCTGCTATGATATCTGGAGCTGCAGGAGCTGTTGCGCTTATTGTAACACCTTTAGTAAGAGAACATGGTGTCGATTATTTATTTGCAGCAACGATACTCATGGGTATTATACAGTTATTATTAGGAATTCTCAAAATTGGTAGACTCATGAAGTTTATACCAAGGTCAGTCATGATTGGATTTGTAAATGCCTTAGCGATTATGATTTTTATGTCTCAACTCGAGCATATATTCGGTATTTCAATAAGTACATATATTTATATAGTTGTTACATTACTTATTGTTTATATTGTACCAAAATATTTCAAAGCCATTCCTGCACCACTTATCGCAATTATTTTATTAACAACGCTATATATGGTAACAGGTTCTAATGTAAGAACAGTTGGCGATTTAGGTACGATAATAAGAGCATTTCCGAATTTCTTAATACCACAAGTTCCTTTTAACTTAGAGACATTAACCATCATTTTGCCGTATTCTTTATCAATGGCAATTGTAGGATTAGTAGAAAGTTTATTAACTGCTAAAATTGTTGATGAAGCAACAGATTCTCATAGTAATAAAAATAAAGAATCTAGAGGCCAAGGTATTGCTAATATCATCACAGGATTATTTGGAGGAATGGGTGGCTGTGCTATGATTGGTCAATCTGTCATCAATGTAAAATCAGGTGCAACGAGTAGATTATCAACATTTACGGCGGGTGTCTTCTTAATCATTCTTATCCTATTATTAGGAGATGTAGTTGTACAAATCCCAATGCCAATTTTAGCGGGTATTATGGTGATGGTATCAATAAGTACATTTGATTGGAAATCATTTAAGTACGTTAAGCAAGCTCCAAGAACAGATGCTGTCGTTATGATTTTGACAGTGATAATCGTGTTGTTTACACATAACTTAGCTATAGGCGTTATTGTCGGCGTAATATTTAGTTCGTTATTCTTTGCTACTAAAATATCGAATGTTCATGTTCATCAAACGATAGAAAATCATTTTTATAAATATTCATTCACCGGACAAATATTCTTTGTTTCAATCGATTCAATGATGAATCAGTTAGACTTTTCTATTGAGAATAGTCAGATTGAATTAGACTTTACACACGCTCATTTATGGGATGACTCAGCAGTCAATGCAATCGATTCAATGGTGAAAAAATTCGAAGATAAAAACAATACGGTATTTGTTAAACAATTAAATACAGATAGCAGAAAAATTATTTCCGAATTGAGTCAGCTCAATGAAACACATTTAACATAAGGAAATAACAAAATAAACCAGTATAAATGCATTATAAGATGGATTTGTACTGGTTTTTTAATGTGAAGTTTTTTGTTTTATCAGTATTTCTCCAATATATTAATCGCTGTTTCTTCGTCTATTACGAGCACATCGATTAATTCATTTTTTAATGCCGCATGTATGGCTGATGCTTTATTTATACCACCTGCGACACCAATTTTGAGTGGAATCTTTTTGTATTCTTCAAAAGAAATACTGATTACTTTATCGTTCCATTCACAATCAAGTTGTTTACCGTCTTTGTCGATAAAATTATAGAATATATCACCTGTTGCATTAATTTTAGAAATATCGCTTATTGATAGTTCATCGTTATAAGCAGATACCATTGTTGATTCTAAAGGATTAGATCCTATTCCGACAATTGCTATTTTTGTTTTGGAATAGTTTTCAGTAATGTTCTGAACGAATTTCTGTTTCATGATAAATTCTTTCGAATATTTATCATCTACAACGACTGGTGCATGCAAGAATAAACTTTTTGTACCTAATTTTTTGCTAAAGGTATCAACTATGTGGTTTGCATGTATGTCTATTGTGACATTCCCCATACCACCGACTAAAGGAATTAATAATGAATTTGGAAAAGTTTTATGAGTGGTTAACATTTTTGCGACTTGATCAACAGTAGTTCCTGCTGAAACGGCTAATGTATCACCATCTTTTAAGTTTCTTAAAATGTAGTCGGCTGCGCTTTTCCCTAATGTAGATTTTAAGTAGTGGTTTTTTTGAACACAAATGACTTCTTTTATTTTGTATTTTTCTTCTAATTCTTTTTCCAATTCTAGTAAATCATTTTCATTAATCTTAATTTCGACTATACCTTTTCTTTTGGCTTGGTTTAAATGCCTCGATACTGTAGGTCGACTTATTTTCATTTTTTTTGCAATTTCATTTTGACTGAGTCCTTCTTGATAGTACATTTTGCATACTTTAATCATCATTCTTGTATCATCTAATATAGACATAATTTAAATCCTTTCTATTCCTTATTTATAAATATAACATGATTAATTGGAAATTATTAGAATCATTTTATGTAAATTTACATTTGACTTTAAGCGCTTACATTGTTATTATAACACTCAAGAACATAATTTCAATGATTGAACAAATGTAAAAGGAGATGTTTGAATGACTATATACAGCCAATTGCAAGAAAGAGAAAGTGAAGGTAATCCAATACGTGTCGGTATTATTGGAGCAGGTCAAATGGGATTTGGTATGGTATCACAAATTGCGCATATTCCAGGAATGGTAATTGTAGGTATAAGTGATATTAAATTAGAAAATGCAGAGAAAGCTAAAGATGCATTTAATGAGTCTAGTGAAATTCAGGTAGATATAAAAGTATCAAATGATTTTAAAGAAATTATTCATGACGAAGCACCAGAAGTAATAGTTGATGCAACAGGTGTACCTGAAGTTGGCGCACAAATTGCTTTAGAAACATTATTAGCTAAGAAACATTTAGTATTGTTGAATGTTGAAGTTGATATCACAATTGGACCAATCATGAAGAAATTGTATGATTCAGCTAATTTAGTTTATACAGGATCTGATGGAGATGAACCTGCAGTAACACTTGGATTATTTGAATTTGCTAAATCAATGGGATTGGAAGTACTTGTTGCAGGTAAAGGTAAGAATAATCCGCTTATCCCTACAGCTAATCCAGATACTGCAAGGGAAGAAGCATTGAGTAAACATATGGCACCTCATATGTTAGCTGCTTTTCAAGATGGTACAAAAACAATGGCAGAGATGACATTATTATCTAATGCAACTGGATATAAACCAGATGTTGTTGGTATGCATGGATTAAAAGGAGATTTAGATTCTGTACTAGATGATTTGAATTCAAAAGAAAATGGTGGCGTATTAAATAATTTTGAAGTAGTTGAATACGTCGATGGGTTAGCACCAGGTGTATTTATTATTGTTAAAGGTAAGAACGTTGGTGTGGCAAACGAATTAAATTATTTATTGAAAAAAGGTGATAGAGATCACCATATCTTATATAGACCTTTCCATTTAGCAAGTTTAGAAACACCATTAACAATTGCTAAAGCAGTATTAAACCATGACTATGCCATTATTCCAATTGAAGGGCCAGTATCAGAAACAGTTGCAGTTGCTAAGAAAGATATAAAAGCCGGCGAAAGCATTGATGGTATTGGTGGTTATTGTGTAAGAGGGTTGATGGAAACGCATGAAGAAACTGTAGAAAAAAAACATATTCCGATTGGCTTGATTTCAGGAAATGTAACAGCAAATCAAGATATCATTGAAGGTGAATTCTTAACAGAAGATAATGTTTCATTAGATACAAATACAACAGTTTGGAAACTTAGAAAATTACAAGATCAAACATTCAAATAATATAAAGAGGTGTCAAAATGTTTAGTTCAAAAATAGTAGAAATAGGATCGTTAGTAGAAGAGTTTAAACAGGAAAAATTATTAGTATTATTTGGAAAGGATGCACCACCTGAATTAGCTGACATATCAGTCTTACATGTACCTGAAGAAGACACTGGTCATAATTTAGTTGAAGGTAGCACATTATCTATTGGAAATAATGAATATCATATTGTTCAAGTAGGATCAGAAGCCAATGAAAATTTTGATACATTAGGTCATGTTTCAATTTATTTCTCAGATGTTGAAAATACAGAAATTTTACCTGGCGCGATTTTAGTAACACCATCTCATTTTCCAGAGCTTGCTTTAAATGAAAAGATTAAACTTTATTAAAAATATAGGGGTGATGTTTAATGAATTTCTTAACAAAAGTAGCTGATGGTTTCATAGGAATGTTTGAAGAAGGCGCAGAAGTGTTTATGGGATTTATGACGGATATTATTCCATTGTTAATCGTATTAATCACGGCAATCAATGCATTAGTAAAATTGATTGGTGAAGACAATGTAAATAATTTTATTCAGAAAATCACTAAATTTACAATTCTAAGATACACACTTGTTCCATTTTTAGCTGTATTCTTCTTTACAAATCCTATGTGTTATACGGTTGGGAGATTTTTGCCTGAACGATATAAACCAGCATATTATGATTCAACGGTTTCATTTTTACATCCAGTAACAGGACTTTTCCCACATGCCAACTCTGCTGAATTATTTATTTGGTTAGGTATTGCGCATGGCTTTTCAAAAGCAGGTGGGAATCAATCATCACTAGCTTTAATGTTTCTATTAACTGGTTTGATTGTCATATTGATGAGAGGCTTTATAACTGAAAAAATTAGTATGCATTTATTCAAAAAACAAGGTTTAAATCATATTCTAAACGAAGATCAATGATTTAAGGGGGGATAAGAAATGTCTAAAATAGTGAAGGTTAATAAAGGGAAACAAGGTTGGGGTGGTCCCTTAACATTGAAAGCCACTGATGAACTGAAATATGTAGTGAGTGTAACCGGTGGTGGTATTCACCCTGTTGCCAAAAAAATAGCAGAAATGACGGGAACAACTGCAGTTGACTCCTTTAAAGATCCAGTGCCAAAAGAAGAAACAATGGTTGCAGTAATTGATTGTGGTGGTACAGCTAGATGTGGAACTTATCCAAGAATAGGGATTCCCACGATAAATGTAAAAGTTATGAGTCCGTCTGGTCCTTTAGCTAAGTTCATGACAGAAGATATATTTGTATCTGGTGTAACACCGGAAGATTTAGAGAATGTAAGTGATGGAGAAACTCAAGAATTAGCTGCTACTAAAAGTGAAAGTGAGACACAATCTGGAAATGAAGATATAAAAACAAAAATCAAAGAAGCAAAACAAGAACATCAGCAAGAGGAAGAAGTATCTAAAAACAAAATGATGCTTATCATTGATAAAATCGCTAAAGGTGCAGGTAAGTTTATGAATATTATGTATCAATCTGGTAGAGATACAGTTGATACAGTAATTAAAAATATTATACCTTTTATGGCGTTTGTCGCAACGTTAATTGGAATTATCAATTATACCGGAATTGGTGATATTATTGCCAAATTACTGAGTCCTTTATCGGATAATCTCATCGGTCTTGTAATATTAGCCTTTATTACAGGGTTGCCATTCTTATCTCCATTATTAGCTCCAGGTGCAGTTATTGGTGCTATTATCGGTACATTAATTGGTAATGAAATTGGAAGCGGAAATATTGAAATGAGTATTGCTTTACCTGCTTTATTTGCCATTAATGCACAAGTTGGTTGTGACTTTATACCAGTTGGATTAACACTCGGAGAAGCAAAACCTGAAACAATCAGTGTTGCAGCACCAGCTGTTCTATTTTCAAGAACAATAACCGGACCACTAGCAGTATTAATTGCATATGGCATGTCATTTTTCATATAAGTGAGGATGATAGAGTATGAGTATAGAAAAAATAGACTTTGGTGTTTTAGAATCTCAAGGAAAATCTAGTGTTAAATCGATGTTATTACCTGAATTAGGTGAACATGACGTATTACTTCGTCAAGAAGCATGTAATATATGTACAACTGATTATCAGCAATGGCAAGGTAAAAGAGAACATCAAGGTTATCCTATGGCAGGAGGGCATGAAGTTTCTGGCATCATTATTGATAAGGGACAAAAAGTCTCAGAAACATATCAAATTGGTGATCAAGTAAGTGTGCTATATGACTATTGTGGGAAATGTGACGAATGTCTTAAAGGAAAAATAACAAACTGTCAGAACATCCCTCAATTCGGTAAAAATTACTCAGATGACTACTTTGGTATATTTGGATTTGCAAATTACTTTGTAAGAAACGCTAAAAGTATCGTGAAAGTGAACAATGATGTATCTCCGCAAGAAGCAGGATTTGTTGAACCACTATCATCAGTTATACGAGGTATCAAGAAGTTAAAGATCACTAAAGATGATCATTTAGTTGTGATTGGTGCAGGCACGATGGGGCTGCTAAATGCTTTAGTTGCAAGAATTAAAGGAGCAAACGTTATTGTGAGTGAAAGGAATCCAGTCAAAGTGAAGAAAGCAAGAGAACTGGGTTTTGAAGTAATAGATATTAATGAAGTAGATTTAAAAGAAAAAATCATGGCGTTAACTGGTCAAGGTGCTGATATTGTAATTGTTGCAGTTGGTACGGCTTCAGCAAATCAACAATCATTAGATATTATCAAAAATTCAGAAGGACAAATTCTATTTTTTGCAGCGGGTTATCCTTCACCAGAACTTAATGTCGATTCTAATTATATACATTATCGTGAAAGTTACTTTGTTGGAACATATGGATCTAGTATAGAGGATTTTGAAGATGCAGCAGAATTGATTAGTAGCAGAAAAATTGATGTCAGTCCTCTAATAGAAGAAACATTTTCACTCAATGATATTCAAAGTGCTTTTGAAAAAGCGAGCACAAGAGGTAGTTATAGAGTGTCAGTAAAATTACAGACAGAGGAGTAGATACGATGAAATGTTTGGCTATTAGTGACTTATTTATTGATAAAGATATGATGGACGTAGGTTTACAAGAATTGAAAAATAATGGTATCGATGTAACTATACGAGAATGGAAACACGATGATTTAGAACAACTTCAACTCGATAATATTAAATTAGAAAAAAATGGACCAGACGCAGTTGAATTACCTGAAGAATTATTAAATAATGCTGAAACTTTTGATATTGTTATTACTCAATTTGCACCAATTAATCAACAAACAATAGATAAATTTACGAGTTTAAAAATACTTGGTGTGCTACGTGCAGGTATTGAAAATGTGGATCATGCGTATGCAGAAAAAGCAGGTGTTAAAGTTTTTAATACACCAGGTAGAAGTATTACAAGTGTATCCGAATTTACAGTAGGTATGATTTTATCTGAAATTAGAAATATTGCTAAAGGTCATTTTAACTTGAAGCAAGGTAAGTGGGAAAAACACTATCCAAATGGAGTACTAGCACCAGAAATTAAAAATTCTAAAGTTGGTATTATCGGCTATGGTGCTATCGGTCAACGAGTAGCTGACTTACTTAGACCATTTGGTGGAGAAATATTATATTTTGATGAGTATTATGATGGTCAAAGTGAAGATAGACAAGTTAATAATCTAAATGATTTAGTCAAAGAAGCGGATATCATTACAATGCATTATAGACTTACAGATACAACAAAAGATATGTTAAATAAAGAACACTTTAAAATCATGAAAGAAAGTGCTGTCGTCATAAACACTGCTAGATCTGGACTTATAAATGAAGAAGATTTGATTAAAGCATTAGAAAGTCGAGAAATAGCAGGTGCTGCAGTAGATGTATATGAAAAAGAACCGCTACCATTAGAACATCCATATAATAAATTAGATAATATTACGATTACACCGCATATTGCAGGCTCTACAATAGGGAATTTTGCGAACTCACCAGTTATATTAGCGAAAATCATTTTAGAAAATATTAAATAGAAAAGTAGGTTTAATATATGGAAAATTTCGGGTTTATTATACTATTAATTATCGTTGTTCTATTACAAGCAGTTGCAAACTATTACCATGGAATATATTATCAGAAAAAAATTAAAAAACTCACTGCAAAATATTCAGAAGGCTATTTAGGAGTGGGGATTACTAAAAAGTTTTTAAGACCTGGTAAAGTGGCGATAGTAGTTACAGATAAAGAAGGTACAATTTTGGAATGTAATATCTTGTCAGGAATCATGGTGCTATCAAAATTCTATAAATATAAAGAATATGAAGGAGAATCCATTGATTCAATGAATTGGGAGAAAAAGAAACATAAAAAAGTAGTAGAAGAAGCTATTAATAAAGTAGTATTCCAGAAAGTAAATCAAAGAAAAAGTGTATTGAATTAAAAAGTATTAAAAGTTTTATTCCGAATATAACCCCAATATAAAAAAGGCTCGGACACTAATAAATTGTCCAAGCCTTTTGTTATGTTTTTAATTCTTATTGACTGAAGCGTCATAGATTGAATCTACTGCGTCTTGTAATCCGTTATTAAATTCTTCTGCTGATTGTCCAGCGAATAGGTCAGTTACTAATGCGCGTGAGAAACTTGCAATAAGTCCGTCATTTTCTTTCAGTAATTCATTTGCTTTTTCTCTTGAGTAACCACCTGATAATGCAACGACACGAACAACGTTAGGGTGTTCGATTAATGATTTATATTGGTTTGGTTTTGTTGGAATTGTTAATTTCAACATTACGTATTGATCGTCGTTTAATTTATCTAGTTCTTTCGCGATTTCTTCTTTTAAGATATCTTCGATTTCTTCTTTATCTTTAGCATTAATGTTCACTTCTGGTTCGATAATTGGAACTAATCCTGCTTCGATAATTTGTTTACCAATTTCAAATTGTTGTTCTACAACTTTAGCAATAGCTTCTTGATTTGCTTCAAGAATATTTGAACGCATTTTTGTACCGAATACATTACGTTCTTTTGCACGTTGTAATAACTCATCTAAACCAGGAATGACTTTCATTAACTGAACGCCATTTTCTTCATCTGCTAAACCTTTGTCTACTTTTAAGAAAGGAACGATACCTTTTGAAGCTAAGTAGTCAGAAGTATATTGACCTTCAACTTCACGGTCCATTGTTTGTTCAAATAAAATAGCACCTAATATTTTTTCAGAAGTAAAGGCTGGAGATGTTACGATACGTGTTCTCATTTCATGAACAAGTGTAAACATTTCATCTTCATTGCTGTATTGATTTTCTTCAATACCATAATCTTTAAGAGCTTTTGGAGTACTACCACCACTTTGATCTAGTGCAGCTATAAAACCTTTACCATTTTTTATTTTTTCAAATTGTTCTTGGTTCATTTTTTCCACTCCTTTAGATATTTTCAATTATAGTATGATGATTTTTACCATTTATCGCAAGTTATTCAACTTTTAATGATTTTTTTAAGAGAGAAAAATACTAAATAAATATGTCGAATTTAAGAAGATTGATGCGTGATTATTTCATAAAATGCTTATACGCATTATGATGTACATTAGGGAGGATTCTCAATGAATAAAAAATCAGCAATATTATTAATAGGTGGCTTAGCTATCGTAGCTTTAGCAGTCGCAGCTTTATTGTTATTTTCAACGCAAAAAAGTACTTACTACGGATATATGGAGAATAGTACAACTGCAGAAAAAGTAGTAAGTGAGAAAAATAATGAAGTTACGGAAAATATCAAAATCGAATCAACAAGTGATTTCAAACCTAAAAAAGGTGATTTTGTAAAATTAATTTCAAACGATAACGGCAAAACATTTTATAAAAAAGAAGTCGTCAAACATGATGATATACCACATGGTTTAATGATGAAAATACATGATATGGAAATGTAAGGAATATAAAGTCTGAGACGAATGAGAATGTCTCGGACTTTTACTATTTTATTTAATAGACACTTATAGTAAAATTACATTTAACTTCTATAGAATGTGGGTGGTTAAAGTGATGTTAATCAGAAATAAACAAGAATCAGATATTGAAGCGATTGCTAAAGTTCATTATGAGTCTTGGTTGACGACATATAGAGGAATTGTTCCAGATAGTTATTTGGATCAATTAACGTTATCATCATATATTGAAAGACACCATAAATTTAATGCACCGTGTATTGTTGCAGAGGTTGATGGAGAAGTGATTGGATTTCTAATGTATGGTAAAGACAAAGATGAAGATACAAGTGATACATGTGGTGAAATTATGGTCATTTACTTACTTGAAGCATATCAAAACCAAGGAATAGGCACACGTTTAATGCAAGAAGCGGAAGAACAAATGAAGGATAAATATGATGAATTAAGTCTTTGGGTTTTTGAAGATAATCATCCTACGATTAAATTTTATGAAAAACATGGCTTTAAAAAAGATGGTAAAATAAGTGATTTTAGTAAAGCATTAAAAGAAGTAAGAATGATGAAAAGAATATGATACATAGTTGCCATGAATTTTAAAGTTCATGGTCTTTTTTATATTAATAATCCAGAAAAAATAAAAGAAAATAATTTTAAAGAATTTTGCTAAATACAGTAGAAAATTACAATCAATTGTGCTATATTTATAAAAAATTAAAGGGGAAGAAAAATGAGAACAAGAAATAATATTTTAAAATTACTGCTAGCTATTATCTGTGTGTTATCTTTTACAATGCCTTCAATTCATAGTCAAGTTGATGCAGCTACAAAGAAAGTTGTAAAAAAGAAAACAACACAGTTACCACCAAGCCAAAGATATAATTACAAAAAACCGGGTGCTAAGGAAAAACGTAACTATCAAAATTGCACAGATTTAAGAAAAGTATTTCCAAATGGTGTGACTTATGGTCATCGTGCATACTTACCAAAATTTGATAGAGATAAAGATAAAATTGCGTGTGAAAGATACTAGGTAGAAGTATTATTAAAGGGGATTGTGTTTTACGTGAAACGAGCAGATGTTTGATCATCTGCTCGTTTATTTTTTTAAAAATATTAATTACTTATTCAAATTATTTAGGCTTTCAGAATAGTTTTTTAAACAAATCAAAAATTATTATAAAAAATATGATTAGTATTATTATACTAGGGTAACATATCAAGAAAGGAGGAATTAAATATGAGTAAAATAACAGATTCATTCTTAAATGCTTTAGACAGCATTATAGCATTCATACCAAACTTAATTAGTGCAATTATATTATTAATTGTCGCTTGGTTAATTGCAGTAATTGTTAAAACAATTATTGTGAAAGGTTTAAACGCAGTTGGTTTTGAGAAATGGCTAGAGAAAAAGGGGTTAACTGAATCAGGAAGTGGCAAATCAGGATCTGAAGGTTTAATTCAGACATTTGGTAAATTAGCTTACTTCATTATATTCCTATTATTCTTACCATCAGTGTTTGATGCATTAAATATGACTTCTGTATCAACACCGATTAAAAACATGATGGGTAGTGTATTAGACTTCTTACCTAGAATTATTGTTGCGATTGTTATATTAGTTGTTGGTTTATTCATCGCAAAAGTATTAGGTACATTAGTTAAAAACTTATTAACAAATTTAAATGTTAGTAAATATAATCACTATGTAAACTTTGGTGAGAATAAAGAAAGTATTGATATTCCTTCAGCTGCAGGCTGGGTAATTTCAACAATCATTGGTTTATTCTTTGTTGTTGAATCATTAAATACAGTTAATTTAGAAGTATTAAATACAATTGGTGAAGCAATTATTGGATACTTACCATTAGTAATTTCAGCAGCAATTATCTTATTAATTGGTTTCATTGGTGGTAACTTACTATCTAAATTAATTAAAAAATCTACAGGTAACGTATTCGTATCTGAAATCGTTAAATATTTAGTAATCATCGTTTCAGTATTTATGACATTAGATCAATTAAACTTTGCTCAAAGCATTGTTAATGTAGCATTCTTACTAATCTTAGGTGCTGTAGCAGTAGCATTTGCTATCTCATTCGGTATCGGTGGTAAGTCATTTGCAGAAAAAACATTATCAAAAATTGAACGTAAAGCTGAATCAAATGACAAATAAAAGATGATTAGAAAAAGCTGAGACATCCGTGTCTCAGCTTTTTTGTGTGAAAATATTTAATGGGTGAGTGAAGGTAAGAGTTGTGGCCCAAGTCATAGCTTAAGTACTGAATAAAGCCAAGAGAATGTCCAAGTCATGGCTTAATGTCTGAGTAAAGCCAAGAGATAGTCGAAGTCATGGCTTAATGTCTGAGTAAAGCCAAGAGACAGCCGAAGTCATGGCTTAAGTACTGAATAAAGCCAAGAGATAGTCCAAGTCATGGCTTAAGTACTGAATAAAGCCAAGAGATATTTCAAGTCATGGCTTAAGTACTGAATAAAGCCAATAGATAGTCCAAGTCATAGCATAAACCCTAAACATCCTCACTTTTTTCAAAAATCACATTCTATATCGTAACAATGCCCATCAAGATAGCGATAAATAGCATTAGGATGGAGAAACCCCAAACCCAGAAGAATGCGTATTTGATATATCTACCCATATTTATTTCTGCAAGTCCAACGGCTAACCATACTGCTGGTGCGAATGGGCTGACGAATGTTCCGATTACGTTACCTATCATAAGTGAGAAGGCTGTTGATTGTGATGGAACGCCAAATTGACTGGCTGTTGATTCTACTATAGGTAAGATTGCGAAATAATAAGCATCTGTACTTGTTAATAAATCTAAAGGAACACCTAATACACCGATTATAATGTGTAAGTATGGTCCTACAACTGTTGGTAATACTGCAATTAACGATAGTGCAATCGATTCTAACATACCTGTTTCATTAAGTATTCCTAGGAATACACCTGCTGCTAATATAACAGCTGCCATCATTAAGGCATTTGGTGCATGTGCTCTAATACGCTCCATTTGTTCATCGACATCTCTAAAGTTTAATGGTAATGCGACTGCAACACCGAGCATAAATGCAAATTCAGGAGGTACAATATCTAATAACATCATAGCTACGACGATGACTGTAAGTATTAAATTGAGCCAAAGTATGTAAGTATGCTTTGTAGCTTCACCTTTAATAGTAGCATTCTCTTCTTGGTCTTTTTCATAGTTTGCAATAATTTCATCCATATTGATTTTCACAACATCCTCATTAGGAAAAGCTTTAGCAATACGTCTTTTTTCACGGATTCCTAAATAGATAGAGAATAGAATTGCGAGTACGATTCCGACTAATTGAATAGGTATAACTTGATACCATAAGTCGTTGATATTATCGACTTTAAGGACAGAAGCGGTTCTTGCCATTGGTCCGCCCCAAGGTACCATGTTGATAATTGCTGCACTTAATGCAAGAAGTAGTACTAATAAATATGGGCTCATTTTTAGTGCCCTGTATAATGGTAATAAAGCAGGAATTGCTAATAAGAAAGTAGTGGCACCAGCACCGTCTAATTGTGCAAAAGTACCGATAATCGTTGTGACAATCGCAACGATAATAATATTACCTCGTGTTAATTTAATCATTCCTCTAACAAAAGGTCTGAATAAACCACTATCTGAGATAATACCGAAATAGATAATCGCAAAAATAAACATGATTGCTACATTAAATACTTGATCAATACCGGATTCAACATATTTTCGAATATCTCCAAATCCATGACCAATAACTAATGCGCCAATTACAGGTATTAAAATCATTCCTACAACTGGACTAATTTTCTTCATAATTAACATTGCGACAATTGAAATAATAATAACGAGTCCAACTATTGTCAGCAGCGTATTTGGTTCTTCCATTTTTATCCCCCTCAGTTTAATATAGCGCTTACATTATTAAAAATTAAAAAGCTTTCTACAACACATTAAAGTGTAATAGAAAGCATATGTTTATTATAACATTTTACATTAAAAAATAATATAATAAATTGAAAATTCTAATAATAATTTAATAATCAATTTCAAATCCTAAATCTTGAATCATGTCATAATCCATTTGATTTGGTTGACCACCAGTAATTAAATAATCTCCAACAAAAATAGAGTTTGCTACCATAAGAGATAATGATTGAAGCGTTCTTAAATTTACCTCACGACCACCAGCAATACGTATTTCTTTCGTAGGATTAATGAGCCTAAACATACATAGAATTCTAATACATTTCATAGGTGTTAAGTCATCCATACTTCCAAATTTCGTACCTTTTATAGGATGTAAGAAATTGACTGGAATACTATCAGCATCTAATTGATTCAATGTAAAAGCCATATCGATAATATCTTCGTCAGATTCACCCATACCACAAATCACACCAGAACATGGAGAGATATTCTTTTCCTTCATTATATTAATTGTATTTACGCGATCATCAAAACTATGTGTTGTCACAACTTCATCATGATAATTAGCACTAGTATTTATATTATGGTTATATCGGTCTACACCACTGTTTTTAAGGGACTCCGCCTGTTGTTCATTTGTTAATCCGAGACAAGCACAAATCTTAAGTTGAGGATGATTTCTTTTAATTTGTTCAACAGAATCAGTAATGTGAGAAACCTCTTTATCACTAGGACCACGACCACTCATAACAATACAGTATGTTCCAATTTTATTTTCAGAAGCCACTTTAGCACCATCGACAATTTGATTCTCTGGAATAAGTGCATATCGTTGAGATTTTTGTTTAACATCTCTTGATTGACCACAGTAACCACAGTCTTCAGGACAAATACCACTTTTGGCATTTAAAATCATATTCAGTTTTACTTTTTTACCATAATAATGATATCGAACTTTATAAGCTTCTTGAACAAGTGTTAATGTATCAATCGATTCATCTAGATAAATTTTTAAAGCCTCATCAAAAGTTAAGTGATGACCATTGATGATGTTATTTCCTAAAGTCATTAAAATTCCCCCTCTTTAATTATTAATAGAATACTAATAATATCCTTTATTGTAAACCTAAATTATTAATAGGTTAACAATTAAGTAATAATTACTAAAATATGGTAGAAATTAAAATGAACTAGTGATAGCATATATATTGAAAGATTTAAATTATATATAGGAGAGATAAAATGAAGAAGTTTAAGTCAGTCATCATATATAGTAGTTTAGCTTTATTGCTTGTAGGATGTGGAAACGAAGAAAGTTCAGCAAGTAAAAATAATGAGCACAATCAATCAGAACAGGAGGCAAATAAACATGAAAATGCAAAGTTGCCAACTGTTTTATTTGAATCTGATTTAACAAATGAAAAATTATCAAAGTCAGAAATACATAAAAGTATTCAACGTTATTTAGATACAAATGAAAGTATTTATAAAGTGACAACAAAGATTGAAGAAAAAGTATGGGACGAACAACCTTTAACGAAGAGAGAAGCAGATCAATTAGAAGAAGGTAGAAAACTTTTAGAAAAGAATGACCAGAACTTCTCAAATTATATAGGAAATAATACACTCCCAAAAGGTTATCAAAAAGAAACAAATAGAATCAGTCAGTACTTTACCAGTTACAATCAAACAATTAAAAATTTAGATCAACAAGTGCAAAAAATAGAAGATAAAGCAGAAAAAGGTACCATCTCAACAAAAGATATAAAAGATATCGTACCAGATAGTCAAAAGGTAAATGGCAGACAACAAGCAAAAATAGAAAAATTCCTTAAACAAATCAATGTGAAGACGAATGCGTTTAAAAGGTAAAAGGTTATTTTGAAAGATGGTGGGTGTATGATGAAACAGTTAATTAAAAATAGAGAGTTATTAACGGGGGTATTTGTATTTCTAATTATTGCCTTAAGTTTATTATTAGGTTTATTCCTAAGTCTTGAACAAGTACTTATTTGTTTATTTCCGATTTTTATTATTTTTCTTTTATTTAGAGATTGGTTGAGAGGACGCGAGAAAGCAAAGGATTTCAAGAAATTTATGATATTTAGATTAGTTGTAATGATAATATTTTTGGTAATAATGTCATTATACATATTGAGTATGTACCAGAATAATCAATTTACGAATCCGTTATATATTTTTGGTTGGTTTATTGTATTATTCATTACTGACATTATTGAAAATAAATATTTCATAAAAAAAGAATCAAGTAAATAACAATCAAGAAACTTAAAAGGCTGGGACAGTATGATCTGTCTCAGCCTTTTGGTATTTTAATATTTCGTCTTTAATTGTTCTTTTTCAATGTCTGATATAAACGCATGGTCTATTGCTTTAATATTAATGTCTTTCATTTCTGGTATTGTTAACAACTGATGGTTGTATAAGAGTTGGTATTCTTGGTTTAAGTTTGTATTCGAAACTGTTCTATTATCTGTATTAATATTAAATGGGATACCTTGCTCTATGAGCTTTCTAATATTAAGTTCTTCTACTGATTGGATTGCTTTTGTTTGTAAGTTACTCGTCGGACAAATTTCTAATAATGCGTTGTGTTGTTTAATGTACGATAATGCTTGATTATCTTGAATTGCTGCAACGCCATGTCCTATTCTCTGTGCACCGAGTTCGATTCCTTCTATTATATTATGTATACATCCACATTCACCGGCATGCAATGTTAAGTAATGGCCAGAATCTGTAGAATGTTGTATAGCTTCCTGTATGACCTTTGTTGGAAAGGCTTCTTCAGGACCCGCAAAATCAAAACCTACGATGTGACGATTGTTTGTATTTAACTGATCTACTGATTTAAATAGGTCGATGTTTGTTTGGTTGTCGTGATGTCGCATGCCACAAATTAGCAAATTGACTTTAATATCATATGTATCTTCAGCTTCGATTGCTCCGTTGTTAACAGCTTCTAATATTTCTTCAATGTTTAAGCCTTTATCTGTATGGAAAAGTGGTGCAAATCGGATTTCTATATATTTAACGTTGTCGTGATGTGCTTGTCGTGCGACGTCGACAACAGCTTTTTCTAAGCTATCTTTTGTTTGTAGCACTTTTAAAATGGTGTCGAAAGATTTTAAGTAGTCGTCTAAGCTTTCACAATTTTGATCTACTTGAATATCTTCTAAATTAATAGATACATGTTGTTCTCGTGCGAGTTGTTGGATTAATTCGATGCTGACAGATCCGTCTAA
>NZ_PPQD01000028.1:38756-56696 GCF_002901825.1 Mammaliicoccus sciuri | reverse complement strand
CATTAGGAATATCCTTTCTTTATCTATGAGTATGATTTTTAAATATAGTTATATATTATAAACAATTTCAGAAATATCTGGTAGTATTTAGCACAAATGTGTAGATTTTGTGATTGAATATATGAAAATATTAGTTTTTTATTTGAAAATTCTTGGTATCCAATTATTAAAAATGCTATATTTATAGAATATTTTAATAATTATAGGTTGAAAATTTAGAACATACATATTAAGAAGGGTCAGACATGAATAATAATTTAAAAAGAGAGTTAACGTCAAGACAAATGCAAATGATTGCGATTGGTGGCACAATTGGTGTTGGTCTATTTATGGGTGCATCAAGTACGATTAAGTGGACAGGACCATCCGTGTTATTAGCTTATGCGATTGCAGGTGTATTTGTATTTTTAATTATGAGAGCTTTAGGTGAAATGGTTTACGTTTATCCAGATACAGGTTCATTTGCTAAGTTTGCAAATGATTATATTCATCCGTCATTTTCATTTGTAACAGCTGCAAGTAGTACATTTAATTGGATTATTGTCGGTATGAGTGAGGTTATAGCAGTAGGTTCGTATTTTAAATTTTGGTGGCCAGATTTACCTTCATGGATACCAGGTTTAGCTGTCGTTCTTATATTGCTTTCTGCAAACTTAGTTTCTGTTAAGTGGTTTGGTGAATTTGAATTTTGGTTTGCCGCTGTAAAAGTCGTAACGATTATATTAATGATTATTGCAGGTTTAGGCTTAATAATTTTCGGAATAGGTAATAACTTTAATCCGATTGGTGTTAGTCATTTATGGGATCGTGGTGGTTTCTTTACTGGTGGTCTAAGTGGTTTCTTCTTTGCATTATCTATTGTATTTGGTTCCTATATTGGTATCGAATTAATTGGTATTACTGCCGGTGAAACGAAAGATCCACAGAAAAATATTGTAAAAGCCATTAACGGTGTTGTATGGAGAATATTAATATTCTATATCGGTTCGATTTTCGTTATTGTAACGGTTTATCCATGGGATGAAGTGAATCAAATTGGTTCACCGTTTGTTGCAACATTTGCAAAAGTAGGTATTACGGCTGCCGCAACAATTATTAACTTTGTTGTAATTACAGCAGCGATGTCAGGCTGTAACTCTGGTATTTTTAGTACGAGTCGTATGCTTTATACGTTGTCTAAACAAAAACAAATTTCTCAAATATTCTATAGAACAAATAAAAATGGTGTCCCCCATATTGCTGTTATCGCAGTATCAATCGGTATTTTCTTCGGAATCGTCTTAGATATTGTATTACCACTATTATTAGGTAAAGATACGAATATATTTGTATATGTGTTCAGCGCAGGTGTGCTTCCAGGTATGGTGCCATGGTTCGCTATTTTAATTAGTCATATGAATTTTAGAAAGAGAGAACAAATTAAAGACCATCCATTTAAAATGCCATTCGCGCCGGTCAGTAATATTATCACAATTATTATGCTTATACTGGTTGTTATTGGTATGATGTTCAATGGTGAAACACGAATTTCAGTCATAATCGGAATCGTATTTATCGCGATTGTTAGTTTGTACGCATTTATTAAAAAGCCATAATATATGAATAAAAATACATTTGCATTTTATTTGCATATGTATTTTTTTATAGTCTGAATTAAAATTATAGTAAAGTTATTTGATAAATATGAATTGTTATATAACAGTTAAATAAAGGGTTCTATAAAATAAATATTCAAAATTGACTATAGACATCATTTTCTGAATATTATATAATTGATAACGGTTATCAATTAATAGGAGGACATCATGAATAAATATTCAAGAATTTTTATGGCGGTATTAGTTGTTTCGGCAATGTTTCTAGCAGCGTGTGGCAATAATAAAAGTAGTGAAGCAGGTGCTAAGAAATCTGAAACAATAGAAATAAAAGATGAATTAGGTACTCAAAAAGTTAAGAAGAATCCTAAAAATATTGTCGTATTAGAGTATTCTTTTGCAGATGCAGTTAAAAATCTTGGCAATACACCAGTTGGTATTGCGGACGATAATAAGAAAGAAATTATTAAAAAATTATATGGTGAAGATGTGAAATATACGTCAGTTGGTACGCGTAAACAACCAAACTTAGAATCTATCAGTTCACTTAAACCAGATTTGATTATAGCGGATGTTCAACGTCATAAAGGTATAAGTGAAGACTTGAAGAAAATAGCACCAACACTTGTATTGAAAAGTAGAGAAGCAAGCTATGATGATGTGAATGGTTCATTTAAAACAATTGGTAAAGCTTTAGGTAAAGAAGATAAAGCTAAACAATTACTTGAAGACCAAGATGCAAAAATTAAAAAAGCTAAAGATAAAGTAACTACTAAAGAAAACAAAGGTGAAAAAGTATTGATTGCAGTTGCGAGAGAAGATGCATTTCAAGCTCATACATCTACTTCTTATGCTGGCCAGCTATTAACGAAATTGGGATTAGATAATGCTGTAGAATCTAAAAATGCATATGAAGATGTTAATTTAGAAAATTTATCTAAAATTAATCCGGATAAAATCATTTTTACAACTGATAAAAAGAATCCAATAACAGATGATTGGAAAGAAAAAGCGATTTGGAAAGATCTTAAAGCATATAAAAAAGGTCAAATATATCAAGTAGATAGAGACTTCTGGACGAGATTCAGAGGTATTAATGCCAATGAATATATCATAAAAGATTTACAAAAATATAACGAAAAGAAATAAATACTTGAACAATGAACGTACATACAATTGTCCGTTCATTGTTTTATTTCTGAGTTGAGTTGGTGATGTTATGAAAAAAGAAACGATAATCATTATAGTAACAGTCATAATTTTAATTTTAGGGATTTTTATAAATTTAAGCTTTGCTTCATCAATTATGAGTTTTAAAACGATATTTCATGCTTTATTACATAATGATCACTCGAAAGATACATTAATTATTAGAACGGTAAGACTACCAAGAGTATTAGTTGCGATTATGGTTGGCGTGAGTTTAGCGTTAGCAGGTGCAATCATGCAAGGTATTACGAGGAATGCACTTGCTTCACCTCAAACATTTGGTATTAATGCTGGTGCTTCATTAGTGCTCGTGGCGGCATTGGTTTTCTTTCCTGATTATAATGGTAACCAAAGTGCGTATATTGGCTTTATTGGTGCGATTTTAGGTGGCGTGATTGTTTATACCTTTATTTATGGACACGAGAATAATCAAGTTCGTTTAGCCTTAGCGGGTATGACCATTCATTTGTTACTATCTTCGGTCACTGAAGTATTGATATTAATGAATGAAAATGCCACAGATATTCTATATTGGTTAACAGGTTCTTTAAACGGTAAAGATTGGGATAGTGTGGAAGTCTTATTACCATGGTTTGTAATCGGTACGATTATCACCATTATGTTAGCGAGACATTTAACGGTTATTTCACTTGGTGATGATTTAGCTACAAGTTTAGGTGTTTATAAGAAAATGATTTATATTATATTTGGTTTAATGGTTATTATTTTAGCAGGTTCATCTGTATCTGTTGCAGGTCCAATTGGTTTTGTAGGGTTAATTGCACCTCATATATCTAAGAGGTTGATTAGAGGCGGTTATGAAAGACATATTATATTAACGGCACTGATTGGTGCGGTATTACTCGTATATTCAGATGCGTTATCACATATTATTGCATATCCTTATGAATCGCCCGTTGGGATTGTAACAGCTTTAATAGGCGGTCCATTCTTCCTTTACTTATGTAAAAATGGAAGGAGTGTTCAAAAAGGATGAAACTTAAATGGAAATATATCATCGTTTCACTCGTACTATTGGTCGCATTATTCATTAATCTACAAGTTGGTTCTCAGTTTATAGGTATATCAAAGATTATATCTACATTTATTGGTTTTTCAGATGATTATGATTTTGTCATTTATAATTATAGATTGCCAAGAATGATTCTTTCGTTAATAGGTGGGTGTTTATTAGGTGTATCTGGAGCAATTGTCCAAAGCATACTGAGAAATCCTTTAGCATCGCCAGATATTATTGGTGTCACAAAAGGTGCAGGATTGTTTGCGGTTGCGCAAACATTATTGTTACCAGCACTACCATTTTATTTCTTAGGTATTGCTTCATTTATTGGTGCAGTTGTACTCATCATGCTTATAATGCTTATCGGTAAATTGTTCCAAGCAAGTACATACACAATAGCATTAATCGGTGTTGCTTTAAGTGCAATATGCCAAGCAGGTCTACAATATTTCATGATTAGATATCCAGACAATATTAATACGACTTTATTGTGGTTGTCAGGAAGTGTATGGGGACGGAATTATGATGACTTATGGTTCTTTATACCTGGAGTAGTGGTGTTGCCGCTTATTTTCTTATTTGCTCGTAAAATTGACATATTAAGTTTAGGTGATGAATCTGCTGTCAGTTTAGGAGAAAAAGTATCGCTCATTAGAAATGTATATCTTGTAATGGCAGCAATTTGTGTTGGTTCTGTTGTGTCAGTAACAGGAACAATTGGCTTTATAGGGTTAATTGCACCTCATATAGCAAGGCTACTAGCAGGACCAAAAGCCACTAAATTGTTACCATTGTCAGCTTTAATAGGTTCAATATTCCTATTAGTAGCAGACGCAATAGGTAAAGGGTTGTTTCCTCCACTCGAAATTCCTGCAGGTGTTGTAACAGCCATTATAGGTGCACCTTATTTCTTATATTTATTAAAAAAATCTCAAAGTGTATAGAGAGTTATTTAGCCGAAACAGTCAGGATTGTTTCGGCTTTTTGATAGGCAAAAATATTTCTTGAGAAATATTGCTGTGATAACATTGCATTAAAAAGAATATTAAGGAAGTGTAAGTATGTCTAATCAATCTGCTTTATTAGTTATGGATATGCAAAATGGTATTGTTGGTAGCTTATCTAATTCGAGTGAAATCATCGATAAAAATAAAAAGGCTATCGAAAGTGCTAGGAAACATCAAATCCCAGTTATTTTTGTGAGAGTAGCTTTTTCAAAAGGATTTTATGAAGTGTCGCCTTACAACAAATCATTTTCACGTATTAAAGCAAGTGGACAACAAATGAGTGTGAATGACGCATCAACTCAAATTATAGACGAACTTGCACCAAATGAAGATGAAGTCGTTGTTACAAAACATCGCTTTAGCGCTTTTACAGGTAGTAATTTAGAAGTGTTATTGCGTGGTATGCAAGTGGATCACCTTATTTTAACAGGTGTTGTAACGAGTGGTGTTGTGTTATCTACTTTAGTTGAAGCGGCAGATAAAGACTTTGAATTAACAGTCTTATCAGATGCGATGACAGACAGAGATATTGAAACACATCAATTTCTAATTCATAAGATTTTTCCTAGGTATGCGGAAGTAACTGAGACGATAGAATGGTCAAATACAATCGTATAGATAGGAGATAATTTTTATGCGTCAAGTTTCGAGTGAAGAAGCCTTTAATACGAAACTATACCCACCGATGATTTTAGGATCAATATTGAATCCGATTAATTCTTCTATGTTAGCTGTTGCACTTATACCAATTGCACAAGCCTTCGGTATACCTTTTTATCAAACAACATGGCTTGTGTCATCGTTATATTTAGCAACAAGTATTGGTCAACCGGTTATAGGTAAACTTATAGATATATTTGGTCCAAGAGGATTATTTTTATTTGCTACAAGTTTAGTAGGAGTAGCGAGTTTGATTGCGATTTTTACACCATCTTTTTATGGATTAGTATTAGCAAGATTTCTTATTGGTATTGGTACTTGTGCAGGTTATCCTTCAGCAATGTATTTAATCAGTTATGAGGGGAAGCGCACAGGTAAAGATAGTCCAAGTAAAATATTAACAATGCTATCTATATCCAATCAGACAATTTCTGTTATTGGTCCAACAATCGGTGGTTTGTTAATTCATAGTGGCGGTTGGCAAGCTATATTCTTAGTCAATATTCCACTTTCCATTCTTTCATTCGTATTTGGATTTTTATATTATCCAAAAGTTGAAAGTCCAAAGAAATTAAATGCATTAAAAGAACAGATAGACTTTATAGGTATAACGTTGTTTACAATTACTTTAACAACATGGATGATTTTCTTTATGGAGCCAGATCAATCCATTTTTTATCTATTTATAATTGGACTGTTCAGTTTGATTGCTTTTATTATCATGGAACTCAAATCTAAAAAACCATTTATTGATCTAAGAGTACTTGCTCACAATGGTGCTTTAAATAATACTTATATAAGATCACTTCTTACAGCTGTTATTTCTTATAGTGTGCTATATGGATATGTTCAATGGCTAGAAGAGGGGAGAGGATTGACTGCAGCACATGCAGGACTCATGATGTTACCTCAATTCTTGGTTGGGATTTTTATGGCACAATTAACAGGTACAAGGCTATCAATTAAGTTCAAACTATATTTAGGCACAATTTGTGCACTCATAACAATGATAGGCTTCCAATTTATTCATGCCGATACACCATTATGGATATTAATATTATTAGCTGCAATTTTTGGTGTGCCACAAGGATTATTAAATTTAGCAAATCAAAATGCACTTTATCATCAAGCACCAAAATCAATGATAGGCATGTCAGCAGGATTATTAAGAACTGCGATGTATATCGGTGCAATCGTATCATCCACGCTCATTAGTACTTTATTCAAAGGTGACCACATCACAAATGGTATACATGAATTAGGTCTATTCTGTATGCTGATAGGCATAGTTATCATCATTCTAACCTTTGTCAGTAGACGTTCATTAAGCACAAGGTAGACTGCGGGTTGTCTGATGTTAGAGAGAGGGGAGGGTGTTTTGGAGTGGTTGCTTTAAGTTAGATGTCTTGGCTTAAGTACAGAATAAAGCCAAGAGATAGCTGAAGTCATGGCTTAAGTACTGAGTAAAGCCAAGAGATCACTAAATTCATGGCTTAAGTACTGAGTAAAGCCAAGAGATGCCCCAAGTCTTGTCTTAAATACTGAATAAAGCCAAGAGATCACTAAATTCATGGCCTTAAGTACTGAGTAAAGCCAAGAGATCGCTAAATTCATGGCTTAACGCCTGAATAAAGCCAAGAGATAGCTGAAGTCATGGCTTAAGTACTGAGTAAAGCCAAGAGATCACTAAATTCATGGCTTAAGTACTGAGTAAAGCCAAGAGATCACTAAATTCATGGCTTAACGCCTGAATAAAGCCAAGAGATCGCTAAATTCATGGCTTAACGCCTGAATAAAGCCAAGAAACCACCCAATTTCACATTCCCCATCAAAAAAAGAGCTAGGACACGTATCCTAGCTCTTTTCATATTTATTTCATTTCTTTAAAGGCTTTTAAGAATATTTCTCTTTGTTTTTCTAATGAAATTGGATCGTTATATTGTGTTTCTGTTACATCAAATTTAAAGACGTGATTATTTTTCTTAGCTTCTGTATTTGCCCAAACATTTGTATCTTCGAATGGTGCTTTCTGATTTCCGTTTGCTGCGATTACAACAAAATCACCTAAATATTTATCGAATTCTTCAGGTGTTATTGTGATAGCATTTGTTTTTTCTGTTGCTTTTTTTAGGTCTTTTGGTTGTTTCAAGCCCCAACCGCTATATAAAATTTCAGTACCTCGACCTAATTCATCACTGAATGCCATAAGTCCTTTTGGTGTTTGTTGTAAGACTGTTGCTGTTTTTCCTTTGATAAGTGGTTCTAAATCTTTTTTATCATCTCTAAGTTTTTTATCCCATTCTTTAATCCACTCTTTAGCTTGGTCTTCTTCGCCGACTAATTCTGCTAATTTAGTTGTATTATCTTTATATGTAGAAGTCATTGCATCAAAAGTAACGGTAGGTGCAATTTTTTTGAGTTTATTAAGGTTTTTGTCTTGTGCGCTTGTAATAATGAGATCTGGTTTTGTTTTTGCAACTTGTTCAACATTTGTTTGATCTATTTTTTTAGCATCTTTCGTAACATCTTTAAGTACCTTATTTTGATTAATAAATTCTGGTACTGCTACTGGTGTATGTTTGAACTTAACTAATGCGCCGACATATGTTGGATGTAATACTGCAATTCGTTTAGGATCTTTTGGTACATCAACTTTCTTACCATTATCCATCGTAAACGACTTTGTATCAGAGCTTGAATCTTTCTTACTACTTGAATCTTTATTGTCATTGTTGTTCCCGCATGCTGCAACAAATAAAATTAACGTTAATACTAAAATTAATACCTTTTTCATTAAAAAACCTCCCCAATTCATTGATATTGATAATCTTTCTCAATTGTATCAAAATATTGTGATTATACAATAGGTTTTGCAAAATTTAAAGAGTGCAATTATTTGAATATCATATTTTTACCATGTATATTTAACGTAGTAAATTCGATTGGAAAGGAGTGAAGGCGTAATGGAATGGCTCATAGGTTTATTAGGTGAAGAGATATTAATTAATTATGTTGCATTTAGCATACATTATTTCATTCCTGTGTTATTAACGCTCTTGTTTGTCTACTTGCAAATGCAAGCAAACATCAAGCTCCACAAAGATTGGATTGTAAGGTTTTCAACTGAAGTAGAGGATCAATACATTTTTGAATGGATAGTCCCTATTTTAAGGTGGAGAACACGTTGCTTATCCAAGACCGTCGATGAAGAAGACGCTAGTCCAATATATTAACGCATAATTAATATATTGGAGGAGAAATTTTGAAAAAATTATATACAGTTTTAGCATTTTTAGCAGTATCGATATTACTAAGTGGATGTGCACCACAAGAAGGTGGTGTATTTTATACTTCATTAGTAGAACCATTCATTTATTTGATTAAATTCTTTGCATCATTCTTTAATAATAGTTACGGCATTGGCATTATCATCGTTACCATATGTGTAAGACTAATTGTTATGCCGTTTATGTTGCGTTCTTTTAAAGGACAGAAGAAAATGCAATTTAAAATGAAGAAAATAAAACCACAAATGGATGAAATTAATGAGAAGATGAAATCAGCTAAAGATGAACAAGAACGTGCGCAATATAGCCAAGAAATGATGGCTTTATATAAAGAACATGGCGTAAATCCTTTAAATATGGGATGTTTACCAATGATTATACAGATGCCGATACTAATGGCATTGTACTTTGCAATATCTCATAATGATGCACTTGCAAGTCATAGTTTCGCATGGTTTAACCTTGGTACACCAAATATATTTATGGCTCTTATTGCTGGAGCACTCTATTTATTACAAGCATATTTATCAACAAAATATTTACCAGAAGAATCAAAAGGACAAATGAAATACATTATGTATATCAGTCCAATTATGATATTTATTGTAAGTATGAGCACACCAGCAGCACTGCCATTATATTGGAGTGCAAGTGCGATCGTACTCATCGTTCAACAATATATATCTAATAAGTACTTTAATTATCACGAAGACGAACTTCAAACAAGTTCATAAAAAACATAAAAAATAACCTTCTATTCGCTTTAGCGTGCATATAGAAGGTTATTAAAATTATGTACAGCTACCGTCACTTAAACGGGCTTGTTGAGGTAACGTGTTCCAGCACGTTACCTTTATTTGATTATAGAATATCATGAAAAAATACAATTTGTCTAGTGACTTAAACACCTGAAGCTCAATTCTCGAGCTTCTTTTTCTTTCTTCTCTTAATGATTTCATATGTAATCAAAATAACAACAATCACCATCATAGGGTATATTCTGTAATCGGAAGAAACAAATAATCTAATTAAGATGAATGCGATAATTAATGAGCTAAACTGTATTAAGTATTCTTTAGTAAAGATATTATATTTTTCTTTTTTATATATATCACTTGCTAAAACTAGTGGCATAACTAGTGAAATTCCGATTATTGAACCAATTAATGACGCTAAATCCACTTTGTTGAAGATAATAAGTTGGGTTAATACAAGAATTGAAATCATATACAATCCATACGTCACACTATAAAACAACTTCTCCTTCATCCTTCTCAGCTCCTTAATTTAAATGGATTTTGAAGTTTACACCTTTTGTAGTGGGCATACTTTTAAAGGTTCCGTTATGAAATGTGATGCAATCCATAATGATCGTTGAACCGATACCGTGTCCTTCTTTGTTGTCTTTTGTTGTGTAATTTGAATGAAGCATATGTTTCTCTGTCGTCTTACTTATGCCAACACCGTCATCTTTATAATTAATTTCTAAACCTTCATTTATATTCTTAATGTTGATTTCAATGTTTGGGTTACGTTTATTATGGTCGATACTATTATCTATAAGGTTCATCATCATACGTTCAAAATATAGTTTATTCCCATAAAATCTTTGTTCTGTTAACTGATTGATAATTTCAAGTTTGTCGTATTGTATGGTCTTTCTCAGCTGCTTTAATGTTTCTGTAATATCGAATGATTCTTTATGAATGGTCATTTGATCTGTTTCATATCTGAAGTTATTGTTTAAACTATCAATCAACTCAGTCATATATGCAGCTTTGTCTGAAATTAAAATTGCATATTTCTTAGTATCTATTTCTTCTGATGATAATAGTTTGGCGTAACCATAAATAGATGTTAAAGGTGATTTTAAATCATGAGATAGCTGATTAAGCCATTTCTCGCGGTAGTAATTAATTTGATTTTGATAAATTTTATCTTCAGTCAGTTGTAGGTTTAAGCTTTCTACAGAATCATTCAGTTCTTTAAATAATTTTTTGCTTCTTTTGTTGTAGTGTTTGGAGCTTGGTTTAAACAATTTACCTTTAGAAAGGTTTTCTATCCAATCCGTATAGAAGAATAATGGCTTAGAAAGTCTTTTAGAAATGATAAATGCGAAAATGATTACTAAAATCATGTTGAGTAACAGCAATAATAAATAAGATAGTGCTAAAAATTTAAATGTCTTATTTTCAATATCATTAAACTCATCTGTATATTGAACTTTATGATAAGCAGGATTATCTATAAATGTTAATTGTTTATCCTTTTCGACATGATAATATTTATTGTAATTATTGGTATACAAGCTACTTATCAATTTCTTTGTATCAATATTTTCTGTTGATTGAATAGCATGATTGTGTGATTTTGGATAAATTAATATGACGCTATAGTCATCACTGCGAAATGGAATAGCTTGTGTATTGTATAAGTTTTCAACAAGTTTATTTTTTAAATTCATTTGTTTTTTAGGATAAAGGACATTGGCATCTTTATCGATAATATATAATTGAACATGATTGTCTTTTAATTTTTGTTTTAAATCATCATTCAGTTTATAGCCGTTTTCTTCATTTGATATTGAAAAATCCATATAAAAATCATCAACATCATCTAAATCGGAATAAGAAATTTTTATAACATTTGTAAAGAAAAGCCATATGCCAATAACACCTATAATAAAAGTAATCGTAAGAAAAATAAAAATGTATTTCGTGAATTTCCATGTGAACCTTTTATTCATTTCATTAACCTCTATATATGTAACCTTTACCTCGAACTGTCTGTATAAGTTGAGGATTATTCGGGTCATCTTCTATTTTTTTGCGTAATGTTCGAATGTGAACCATTAATGTATTGTCATCCACACTTACGGAGTAACCCCATACACGTTCGTATATTTGACTCTTCGTCAAAACTTGATTTTTATTTTTAATAAAATAAGCGAGAAGGTCATATTCTCTTGAAGTCAGATTAGCTTTCTTATTATTTGTAATGACGTCAGTTGTATCTAGATTAACTTGCAAGTTCTTATTGTGATGCGTATTGATATTTTTAATATGTACAGATACGCGATAAGCAAGCTCAATAGGATCAAATGGTTTCTTCACATAATCTACGGCACCATTTTCAAAACCTTTATAAACATCCAAATCTGAATCTTTCGCTGTCACGATTATAAGTTTTGTATCTTCATGTTTAATATATTTGACGAGTTCATAGCCGTTTTCTGATTTTAAGTTTAAATCAAGCAACACGACATCAAAGCGATGCGCTTTTAATTTCGCTTCAGCTTCTGGTTTGTCACTTGCTAAATATATATCACCTAATTGTTTATTAGATAAGGATATTTTTATCAATGTTTGTATATCTAAATCATCTTCTACTATTAATATTTTGGCAGTCATTTTTACACCTCTATATAATTGTATATTTTCATTTTATATGTATCTACTGGTATATGTAAAATTAAGTCAGATTTAAGGTTTATATAAGTCGGATTTTATTTTAACTTGCTAATATAATATGTGAGGTGAATAGAATGAACAGAATAGAAGTTGCCGATGCACTAAGAGGGTTTAGTTTATTTGGCATATTTATGGCCAATTTATTAATTTTTCAATTTGGTTTAACAGGGCAATTGTACATAGATCAATATCATTTAAGTGGTGTGAATCAAACCATTTATTATGTTATCAAGATTATATTTGAAGGTAGCTTTATGCCTATTTTTGCGATTTTATTTGGATTTTCTTTAGATAAACTTTATCAATCTATGAAAAGTAAACAAATTAAACGTCCAAGAATTAAACTGTTAAGAAGAGCCATATTCTTATTAATATTAGGTAGTTTACATGCTTATTTTATATGGGAAGGAGATATCTTATTTGGTTATGCACTATCAATGTTAATCGTGATTCCATTTATATCATTGAATCGTAAATTTTTTAAATGGGTTACGATCGTTGGATTTGGGATGATATTAGCGTTGTCGATTGTTTCTTTATTTGATACTTCCGGTCCTATTATAGAAACAAGTGATAAAGCTTCGTATGTGTACGAAGTTAAAACATTATTTAGTGAAGGTAGTTATTGGGACATTCGTGAAGCGGATGACAATATTAAAGATCCACAATTCATGCAATTAAAATCAATGCTTGGCGATAATATAGGATGGTTATTTGTAATGATTTTCTTTATAGAAGTTCCATATTTCACCCTAGGCATATGTTTATCTAAATATAAATGGTTTGAAAAACGTATCGAAGACCAACGCATTTCTAAATGGTTTATATATCTTATACCAGTATCGATATTAGGGAAGTCCTCTTATTTATGGTTATCGAATGAAAATGCGGCTGAGAGTATCACAATGATATTCGGTATATTGTTAGCGATTGGCTTTATTTGTTTATTTAAATACTTATATCAAACGTATCAACAAAACGTAATATTTAGAGGGTTTGAAAGTCTCGGTAAAATGTCGTTATCGATGTATATTTTACAAAGTATTATCGGAACACTCATATTATATGGCTATGGATTAGGATTCTTCGGAAAAGATGTACTTTTAGTGACGACGATTAGTTTTATTTTAATTTATGTATTACAAATGCTTTTAGCATCATGGTATCAAAAGCATTGGCGATATGGTCCGCTAGAATATATACTGCGAATGTTTACACATTGGAAAATTAAAGTAGGAAAAAGGAGATGAAATAATAATGATAGAAATAGTTAAGAAAGTCGCACGCATATTATTTGTCGTATTTTCAGGACTATTAGTCGCAAGATATGTCATTCAGCAGCTGAATCAATTTACTAATTTGCATTTAAGCTGGTTCTATTTAGAACATGTGCCATATAGTTTCATTATCATTGTTATTTTATACTTCATCTGTATTGTAGTTTATAGTTCATTGCGTACATATGGACAAAGTGATTAGTTTAAATATATAAAGAAAGGGAGCAGGACGTATTGTCCAGCTCCCTTTTTTTATTGCTATTCTTTTGGCTTAATAGATTTAACATTTTTAAATCCACTTTTCATACTTGCAAGGTGTTCCATAAAATCATGCCACTCTGTACCAGCTTCTTCAAACGTTTGCTGTAATAATTCATTTTGCGCTTGGTTCAATTTATGAACTAAAGCACTACCTTCTTCTGTAGGGTATAAATGTTTTACACGTCTATCATTGTCAGAGTCTACATATCTAATTAATTTTTTTTCTTTTAATTTTTTTAATGAAGCGTGAGATGCTTGTTTAGATATTTCAAGTGTATCTAATAAATCTTTAATTGTTATACCTGGCATTTGATCTATAAAAAATAAAAATCTATGATGCTGTCTGTTCATGCCATGATTTTTAATAATATCGTCAGCTGTATTGATAAATGTTTTGTACGCGAAATAAAAAAGCATATGATCATAATTGTTTTTATTATCCATCGTGTCGACTCCTTTTCAACTATTATAAAGGATAGTTGCTAAAATTTCATTTTTAGGTCAATAATATTGACTTAATTTCAAAGTAGGTATATACTAAGAATTGTTATAGGGATTAATAAACATTTGATATTTAATCAAAGGTTTATTTTTTACATTAATAGGTCAACTATATTGACTTAAATTGATTCGTAAAAATAGAAAAGGAGAATCGGATATGAAAAAACGTGTTGGGGAATATTTAATGGATTCATTAAGTACGGTAGGAGTAGAAAAAGTATTTGGTGTTCCTGGAGATTTTAATTTAGCATTTTTAGATGATATTGTAAGTAGAGAAGATATGGAATGGGTAGGCAATACGAATGAATTAAATGCAAGTTATGCTGCGGATGGATATGCAAGAATGAATGGTATCAGTGCAATGGTCACTACATTTGGAGTTGGTGAACTAAGTGCAGTTAATGGTATTGCAGGATCTTATGCAGAACGCGTGCCAGTAATAGCTATTACAGGTGCACCAACAACAGTTGTTGAAGAAGCGGGTAAATATGTTCACCATTCATTAGGTGAAGGTAAGTTTGATAGTTATAGAAAAATGTTTAAAGAAATTACAACTGCTCAAGGTTATATAACAGTAGAAAATGCTCAGACTGAAATTCCAAGATTAATTAATGCAGCATTAGCTGAAAAAAGACCTGTCCATATACATTTACCAATCGATGTAGCACAAGCAGAAATTGAAGTTGAAGAAGCTTTCAAACCAGCCGAAATGATCAATCAAGATGTTTCTCAATACATCGAAATGGTACAACAAAAATTAAAAACAGCTCAGCAACCTGTTATCATTACTGGTCATGAAATTAATAGCTTTAAATTACATGATGAATTAGAACGCTTTGTTGAACAAACACAAATTCCAGTTGCACAACTTTCTTTAGGTAAAGGTGCATTTAATGAAGAAAGTCGTTATTATATGGGTATTTATGATGGTAGTATCGCAAAAGAAGATATTAGAAATTATGTAGATAACAGTGATGCTATTTTAAATATTGGTGCTAAATTAACAGATTCAGCGACTGCAGGTTATTCTTATGGATTTGATATTGATGATGTCGTAATGATCAATCACTTAGATTTCAAATTAAATGATACAATTTCATCAAAATTTACATTACCAAGTTTAATGAACGGATTACTTGATATAGAATATAAAAATGAAGCACATTTCCCAGAAAATAATCGTCCAGAAAAAGGTGATTACACAGTTGATAATGCACCACTCACACAAGAAACTTACTTTAAAATGATGCAAGATTTTATCGGATTAGATGATATAATTTTAGCAGAACAAGGTACTTCATTCTTCGGTGCGTATGACCTTAACTTATACAAAGATAATACATTTATTGGACAACCATTATGGGGATCAATCGGTTATACATTACCAGCAACAATCGGTACACAAATGTCTAATTTATATAGAAGAAATATCCTATTAATTGGTGATGGTTCATTACAATTAACAGCACAAGATATATCAACAATGATTAGAAACGACCTTAAACCCGTTATTTTTGTTATTAATAATGATGGATACACAGTTGAAAGAAAAATCCACGGCGAACACCAAGTGTATAATGATATTCAAATGTGGGACTACAAAATGTTACCAGCCGTATTTGGCGGTAAAGATACAGTAGCCGTACATGACGTAGAAACATCTGCCGATTTAGAAAATGTATTCTTAAAAATTAACAATGAACCTAATCAAATGCATTTCATAGAAGTGAAAATGGGCGTTTCAGACGCACCAGAAAAACTAGACGCAATCGGACAAGCATTTTCAAAACAAAATAGTTAATACAAAGAGTCAGGGATATAATGTAACGTCTCTGACTCTTTTAGTATCTTGGCAGTAGATGACGGAATTGAAAATGCGCTTGTAGCAAGCTTTTTTCAACTCTAGTCATCCTTGCCGGGGCGGGACTACGAAATCTTTTTATCTAAATTAGATTTCTGTCCCGCTCCCATTTTTTTATGTGAAGAGGATGGAGAAGGCAGTATATACGAGAAGAAGTGCCATTATGATATTGAATGCTAATTCATGTTGATTAATAAATTTTTTAAAGATTGAACCAAAGACACTCCAACTGAAAGAGGATAGAAATCCGATGAGTGCTAAATATGTAATTAAGATGATTTGGATAGAGAAATGTTCATAGTTTGGCGTTATAAATGCAGCTACAACACTTAACGCATAAATCACACCTTTAGGATTTACGAACTGTAACAACATACCAAATTTAATATTATTGTATCTATTACTAAATGATTGAGCATCCGTACCTTTGCTCGTTCCAATTTTGTATGCTAAATAAAGTAAATAAATTGCCCCGAAAATCTTCATATATAATTGTATTTTAGGGAACAGGTGATACAAAGCAGAACTAAAGAAATTAGATACGAGTAGTAATAAAAAAAAGCCAAGCGCAACACCGATACAAAATCTTACTGTACCTCGCAGATCAGTTTGTTTAGAATAATATAAAGACATAATGTTATTTGGTCCAGGCGTGAAACTAGAAACAATTGCATAAATCGTCATAGATAATAAAGTCATATAAAACGCCCCTTCAAGTTAAACTATTGAGTGTATTGTATCGATAGATGGAGCGATTGTAAATGATTGGTGAGGTGGAATGTTCGTTCGAGTATTTTAGTTTATCTTTTCTTGGACATTCTCTATAATAATTGTAAAGAATTATGGAGGTGCATCGATGAACAGTCAAACATACTTACTGGCTCTCAAAAATCGTATCATTCAAGATAAACTTGATGAAGATACGAGGAACTATATTAAAGGTCTGGAGGGTGAACTTTTCATTAAAGGTATTCTTGATGAATATCCAGATCTTCATTATTTATATGATTTTCATATAAACTACAAAAATCGCGTTCAAATTGATTTTTTAATTGTAACGGATGATGCTATATGTCACTTTGAGGTTAAACATTATTCTGGAGATTATACGATTAAAGATGGTCAGCTTATGAACGAATTTGGAAACATGTTTTATACACCTTTTCAGCAACTGCGACGAGCCAATCATGAATTGAATCATTTAATATCCCACTTGAATATTAATAAACCCTTACATTCCTATCTTATTTTTTCAAACCCCAAATTCACTTTAAGAGGTACAATGCCTAATCATTTCAATATTCTATTACCAACAGAATTACACAAAATTAAATATATGTTCAAAAATAATCATACTATAGAAAATGCTAATATCTTACATATGTTTCAACAAGAGCATAGTGACTTTTCACATCTTTATAACAATATTAAAAAAGTCCCAATGGCTAGTTTAAGTTCAGGATTGAAATGCCCAAAATGTAAGAGATTGAATACGATTGAGGTAGAAGAACGAAAGAAATATCTACGTTGTAAATTCTGTCACTTTGAAATTAGTAGAAATAAATTGTACTTGTATAATTTAATGGAATTCTATATCTGCAAAGGGGAGCCTTTTACTTTATCAGAAGCCCAAAAATGGTGTGAGGTGGAGAATAATTTAACTATTAGAAGGGTGCTTGATACAAATTTTAGGTTTATTAATAAGAAGCCAAAGAAATATTATCTTGATAATAATTAAGTATCATCTTTAAGTTTTGAAGTGTATTTATCAAGACTGCCCAAACAAGATAG
>NZ_PPQD01000028.1:15040-38698 GCF_002901825.1 Mammaliicoccus sciuri | reverse complement strand
ATAAATAGGCGCCTTGTATTTATCAAGACTGCCCAAACAAGATAAATAGGCGCCGTACTTTTATTAACATCCCCCTTCATCCACCAACAAAAACAGGGGCACACATGGTGCCCCTGTTCCTTCTTAAGGTATTATTGATATATGGTTATGTTTATTTATGGGTGGAAGATTACTTTATCGTATTGTTTCTTTCTGTTTACTAAGTTATCAAATGTTTCTGGTCCTTTTGATAAAGGAAGTACATCGGAGATAATGGGTTTTACATCAATTTCTCCTGTAGACATATAATGTAGTGTAGCTGCCCATTCTTCTCCTGGGAATGGGGCGGATAAACCGTTCCATGAACCTATGACATTAAGCTCATTTCTTAATATCTTTTCGAAATGTTGACGATGAATCTCGATATCTGAATATGGAATACCTAATAGTAAGACTTCGCCACCTTTAGTAGGTAATGTCAGAACTTGTCCTATTGTAAACGGTGATCCTGCTGATTCAACAGCAACATCAATTTTTTCAGGTATTGCAAATATAGACTCATCTAAGTCTGTTTCTTTAGAATTAATCGTATAATCCGCGCCTAGTTTCTTAGCGATTTCTAACTTACGGTCATCAATATCTATTGCGATTATTTTAGCTGCTCCAAATATTTTCGACCATTGAATGGCTAGTAACCCAATGCTTCCACATCCCATGACTGCTACAGTTGCACCCGGCTTCATACGTGTTCTGTAAAATCCATGTGCAACGACTGCAGAAGGTTCGACCATTGCTGCAGTATCTAAATCTACATTGTCTGGTACTTTAAGTACATTGTTTGCTGGGAGTTTCACATATTCTGCAAAACAACCAGGTTCATATGATCCAATCACATATAAATTTTCACAACGTGAGTATTCACCTTTTTCACAGTAATGGCATTGATGGCATACGACAGCGGGGCATCCTGTTACAGCATCTCCGACATTTAACCCCGATACGTCGCTACCAACTTCCTCAACAATTCCTGAAAATTCATGTCCAAACGTCATACCTTGTTTGTAAGGTCCAAGCTTTTTGTAACGGGAGGTATCTGATCCACAGATACCCGTTGCTTTAACTTTAATAATGACATCATTTGGTGCATCTATCTTTGGTACAGCTGTTTCTTCAAATCTTAAATCTTCAATACCATATAAATTTAAGGCTTTCAAAAGTATTTTCCTCCCCTCTATTTATATTATGAGGTTTGTTCTGAAGTCACTTTCTTCTTCTTGAAAAGTTTAGAACCGAAATAACTTAAGAAGACAGCACTATTACATACGAGTAAATTATCCATATAGAATTGTGTAATACCTCTCATTGGCCCAAGCATAAAATCTAACATGTGTTCAACCATAATCAACATTCTCCTTTTTTATCTTTTAAAAGATTATTTGTTTATTCGATAGGGCGAAGTAATACTTTAATACCTTCGCCGCCTTTAATGTGATTGTAACCTTCATCCCATTCAGTAATATCAAGTTCGGCAGTAACAAGTGCTTCTGCATTTACTTGTCCAGTACTCATGAGTTGTAATGATGGTTCCCAATCGGCAGGTTTCTGACTTCTACTACCAACAACTCTAATTTCTTTTTGAACGATTCTTTCCAAATCAAAAGGTATTTCTGGATCTTTAAAAATACCAACTTGGACATATAGACCTTTTTTGCGTAATAGATCAAGACCTTGTTTAGCAGCAGGTACAGCGCCAGAACATTCTAATACAACATCTGCACCGTATCCGTCTGTAATGTTGTTAACATATTCTTTTAAGTCTGTATGTTGAATATTCACAACATGGTCTAAATTTAATTCTTCTGCTTTTGCTAAACGAGCTTTATCGTTATCTAAACCAGTTATAACGACTTTTCCACCTTTACTTTTAACGACTTGTGCGACGAGTAGGCCAATTGGTCCTGGTCCCATAACGATAACAGTATCACCTTGATTAATTTCAATTTTAGACACTGCGTGATGTGCACAAGCGAGAGGTTCTGTCATAGAAGCGGCTTTATAAGAAACATTGTCAGGCAACTTGTGAACACTTGCTGCTCTTGCTACAAGATATTGTGTGAAGCCACCATTTTGTTGAGTACCTAAACCTTTACGATGATTACATAAATTGTAGTCTCCAGATTGACAGTAATCACATTCACCACAAATATAATATGTTGTCTCAGACGTTACACGATCACCAATTTCAAATCCTTCAACTTTATCACCAAGCGCAACGATTTCTCCAGAAAACTCATGGCCAAGTGTTACAGGGAAGTTTACATTGTAATGACCTTCATAAGTGTGAACATCTGTACCACAAATACCGGCATAATGAACTTTTATTTTTATCTCATTTTCATTTGGTTCTGGAATTTCTTTATCTAAAATTTCTAAATTACCAAAACCAGGTGCTGTTTTTACTAATGCTTTCATTTAAAGTCATCCCCTTAATGTTAGTTGAACAATGCAAAGAACTTGAAGATAATATAGTTTAAGATGTTACCACCTTGGTCAAGACTTGAGATTTGTGAAGACCCTGATGGCATTTTCACATTTGTACCGTCAGCCATGCTTGTGAAGATAGGTGCTACATCTGTTGCGATATATAGTGAAATAGCAATCATCACTGTTCCAACGATAACTGAATGTATGATATTACCGCGTGCTGCACCTACGATGAATGCGACGATAAATGGAATTGTCGCTAAGTCACCAAAAGGTAATACTTGGTTACCAGGTAAAATAACAGCTAATAATACAGTTACAGGTACTAAGATTAAAGCAGTTGAGATAACAGCTGGATGACCTAATGCAACCGCAGCATCTAAACCAATATAAATTTCACGATCTCCAAAGCGTTTGTTTAACCAAGTACGAGCTGATTCTGATACAGGCATTAAACCTTCCATAAGAATCTTAACCATACGAGGCATTAAGACCATAACAGCAGCCATTGACATACCTAAGTTAATAACGTCACCAGCATTGTATCCAGCTAATAAACCAATTGCTAAACCAAGTACTAAACCTACGAAGATAGATTCACCGAAAGCGCCGAAACGTTTTTGAATTGTATCTGGGTCAGCATTTAATTTGTTAATACCAGGCACTTTTTGAAGACCTTTAACAAGGAAGATACCAGGTACATAAGAAATCGTACTACCAGTTGCAATAGATACACCTGGTAAATCATAGAATTTACTCATCATTGGTGCAGTCCAATCAGCTACTTTTAAGCAGACGATTTGGAATAATGCAGCAGCAACTAATGATTGCCAAATGCTTCCCGAAACGGCATATACCATTGCACCACAGAATGTATAATGCCAGAAGTTCCAAATATCAACGTTCATTGTTTTAGTTGCTTTAGTTAATAACATAATGACATTAATCACAATACCTAAAGGAATAATAAATGCAGCGATAACAGATGCCCATGCAATTGATGATGTAGCAGGCCAACCTACATCGATTACATTTAAACTTACGCCTAAATTTTTAACCATTGCTTGTGCTGCAGGTCCTAAATTATTTACAAGTAAATCAATTACTAAGAAAATACCTACAAATGCAACACCAATCGTTAAACCAGATCTAAATGCTGCACCAACTTTCTGTCTGAAAAATAACCCTAATAAGAATATGACAATCGGTAAAATTACCGTTGCACCTAAATCAAGAAATGCTTGAATAAAATTTACAAAACCATTCATTCCCTACACCATCCTCTTTTTAGAAGAATGAGGATGAAATATGATTTATTCCAACCTCATGCTAGTTTTTAATTTTGAATTTGTTTAACTTTGTAAAGCGTCTAAAATTTCTTTCTTAGTATCTTCAACACCGATTCCTGTTAAGAAGTTACGTGCGTTAATAACTGGGAATTTGTATTCTTTTTGTGTCATTGCTGTTGTCACTAATAAATCAGCTGTGTCAGCGTATGCACCAACTTCAGAAATTTTGATTTGTTTTAAATCTACTTTAATGTTGTGTTCTTTAGCCATTTCCTCAATTGCGTTGTTAACCACTGTTGACGTTGCGATTCCTGCTCCACATGCTACTAATACTTGTTTCATAATAATTTCCTCCTAATTTGAGTCGATGTGTACATCGAACTCTTCCTGTTAATTTTTTTATACTTCGCTTAATTCTTTATCTATTGCATCTACAATTGTTTGTTTATCTTGTGCATTGGCAATCAATTCAAGTAATTGATCGTTTTGGAAGATTCCCATCAGTTTTTGTAATAATGATAGTTGGGCATCTTCTTTATCCATTGCTAACATGAATATTAATTTCACGTCTGTTGTTTCTTCAATTTCTCCCATAATGACAAATGGAACGGTTTCTTTTAGTACTGCAATACCTATTGATCTCGTCTGAACGTGTTGTATGTCGGTATGTGGGATTGCCACTGAGCAATATACAGTTGGTAAACCAGTTGCAAATGATTTTTCTCTTTCTATCACTGCGTCTTTGTAAGTGTCTTTAACATAATTATTTTGGTACATGACCTCTGACAACTTACTCAACGCTTCAACATTTGTCTTAGCTTCTAAATCTAGAATGACGTTAGAAGCATCGATCTTTAAATCTTGCATATTATGCAACCCCTTTGACTTAATCTATTTTTGAAAAGTGTTGAATGATTTTATATACATCAATTTTTGAATCTGTTTGAACAATTTGTTGTATAGCTTCATCGTCTTGAGACATATCTCTTAGTTGTAGTAGTGGTCTTAAATGTTTGAACTTATCTGTAGCAGCGATTGCTACGAAGATATGAACCTTTAATCCAGTACTCAACTCGAGTGGCTCTTTCAGAATCAACATACTCATTGCAGTTCTATGAACGACTTGATCACCATCAGCATGAGGGATTGCGATATTTTGGTTAATAACCATATACGTATCATCAAATGCTGCATGCATCTTATCTACATAGAGCGGGTCGACATATTTCATTCTTACTAACGGGTTAGCCGTTAATTGAATGGCTTCTCCAATATCAGCTACGCGCTCTACAAAATTAATATGATTGGTTGGTAATAAATCTTGTAAGTTCAAAGTACTATTGATAGATAATGTTGATGCTTTAACCGATGAATATGCATACGTATCTTCAAATTGTGCTTTTACGATTTTGAAAAGCTCTGATTCATTATGAATTGTTGCATGTTCTCTTATAGCCGAAATCATTTTTTCGACTTGTATTTCTGTTTCCATCGTATTATTTAATTGACCGAATACATGTTGCCGTAGTTCATGTTTTTCTTGAGCAGTTAATATCGTTTTCGTGATATACAATTTTTTAGGTGTCATGATATGCATCGGTGAAAAGACGATATCAAAGTCTAATTCATACTGATTGAAATCACGTAATGATAAAGCATCAAGGAATATAAATTCAGGGAATACACTTCGCAACTCTTGTAACATGAGCTGAGAAATGGATGTACCTTGTGTACAAACAACGACAGCTTTTACTTTTTGTTCAATTTCTTCATCTTGCCTTCTTAAACTGCCACCAATCAGTATGGTTAAATAAGCAATTTCATTTTCGGGTAATGATTGCCCGAAGAACTTTTCTAAAGGTTTTGAAGATAATTTAACGAGATGAAAGAGTTCTTTATAATCTTCTTTTAAGGAATTTTCTAAACCTTCTACATCAGATAATTGATATCGAATTCTGTAAAAAGCAGGTTCCATATGAAGCATTAATTGGTTAATCAAAGAGTCTCGATCGTTAAATTTAATAAAAGTAATTTTTTCAAATTGTACGATCATGTCTATAAGTGCCTTTTTGAGTTCTGGAATATGTTGAACATCACTGACATCTGACCACTGAACACTCGTAGACAGCAACTGTAAAGTAATGAATAACTTTTCTTGTCTTGGAATATTTGGGTAGTTCGATGTCAAAATTTCTGTTGCTTGATACTCTTTCGTATCCGATAAATCATCGTATCCTATAGAAAATGATGAAACAATTTTGTCATGCTTAATTCTTCGTAAAATTAAATAAAGTTTATAAGGTAATGTTTGTGTACTTTGATCAATGAATTTTCTGTCTAAATATTGTTCGATTTTAGTGATTTGTTTATTGATTAATTCAATTTTTTCATCAATAATACTTAAACTTTTGATGATATCAGACTGAGCAATATGCATCGTAAAGACTTTATCGATGAGCCTCATAAGAAGCCTTCGAATTTCAAATTCACTACCAGCTAAGTAATAACCATTAGTACGACTATATTTCAGATTAACTTCGTATGGTTGTAGAAGTTCTTTCAATTTCTTAATATCATTTAGAATGGTATTTTTACTGACTTCTAAATCAATTGAGAAGTGATTTAATGAAAGGCCTTCTTCTTCACTAAACAACATCAATAAAATGAGGTGTGCACGTTGGTATGCCGTATATACCTGCTCATTCTCTTGATAGGTGGATTCAATTGGAACATTAAGAAAATCTTTAATGGTGTCATCAACGATAAAATAACCTTGGCTAGTTCGTTCGATTTCCGGATAATCATGTTCTTTAAACCAGTCATTTAACTTTTGAATCCTGTACCCAAGCTGTCTTCGTGAAATGTTAAACATTGATTCTAAGTCTTTGCCTTTTACTTTTGGGTTTTTAATCATTTCTGAAATGATATTAAAGTTTTCTTTTTGTATTTTGAATACCTCCTTTGTTGTTAATCATAATTTAACACAGGTCATCAAAGAGTTGTACAAGCTTTAATCACAAATGTTATTAACTTTTGTGTACACCTTTGTGATTATATTGATATGACAACGTTTGTAAGACACAACGAATTATTGCAAATGCATGAATATTATTAAAATTGAATACATAGTAGGGATAACTTATGTAAAGAAAGGAGTGAAAAGGGGATAAGAACATAAAAAAAGCAATCGCTCGATTAGCGATTGCTTTTAAATAATAATTATTCTTGTGATTCGTCAGGTAAGTTTTCTTTCATTTTTTTATTAATTTTCTTCGCGCGTTTGAAATAAATACCTTCAAAGTAGCTTGTTGTACCTAATTTATAGAATACAAGTGCAACAACTGCAATGACGATGAAATCATATGGGTAGTGGATCCAATTAAGTCCGTTAAATTCTTTACTTCCGATAAATGATAAGAAAGCAAGTATGATAAGATATGCAATGATCCAAATACTCCCACCGATTTGTTTTTTAGTATTTGTCCAATTTGTCTTATATTCATAGAAGAAGTAAATTGGTAAACCTAAAATAATAATAAATATAACTTGTGCTGTTGTTGGCCACATAGCCCAATATATTGCGAGTGATGCAACAACGAATGAAAATGGCGCCATAAAGCCAAGCATTTTCGCACGGAATGGCCTATGCATATTCGGTGCCATTTTTCTTAATGAAATAACAGTTGTTGGACCAGTTAAATATGCAACAAGTGTTGCTGTAGAGATAACACTTGCTAATACTGCCCAATCTCTAAATAATGAAACCATAATCATACTGACAATAGCGTTAAATACAATTGCGACACGTGGAATGTTGTATTTTTCGTTCATAGAACCTAAGAATTTAGGAATATGACCGTTTTTCTCCATTGCACGTAATACACGACCAGTAATCGCTACGAATGAAACACCTGTACCAAATGGTGATACAACGGCTTCTAAATATAATAGAATAGCTAACCAGTTTAAACCTAATATGATGGCTAAGTTAGCAAATGGTGAGTCGAAATTAATACCGCTCCAACCACCACTTTCAGAAAGCATGTCTGTTGGCATAGATGTGATAAACGTACTTTGTAAAATAATATATAATACAGCACTTAAAGAAAGTGAAATTAAGATACCGCGATAGATATTCTTTTCAGGATTTTGAATTTCAGATCCCATGTTAATAATTGTTTGGAAGGCATTAAATGAGAATATAATACCAGATGCTGTTGTAGCAGCAAATATTGGCGCACTACCATACGGCATAAATTCTCCTAATGACGAACCATAGTTTCCTGTATCAAATTCAGAAATAATTAACATAATAATCGTTACAAGTGGCACACCTAATTTGAAGAATGATATTAAACTTGTAAATGATGTTAATAGTTTAACTGACCAATAATTTAATAATGAGAAAATAATAATGATAATAAACACTGCAAATAATCCAATATTACTTATTGAACCATCATGCATAAGTTGGCTAGTAGGTTTAGCCCAATCCCATGGCCAAGAGCTGATGTATTGAACAGCTGATACAGCTTCGATAGGGATAATCGTTACTAATGATACCCAGTTAGCCCATGATGCTATGAAACCAAGCAGTGAACCATGTGTATACTGCGCGTAGTTACTCATACCACCTGATTGTGGGAACATTGTTCCAATCTCAATGTAGTTATAAGCAATAGATCCTATAACAACAAAGCCTATAATCCAAGATAAAATTGCAGCAGGACCTGCAATTGATGATGCTTCCCATGCCCCAAATAACCATCCAGAACCGATTAATGAACCAAGTCCTAATAGTACGAGTTGGGTCAGGTTAATTTTTTTGTTTTCGTTATGATTACTCATCAAATCTCCCATTCTAATTTTTAATCAATTTTTATTTGTTTTTATTGTTAAAATTAAAGCACGGGTCAATATTATACGCTTATGAAATTAATAGTCAAATTTCGTTGTAAATATCAAACGTTTTCAAATGGCTGTATATACCAATTTTATGGAGATGAAAGATTTTTAGAGTTCCGGCAGTCTGACTGGCTATAAAGTAAATTAATTTGTATTTTTAAGTTGATTGTGACGCTACGTCATAAAATAGAATATAAGTATAAAATCTATTAATACGAGGAGTGGTTAGTATGCAAATGACTACAGGACAAGTAGCCAAGGTATGTCATGTAACAGTTCGTACAGTACAGTATTACGATAAGAAAGGAATTGTCAGTCCAAGTGAAACATCAGAAAATAATAGAAGATTATATACAGAAGCGGATTTGAATCAATTAAAGATTGTGTTGATTTTGAAAGATATGAATTTTTCTTTGAAAGAAATTAAAGCTTTGTTGAAATCAAATGAGTCTATCAACACACTCAATGTACTGTTAAGTGAAAAAATCATTGAGCTAGAGGAAAATATTCGAAACGAAAGTGACCAATTGAAACAAATTCAGTTTATTAAAAATAATATAAGTGAAGAAAGCGAATATCCAGTATCTAATATCTTGAATTTAAAAAATAAATCTAAAAAGCATCAACTAATGAAAAAATTTAGAAGTAAATTTATGTTTGTATCTATGATTGTCGGTATTGGCCAATATACAAGCATTGCCATGGCGATAACAAAGAAAAAATGGAAGCCAGTTATCATCGTTTATCCGTTCGTACTATTGTATGCAGCATTTGCCGTTAAAAAATATTATGCTGTTGTAAGTTACTTATGTCCAAATTGCCAAAATGAATTTAAACCGATTTTCTCAGAATGGTTCAAATCTAATCATACTTATCAAACAAGAAAGCTATTATGTCCACATTGTAATGTAGAAAGTTTTTGTATCGAGACACATGAATAATAGTAGAATTCGATTAATAGAGTCGCGTAGTTAAAGAAGATTTGAGAGATAAGTATAGAAAAATGAGGAAGTCATGGCTTAAGTGGTGAGTAAAGCCAAGAGATGGTGAAAGTCTTGGCTTAAGTACCGAATAAAGCCAAGAGATGGTCCAAGTCATGGCTTAAGTATCGAGTAAAGCTAAGAGATCGTGAAAGTTGTGGCTTAAGTACCAAGTAAAGCCAAGAGATCGTAAAAGTCTTGACTTAAGTACCGAATAAAGCCAAGAGATGGTGAAAGTCGTGGCTTAAGTACTGAATAAAGCCAAGAGATGGCCCAAGTCATGGCTTAAGTACTGAATAAAGCAAAGAGATGGACTAAGTCATGGCTTCATACCTATATTACCCACAACTTTCACCAAACTCACATATCTTAATGCTCTTATCACCGCCATCCAAACCATCCCCTCATTCTCCGGTGTAAAATTTTAAATTGACTAATCTTGAGTACGATGATAGGATTAATAAAAATAATAAAAGACTCTTATCAAGAGTGGCTGAGGGATGTGCCCTATGAAGCCCAGCAACCTTCTATTTGGAAAGGTGCTAATTCACATAAAGTTTGTCTAAACTTTTGAAGATGAGAGGAGGTTTATCTAACTTTCTCTAATTTTTTTAGGGAAAGTTTTTTTATTTTAAATTTTATTTTGGAAAGAGGCGTGTATACATATGAGGAAACTCGTAAAGTTCGTTAGTTTTATCGGTATTATTTTATTATTATCTGCGTGTGGGAAATCGAGTGGAGGTGAAAATACAAAGATTACGGTAGCAGCTTCTCCGGCTCCGCATGGCGATGTGGTTGAACATGCGAAGGAAAAAATGAAAGAAAAAGGTTATGACTTAGAAGTTAAAACAGTAAATGACTATAAAGTGCCAAACAAATTATTGGATAAAGGTGACGTCGATGCAAATCTATTTCAACATGTGCCTTACTTAAAAGCTGAAAAAGCAACACATGGATATAAAATTGAAGAGGTAGGAAAAGTTTTCACAACGCCAATGGGTGTTTATAGTAAAAAACATAAAGATTTGAAACACTTACCTGATGGCGCAACAATTTATGTGTCTAACAACCCAGCAGAAGAAGGAAGATTTTTATCATTCTTTGTTAATGAAGGATTGATCAAAATAGATCCAAAGGTGAAAATTGAAGATGCTAAATTTGATGATATTATAGAAAATAAAAAGAATTTGAACTTTAATAACAAACAAGGCGCAGAATTTTTACCTAAAACATATAACAGTGGTGAAGGTGATTTAGTGATTATGAATTCAAACTATGCAATTGATAATGGACTGAATCCAGTAAAAGATTCGATAGCAATTGAAGATAAATCATCACCATTTGCGAATATATTAGCTGTAAAAGAAGGTCATAAAAATGATAAGAAATTCCAAGAACTTCTGAAAGTACTTCAGTCTAAAGAAATGAAGAAATATATTAAAGATGAATATGGTGATAATGTTATTCCATATGAAAAAGAATAATACATGAGCCCAGGCATATGTCTGGGTTTTAATTTTATATATTTGTGTATTTATTCACAATGAAATAATATTATAAATCTTTAAAATTTATGTTGTAAGCGTTTCCTGTTTGTGCTATATTCAACTTATTAATAAATAGAGTCATCATATGACCGCATGAATTTGAAGGGAAATTAATTAAGAAAGTTGGATATTTATGAAAGAAAAAAGAACTAATATAAGATGGTTTTTTGCAATTGCATTCTTTATTATAGGAATTATCGCATATATGGATCGTTCAAACATCTCTATTATCGCCGGACCTATGATGGAAGATTTAAATATGAGTAAAGCTCAATTCGGGCTATTAGCATCATTCTTCTCACTTGGTTATGCTTTAATGCAAGTACCTTCAGGAATATTAGCTGAAAAGTTTGGTCCTAAGAAAATGTTAACAATCGCATTATTATGGTGGAGTGCTTTCACAATTCTTACAGGTATTGTGAAAAACCATGGCTTACTATACTTTGTACGATTCTTATTTGGTGTAGGTGAAGCGCCTATGTATCCATCAAATGCTGTATTTAATAGTTACTGGTTTAATAAGAATGAAAAAGGTCGTGCATCTTCTGCATTATTAGCAGGTTCATACTTCGGTCCAGTAATTGCACCAATAGTTACAATCGCAATTATGAACGCGTTTGGTTGGCAAGCAGTATTCTATATTTTCGGTTTAGTTGGCATATTAATTGCAATCTTATGGGTGATTATCGCTAAAGATTTACCAGAACAACATAAAATGGTTAATGAAGCAGAAAAAAGATTTATTATGGAAACACGTGACGTTGTAAATACAGGTAAAACAACTGCACCTTGGAATGTATTCTTCAAACGTTTCAGTTTCTATGCAATTGCTGCACAATATTTCGTTGTACAATTTGTTATCACATTATTTTTAATTTGGTTACCTACATATATTCACGAAGAATATCATGTGGAATTTAAAGAAATGGGCTTTATCGCTGGTGCACCTTGGTTAGCAATGTTTATATTGATTATGCTAGGTGGTACAATTTCAGATAAAATTTTATCTACAGGTAAATCTAAATTTGTTGCACGTGGTGTAATCGCAATTACTGGATTTGTAGTATTCTGTATATCACTATACTTTGCGTTAGCTACAGATAACTTATATATGAATATTTTCTGGTTATCTTTATGTCTTGGTGGTGTAGGTTTATCAATGGGCATGAGCTGGGCAACTGCTACAGATTTAGGACGTAACTTCTCAGGTACAGTTTCAGGTTGGATGAATTTATGGGGTAATATTGGTGCATTATTAAGTCCAATCTTAGCTGGTTTATTAGCAGATAAAATTGGTTGGACAATGACACTACAATTAATGATGGTTCCAGTAGCATTCGCAATCATCATGTGGTTCTTTATTAAACCTGACAATCCTTTAGTGAAAGAAGAAAATGTATAATATTTTAAGAGTCTAAGGCACATTATGTGCTTTGGATTCTTTTTTATAACAAAAAGTTTAGGTTACCCTAATTAAAATGTTTACAAATTAGATAAATAGGTATATCCTCTTGATATAGAGGTGTTAGAAATGGACAAAAGTTTAGAAGAAATTAATAGTACGGTCTCTTTTGATGCTGAAGCAAATGCTTTTAGAAAGTTCCTAATGTATTTAGGTCCTGGTTTGCTTGTAGCAGTCGGATATATGGATCCGGGTAACTGGATTACGTCAATGTCTGGTGGGGCTCAGTACGGTTATATATTATTATTTGTGATTTTAATATCTAGTTTATCTGCAATGCTGTTACAAAGCATGTGTGCAAGATTAGGTATAGCAAGTGGGATGGATCTAGCACAAGTTACAGAGCATATGACTAATAAGTCTTTAGGCGTATTTGCTTGGATTTTAGCAGAGTTAGCAATTATGGCAACTGATATTGCTGAAGTAATTGGTAGTGCTATTGCATTAAATTTACTGTTTAACATTCCATTGACTTTAGGGGTAACGATCACAGTATTAGATGTTTTACTTTTACTTTTAATTATTAAACTCGGATTTAGAAAAATAGAAGCAATTGTAGGTGTACTTATATTTACAGTTCTTATTATCTTTATGTTTGAAGTGTATCTATCTTCACCTGATGCTGGTTCCTTAATGGCAGGATTTTTACCAAGTTCTGAAATTGTTACGAATAAAGGCGCTTTATACATTGCGTTAGGTATTATTGGTGCAACAATTATGCCACACAACTTATATTTACATTCATCAATTGTTCAGTCTAGAAATTATGAAAGAACAGATAAAGGTAAAAAAAGTGCGATTAAATACGCAACAATCGATTCTAATATTCAATTAACAATTGCGTTTATCATTAATTGCTTATTATTAGTATTAGGCGCAGCATTATTCTTTGGTAGTCATGAAGCTTTAGGTAGATTCTTTGATTTATATGATGCTTTAAGTCACTCTCATGTAGGCGGTGCTATAGGTGGCGCTGTTATGAGTACACTGTTTGCGATAGCATTATTAGCTTCAGGCCAAAATTCTACAATAACAGGTACTTTATCAGGACAAATTGTTATGGAAGGTTTCTTAAAAATTAAACTTAAACCATGGGTACGTAGAATCATTACAAGAGTTATCGCAGTTATACCAGTATTTCTATGTTTGTGGTTATATGGATCAAGCGATACAAAAATAGAAGATTTATTAATTTTCACACAAGTATTTTTAAGTTTAGCTTTACCATTTAGTATTATTCCATTAATCATGGCGACAAGTAATCCAAAGATCATGGGTAAACAATTCGTCAATAAAAGATGGGTTAATATTATATCTTGGATACTCGCAGTAGTTCTAAGTGTGCTTAATATATATTTAATAGTAGAAACAATATCAGAATTTATGTAATTTATAATAAAGCCAAGGCAAATGATTTTATTGCCTTGGCTTTTTCTCTGCGTCTATTAATAATTTGATGGGACCTGTCGAATTAAGTGTGATTAATCTTTGTGCCATTTCATCAGGTGGGGTGTCTAATGCTCTAATGACCCATCCTTGTATCATACCTGCATAAGCCGCCGCAACATATTCAGCGACAATGTCTTTATCTAATATCATGTCATTTTGAACGCCAGTATCTTCGAAAAAGATAATATATCTTTGATGAATATGATTTTTAAGCAAAATATAGAAATTAGGGTAGTGTTTGAACATCGTTTGATAGAAAAATGCGTTGTGGGATATATGGCTAAAGATATTATTAGCAATATAGAATTGTGATTCGCTAATGCTGTGATGTTTTAAATAAAATTTATAAGGCTCACCGAATAGTAATTGAAAGTAACTTGATATCGTATGAGACGTTAATACATCAATTGATGGATAATGTCTATAAAACGTTGAACGATTGATTTGAGCTTCTTCACATAACTGTTTAACTGTTATGGACTGAATGCTCGTTGTATTTAAACATGTTAACAATGCATTCTGTATTTTGTTTCTGGATTGTTTTTGTTTCTTGTCCAAATCATTCACCTTCTTATGAATGCAACATAATTTGAAAATGTGTTGCTTTTCTCATTTTACACACATTGTTTTTTTAAGTCGAACATTTTTATAATAATAATATGAAAAATATTGGAGGAGAACATATTGAAACAAGATGCCGAAATATTGAAAGAAACGTTGTTAAATAATAAACAGAATAGAGTAACTGACGATCACTTTGATTTAAATGCAGCTTTAGAAGAAATTCTTAATTCAGTTGGTTATACGACTGCAGATAGTGGTGGTAACGTTACATTCTATGGTAAAGATCCAGTGTTACCAAGTACATTACGAATTGCCGGATTAGCAGGATTGGGATTGGCAGCTAAATCAGTCGCTTTAGCTCATTTATGGCAAGTTCGAGGTGGTAATGGACAAGATATTCATGTCGATATTAGAAAAGCATTAAAAAGGTTATCCCCTTTTTACGAACGAAAATGGGAAACATTAAATGGATTTCCAGCAAAAGGTCAAGAAGATCCACATACACCATTTAGATTTAATTTTTATGAAACGAAAGATAATAGATGGGTAATGCCATTAAATCCTTATCCAAATGCTAAAGAACATGTATTGGATTTATTAGATTGTCGAGGAACGAAAGAAGCGGTTACTAAAGCGATTAAACAGTGGAATGGTAAAGAATTAGAGGAATCGGGTTCTAAAAAAGGTATCGTGATGCCGCTCGTACGTTCTGTTGAAGAGTTTGTTGAAGAAGAACAGTTTAAATATATTGCAGAATCAGAACTGATTGAAATTAAGAAAATAGGAGAATCTGAACCGATACCATTCACTGAGAACCCAGAACAACCATTAAGTGGTATAAGAGCATTAGGAATGGGGCATGTTATAGCAGGAGCAGGACTAGGTAGAGGTTTAGCACTTCATGGAGCGGACGTACTCAATGTATGGCGACCAACTGAGTTAGAAGTAGAAACAATGTATTTAACTTCTAATGTCGGAATGCGTTCAACTTATTTAGATATCACAAATCAACAGTCACATAGAGATAAATTTGATGAATTGTTAAGTGATGCAGATATATTCTTCATCAATAAAAGACATGGATTTATGGAAAAATATAATGTGACAGCTGAAGCATTAGCAGAGAAGAAACCCGGTATCATACATGCGTCTGTTAATTTACATGGACATGCAGGACCATGGTCAGATAGAAATGGATTTGATCAGACGGCAGGAAGTGTCACAGGTGTTATGAGTTTAGAAGGAACAGATGAACAACCCGCATTGCCACCAATTGTCGTTGTAAATGATTACGTTATTTCATGGTTGTTAGAACTCGGTACAATTAAAGCATTAGAAAGACGAGCAGTAGAAGGTGGTAGTTATAGTGTGTCTGTATCATTAAGTAAAGTGTCTGCGTATTTAATGTCTCTAGGTATATTTGATAAAGATTATGCACAAGAAGTAGCAAATAGTAATGAAGAACATCGTGCAGTAGCGCCAGAACAATTTGAAGCAGAAACCCCACTTGGAACTTATGTAGGTGTGACAGATCAAGTAGAAATGAGTGAAACACCAGGACATTACGATACAGTCTTGATGGTCAGAGGATCAGATAAACCAGTTTGGAAGTAGAAATTGGTTGAATTTAGTTTGATATAGGAGTCGTTAGGGACAGAATTCCGAGAAGTGTCCGTAAGAGGTGTCGTTAGGGACAGAATTCAGAGAAATGTCCGTAAGAGGTGCTGTTAGGGACAGAATTCCGAGAAGTGTCCGTAAGAGGTGCTGTTAGGGACAGAATTCCGAGAAGTGTCCGTAAGAGGTGCTGTTAGGGACAGAATTCAGAGAAATGTCCGTAAGAGGTGCTGTTAGGGACAGAATTCCGAGAAGTGTCTCTAAGTGAGCGCCCACCTAATTACCAGAATTCGAAATAATGGTAGTTAGCTCAACATAATCACACAAAAAATAAGCATTTCACTTTATTTTCTGAGTTTCTCAGATAAGTGATATGCTTATTCGTTTATTTATAGGATTCTTCAGCTATGAGTAAGTTCTATTCTTTGCTTGCACTTACTTTAATATCTGAAGGGCCGGATAATAATGGTTTCACACTTTTAATAAATTGTTGGAAGTGTTCGCTATTATTATGTGTTTCTATAGCTTCTTGGCTTTCCCAAATTTCATACATTAAATAAGTATTGTCTGACTCAGTTGATTTGAAGTGTTCGTAACCGATTTTTCCGGTTTCTTGTCTTGATGATGCTACTAAATCTTTAATCAATGCTTCATATTGTTCAACTGCTTGTGCTTGAACTTCAAACTTCGCATTTATGATTAACATAAGATAACCTCTTTCTCTCTATCAATTTGATTTCTATATTTGAATCATGACAGAAAGCGATAGAATTGTAAATTTTGAAATCTTGGAATTGAAAATTTTATTTGGGTCTTAATTTTGAGTGTCTTATTCCGTACGTAAAGTACATGATAATACCTAAAATAAACCATATAATAAATGCAATCCAAGTTGTACGTGTTAAGTTTGTCATCAAGTATAAACAGATTATAAAGGATACGATTGGTAATACGGGATATAAAGGTACATTAAAACCTTCTGATGGTAATGATCGATTTCTTCTTAAGAACAGAACGCCTATTGAAACTGTACAAAATGCAAATAATGTACCGATATTAATTAGTGAAGCGAGTTCTGATAAAGGTACAAGACCTGATACGATTCCCATAGATAACGTGAGTATGACAGTATTTTGTACGGGTGTTTGTTTTTGATTCGTTTTAGAGAAGACTTTTGGTAGTAAACCATCTCTACTCATCGCGAATATTAAACGCGTTCCACCATAAGACATGACGAAGATAACTGTTGTCATACCAACGATTGCACCTAGTGACAGGAATCCAGCTATCCAATTTTGATTAATGGATTGTAATGCATATGCAACTGGTGCACCGACACCTTCTAAATTTTGATATGGTACGACACCAGTAAGTACAGCTGAAACAATAATGTATAAAATGGTACAAATCGTTAATGCACCAATAATTCCGATTGGCATGTTCTTTTGAGGATTTTTAACTTCTTCAGCTGCAGATGATACTGCATCAAATCCAATATACGCAAAGAACACCATTGAAGCACCTGTTAACACACCATTGAAACCAAATGGTAAGAAAGGACTCCAATTATCAGGTTTAACATAAAAAATACCTACTATTATAAAGAGTAGGACAACCATTATTTTGACAATAACCATAATATTATTGATACGTGTAGATTCTTTTACGCCAATAATTAATAATGCGCCAATGATCATAATGATAATAAATGCTGGTAAATCAAAATAATGACCACTAGATGGGTCATATGAACCAGATAATGCTTTTACAATATGGATATTCATACCAGATAGTAAATTAACGACGTATGAAGACCAGCCACTTGCGACTGCTGCGATTGCTAAACCATATTCAAGTAATAATGCCCAACCTAATATCCATGCAATACCTTCACCAAAAACATAATAACTATATGTATAGGCACTACCAGCTTGAGGAATTTTTGATGAAAATTCAGAGTAACATAAAGCTGCTAAACCGCATCCGATTGCAGCGATAATAAATGAAAGCATAATTCCAGGTCCAGTTATTGTTGAAGATATTTCACCGGGTAAAATAAAAATACCACTACCAACAACAGCCCCGACTCCAAGCATGGTTAAATCAAAAGCGCCGAGTGTTTTTTTAAGTTTTTTATTTGATTGAGAAGAAAGGTGTTCTTTCTTCTTGAAAAATTGATTCATGTTGCACCTCCGGCAGACAATTATACAGAGATTTGTCTAAAAATTCTATATGTTTAAATAATTCGATTAGTGTAATTTTGTTTTAAAAAAGGAATTATTATGTATTTAATTTGAAAATTTAGTGAATTATAAATAAAATATGATAAAAGTTATAAAAAAATTAAATTACGAACAGACTGTTTGACTCAATTCATAATCATGTTTAATATTTACAAGCGTAAAGTAAGTAATTACTTTTTATAAATGAGGAGGATAATCCATGAAAAATGAACAAATTGTATTAGCTAAAAGAACTGAAGGTATCCCTCAAGATGATGTATTTCGTTATGAAGAAATAGAAGTGAAAGAACCAAATAATGAAGAAGTGTTATTAAAATCAATATATGTTTCTGTAGATCCATACATGAGAGGACGTATGAATGATTCTAAAAGTTATACGCAGTCTTATGAATTAGATAAACCATTTAACGGCCATATCGTTGCAGAAGTCGTTCAATCAAATGCTTCTGACCTTAAAGAAGGCGATATTGTAACAGGTATTTTACCTTGGCAAAAATATATAACAATCAATGAAAAATATGTTACTAAAATTCCATCAAATGAAGTACCGTTATATCTATACTTAAGTGTACTCGGTATGCCTGGTATGACAGCTTATCAAGGACTCTTGAAAATTGGTAAACCTCAAGAAGGAGAAACAGTTGTAGTTTCAGCTGCATCCGGTGCGGTTGGATCTGTCGTAGGACAAATTGCTAAGTTGAAAGGTGCGCACGTAGTAGGTATTGCAGGTGGATCAGAGAAAGTAAATTACTTAACTGAAACATTAGGTTTTGATGAAGGTATAGATTATAAGAAAGATAATTTTGCTGAAGCATTAGAACAAGCAGTTCCAAATGGTATAGATGTTTATTTTGAGAATGTTGGCGGTGCACTTTCAGATGAAGTGTTTAAACATTTAAATAAATTTGCACGTATACCAGTTTGTGGCGCAATTTCTTCATACAATCTTAAAGGCGAAGACATTGGACCACGTATTCAACAAACATTGATTAAAAGCCAAGCATTGATGCAAGGATTCATTGTTGCACAATTTAATGAAGATATTAAAGAAGCAAGTGAACAGTTAGCACAATGGGTACAAGAAGGGAAAATTAAATCCGAAGTTACAATAGACGAAGGGTTTGATCAAATTCCAAATGCATTCCGTAAGTTATTTACTGGTGATAATTTTGGTAAACAAGTTATAAAAGTAGCTGAATAAAAAATGTGAAATCAGTTTAGGATGAACATATCCTAAGCTGATTTTTTATGCGCTCATTTAGACGAGTATAATCTAACAAAAAAATGACAAAAATATCCATTTGTATATTCCTAAAATTTTGATTAGATGGTATAATTTTGAATTGACAAATGATAACGATTATCATTATCGACTTTAATTTACGGGAGAGATGAATATGACAACACAACACGAGCACAACAAGAATCGTTCAACAATCAAGAAGCAACATCATTTTTCTATTAGAAAATTGTCGGGAGGAATAGCTTCTATTGCTATTGGTGCGACTCTATTTTTGGGAGCAGGTCAAACAGCTAATGCAATGGAAGATAAAGCTGATACAGTAAATGAAGCGGCGGCTACTACTGAAGATAGTCAAAGTGAGCCAGTAGCGGCAGACGATGCTTCGGCTGCAGAAACAGCAGAAGCACCAGCTGCAGAAAATGTAGATAATGAAACAGAAAGTAATGACGGTGTAACTGAAGAAATTCAAGGTTCTGATGCGACTGACTCGTCAGATGTAAATGCAGATGATGCAAGTGCAAATAGTGTATCTGCAGACGATTCAACTGCAGATGATGGAACAAGTTCGGGAGAAGAATCTGAAGCAAAAGAAGAACCTGAAGCAAAAGAAGAACCTGATACAACAGACCCAAGTAAAGAAACACAAGTATTTCCTGAAGATGAAACATTAGAATCAGCGGTTGGATCTGATGAAGCGGAAGACAATGTAAAAACTGAAGCGACTACCGATAAAGAGGAAAGTGCTGTATCTGAAGAAAATGAAGCACATGACTTTGGATTTATTGTAAAGAAAGAAGCAGAAGATGCAAAATCAGTAATGGATGATTATTTAGAACATCCTTCAAAAGTAAGCCATGAAAATGGAAAAACATATGTGAATTTCACATTATTAAACCCTAATTGGTGGAAAATGTTTGAATTATATAATGGTGACGAAAAACTTAATATGACAACATTAGAAGAAAATGATGATAAACGTGTTGTTAAAGTTGAAGTACCATCAGGCGTTTCAGAACTTACATCAAAAGTACATATCGTTGTACCATTTATTAATTATGATAACAAATATACAACACGCGTTATTTTTGATGAGGCTGTTCCAGAAGCACCAAAAGAAGAAGCTCCAAAAGCAGAAACACCGAAAGATGACAAAGCAACAGAAGAAACACCGAAAGCAGAAACACCAAGTGAAGATAAAGTACCTGCAGACAAAGATGAAGATATAGTATCTGCAGACAATGAAGGACAAGACTTTAGTTTCGTTGTGAAAAAAGAACAAAAGGATGCAACATCAGTATCAGATCTTTATTTTGAACATCCTGCGAAAATAATCCATAAAAATGGAAAAACATTGGTTAACTTTACATTGAAACGTCCTGAGTTTTGGAAGAAGTTTGAATTATATAATGGTGATGAAAAACTTAACACAACAATTATAGAAGATACTGAAGAGCAGCGTATGGTACAGGTTGAAGTACCTACAGGTGTATCAACACTTATATCTAAATTGCATTTATATATCCCTTATGGTGATACTTATGATTACGATTTAACAACACGCGTTGTTTTTGATAAAGCTATTCCAGATGCATCTCAAGTAGTTCCAGAAGTGCCTAAAGCAGATGCAGAGGCACCAAAAACAGAACCTGAATCACCAAAAGTAGATGCAGAAACTCCTAAAGCGGATCAAGATCAAACTTCTAAATTAAGAGAAGATGTTAAAAACAAAGAAATTCATAATAAACCAGTTGATGGTGAAAAACGACCAATTAACTTTAAAGTTATTAATCCTAAAGATAATTCAGAAATATTCTATTATGCTGCTATGATTAAAGATCCAGCAAATATTGTTTTTGATGGCGATCAACCTATTTTAGAATTACGTGTGGATGCACCTTCAACATGGGTTGAGTTTGATTTATTTGATGGCGATAAAAAGTTAGACTATGAAGTTGTTTCATATGATACGGATAACGAAGTAGCTACTATTAGAGTCAAAGTTAATAAAAATACGCAAGAATTAAAAGTAAAAGGAACTGTACTTGCACTTGATAGTAAGACTGAACATGAACTTGGTCATATAGTATTTGATAAACCAATTACTAAAGACGCATCTAACTATGCAACAGCAGATGATTATAAGAAACAAAAAGATAGAGAGAAATATGATAAAGCTGTTACTTTAGAAGATAAAGTTCGTGAGCTTGAGAAATTAATCGATAAAGTTTCTGATGATGAAAAACCGCAACTTCAAGAAGTATTAAAAGGACTTAAAGATAAATTAGCTAAAGAATTAGAATCTGCAGTTACAGAATTTGAAAAAGCACCAGTTACCAATGTAGATACTTCAAAAGCAAAAGACAGAAACTTTAAAGTATTACATAGTTCTAAAGAGGATGAATCTCATATGGACTTTGAAGTTGAACACCCAGCTAAATTAGTTGAGTATAATGGTAAGAAGATGTTAGCTATTACATTAAAGCATGATTCAATGTGGAAAGATTTCCAAGTAGAAGGTGAAGATGGATATAAACGTCCAATTACAATTAGCAAAGATAGTGAAAAAGATACAAGAACAATCTTATTCCCTGTTGTAGAAGGTAAAGATTTCTATAATGCAATCATTAAAATTCATTTAATAACAACAAATATTGATTATGAAGGTTCATACCATGTAAGAATTAAGGACTTAGGAGATGCAACTGACAATACAGAACCAAGTCCGGAGCCGACTCCAGAACCAACTCCAGAACCAACTCCAGAACCAAGTCCGGAACCAACTAATACAGACGGAACTACTGTATCTGCAGACAATGAAGGAGAAGACTTTGGTTTCGTTGTAAAAAAAGAAAATAATGATTCAAATTCAATAACGGACCGATTTTTTGAACATCCTTCAAAAGTAAGCCATGAAAATGGAAAAACATTTATTAAGTTTACATTATTACGTCCTGAATTCTGGAAAAATTTTGAATTATATAATGGTGAAGAAAAACTAAATACAACAATATTAGCAGAAGATAGTGAGAAGCGTATTGTGAAAGTTGAAGTACCATTAGGTGTGACATCACTAATATCTAAATCACGTATCGTAAATCCTTATGATAATACTGATAAAGAATACACAACACGCGTTATTTTTGATAAAGCTATTCCAGGAGCATCAGTAGCAGAACCAGAACCAAGTCCAGAACCGACACCAGAACCAAGTCCGGAACCAAGTCTAGAGCCGACTCCTGAACCAAGTCCAAAGCCGACTCCGGAACCAAGTCCAGAACCAACACCAAGTCCAGCTCCAGATAATAAACAAGAGCCAACAAAAGATCAGCCATCAACAGCAACACCGGATCAAAAAACGGCTCCAACAACTGACCAAAAACAAGAACCAACTAAAGACCAACAACCAACAGTTAAACCAGATCAAAAAGCTGAGCCTGTTGTTAATGTAAGCACTAAACCAACAACTAAACCAGCAAAAGAACAAGTTAACACAAATAAAGAAGAACAAAAGCCAGTTGAGCCAGTAGCAAGCAAAGATAAAGTTGAAGCAACAAAACAAGAATTAAGTAAAGATAAAGCGACAACTGAGCAACCAAAAGAACAAGCTAAGAAACAAGAAAATAAAAATGAATTACCAAATACAGGTGAGCTTGATAATACACAATATGCATTATTTGGATCACTTATAGCTGGATTAGGTTCATTGTTCTTCATAGGTAGAAGAAAAACAAAAAATAGTAAATAAAAATGAGACCTAAATAATAGTCTCGTATCATGCCAACAAAGTCACAACTGTGATTTTGTTGGCATTTTTTATAAGCAGTTCTGGCTGAAGGTGCAAATACTGATACCGTTACGAGCAGTTTTGGCTGAAAGTGCAAATACTGAGTGTGTTAGTT
>NZ_PPQD01000028.1:0-15030 GCF_002901825.1 Mammaliicoccus sciuri | reverse complement strand
TTTGTAATTAAGGCCGTCCATAGTAACACTTCGTTCGAGTTTTGTAACTAAGGCAATCCATAGTAACACTTCAGCCGAGTTTTGTAATTAAGGCCGTCCATAGTAACACTTCGTTCGAGTTTTGTAACTAAGGCTATCCATAGTAACACTTTGTCCGAGTTTTGTAATTAAGGCTATCCATAGTAACACTTCGTTCGAGTTTTGTAACTAAAGCAGTCCATAGTAACACTTTGTCCGAGTTTTGTAACTAAGGCTATCCATAGTAACACTTCGACCGAGTTTTGTAACTAAAGCAGTCCATAGTAACACTTCGTTCGAGTTTTGTAACTAAGGCTATCCATAGTAACACTTTGTCCGAGTTTTGTAACTAAGGCTATCCATAGTAACACTTCGTTCGAGTTTTGTAACTAACGCCCCCGTTACGAACAAGTTTAGCCAGAAGTGTTCACAAGAGCTCTTACTACACTCATTACCAATAATTCTCCTCATTTTCCTCATCTTTCTGCTATAAATTCATCTTGTATATTAATGCTATGAGGAGGATAATAATGTTTAAATATAGAAAATGAGGTGCATAAATTGTCAGCAAATAAAGCATATAAACAATTACTGCTAGGAATGTTATCACTATTTATTGTCATGGCAATTGGGCGATTTTCGTACACGCCTATTTTACCTTTTATGCAAAAGGCGACTCATTTAACAAACCAAAATGCTGGTTTACTGGCTACGGTAAATTACTTAGGATATTTAATTGGTGCGATGATTCCGACCTTTTTAATTATTAAAAGTAAAGTGGTAGATTTAAAAATTTATTTATTAATCAATATTATTTCTGTTCTATTAATGGGTGTTACGCAAGGTTTTCTTGTATGGAATATTTTAAGATTCATTGCTGGCATTACAAGTGGTACTGTATTTGTGTTAGCTTCAAATGTTGTGCTCGAGTCTTTAAATAAAGGTGGGAAATCTCATTTATCTGGATTCTTATATAGTGGTGTAGGGATTGGTATATTTACAAGTAGTATATTTATTCAAATTTATACGGATTATAATACTTGGGCATCAACATGGATTATCTTAGGCATCGCTTCATTAATATTAGGTTTTATAGTTATATTCTTTATGAAAGAAATTAAAGAACCTGTCAACTTAGAACAAAAGGCAATACATATAAATGATCAAAATAGCGCATTATATACAAAATGGTTTATGGTATGTTTTTCAATTGCTTATTTATTAGAAGGTGCAGGATATATTGTCACAGGTACGTTCTTAGTTGCGATTGTTGAATCTATTCCTGATTTAAAAGAATACGCAGCACTTAGTTGGATGTTTGTCGGTATGGCAGCAATACCTTCATGTGTATTTTGGTCTATTTTAGGCAATAAGATTGGATTTATTAAAGCGATATATTTAGCTTTCATTCTTCAAATTATCGGCGTGATTTTACCAGTGTTTTCGCATAATATTATAGCCTTAATCATAAGTTCATGTCTGTTTGGTGGGACATTCTTAGGATTAACGACTTTATTTATGTCTCGTGGTCAACTCATGAGTGCTGTCTCAGGAAGAAATTTAGTCGCTTTACTTACATTTATATATAGTCTCGGACAAGTTGTGGCACCATATTTTGCAGGTATCCTTATCGGAAGTTCTAATAACTATAACGGTGCATTGATATTTGCATCTTCCTTATTAATACTCGCTCTTGTAGCGATATTTATGAGCATAAGACCATATCAACCTAAAAGTTAGAGTAGTGCAAATATACATTTTTATAAAGCGTTTACATTTTAAAGAGAATGATTTATAATTAAAACTGGTTATAACCAGTTGGAATAGGAATGATTGAGATGTTAAAAAATACACATTTATATTATCAAGTTTATGCAAAAATTAAAGATAAGATTATTTCTGGTGAATACAAAGAAGGCGACAAGTTACCTTCAGAACGAAAGCTTTGCGATGAATACGATGTTAGCAGAATCACGATTAGAGAAGCGCTTGATAACTTAGAAGCAGAAAGTTTAATTCAAAGAGAGCATGGTAAAGGGTCTTTTGTATTAGGTAATCAATATAATCAGAAGATGAACAATCTTTATAGCTTCAAAGATGAAGTTGAAAAAAGCGGCGACAAAGCAAGTACAAAGGTAATAAGTATTCAAAGAGTAAAGCCTAGTATTTATATTCAAGAAAAAATGCAGCTCAAATCATTTCAAGAAGTGTATGAACTTAAGAGGTTAAGATTAGCCAATGATAAACCGTTAGTATTTGAGACTAGTTACTTACCTTTAAAGAATTGCGAAGGGTTGGATCGATTTGATTTTAATGAAGTATCATTATACGAAACATTAAATACTCATTACCAAATTCAAATCAATCATGCTTATGAAACATTAACAGCAAAAAATATAACTAAAGAACAAGCGCAACATTTAGAGAAAAATGTTAATGATCCTTGTATGTTTATAGAAAGATATAGTTTTGTAAATGATGAGATTATTGAGTACACAGAGAGTGTTGCAAGCGGTAAAGACTATAAGTACACAGTAGACTTAATATAGTCTTTATATATACAAACTGGTTATGACAACATTACCAATATTGGAGGGGAAAGTATTGTTAAACACAACGGACACATATTCGGAGATTAAACAACAACCTGAAATGTGGCAATTAACAGAAGAGATTATTAAGGATATTAAATCAGATTTTGACAAATTCATTAAAGATATAGAGGAAAACACAACTGGGAAGTTAAAGGTATTATTCACTGGTGCAGGGTCATCAGCGTATGTCGGAGATATTTTAAGAACAGCAATTGATACGAAACAAATGCCTAAGTGGGATTTTGAATCTGTGCCAACGACACACTTTGTTACGAGTCCGAATACGTATATAGATTCAGAAGCGACGTATTTAATTGTGTCATTTGCTAGATCTGGTAACAGTCCTGAAACGAAAGCAACGATTGATTTAGTCGAACAATTATCAGATAACGTACATCATTTATTTATCACAAATAATAAAAGTGGTTATTTAGCAACTGAAGAAAGTTTAAAACATGTTTTTAAAGTCATACTTCCTAAACAAACAAATGATAAATCATTAGCCATGACATCAAGCTTTTCTTCAATGCTTGTAGCAGGTTATTTATTATTTAACGGATCGATTACGAATGACTTTTATGATACTGCAGATTCGGTATTTGAATATTTGGAAGAACTAGCAGATCAAACATTACAAAAATCATTTGAAAAAGTATTTTACGTAGGAACTGGCTTGTTAGGTGAACTTACTAAAGAAGTTAGCTTAAAATTAAATGAACTAACAGGTGGTCATGTTGAGATTGCTAGAGAAACGACATTAGGGTTTAGACATGGTCCAAAAGCAGGATTAAAGAAAGGTTCTATTTTTATATTACTTAGAAGTAATGAAACATATAAACGAGACTATGAAAGTGACTTATTAAATGAAGTAAACAAAGTTAAAGATAAGTACCAGTTGCTTATTTTAGATGGTCAATCTTCAGATGAAAGTACACAAATACCAAATATCGAGGATTATAATGACTTTGAAATAGGGCTGATTTATTTAATGTTTGGTCAATTACTAGCAAGCAAAAAATCTGTCGAACTTGGTTTGAATCCTGATAATCCGAGTCCAGATGGCTTTATCAATCGTGTTGTTAAAGGGGTAACAATATATCCATATAGCTAAAGGGTGAGAAGAATGATTTTGACAAATACATTAAATCCATCTATCGATATCAGCTATCAAGTTGAAAGTCTTGAAATTGGGGCAGTGCATAGACCGACACAAATGATTAAAAATGCTGGCGGTAAAGGTATAAATGTGACGAAAGTTCTGAATGATTTAGGTGTAGACGTGACAGCTACAGGTTATTTAGGTGGAGCGAATGGACAATGGATCCAAACTCAACTCGAACAAAGAAATATTCAACTTCAATTCATAGATATAGAAGGCAATACAAGACAGTGTATCGCGATTAACGATGGTGAACATCAAACTGAAATTCTTGAAGGTGGACCTGAAATATCTGAAGCATCGCAATCTTTGTATCTTAAACAATTAACGGATATTGCGCATCAGTATAAAGTTGTAACCATCAGCGGAAGCACACCTAAGTTAATGAATCAGTCAAAGACTGCATATATGAATAAAATTTTAAATACATTAACGCATAGTTACAACATTGTCGATATAGATGGACAATCGTTAAAAGGAATTTTAGGACAGTGTGCTCATATTCATGCGATAAAACCTAATCAATCAGAATTTGAAGACTTAGTTCATCAAAAGGAGTTAAGTCACCAAGACATTATCAAGATTCTAAAAACAAATCAGTTATTTAAAGAAGTGGATGTATTTGTAACGCTTGGTTCTGAAGGTGCGATTATTAAATTGAAACAGTCGATTTACAAAGCAACTTTACCAAACATAAATGCGGTTAATCCTGTAGGTTCAGGAGATGCTACTGTAGCAGGTATCGCTTATAGTGTGGAGCATGATTTAGATCCTGTAACGACAATTCAAACAGCTTTAGCATGTGGTACTTCAAATGCGATGCAAGCTGCAACGGGAAAAATCATTCAACAAGAAGTGGATGATTTAATCAAAAAAGTGGGAGTGGAGAAATTAGGATGACAAATAAAGATATTAATAAACTCGTCGATGACAAAGGGATATTCGCTGCAATTGCTGTTGACCAAAGAGGTGCACTCAAAAGATTACTAGGTGAACAAGGAACGGATGACAACATTGCATTATTTAAAAAACTTGTATCTGAAACACTTTCACCAAGTGGTTCTAGTATTCTATTAGACCCTGAATATGGTAAAGAGGGCATACAAGCTAAGGCTAAAGACGCTGGATTAATTTTAGCTTATGAACAAACAGGATACGATAAATCAGTAGTTGGTAGATTACCAAGATTAGTTGAAGGTTTATCTGTTAAACAATTAAAAGAGATGGGTGCTGACGGTATTAAATTACTCATCTATTATGATGTTGATGAACCGGACGATATTAACAATGTAAAGAAAGATTTAGTACAACAAGTTGGACAAGAAACGGTCGAAGAGAATATTCCGTTCCTATTAGAAATCTTAACTTATGATGATCAAATAGGTGATGTAAAAGGCGGGTCATTTGCTAAAGTAAGACCACATAAAGTGATAGAGGCGATGAAAGCTTTTAGTGATGAAAAGTATAACGTCGATGTACTTAAAGTTGAAACACCCGTTAATATGAACTATGTCGAAGGTTTTGCAGAAGAATATGTCTTTAGTAAAGATGAAGCGGCATCATATTTTAAAGAGCAAGAGACAGCAACTTCAATACCTTACATATATTTAAGTGGGGGTTTAACTTCACAACAATTTAAAGATACACTTGTCTTTGCACATGAAAGTGGTGCGCATTTCAATGGTGTATTATGCGGACGTGCAACATGGCAAGGTGGAACTGTTGTACTCAAAGAACAAGGTCAAGAAGCTGCTAAAGAATGGTTGAACAGTGAAGGCATTCATAATTTAGAGACGCTCAATAACATCATACAGAAGACAGCAACTCCAATAAGATAAACAAAGAACAGGTGGTGTAAAGATGCATAAATTTGAAATTAACACTGATTTCTTATTAGATGATAAGCCTATTCAAATATTGTCTGGTGCTATTCATTATTTTAGAGTACCTAAGGATGACTGGTATCATTCATTATACAATTTAAAGGCACTCGGTTTTAACACAGTTGAAACCTATATTCCGTGGAATTATCACGAGCCTTGGGAAGAACACTTTGAATTTAGTGGCGAAAAAGATATTCAACACTTTATTCAGTTGGCTGAAGAATTAGGTCTATACGTGATTATAAGACCATCTCCATTTATATGTGCAGAATGGGAGTTTGGAGGTTTACCTTCATGGTTGCTCAATTACAAAGACATGAGAATTCGTTCGTCAGACCAAAGATTTATCGATAAAGTAGACCGATATTATGCACAATTATTTAAAATATTAAAGCCGTTACAAATTGATCATAATGGACCTATTATTATGATGCAGATTGAAAATGAATATGGCTCATTCGGTGAAGATAAATCATATTTAAATATGATTAAAGATTTAATGATTAAACATGGTACAACAGTGCCACTATTTACATCTGATGGCGGATGGGCACAAACTTTGAGGGCAGGCAGTATGGCTGAAGATCATATTTTACCAACTGCTAACTTTGGATCTAAGACTGATATAAACTTTCAAAATTTAAAATCATTCCATGATGAATTTCAGAAAAAATGGCCGCTCATGTGTATGGAATTTTGGGATGGTTGGTTTAATCGATGGGGCGACGACATTATTAAACGAGAAAGTGATGATTTAGTTGCTGAAGTAAGAACTGCCGTTCAACAAGGACATATCAATTTATATATGTTTCATGGTGGTACGAATTATGGATTCTGGAACGGTTGCTCAGCTAGAGGTTCGGTAGATTTGCCTCAAATTACTTCTTATGACTATGATGCACCTCTTAATGAAATGGGCAATCCGACTCAAAAGTATTATGATTTGCAGAAAATGCTCAAAGAAGAAATATCACATATTGAACAAGCAGAACCGTTAATAAAAGATTTTATTGAATTGAAACATATTCAACTACAGGATAAAGTCAGTTTGTTTAATGTTCTAGATGAAATATCGTACAAGACGACTTCTAAATATCCAGAAACGATGGAAGAAGCGGGTGATGGACTTGGTTACATGCTTTATCGCACGAAAGTACACAAAGATTCACCTGTTGAAAAATTTAGAATTGTTGATGCAAGAGATAGAGTAAAGATGTATATAGATGGTGAACATGTTTATACGGCCTATCAACAAGAAATCGGGGATACTTTTGAAGCTGAATTACAATCAGAAGACCCTCAAATTGATATACTCGTTGAAAATATGGGACGTGTAAATTATGGATATAAATTGCTTGCAAGTACACAAAGAAAAGGTTTAGGACAAGGTTTAATGCAAGATTTGCACTTTGTTCAAGACTATGAACAATTCCATATTCAATTAGAGCAACTAAACAAGGAGCATTTTGAAGAAGAATGGATTAAAGATACACCTGCATTATACAGGTATGTGTTTATGTTAAATGAAGCAAACAATACGCACATTGATGTAAGCGCTTTCTCTAAAGGCGTAGTATTAGTGAATGGCGTGAATATAGGTAGATATTGGAATGTTGGACCAACAGCATCCCTATATATATCAAAAACACTGCTTCATGAAGGGGAAAATGAAATTATTATTTTTGATACTGAAGGGACATATAACCAAGAAATTAATTTGGTGAAAGAACCTAAATTTATTCAAAAAAAGGGAGAGATTTAAATGACAATTATAGCGAATAGAATTGATGGTAGGCTGATTCACGGGCAAGTAGCAAATTTGTGGACGACAAAGCTAGATATTACAAGACTTATGGTTATTGATGATGTTGTCGCAGAAAGTACAGTAGATAAAAGTGGGCTTAAATTAGCAACGCCAGCTGGTGTTAAATTAAGTGTATTACCTGTTAAAAAGGCTGCGGATAACATATTAAATGGTAAATATGACTCTCAAAGATTAATGGTGATTGCCAAAGGACCTGATCAATTTTTAGAACTTGTAAACTACGGTGTGAAAATTGATGAGTTAAATGTTGGTAATATGTCTCAAACGAAGGAAACAAGATCAATCAAGCGTTCGATTAATGTTACGGATAAAGATATAGAAATGTTTAAACAGCTTAACGACAAAGGTATTCGAATTATTTCGCAAATGGTTCCAAATGATAACAGTGAGGATTTCATGTCATTGATTAAATAATATTCAAACAAAAAGGGGTTTTTAATTATGGAAATATTATGGTGGCAAGTTCTGCTTTTAACATTATATGCGGGTTATCAAATATGGGATGAACTTCATCTTTATTCTTCAATAAGTCAACCCGTATTCGCTGGTTTAATTGCAGGGTTAATCATGGGAGATGTAACAACTGGCTTAATTATCGGTGGTAGCATGCAGTTAACTATTTTAGGTGTTGGTACATTCGGTGGTGCATCTAGAATTGATGCGAACTCAGGTACAATTTTAGCGGTAGCTTTCTCAGTTGCATTAGGTATGCAGCCGACTCAAGCAATTGCAACATTAGCTGTACCTGTTGCGAGTTTGATGATTCAAACAGATATTCTAGCTCGATTTACAAACACATTCTTTGCACATCGTATAGACGCAAAAATCGAACAAATGGATTATAAAGGCATTGAACGTTATTACATTGCAGGTATTATTCCATGGGCATTATCAAGAATGATTCCAGTATTCTTAGCATTAGCTTTCGGCGGTTCTGTCGTTAAGACAGTTGTGAACTATTTAAACTCCGACTTAAAGTGGCTAGGAGATGGATTAACAACTGCAGGAGCTGTACTACCAGCAGTCGGTTTTGCAATCTTATTAAGATACTTACCTATTAAGAAACATTATATGTATTTCATTTTAGGATTTGTATTAACAGCGTTATTAGCTACAGTATTTGATGGTATGAGCGGTTTAGGTACAGCTGTTTCAGGACTTGATAAGAAATTTGATACTGTATTCAATCCTCTACCTATGTTAGCCATTGCGTTAATTGGATTTTCGTTTGCTGCAATGGAATACAAACGTACTTCTTTAGCAAAACCAGTACAACCTGGAGAAATGAATACTTCTAATTCTCAAAATGATGATGAAGGGGAGATTGAAGATGACGAACTATAATCAAAATGTTGATCCTAAAGAACAAAATGTCATATCAGAAGGTCAGTATAAATTAACTAAAAAAGATTTTAGACAAATTAATAGAAGAAGTTTATTAGGGTTCCAAGCTGGATGGAACTATGAACGTATGCAAGGATCTGGCTATTTATATATTATGCTTCCACAATTACGTAAAATTTATGGTGACGATACACCAGAACTAAAAGAAATGATGCATACACATGCTCAATTCTTCAATACGAGTAACTTTTTCAACACAATTGTGACGGGTATTGATGTCGCGATGGAAGAGCAAGAACAGATTAAATCTAAAGAATCTGTAAGTGGTATGAAAGTAGGTTTAATGGGACCATTCGCAGCAGTAGGTGACTCTATATTCGGTTCATTAATTCCAACTATATTTGGGGCGTTAGCTGCCAATATGGCGATTAACGGAAATCCTTTTGGTGCTTTTATATGGTTAGCAGCACAAATTGCCGTTATGGTCTTTAGATGGAAACAATTAGAATTTGCATACAAAGAAGGTATATCTTTAGTAACAACGATGCAACATAAACTCGAATCATTAACAAATGCTGCTACATTGCTCGGGGTATTTATGGTCGGAGCACTCGTCGCCACGATGGTTAAAGTTCAATTTGCATGGGAACCAAAAATTGGTGATTTAACCGTTAATATTCAAAATAATGTCGATATGATTTTACCAAAATTATTACCATTAGCAATTGTACTAGGTGTTTATTGGTTATTAGGCAAAAAACATATGAATTCAACGCGTGCAATTTTTATCGTTATCATTGTAACGGTTATATTATCTGCATTAGGCGTATTAGCAAAAATTTAATCAATAGGAGTTTTCACAATGGGAAAATTAATTTTAGCAAGTCATGGTTCAATGTGTGAAGGTTTAAAAGAAAGTGTTGAAATGATATTAGGACCACAAGATAATATTGAAACTGTTGCACTTTTGCCTGATGAAGGACAAGAAGACTTTGAAAAGAAATTTCTAGCAGCAATCACTGATGAAGAAGTAACTGTATTTACAGATTTACTAGGTGGTACACCAGCCAATGTCATTTCTAAAACTTTAATGACTGGAAAACAGTTTGATTTATATGCTGGAATGAACTTGCCTATGGTTATTGCATATTTAAATGGAGAAATGCTGAATCAAGAAGCGGACATCATTAATGAAACACAAAAAAGTATCGTAAAAGTAAATGATTTACTACAAGGCTTAGATGAAGATGACGAATAACGATAAAAATTAGTCAAGAAATGCTGTTACCTTTATAATAGAGTAAAGATAAAAATGAGGGATGCATAATGAAGAATGAAAAAATATATGACATGCCAGTATCAAATGTTTATCCACATTACGTCACAAAAGCTGAGAAAAAAGGTAAAACAAAAGCAGACGTAGATGAAATCATCATTTGGTTAACAGGTTATAGTCAAGAATCATTAGATCAGCAATTAGAGAACAAAACTGATTTTAGAACATTTTTTGAAGAAGCACCAAATATGAATCCAAATAGAAAACTGATCAAAGGCGTCATATGTGGCATAAGAGTTGAAGAAATCAAAGAACCACTTATGCAAGAAATTAGATACTTAGACAAATTAATAGATGAGTTAGCAAGAGGTAAGAAAAAAGAAAACATATTTAGGTAAATATGTAGTAAAAGCATGGGATAAGGCAGGAGTTAGTAACAAAAGTCTGGCGAAATGTAACTAAGGCAGCCGTTAGTAACAAAAGTCCGAGGAAATGTAATTAAGGCGGTCTATAGTAACAAAAGTCCGAGGAAATGTAATTAAGGCGGTCTATAGTAACAAAAGTTTGAGGAAATGTAACTAAGGCATGCCATAGTTACAAAAGTCCGAAGAAGTGTAAAGCATGGGATAATATCCCATGCTTTTTTAATGATATGCTACCCAAAGTGTCCACTGATCTTTTTCTATTATGGGAGAATTGTCTCCTACATATTTGGGAAATTGTGCTACAAATGATTTTAATTCTTGGTCTGATAATTCAAATAGAATACTACGACCTTTTCTTGATAAATAATCATGCTGTAAGGATTCTATCGTTGCATATGATTGTCTAATTTCATTAATTTTTAAAGTTTCAACATTATTAAATCCAACATCATACAATGCGTTTGTAACATCTACTTCTGAATGTCTTCTCTTTGAATCAAAATCCCGAAGTCTTGAAAAATGCTCATATAAATATCCGCGTAGATTGTTTGAAGAAGCAGGAATCGCTAAATCTTCAATAGTTCGATCTTGAATAACAAATATGCTGTTATCTTTTAGAATACGCTTTGTTTCTAAAAAAGCTTTTTGTAAATCTTGAATATGATGAATGAGTGCTCTTGAAAGTATAAAATTCTGTGACTGGTTGGCTAAATGATTATTGAATATATCTCCAACTTCAAATTGTATATGGTTATTGTAAGCTTGTTCATTAGCTGATGCGATCATTACTTCAGATTGGTCTATACCTAAGACATGCTTGAATCCAAATTCACTTAATTGATTTGTATAAATGCCGCCACCACAACCAATGTCTAGTGCATCATCCATATCAATATTAGATTGTTTGATGATGCTACTTATCAAAGATACCCATTTATAATCAACCTTTCGTCCACTATACATATACTTATTCTGCTCATCATGAAAAATATTATTCAATATATCATCCCCTTTCCTTACACCATACACCTAAATGAATGGTTGTAATAATACACATAACTTATGAATAGCTATAACAAGGTGTTAATTTCAATATGATAAAATATGATTACTATGATTACGGAGTGGTGAGAATGGAGAATTGGGATTTATACGATGAAAATAGGCAGTTATTAAATGAAACGATGACAAGAGGAAATGAAGTGCCTGCTAATCGATATCATCTTGTGATTCATGTTTGTATTATTAATAAACAGGGACAATTGCTAATACAAAAAAGAAGAGATGACAAACAAGGATGGCCAGGTAAGTGGGACTTTTCAGCAGGAGGTAGTGCTGTTCAAGGTGATACAAATAGAGATGCAGCAGAACGAGAAACATATGAAGAACTAGGTATTCAATTAGATTTAACTAATCGAAGACCACATTTCACAATTAATTTTGACGACGGATATGATGATTTTTTCATAGTGCATCAAGATATAAATATAGAGAAACTAAGCTTTCCAACAGAAGAAGTACAAGAAGTAAAATGGGTTACAAAATATGAATTATTAGACATGATTAAAGAAGGTTTATTTATTCCATATAGGAAAGGTCTTATAGAATTTATATTTGAAATGAATATCGGTTTAGGAACAATCCGTGAGTAAGAAACAGTTTAGCTGTTTCTTTTTTTTTTTTTGAAAATTTTATTATTCAGATAAAGTTTTCAAAATAATATGATTATTATTAGTTAACTTATTATACTAGTACTCACTCGCTCAAAATATGTCTCGCGCAGAATTTGTATATTAAAACAATTCTTTCTAAATATATAAAATGATATATATTTAGAAATATATAAATACTATTAAATGGTCTAATTTATTTTGTTTACTCCTTAAATGTAATTTTATAACAATTAAAATAACTTATATAAATATAGTTACATTGTATAATGCTAGTTTTGCAATAAAAAAATATAGTGCAAAATTAAAATTTTATAGTAATATTAAGTTGTATTTAAATAATTTGGGAGGAGTAATATATGAGAGAAAAGAGAAGATACTCAATACGCAAATTCACAGTAGGAGCAGGATCAGTTTTAATAGGTTTAACGCTGTACTCAGGTTTAAATACAGTAGAAGCAAGCGAAAATAATTATGAAACATCTTTCAAGATTTTGGGTAATGCATCAGATGATTCTGATGATAGTGATTCAATAAAAGAAAGGAGTTTAAATTCTGAACAACAACAATCGACTTTAAAATCAACTGAGCAAGATTCGAAAGTCGATGTTACGAGTAATAATACGGGAAATGAAATAAATGAATCAGAAGTTCAAGAACCAACTTCACAACAAGAGAATAGTAATACCTCTGATGTTGCAGAAAGTTCATCCGAAGCAATAAATAATGAAGAAGTAACGAATGATCAAGGGGAAGCTACATATGACGGTCAACCGTCTCGAGAGCATCCATTAAGTAATAATGACTTAAAAGATTCAAATAATCAAAATTCAGAAGAAACAACAGTAGATCAAACTGAACAAGGGAATGAATCAGAAGATTCTTCAACTGATGAACAAAATGTAGAAGTTACTACATCAGAAGCAGATGAAGATAGTGCAACTGACTCTGAGGAAACATCTGAAGATGTTACAACTATAAAAGGTGACTTAGAAGATAATTCAGAGGAAACAGATAGTGATAATGCTGATGAATCAAGTAATGAAGAAGATGCAACAAAAGAAGACATAGATGCAAATAAAGACTCAGAAAAAGATGTTGCTTCTGATAATAAAACCAAAGAAGATGAGTCTGTAAAAAATACAACCGAAAAAGTAGAAACATCAAAAGATGAATCTTCATCAAAAGTTATAACGAATAATACACAAACCGAAGCTTCAAATAAGAGAATAGGGAATATTAGCACAAATGCTTTAATTGATGTAAATTTACTTGGTGATATGAATTTAGATGCATCCCATAATGATGGGAAGTTACAATTGAAATTAGAAGGGAGTCCACTCTTAAATGTAGCATTAGGCTCTACTTATCCGACTTTTCAATTGCCACCTCAATTTAGAACATTAATGTCAGACCCTAATTTTAGAAACGCTGTAAAAATTGATTATGATTTGCCCCCCACATTGTTAGTAGGGCCAAGAAGAACAGGATCAATAACAGGGAATGATATAAATATTGATCCAAACACAGGGGTAATATATGGTCAAGCACCAAGATTAGCAGCAATATCTTTGGCTAGTAGAATAACTTATACTTTAACTTTAGATTTAAATGCACTAACAGCTGGTGGTATTTTGCCAGATTCTGATCAACCAGGAAGACATGAATATAACTTTAGGTCAGCAGTTGGATCAGGGCTCATAAATGTTGATTTATTAGCAAGTAGTGGTGATTCGGATTCAATAATTATTGAGGATGACGCCGATGCCGACGCAGACGCCGATGCCGATGCCGACGCTGATGCCGACGCTGACGCTGATGCCGACGCAGACGCTGACGCAGATGCAGATGCCGATGCGGATGCTGACGCTGATGCCGACGCAGATTCCGACGCAGATTCCGACGCGGATGCGGATGCGGATGCGGATGCTGACGCTGACGCCGATGCTGATGCCGATGCGGATGCGGATGCTGATGCTGACGCAGATGCAGATGCTGACGCAGACGCAGACGCCGATTCCGATGCGGATGCTGACGCTGATGCTGACGCTGATGCGGATGCTGACGCTGATGCCGATGCGGATGCTGACGCCGATGCTGATTCCGACGCTGACGCCGATGCTGATGCTGACGCCGATGCAGACGCTGACGCAGACGCCGATGCCGACGCTGATGCCGACGCTGATGCTGATGCTGACGCTGACGCCGATGCCGACGCAGATGCAGATTCTGACGCCGATGCTGATGCCGATGCGGATGCAGATTCTGACGCGGATTCTGATGCGGATGCTGACGCTGACGCCGATGCCGACGCAGATGCAGATTCTGACGCAGACGCCGATGCCGACGCAGATGCAGATGCAGATGCAGATGCAGATTCTGACGCCGATGCTGATGCCGATGCGGATGCCGATGCTGATGCTGATGCGGATGCCGATGCGGATGCCGATGCGGATGCAGATGCGGATGCCGATGCCGACGCAGACGCCGATGCCGACGCAGATGCCGACGCAGATTCCGACGCGGATGCGGATGCTGACGCTGATGCCGACGCTGACGCCGATGCTGACGCAGATGCCGACGCTGACGCCGATGCAGATGCCGATGCGGATGCAGATGCCGATGCGGATGCTGATGCCGATGCCGATGCTGATGCAGACGCAGACGCCGATTCCGATGCGGATGCTGACGCAGATGCCGACGCAGACGCAGATGCTGACGCAGATGCTGACGCAGACGCTGATGCTGACGCTGATGCAGACGCCGATGCGGATGCTGACGCAGATGCCGACGCTGACGCTGATGCCGATGCTGACGCTGACGCAGACGCCGATGC
>NZ_PPQD01000006.1 GCF_002901825.1 Mammaliicoccus sciuri | reverse complement strand
CAATACTTAAGCCTCGACTTCAGCCATCTCTTGGCTTTACTCAATACTTAAGCCATGACTTCCACTATCTCTTGGCTTTATTCGATACTTAAGCCAAGAGATTCCACCCCTTCCTCCTAGAAAAACCTAGCTCACCCCTCCAATAAAAAAAAAGGCAGGGACACCACAATGGTCCCTGCCTTTCCTTATATATAATTCTTAGATAAAGCGTCCTAAGCGTGCTTCTGTTACGCCTGTTTCTTGATCATAAATTTCTTGTCCTCTTAATATTGTTTTTGTAACTTGTGCGCCGATTTCTCGACCAATATATGGACTCATTTTATTTCTATATGCTAAGTCTTCTGCTTGTAATGTATATGGTGCTTCTGGTTTGATAAATACAAAGTCTGCATCTTTTCCTAGTGCGATGCTACCTTTCGTATCTAATCCAAAGCGTTTTGCTGGTGCTGTTGCAATGATATCAGCAAATTTTTGTAATGACATATTACGTTTTTGAACGCCTTCGTCAAATAGTATATCTACGTTATTTTGTAATCCTGCAATACCGCCCCATGCTTCAAATGCATTGTCAGTATCTTTTAAATCTGGTGTACATGGTGAATGGTCAGATGTTACGAAGTTAATGTCTCCGTTTAATACGCGATCCCACATACCTTCTAATCGAGATTGTTCACGAATTGGTGGTGAACATTTAACAACTGGTCCGATTGAATCTAACTCTTCTTTGTAGAAGTATAAGTAGTGTGTACATGTTTCACATGTAATATCTACACCTTCTTGTTGAGCTTTGATCACTTCTTCAACGCCTTCTTCACAAGCAACGTGTACGATATGCACGCGACACCCTGTTTCTTTAGCGAATAATACGATTTTGCGGATTGGTTCAACTTCAGTAAATACTGGTCTAGAATCCACATATGCACTTAATGTTGTTTCGCCATTTTCTTTAGCGATTTCACCTAAACGATCTGTAATTGTAGCATTTTCTGAATGGATAGATAAGATTTTTCCCGTTTTAGCAATTTGTTTCATACCTTCATATAATGAATAGTCATCAACATTTTCAAAATCGCCTTCGATTGTACGGTCACCACAAGTTGCTAAGAATGCTTTATAAGCAACAACGCCCGCTTCATCTAATTCTTGAATACCACCGTTTAAGTTATAAGGTACTAATCCTCCATAACTTGCAACATCTACAGCTAACTCATCTTTACCTGCATCAAATTTAGCTTGGATAGAAGCTTTATCTGTAGTAGCTGGTACTTGGTTTAATGGCATTTCAACAAATGATGTTACGCCACCTTTAGCAGCTGCATTTGTACCTGTTACGTAACCTTCCCATCCGTCACGGTATCCGCCACCTGGTTCTGTAATATGCACGTGAGCATCTACCATACCTGGTGAAACGATTTGATTTTTTGCATCAAGAATTTGTTCAGCTTCTCCTAATTCTTGTCCGATCGCCGCAATTTTCCCGTCTTTGACACCAACTTCAACTTTTTGCGCGCCATCTTCTAAAATAACTAAACCATTTTTGATAATTAAATCATACTTCATTATATGCCACTCCTTCTTTTTTACTTTTATCTGCATGAAATACATAATGTAAAATAATATAAACACCGCCGGCTACAATAAAGCCGATAAACCATGAAAAGTCTGAAATCACTGTGAATCCTGGTAAGAACCCAAGTAATGAAATCACAACACCAGCAATCGTTCCGATATATGCTGAAATATTGATGCGTGGTATTTTTTGATCTTTTACACGTAAATCAAAATACAATTTATCTATATCAATGTGACGTCTAGAGACAATATAGAAATGTACAATCATGACACCCGCTACAGGTCCAAGTATTGCCCCAATAGCATTTAAGAATACGAAGATACTATCCTCGTTCTCCATCATTTTCCATGGCATAATCACAACACTCAATACTGAAGCAATGACTACACCACGGCGATAATTAATCCATTTCGGTAATAGCGCACTTAATTGATACGCTGCTGGAATAATATTACTTGTCGCATTTGTAGAAATCGTTGTCATTAATAATACACCAGTTGATATGAGAATTGCCCAGAAACTATCCCATTCATTAATGATTGTTAAGATGTTCCACTCTTGGTGACCTAAATAAATAGAACCACCAATAATAATGAATACACTCGCAATCGCGAATAAGATATGTGCAACCACGATACCTGAAATTTGACCGACAATTTGCGTCTTCGTTGATTTCGCATTTTGAGTAAAGTCAGATACACTTGCACCAGGTCCTGCCCATACACCTAATAATGAATTAAAGATTAAAATAAATGATAAAATCGCTGGGTAAATAATACCGCTAGATTTCGTTGAAATTTCATAATCTAAAATGTTGCCAACGCCTCCTGCAGCCATGACGCCCCAGATTGCCATACCACCAAATACAATGTATATAAGTGGGTTTAATACGGCAGTGAATTTATTAAGTATTTCTCCACCACCAAATCCAATTGCGAAACTGATTGCCCAGAATATTAAGAATGCGATTAATCCAGGAATTGAAATACCTAGAATCGTCACACCGCTTGCGATATCAGCGAATCCAGGGAAAATCTTATTCAATAAGATTAATAGTGCTTGTGAACCAGCAAAGGTTTGAAGTCCAAACCAAGCAATACCAGCTACAACACCACGTAGTATACCTGGTAACTTTGCACCTACATCTCCGTATGTATGACGCAATTGCATCGCAAAAGGTATACCGTATTTAGAACCAGCATAACCATTTGCTACTAATAATAATGCAATAATAAATGAACTTAATATTAATGCGAATATTACCTGTAAAGGTGATAGTCCGATTAATAAGAATCCACCTACTGCAGTATAGTTCGGTATATTATGAACGGCACCCATCCATAATGTAAAAAAGTTAAATGCCGAATTGTTTCTTTGTGCTGACGTTTTGGGCATTATATCTTTGTTATAGCCACGTTTTTCAAATTCGGCTGGAGTTAATGCCACGTCGTTTGCTTCTCTTGCCATTCTATATGTCTCCTTTGACTTAATCAGCTAATAACTAGCTATGAACTCTTCATATACAAGTGTAAGACTTATGTAAGCGTTTTTCTTTGTAGTTCTTAACATATATAGAATTTAAAATTATAGGTTTCGTACAAATTTTGTGTATAATAAATTTTAGAAATAAAAATCATTGGTCATTTTGAACAAAACAGATAACATTTTGACAAAAAATAACGGTTTCATTTATAAAAAATCGTTTTCACTTTTATATAATCTTCATTGAAAGATAAACAAAAACGGGAGGCCTTATGATGACAACTCTAAACGAAATTTTATCTATACCTCAATTTAAAGGTTTAGAGCTTATTAATAGAAAAGGAGATTTATCTTCTGAAGTAACGAGTCTAGACATTACTGAAAACAATGACATTAAACATTTCACATCTAGCAATGCATTCATCTTAACAACGGGCGTACTTTTCCAAGATAATCAGGAGAATTTAAAGAAATTAATTAAAGACTTAAGTGACATTCAAACAGCTGGTCTTGGTATTAAAGTCTCAAGATTTTTACATAAAATTGACCAAGATGTGATAGATTTTGCAGACGAATTGCAATTTCCGTTAATAGAAATTCCTGAAAGTTGGAACTTAGGTGAGATTACGCATGAAATTTCATCCTTTATATCCGACTCTGAAACGGGCAAATTAAATTATGCATTGCAAGTTCAACAAGAACTTAACCAACTGCTTATTAAAGGGTTCAGCATTGATAATATGATCGAACGCATGAGTAAATTACTAGGCGTACCTATTATATTATTTAACCCGTTCAAGAAGCCTGAAGCGATCAGTCATCACTATAGACAAAGTCAGTCATTATTATCTGAACACGTCGCTTATTTCAATGCACATCAACAAGAGGAACTCACACAAGATAAAAACAACTTAGTATTCGAAAATAAAGACCATGTTATCTTTAAAGTGTTGGGTTACACATATTTCCCTTACTACATAATGGTATCTCAAGTGAATAAACTTTCTTATCCATTTAGTCTTTTAACAATTGAACAAGTTGTGAGCGTGCTTAGTTTCGCCTTGTACAAAAATACTAAAATTCAAGAAGTAGAAAAGAACGACATTAACCGCTTCTTTGAATCACTCGTCTACAACAAAAGTGACCAAGCATTATCTATCAAAAAACATGCGGATTTATTAAGACAATATTATATCTACCCATCAGACTACTACCAAACTATCATTTGTGGCATAGATGCTAAGACTAACTTAGAAAATAGTTATTACTTAAACGAATTGCACCAATTAACTTTTCAATGGTTAACAGATAAATTATCCGAAATCGACTCATACATCAGTGTTTATCGATTACCAAGCAATGATCGCTTTGTCATTTTAATACAGAACAAACAAGAAGATCACCTAGAGATGATTGAACGACTACAAATCAGTTACAATGATTATTTTGAAGACCAAATATCTTTTGGTATAGGAAATGAAGTAACAGAGTTCTCTCAATTACCTTCATCATTCTTTGAAGCAAGCGAAGCATTTGAGAATGGCTTATTTAACAATGAAAAATCATTTATTTCCCAATACCATTCGAAAGATATTCAAGAATTATTGCAGCTCATACCACAAGAGAAACTCTTACCATTTGTGAAACATACACTCGGTCCACTTAGCTATCCAAAGACTAAAAAAGACATAGAATTAAAACAAACATTAAAAATTTATATGGATAACCAGTGCGATATCACAAAAACAGCAGAGAAAATATTTATCCATAGAAATACCGTCAAATACCGTATAAACAAATGTAGTAATCTAATAGGCACTAATATAGAAGATCCAATCCAATCATTAAATATACGTATCGCAATCTATGCGTCTAATATGATTCCATTTGAATAATTCTGATTATCAATACTCATAAACAATCTATATAGACACATAAATATAATGTCCTGCTCTATTGAAAAGTGTTAAAATATGTTTGATAAAATGTTAAGGAGTTTGATATGGAATTATTAGAAGCACTTTTAATATTTATTTTGGCAGTTATTATTAGTTCGATTATTAACAATCGCTTTCCTAATATACCGACTGCATTTATTCAAATTGGATTAGGCGTTGGTGTCTTCTTCTTACCAATTGATTTGTACTTTGAATTTAATTCTGAATTATTTATGATAGCCGTTATTGCACCACTATTATTTGTTGAAGGCACTCATGTTTCACGTTCTAATTTGTTAGCATATCGTAAACCGATATTATTAATGTCTATGGCACTCGTATTTACTACGGTTATTGGTGTTGGTTATTTTGTTCATTGGATATGGCCTGAATTACCGATGCCTGCCGCATTTGCCATTGCTGCTATACTTTGTCCGACAGATGCTGTTGCGGTCTCAGCGATTACACGTGGAAAATTATTACCTAAAGGTTCTATGTCTATTCTAGAAGGAGAGTCTTTACTAAACGATGCAGCAGGTATTATTTCATTTAAAATCGCGGTTACAGCTTTAGTTACAGGTGCATTCTCAGCAGTTCACGCTATTGAACAGTTTGTCATTTCAACTATCATTGGCGTCTTGATTGGTGCTATTGTTGGAACAATTATTGTAAGAATCCGAATAGATTTAACAGCTAATAAAGGTTTAAAAGATAATAATACGTTAACATTTATTCAATTATTAACGCCATTTGCTGTATATTTCTTAGCAGAACACTTTCATGCTTCTGGTATCATAGCAGTCGTTGTTGCCGGACTGATTCATGGCTGGGAACGCGACCGGCTCATTAAAGCTCAAACCGAGCTTCAAATGAATTATCATCAAATTTGGAGCACATTAAGTTATGCCTTGAATGGATTTGTATTTGTTGTCTTAGGTTATCTTGTTCCAACAGTCATAATAGACATCTTCCAAACAGAACCTGATAACTTAATATTCTTAATCACAACAACACTACTGATTGCTTTAGCCATATATATTTGTCGTTTTGTATGGGTTTATTTTTGGTATAAAGATTTTTATTATCCGAAAAATATCCAATCCTATTTAAATGATGACACCTTTGAAACACCACCATCACGACTTCGCTATGCATTTATAATGACAATGTGTGGTATTCATGGGACGATTTCATTATCAATGGCACTAACTTTACCTTATGTCATTACACAAGGTGACGCTTTTCTATATCGAAATGATTTATTATTTATTGCATCATTAATGGTCTTATTAAGCCTAATATTAGCACAAGTGGTCTTACCTCTTATTACACCTACAGCCAAGACTTCATCAACTAAAGGCATGACTTATCAATCTGCTAAGATATTTATCGTACAACAAGTCATTGCTCATTTGAAATCGGAAAGTAAAGTTGATAGCAATGCAGATTTTAGACCTGTGCTCAATCAATATTATGGAGAGTTATTATTCCTACTTAATTCCGAACCGAATAATAAAAACACTAAAGAACTAAAACGTTTAGAAGAAATCGCCCATACAGTTGAAACAGAAACATTAGAAAGACTAATCGAAAGTGATAAAGCTACGTACCAAGATATTAATAACTACCGTAATGTTGTAGAGTTATCTGAAACACATCGTAATGCCTCCTTTAGAGATAAAGCTATCAACTACATCAAGATGTTTGTCATTCGATTAAAAGCAATTAAGCATTTCAAATCAGAGGATAAAGAAACAAAAATGCAAGAATACGCGAATAGTTTTAAAGACGTTCAAAAAATTATGCGTATCGTGAACCATCATGTTACGTTACGTATGAAAGAAGAACAGAATAGTACAAATGTATTAGAAGTAAGTCTGGTTATTAATCAGTATTACAACATTAGTAGAATACTGAAATGGCAAGAACAACGTCGTAAACAAGACGACAACCATTCACATCAAGTGGTATCTCAAGAATCATTTACAAATCATAAATTACAAGCATTATATATGCAACGCCACTATTTAGACGAGCTCATTAAACACAACAAAATCAATAACACCGTTGCAGGACAAATACGTGAGAATATAAATTATAACGAAATCGTCTTAGCGCAAAAGTATAAACATTAATCATAACTTCCCTCTTACTTAATAGTATTGGTTTCTTATTTGCAGGAATTTTACAAGCGACTAGTTAAGTTCTTGGAGCAACTATCATGGCAATCTGACAAATTTCCGTTATACAGATTCACATAATGACTATGCATACAATATGGGACTTTAGGGTAAATAGATTGTAGAGGTGATTGAGATATGACAAATGATAAAGTCAAAGCTGAAATTGAACGTATATTAGATACATCTAGAATCGGTGTACTTTCTACAGCACTTAACAATATACCAAATAGTCGATATATGGTTTTTTATCATGATGATTATACACTATATACAAAGACAAGCATTGATTCTCAAAAAGTTATTGAGTTTAAGGATAATCCTAGAGCACATGTCTTAATTGGATATGACGAAACAAAGAATCGTAGCTTTCTTGAAATAGAAGCACACGTAGAAATTCTCAAAGATAAAGATACGATTGATTGGCTTTGGAATAAACAAGATAACTCATTTTTCGATTCTAAAAATGATCCCGATTTATGCGTACTTAAATTAACACCTAAAGCCATCAAAATTATGAATGATGATGAGGTCGATACACCTCAAACAATTACATTTGATTAATACACAATAAAAAAACTAGGACATAGTAATCTAATGACCATTCTAGATTACTATGTCCTAGTTGCTTTTTTATATACCTTTTTCTATATCTTCTAACATCGCGTCTACTGTAATTTTCGCACTTGTTAAGACGATAGGTACACCTGCACCTGGATGTACACTTGCTCCTGCAAAGTAAAGATTTTGATAATTTCTACTTATATTCGGTGGTCTATAATAATTACTTTGAGCAAGCGTTGGCATTAAACCAAAGGCTGCCCCAAATTTCGCATGATAATGACTTTCGAAATCTTTAGGTGTAAATATGATTTCAGTTACGATATGTTCTTTTACATGTGCTAATGCTTTAACAGTAGCCATTTTTTTATAAACTATTTCTTTCACTTGTGATACTGTCGCTTCATCTGTCCAATCTACATGACCAGTCTTAAGCTCGGATACTGGCATTAACACGTATATTCCTGTTTGACCCTCTGGAGCGAGCGTTTTATCTTCAACGCTTGGCGCATAAACATATATAGAAGGATCTTCTGATAATGTGCCATTGAAGATTTCTTTAATATTTTCATCAAAATCTTGTGAGAATATGACATTATGTAGTAAAATTTCTTCTGACAAATCCAAATCAACACCTATATACATTAAAAATGCTGAGCAAGAATAATCCATATTATTGATATTTTCTGTTGTATATTTCTTAGATTGAAATGATTTTTTAATCAATGATGATGCGGCATAAGGAAAATCTGCTGTACATAAAACTTTATCATAACGTTCAATGCGACCCTCTACTTTTAGACCTTCCGCACGCTTATAACGTGGATCAATGATGATTTCTTCTACATTCGTCCCTGTGTATATATGTGTACCGAGTTCTTCATTTAAAGTTTGAAGCGCTTCTGCAAAGCGATACATGCCACCTTTAATAAAGTGCACACCAAACATCAATTCAATCATTGGAATAATGGAATATAACGAGGGGCTTTTTTTCGGATCTATTCCGATATATAACGTTTGAAATGCTAAAATCTTTTGAATTTTGTCGTTAGCGACATATTTTTCTATTAAGTTATCTGCTTTATCGAATGTCTTTAATTTCATACCTTGATATAATGTATATGGATTATAGAAGTCTGAAGGCTTACGAAATGTACGTTCTAAGAAATGCTTTCGTGCAATTTCATATCGCTCGTAAATATCGGTTAAGAATGACATAAATCCATGTGTAGAATTCGGTTCAATAGATTCAAGCATATCTCTTAATTGAGATAAGTCTGTAGGTACACGCACTTGATCGTCATCACTGAAGTAAACATCATAAATATGAGACAATTGTTTGATTTCTAAATAATCATTGATATCTCTATTAGCATACTTAAATACATCTTGATAAATTTCGGGCATCATCACAATTGTAGGACCCATATCAAACGTAAAGCCATCTTGCTTTATTTGATTCATCCTACCACCTATTTGTTTGTTTTTCTCATAAATATCGACTTGATGACCTCTTGCGGCTAACCGCGCAGCTGATGCTAATCCTGATACACCACCACCTATGACTGCAATTCTCATATAGATTCACCTCTATTATATTTCGCCATAACTTCACGATAAATTTTTAATTTTTTTCTTTTATTAACAAAAACTTTTTGATGCAATGTGTATCTGGATTGTCTAACTTCTTCAAGTATTTCAAGATATATGCTTGCTGCTACTTCAATAATATAACGTACTTCTTCATCAAAATAAGTCATCCCATTTAAAGCTTTTTCATATAACGCAGTGGCTTCTTGAGCATAACTTTCCCATAAATTAATATATGATTGAGTTATACCACCTTGATATATAGCAAATAAATCGACATTATATAATGCTAATCGTTCTCTGCTTAAATAAATTCTATCTCGTTTAAAATCTTCTCCAACATCTCTTAAAATATTTGTTAATTGAAGTGCTTTTCCTAAAGCAATTCCTGCGTGTTCAGCTTGTTTAATATGCGCTTTTTGTTTTGATGCTAGTATGGGTGTGAGCAATTCACCCACTGTTCCTGCCACACCATAACAATATAGAGATAAGTCCTCGTCAGTTTGTATGCGTTTTAAATGTAAATCTTCTTTAACATAATGTATAAGAGTTTGTAACGGTTGGTGAGGAATAGCATAGTCTTTCAACGTATGGCGATAAGCATTCATAATGGAATCGTCGCTTTGATATCGTTGAACGTTATGGTTATATATTGCATCCAAATCATTTGCGATACATTCTAATTGTTCGAGATCTTGATATTCATCGATACTATCATCTATAATGCGACAAACGGCATAAATTGCCCACACCGCTTTCTTTTTATTCAGTTCTAACATATCAAATGCATATGAGAACGTCTTTGAATGTAACTTCATAATATTGTGACAGTGTCTATAATCTTTCTCTAATTGATTCACTAATTGTCCTCCTCGATAACCCCACGTGAATACTTTTGAGTGTTTCAATTTTTATAAATTTATTTTTCTCCCTTTCCATTGAATTATTTTAAACACATGGACATCAAACCATGATTTCATAAATATCATCATAAAATTCATGAACATCAATGGATGACAAACGCTCACTAAGATATGAAAATTCCCAGTTCTCTTTAAAATAACATAATGTTGAAAGGCATATAAAACATACACCATTAAAGCTAATGCGATAAATATAGGATTTAACCATAACGATATTATAACCATTATTGTTGAAGTCACAGTACCAATTAACCACAATACGATTAAAGCCAATGTTGATTGCTTCGTTACTTGAGCGCCTAATGCAATATGCTTACTCCAACCTTCTATAAGCGATTTATATCCTTGAGGATACATTCTAAAATTCACAACACCTTGACCTTCATATAATTCCACTGGTAAAGCATGTTGATGATAAGACTTACTTATAGCGAAACCTTCGATAATTGAATCTTTTGCGTTAAAGTGACCTTGTGTTAATTCGTAATCTTGCTTATTCGTTAGAATGACTGGACCAAATGCCATTTGGTCATCATATTTAGACTTCGTAATAGAGAATGTATTCATACCTACTATCGTCATTACGTTAAATAATGCCGATGCGTTCTCATACAATCGTTCAATCATATGATAAGGCTGTATAGAAAGTAGCCCTCTATACTGTTGCAATTTATATTGGTTTACGATTTGCCAAATACTATCAAGACGACTAAATTGAACATCAGCATCTACAAACAGCAACATATTGTGAGAGGCAAACTGACTACCTTCCCAACAAGCATGCGATTTTCCTTTCCAAGTAGCATGCTTTGAAACTTTATAAACATGTGCGCCATATTGTTCGGCAATTGCGCAAGTTTGATCTGTAGAGTCATCGTCCATGACAATAATTTCTATATCTTTATGATTGGCCACACGTTTAAGTAAGTTCGGTAAATTTTTCGCTTCATTTCTAGCAGGAACAATGAGACTAACAGGTGTCTTAGAAGCTTCCATATGACTAGGATTAATCTTACAGCGCCTGAAGTACATCAATGCCCCACTTAGCATCGTACAAATCGTCAAGATTAGTGTTACAACATATACTATTATTATCATCTATATCAACTACTTTCCGTCTTCAGCAATAATACTATCAGCTACTTGCATACCACTTAATGTGACCATTGGCATTCCTGGGCCAGGATTGACAGAACCCCCAACAAAATAAAGGTTTTTATAGTATTGACTCTTTTTAGGAAATTTAAATCCTTTGTTTTTCTTTTTATCTGAAACGACCCCATATATAGCACCTTTATGAGATTGATAAGTACGTTCTATATCATGTGGTGTCCAAATATCTTCGTATATGATGTGCTTTCTTAAACCATGTAATCCCATGGACTCTAATTTGTCTAATATGCGTTCTCGAAAAGCTTGATATTCATCTTGACTAAATTGCTGATGTTGAATATACGGTATATGCGGTAATATTTTGATGTTTTCTTGTCCTTTAGGTGCTTGTGTCGGATCAGTCTTATTTGTATTGACTATATAAATAGTCGGATCTTGGGGTAAAATGTACTGATGGAAGACTTCATCGTAATTGCGCTTTGAATCTTTAGAGAAGAAGAAATTATGATGTCTAAGTTCGGGATAGCTTTTATCTACTCCTAAATGCATAACATATCCCGAACTCGCGGGTTCAAATTTGCTTTCTAACTGATTTAACCGACTTTGTTTCATATTCATTAATTTTTCATATACAGGTAATACTTCCATATTTGAGATAATATAATCAGCATGTTGATGTACATTATTATCAAGTTGAATACCCGTAACTTCTTTGTTTTGATTATATATAATACGCTCCACATGTGCATTTAAATGAATCGAGACACCTAATTCGCGTGCTAATTGTTCCATCGCTTCTGCTAATTTATGAATCCCGCCATCTACATACCAAAGA
>NZ_PPQD01000027.1 GCF_002901825.1 Mammaliicoccus sciuri | reverse complement strand
GAAGTGTAACTAAGGATGCACATAGTAACAAAAGTCGGCGGAATTGTAACTAAGGGCCCCCATAGTAACAAAAGTCGGGCGAATTGTAATTAAGGATGCCCATAATAACAAAAGTCGGCAGAATTGTAACTAAGAGCGGACATAGTAACAAAACTAGGCAGAAGTGTAACTAAGAGCGGCCATAGTAACAAAAGTCGGCAGAATTGTAACTAAGGGCCCCCATAGTAACAAAACTGGGCAGAAGTGTAACTAAGGATGCACATAGTAACAAAA
>NZ_PPQD01000026.1:291657-292242 GCF_002901825.1 Mammaliicoccus sciuri | reverse complement strand
AAATTTTAAATCGGTTTTAGCCGTAAAATCTGCTTACTATCTAGTTTTGAATGTGTAATACATTTCAATTTGTATTGCGTAGAGAAAACGCTTATAGACAACGAATCACAATGGATGACAAATGAGTTTACTTTCGTAAATGAATGAGGAAGACAGCAGTGATGAGGAAGTATGTAAACGATTGACTCAAGCAATAATTTGTCTGGTGACGATAGCAAAGAGGTCACACCTGTTCCCATGCCGAACACAGAAGTTAAGCTCTTTAGCGCCGATGGTAGTTGGGCTTACGTTCCGCGAGAGTAGGACGTTGCCGGGCAAATATTTAATTTTATTATTCCACAGTAGCTCAGTGGTAGAGCTATCGGCTGTTAACCGATCGGTCGTAGGTTCGAGTCCTACCTGTGGAGCCATAAGGCCCCTTGGTCAAGCGGTTAAGACACCGCCCTTTCACGGCGGTAACACGGGTTCGAATCCCGTAGGGGTCATTATTTATGGAGAATTAGCTCAGCTGGGAGAGCATCTGCCTTACAAGCAGAGGGTCGGCGGTTCGAACCCGTCATTCTCCACCATTTAATTTCATAAGCT
>NZ_PPQD01000026.1:242983-291647 GCF_002901825.1 Mammaliicoccus sciuri | reverse complement strand
ACTGTAAATCCGCTCCTTCGGGTTCGGCAGTTCGAATCTGCCCCCCTCCACCATCTTTGGGCTATAGCCAAGCGGTAAGGCAACGGACTTTGACTCCGTCACTCGCTGGTTCGAATCCAGCTAGCCCAGCCATTAAGAGCCATTAGCTCAGTTGGTAGAGCATCTGACTTTTAATCAGAGGGTCAGAGGTTCGAATCCTCTATGGCTCATATGTAAGAGACATTAGTTAATCTAATGTCTCTTTTTTTATTGATGAAAATATGCATAAAATGATGTATATACGTATAAATATTTGGAATATATTAATATTATCCATAAACCCTTATATAGCTTGATGTAAGTGTTTACATATACTAGAATATAATAGTAATGCAAATTAAGGGGGATTTGAAATTATGAAAAAGAACATTGAAATAATCGGTGCACCAACTGCTTTTGGTCAAAGGAAATTAGGCGTTAATTTCGGGCCAGATGCATTGAGATATGCTGGTTTGATTGAGAGAATAGAAAATATAGGTCATAATATCATAGATAAAGGTAATGTTGAATCACCTATTATAGATATGAAAAAATATAAAAGCGAACAAGAAGGTTTAAGAAATTTAGATGAAGTGATTTCATTTTCAAATAACTTATATGAATCCGTAAATGAAACAATGAATAATGGTAACTTTCCTTTAATTTTAGGTGGAGATCATTCGTTATCAATTGGATCAATAGCTGGTATCAGTAAACATTATAGTAATCTTGGGGTTATTTGGTATGATGCACATGGAGATTTAAATACATTAGATTCTTCACCGAGTGGTAACATTCATGGAATGCCATTAAGAGTCTTATTAGGTGAAGGTAATGATGAATTAATGAATATCGGTGGTTATAAGAATAAAGTAAAACCTGAAAATATCGTTCTAATTGGTATGAGAGATTTAGATGATGGTGAGAAGGAATATATTAAAAAATCAGGCATACGTACATATACAATGGCAGATATAGATAAACTTGGCATGAATCAAGTTATATCTGAAACGATAGATTACTTAAAGGATAAAACGGATGGTGTACATCTTTCATTGGATGTTGATGCATTAGATCCAGTCGAAACGCCTGGTACGGGCACAACAGTACCGGGAGGCGCAACATATAGAGAAAGTCATTTAGCTATGGAGTTACTTCATGAGTCAAACTTAATTGTATCTGCTGATCTAGTTGAAGTAAATCCTCTTATCGATGAATATAATAAAACGGCTCATCAAGCAATTGGATTAATGGGATCATTCTTTGGAGAGAAATTATTATAATTGACAATCATGGATAAAATATACTTTAATAAAGAAGTCTCTTTTATAGAGGCTTTTTTTGTTTTATATATAATTAAATTAACAATATATCTCAAAAATTGTTATAATAAGCACTAGGTAAATGAAACACGGAGGAGATACTATGCAGTTACCTGACATTTTTGGTGAATTAAGTGCCTTAAAAGTTATAACAGGTATACTTGATTTAATTATTGTATGGTATGTATTGTACTTAATTATAACTGTCGTTAAAGGTACAAAAGCGATACAACTATTAAAAGGTATATTTTTCATCATAATTGGTAGAACAGTAAGTAATTTTTTGAATTTGACGACTACTACGCTTTTATTTGATTTTGTATTGCAATGGGGATTTTTAGCAATCATTGTAATATTCCAACCAGAGTTTAGAAGAGCGTTGGAACAATTAGGGCGAGGAAGTCTATTTAAACGAGTAAATGTAGCGACATCAGCAGAACAAGAAAGGTTAACTGATAGTGTTGATAAAGCTGTTCAGTATATGGCCAAAAGAAGAATAGGTGCATTAATTGTATTCGAGAAAGAAACTGGTCTTCAAGACTACATAGAAACAGGGATACCTATTAATGCTGATATTTCTCAAGAATTACTCACAAATATTTTTATTCCAAATACACCATTACATGATGGTGCGATGATTATACGTGAACAAAAAATTGCTACAGCAGCAAGTTATTTGCCGTTATCTGACAGTCAAAAAATTTCTAAAAGTTTAGGGACGCGTCATAGAGCAGCTGTAGGAATTTCAGAAGTATCAGATGCTTTTACAGTTGTAGTATCAGAAGAAACAGGTTCAATATCTGTAACAATTGATGGTCGGTTAAGAAAAGAAATATCAAGTGAAGCCTTTAGAGAGTTACTAGTTGAGCATTGGTTTGGTTCTGTTCAAAACAGAAAGGATGTGAAGTAGATGCTAGAATCTAAATGGGGTTTACGTTTTGTAGCTTTAATTTTAGCGCTACTCATGTTCTTATCTGTGAATAATGTGTTCGGTAGCTTGTTTTCAGAAAATGCTTTGAAAAGTTCAGATCATGTAATAGAAGATGTTCCGGTAGATACAATCTATAATACAAAAGAATTATATTTATCTGGCGCACCTAAAACAGTAGATGTAAAAGTTTCTGGTCCACAATCAACAATATTACAGGCTGAAAAATTATTGAATTTTAAAGTAGAATTGGATTTGAAAAATAAATCAGTAGGACAATATAAAGAAAACTTTAAAATCAAAGGACTAAGTGATGAACTTAAAGCGACAGTTGTGCCTAAAAGCGCAAATGTAACGTTACAAGACAAAGTTTCTAAAAAATATCCAATTGAAGCAGAGATTAACCAAAACAGAATTGCTTCTGGATATGAGCTAGTAGGAGAAACTGTTAATCCATCACAAGTAACAATTACAGGTGGACAAGAAGAACTTAATAAAATTGCTTATGTTAAAGCTACTTTAGATGAAACGAAGCAATTAACAGATGATACGACCGAAAAAGCGGGTATCAGTGTGCTTGATAGCAATTTAAATAAACTTGACGTTCAGATTAGACCAGATACTGTTAACGTAAATATTAAAGTTGCAAGATCTAGTAAAACTGTGACATTAAATCCTGTTACAAAAGGTAGTGCATCTAAAAATATAAATATTGATGATATTACTTTAGATAAAAACGAAGTTAAAATATATGGTTCGAGAAACGTGCTTGATGGTATAGGATCAATAGATGTACCTGTCGATATTTCTAATGTTGACGGTGATACAACTAAAAAAATAAATCTTAGCTTGCCTGATGGTGTGGACGAAGCAGAATTTAAAAATGTTGAAGCAAAAATAGAAACTTCTAAAAACTAATCGAATTAAAGGAGAATTATAATGGGCAAATATTTTGGTACAGATGGTGTTAGAGGTGTAGCTAATTCAGAGTTAACACCAGAAATCGCATTTAGATTAGGTAGATTTGGTGGTTATGTATTATCGAAGAAACATGGTAGTGAAAATCCTAAAGTATTAGTAGGTAGAGATACACGTGTTTCTGGGGAAATGTTAGAAGCAGCTCTAATCGCAGGTCTTTCATCAATTGGTGCAGAAGTCATGAGATTAGGCGTTATTTCAACACCAGGTGTAGCTTATTTAACGAGAGAAGTGGATGCAGATTTAGGTGTTATGATCAGTGCGTCACACAATCCAGTAGCTGACAATGGTATTAAATTCTTTGGTCCAGATGGTTTCAAATTAACGGATGATGAAGAATTAGAAATTGAAAACTTATTAGATTCTACAGAAGACAATTTACCAAGACCAACAGGTAACCAATTAAATCATATTTCGGATTACTTTGAAGGTGCACAAAAATATATAAGCTATATTAAATCAACTGTTGATGGAGATTTAGATGGATTGAAAATTGTCCTAGATGGTGCACATGGTGCTACTTATTCTCTTGCGCCATATTTATTCGGTGATTTAGAAGCAACTAGCGAAACAATTGGTTGTAAGCCAGATGGTTATAATATTAACTTAAATGTTGGTTCTACACACCCTGAAGAATTAGCAAAAGCTGTTATTGAACATGGTGCAGATCTTGGTTTAGCTTTTGATGGTGATGGGGATAGAATCATTGCTGTAGATGATAAAGGACAAATCGTTGACGGTGACCAAATCATGTATGTGTTAGCTGAAGATATGGCACAAAATGGTGAATTAAAAGATAACATGGTCGTTTCAACAGTGATGAGTAATTTAGGTTTCTATAAAGCACTAGAAGAAAAAGGCATTAAATCTAACAAAACTAAAGTTGGAGATAGATATGTTGTAGAAGAAATGCGACGTGGTTCTTTCAGCCTAGGTGGAGAGCAATCAGGTCATATCGTTATGATGGATTATAATACAACTGGTGATGGTTTACTGACTGGTGCGCATCTTGCAAGTATCGTTAAAAGATCAGGTAAAAGTTTAAGTGACTTAACAAGCAAAATGAAAAAATATCCACAAAAATTAGTAAACGTAAGAGTTTCTGATAAATATGGTGTTGAAGAAAATGCTAAAGTTTCTGAAATCATGACTAAAGTTGAAGTTGAAATGAATGGCGAAGGTCGCATATTAGTAAGACCATCAGGTACTGAACCACTTGTACGTGTAATGGTTGAAGCTAAAACAGAAGAAGATGCTGAAAGATTTGTTAACAGTATTGCAGAAGTAGTAGAACAAGAAATGGGAATTGAATAAATATATTATTAATCTGAGACAACTTTTGTATGTCTCAGATTTTTTGTTTTATTTATTACAACTGTTATTATTTTATTTTTATGAGAAAATTGCACTAAATATAGTATTATAATTGCACAACTTACAATTTCATTGTAGAATGAAGAGAGCTTGCTTAAGGAGGATTGTGAGGTTTATCGAAATAAGGAAACTTATAGCGCCTGAACAAAGAGTATACACGATTGAAGAGGCACGTATAATCAGATACATGCTGAATGAGTGTTATGAACTTTGTTGACGAGGAGGATAGTTATCGAATTATCGGCGGATGCTATCCCGGATGTGGCCCATTCGAAGTTCAATGTTTAAAGCATATAGGTGACTGTATGTCCAAAGACATTGAAATAGCCATAAATTGAACAGAGTATTGAAAGCGACTAGACTAAAATTTTAAAGTCTGACCGCTTATTTAAAATTGGAGGAATTTTGATTATGTGTGGAATAGTAGGATATATAGGTACAGCAAATGCTAAAGAATTATTACTTAGAGGATTAGAAAAATTAGAATATAGAGGTTATGATTCAGCTGGTATTGCTGTAAGAAACGAAGAAGAAATTAAAGTATTTAAAGAAAAAGGAAGAATTGCTGAATTACGTAAAGCAGCTTCTGATGACTTTGATGGAAATATTGGTATTGGACATACACGTTGGGCAACTCACGGTGTGCCAAACTATGAGAACGCTCACCCTCACCAATCAACATCTGGTCGTTTCACATTAGTACACAATGGTGTCATTGAAAACTATGAACAACTTAAAAATGAATTCTTATCAGGTATCACTTTTAAATCAGATACTGATACTGAAGTTATTGTTGAATTAATTGAACACTTCTCAAACGAAGGATTAACTACAGAAGATGCTTTCAATAAAGTATTATCATTATTACATGGTTCATATGCATTAGGTTTATTAGATGAACAAGATGCTGACACAATCTACGTAGCTAAAAATAAATCACCATTATTAGTTGGTATCGGTGATGGATTTAATGTAATTGCTTCAGATGCAATTGCTATGTTAGCTGTAACAGATACTTATAAAGAATTAGTCGACAACGAAATTGTTATCGTAAAACGAGATGAAGTGATCATTAAAGACCAAGAAGGTAACGTAATTGAAAGAGATAGCTATAAAGCTGAAATCGATGCTTCAGACGTTGAAAAAGGTACTTATGATCACTACATGTTAAAAGAAATTCACGAACAACCAGGTGTTATGCGTAACATTATTCAAAACTACCAAGATGAAGAGGGTAACCTTAAAATCGATAAAGAAATTATTGAAGATGTTGCACAAGCAGATAGAATTTATATCGTTGCATGTGGTACAAGTTACCATGCTGGTTTAGTAGGTAAAGAATACATTGAAAAATGGGCAGGCGTTCCTACCGAAGTACATGTAGCTTCAGAGTTCGTTTACAACATGCCTTTATTATCTGAAAAACCATTATTCATCTTTATTTCACAATCAGGTGAAACAGCAGATAGCCGTGCAGTATTAGTAGAAGCTAAACGTTTAGGTCACAAAGCATTAACAATTACAAATGTACCAGGATCAACTTTATCTCGTGAAGCGGATCATACGTTAATTTTACACGCTGGACCTGAAATCGCTGTTGCATCAACAAAAGCATACACAGCACAAATCGCAGTATTAGCAATTCTTTCTCAAGTAGTTGCGAATGCACATAACAAAAATACTGGCGTAGATATTATTCCTGAATTAGCGAAAGTAACAACTGCAATCACTGCAATTGTTGACGATGCGCCTAAAATGGAACAAATTGCTAAAGATTTCTTAGAAACAACACGTAACGCATTCTTTATTGGACGTACAATGGATTACTATGTAGGTTTAGAAGGTGCATTGAAACTTAAAGAAATTTCTTATATCCAAGCAGAAGGTTTTGCTGGAGGAGAATTAAAACACGGTACAATTGCATTAATTGAAGAAGGTACTCCAATCATTGCATTAGCTACACAAGAAAAAGTTAACTTATCGATTCGTGGTAACGTTAAAGAAGTTGTAGCACGTGGTGCTAATCCATGTATTATCTCTATGGAAGGTTTAGAACACGATCATGATACGTATGTAATACCACACGTTCATGAAATGTTATCACCACTCGTATCAGTAATCACATTACAATTAATCTCTTACTACGCTGCATTACACAGAGGTTGTGACGTAGATAAACCACGTAACTTAGCTAAATCAGTTACAGTTGAATAGAATGATATTAAACATCTGAGCAACTCGCTCAGGTGTTTTTTTATGTAAATTTTGAATATATTATATACGGATAGGCGTGTATGATGACTTGTAGTAACAAAAGTCCGGGGAAATGTAACTAAGGCAGTCTATAGTAACAAAAGTCCGGGGAAATGTAACTAAGGCACCCCATAGTAACAAAAGTCTGAGGAAATGTAACTAAGGCAGTCTATAGTAACAAAAGTCCGGGGAAGTGTAACTAAGGCAGCCCATAATAATAAACTGCCGTTATTCAACATCTCATTACAAATTTTTTGAGCTTTTATATTGAAAAATATACTATAGGGGGGTATAGTATAAATAAAGAGAGGACGTGATTGTATGAGTGAATATTTACATGAACATACTGTAATACCTAGAACGAAAGAGGAAAAAGATAAAGTGATCAATAGACTTAAACGTATTGAGGGTCAAGTGCGTGGTATTCAAAGTATGGTTGAAGAAGATAGATATTGTGTGGATATATTAGTACAAATTAGTGCAATACAGTCTGCTTTGAAAAATGTTGGACTTGCGGTAACGGAAAGACATATTAAACATTGTGTGACGGATGCTATTCAAAATGGTGAAGGTGAAGAAATGATTGATGAATTGATGAGTGTACTTAAACAATTTTCTAAGTAAGGAGGTAAACGAAATGAGTGAATCTAAACATGTTACTGTTGGTGTAACGGGTATGACATGTGCAGCTTGTTCCAATCGTATTGAAAAAGTGTTAAACAGAATGGATGGCGTTGATGCTCAAGTGAATTTATCGACTGAGAAAGCATCCATCACTTTCAATAATGACGCTACAAATTTATCCGATGTAACAAATAAAATTGAAAATCTCGGATACGGTGTCTTAACTGAAAAGGCTGAATTAGATGTTTATGGTATGACATGTGCAGCATGTTCTAATCGTATCGAGAAAGTACTCAATCGACAAGAAGGCATTACACAAGCAACAGTTAATTTAACGACTGAACAAGCTAATGTTGAATACAATCCTGAAATAATAGATGTTAAAAGTATCATTAATAAAATTAAAAATTTAGGCTATGACGCTGCTACTAAAAGTGATGTTCAAAATAAAACAACGCATAAAGAACAAGAAGTACAGAAAATGAAAACTAAACTTATTATTTCTGCTATTTTATCATTACCACTTTTATTAACGATGTTTGTGCATTTATTTAATATGCCTATGCCTCATATCTTAATGAATCCTTGGTTTCAATTTATATTAGCAACACCTGTTCAATTTATAATTGGCTGGCAGTTCTATGTTGGTGCTTATAAGAACTTGAAAAATGGTGGCGCTAATATGGATGTTTTAGTGGCATTAGGAACAAGTGCAGCATATTTTTATAGTTTATATGAAGCTATCAAAACAATTGGTAATCCATCTTATATGCCGCATTTATATTTTGAAACAAGTGCAGTGTTAATTACTTTAATCTTGTTTGGTAAATATTTAGAGAAACGCGCTAAAAGTCAAACAACGAATTCTTTATCATCTTTATTAAATTTACAAGCTAAAGAAGCAAGAGTTATTCGTGATCATAAAGAGCTCATGATACCTATTGATGATGTCGTTGTCGGAGATATTTTATACATCAAACCAGGTGAAAAGATACCGGTGGACGGTATTATCGAAAAAGGACGTACATCAATAGATGAATCTATGATTACAGGTGAATCTATTCCTGTTGAAAAAACGATAAATGAAGAAGTCATTGGTTCAACGATTAATAAGAATGGTTTAATTCATATTAAAGCAACAAAAGTAGGTAAAGATACGGCACTGGCTTCTATCGTTAAAATTGTAGAAGAAGCGCAAGGATCTAAAGCCCCTATACAAAGATTAGCGGATGTTATTTCTGGTTATTTTGTTCCGATTGTTGTTGGGATATCAATCTTAACATTTATTGTATGGATAACATTAGTGGATCCAGGTCAGTTTGAACGTGCATTAGTAGCAGCAATTGCTGTGATTGTCATTGCTTGCCCATGTGCGCTTGGATTAGCTACGCCAACATCCATTATGGTTGGTACGGGTAAAGCTGCCGAGAATGGCATATTATTTAAAGGTGGCGAACATTTAGAACGTACACATCAATTAAATACAATTGTGCTAGACAAGACTGGTACAATTACAAAAGGTAAACCTGAAGTTACGGATTATACTGGCGACTTAGAAACACTCAGTCTTTTAGCAAGTGCAGAAAAAGGATCAGAACACCCACTTGCTGAAGCTATTGTTGCATATGCTACAGAACAAGAAGTCGCATTAAATGATGTAGACGACTTTGATGCAATACCTGGATACGGTATTCAAGCTACTATTCAGAATAAAGAAATATTAGTGGGTAATCGAAAATTAATGGTAAGACATAGTATCGAAACGAAAGATTTTGAACAAGACATGTCCAATTTAGAATTAGAAGGTAAAACAGCTATGTTAGTTGCTGTGGATCGTACATTTAAAGGTATTGTCGCAGTTGCGGATACGATTAAAGACAGTGCACCAGAAGCGATTAAAATGCTTCAAGAGGAAGGATTAGAAGTCGTGATGCTTACAGGTGACAACGAAAGAACAGCTCAGGCTATCGCAAGTCAAGTAGGTATTCAAAAAGTCATTTCTGAAGTATTACCAAATGAAAAAGCCGATAAAATTAAAGATATTCAAAGTAATGGTAAAAAGGTTGCAATGGTCGGTGATGGTGTTAATGATGCGCCAGCGTTAGCAATATCAGATATTGGTATCGCAATTGGAACTGGTACGGAAGTTGCGATTGAAGCGGCAGATGTAACAATTCTTGGTGGAGAATTATTACTTATTCCTAAAGCGATTAAAATAAGTCATGCAACAATTAAAAATATTAAACAAAACTTATTCTGGGCATTCGGCTATAATACGGCAGGCATACCAATTGCTGCAGTAGGTATCCTAGCACCTTGGGTTGCAGGTGCTGCGATGGCATTAAGCTCTGTAAGTGTCGTCACAAATGCATTAAGATTAAAAAAAGTTAAATTATAAATACTCATTCACACTCATATATAAATGGGTGTGAATTTTTTTATGAATCATTTTATTGTAAAATAAAAAGTAATGACAATGCATATAAATATAAATTGTCATGTTCATACTTAAGTCTTACACTTATTCAGCAACATATATTATATAATTAAGTTTCATCATTATGTTTTATTTATTATTATCGAATGTTTATATTTACAAAGCAATAAAAAGAGAAAGATATCAACTTAAAGGAGCAAATCAATGGAGAGTTGGATTACAAGTGTAATGGAACAATTTGGCTATTTTGGTATTGCCTTATTGATATTATTGGAAAATGTTTTCCCACCCATACCATCAGAGGTTATTTTAACATTTGGAGGTTTCATGACCACTAAGTCAGATCTAACAGTCTTAGGTGTAGTCGTTGCATCTACAATAGGTTCTGTAGGCGGTGCTGTCATATTATATTGGATTGGTCGTATTCTAAATGTTGAAAGAATCGAAAGAATTATCGAGAAATGGGGTAAATATCTTAGGTTAACGAAAGAAGATGTAAGAAAAGCAGATGCTTGGTTCGATAAATATGGACCATGGACTGTATTCTTCTGTAGATTTATTCCACTTATTCGAAGTTTAATATCCGTTCCAGCTGGTATGAGCGGTATGAATCAATGGTTATTTTTAGTATTAACGACAATCGGTACATTGATTTGGAATTTAGTATTAGTACTGGTAGGCGCTAAAGTAGGAGATAATTGGCATCAAATCGTCAATTATATGGATGTTTATTCTCACTTTATGTATGCAGTCATTGCAATTGGTATAATTGTATTTATCATTTGGTTTATTAGAAAGAAGAAAGTTTCATAACTTAAACAATGAAGGTGATACAATGATAACTTTATGTGAGCAGTTAAATGATAGACATTATGAATTATTAGCTTTAGCAGATGAAAATCAACATGCTGTTAATGATTATGCTACTAGAGGACAAGTATATGTTTATCAACAAGATCATCAAGATATCGGAATTGCAGTTGGGTTATTAACGAGACCTAATACATATGAATTAGTTAATTTAGCAGTTGATCCACATTTTCAAAATCAAGGTATAGGGAAATTATTAATTGACCATATGATTAATGAAGCGAGAAATTTACATTGTCATACTATAACTGTAGGAACAGGTAACTCAAGTATAGGGCAGTTGAAACTTTATCAACAAGCTGGATTTAGAATGAAATCAATAGATATTGATTATTTTGTAAAGTATTACGAAGAACCTATCTTTGAGAATGATATACAATGCAAAGATATGGTGAGATTAGAAATGGAATTGTAATAAAAGGACCTATACGGATTCAATTTTAAATTGTGTCGTATAGGTTTTTTTGCTTTTTGAAACAAACTAGTATACTTTTTATAGTATATAAAGTATACTATTATTTATTAATAAATAAGAAGAGGTGCAAGTTATGTTTCATGGTAAAGATGCAAATTTAGTAAAAGGCATTACATTAAATGTTAAAAATTTAGAAAAAATGACTGTATTTTATGACAGTATTTTAGGTTTAAATATAAAAAGTAAAGATGATAAGCAAACTGTATTTGAAATTGGTAACTCAGGTCATACTATTACATTAAATTTATTAGTGGATGGTAGAGAACCAAGTATGAGAGAAGCTGGATTATTCCATCTAGCAATATTATTACCAACAACTGCCGATTTAGCTGACTTTTTATTACATGCTTCAAGATTAAATGTAAGACTTGGCGCTGGGGATCATATCGTGTCAGAAGCATTGTATTTAAATGATCCAGAAGGAAATGGTCTAGAAATTTATAGAGATAGAGATCCAGAAACTTGGGTATGGAATGATGGAAAAGTTAATATGGATACACTTGAAGTAGACGCAGAAGCATTAGTCCAACATGTTTCAACTGAAGGTTGGAATGGTATGCCTGAAGGTGCTAAGATTGGCCACTTACATTTAAAAACAAGCAACATCAATGAAAGCAAAGATTTCTATACTGATACATTAGGATTAAAAATTGTTGTAGGTAATTTCCCTAATGCATTATTTATGTCAACGAAAGATTATCATCACCATATTGCGATTAATACATGGCAATCTAATAAAAAACGTGAAGATTTAGATCATAGTTACGGACTTGCTAATATCGATATGCAAATACCGAATAGAGCATCTGAAGTATTGATTTCGCCAGATGGATTAAGATTCGATATTAATCCAGAATAAGCATGATAAAATTTAGCCTTCCTGTCCAATCACCTTTAATATAAGAGATGTTTCATGTACAATAAGTGAATATTCTAAATTCTTATATTAAAGGGGATGTAAGTATGCTTCTTGATTTGAAACATATTAATTGGATTAGAGAAGGTAAATACATATTAAAAGATATTTCTTGGGAAATAGTAGATGGAGAACATTGGGTGTTATACGGACTAAATGGTGCAGGTAAATCTACTATTCTCGATATTATTAACGCGTATACTGCTCCATCATCTGGGGAATTTGAAATACTAGATATGAAACAAGGAAGACCAGGTTATTCAGCAGATGGCATTAGAAGACAAATAGGTTATGTTTCGTCATCTTTATTTAAGAAAATGAGACAACAGGACAATGCTTTTACAACAGTCATTAGTGGTGCTTATGCGTCAATTGGTGTTTATGAAGAACCTACTGAAGAAATTAAAGAAAAAGCGAAACATATTTGTGAAACACTAGGTATTACACATTATATAAATAGAAGGTTTGAAACGCTATCACAAGGTGAACAAACGCGCGTATTAATAGGTAGAGCATTAATGTCTGAACCGAGGTTGCTCATTCTTGATGAACCAACAAATGGATTAGACTTTGTAGCGCGTGAAGATCTGTTAGAAAGAATTGAGTATATCGGACAAGATAGTGATGGACCAACCATTATTTATGTGACACATCATTTAGAAGAAGTCTTACCAATCTTTAAAAACATACTTTTATTGAAAAATGGTGAAGTATTCAAATCAGGTAATATTCAAGCGCTATTAAACAGTGATAATATGAGTAACTTATTTGGAATTGATGTAGATGTTGAGTTTAAAAATAATAGACCAATTTTATCTAAAAAGTAACATGTATTTAAAAAAATTGCCTTTACGCTGTGAGCATGAAATAATAGATATTGATAAATGATATGGAGGATTCAACATGACGAATCAAGCAGTTTTTTTAGATATGGACGGGACAATTTTAAATGAAGACAACAGAGTCACGAATCATACAAATGATGTTATTCAAGAAGTTAGACAAAAAGGCATTAAAGTATTTATTGCGACAGGAAGAGCATATGATGAAATTCCATATTTAGTACCAGAGAACTTTGAAGTTGATGGTATCTTATCTTCAAATGGAGCAGTAGGATATATTAATGGAAAAGAAATATTTAAACACCAACTGCCTATGGAAACAGTGCGTAAACTTGTTGATTTAGCAGAACAACATCAAATTTATTATGAGTTATTTCCATATTATAAAAATCGTATCGCCTTAAAACGTGATAAAACGTTATTACTTTCTGAAATCCAAACAGATGAATTAGGTGATGTAGAACGTAACGAATGGAAATCACGACAAGAAGCTTTAAGTGAAAAAATCAATTGGGTTGATGATATACCTAAAGATGCTTATTCTAAATTTTATTTCTTCAAAAAATACGAATCAGAAATTAAAAAATGGGAAGAGCTTATCGTACCAATGAAAGAAGAATTAGATATTTCAATATCTCATTCAACAACTTGTAATTTAGAAACAATGCCTATAGGTGTTAACAAAGCGACAGCTATTCAATCGACTTTAGACTATTTAGGAATTGCAGAAGATACTGAAACATTTGCGATTGGTGATAGTGATAACGATAGACAAATGCTCGAGTTTGTAGACAATCCAATTGTTATGAAAAATGCACCTGATCATATTAAAGCGTTAGGTAGTGAAGTTACGAGACGTACAAATGTAGAAAATGGTGTCGCTGACTTTTTAAGTCAAAAGTTTTTAATTAAATAAATCAATTTATGAAACCATGTCCGATTTGCGGTGACATGGTTTTATTGTATAAACTAAAAATATTGTCAGCAATATATTTTGTGTGATTGTTTTATATACATTTGGATATAATATAATGAGTGATGTTTTAAAGGGGTGATGAAATGATTAAAACAGTTGTATATGATTTATATGGAACACTTGTTGATATAGATAGTGTAAGAGAAAAATGTGAAAAGTTATTCCCGGGAAATGGAGATAGGATTGCTAAAGCATGGCGATATAAATTAATTGAATATACACATGTGAGACAATTAGTGGATGAATATAAACCATTTAGTAAAGTGATTCGTGATTCACTTGAATATGTGCTCAGTAGAAATGATTTTGATTACTCATTGAAAGAAATTAACGAATGTATGGCAGCATATAATCAATTAACGCCATTTCCAGATGTCGCACATACATTAAAAGAACTATCAGAAGTCGATCAAATAATATTTAGTAATGGCAATAAAAACATGATAGAACAAGTACTAGATTATTCAAATATCACGAGTTACTTTAAGTTTATCTTGTCTCTTGAAGAGTTTGGCGTGTATAAACCAGATTCTAATGGATACGCATTGCTAGAAGAAAATATTCCATATAATAAAGATGAAGTACTATTTGTATCATCAAATAAATGGGATATTGTTGGTGCACAAAAGTTTGGATTTCAAACGGCATGGGTTAATCGTAATTTTAGTGATTTTGAATATATAGAGGTTAAACCCGACTTTGAATTACAATCCTTATATAGTATTAAAGATTTAATATAATAAATAAGGCGCTCAATCTATTGCATCTAGATTGAGCGCTTTATATGTTATCAATTAGGATTACTGTTATTTGGAGGGTAAAGTGCATTTTTATTTTTATGATAGAAGTTCATAACACTTCCGTATATGAAGTATGAAACAATAAACATAAAGATAAAGTACACAATATATCCAAGTACCGCGAATATAACTTGTAATACTGCTGGCATAAATGAAACGACAACTGCAACAATGATACCAACAATAGCTAAAACAATATATGCAACAACAACATAAAGTAAGTTACTGAATAATAATTTCCAAGCATTATTAGGACCTTTACTTGTAATGTTCCAACCAATTGAGAATTTAGTTAAAGTGGGTAATGATCTTTGATCAATATGAACAAGTACTGTGTTCATAATAAATATTACTAAATAATATAATGGAATAAACACTGCGAATAGAACTAAAATCATAAATAACATGATGATTACAAATGATATAGACATTGCACCAAAAGCTTCACTTGAACCGCTTGGTTGAATAATAGCCATAGATGTTCCAAATATCGCAAAGAATATTAGTTCAACAACTAATACGACAATATAAATCGCTATATACATTGCAACACTAATCACACCTATAATGATTGTAAGTTTTAATGTTTTAACATAGTTTCCTTTTCGTAAGAACATAAATAAATCACTAAAGTTTGGCCCAATACCTAAGTCTGTATCTTTGTAGTATTTAATCATGCCATAAGCTAAAGGAATTAAAACAAAGATATATAAACCAAGTGTTAATAAAAAGCCGAGTACCATAGTGACAAAGAATATCGCTAGTCCTCCGCCAGAAGGTTCACCTGAAAAGTCTTGTGATGAAGCGAGTGAGACACCACCGATTAAGAATAATACACCCGGTATTAACATTATAAGAATCATAACGATTGATGCTAAAATAGAAAATAAAATAGTTTTTAAATGGAATCCCTGTCCATTTCTAAAGTAATCCAATTGGAACTTGAACATATGATTCACCTCTTGTCTTTTGGTATCATTAGGGTACCATAAAAAACTATGAAAATGTCATTTAATTGTCAAAAACTTTCTTGCATTTGCGAATTTTTTGTAAAGAGCTATAAGCACTTTATTTGATATCCTACGTTATAACTCATATATTTGAGGTATATTAGTTATAGGAGTGAGCTATGAAAAAGTTATTCCGCTTCATTATCTACCTTGCAACATGGGTCGCTATCATAACGATGGTATTGCTGTTTAAAAGCCAAGGTGGATTCGATTTTTTTAATCATTATGTTGAAGATGTAAAGAAGCAGATGAAAGAAAAAGAAGTAGCGATTCGCACAGAACAAATTAAAAAGAATGATAAAACAGATGACCGTTCGCTTGGTAATTTTTATCAAGAAGGTCAATGTACATTTTATGTATTTGAAGAAAGATTGAAAATTGATAAAAAAATTAGTTCATCTTGGGGTGACGCTAAACATTGGGATGACCGTGCCAAAGAAGAAGGTTATAAAGTGAACGGAAAACCTAGTGAAGGCTCAATCTTACAAACAGATTATGGTGAACTAGGACACGTCGCAATAGTTGAAGAAGTAAAAAATGATGGTTCAATTGTTGTTTCTGATATGAACTATAAAAAGCCATATGAAGTGACTTCAAGGTTAATCACACCAGATAGATTACACAACTATCGTTTTATACATGAAAAAATTTAGAGGAGTGTTTTATAATGAAGATTTTCGTAATAGGCGCTAATGGACAAATAGGAAGACATTTAGTTGAAGATTTAGTAGCAGAAGGCAATGAAGTTGTTGCAGGTATTAGAAAAAACAGTCAAGCAAGTTTCTTTGAAGACTTAGGAGCAACAACAGCACCACTAGATCTTGAATATGACGATATCAATGACATTTCTGAAAAAATAAAAGATTCAGATAAAGTTGTGTTTACAGCAGGTTCAGGTGGACATACTGGTGCAGACCAAACAATTATTATTGATTTAGACGGAGCAGTTAAATCAATTGAAGCAAGTAAAATAGCAGGTACGAAACATTTTGTACTCGTATCTTCATTTGATACGAGAAGATCAGCTTTTGAAGGAGATTTAAAACCTTATACAATAGCTAAACACTATGCAGATGAACATTTAAGAAACGCTAATATACCATATACAATCGTTCATCCTGGTGCGCTAACAAATGATGATGCTATTGGAACAGTTACTTTAGCAGAAGAAGTAGAACGTGGAAAAATACCACGTAAAGATGTAGCGACTGTCTTGGTTGAAGTATTAAACAATGATGAGAAAATTGGTCAAGAATTCCAAGTCGTTTCAGGAGATGTTGAAATTAAAGAAGCAGTTGATCAATTTAATCAATAATCATAAAGGAGTATTATGATGGTTAAATTCGCAATTTTAACAGATATACACGGAAATATAGATGCATTAAACGCGGTACTTTCAGATATCGATAATCGAACGGATATAGATCACATTTATAACTTAGCTGATAATATTGGTGTTGGCCATTGTACTAACGAAGTTCTTGAAACCGTAACAAGTAGAAAAGATATGACATACATTGCTGGTAATCACGACGAAGCGATTATGTCAGTCGTTAACAACGAGCCATATCCTGAAAGTTTGAAAAGTAAGTTTTATGAACATCATCAATGGATAGTAGAACATTTAGACAGCAAATATTATACCTTTTTAAATGAACTTAAACGTGAAGTTACAAAAGAAATAGACGGTTTAAAATTTTATTTCACACATTATCGAATACTCGAAGAAAATATGGATAAGCATATTAGTGAAGATCCATTTGAACCAATTGTAGATCCTTCGTTAGAACATGTACACGGATTATTTAATGGCGTAGATGCAGATTTTGTCACATTCGGACATAATCACGTGTTACATCACTTTGATGATATAGAAACAATATATTTTAATCCAGGATCAGTAGGATTAAATAACGGTGCATACGCAGTGTATGGCATAGTAGAAGTTAAAGGTGGTGCTATAAACGTAGAAAGAGTCAAAGTACCTTATGATAATCAACCATTCTTAGAAGGATTCGATGATAAGAAAGTGCCAGGTAAACAATTAATATTTGAATCATTTATATAGAAGAAATCAGCCACTACAGTGATGTTGTGGCTGATTTTTTTACTGAGATGGATTAAAATGGAAATGAATAAACTTATAAAGAAGGTGAACCATTGAAAAAGAACTATTATTCAGTGATTGGATCTCTTATAGGTAGAACATACATAAGTCCTCAAGATATTCAAAAATATGAAACATATAAAAAAAGAAAAGAAGTTGAAAGGAAGTTTTTGGAAATATTAAACTCTATTGATCAATTAGAGTTTATATATGATTTACAACTTCAAAGTACTCAAAATTATCAATTTGATTTTATAGTTATCACTGACAAGGTTATATATCAATTCGAAATCAAAAATTATTTTGGTAAATATGAATTTAATAATGGTAATTTGATTTGTGATAACGGGTTTGTAATTAAATATCCGTTAGCTCAATTAGATAGAAATGACTATATCCTAAATAAAGTACTTGATAAATTAGTTATAGAAAGAACAATAAAAAGCTATATAATATTTATTAACGGAAATTTTAGTATGAAAGGCAAAATAGATGAAGAAACAATTATTTTACCAAACCAGTTAAATAAAGTAAGACATCTCCTTAACAATAATAACTCTCCAAATAATTCTATAATAAAAACCACATTACAAAATCTCCATACACCTTTTGAAGATGATTATCATCAATATCCGAATTATGAATTTAACAAATTAAAACCTGGTATAAGATGTACACAATGTAACAATATAATAGATACACCACTGAAAAATAAAAAGAAAATAATTACTTGCACTAACTGTTTTAATGAGATACCTAGAAAAGAACTTATTTTAAATACTTTAGACGAATTAATGTATTTGAAAGGAGCACCATTCAATATGAAAGAAGCCAGGAAGTGGTGTAATGGTGTACATAGAAATACACTTTCATATATTATGAAAGGACATTTTAAAATGATTACACAAGGAAATACTAAAGTATATTATAAGTAAGTTAATGCATATCATAAATTTGAGTTTGAATAGTGTGTTGGGGTACTGAATCCAGGTATGGCGCACGAAGACCGTGAGATATCGTGCGCTAAGGTACAAAATAAGGGTGTATCGCACGAAGACTGAAAGATATCGTGCGCTAAGGTACAAAATAAGGGTGTATCGCACGAAGACTAAGAGATATTGTGCGCTAGGGTAAAAAATCAAGGTGTATCGCACGAAGGCTGAGAGATATTCCTATACCAAATTATATAAAGTAAAAAAACTAGAACAAAGTAGGTATATTTACCTAAATGTTCTAGCTTTTCTAATGTACATGTTCTGTTTGTTCCATGCAACAGAGTAGGGAACTGTCATGTTGATGATCTGGTGTTTCTAATTGGATTGTTGCGTGATGTATAGATTTATGAATAAGTTTATGATTGATTTCTTCTATTATATTGTCGCATTCCTGTACAGTCTTATCTTTATCTACGACTGCGTGACAACTTAATGCTGTTAAGTCACTTGTAATGGACCATATATGCAAATCATGTACTTCAATAATATCTGGGTGTGAAGTGATTGTTTCAGATATTTCATGAACATCGATATTTGATGGTGTTCCTTCCATCAATACATTTAATGCAGACTTTGTAACACCATATCCGCTTCTAATAATTAAAAGTGCCACAATAACACTTGCTATCGGGTCAGCTAATTTCCAACCGAATGTAATCATAATGAGTGCTGCTACGATTGCGCCAACTGATCCTAATAAATCTCCGAGTACATGAATGAATGCACCACGCATGTTTAAGTTGTCTTTCGTATCAGATCCTTTAAACATTAACCAAGCAATGAATATATTCACAAGTAAACCGATTGTACTTATAATTAACATTCCAGTTGAAGCGACTTCTGGTGGATCAATGAATCTTGAAATGGCTTCATAAAAGATATATATACTAATGACAATTAACAAGACACCGTTAATTAAAGCAGCTAAAATTTCAAATCTCTTATAACCATATGTCTTATTCTTATTTGCAACACGTTCGCCAAATTTAAATGCCATTAATGCAATAAAGAGTGAAATGGCGTCGCTTAGCATATGACCAGCATCAGATAGTAAAGCTAAACTATTTGTAATATATCCACCAATCACTTCAACTATCATAAATACAGAAATGATAATAAATGAAATGAGCAGTATTTTTTTATTATTTGTATGAACATGATTGTGGTCATGTCCATGATGTTCATGTCCCATGAAAACACCTCCTATTTTGTTAATGTTTGGCATGCTCGATGGCTTGTTTTAATAATAAGATAACGTGATCATCATCTATTGAGTAGTAAATACTTTTACCTTCACGTTCAAATTTAACAAGCCTAAGATTCTTTAAAAATCTTAATTGGTGCGACACGGAAGATTGACTTAGCGAAAGTGTTTCAGCTATACAACCTACAGAATGTCGACCGGTACATAATAAATGTAATATCTTTACGCGAGTCGGATCGCTTAATGCTTTAAAAGTTTGTGATACAAGTAATAATGTTTCGTCATCTAAAATAGTATTTGTAGTCATATTATTCTCCTAACATATGAATATATGTTCATATGTTAATTTTATTAAAATTTATCGTTTATGTCAAATCATTATAAATTGACAAAATAGCTATAATTATGAGATGTTCACTTAAAGTAAATTTTTTGGAGGATACTATGGTGAAAATACATGGCTTAACTGTAGATAATGAATCTAGATGTGAACATTATCATACGCCACTTGATATCATCGCTATTAAATTTAAATGTTGTGATAAATTCTATCCTTGTTACAAGTGCCATAATGAATGTGAAAAGCATGACATTAAAAGATGGGATCAATCTGAATTTAATGAACATGCGATACTTTGTGGGGTTTGTAAAGAAACAATTTCTATCAATGATTATATGTCAAAAGAAGTATGCCCTAATTGTGATGCTCGATTTAATCACCGATGCAAGTATCATCACCATTTATATTTTAAAATTTAAGTTGGTTTTCTTTTTTAAAGGTAATTTATTACAAAACATGTTATAATATTTTTGACTTTAAAATTTTAACATTGAAAAGAATGTGAATGTTGCATAGAGAGAAAAGGAGGACATTGAATGAAGGATTTGATTAAAGGTCATATATTAAGTGGCGAATTTGATACTGCATATAGATTGATGTCCGAAGTGGATTTCTTAGAATTTGAAGAACACTTTATTTCAGCAGCTCACGAAGAAGAAAGTACGATGTTTTATACATTTATATTAGACTGTATTAAGAAGGAAGAAACAAGTGAACTTCATGACTTAGCGTTCTTGTTACACGTTTATCCATATAGTGAACATGATGGCGCATTTCATTCAGCTTATTATCATGCTGAAAGATCGATGATTTTAACAGATCATAAAGAAGTTAAGAGTTTATTACAAATGCTTCTTTTACATGCTATACCGGAACCTTTACTTTCTGACAAACAAGCTTTTGATATAAGTAAACAAATACTTAAGATAGACCCAGAAAATAAAGTTGCTAGAAATATTATGAAAGAAACAGCGAAGAGAATGGACCAAGTAGTGGTAGATTTTTCACAACTATCCAAATCTCAAAATGCATAAACCTAGTCTTTTGACTAGGTTTCTTTTTTATGTCATCATAGACAAGTTACAAAATAAAATTTAGGAGAAAAAAATGGAGAATCAGTTTAAAAGAAAAATAATTATGATTGTCTTTTTAGTTGGTACATTTTTCATGATTTTAAATGAAACACTCTTAAATATTGCATTAAAAGAATTAATGTCAGTATTTGATGTTGATGCACCAACTGTCCAATGGATGGCAACTGGTTTCATGTTAGTAATGGGTGTACTAACACCATTGTCTGCAGTCGTAAATCAATGGTTTACAACGAGACGGTTATTTTTAGGGTTAGTAACAATATTTTCTATCGGGACTTTAACTGCGGGGTTAGCTATTAATTTCCCAATGTTATTAGTAGGAAGAATGATTCAAGCAGCTGGAACGGGGCTTATGATTCCAACTGTCATGAATGCAATGCTCATGCTTTATAATGAAAATGAACGCGGGAAAATTATGGGGCAATTCGGATTAGTCATTATGTTTGCACCTGCATTAGGTCCAACATTATCAGGTGTTATTGTTGATTATTTAGGGTGGAGATGGTTATTTTTAATCGTTATCCCATTCATGCTATTTACGTTTATATTCGCATATAGATATTTACAAAATGTTGGAGAAGTTACAAGACCAAAAATTGATGTCTTTTCAATCATTTTATCAACAATTGGTATTGCAACAATTATATATAGTGTTTCTTCTGTGAGTAGTACAGAAGGCGGATTCTCAAGTCCTTCAATATATATCACACTCATCATCGGTATCATTACAATGATACTATTTGTCTTTAGACAACTTAAATTAGAAGAACCTTTATTAGATTTAAAAGTGTTTAAATATCACAATTATACTAAAGGCGTTATCATTTTCGTAGTCGTTATTATGACAATGTTTGCTTCTGAAATTGTAATGCCAATGTATTTGCAAGGTCCTATGGGTTTCAGTGCTAAAGTTGCTGGACTGATCTTATTACCAGGTGCTTTATTAAATGGTTTCTTGTCACCTTTTATGGGTGCCATATTTGATAAAATTGGTCCTAGAAAACTTATTGTACCAGGTTTAATCATATTGTTATGTGTATCAATATTTTATTCAACAATTCATCCAGGTATTTCGGTTTGGATATTTGTTGTTGTATATATTATATTAATGATTAGTATTTCTGCAGTATTGATGCCAGCTAATACAAATGCATTGAATGCTTTACCAAAAGAAATGTATCCACACGGTACGGCTGTATCTAACATGTTACAGCCAATTGGTGGCGCATTAGGTATTGCGATTTTTGTAAGTATTATGAACGGTGGACAAAGAGCAGCATTAGAAGGTATTAAGAACCCTACAGTTGATCAAATCAATCATGCTATGACACAAGGTATTCATCAGTCATACTGGTTTGGTATCATTTTACTTGCACTAGCAGTTATTGTTGGCTTTACAGTTACAAGAGCAAATTATAGTCAATCAATTAAAGATAATTCATAAAGATATTAAAGAGAAAGCGGGACAGAAATCTAATTTGTACAAATTAGATTTCTGTCCCGCTAATTTTTTGGAATAATTTTGTGAATAGTGGGTATACATCATTATGTTGAACAAAATTATGAGGAGGAAAGTTTGTGTCAAATTTGAAAGAAGCAACAAAAATAGGGTTTGCTTATGTTGGGGTCGTTGTTGGTGCAGGGTTCTCGACAGGGCAAGAGGTAATGAAATTCTTTACCCACTATGGTTTATACGGGTATATAGGAGTTATTATATCTGGTATAATGTTGGCGTTTTTTGGTAGACAAGTAGCCAAGATTGGTACGGCACTCGATGCAGATGATCATAGCTCAACAATTAACTATTTATTTGGTAAAGCAGGTATCGTTATAGATTATGTATTAATATTTTTCTTATTTGGTATATCAGTAACGATGATAGCTGGCGCAGGATCAGCATTTAATGAAAGCTTTGGGGTGCCAACTTGGTTAGGCGCTTTAATTATGTGTATTGTTATATATATCACGCTTTTATTAGACTTCGATAAAATTGTAAAAGCACTAGGTGTCGTCACACCATTTTTAATCATTGTGATATTAATAATAGCAGGTTACTTTTTTGTGAATGGCCAAGTAGGCATTTCTGAAATTAACGATACGGTTGAATCACCAAGTCTTTTCTGGGGAATTGTTCAAGGATTTATTTATGGTGGTTTAGCGTTCTCAGTAGGATTTAGTACATTAATTGCCATTGGTGGAGATGCTGATAAGCGACGTATTTCAGGCTTAGGTGGCATCATTGGTGGTATTATATATTTAATATTATTAGCACTTATCAATGCTGGATTATTAGTTGAATATCCTAATATTAAAGATATTGAGATACCAACGTTAGAACTCGCTAGAACAATTTCACCTATTATTGGGTTTGCATTATCAGTGATTATGCTTATGGTTATGTACAACACGATTTTAGGACTTATGTACTCATTTACGGCAAGATTTACTGTACCGTTTTCTAAAAAATACGTTGTATTATTGACGATATCTATGGTTCTCGCTTATGGCTTAAGCTTTGTAGGTTTTTCATCACTTATTGATAAATTATATCCAGCTATGGGTGTTATAGGTTTAGTGATTTGTGCTGCAATTGTTGTTAAATATATTAGTCGTAAAAGAGATAACAAAGAACATATCGCATAAAATAATTGAATATGTTAAACTATCTTCTTACATGAGGAAGTGAACATATGAAAAGGAAAAAACGACGATTGTTTATTTTGATTGTAGCGATTATCGTTGTTGTAAGTGGATTTTACGGTTATAACAAATATCAGGAACATAAACAAAGGGAAGCACAATTACAAGCTCAAAGAGCCAATCAATTATTACTAAACAATAAGAAAGTAAAATTGATACGTGATGTATCTTATGGACACAGTGCACCAAATAGTCAAATGGATATTATTATGCCTTCAAAAATGAAAAAAGGTGAGAAATTGCCAGTTATTTTTTGGACGCATGGTGGTGGTTTTATTGCGGGAGACAAAAGACATAAGAATCCATACTTAGCACAAATTGCTGAAAAAGGATATATCATCGTAAATGTTAATTATGCTTTAGCACCTGATTACCAATATCCGACACCAATACAGCAATTAGATCAAGCTACAAAATATACATTAAAACATAGAAATAAATTTAATATCGATTACAGACAAATCGTATATGGCGGAGATTCTGCAGGTGCTCAAATTGCCAGTCAATATGTGGCTTTACAAACAAATGATAAATTGCAACAACAAATGCGTATGAAGCCAAGTATTAAAAAAGACTATTTAAAAGCTGCCATTCTTTTTGGTGGGTTATATAATATGCAAACGGTGAGAGCTACAGAATTTCCTAGAATTGATTTATTTATGACGAGTTATACGGGTACTAAGGAATGGGAACAGAACTTTGCGAGAATTAATCAACTATCTACCGTTGATCAAGTGACAAAAGATTATCCACCTACATTTTTAACGGTTGGAGATGCTGACCCATTTGATCCACAAAATAGAGAATTTGATGAAGTCCTTAAAAAGCAAGGTGTTCAAACGACTACAACATTCTTTGATGGTACACACGGTTTACGTCATCAATACCAATTCCATATGAACTTGAAGGAATCTAAGAAGAATTACAATAATGTCATGATGTTTCTAGGGGCTAATACGAAACAGTCACCATATGAAAATAATGCAAACCAAGATTCTGAAACAGTAATTAAAAAAGATGAATAATAAAAAAGGCAAACTACGCGAAATACGTGATGAGTTTGCCTTTTTTATAATAGTTTTGCCATCATAAATTCATCGTAATATTTATCATTAAAATACAATGTTTGTTCTTTCTTTCCTTCTACTTTAAAACCAAATTTCTCATATAATCGGTATGCAGGTTCATTCTCCGTAACGACTGTTAATTCTAGTCTATGCAGTTGTCTTCTCACTGCCCAAGCTTCAGTTTCTTGTAATAGTTTATATCCAATTCCTTTATTTCTAAATGTCGGGAGTAGACCCATTGCAATTTTAGCAGCATGACGATTTCGATTCGTTTTGCCACCTTGAATAGTTACATAACCAATTAATGTGTCATTTAATTCCGCAACAATGATTGTAGAGTTACTTGTCGTAATCATTTCTTCTAGAAATAAAGTTTGGTTCTGTATAGATATTTGATGCTCACCTGGATTAAATAGTAAATATTCGGATTGGTTAATCACGCTATCTAACAATTTATTAAAGTCTTCAACATCATTTATTCGAATTTCGCGTATGATTTCTTTCATAAAATGTCTCCTATTTCTATTTATAAATTACAAACAGTGGTATATTTATGTTAATTAAACAATAATTTATAAACAGTATAACACATATGTAAAGTCCGAATATAAAGGAGTGCTTAAAATGAAAGCGAATGTACTCATCTCAGGTGGATCAGGGTATATAGGCAAGCATTTAATCAGTACGTTAAAAGATATCGGAAATCTTTATACGATTACAAAGTATGAATCAGATATGATGATAGATGATGAAGTTACTTGGAGAAAATGTGATATTTTTGTACTTAAAGATATGATTGAAGCATTGAAAAATATAGATATTGCAATTTATTATTTAGATCCAAACAAGAAATCAGCAAAGTTAACACAAAGTACTGCCCGTAATTTAAACATCATTGCGAGTCATAATATGGCGAAAGCATGTAAAGTAAATAATGTTAAAAAAATTATATACATTAAAGGTTCGCCTTTTGATATAGAAACGATGGAAATATTAAGTTCAACCGGTATTGAAGTTCAAGTGACAGAACAATCTATTAAGCGACCAGCTGTATCGATAGAATTACAGAAGTCTAAAATTGATGACGTTAGAAGCGTTGATAGAATGCCTATTCCATATAAATGGGATTTAGAGGATGTTGTGAAATACTATTTCCAGTGGTTACAAGAGACTAGTGGAACGTTAGTAAGAACAGAATTAATTGGAGATATTTATTATGTTTATTTTCAACATCGCAGTAAACCATTATTAAAATTAAAAAGAGTACATCCAAATATTGATGAAGATATTATACAGTTCAAAGTTATTGGCGGTTCACTTACTGTAGATTTGTATGAAGATAATGGCATGTTAGAATTTAGAAAGTTAAAGTTAAAAAATGAATTTATAGTTCATTTATTTAATTACGTACCAAGATTACCGTGGAGTATATATTATTTATCACAAGCACCTATTCATAATGTAACGATGAAGGGATTCGAAGTTGATTGTAGAATTAAAGATTTTCAACTACGCAGTATAGCAGGAGAAGTTAAAAAATATACAAAGTAGAGGGATAGTATGGAATTACTAATAATTGAAGATGATGAAACTTTATTTAATGCTATGAAGCAACAACTAGAAAAATGGGATTGGTCAGTACATGGCATAAATGATTTTGGTGCCGTGTTTGAAGAATATAAAATATTGCAACCAGACATGGTCATTATAGATATACAGTTACCTCAATATGATGGGTTCTATTGGTGTCGTGCGATAAGAAAACAGTCTAACATACCGATTGTATTCTTATCTTCAAGGGATCACCCGATGGACCAAGTCATGAGTATGGAACTGGGTGCTGATGACTTTATACAGAAACCATTTCACACGGAAGTGTTAGTTGCTAAACTACAAGCAATTTATAGAAGAGTTTATCAATATAATAAAGATGAGCCTAGAATCAAATTATGGCATAAAGCGCGAGTGGATTACGGTAAACATATTATTGAAAAGAATAACATTGAAATTTCGTTAACTAAAAATGAAATGTTTATTTTAGAAATTCTGTTGAATCATAAAAATGAAATCGTGAGTAGAGATAAGATTATCACTGCTTTATGGGATGATGAACAATTTGTGAGTGACAATACATTAACCGTTAATGTTAATCGATTAAGAAAGAAACTTACTGAAATTGGATTCAATGATTTAATTGAAACTAAAGTAGGTAAAGGCTATATAGCGCACGAGCCGGAGGGATAAAATGATCAAGTCGTTTCTGAAAGAAAGATGGATTTGGATATTACTGTTTATAATTATGCAAGCTACCATACTGTTGACGAGTTGGTTAGATGTAGCCTTTTCTTTTAAAAGCGCTTTATACTTAATTGGTATAAATTTGATTATTTTTATCGTGTTTATATGGTTGATTTACACGCGAGAAACAAGATTTTATAGCGCATTAAAAAATGATATGCCGATTAAAGAAATTGAACATAAAGAATTGAATCAATCAACATATGAAAAGATTGTTTTTGATTATATTCAACTTTATGATGAGCGTACGAGACGTACTATTCACAATCAAAATAAAGAAATACAAGCGACTAAAAATGATTTATTAGATTGGATACATGAAGTCAAAACGCCCATCACGGCAATGAAATTATTATTAGATCAAATCGAAGAACAAGCTCTAAAAAAGAATTTATTATATGAGTGGAGCAGAATCGACTACTTACTGGATCAGCAACTTTATATTAGACGTTTAAGCTCTAAAAGTAATGATTTTTATTTTGGTCATTATGATTTAAAAGAGATGGTTATTAAAGAAATTCAACATGCACGTAATATCAGCATGGCAAAAGGCATAGGGTATGACATTCAAATTGAAGATGAAAAAGTATATACAGATGAAAAATGGTGTCGTACTGTCATTAGACAGCTGATAAGTAATGCTCTGAAATATACTGAGAATAAAGATATTATCATTTCAACTTATGAGCAGCATGGTCAAACATACTTGAAAATTCAAGATTTTGGGCGAGGTATTAAAGCGAGAGATTTACCACGTATTTTTGAAAGGGGCTTTACTTCGACGACTAATAGACGTGAGTCAACAGCCACAGGAATGGGTCTTTATTTAGTTAAAGAGATTACTGAAGGATTAAGTATTAAAGTCAATGTTAAATCTACTCATGGAGAAGGTACGACTGTATTGCTTATTTTTCCTCAACCAAATGATTTAACAACAATAGAACAGGCAAGTGACAATAATGTCACATCAAACTTAAAAATGTACGATGAATCAAAGGAAGAATCGTAAAAAAGGCTATATTATGGAATCATAAACAAATTTCAAAGGAGTTTTGAATATGAGTATATTAAAAACTGAACAACTCGTTAAAGTTTATGGTTCTAAAAAAAATCAACAAGAAGTGTTGAAGCAAATAGATATGACTGTTGAAAAAGGTGAATTCATTAGTATTATGGGCCCATCTGGTTCAGGAAAAACGACACTTTTAAATGTATTAAGTTCCATTGATTATGCGACAACAGGGCAAATTGAAATAAATGGTCATCAACTACAAAACATGAATAATAGACAAATGTCTAATTTCAGAAAAAAAGAGCTCGGATTTATATTCCAAGAATATAATTTGCTTAATACGCTTACCGTGCAAGAAAATATTATGTTACCATTAACGATTCAAAAAGTTTCTAAAAAAGAAGCTCAAATTAGATTTGAAGAAATTAGTAAAGCTTTAGGTATTTTAGATATACAAAATAAATATCCTAGTGAAATCTCTGGTGGTCAAAAGCAGAGAACTTCAGCAGCAAGGGCTTTTATAGCACAGCCATCAATTATATTTGCTGATGAGCCTACAGGTGCATTAGATTCTAAATCTGCATCAGATTTACTGAACAAATTAAATCAAATGAATCAGACAACACAATCAACAATTGTAATGGTTACACATGATTCATCAGCAGCAAGTTATTCAAATAGAGTCATATTTTTAAAAGATGGTAAAATCTACTCTGAACTTTATAAAGGAGACGATGATAGAGAGACATTTTACAAAGAAATCATCAAAACACAAAGTGTGTTAGGTGGTGTTGTAAATGAGCTTTAATCAAATTGTTATTAAGAATTTAAGACGCAACATTCGACATTATAGTATGTATGTCTTTTCAATAACAATGAGTGTCATGCTCTTTTTCGGATTTGTTACGTTAAGATACTCTGAAGATTTAAATAGTGTTCAATCTGGTATAAGAGTTGGCGCTGCTATTAAAGTAGGTGTAACAATACTGACAATTATCATCGTTATATTTCTACTTTATGCCAACAAACTCTTTATAAAGAGAAGATCTAGAGAAATTGGGTTGTACCAATTAATTGGTATGACTAAGCGTGAAGTCTTTAAAATATTTGCTTTAGAAAACTTTGTATTATTCACATTAACAGCTGTGATTGGATCTATTTTAGGATTTTTCTCATCTAAAATATTATTGATGATTTTATATAAAATCATCGGCATCCAACAAGAAGCGCATTTGAATTTTAGCATAGAAGCATTCATTCAAACTATTGTACTTATGATCGCGATTTATATCATTATCGCTTTTCAAAATGCAATATTTATTAAGAGAAAAACAATTTTAGCACTTATGCATGAATATAATGCTACAGATACTAAAATTAAGAAAATTAAACTATATGAATTAATTTTTGGTGCAATTGGTATCGTAATGATTATAAGTGGTTACTATTTATCAAGTGTCATGTTCGATAATCTCAGTAGTGCTGGGATGACAACATTATATATAAGGATGCTTACAATTTTATTCTTAACAATAGTGGGTGCATACTTGCTCTTCAGATGTTCAATTTCACTGATATTTAATACTATTCGTAAATATAAAAAAGGTATGTTGAGCGTAACAGATGTTGTTTCAACTTCATCTATTATGCACAAAATGAAAACAAATGCTTTATCACTTACAATTATCGCAATTGTGTCAGCTATGTCAGTTGGTCTACTAGCGTTAAGTTACGTACAATATTACAATGCCGAAGAAACAGCTCGAAGTTCGGCACCAGACGATTATATTTTTGTAAATAAAGATGCTAATCAACAATTTAAAAAAGCCTTAGATGCTGAACATATCCAATATAAAGAGCGTAATTATGGCGTCACGCGTTATATCATTGATGATAGAAAAGTGCTGAAGAATGCTGATGAAACAACTGGTAAAGCTCCTGATTCACCTTCAACAGTTGCTAAAGCATCTGAATTTAAAGATTTAAAATTGAAAGATGATGAAGTAGCAATCGTAGGATACAGTGATATTCTTGATAAAGTCATTACTGTTAATGATGAAGGAAAAATGTCTTACAAAATGGACAATCAAACACATCATCTTAAAATGAAATCTATTAGCAAAGAATCGTATTTGGCTACAATAATAACTTATAATGCACCTGTTTATGTTGTATCAGATCACACATTTGATCAAATGAAAAAGCATGAACCTAAAAATGATGATTTGAATCAGCAATATGGTGTGAACTTAACAAATGATAAAGATGTTAAGAAAGCAGAAAAAATCTTTAGTAAGGTGAAAAGTGAAACGGATTCTTTAATGTCTTATTACGAGATTTACAATGATTCTAAAAGTGGCCTCGGTGTTATGCTATTCATTCTTGGTTTCTTAGGTATTGCATTCTTACTTTCTACAGGATGTATCATTTACATTAAACAAATTGACGAAACAGAAGATGAAACATCAAACTATATTATCTTAAGAAAGTTAGGTTATACATCTAAAGATATGTCTAAAGGTATCGCACTAAAAATTGGCTTTAACTTTGCGTTACCATTAATCATTGGATTATGTCATGGATATTTCGCGGCTAAATCAGCTTGGTTCTTTATGGGACAATCGTTCTATACACCAGTGCTTATTGTGATGTCACTTTATTCATTAATTTATATTCTGTTTGCCTTCTTAGCATATATCCACTCTAAACGCGTGATTCAAAGAGTACTTTAAAAATTAAATATTTAAAATAAAGGCTAGTGCTTGTCATTAGCCTTTTTTTGTGTTATAAAGTACCAATGTGAACTTTGTGTTTACGTAAAGTTTACAGACAAGTTAAATTTTCAAAAATAAATTAATAAACTGTGGTCGAATTCATTTTGAAAGAGTACAATGAAAGAGTAATTACATAAATTATGATGTAAATTTTGGGAGGATTACTAATGTTTAATAAGAAAAAGGATAAGTTTGGTATTCAGTTAGAAGCTATAGCTGAGAATTTAAGTCGCGCATCAGTTGAATTTGGAGAAATGGATTTTGATTCAGATTTCGACTTAAAAGCTTATTCAGATAAAATTAAAGCCTATGAGTCTAATGGTGATGATCTTATGCACCAAATGATTACTGATTTAAATCAAACTTTCATTACACCTATTGAAAGAGAAGATATTTTAGAATTATGTGATGCATTAGATGATGTATTAGATGAAATGGAAGAAACTTCAGCAATGTTTGAAATGTACTCTATCAGTTATTCAGATGAATACATGGCAGAATTCGTGAAAAATATACAAGCAGCAATTAAAGAAATTGAAATAGCCGTGACTTTAGTAGCTGAGAAGAAATTCTCACACATTCGTGTACATTCTATCAATATTAAAGAATATGAAACGAATTGTGATGGTATTTTAAGACAATCTATTAAATATATTTTCAATAGTGAAACAGATCCAGTAACATTAATAAAAATTAAAGATATTTATGAATCTCTTGAAGATGTAGCAGATAAATGTCAATTAGTAGCAAACAAATTAGAACAAATTATTATGAAAAATAGCTAAGGAGTTTTAAAAAATGGATAGTTTACTCATTATTACCGTAGCTATTGTTGTGTGTGCGTTACTTTTTGACTTTATTAATGGTTTCCATGATACAGCCAATGCAATCGCTACAGCAGTATCTACAAAAGCACTTAAACCACGACATGCAATTATTTTAGCAGCGGTTATGAACTTTGTTGGGGCATTAATGGCAACTGGTGTAGCACAAACAATTGCTAAAGATATTGTCGATCCGTTTAAATTAGAAAATGGTTCAATCGTTATTTTAGCAGCATTGATTTCTGCTATAGCATGGAACCTTATTACTTGGTATTTCGGGATTCCAAGTTCATCTTCACATGCATTAATAGGGTCAATTGCAGGTGCAGCTATTGCTTCTGCAGGATTTGGAATATTACATTACCAAGGATTTTCAAAAATTATATTAGCTTTAATTGCATCACCAATTTTAGCGTTTATAGTTGGTTTTATTGTATATTCTATTTTCAAAGTCGTATTTAAAAATAATAATTTAACAAGAACTAATAGAAATTTTAGATTTATCCAAATTGGTACAGCAGCTTTACAAGCATTCTCACACGGTACAAATGATGCTCAGAAAGCAATGGGTATCATTACAATGGCACTTATTTCAGCTAATATGCAATCTACAACAGATATTGAATTATGGGTTAAAATAAGTTGTGCTACTGCAATGGGTCTTGGAACTGCAGTAGGTGGGTGGAAAATTATCAAAACAGTTGGTGGAAACATTATGAAAATCCGTCCAGCTAACGGTGTAGCAGCTGATTTATCATCAGCATTCGTTATTTTTGGTGCTACATTCATTCACTTACCTGTATCAACTACACACGTCGTATCTTCATCTATTTTAGGTGTAGGTTCGTCACAACGTGTTAAAGGTGTTAAATGGACAACAGCACAAAGAATGATTATTACTTGGATTATAACTTTACCAGTATCAATTATCCTTTCTTTCATTATTTATCATATTTGTGCTTTATTCGTATAATAAATCATCAAAACATCCAACTCGTTAAGTTTGGATGTTTTTTGTATGGAAAAACTGAGAAGGATAGGCGTAATTAATTGATAGGTGAATTTTTTGTGGGGAGTTGTTCTGAGTTAGGGACAGAATTCCGAGAAATGTCCGTAAGAGGTGTCGTTAGGGACAGAATTCTGAGAAATGTCCGTAAGAGGTGTCGTTAGGGACAGAATTCCGAGAAATGTCCGTAAGAGGCGTTGTTAGAGACAGAATTCTGAGAAATGTCCGTAAGAGGTATCGTTAGGGACAGAATTCCGAGAAATGTCCGTAAGAGGCGTTGTTAGGGACAGAATTCCGAGAAATGTCCGTAAGAGGTGTCGTTAGGGACAGAATTCCGAGAAATGTCCGTAAGAGGCGTTGTTAGAGACAGAATTCTGAGAAATGTCTCTAAATGAGTGCTCATCTAACTACCACAATTCCGAATAATGGAAGTTAGCGGATTCTAATTACCACAATTCAGAATAATGATAGTTAGCGAACTCTAACAACCACAATCTAGTTTTCTGCATAGAAAAAACCAGTTCATCTTCTGAACTGGTTTTTTTATTAATGAATATATGAATAGTTATATACTTGTGATGCTGGGATTGTTCTGTAATCTTTAACTCCTGGAGGCGTATTATAGTTCATTTCTGAAATTAATAGACTTCCGTCTGCGTTAATAGATTCTACATATGATACGTGACCATATTGTCCTGCTGTAGATTGCATAATTGAACCTACTTCAGGTGTGCCGTCTACTCGGAAACCGTCAGCTTGTGCTGCGCCTGCCCAATATTTAGCATCTCCCCAGTATGTGCTGATTGAACTACCAGCTTGTGTTCTGCGATCAAATACATAATATGTACATTGACCCCAGTCATATAAGTTTTGGTCATTGAATGATTGATTGCCACCTGTTTGAGTAGGTTGTGTGTTATTTGAAGGAGCAGTTGAAGTGTCACTACCGCTTCCACCAGCAATTTTTAAAGTTTGACCAGGATAGATAATATAACCTTGTAAATTATTTGATTTCATTAATTGGTCAACTGTAACACCGTTTTGTTGTGCGATTACTGCTAATGAGTCACCGCTTTTAACTGTGTAAGTAGAGCCTGAAGATGCTGACGTTTCTTGTGAACCGCTTCCTCCTGTTGAACTACTACCGTTTACAGTAATGACTTGTCCTGGGAAAATCATATTTCCTGAAATATTGTTACTTGATTTCAGTTGATTTACAGATACACCGTATTGGTCTGCAATCATCCATAAAGATTCACCATTTTTTACAGTATGTTGAGTTGAAGCTTCGGCGTCGTTATGAGCTGCTATAGCTGCAACACCAGAAACAGCTGTTACTGCGAATGCAAATTTTTTCAAAGGCTTATCCTCCTTAGGTATATATAAAAACAGAATACTAAAATGAACCTTCTTCTATACACGTAATGGTAACAAAAATAATATTGTATGTACGAGATGTAATCACTTTGTAATAAAAACACAATAATTATTTTTTGCTTTTTTACATTGATTGAAGTTCGCTAAAACCGTTGTGAACGCTTCTATATGGAATATGGTAATTTATGTATGTATGATGAATGTTACAATTTATCGAAGACATGACGTTTGATATATAGAGAAATAGCATGTAAAATGTTGGTATTACGTTATAAAAAGGAATGATTAAAGATGAATTATGATAACCAATATGCATCTTATCAACAAACAGATACTCATGGTTCCGCCATTAGAAAAACATGGCTATACTTCTTATATTATTGGATAATCTTTGGAGTTGGCACATATGTAGGTCAATTCGTACCACCTGCATTACACTTACCAATTACAATTGGGTTATTTGTACTCATTATGATTTCGTTATTTGTAAAATCGTCTAGAAAATTTGGCGGCCTAATTTCAAATATATATGCATTCTTTATCGGTGTAATTTCATATACGGCCTTTATGTATTATTTAGGCGCATTAGGTACACAAGCCTTTTATGGCAATATTGCATTAGCAATTGGCGCGTTTGCTGCTTTTGGTATACTCGGTTACTTTATGATTGATGACGCGTCAGGTTTAGGAAAATATTTATTTGTAACATTAATCGCATTAATCTTCGCAAGTTTATTAGGTATATTCATCCATAATCCTATTTTCCATACAGTATTATCTGTAATAGGTATTGGACTGTTTCTACTTTATACTGTGTATGATTTTAACCGTATGAAATTAGGGAACTTCTCTCCAAGAGAGATGGGCTTTAATTTGTTTATTAATTTACTCAACATCATCATGCACATTTTAAGACTCGCAAGTATTTTAAAAGATTAAACATAACAAGTCTGAGGCAATTATCGTGTCTCAGACATTTTTTGATTTGTAAACTTTGCCAGATGTAATCATTATTGTATAATAGGTATGTTAAATAACTCACTTGAAAGAGAGATGGAAATATGGGACGTAAATGGAATAATATTAAGGATAAAAAAGCCCAAAAAGACAAAAATACAAGTAGAATCTATGCTAAATTTGGTAGAGAAATATATGTAGCTGCTAAATCAGGTGAACCTGATCCAGAATCAAACCAAAATCTTAAATTTGTATTAGAAAAAGCTAAAACTTATTCTGTTCCTAAACATATTATAGATAGAGCAATTGAAAAAGCTAAAGGCGGATCAGAAGAAAACTTTGATGAGTTAAGATATGAAGGTTTCGGTCCAAGTGGTTCAATGCTAATTGTTGATGCATTAACAAATAACGTAAACCGTACAGCAAGTGATGTACGTGCAGCGTTCGGTAAAAATGGTGGTAATATGGGTGTATCAGGCTCAGTTGCATACATGTTCAATCATACTGCTGTATTCGCATTTAAAGGGAAATCTGCTGATGAAGTTTTCGAACTATTATTAGAAGAAGATTTAGATGTGAGAGATGTTATCGAAGAAGAAGATTTAACAATTGTATACGCAGAACCAGATCAATTTGCACAAGTTCAAAATGTGCTTAAAGCAAATGGCGTAGAAGATTTTGATGTTGCTGAACTTTCAATGTTAGCTCAATCAGAAGTAACATTATCAGAAGAAGATTTACAAACGTTTGAAAAATTAGTCGATGCAATTGAGGATTTAGAAGACGTACAACAAGTATTCCACAATGTTGACTTGTAATGGAGTGTTTAGATGAATAAAGAGAAATGGATAAACGTGCTCAATTTAATACCACATCCTGAAGGTGGTTTCTATCATGAAACGATTAAATCAGAACATGCTTTAAATGATGGCAATGCGTTATATACAAGTATTTATTTTCTATTAGAAAAAAATAATATTTCGCATTTTCATAGAATAGAATCTGATGAGGTATGGTATTATCATGCAGGACAAACATTGACTGTGCATATGATTTATCCGGATGGTCATTATGAAAAAGTGAAAGTCGGCCCAAATATTGAAGAGGGAGATGTATTACAAGCGCTCGTACCAAAAGGCGTTATATTTGCTTCAACTGTTGAAGGTGACAATGACTATGCACTTGTAGGTTGTATGTGCGCACCAGGATTCCAGTTTGAAAAATTCGAACTGTTTACACAGGCTCAATTGATTGAACAGTATCCACAGCATCAAGAAGTAATTGAAAAATACGCTTTCGAAACAATTTAAAGCTTAATATAAAAAATTCCCAATCCGAATGTGTCGGATTGGGATTTCTTTGTGGAATTATAGTTCTCCGTATACTTCTTTAGCAGTTTCGATAACATAAGATAATTTACGCCATTGATCATCTTCAGATAAGATGTTTCCTTCTTCTGTCGAAGCGAAACCACATTGAGGGCTTAAGCATAATTGATCTTTCGAAACGTATTTTGTTGCTTCGTTTAAACGATCAAGAATATTTTGTTTGTCTTCAAGTTCACCAGTTTTTGATGTGAATAAACCTAATACAATATATGCATCGTTTCTATCAAAGTGTCTTAATGGTTCAAAGTCTCCTGAACGATTGTCATCATATTCTAAGAAGAAGCCTTGTAGCTTTTCAGTGAATAGTTCTTTCGCAATTGGTTCATAACCACCTGTAATTGCCCATGATGATTGATAGTTACCACGGCAAATATGAGTTGTAATCAATAAATCTTCTGGTAAATCAGCTAATGCATCATTGACAACTTTTGCTGCTAGTTTGATAGCTTCTGCTTTTTCTTCTTCAGAACGCTCTCTATTTTTAATTAATTGTTTTGTTGCTGCTAATCCAGCCCAATATACATCATCAATTTGTAAATAGCGACAACCTAATTCATAGAATTTAAGGATTGATTGGCGATACGCTTCTGAAACATCTTTCGCGTAATCATAAATATCTGGGTAGATGTCATGGTTTAATATGTTTGGATGGAATAACTGATTTGGACTTGGTATAGATACTTTACTAACAGCTCTTCCGTTTACTTGCTTATGTAAATAATCAAAATGAGCGAAGTGAGGATGATCTGGGTTGTATTGGACTTTTCCTACAACTCTTACGTCATGTTTTTTAGTTTCTACGCCGTTAAATGTTAAACCAATTTCTGGTTCATAATCTTCTACGCCTGTTAAATTTTCTAAGAAATCAAAATGCCAATATGAACGTCTGAATTCACCGTCTGTAATACTTTTTAATCCGACTTCTAATTGTTTTTCAATAATTTTATTAATTTCTTGATCTTCTACTTTCGTAAAATCTTCTTGTGTAATCGTACCTTCTGAAAATTGTTGACGAGCTTTCTTTAAAGGCTCAGTTCTTAGTAAACTACCTACATGGTCGGCACGGAAAGGTCTTAATTGTTCTGTCAATTTACTTCACTCCTGTATATATACTCTAAAAATTCTGAAAAATTCAATATTAATTAAAAATACCAAAGTAATACATCGATGTCAATTTAGTTTTGATATAATAAATAAAAAGGAGGGGATTAAACACATGGCTAATAAAAAGAAAAATATCAAAAAGAAAAGTCAGTCTGTAAAAAGAAAAAAGAAAAATGATAAGTCAAAGCGTAAAAATAAAAAGAAATATATTTATGGATTCCTTTTATTGATTATTGGAATTGTGATAGCTATGAGTATTTATCATGTGTTTAAACCTTTACCACATGGCGTTTCAAAATTGAGCTCAGAAACGATGACAGACCATGTGGAACTATTAACAGATGTCACTTATAAAAACGGGAATAAGATGCAATACAATCAAGAAATATTTGATAAAGTAAATGAGACGATTAAAGAAGCGGATGATTTTATTATTATGGATATGTTCTTATTTAATCATTATCAAACGGGAGATAAGACTTATCCAAAAATATCTAAACGTCTTACGCAATCTTTAATTGATAAGAAAAAAGAAAACCCAGATATGAGAATTATTGTGATCACAGATCCGATTAATTCATTCTACGGTTCATACACGCCTGATAATATTAAGAATTTAAAAGCCAATAATATAGACGTCTATTATACAAATCTTAATGAATTAAGAGATTCTAACCTGATTTATTCAGGTATGTATCGAACATTTTTCCAATGGTTTGGTAATAGTGAAAATGGTAAGTTAAGTAATCCATTAAGCCCTGAAGCACCAGACGTTACGATTAGAGGTTATTTAAATATTTTAAATATGAAAGCAAATCATAGAAAGACTTTAGTTACAGAAAAACATGGCATGATCTTATCTAGTAATCCACATGATCCAAGTGGTTATCATCAAAATGTTGGAGTTAGAGTATCAGGTCCAATTCAAAATGCAATTATTAAATCAGAAATTGCAGTTGCGAATATGAGTGGTGGTCGATACTCACCAAGTGATTTCAAAATTAAAAACAATAGCTGGAATGATAACGCGAAGTATAGTGTGCAATTAGCAACTGAAGGTAAAATTAAAAATCAAGTCATTCAAAATATTAAAAAAGCACAATCTAAAGACCATATTTCAATAGGTATGTTTTATCTTTCAGACAGAGATGTGATTGATGAGTTGATTAAAGCTTCTAAAAGAAATATAGATATCAAATTGATACTTGATATTAATAAAGAAGCATTTGGTAAAGAAAAGCCAGGCGTACCAAATAAGCCGGTTGCAAGTGAATTAATCAATCGCTCAAAAGGAAGCATTAAAGTACGATGGGCTCGATCAAATGGCGAACAATATCACTCTAAATATATGTTGTTTGAGCAAAATGAAAACAATCGTGCCACAATGATATTAGGGTCATCCAATTTAACAAGAAGAAACATTGGAGATTATAATTTAGAATCAGATATCATCATTAAAGGTAAACAAAATGATGCAGCCTTTAAAAAATTATCCAATAACTTTAAACAATCTTGGAATAATAGTGAACACGATATGACTGCACAATACGATGAATTCAAAGACGAAGCACTTTGGAAAAAAGTATTATATAGAATTCAAGAAAGTACAGGTTTATCAAGCTTTTAACAGTATATAAAAAAGACATTCATCGTTAAGGTGAATGTCTTTTTTGATAAGTAGGAAGAGCAGGGTATAACGCACGAAGACAGAGAGATTGCATCATTATCTATTAATCTTAATAATGTTCCGATACATAATATCTGCCATTTTTTCTGGTTTCTCTACACAGCCGTTTTTTAGCCAACTATAAATGGTAGCGATTTGACCACCGACTGTATAGTCTAGGAAGAAATTGACGTCTTGAAGTGTACCTATTTGTGTAATCAATTTTTCAAATCTTAATTTAATAAGTTTGATAAAACTGATGATGAGTTCTTTTTCTGGATGGACAACGAAGACGCTTGTGAAAAATCTCTGATGTCTTGATATGTAGTAAAAGACATTCGTAAAGTACTGTTTAACATACTTTCTTCTTTTATCAGGGGTTTCAAGAATAGATCGCTCTATATTATCCATTAATGTTTCATAGTTCGTCATATGAAACTGTTTAATTTCTTCATACGTTTCATATTTATCTTTAAAATGTGCGTAAAATGTTGAACGATTGATACCACATTCTGCACATAACATTTTTATTGTGATTTCATCAAAATGATAATGTTCTAATAAGTAAACCATATTACTTATGATTAGTTGTCTCGCATGTTTTTTCATAGGTCACCTCGAATAAATACATACCTAATATTTTAACAAAAAGCCGTTCAAAGATACATTCATATACCATTTAAATATGTAGATATTATGAATAATTATCTGATTTTTCCGTCATCTTAACCCGACAAACTTATTTAATTTGTTGGTTTAAATCATCATTCTAGAGCCGTATAATGAATAAATCATTGAAATTTGGAGGAAATAAAGTAATGAAAAAAATAGTGCTTGTAAATGTTATCACTATAGTAATTTTAGTGGCTATCGGTCTAGTAGGATTCCATTATTATAGTGAAGCAACAGATTATGTAAAAACAGAAAATGCAAAAGTTGACGGTGAGCAAATCAAAATTGCTAGCCCAGTATCAGGTAACTTAACAAGCTTCGACGCTAAAGAAGGTAAAACTTATGACAAAGGCGACAAAATCGGAGAAGTAGCTGGTAAAGGTGAAGATGGACAGTCTCAAGAAATGGACATTAAAGCACCATCTAAAAGTACAATCGTAAAAACTTCTGCAACAGAAAACAGTTTAGTTCAAGCTGGATCACCAATTGCATATGCATATAACTTTGATGATTTATATGTAACAGCAAACATTGACGATACAGATGTAGAAGATGTTGAAAAAGGACAAGCTGTTGACGTGTATATCGACGGACAAGAAGCTAGTGTTAAAGGTAAAGTGTCTCAAGTTGGATTAGCAACTGCATCAAGTTTCTCATTGATGCCTTCATCAAATAGTAATGGAAACTATACAAAGGTGACACAAGTTGTTCCAGTGAAAATCACATTTGATTCTAAGCCATCAACAAATGTTGTTCCAGGAATGAATGTTGAAGTTCGAATCCACAAGAATTAAGGAGGGTGTATTATGACATCAACCTTTACGGTGGCTTATATAATTGTAGCAATCCTATTATGGATTGGAATTAATGCATTTGTTTTAAAACGCAAAAAAAGTAAATCAGTTTCTAAGCAAGTAACTGATGAAACAACAGAGAATAAAGAAACACAATTGAAATCAAAAGATGATGATGTTGATCATCAAATAGTACGTTCAAATATTGAGAAAATGGAAGCTGAACGTAAGTCATCTGATTCAGAGATGAATGAAACGACTTCTAACAATATGTCTTCTGAAGGTCAGGATAAAGATTCAGATGAATCACATGAGCATACTGAATTATCTGATCGTGGTATGGAATTAAACGAAGACGAACCAATTAATGAACAAATTAAAAAACATCATGTCAATTTCGTATATGGCAAAGGTATTTCAAGAAACAAAATTTTAGTTGCGATGATGTTTGGTATGTTTATAGCTATTTTAAACCAAACATTATTAAATGTTGCTTTACCGGTTATTAACAATGAGTTTAGTATTTCAGCGTCTACAGGACAGTGGTTAATGACAGGATTTATGTTAGTGAATGGTATTCTAATACCAATCAGTGCATTTCTAATAAGTAAATATTCATACAGAAGACTATTTCTTATAGCAATGACGCTGTTTACGATTGGATCAATTATATGTGCGCTATCATTTAACTTCCCAATGATGATGACAGGCCGTGTTATCCAAGCAGTTGGTGCAGGTGTGTTAATGCCATTAGGTTCAAATGTATTTATGACAATATTCCCACCAGAAAAACGTGGTGCGGCAATGGGTACTTTAGGTATTGCGTTTATTCTAGCGCCAGCAATTGGACCAACATTATCAGGTTGGATTGTCCAAAATTATCATTGGAACATCATGTTCTATGGTATGTTTGCGATTGGTTTAGTGGCAATATTTATTAGTTTCTTCTGGTTTAGAATCTATCAAAAAACATCTAATCCAAAACCAGACGTTCAAGGTATTATCTTTAGTACTTTAGGATTTGGATTATTGCTTTATGGATTTAGTGAAGCGGGTAACGATGGATGGACTTCTTTAACAGTTTCATTATCATTGATTATCGGTGTAATCTTTACAGCATTATTTGTTATTCGTGAAGTCAGAATGAAAAATCCAATGCTTGATATGTCAGCATTAAAATATTCAGGCTTTACATTGACTACAATCATTAACGTTATCGTAACAATGAGTTTATTCGGTGGTATGATTTTATTACCAATCTACCTACAGAACTTACGTGGTTTCACACCACTAGATTCAGGGTTATTACTATTACCGGGTTCACTTATAATGGGCTTCATGGGTCCTATAGCTGGTAAAATGTTAGATTCATTTGGTATTAAACCACTCGCTTTAATTGGTTTAACAATTATGACATTTGCTACTTGGGAATTGACACAGTTAAATATGGATACACCATATACAACAATACTTGTTATTTATATTGTCCGTTCATTTGGTATGAGTTTCATCATGATGCCAATTATGACAGCAGGAATGAATTCATTACCACAACGATTAATTCCGCATGGTAATGCAATTAGTAATACTGTAAGACAATTAGCAGGGTCAATCGGTACAGCCATTCTTGTTACAGTTATGACTCAAAATACGACAACACATTTGGCAAATATGTCAGATAATATGGATTCAACAAATCCAATGATACAAGAACAAATTAAAGCTTTATCAGAATCTGTTGGCGGAGAAGAAGCAGGTACAACTGCACTATTTACATTCTTCAACAAACTGGCTACAGTTCAAGGTATTAACGATGCATTCTGGATTGCAACTTTATTCAGTGTGATTGCTTTAATTTTAAGTTTATTCTTAAAAGGTAAATCTCATTATTTATCAAAAGAATAGTAACGACTCCTAGATATAAAAATATAAATTCATTTTGTATTTTTAAATTATATATTAATGTTTAATTGTTTAAACACTACAAGAAACAGCACTGTTTCTTGTAGTGTTTTTTTAGAATAGTAATTTAATTTATGAAATTCTATATTGAATGCTTTGAATTAGACATGGTTTTTTATATAATGTAAAAAAGGAGTTGGTAACTTATGAAAGTTAAGTATATTGACAAACGTCATTGGCGACGTCTCCTTAATCGCGAATATAAAGAAGTTGTATTGGACACCAATCATTTTCAAGGGCTTGTAGGATTAGTAACAATGGTACAAGTAAAAGAGCCCTTACAAGTAAATGTGGTCGGCAGGGAAATTACAGTTGCGGATAATGGATATAAGTGGATGCAAATCTTACCTGAAAAGAAGCCGTATAGTATTACTGTAATGTACGATAAACAAAATAAACCAGTACAATACTATTTTGATGTGAATTTGAGGAATATCACACAACTTGGAAATGCTAGAACATTAGATTTATGTCTTGATGTTTTAGTGATACCGAAGTCGGGTGAATATGAACTTGTTGATGAAGATGATTTAGAAAGAATGCTTAAAGAGAAGAAAATATCCAAAGCCCAATTCCATAAGGCATATGTTACAGCTCATGAAATTATGTTTAAATTAGAGACGGATTTCAAAGGAATTGAAAAGAAAATCAGATATTGTTTTCACGAAATTATGAATGCGAAGTGATTTAACCACAATGTTATGGCATATTTCTATATAAAAACGAGGAATCCCTTTAAAGTTGGAATTCCTCGTTTTTTTATTATAAGAAGATTAGCGCTAGTATAATTGCTAATGGACCTACGATGAAACAATATTTACTAAAGATACCTAATTGACCACGTTCCATAATGCCTTGTAACCATTTTAGAGAGAAATAACTTGCTACAAGAGATGCAATAAATGCAAATACATATGAAATCATCAATGATGTATCGGGGGGTGTTTCAACAATATCTTTAATACCAAGTAAAGCTGTACCTAAACTTACCGGGATATATAGTAAGAATGAGAATTTAAATGCTGTTTTTTGGTTCATACCTACACCTAATGCACCAACAATCGTTGCACCACTTCGACTTAGTCCAGGTATTAAGGCAACTGCTTGAAATAAACCTACGATAATAGCATCTTTAAGTGACAAATCTTTTTCAAGCTTTTGTCCACGTTTATTCTTAATAAACCACAATGCGATACCAGTGACGATAAGCATGATACCTACCATAATCACACTTTTAGTATCTCCAATAATATCTTTAAAGATAATACCTAGAACACCTGCAGGAATCGTTGCAATGACTAAGTACATAGCAAGTTGGAAATTTTTCTTAATAGATTCGGTACGGTCACCTTTAATATATTTAAGTGTATCAACAATAAGCGTGATAATATCTTTTCTAAATAAGATAAGCACGGCAATTAATGAAGCAGTATTTACAACAATTTCAAACGTTAGACCGTCCGTATGTAAACCTAAAAATTCTTGTGCCATCACAAGATGTCCACTTGAAGAAACCGGAATCGGTTCAGTTATACCTTGAAGTAACCCAAGAAAAACATATTTAATAATTTCTATAATAAGCATGATATGATCCTTCCTATTTAATGTACATGCTCAACTATAACGAATTATGAATCGACTTTCAATTTATGAAATAAAAAAATTTATATTTCGGTCTAAAGTTGTAGGCGTGGTCGTGTATGCAAATCGTGTTATAATATAATGAAAGTAAGGAGTGTGTGTCAATTGAAAGTAGACGATTATAAGTTACTGGTAACATTAGAAGACGTAAAGACATTAAGGAAGGCAGCAGACATTCTATATATATCTCAGCCGGCAGTAAGTCAAAGGTTAAAAACAATTGAAAACTTTTTCGGTATAGATATTTTTATAAGAACAAAGAAGCAACTTATTACAACAAATGAAGGTTCACTTGTAATTGAGCACGCTCGAAAAATGTTAAAAGAAGAACGTTTATTATTAGATAAAATCAGTTCTAAAATAGGCGAAGTAAATGGTAGCATTTCAATAGGGGTATCTTCATTAATTGGACAGACCATTCTCCCACAAGTATTAGGAGAATACACGCACTTATATCCTAATGTAGATATACAATTACAAATTGGTTCAAGTGAACACATTAAACAATATCAGAATGACTTTCACATCATGGTCGTAAGAGGCAACGAAGTTATGAATGTTCAAAATGATCTCCTACTTAATGAGCAGCATTACTTTATATATCCTAAAAATAGAAAACAAGATCTACACCTTTTACCAATGATCGAGTTTCAAGCAGAACCCATTTACTTAAAACAAATAGAAGAATGGTATACAGATTACTTACAACAAGAATACCATGCACTGATTAAAGTCGATCAAATCGCTACATGTAAAGCATTATTATTAAATGGTGTAGGTGTAACAGTCTTACCTGAACTCGTTATAGGTGATATCGATACAAATAAATTTGAAATCAAGAAATTAAATGTCATGCGTAAACCACTGACAAGATCTACATATATATGTTATGAACATAACGTATTACAATTACCACAAGTGAAATCATTCATAGAAGTCTTAAAGAACTATATTAATCAACTTGAGATAGGAAAAAAATAAAAAGCAGAAAAGAAATCTGTATGGATTTCTTTTCTGCTTTCGTTATATTGATTTCTATGACAGACGCTTTCTTAACTTCGTAAATATTTCACGAGTTTCATCATTAATCGCTTCGTGGTTTAAAATATTGTCAATACGTTGTAGATTTTTACTATCTTTAAATCGTGTTTCATTCAATTCATAAATGGATAGTTTAGGCTCAGTTTGCTCAATTAATCTCATATTGTCATTCTGTGCAACGTAACCTTCTTTTAAAACTCTAAAGTAACAGCCTGTTCTATAACTATCAGCCATGCGTTTAACTAAATCTTTAATGCCATATCGTTGTGCGATTGTAGCGCAAGGTTGTCTTGGACATGAAACTTGAATGATTGCTTCACCAAGTTCGTACGTGTCACCAATGTTTAAATCTTTTTCTGTTAAACCTGAAACGGTTATATTCTCTCCGAAAATTGCATACTTTGGTAACAAATCAATAATGTCATCCCAATATGCGTAGTTATCTTTGCTGTAAAAACAGAGTGCTTTTTCAGGTCCACCGTGTCCTTTGTATTGCTGTTCGTCTTCAACAAAGCCTGTATGTGTTAAGTACATTTTATCTTTAAAAGGTTCTTTGAAAATGGCAGTTTTTTTAGATTTTTGATCGCTAAATGTGATGTTAGCAATTTTTCCGACTGATATATAATCTACTTTGTAATTCACTAGAATGACTCCTTTTTTCAATATTTAATAATGATTTTACCGGTTAATGTGAATTATAGCAATAAAGCATTGACGTAGCAGAGGATAAGCTTTAAAGTACAAGCATATAATAAAATATAGGAAGTTGTGAATTCATGTTTTTGAAATTATTTCAAATAAAAAATTATAAACTCTTTACAGCAAATATGGGTTTACTTGGTATGGCAGTTGCGATTACTGTTCCATTCCTAGTGTTGTATGCGACGCAACATTTAGGCATGACGAAAGGACAATATGGGTTGTTAATGGCGCTTGCAGCAGGAGCTTCATTTACAGTGAACTCTATTGTTGCTAGATTTTCAGATAGTGGCAAAATTAATCGTAAATATCTTATCATTACCGCTCTTATTATGGGTGCATTATGTTTCTCCATTTATTTCTACATACATACAATTTGGGTGTTTATTGCACTTTACGCAATGTTCCAAGGTTTAGCTGCACCAGCAATGCCTCAAATGTATGCCTCAGCACGTGAATCAATTAATGAATCAGCTTATAAAGATAGAAGTATATTTGCTAATACAGTTCTACGTTCTACATTTTCATTAGGATTTTTATTTGGTCCTTTAATTGGTACAGTATTGTTAAGTACCTTTGGATATGATGGATTGTTTGGTGGAACGGTGGCACTATTTTTAACAGTTTTAGTATTATTAATTATATTTTATAAAGAACCGAAAAAAGTTATTAAAAATGCTATCGGTAATTTTACAGAAAAGAAAGCACCAAACTTAATGAAAGAACCGACATTATTAATACCATTCTTAGCATTCATTTTGTTACATGTTGGTCAGTGGATGTATACGCTGAATATGCCATTATATGTAACAGAATATCTTAAAGATAATGAATCACATGTCGGATATTTAGCAAGTTTATGTGCGGGATTAGAAGTGCCGTTTATGATTATACTTGGTATTATTGCAAGTAAGTTCAAAACAAAAACATTATTAATGGTTGGTTCTATTTTTGGATTCGGTTATTACTTTAGCATCGGGGTGTTTGATAGTTTCGTAGCAATGTTAATAGGACAACTAGCGTTAGCATTCTTCTTAGCTATTTTACTAGGCTTAGGTATTAGTTATTTTCAAGATATTTTACCAGAATTTCCTGGATACGCATCGACATTGTTTGCCAATGCAATGGTCATCGGGCAGTTAGGTGGAAATTTATTAGGTGGTATTATGAGCGATATAGTTGGACTAGGCAATGTATTCTTTGTTTCAAGTTTATCAATAGCAGTAGCATTTGTATTACTTATATTCACAGTAGAACATACGACACATAACGAAACTAAAGTAAGTTAGGAGATATAAAAATGACAGCAATAAGTTGGATATTAATTATTTTAATGTTTGTAATTGCATTTATAGGATTAGTTAAACCTATTATTCCATCCGTATTATTTATATGGGTAGGGTATTTCATTTATCACTTTGCAATTGATTCAAGCAAATTGTCTTGGATATTTTGGGTAGTAATGATTGTATTTACAATATTTATGATCTTGTCAGATATTATTATGAATAGTTATTTCGTTAAGAAATTTGGAGGTTCTAAATTAGGAGAAACAATGGCAGCAGTCGGTGTCATCATCGGTTGTTTCGTATTTCCTCCATTTGGAATCATAATCGTTCCATTTGTATTAGTATTTGTAACAGAAATTATTCAAAAAGGTGATATCGCAGCTGCAACAAATGCAAGTGTAGGATCATTACTTGGATTCTTAACAAGCTCAATAGCAAAAGCATTGATTATGGTAGTCATGATCATATGGTTCTTTATTGATATTATTATTTAATATAGTAGGGATGGCCTGGTACAGTTCAATAGCTGTATCAGGCTTTTTTGTGGAATGAGGAATATGGGGGTAAGGGTTTGTTTTTGTGTGTGGAGGTTTGTTGAGTATGGACCTATGGGGGCGAAGGTGTATTGGGTATGGTGCAGAGTGTTGTTGAATATGGATGTGGAAAGATGTGAGTTAAAGGAGAAGTAAACACACGAGAACTCATCCAAGTCTTTGCTTAACTACTGACTTAAGCCAAGAGATCGTCCAAGTCTTAGCTTAACTCCCTAATTAAGCCAAGAGATCGTCCAAGTCTTAGCTTAACTCCCTAATTAAGCCAAGTGATCACCC
>NZ_PPQD01000026.1:121235-242973 GCF_002901825.1 Mammaliicoccus sciuri | reverse complement strand
TCATGGCTTAACGTCTAACTTAAGCCAAGTGATCATCCAAGTCATGGCTTAACGCCTAACTTAAGCCAAGAAATCGTCCAAGTCATGGCTTAATATCCAACTTAAGCCAAGAGATTCCGCACATTTCGTCTTAATACCTAAATTAAGGCGTGACATTTCCCACATATCACAATAAAAACCCTCAGGGACATATGAAACTGTGTCCCTGAGGGTTCCTCTTTTCCTACTATTTGCCTTCTTTCATATCTTGTTCGATTTGTTCTTTTGATTCGCCGCTTTCTTCTAAGAACATTTTACGGTCGTACATTTTGAAGAATGGAAAATATATTATGACTGAAACGGCGATATTAAATAATACGAGTACAATTGCTCGCCAATCGCCTCCTGTTGCTAAGTATGCACCGATTGGAGCTGGTAATGTCCAAGGTGCCATTACGCTTGTGGCATTTACGAGTCCAAACAATGTTGCTAAGTAGGTTATAACGGTTAATACTAATGGAATGATAATAAATGGAATAACCATGATTGGATTTAATACAATTGGCAATCCAAATATTACTGGTTCATTAATATTAAATAATGATGGTATTGATACAGCTTTACCGAATTTTTTCAAGAACTGAGATTTTGCAAATAATAATATACAAATGACAAGTCCTAATGTAGCACCTGCGCCACCTATCCAAACAAACCATTGGAAAAATGTTTCTGGTGCTATATGCGGTAATGATTCTCCGGCAGCATGTGCTTCTGCATTTTTTGCTAAATAAACTTCCCATAAAGGACGTTCGATTGTCCCGACAATCGACATACCATGAATACCAAATGCCCAGAAGAAAGTTGTTAAGAATACAGGTACAAGTACACCAGGTAGAGTATCACCTGCAAAGACGAGTGGACCTACGATTTTATCAACGAGTGTATGTAAATCAAGTTGGAACACTACTGTAATGATACTCATTGCACCGAGTACAAAAACTACTGGGATTAAAGATTCAAATGAGCGACTTACTGATGGCGGTACTTGAGGTGGCATCTTGATCGTAATATTTTTATTTTTACATAATCGATATATTTCTACTGAGAAGATTGCAACAAACATTGCAACAAATAGACCATGACCGCCTAAATTGGTCATTGGTAATACGAAACCTAATTTTTTATCCATAGTTGGTGCGATTGTTAATAAGAATGCAGCAGTGGAAAGTTGTGCTGCTGACAATGGATCTAAGTCATAGGATTTGGCGAGATTGTAACCTATACCAAACACAATATACAAACTCATGATAAACATCGTCATTCTATATGGAATTAAAATTTGCTCAGCATGTTCTGTTGCCCACTGAGTAATTGCCCAAGATTCAGGTAACGGTGGTGTCGCAAATATTAGGAAAAATGAGCCGAATATAATAAATGGAAGTGCTGAAATGACCCCGTCACGAATGGCGAGTAAATGACGCTGGTTAGAAAGCTTTGTCATTGGACCTGAAAGTTTGCCTTCTATCCATGTAGCAAAGTTATTCATAAAAAATCCCCCTTCATTTGTAAGCGCTTAAATTTTGTTATAGTATAAACTAAATAGATAAATTATTCAAAATTATAAAAAAAGAAATATATTGCGAATGGAAGTGAAGTTTGATGAAACGGTTAGGAATTTCTTTATATCCAGGAAAATCAAATGAAGATGAAGATATTCAATATATCGAAAAAGCTCATCAGTACGGTTATACGAGAATATTTACAAATTTATTGCAACTTACTGATGAAAATAAAGCGACATTGTTACCTATAATTGAAAAAACAATTCGTTATGCTAAAAATTTAAACTTTGAAATTTTTATAGATGTGGCACCTCGCACATTTATAGTACTAGGCATTGAACCAAATGATTTATCTTTTTTCAATGAGTTAGGTGTAGACGGTATTAGACTTGATGAAGGTGTAGGAGCGAAAGAAACAAGTGACATGACCTATAATCCTTATGGCATTAAGATTGAACTGAATATGAGTGTGATGAATCATTATATTGATAATGTGATGGATTTTGAGCCGAATCGCGCTTGTTTAGTTGGATGTCATAATTTTTATCCGCATCGATATGCAGGAATATCAGAAGCATTCTTTTTAGAAGGTAGTAAAAAATTCAAAAAATATGGTTTAAGAACAGCAGCATTTGTTTCAAGTAAAGTAGGTGACTTTGGACCATGGCCTGTTACTGAAGGTTTGCCTACTTTAGAAAATCATAGAGGTTTACCAGTAACGACTCAAGCGCAACATTTATGGGCTACAGGGTTGATAGATGATGTCATTATCAGCAATTGTTACCCGTCTGAAGCGGAATTAGAGATTTTGAGTCATTTGAAAGATGAACCGGTTACATTTGATGCAAAATTATTTGATGAAATTTCTGACTTAGAGAAGAAAATTGCAATCGAAGAGCCACATTTTTATAGAGGTGATGTCAGTGAGTATATGATTCGTTCAACACAAAGTCGTGTGAAATATAAAAATGAACCATTTCCAGCACATCATACAGTTGCTATTAAACGAGGCGACATATTAATAGACAATGAAGAATATGGTCAATATAAAGGTGAATTACAAATTGCATTAAAGCCAATGCTCAATACTGGGAAAGTCAATGTGATTGGCAGAATTGAGCCACATGATTTACCACTGCTCAACTATTTAAAACCTTGGGCACATTTTAAATTTAATATAAAGGAGAAAGATTAACATGAAAAAAATATTATTAGTTTGCTCAGCGGGTATGTCTACAAGTATGTTAGTTAAAAAAATGCAAGATACTGCAAATAAAGAAGGTAAAGATTATGAAGTTGAGGCGTTAGCTTTATCAGAAGCAGAAACAAAAGTTGATGAAGTAGATGTTATTCTACTAGGACCACAAGTAAGATTTCAAAAAGCACAAGTAGAAAAAGTAGCAAATGGTAAAGTACCAGTAGACGTTATTGATATGCAACAATATGGCATGATGGATGGAGAAGGTGTATTGAAACATGCCGAAAGCTTAATGGAATAAGGTGAGAATATGGAAAAATATGAACAAATTGCTTTTCAAATTATTACAAATGTAGGAATGGCAAAAAGTAATTATATGCAAGCAATTCAAGAAGCAAAAGAAGGTAATTTTGAAACATCTGAGAACTTAGTTTCTGAAGGTAATCAATTTTTAGTTGAAGGACATAAAGTGCATAAGGACCTGATTCAATCAGAAGCTTCAGGTGAGCCTGTTCCTTTAAATTTGTTATTGTCCCATGCTGAAGATCAACTTATTTCTACTGAAGTCATTAAAGAAATGGCTAAAGAACTGATTTATGTACATCAACATTATGTGAAAAAGCAATAAAAATAAGGAGATAAACAATGTCGAATAGAATTCTAGCAATCACTGGACCAACTTCAGGAATAGGAAAATCAACCGTTATTGAATTAGCACACGATTATGACATTATTATTTTGTTATGTAGAAATGTTGATAAAGGCAATGACTTAAAAAAGCTTTTAGAAGCGGAACATCAACATATAACAGTAGATGTCATTAAGTGTAATTTATCAGATTTAGCAAATGTTATGAAAGCTGCGACACTTGTTTTAGAACGATATCCTTTTGTCGACTGTCTTATCAATAATGCAGGCGTCATGTCATTAACAAGACAAAAAACAGTAGATGGTTACGAATTAATGTTTGGTACGAACTATTTAGGACACTTTATGCTAACGCATATATTATTTGGTTCAATTATGAATAGTCATGACAAACAAATTATTATCGTATCATCTGGCGCATATTTATTTGCACATCTTGGAAGACGAAACTTTAAATATCCTTTAAGGTTTAATCCGATTAAGTCTTATGGAAGATCTAAGCTTGCGACTTTATATTTTATGCAAGAATTACATGAAAAATTTTCAAAAGATGGCTTACATGTAACGGCAGTACATCCAGGTGCTGTTTCAACTAATTTAGGAAAAACAAAATATAATCAAACATTTGGGAACTTAGTTTATAAAATATTTGATCCATTATTTATATCTCCTAAAGAAGGCGCTAAGTCGACGATTAAAGTATCGAAGGATAAAAATTTGTATAAAGGTGAATATGTTCAAGAAGGAAAGATTACAAAACTCAAATCACATGGACTTAATTACTATGACCGCAAAAGATTAATTCGTGAAACGTTAGCATCATTACAACTAGACCAATTTATGTATTGGGAAAAATAATAAATGAATACGTTTACATCTAAAACTGATGATGTAATTTATTGTTTTCTTTTAAATTAAATTTTATAATAGTTGATATTGTAAGAATATTTCCAAAATTAATCAAAGGATGAGGCACATGAGTAAGCATTATATATTATTGGCTGATTGTAAAGATGAAATTGGCATTACGTCATTAATATCCACTATTATAAAAGATACAAATTCAAATATATTTCATTTAGATCACTATACAGACATTCAAGAAGAAGAAAACCATTTATATTTACGTATAGAATTTGATAAAAACGATGAAGTTAAATCGCTTTTAGAGAATGAACTAACAAATAGAAAGATTAATTTTCAAATTTTTGATGCTGAAGAAAAAGTGAAAACAGCGTTACTTGTGTCTAAAGAAGACCATGCGTTAAGTGAAATTATGTTACGTGCGAATAGACAAGAATTTCCGATTGAAATCAGTTGTGTCATTAGTAATCACGAGAATAATCGCAAATTTGTTGAGGATATGGGCATTCCTTTTCATCATGTCAGCGTAACTAAAGAAACTAAGCGTGAAAGTGAAGATGAAATTACAAGAATTTGTGAAAGTTACAATGTCGATTTACTTGTACTTGCGAAATACATGCAAATATTATCACCAGTATTTGTTGAAAGACATCACTTGAAAATTATTAACATTCACCATTCATTCTTGCCGTCATTTATTGGTGCCAACCCTTATAAACAAGCCTATACAAGAGGTGTTAAATTAATAGGGGCTACAAGTCATTATGTTACGGAAGACTTAGATGCAGGACCAATTATTGAGCAGGATGTTGTAAGAGTTAATCATAGATATACTGCACAAGATATGAAGCATACAGGTAGACATGTTGAATCTCAAGTATTAGCAAGAGCGGTGCAATGGCATTGTGAACATAAAGTTATCGTAAATGGTAATAAGACAGTCGTATTTTCATAACTTTTTTTTAGTAGTGAGTATATTTGCTCACTGCTTTTTTAGTTGTATAATATGAAATAAAGTAAAGTGAAAATGGTGTGAAAAAGATGATTAAAACTTATTATGTCAATTTAAAGGATGAAATAAAGGAAACGAATTCACCTAAAGATATTTCAGAAGAGAAAAAATGGATATGGGTTGATTTAAATGAGCCAACTAAAGAAGAGTCCGAAATATTAGTTGATTATTTTGATTTTCACCCTTTATCAGTAGAAGATGCAACACAAGTTCAACAAAGACCGAAGTTTAAACAATATGACGATTATCAATTTATTGTATTCCATGCATTAGATTTAAAGACTTTAGAGTCTGAAGAAGTGGATATCTTTATTGGTGATGATTTTATCGTGACATTCCATAGAGAACGTTATGAAGAAATCGATACGATCAAAAGAAAACTATTTAATGAAACGATCGAAATAAATGAACCTAAAGATATATTATTAAATATTCTAGATGATATTGTAGACAACTATTTTCCGTTTATTTACGACATTGAAGACAAAGTGTTTAATTTCGAAGATCGTCATAATTTAGATATTACAACAAAGACGTTAATTGATGACACATTTGATTTAAGACAAGAGTTGCTAATTATTAAAAGAACTGTTCAACCAATGAAGGATTTAGTATATAGAATGCGTGAAGGTAAAGTGTTGCATCTTAATGAACAACAATTTCTATATATTACGCATATTAATGACCATCTTATGAAACAAATGGAAATGGTAGATTCATCACGTGAAATGACAAGTGATATTCGAGATAATTATATTTCTTTGAATTCATTCAAGATGAACAATATAATGAAAATATTAACTATTTATTCTGTTGTGTTTATGCCATTAACATTAATTGCAGGTATTTATGGGATGAACTTTACAAATATGCCTGAACTCGAATGGCATTCAGGCTATTATATTGTCCTTATTATTATGGCTGTTATAGCAATTATTATGTTAATCGTCTTCAAGAAGAAGAGATGGTTCTAATGAATAATTTCGTTATGATTCTGAATATAACTTATGAAAATAAATAAAATGGGAAAGAGTGTGAGATAAGTGAAACTTCTAGGAGCGATTGAAGCGGGTGGAACGAAATTTGTATGTGCAGTTGGAGATGAAGATTTAAATGTAATTGAACGCATCTCAATACCAACAACTGAGCCGTCAGAAACATTACCTAAAGTTATAGAATTTTTTAAACAATATCAAATTAGTAGTATAGGTATAGGATCATTTGGACCGATAGATATCAATAAAGATTCTGATACATATGGTTATATCACTTCGACACCAAAAATTGCGTGGCAGAATTTTGATTTTATAGGTGCAGTTCAAGAGCATTTCGATGTACCTGTAGCATTTACGACAGATGTAAATGCCTCTTTATATGGAGAGTATCAAAAAGGAATCGCAAAAAATATTGACTCAGCGGTTTACTATACAGTAGGTACAGGTATCGGCGGCGGTGCAATCGTTAAAGGGAAAATTGTACAAGGATTAAGTCATCCTGAAATGGGACATATGTCTATTAAAATTCATAAAGATGATCAAGACTTTGAAGGTAATTGTCCATATCACGGTAATTGCTTAGAAGGTTTAGCTTCAGGACCAGCAATCGAAAAAAGAGCAGGTATTTCTGCCAAAGAAATTCATGAAAATGATAAAGATTGGGACATCGTTGCTTATTACATTGCTCAAGCAGCACTTAATACGGCATTAATGTTATCTCCTGAAAAAATCATTTTTGGTGGTGGTGTAATGCATCAAACACATTTATTAAAAAAAGTGCATGAGCAATTTGAACTATTAAATAACAATTATATTGCAGTGCCACCAGTTGAAACATATATTGTTACACCAAGTTTAAATGATGACCAAGGTATAATCGGTTGTTTAGCATTGGCGTTGAACGAATATCAATCATAAGTAGGTGTTAAGTATGAATGTATTAGTCGAATTAGCAGAAAATCAAATATTAGAAACAGAAAGACTTATTTTAAGACCTATTAATTTGAATGATATTGAGTCATTATTCGAATATGCATCTGATATTGAGAATACAACACATGTATTTCCAACACACTCATCTATAGAAGAAACTAAAAATGTGATTGCTCGATATTATATGAACGCACCATTAGGAAAGTATGGAATTGAATTAAAATCCGAAAATAAACTAATAGGTACAATCGATTTAAGAGTTGAACAAGAACATAAACGCGGAGAACTCGGTTATGCCCTTAACTTAAAATTTACAGGTAATGGCTATATGACAGAAGCGGGATTAGCATTGCTATCACTATCATTTGAAACATTAGGACTTAATCAAGTAAAAGCAATGCACAGTACCATTAATCCTAAATCAGGCGAAGTGATGAAAAGACTCGGCATGAAGAAAATAGGGGTCATGCCTAAAAATAGAATTCATAAAGAAAAAATAGTAGACGATGTCATTTATGCCATAACGGATGCAGAATATGCAGAAATGGTAAATCGTGAGAAGTAGTGGTGTGGTGTAGGTTAGAGTCTTGAGTCATGGCTTAAGTACCAAGTAAAGCCAAGAGATTGTCCAAGTCATGGCTTAAGTACCAAGTAAAGCCAAGGCTTTCGCACCATTCATACCACCATCCACCCCAAACAAAAAACAACCTGAACTTACATAAGTTCAGGTTGCTCATAATCGGAAAGCAGCTTATGTTTAAGCTGCTTTTTTCATTTTTGTTAAAACTTTGAGTCCATATGCAAAGATACCGTATCCTACTAATGAACTTGGTAACCAAGTTTTAGTTAACGTGCTATCATTTTTTCTACTGAATAATGCATATGGCACGAACGTTGAAATTAAGTAAAGTACTAGAACTTTTTGATACCGTTTGTTCATTTTAAACACCTCACTTTGTTACTTTTATTATAGTACTTTTTCATGCATGATTGAGGTGAGTTTTTTACAAATTTAGAACATTCGCTATTCGAATTTTGCAAATGCTGATGCTGGTATACGTGAAGCTCTGTCATTATTCATTTCACCTTTACCAATTGAGATAAGCATTGCTGGTACTAAGTTATCTTCAATATTAAATGCATCAATTACTGCTTGTTTGTCAAAGCCTATCATTGGGCAAGTTGCAAGTCCAGCGTCTTCACTGACTAACATTAAACTCATTGCAAATAATGAAGCACCACGTATTGCTTCGTCTCTTCTGTTTGAATCACTTTCAAAGAATTGGTGGACACTTTGTATTAATCCTGATTTCTTATCAGCTGGTATATGTTTATGGTCTATCCAATCATCTGCGATATCACCAATTGTTTCATGTGCATTTAAGTCACCTAAAATAATAAATGTCGCGCTAGATTCTTTTATTTTAATTTGTTTATTAGCCGCGTTATATAATTTTTCTTTTGCTTCATCTGTATCAACAACGATTACTTTCCATTGTTGTAAGTTCCAAGCTGAAGGTGATAATGCAGCTTGATCTAATAAATTATAAATTGTTTCTCTATCTAAATCGTATGGCTCATAAGATTTAACAGAGCGTCTTCTTTCTAATGCTTTTGCTAATTCCATGTTTTTCCCACTCCTTATATGTCGATATTTTTATGTTCATATAAAATAGTCTTAAAAACAACTTTTCTGCTTATTTACAAAAATCAGTCATTTTAATACTGGTTACAAACAGTTATTTGTTACAATATAAGTAATAAGGGAATAAAGTTGTATGATTATAGATACGTGACAAAAGGAGAGGTGCACATGATAGATATTCATAATCATTTATTATATGGATTAGACGATGGTCCATTAGATGAGGAAAGTATGCTAGAACTTGCAAGAGAAGCTGAGAAAATAGGTATAACAGATATAGTTGCAACACCTCATTATATAAAACATCGATTTAGAAATAATGCCGATATCGTTAAAAGTAGAACTGAAGAAGTACAATCTATATTAAATGATCATCATATTGATATTAAAGTTTATCCTAGCCAAGAGATTCATATGTTTGGTGAGGAACTTGAAGGATTAGAATCTGGTGAATTGTTACCTATTACTGAAGGTTCAAGATATGTGTTAATTGAGTTTCCATTTTTCTCGATACCAGAATTCGCTGAACAAACATTTGAAAAGTTATTTAATGAAGGATACCGTCCGATATTAGCTCATCCAGAACGTATCATTCCTATTCAAGATGATCCGCAAATTTTATTTGATTTAATTGATAGAGGCGCATTATGTCAAGTTACAGCAGGCTCTTTAGTTCATAAATATGGTGAAGATGCTAAAAGAGTAGCTGATTATTTATTAGAACAAGATGCGATTCATATTGTCGGAAGCGATGCTCATAATACGTCTAATAGAAACTTTCATATTAAAGAAGCTTATGAATTTTTAGAACGTACAAAAGGTATTGAGACTGTCATACGATTGAAAGAGAATGCCCGAAAAATATTAAAAAATGAAGAAATATGAAGTATTTAAAAAGCGAGAAAAGCATGAGGTACCAGTTGATATCTCATACATTTCTCGCTTTTTTATTATTACTAAGTTGTTTGTAAAGGTTCAGTTGTTTCATGCTTGTTGACGACAAACATTAAGATACTTGCTACAAGCACCATGATGAATGCGAAATAAGGTGTACTAGATAATGTTAAATGATTTAATATAAATCCACCAATAACAGATCCAAGTGTAATACCTATGTTAAATGCAGATATGTTTAAACTTGAAGCGAAATTGACAGTTTCTTTACTATTACGTTCAGCAAAAAGTACGACAATAAGTTGTAAGCCGGGTACATTCATAAATGCGAATAGTCCCATTAATAATATACTGATAAGACCAACGACATGAAAATGTATCGTAAATCCGACTAGTAATAACGTTAATGCTTGTAATAGAAAAATAATCGTTAATGATTTTGTTGGCGCATGGTTTGTTAATTTTCCACCTAATGTATTACCAATTGCAACCATTACACCATACAATATTAAAATAATAACAATACTATTTGTTTCATACCCTAAAATATTCGTTAAAATTTCAGTCATATATGTGTAAACAACAAATGTACCACCGTAGCCAAGCGCTGTAATTAAATAAATAGACATAAGTGGTTTGTTCTTAAAGACAGCAAGTTGTTTAATAATAGGTGCTTGCTCATATTCTGTTAAATTTTTTGGAACGAATGATATATTTGCGATTAAACTAATGAGTCCTATTAAAGCAATCGTATAGAATGACATTTCGTAACCGAAGTTTTGACCGACCCAAGTTCCAAATGGGACACCTGTAATCGTTGCAACTGTTAAACCTGTAAACATCATGGCGATGGCACTTGAACGTTTATGCGCAGGGACTAAGTCAGCTGCAATGGTTGTTGCAATAGACATGAATACACCATGTGAGAAAGCACTGAGGACTCTCATAGCTAGTAATAAACTAAATGATGTTGCAAGTCCTGCAAATACATTAGCAATAATAAACACAACCATAATGAGTATCAAAACAGTCTTTCTTTTCATATTGTTTGTTAAAGGCGTTAAGATAGGTGCGCCAACTGTAACACCAATTGCATATAAAGATACAGTAAGTCCTGCTAATGGGATCGTCACATCAAAGGCGTCTTTAATTAATGGGAGTAACCCAACGCTAATAAATTCCGTAGAACCAATAGCAAAAGCTGAGATAGCAAGTGATATAAGTGCGAGTTGATTCGAAAATTTGTTTTTCAATTTTTAAATTCCTTCCTTTATTATAAGATATGTGATATTTTAAAACGTAATAAGATAAATAGGAAGTACGCACTTTAAAGTCATATAGGTACTAAAAAGTGCCTTAGGGAGGAATCATGATGGAAGTTACGGAATATAATATTGGTGTAGAAGCAACGATAGATGTCATTGGCGGTAAATGGAAGCCAGTTATACTGTGTCATTTAAAGCATGGGACAATGCGAACATCTGAACTTAAAAAAGCTATTCCGCATATTACACAGAAAATGTTAACGCAACAATTAAGAGAGTTAGAAAAAGATGGCATTATTAATCGAATTGTATATCAACAAGTACCACCAAAAGTTGAATACGAGATATCAGAATATGGTAGTACATTAAATGAATTACTAGAGCACTTATGTAAATGGGGAGAATTCCATATTAAAAAACGTAAAGAAGATGGCGAGCAAATAGAGCTTGATTCCGTAGAATTTATAGATGGTGTTTAAGTAGGAAATGTAAATAAGGCAGCTGTTAGTAACAAAAGTCGGTGGAAGTGTAACTAAGAGCGCCCATAGTAACAAAACTTGGAAGAAGTGTAAACAAGCAGGGACAAATTTTTGTCCCTGCTTGTTTTGTATCTTATTCAAACATACCTTTTCTAATCATTTTATAATCTGAAAGCATATGTTGTCCTTTTGCAAATACATCTTTTATTCGTTTCTTTTTCACATCAATTATTAATATATCTGCATCATAATGTTCTTCGATATGACCTTTATGATGTAGTGTTAATACGTTTACGACATTTGAAGTAAATAAAGCAATTACTTCTTCCCAGTTCGAGTCTTGTACCAATAAATTAAATAATTGGTCTGTTAAAGTGCTGCATTTTGCAACGTCATAACCTACAAGTTGATTGTGTTCATCGAATTTAGGTAAACTGCCATGTCCATCTGAAGAAACCGTCAATTTCGAAATGTCGCCTCCATGTTCTCGGTAATAATTGACGTATTCTACTGTATTTGTACTTGCTGTTAAGTCAACATACACACCTTTATGACTTAATGAAATACCTTCTTCTAACAAATCTATACCTTTATCAAAATGTGTAACATATAGTTTGTTCGGTTTAACATCATAATGCTCGATTAGGTCATGAATTTGTTTCAATTTATGTTTACCTGTACCTATATGAAAATGTGTTACACCAGCTTTTCCACTTAGCATACCGCCAACTGTTGTATCCGCCACAATTCTTGAGAGCTCTTCAGTTGTTGGAATTGATGATCTGAAATCATTTATAGCTATCTCGCCAGTGCCAATCACTTTATCAATTAAAAATAAATCTTCTTTGATGGAGTTTGTAATTGTAGTAACGGGTAGGTGATAATTACCTGTGTACATATATGTAGAGACACCTTCAGCTTCTAATGCTTGAGCTTTTGCATATAAACTCGTTAGCGTTCGAGAAATACCATCTGTACCGATCAATCCAACTACGCTTGTAATACCATTTGATATTAAATGCGTTAATTGAACTTCTGGCGTTCTTGTCACATAACTCGCTTCACCGCCACCTCCTAGCAAGTGAATATGTGGGTCTATAATCCCTGGCATAACCGTATATCCTGTAGCATCGATGATCTTTAAGTTTGGATCCAGTTGCTTTATTAATTCAATATCTATATCTCCGATTTTAATAATAGATCGCCCTTGAATAAGTATCGATTGCTGACCCATATAGTTTGGTGAATATAAATCACCATTTTTAATAATTGTAAACATCAGCATCCTCCTTTAAAGCTTTCTTTATCTATATATTTTAGAGCAAGTATATCGTGAAATCAAAATGTAGCAAACTAAATTAATATATGTCGATATTCTATATGTAATATAAATGTAATATAAAATTACACTTTTTATAATGACTTTATACTTCATATTATATATAATTAAGTTGTACTTATTCTAAAAATATATAGGGGTGGATTAAATGTATCGATCGAAAAAAATTTTATCAGTAGGTTTTACTTCAGTTATGGCTTTGACTTTAGGATTATCAAATGTGGCTAGTGCGAAAGAAAGTAGCCCTTTAGATCAAAAAGAATTAAAATCAATTCCTAAACAAGAAATTAACACAAAAGCTGAAGCACAAGAGATTTTGAGTCAATTACCAGGCAATCCAAATATTAAAAAAAGTTACAAACAATTTGAAGTAGCAAATGAATTTAAAGATAACTTAGGATATACGCATTATACATTAAAACCTAAAGTAGATAACTACGTTGTCGAAGATAAAGAAGTCAAAATACATACCAATCATAATCAAGAATTAGAACTCGTCAATGGGGATGTCAATACAGAAAAAGTTACATATACAAATAAACAAAGCTTATCTAAAGATGAAGCGGTTAATAAAGCTTTTGAAAGTATCGGCGTGAGTCAAAATGAAGTGAAAAATATTAAAGGACAAAAAGTCGTTAATAAAGATGAATTAGTGATCAATGCTGAAAAGAAAAAATTAGTCTATAATGTTGAAATTATTTATTTAGATCCTAAACCAGCACGTTGGGAAATTAAAATTGATGCTGAGACTGGTGAAGTCGTAAGTAAGAAAAATAAAATTGAACATGTTGCTGGTAGTGGTGTAGGTGTTAATGGGGATACTAAAAAGCCACTCAATTTAACTAAAATAAGCAATGGCTATGGTTTACAAGATGAAACACATTCTGGAACAATCCATACTTATGATGCAAAGAATGGAACGTCTAGCTTCTCACTTATGACAGATACGGATACAAACTTTAATAGTAAAAATCAAGCTGCAGGTGTGGATGCGCATTTTAATGCTGCTAAAACATATGATTACTATTTAAATACACACAATAGAGATAGTTATGATGGAAACGGTGCAGAAATTAATTCTATTGTTCATTTTGATAGAAATTATAATAATGCCTTTTGGAATGGCCAATACATGGTGTATGGAGATGGAGATGGCAAAACATTTACGTCATTGTCAGCTGCAGATGATGTTGTTGCACATGAATTAACACATGCTGTTACTGAACATAGTGCAAATCTTGTATATGAGAATCAACCAGGTGCTTTAAATGAATCGATGTCAGATGTGTTTGGTTACTTCGTTGACCCTGAAGACTGGTTAATGGGAGAAGATGCATACACACCAGGTAAACCAGGTGATGGATTAAGAAGTCTTTCTAATCCAGAACAATATAATCAACCTGCACATATGAATAATTATCAGAACTTGCCAAATACTGAACAAGGTGACTATGGTGGCGTTCATATTAATAGTGGTATACCAAATAAAGCAGCTTATTTAACGATTACTAAAATTGGAAAAGAAAAATCAGAAGACATCTATTATAGAGCTTTAACACAATACTTAAGTTCAAACTCTTCATTCTTAGATGCTAAATTTGCATTAAAACAAGCAGCATCTGATTTATATGGTGCAAACTCAACTGAAGTACAACAAGTAGTCAATGCTTGGAATTCAGTAGGCGTAACTGGATAAAATAATTGTATTTTCACACATTGAGACTTAAAATAAAGAGGAGGACATTAACATGCAGAATCCGAAACATATGATACATCGTAAAATGCTTATGAATGGAGGTCGTGTATATTTGACGGGACAAATATGCACAGCAACACCGATACCAGATGATATGCATAGCGTGGGTTATTCAAACATGTTAATTCGATAACTGAATACGGGGAGCGTTATATATGAAATTAGGAGAACGTGTCAAACAAAGGAGAATAGATTTAAAGCTATCTCAACAGAACTTAGCGCAAGGTATTGCGACTCAAAGTCAAATTTCAAAAATAGAAAAGAATGAATTACAACCGGGATCTCAACTACTATTTAACATTTCAAGAAGATTAAATTGTAGTATGGACTATTTATATATTGGTGATGAGTTAGATACACAATTAGAACAGAAGTTAAAAGTAATAGAAAGATTGTTAGAAGAGCGTGATTATGATGCACTAATACCTATTATAGATGGCAATTATTTATCAAATAGTTCAACAGATGAAATTGCTGCTTCGAAGTGGGTAAGATCTATTATTACTTTTTATAAGCATGATGATGTTGAACAATCTCTACAACTAATAGAAGAAGCTTATCGTTTAATGGATCATAATATGTATGAGAAATTACAAGTTTCTATCTGTAATACGCGCGCTATTTACTACTATAGACAGAATGAAAATGAAAAAGCAAAGTCATCACTAGAACAAGGTTTAGAAATTGCTAAACGCTATAATGTAGATGATAATTATCAAATCAAATTGTTATATACATTATCTAATATTTACTCGAATGAAAAAGCTTATGACAGATGTTTAGCTTATGCTCAATCTGCATTAGATATTACGATTAAATCGAATAGATATATGTTATATAGTGAATTAGTTTATAATATTGTGCAATCACGATTAGAGATGGGCATTCTAAATGATACAGATAAGAAACAATTAGACATTGCACTTTTCTTAAGTGAACAATCTAAAAAACATAACATCACAATATTAATTAGAGATTTAATGAAAACTTTATAAACAAAAATACTTTCATAACCAATTCTTCTAAACGAATAGGATATGAAAGTATTTTTTATTTTTGAATGACTTGAAGGATGGTTTATGTCGTTAATTCAGATTCAAGTTTAGAAGCTAATTGTTGAATAGCTTTAAAGTCATGTCTGTCTTTATAAGGATATGTATAATTGAGCGTCTGTAAGATATGTAAGATAAGCGCTTCTTCTAATATGACATGTTTATTGTTCAAAATAGTCGTCGTAATCTTTTCAGGATTGTAATCTTTAATGATTTCATATATGTATAACTTCGCGAAATAATACGCTATCACATCGTTTAATAAATCATATTTATGACATAGAGACTCTATAAATAAATATAAATGTGCGTTATCTTCTAATTGAATTGAAGCATCTTCTTTATATGTCCCAACAAGAAAATAAATATCTGGCCTTAAATATGTTTGATATTGCTTTAGAAATTTCAGCCTTACTTCAAAGATAATATGAACCAATTTCGTGTTTATTTTTAAAATTAAGGGAAGGTCTTGTTCTAATTTAAGAAGCGTTGGATGGATATTTTGACATAGTACTTGTTCATCATAACCTGCATGTTGAAACTCTGTACGATACTTTGTAAAATATGAAAGCCTAGACTGTTCATTTAAATGAAAGTTATTAAAAAAATCATTAATTGTATTACTAATAATCATAATTGAACCCCTTAACATTTGCTTTAATCTTATGATAGTTATATTACCTGATTTTGATGAATTAATCATCAAATGGTAAAATTAAAAATTAATAATTGACGAGAATCAATATGTCCTGTACCCTTTTAAAGTATTCAAGATATTTAAGAGGAGAAAATAATGAATCAAATTAATCATAAAGGATCATTTATAGCTTTATTACCGTTAATCGTATTTGTAACGCTGTTTATAGGTACTGGATTAATCATGAAAGATTTTAATTACTTACCTTTAAATGTAGCGATTCTTATTGCGGCAGTCTTTGCATGTGCCATGTATCCAAAGACACCTTTAGCTAAGAAATTAGATATATTTACAAAAGGCGCAGCTCATCCTAACATTTTATTAATGGTATTTGTCTTTTTAATGGCAGGTGCGTTTAGTCAAACAGCTAAAAGTATGGGTGCTGTAAGTTCAACTGTTAATTTAGGATTATCTTTAATTCCCGGACAGTTTTTATTAGCAGGTTTATTCATAGTTGGTGCATTTATTTCAGTAGCTATGGGTACATCAATGGGAACAGTAGCAGCATTAGCACCGGTAGGCGTAGGTATCTCAGAAGCGACAGATATCTCACTTGCTTTAACAACAGCAACTGTCGTAGGTGGTGCAATGTTCGGTGATAACTTATCAATGATTTCAGATACAACCATCGCAGCAGTTAGAACGCAACAAACGAAAATGAGCGATAAATTTAAGATGAATTTCTTAATTGTATTACCTGGTGCAATCTTAACAGTGCTTATTCTATGGTTTGTTACAAAAGATGCAGGTATGACAGATGCCAGTCAAGGTGGCTATAGTATCATTAAAGTCATTCCATATTTATTTGTATTAATTAGTGCGTTATGTGGGATGAACGTATTGATGGTATTAGTGCTTGGTGTCATCGTAGCAAGCTTAATAGGATTATTAGACGGCTCATTTACACTTGGAGAAAACTTAAAAGCAATCTCAGATGGACTTATCGGCATGCAAGATATTTCTATGATTGCATTATTAATCGGCGGTATGATTGGTCTAATAGAATATCATGGCGGAATAAAATGGTTGCTCAATACCGTAACGAAACGCTTAAAATCTAAACGCGGCGCAGAATTTGGTATTGCCAGTTTAGTAGGCGTGACGAATTTAGCAACAGCTAACAACACAATTTCAATCATTACAGCAGGACCACTCGCCAAAGAAATAGCAGATGATTATCAAATTGATCGCAGAAAATCAGCAAGTATATTAGATATATTTGCAAGTACAGTACAAGGAATTATCCCATACGGCGCACAAGTATTAGCAGCAACAAGCGTCGCAGGAATATCAACAGTATCACTATTACCATATTCATTTTATCCATATTTATTAGGCATATGCGGTATCGTGTCTATTATAATAGGCTATCCACGTAAGAAGAAAGAAGCGGAATAAGCTTAAATATTAATATTATAAACAAAAACAAGCATATCACGTTATGACTGAATGATTCAGTTAAGTGATATGCTTGTTTTTTCATAGCTATATTTTTATGCTTTTTCTTGTTTGAGTTCGTATCCATATGCGGTTTCGCCATGGAAGACGGCATCTAAGCCTTCTAGTTCTGCTTTTTCGTCTGTTCTTAATGTTGTAAAGATACTGATGATTTTAGCGATGATGTAAGTCATAATTCCACTAAATGCGATTGTTACGACGACGGCAACGATTTGTACGACTACTGGCATAATGCCACCACCAAAGAATACACCGTCTGCTATTGTTGAGTTAACGCTAGAATTTTGGAATAAACCTGTTCCTATTGCACCAACGATGCCTCCAAATCCATGTAAACCGAATGCATCTAATGCATCATCATAGTTAAGTAATACTTTAAGGTGCGTGATAACATAGTAACAAACGAATCCACCTAATATTCCTAGAATCATTGCACTTCCGTAACCGACAAAACCTGCTGCTGGTGTAATCGTTACGAGTCCTGCTAACATTCCTGATAACGTTCCGATTAAAGTGACCTTTTTCTTTTGAATATATTCAAAGATAGACCAACCGGCAATACCTGCACATGATGCTAATATTGTATTAACAAATGCGAGCATGGCAACTGAATCGAAAGTGAGTGCTGATCCTGTATTAAAGCCAAACCAACCGAACCATACGAGAATACCACCGATTAGAGTAATGACTAAATTATGTGGTGGTTTTTTATTGCTAGGCTTTCTAGAACCAAGTAGTAGGGCAAGTACAAGTCCAGAAACACCAGATGAAATATGGACTACTGTACCACCAGCAAAATCAATTGCACCAAGTTTGTGAATCCAGCCGCCACCCCATACCCAATGTGCTACTGGGCTATAAACTAGAATGACCCATAAACTCATAAAGATTAAAAATGGTCCGAATTTCATTCTTTCAGCTACTGAACCAGTAAGAATTGAAACGGCAATGGTACAAAATGTTAATTGGAAAAGCATAAATAATGCGAATGGAATGGTTTCACTAAAATTACCATTAGGTGTGAATCCAACTCCGTTTAATAACGCATGTGAGAAATCACCTATCCATAAATTGTTACCGCCAAAACTAATAGAAAATCCTATTAATACCCACGTGAATGTTACAACAACAATTGCTGAAATACTGTGCATGGAAGTATTTAAAACATTTTTAGATTGAACTAATCCTCCGTAAAATAATGCTAATCCAGGTGTCATTAACCAAACTAACAACGTACATCCGAATAATAAAAGTGTATCTGTCTGACTCATCTTCCCTCAACTCCTTATTTTTTTAAAAGTATAAAATATAAAATAAGAAAAAAGAAATATGAGTCAGGTAAATTTACACTTGGTGTGACATTACTTAACATCTGTTAAGTAAATTGATTATTGAACACCTAAATAATCAAAGGTAACAGCAGCTACTGATTTGGCTGCAATAAGTAGAGAACCTTCATCAATATCAAATTTAGGATGATGATGAGGGAATGTTTCTTTATCTTTTGGACTTGCACCTACATAGAAGAATGTACAAGGTAATTCTTTTGCATAGTAAGCGAAATCTTCTGATGGTGGTTGTGGTTCGCAACGTTCAACACTTTTAACTTCAGGAATATTAGCCGCTTCAATTGCTTTCGCAACTTGTTTCGTTAATTCAGGATCATTATATAGAACTGGATAATCTCTCGTATATTCAAGTTCACATTGAACACCATACATAGATTCTAGACCTTTAGAAAGTCGTTTAACTTCTGATTCAATGAGTTGTAGTGTTTCTTCGTTCATACCTCTAACGTCACCTTCAAGTGTGACTTCATTTTTAATGATATTAAACTGTCCTTTACCATCAAATGAACCGATAGAAATAACGCCCATATCAAATGGATTCAATCTTCTTGAAACGATTGTTTGTACAGACATGACAAAGCTACTTGCTGCAACAATTGGGTCATTTGCTAAATGTGGTGACGAACCATGACCACCACGACCTGTGATTTTTAATTTAAATATATTTCGACCAGATTGAACATTGCCTTCTCTATAATAAACGTGATCACTTTCAAGTGCGCTCATGACATGGACCCCGATGACATTATCAACGCCATCAAGAATGCCATCTTTAATTAAGTATTGTGAACCACCAGGTGGCTTTTCTTCAGCAGGTTGGTGAATGATGACAATCTTACCTTTAAGTTGATCTTTCACTTCAATTAAAGTTTCAGCAAGGACCATCATATAAGCAGTATGTGCGTCATGACCACATGCATGCATGACACCCTCATTTTTAGAACTGAAAGGTAGGCCGGTATCTTCTTTTATTGGTAAAGCATCGAAATCAGCGCGTAACGCTAATGTCTTACCTGGTTTACCAGAATCAATTGTTACTTTAATACCGTAAATGCCTTCTCCTCCGATATGCGTTTGCAATGTTACATCTTTATCTTTATAAAAGTCTGCAATATACTGGGCTGTCTCTTTTTCTTCAAAAGATAACTCAGGATGCTCATGTAAGTATCTTCTGATTTCAATCATTTTATTTTCTTTCTTAGATAATCTTTCATAGAAATCATTTAACATATCAAGTTTCTCCTTATATTTGTTTAATTTAATTATAATAGAAATTTTTGAAAAATTGTTGTTAGAAGCGTAAATGGGTGTTGACATAACATGACAATGGGCGTAGAATGATTGAGTATTAGTTAGCAAAGCTAACTATATTTTTATGAGAAAAGGTGAAAACAATGAAGAACTTTTTATATTCCTATACAAATTTGTATCGACCATATATTCATCATATTAATGAGATATTGGAACCGTTTGATTTATATGCTGCGCAGTACAAAGTGTTGCATGATATTGCATTTAATCAACCAACCACACTGGTACAAGTTTCAAAGCGTTCTTTTATTGAGAAGCCTACAGCTCGTAAAATTATAAAAAAATTGATCGAACGGGAATTGATTCAAGCAGTTAATAGTAAAGAAGATAAAAGAGAAAAATTCCTTACTTTAACTGAGCAAGGTCAAAATCAATTCGATGAAATCCATCATAGAATTGGTGTATTTCAAGAAAAATGTCTGCAAGCAATTGGTGTCGAAGAAGCGGAACTTAATAAGGCACAAGAGATTTTAGAGAATTTGAGAAGTTATTTAATAGAGGAGGAAACAGTGTAATGAATGACCAAATTAAGAAACCGATTTGGACAAAAGATTTTATATTTAATTTTGTTATTAGCTTTTTTATATTTTTATCAATGTACTTACTATTAGTAACAGTAGGTGGTTATAGTAAGGAAACATTTGGAGTTTCAGACAGTATGGCTGGTCTAGCATCAGGATTATTTATTGTTGGATCATTAGTAGGTAGATTTTTAACAGGTAAATATATCAATATAGTAGGTAGTAAAAAAGTGTTAGTCATCGGTGGGATTCTACTAGTTATCACAAATGGTTTATATCTCGTGACTGCATCATCATTCGCATTGTTATTAATCGTACGTATTCTAAATGGTATTGCAAGTGGGGTAGCAAGTACAGCTACAGGAACAATTGCAGCATTTATCACACCAGCACAACGTCGTAGTGAAGGTATCAGTATGTATAGTTTAAGTATGGTACTCGGTACAGCAATCGGACCATTTATAGGCTTATTACTATATCAACACATTCCAATGTCTGGACTATTTACAATTTGTACGATACTTATTGTTGTAGCATTTGTTATGTCACTATTCATGAAAGTTGAAACACCTGTAATGGCTAGTTTCAAAACAGAAGAGAAAAAAGGATTTAAACTTACTGATTTCTTCTCAGTACATGCCTTACCAATTGCAATCGTAGTTGTAATTGTTAGTATTGCATATTCATCAGTATTGTCATTTATTCAATTCTTTGCACAAGAAAATCATTTAGTAGATGCAGCAAGTTTCTTCTTTGTTGTTTATGCAGTAGCAGTCTTAATTACAAGACCATTTACAGGAAGAATTATGGACCAACGCGGTGAGAATATCGTTACAATACCAGCATTTATATGTTTAATTGTCGGTTTATTCTTAATTAGTATTGCAAGTAATGGTGTGATCTTATTAATCGCAGGTGCATTTATAGGATTAGGATTCGGTAACTTACAATCTATATTCCAAGCATTAGTCGTTAAAGTATCTCCAATAGAAGCAATGGGATTAGCAACATCAACATATTTCATAGGCTTAGACTTCGGATTAGGATTCGGACCATATGTACTAGGTAACTTCACACATTCAATCGGATATTCAGGATTATATCTAGCAATGTCTATCGTAGCCTTAATAGGATTAGTCGCATTCTATTTCTTACACATGATTAAAGCTAAAAAAGTAAGTCAATTATAATAAGTTGATGATATGAAGGGACAGAATTCCGAGAAATGTCCGTAAGAGGTGCTGTTAGGGACAGAATTCCGAGAAATGTCTCTAAGTGAGCAGTTTCTAACTACCAGAATTCAGAATAATGGAAGTTACAGCATTCTAATTACCAGAATTCAGAATAAAGGAAGTTAGCGATACTCAATTTCTAAATTTCATAATAATGTAGTCTGAGACACCGAGATGTCTCAGACACTACTTAAAAAAATAGCGTATAGGACATTCGTTGTCCTATACGCTATTTATATATTATCCTTCTAAATCAACTGAGTTGATATCAATGCCTAATGCATTTGCTACACCTTTACCGTAGTCTGGATCTGCTTTGTAACAGTTACGGATGTGACGGTGTTTTACTTCGTCAGTAGTGCCTTGCATTTCGTTAGCTGTATTTTGGAAAATACGTTGTTGTTGTTCTGGTGATTGGAGACGGAATAATTTACCTGGTTGTTCATAGTAATTATCGTCATCTTCACGGAAGTCGTGTTCGTATAATTCACCTTCAAGTTCTAAACTTGGTTTTTTGTATTCAGGTTGTGATTGATGCGCTTCATAACTATTTGGATAGTAGTTAATTCCGCCACCTTGGTTACCATCTATTCTCATTTGTCCATCTCTTGAGAATGGGCAAACATTTGTTGCAGCTTTTGGAGAGTTTACTGGGATTTGCCAGTGGTTAACACCTAAGCGATAACGTTGCGCATCTCCGTAAGAGAATAAACGACCTTGTAACATTTTATCTGGAGAGAAGTCTATACCAGGGATGATGTTTGTTGGCGCAAATGCAGCTTGTTCAACATCTTGGAAATAGTTCTCTGGGTTACGATTTAATTCGAATTCACCAACTGGAATTAATGGATATTCGTCTTTAAACCATACTTTAGTCAAGTCAAATGGGTTATCTTTATGATTTCTTGCTTGTTCTTCAGTCATAACTTGAATGTACATTTTCCATTTAGGGAAATTGCCTTCTTCAATAGCGTTGAATAAGTCTCTTTGACTTGATTCACGGTCTTTAGCAATTACTTGTTCAGCTTCTTCTGCTGTGTAATTTTCGATACCTTGTTGTGTTCTGAAGTGGAATTTAACCCATACACGTTCACCTGCATCGTTGTACATTGAGTAAGTGTGTGAACCGAAACCGTGCATGTTACGGAATCCTTTTGGAATACCTCTATCTGTCATTAAAATTGTAACTTGGTGTAATGCTTCAGGTAATAATGTCCAGAAGTCCCAGTTTGATTGTGGGTTATGCATGTTTGTTTTAGGGTCACGTTTAACAACATGGTTTAAACTTGCAAATAATTTAGGATCACGGAAGAAGAATACAGGTGTGTTGTTACCAACTAAGTCCCAGTTACCTTCTTCAGTATAGAATTTAAGTGCGAAACCACGTATGTCACGTTCAGCTTCTGCAGCACCACGTTCACCAGCAACTGTAGAGAAACGTGCAAACATTTCAGTTTGCTTACCAATTTCAGAGAATATTTTAGCATTTGTATATTGTGTTATATCATGTGTAACAGTAAAAGTACCGAACGCACCAGAACCTTTAGCGTGCATACGTCGCTCTGGAATCACTTCTCTGTCGAAATGTGCCATTTGTTCTAAGAAATAAATATCTTGCATAGCAAGTGGTCCGCGTTTACCAGCAGTTAATGAATTTTCACGATCTGATACTGGCGTACCAAAAAGTCCTGTAAGTTTTGATTTATTACTCATATCATAATCCTCCTCAAGATTTCTTAATTATAATAATTCTAATTTCATACTAATTATAATTTAAAGTGAGCAAAGTGACAAGTAAAAGAATAAAAAATACAGAAAGAATTATAGAGATACTTTGTTATATATTTAGATATAATAACCTAAAAGTGTAAAAACTAAACATTAAACAGGACTTTTTGAGTAAATTTTACGTTTTGTACACAAATTGTTAATAGAATAATTTTTATTTAAAATGAGAATTGGACAGATTAATTGATTATAAGAACTATAAATAATAAAAAAAGAACGCGTTTTTTCGCGTTCTTAATAGAAATAAATATTAATTAGGTAAATCTCTGTCTATAAATAGTGGCTGAACGTCTACTCTTTTCAAAATGATTTCTTTTGCTTTTTGAGGTAGCAGTTTGATTTCAGGAATTTCTGAGACTTTTAATGATACATATTTAATTTTTTGATCGAATGGAATGGTTAAATCATCTAAAGATTCATTAATTGTAGCATGATAAATAAATAATATTTCGTGATAAGACGTACTTTCATATTCAAAGAAGTTTTGAACAGTCGTTAAAAAGTAAATATCATCACATTCAATATTGAGTTCTTCTTTGATTTCACGTTTAATAGCTGAGTCCGAGCTTTCGAAATATTTTACTCTCCCACCAATTAATGCATAATAATCATGTTTTTTATCATAGTGGAAACAATAACCATGCTTATCTTTGATGATTGCGCCAACTCTAATGTTCAACATACCATCGCCTGATTTAAGTGAAAGATCCATCACAACGACCTCCTTAGTGTTAAATTAGAATAATTTAAGAATGACAATGCCAACAAAGACTAATATTGCGCCAATTAATCGTCTCGTTGTAATTTTAAATTTTGGTGTATTAAATAAACCGAAATGATCAATTAAGAGCCCCATTAACATTTGTCCAAATATAACGACCATTAATGTAAGTGCTGCACCGAGTTCAGGCATAAGTAATATGTTCGTCGTAACAAATACAACACCTAATGCACCACCAATAAAGTAAATCGGTTTAATCGTACCTTGTTCAGGTTGATGGAAGCTAAAACGAATTCTACGAACAAGAATAAGTGAAAGAAAGAATAAAGCGATTGTCCCAACAGCAAATGAAATAAGTGCAGAAAAATAAAATGAATCTACTTCATATCTGAGTGCACTATTAATAGCTGTTTGAATAGGGGGAAGACAACCAGTCATAATACCGAGTATCATCCAATAGTTTGTATGATTAGATTGTGTTGTAATGACACGTGATGATTTCTTTTTATAATTCATTAATAATATACCCAGTAACATCAGAATTACGCCAGAAATTCTTCCGATATTGATTGTATGAATGTCAGCATCAAATAATCCAAATTGGTCGATGATCAGTCCCATAATGATTTGACCAGAAACTGTCATCACGACTGTTAATGCTGCGCCAATTCTTGGAAGTAACAATAAATTACCTGTTAAAAAGACGACGCCTAATAGACCACCTGTAAACCAAACGTATGAAAAGTCTTGATTCATTATAAATGAAGGTGTTAATTTTTGTGGATTCATAATAGTATTCACAATGATTAACACAATGGTTCCAATTAAGAATGAATAAAATGATGCGAGTATGGGTGATTTCGTGTAACTACCAAGTTTCGTATTAATAGATGTTTGTAATGGTACACATAACCCTGCTAAAATGCCTAGAATAATTAATAAAATCAATCTTCATAACCCCTTTTTTCTATATCTACAGCTTCTTGATAATAAATCTTTTGTTCATTTTCTGGCACCATATTACCGCCTGTTGACCAAACGAGATGCGTGGCATTTTCAGAATCATAATTTAAATCATGAATATATTTCAAACCTTGGAAACCTGAAGTAGCAGAAGGTTCTATAAAGATATTTTCATGATCTTTTAAAGATTTTAAATAAAGATAAAGTTGATGGTCATTCACAGTACATGAACCAAACAATAGTGAAGTCATTATGTTTCCGACTAATTTAGAAGGGCGACTGACTGCTAAACCATCTGCAATTGTTTTTCCAGATAAACCTATATCTTGAACGGAAATTTGATCATGTAGTTGTGTAATCATGCCTAAAGTCATACAAGGTGCTTCAGTAGGTTCAATAAAGATAGGATATACATGATCACCATAAATAAGTTTTAATCCAAATGCGACACCACCTGGACCACCACCAACGCCACATGGTAAATAGACGTATAACGGATGCTCTTTATCTACATGAATATTTAAGTCTTTCAATTGATGTTTAAGTCTTAGTGCGCTGACTGCATATCCTAAAAATAAATCTTTAGATGCTTCATCATCAACAAAGTGGCAATATGGATCATCTGCTGCAACTTTACGACCTTCTTTTACAGCATAACCATAATCTTGAACATGTTCTACGACTTCGACTCCTTTAGAACGGAGAAGGTCTTTTTTCCATGTCTTAGCATCTTGAGACATATGAACTGTTACTTTGAAACCTAATTTGGCACTCATAATACCAATGCTTAATCCTAAATTGCCAGTTGATCCAACAGCAATTCTGTATTTAGAGAAAATAGATTGATATTGTTCAGTAGCAAGTAGGCGATAATCACTGTTGATCGTAAAATCAGCTTCTTTAATTGCCGTTTCCTCAGCAAACTTTAGCACTTCATAAATGCCACCACGTGCTTTAATAGAACCAGAAATAGGTAAAGCGTGGTCACCTTTAAGTAATAAATGTCCCTTTAAATGGCTGAATCGTGCTCTTTTGAAATGATCTAATGAAAAAATTTGAGATTCAATTTTTCCATTATTTTGTTTCGTTTCAGGAAAGACTTCTTCAATATACGGGGCAAAACGTGCCAATCTTTGTTCAGCATCTAGTACATCATCCATTGAAAATGGTAAGTCAGTAGTCGTTAAATAGTCAGGGTTTTTCCAGAATATTTCTTCTCGACGTTTAATATTAGAAATAATAGGATACGTATCTTCTAATGCTTTTATGTCTATAGACATGAATAATCTCTCCTTTTTAAAATATGATGTAATACAATAGTACAACTGTTTCAATATTATAGATAGATTGTGATTATAAAAAATATATGATTATTTGTATCCTTTAACAATAATAGGAGGTTTGGTAGTTTTTGGGATTCCAAGAACGGCATGTATGTAGTGGGTGAGTTAATTACAAAAGTCGGCGGAAGTGTAACTAAGAGGGGCGTTAATTACAAAACCCGAACAAACTGTAACTAAAAACCCCATTATCATCACTTCACACCAAACATACTCAACAAAAAGACTTCCGACCTATAATCGAAAGTCTCTATTTTTATGATGTATATAAATCTCTTGTAGGTGTCGGGATTCTACTTGGATCTGCATGTTTAATAATTGCACGTACATATAATGAAGCGACAATTAGAAATACCACTGATCCGCCAATTACAGATGTTTGATATGGTAATGATAATCCTTCAGGTGCGTATAACACATATACACTAATTGCAGCTGTCATGAATAATGCTGGTATTCCGGCTACTAAATGTTTCTTTCCATATCTTAATAAGTAACTTACACTTACCCACAACATAACGGTTGCGACGATTTGATTAGAGAATCCAACGTATCTCCATAAGAATGAATAATCAATTGTTGATAGTAAGAAAGCTGGTAATCCTACAGCAAAGCTTGCTGCAATCATTAATACTTTTGGTTTAATATTTATTTTATCTCTCATGAAATCTTCTATAATCATTCTTGAACTTCTAAGTGCAGTATCACCAGTTGTAATAGGTAGGATGATGACACCAAGTAGTGCAAGGATGCTACCAAATGGTCCTAATAGTTCCATTGAGATTTGGTCAACTACACCAGCTGGACCAATAGATTGTAATTTTGCTGCTAATCCTTCTGTACCACCGAAGAATGTCATACCAGCTGCTGCCCAAATTAATGCAATAATACCTTCTGAAATCATTGCACCATAAAAGACTTTTCTACCTTCTGATTCATTCTTAACTGTTCTTGAAATGATTGGACTTTGCGTACAATGGAAACCTGAAATTGCACCACAAGATATTGTCACCATAAGTAATGGCCAAACAGGTAGTTCTTTAGGATGCATATTATGAATGGTAATTTCAGGAATAGGTTTACCACTGAATATTAAAGCAACGGCTACACTAACTGCCATAACGATTAAGATAACACCGAATATTGGATAAATACGTCCAATTATTTTATTGATAGGAAGAATAGCTGCTAGTATAAAGTATGTAAAAATGATAACTAATGCTACGAAGAATGAAATAGGTGTCTTGCTTGATAATAACTGAGCTGGACCAGCAACAAAAGCAGCTGCAACGAGCACCATCAAGACGACAGACACAACGTCTGTGAACACTCTAATAATCTTACCTAAATAATGTTGTACAAGCATAGGGAACTGTGCACCGCCATGTCTCAAACTTAGCATGCCTGAGAAGTAGTCATGTACACCTCCAGCGACGATACAACCTATAACAATCCAGATAAATGCTACAGGTCCATATAAAGCACCAGCTACTGCACCAAATATCGGACCCAATCCAGCTATGTTGAGCAGTTGAATCATCCATCCTTTCCAAGCAGGCATAGGTACAAAATCCATATTATCTTGTTTACTATACGCTGGAGTTTGTTTATCTGGATGTATCTCGAATACACGTTCAACATATTTTCCGTAAAAGATATACCCCAAAATTAAAATAATAATACTAGAAATAAATGTAACCATTGTAAAACCTTCTTTCGAACTAAGAATATTCATAGATTAGCAAAAATTTTACAGTGTATCAATAATATTTTTGAAATTTCTGAAAATTTATCGATATAGTAAACGTAACAATTATTTGCAATTGTAAAATTACAAAATTATAATCAAAAGTAAGCCTTTTCATTTAAAGATGATTATATTTGGCTTTTTTGGGCATAATTTCATAGAGGGGGTAGTCAATATGCAAGAACATCAGGTTATAACAATTGATGGTAAAGATTTTCTTGTAGAAGAGGGCATGAGGCTATTGGACTTTATTAAAGCTGAAAAGTTATCCTTTGTGCCGTCTATATGCTACAACGAATCTTTAGGACCGATTGAAACGTGTGACTCATGTGTCGTTGAAGTTAATGGGCAACTTCAACGTGCGTGCAGTACGATGATTGAGAATGGTATGGTTGTGAATACGCAACTTGAATCTGTAAAATCAGCTCAGAAACAAGCATTGGACAGAGTGCTTGAACACCATGAATTATATTGTACAGTTTGTGATTATAATAATGGCAATTGCGAAATTCATAATACAATGGGTGAATTTGGTTTGGAACATCAATCTAATCCATTCCAATCTAAAGGTTATGAAAAAGATTTTGGGGCATTTTATAGATATGATCCGGATCAATGTATTTTATGTGGAAGATGTGTAGAGGTATGTCAAGATGTACAAGTGAACGAAACATTGACGATTGATTGGGAAAGAAAACAACCTAGAGTTATTTGGGACAATGATCGTGCGATTGATGAATCAAGTTGTGTGAATTGTGGACAATGTGTAACGGTATGTCCATGTAATGCTTTGATGGAAAATAACATGCTAGGTAATGCAGGCTATATGACTGATCAAGAACCAGGTTTATTACGTTCGATGATTGAACTCACTAAAAAAGCTGAAACTGGGTATGGACCTCTATTTGCGATTTCTGATTCAGAAGCGGCGATGAGAGAAGATGTTATTAAGAAGACTAAGACAGTATGTACATACTGTGGTGTAGGTTGTTCTTTTGATGTTTGGACAAAAGATAGAGAAATATTAAGAGTGTTACCGCATGAAGATTCTCCAGCAAATCATATTTCTACGTGTGTAAAAGGGAAATTTGCTTGGGATTATGTGAATTCTGAAGATAGATTAACGAAGCCTTTGGTTAGAAAAGAAGGCTATTTCCAAGAAGTTGAATGGGATGAAGCTTTGAGAGTGATCAGTACTCGATTATCTCAAATTAAAAATCAATATGGTAAAGATGCATTAGCGTTTATTTCATCTTCTAAATGTACGAATGAAGAATCATATTTAATGCAGAAATTAGCAAGACAAGTTATCGGAACGCATAATGTCGATAATTGTTCTAGATATTGTCAATCACCAGCTACTCAAGGATTGTTTAGAACGGTGGGTTATGGTGGTGATTCCGGTTCAATTGAAGATTTAGAAAAAGCTAAAATGGTCATTACTATCGGTACAAACACAGCCGAAGCACATCCTGTTATCGCGAGTAGAATTAAACGTGCACATAAATTATTAGGACAAAAATTATATGTATTTGATATTAGAAAACACGAGATGGCTGAACGTGCAGATAAATTTTATCAACCAAATCCTGGTACAGATTTAGTTTGGCTATCAGCTGTTACAAAATATATTATCGACCAAAATTGGCACGATGGAGCTTTTATCAATAAATGGGTTAATGATTTTGATAGTTATTATGACAGTCTTAAAACGTTTACGTTAGAGTATGCAGAAAGTCTAACGGGCATTAGTCAAACAGAACTCAAACATATTGCCAAACAAGTTGCAGAAACTGAATCTCTATCCATTTGTTGGGCTATGGGTGTAACGCAACATCGTATCGGTAGTGATACAAGTACAGCCATTTCTAACTTATTGTTAGTAACAGGTAATTATATGAGACCTGGTACAGGTGCTTATCCTTTAAGAGGTCACAACAATGTTCAAGGATGTAGTGATATGGGCAGTATGCCAAACACATTCCCAGGATATCAAGATGTGTCTGATGATGAAGTGAGACATAAATTTGAACAAGCTTGGCAAGTTTCGCTCGATTCAGAAAGAGGTTTGGACAACCATCAAATGATAGATAGTATACATGAAGGGACATTACACTCACTTTATATTAAAGGTGAAGATACAGGTGTTGTAGATGCTAATATTAATTATGTCAGATCAGCATTTGAGAAAATTGATTTCTTAGTCGTTCAAGATTTATTTTTATCAAAAACAGCCGAATTTGCGGATGTTGTGTTACCTGCATCTCCTTCATTAGAAAAAGATGGTACATTTACAAATACTGAAAGACGTGTTCAAAGAATAAATAAAGCATTAGACACGCTTGGAGATTCTAAACCAGACTGGGAAATCATTCAATTAATTGCACAGTCACTTGGCGCAGATTGGGATTATCAACATCCTAGTGAAATATGGTATGAAGCACAATCACTCATGCCTTTAGTTAAAGGAATTACGTATGATCGATTAGAAGGATTTGATAGTTTACAATGGCCAATGAATGATGATGGTACTGATACACCATTATTATATACAGAAAGATTTAATTTCCCTGATGGTAAGGCTAGACTTTATCCATTGTCATTTAATGTTGAGTCTAAAAAGACAAAAGAAATGTCATTACACGTTAACAATGGACGTGTATTAGAACATTTCCATGAAGGTAATATGACTTATCAAGTACCTGGTTTAAAATATAAAATGCCTAGAAACTTCTGTGAGATTTCTAAAGAACTCGCTGAAGAACATGGTATCGAAAATGGTGCGAGAGTTAAAGTAACTTCCAAGGTAGGTACAGTAGAAGTGAATGTGCAAGTTACAGACAGAGTAGCAGGTAATAATATTTATATTCCGTTAAATGATCAGAATGAAGGTGCACCTAACTTTGTAACAGATAGTGATGTTGATAAAGATACAAATACACCAGCATATAAAGATAATTATGCGAAGTTAGAAGTTATCACTAAAAAAGGCAAATCACCTATACCTAAACATAATTCGCGGTTTGGTAATAGACAGCCACAGATTAGTGTGAGAGTACAAGACAAGTGGGCGAAATCAAGTTATACATTCCCTAGTAAAGGTGGCGATGCATAATGGGTGAAAGAGTTAAAGTGATTAAGAAAATTCATAAAAGTAGAGAATATATAATTGAAGAAAATATGAATGACATTAAATCACGATTATCAGATCGAAAAATTGCCATTGAAAAAGGAATTGATATACTCGATGCACTGGAAGAAGCGGAAGCGTTAGATGCATTTCACGCAGCCATTGTGCAACGTAAAATCATTACGAAAAATATCGTCAATGAACTGAATAAAGAACAATATGAAGGTATTTTAGGAAATCTTGGACAAGTTCTATTTCTATTAGGAGAATTGGATATAGAAGAAACATCTACTTTCGTGAGAAGGATTAATAACGGCATGAAAGTTGCGAATAGGGCTAATCCTTATAAGAAGACTTCTGTAACAGATTTATTAGGCGCACTTAAAGATCCAGAAATTAATCAAAGTGTAACGCTATTATTGAACTTTTTAAAAGGTATGAGTAGAGACGAGTGAGACAGATTTCTGTCTCACTCTTATTTTTTGAAAACATTTCGTTGAAATTTAAGAAAATATAAGATAAGTTAAAACAGTAACATTGCTTATACAAATAGAAAAGGTGTGAATATTATTAACTTTTTGAGAGAAAGGTTTTCTTTAATTTTAGGGCTCACAATTATTATTATATTTATTGTTTTATTATTTATTTTTGAGTCTCCTTTTTTTAAAAATCATCAAACACATACTTATGAAGAAGCGCTCGAAATTCAAACGCAAAGTGATGCACCAGCTGTTACACAAAAGGACAATAAATTCGTGTATGCTGATAAAAAAGATATAGATAAATTTATGGATATTGACAAAAGTCAGACAGACTTTCAATTCATAGATATATCTAAAAAAGTAGATGTATCAGAAAAACAAGTTAAAGACATTTTAAAAGATAAAGGCATATTAAAAGGTAAAGAAAAAGCATTTATAGAAGCCCAAGAAAAATATGATGTCAATATCATCTACTTGATGAGTCATGCTTTTATCGAAACTGGAAATGGTAATTCTGAATTGGCAAGTGGTGTCAAAATGTCCAACGGTAAAACATTCTATAATTTCTATGGGATTGGGGCATTTGATCAAGATGCTGTAGAAACGGGTAGTAGTTATGCGCGTAAGAAAGGTTGGACTTCTCCAGAAAAAGCTATAAATGGAGGCGCAGAATTTATTAAAAAGGACTATCTTAACAATGGGCAAGACACATTATATAAAATGAGATGGAACCCTTATAATCCTGGACAGCATCTTTATGCAACAGATGTGAATTGGGCAACAAGTATCGGTAAAATTATGGAAGGTTATTATGATGACCATAATTTGAAGAAATCAAAAGTCCATAAAGACTATTACAAATAAAGGTTACCCCTAGTTCAATATGAACTAGGGGTAAAGATATGTAAGGATTCGTGTTAAAATAAAGTTTATAATCAAATTTTTATTTCAAAGAAAGTAGTGAACAAAATGAAAATTGCTGTAATTGGGGCAGGCATCGGTGGATTAACGACTGCTGGATTACTAAGTCAAACGGGACATGAAGTTTATGTTTATGAACAACGTGGCAATTTAGAACAAGATGGCGCCGGTTTAGGCATTGGAAGTAATGTCCTTAAAGCATTAAAACAATATAAAATGGCATATGCAATTGAGCAAGAAGGCCAACCATTAAGAAAAATAGAAATTAGATCTGATTTAGATGAATTTTTAAATTCATTAATGATGGATCAAGATGAACATAAAAATATTACGATTCATAGAAAAGTGTTACATGAAATCTTAAAAACACATGTACCATCAGATAATATTTATTTAAATCATGAAGTTAAAACGTTTAAACAAACAGCTGACGATGTACGACTTTATTTTACAAATGGTTTAGAAGAACAATTTGATTTAGTAATTGCAGCAGATGGTATACATTCAAAAGTAAGAACACAACTTTATCCGAAATCAGCACCTAAGTATGCTGGATACACTTGTTTCAGAGGCGTTGTAAATGAGAAGTTAAATATTGAACAAGACGTTACACTAGAATATTGGGGACATAAAGGAAGATTTGGCATAGTTCCTTTAAAAGACAACGAATTATACTGGTTCTGCACAATGAATGCTAAAGAAAATGATTTGCAATTTAAGTCATTTGAGAAACCACATCTTCAAGCATACTTCAATCAATTCCCAGATGAAGTAAGAACCGTATTAGATGCACAAGAAGAAACAGGCATATTACATCATGATATGTATGACCTCGTACCATTGAAATCATTCGTTTCAAATAGAGTTGTTCTATTAGGTGACGCAGCACATGCAACAACACCGAACATGGGACAAGGTGCAGGCCAAGCAATAGAAGACGCCGTAACATTAGTTAATTTAATAAACGATCGAGATATAGAATCAGCCTTAAAACGATATGACAAATTAAGAACGAAACATACTAAAAAAGTCATCATAAAATCAAGAAAAATCGGTAAAGCAGCACAATCATCAAGTACTTTAAAAATTAAAATAAGAAATAAAATGCTCAAACAAAAATCTTCAAAATCACTTAGTAAAAAAGTGAAGTTTTTACAAAAAGCAAAATTAAAATAAGTAAAAACCGCTTAGACATCCGTCGTGTCTAAGCGGTTTTTGACATTTAATAAGTTAGTTGGATATGCTAATTACCAGAATTCCGAGAAATGGTAGTTAGGAGCGTCTAATTAGGGACATTATTCGGAATTGTGTCTCTAACAGCCTCTTAGGGACATTACTCGGAATTCTGTCCCTAAATACTTCACCAACATTACTAATTTTTAATGTGTAATATCTGAAGTTGATATGCCTGTTGCTGATTTAACTTGTACTTCTTGGAATTTATCATGTGATTCTGATTTACCTAGGAATGTTCCTAAAAATGCACCAATAAAGCCTGCTGGTACTGATATGATTGCAGGATTTGATAAAGGGAATATTGGCGACATTGTAATAAATGCTGTTCCTTCTGGATTCATGACATTTGGACTTAGTATAACGAGTATAAGTGACACGATTAAGCCGACAGCTATTCCTGTGATGGCACCGTGTGTATTAAATCTCTTCCAAAATATCGTAAATACAATGACTGGTAAATTTGCACTTGCTGCGACACAAAATGCTAATGATACTAAGAATGCTACGTTTAAATTTTGAGCAAATAAGGCTAATATAATGGATACGACTGAAACTGCTAATGAAGCTAATTTTGCTGCTTTCATCTGTTCACGTTCGCTTATTTTACCTTTTTTAATGACTTGTCCGTAAATATCATGTGCGAATGCAGACGCGCCTGTTAATACTAAACCTGCTACTACTGCCAATATCGTAGCAAATGCAACGGCCGAAACAAATGACATTAGGAAATCTCCACCTAATTTTGCTGCTAATAATGGGGCTGCCATATTACCAGCAGGGTTGGCGCTAATAATTTCTTCACGTGTTAATAATGCTGCTGCGCCAAATCCAAGGAATATCGTTAAAATGTAAAAGATACCGATAATCCATGTTGCCCACATAACAGAAGACCTTGCCGTTTGAGCATCTTTAACTGTAAAGAATCGCATCAATATGTGTGGTAATCCAGCTGTACCAAATAATAACGCAATAATTAATGAGATGTTATCTAACGGTGGTTTACCTTGTGAACCTGGATTAATAAATTCACCTTTGAAATCAGATGACTTAATGTTATGCATTTCACCAAACATCGTAGAAAGGTTGAAGTCAAAATGTAATAACACTAAAAATGAAATAATCACTGTGCCAATCATAAGTAATACTGCTTTAACCATTTGTACCCAACTTGTTGCTGTCATACCACCAAATAATACATAAATGGTCATCATAATACCAACTAGAATAACAGCGAGTGTATAAGGTATACCAAATAGTAATTGAATAAGTGCACCTGCACCAACGAGTTGTGCAAGCATATAGAAAATAACTATTGTAATAGAAGAAACTGCAGCCATTGCTCTCACTTTTTTCAATTCAAATCGTGCTGCAATCATATCTGCTAAAGTATATTTACCAAGATTTCTTAACGGCTCAGCTACAATGTATAACACAATAAGATAAGCTGTTAAATAACCGATACTATAGAAAAAACCATCAAACCCCCATAATGCGATGGCACCTGCTATACCTAAAAATGATGCGGCAGATAAATAATCACCTGCAATTGCCAATCCATTTTGCCAACCTGTTAAGCCACCACCAGCAGTGTAGAAGTCATTTGCTGATTGCGTTCTTTTAGATGCAAAATATGTAATAAACAATGTGATCCCGACAAATACTAAAAACATAACGACAACGATGACATTCATAAGTTTTGCTCCTCTCTATATGCTTTTAATAGTTCCTCAGCATCTTTATCAAAAGACTTCGCTTTTCGCATGTACAAAGTGACAAGTGTCCAAACCATAATGAATAATAATAAAGCGTAAATCCATGCCCAAGAGATATTCCAAAATGCAATATTATTCAAGATGTTTGTATAACCAGTCAATACTGGAAATAGGAGCGTTGCAATAATAAAGAATATAGAGATAGGAAATATGAAATTATTTCTTTTTTTCAGAAGTTCTTTAAACTTTGGATCTGCTGCTAAACGCTTGAAATCATGCTCTGCCATACTTATAACCCCCTTATTTGTAGATGTAAAAATACATCTTAAGTTTCATTTTATTTGTTGTTCACAAAGTTGTCAATAAATTATTGATAGCGCTTACATTAATAAAAATTCATTAAGAACATGTTAATCAATCATTAAAGAGAAAAATTACAATATAGATAAATGAATATTTAGAAAAATTTGATTATAAGTATTGACGATAAAAGGAAACACCCATATAATTCTTATCATATTAATAAGAATTCGGAAGGGATAAATACGATGATTGAATTTAAAAATGTAAATAAAATTTTCCAGCAAAAGAATTCTAAAATCCAAGCTTTAAATGATGTCAGTTTTAAAGTCGAAGAACAAGATATTTTTGGCGTAATTGGATATAGTGGAGCAGGAAAAAGTACGTTAATAAGACTTGTTAATGTATTGGAAGAAAAAACAACGGGAGAGGTCATTGTAGATGGCCATGACATCAATCAGTATTCAAAGAAAGAATTACAAAGTGTTAAGAAAAATATCGGCATGATATTCCAACATTTTAATTTATTAAATTCTAAGACAGTGTTTAATAATGTTGCGATGCCGCTTATTTTGCAAGGTACAAGTAAAGATAAAATTAAAGCTAAAGTAGATGAACTACTCAAGTTTGTTGGTCTAGAGGATAAAGGGAAGCAATATCCAAATGAATTATCTGGCGGACAAAAACAAAGAGTGGCTATTGCAAGAGCACTCGTGACAGATCCTAAAATATTATTATGTGACGAAGCAACAAGTGCACTTGACCCGGCTACGACAGATTCTATATTGAAATTATTGAAAAGTGTCAATGAAGAGTTTGGTGTCACAATTCTACTGATTACACATGAAATGAGTGTGATACAGAAGATTTGTAACAAAGTCGCAGTGATGGAAAATGGTAAAGTAATCGAAATTGGACCTGTATTAGATGTCTTCAGCCATCCTAAAACAGCAACAGCGAAGAACTTTGTATCTACAGTTATTACAACAGATATATCACCTAATTTAAGAAAATTAATACCAACTGATCATCAAGCAACAGACATTAAATTATACATAGATGGAGATAAAGTGACACAATCTATCATTAATGACTTAATTACAAAATATCAAGTTCAAATTAATGTATTGTTTGCTTCAATGTCAGATATTCAAGGCACACCTGTAGGGTACTTAACGTTACGTTTGAAAGGTGACGACAGTGCAATTAGAAGAAGCTTTGCCCATTTAGATTCATTAAATATAGAATTTGAGGAGGTTGGTGCATAATGTTCGGATCATCATTAGATTCTTCACTATTGTTAGATTCTATATATCAAACTTTATACATGGTAACTGTATCACTTGTATTAGGTGCCTTAATTGGTATTCCATTAGGTATTTTGTTAGTGATTACTAGAAAAAATGGTATATGGGAAAATGTCATTATTTATTATTTACTCAACCCAATTATTAATATTTTCAGATCATTACCTTTTATTATTTTATTAATTGCGATTGTACCTTTTACTAAATTAATTGTAGGTACTTCAATAGGTACATCTGCAGCAATTGTACCACTGACTGTTTATGTTGCACCTTATATAGCAAGATTAGTAGAAAACTCATTATTAGAAGTTAATTCTGGAGTTATTGAAGCTGCACATTCAATGGGTGCTTCACCATTTCAAATTATTAGATATTTCTTATTACCGGAAGCATTAGGTTCATTAATTTTAGCATTAACAACTTCAATTATTGGTTTAATTGGTGCTACAGCAATGGCCGGTGCAGTTGGTGGCGGCGGAATAGGTGACTTAGCACTCGCATACGGCTATCAAAGATTTGATACAATCGTCATCGTTATTACCGTTATTATACTTGTTATTATGGTACAAGTTATTCAATCTCTAGGTAATGTATTATCTAGATTAGTACGTAGAAGTTAAATAAACATTTTAATATAAAGGAGAAGTTTAAATGAAAAAAGTCTTAACATTATTAGTAGCATTAGTCTTATTACTCGCAGCATGTGGAGATAAGAAAGACGACAAAAAAGTCACAATCGGTATCGCGTCGAATGACACAGCAGTATGGGATAAAGTTAAAGAATTAGCTAAGAAAGATGGCATTGATGTCGAAATTAAACAGTTTTCAGATTACAATGTTCCAAATAAAGCTTTATCAGACGGAGACATTGATTTAAATGCCTTCCAACATTTCGCATTTTTAGATCAATTTAAGAAAGCAAATAAAGGTACAGACATTACACCTATTAGAACAACAGTGTTTGCACCGTTAGGTATATATTCTAAAGAATTAAAAGATGTAAAAGATTTAAAAAATGGTGCGAAAGTCGTGATTCCAAATGATGTTTCAAACCAAGCAAGAGCGTTAAAATTATTAGAAAAAGCAGGTTACATTAAATTAGATAAGAACTTCGGTTTAAGTGGTGGACCTAAAGACATAGTTGAAAATAAAAAGAATTTAAACATTAAAGCAGTAGATGCACAACAAACAGCGAGAGCATTAGATGAAGTGGATATTGCTGTTATTAATAATGGTGTAGCTTCAAAAGCAGGATTAGATCCAAAGAAAGACCCTATATTCTTAGAAGATCCAGATGCTAATGCAGCTAAACCTTATATCAACTTTATCGCAGCAAATACGAAAGACAAAGATAATAAAACATTCAAGAAAATTGCAGAATTATATCATTCAGAAGAAGCTAAAGATGCTTTAAAAGAAGATACTAAAGACGGAGAAATTGTTGTAGACTTAAAACAAGATGAAATTAAAGAAATTGTGGATTCACTAAAATAAACTAAAATAAAAAGATTCGGCTCCCCTTAGCCGAATCTTTTTTTATGATGCTTTTTTCAATGATTTTAAGTATTCTTGTCCTTTTGCATGGTCATATTTGTTTTCCCATTTAGAGATAACAACTGTTGATAGTGCGTTACCTACAACATTGACACATGTTCTTGTCATATCTAATAGTCTGTCTATACCGATAATTAATGCAAGTCCTTCTGGATTTAATCCCATAGATCCTAATGTTGTAATAAGAACAACTATAGAAGTACCAGGAACAGCAGCCATACCTTTAGATGTAATCATCAATGTAAACATTAATATTAACTGTTCAACAAGTGTTAAATGGACACCATACATCTGTGCAACAAATAATGCTGCGATTGATTGGTATAAGGCTGAACCATCTAAGTTAAATGTATATCCTGTTGGTACAACAAATGAAACAACATCTTTTGGTGCACCGAATTTTTCCATTTTTTCCATTACTGATGGTAGTACTGTCTCTGAACTTGAAGTTGAGAACGCTAACAATAAGTCGTCTTTTAATATGTGAATAATAGAGAATACGCTGATGCCACAAATTTTTGCGACAATCCCTAATACAACAATAATAAAGAATACCATTGCACCTACAACAACTACTAATAACTTAACTAATGGAATTAAAGCAGATAATCCAAATGTCATAATCGTTACACAGATAAAAGCAAATACACCGTAAGGCGCTAATCGTAATATTCTATGTATCATCCAGAATACAGCTTCTAATGTTCCACTTAATACATCTTTAACTGGCTGACCTTTTTCACCAACTGCAGCGATTGCTAATCCGAAGAATACTGCAAAGAATATAATAGGTAGTAATTCTCCAGCTGTTAAAGCTTCAAATATATTTGTAGGTATGATGCCAACTATTGTATCTATCATATGGTTACCATAAGTCGATTTTTCTGCAGCATCGGCAGTTTGTTCGTATTTAGAAATATCACCTTTAGGTAATTTGTTTGCGTCAATCCCTAATCCAGGTTTGAATAAGTTTCCGAATATAATTCCCAATCCAATAGCAATTGTAGTGATGATTTCAAAGTATAAAATTGTTTTCCAACCATATCTACCAACTGTATGCATATCACCAACGTTTGAAATTGATAATGCTAGTGAACAGAATACAATTGGAATAACAATCATTTTAATAAGGTTTAAAAAGATATCTCCAATAGGTCGAATGAATTTAATCAAATGGTCTTGTCCGTGTAAAAAGTATCCTACTACAACACCTAATACTAAAGCGATTAATATTTGTGTCGGTAAGCTTATATATCTTCTTCTCGGTTTTTTAATTTTTTGATCCAAAAAAACTCCTCCTTTAAAGCACTGTAGTAATAAAGTACAAAAAAAATTATGCCTTTCCATAAAATGGAAGTGCACAAATAACGTTTAAAAAGGGGATTCATAAAATACGGTACTCTTAAGATTATAAGAGTATACATCATTCTATCATGAAATTAAATATTCGTATTTAATCAGTTTTACCATAAAAAAGAAAAATAACACTTTCGAAAAATGAAAGTGTTACTTGATCATACGGATTGATAATGGTGGTAAATAAGTTTCTCCATTGTATGCTTTGATAGCACCAATAACAGTAAAGACAAAAGCTAAAATAGCTAATATTGGTATTAAAATAAAACCTACTAGTATTAAACATAATAGGGAAGCAACAAGTCCCCAAATCGTATATGAAATAAAGAAATTTAAATAATCTTTACCAATTTTATCAACGAATGGAGAGTTCTCTCTTTTAATTAACCAAATGATAAGTGGCGCAAAAAATGAAGCAAAGAAACTTGTTAAATATATAAGCATACCAAATAATCTATCATCATCAGTTGTATCTAAGTGTTGTGATACATCTTCATATGTTGAATGTGTTGAAGTTTGTTGAAATGGATTTTGTTCGTTTTCACTCATGTATAATCCCTCCTAACTTAATTTAAGTATACAATTTTTTATCGCTGTAGCCAATCAATAATATAAATTAATTATTTTATAAATAAAAAAGGAGATCTAGACAATGGTATGCCTAGTCTCCTTTTTAGATATATTATATTAATCTTAGTGAATGTAGTTGTAAGTACCAGCTTCTGAAGCTGAGATAGTACGAGTTGATACAACACCTTCACCTTGGTAGTTCATTTCTGAAACTTCAACACTACCGTCAGAGTTTACATTTTCAACGTATGCTACGTGACCGTAAGCACCTGCTGTTGATTGTAAGATTGAACCTTTTTTAGGTGTGTTGTTTACTGTGTAACCATCTGCTGCTGCATTTGCTGCCCATTGGTTAGCATTTCCCCAAGTTGAGCTAATTGGGTCTCCATCTGCTTGCTTTTTGTCAAATACATAATAAGTACATTGTCCAGCAGTGTATAAGTTAGCTGATGAACTTGAAGTTTGAGTTGCAGTTTGAGTAACTGATGAAGTAAATGATTGACTCATGTTTGAAGTATTGTAATTTTGGCTATAATTATTAGTATAGTTAAAGTTTTGAGTTTGAGTTTGGTTTTGAATTGGAGCTTGAGCGTTATCGAAAGTATCTGCTGAAGCTTCACCATTTCCAATTACTGTTGTTGCTAGTCCCGTAGATAATACTGCGAATGCTGTTAATTTTTTCATTATAAATAATCCTCCGTAAATTTCGTATATGTTTTAAATTTAAATTTTTAGTTTTGTTTGTGTCGTTTTCCGACGACAAATAATACTTTAACAGATGTTTTTATGTTTGTGTGTGTTTTCATACAGTTGTTACTTAATCATAATCAGATACAATATTTTAGTAATATTTTTGACCAATTATGACAAACAGTAATATAGAAAATATACCGATAATATAAGGTTTTACGAGGAATTTTTAGAAAATTAATGTCATTAGCTTGTAATATTTGTATTAAGGATTAAATCATTGAAAAAGAGTAGTTAGCAAATCATTTGCGACTACTTTTTTCATATATAAAATAATATGATTACTTTTCTAAGTATATGGAAGGGGGCATTATATGAAGAGATTACCAACTTTATTTGAAGCAATTTCTACAATTTTATTTATGGGGTTAGTCGTATTGATTGGTTTTGGGATTTTACATTATCCAATTCAGCCATTATTAATTATTGCGGCTGTTTATGCGAGCTTTATAGCCATTAGAGTAGGCTTAACTTGGGAAGACTTGCAAGATGGCATTACAAAGAGGCTAGCAACTGCAATGCCAGCTATATACATAATATTTGCAGTCGGTATTTTAATAGGTACGTGGATGTATTCAGGCACTGTACCTGCTTTAATTTACTATGGTTTAGAAACGATTAATCCGACATACTTTTTAGTAACTGCATTTGTCATAACAGCCGTTACATCTGTCGCAACAGGTACTGCATGGGGATCAGTAGGTACTGCCGGTATAGCTTTAATGGCGATTGCTAATGAGATGAATATTCCGATAGGTATGGTTGCAGGTGTTGTAATAGCTGGTGGAGTGTTTGGAGATAAAATGTCACCACTTTCAGATACAACTAATTTAGCTGCATTAGTAACGAAAGTAAATATCTTTAGGCATATTCAACATATGATGTGGACGACAATACCTGCATCAATTATAGGGCTCATTGTATGGTTTATAGTAGGTTTACAATTTGATGCTAAAAATGTAGAAAGCAAAAGAATAAATGAATTATTGAGTAATATTGATACGGCTTTTAATTTGAATTTTTGGGTATGGATACCAGTCATTGTTATCGTATTAGGTATTAGTATAGGAAAACCTACTGTACCGATGATGTTATTATCCAGTTTAGTCGCAATGTTTGTAGGTGTGTTTAATAATGGATTTGAAATTGTAGATGCATTTAATGTAACGATGCAAGGTTTCAACATCAATATGACAGGCTTATCTGAAAATGATGCATCAAGTTCAATGGTAGAACTGTTAAAACGTGGTGGCATTATGAGTATGACTGAAATTGTTGTAACGATTTTTTGTGGTTATGCTTTTGCGGGTATTGTAGAAGCATCTGGCAGTTTAAAAGTTATTTTAACGACAATATCTAGTAAAGTTTCTAAAGATTCACATCTGATATTAGTTACGATAGCGGGAAGTTTAATACTCGTTTTTGCAGCTGGTGTTGCATCTGTCGTGATTATTATGATAGGTGTACTGTTAATGGAAATGTATAATGAGCGTAATTTAGATCGTGTGAACTTATCAAGAACGCTAGAAGATTGCGGAACAATGGTGTTGCCATTTATTCCTTGGGGAACTTCAGGTATATACTATCGAGATTTATTGCATGTTTCATTAGGAGATTTCTTCTGGTGGGCTGTTCCATGTTATTTATGTGTAATCTTTGCAGCGTTTTATGGTATAACAGGTATCGGTATTAAAAAAGTAAAAACAAATGCATAAAAAAAGAGCAATCATAGCGATTGCTCTTTTTTTTATATTCATCTTAGTGAATGTAGTTGTATGAACCAGCTGCTGAAGCTGAGATAGTACGAGTTGAAACAACACCTACACCTTGGTAGTTCATTTCAGAAACTTGGATAGAACCGTCAGAGTTCACTTTATCAACGTAAGCTACGTGACCATAACCACCAGCTGTAGTTTGTAATACTGAACCTGCAGATGGGTTGTTATTTACTGTGTAACCAGATTGTGCTGCTGCACTAGCCCAGTTATTAGCATTTCCCCAAGTGCTACCTAAGTCAGGACGTTTGCTGAATGCATAGTAAGTACATTGTCCAGCAGTGTATAAGTTAGCTCCTCCACCAGTTGATGGGCGAGAAGTTGATGTAGTTGTAGTGCTTACATTTGAACTTGAGTTTGATGTAGTTGCTGTATTGTTGCTAGTTGATGGTGCTTGTGTAGTTGTTACACGAACATTATTTTGATTTGAAGACGTGTTATGTGAATCTCCTAAACCACCACCATTTGGTGCAGCATTGAATGCTGGTTGTGAATAATTTGTATTTGAAGCTGCTTCGTTATTTGAAGAAGCAGTGTTAGATGCTACTTGTTGTTGAGCTTGGTTACCATAATGAGATGATGGATTCCAGTTACCTTCCCATGTGTAGTGGTAGTTACCTTGTTGGTCAATTGTGTAATTGTAAGAATAAGAATATGGATCGTTTGGATTATATCCTTGTGTATTTTCTGCTGCATCTGCGTCATGTGCCATAAATGTTGCGATTCCTGCCGTTGCGATTGCTGCTGTTGCGATTTTCTTCATAATAAATAAATCCTCCTAGATAATTTAAAAATAATTTTTCGTATATGTTTTATGTTTTTTTTTCTAATAAGTTTTTTCTTCGCTGTTAATCAACAAAATCTACTTTATCAGAAATCGTTTAGTTTGTGTTGAATGTTAAAGCTTTGTAATTTAATTTAAATATCTAAAGATTTCATGTAATAATTCCGAACATTTTACACTGAATAAAGAACGTTGTAATACCAACGTTTTTAAGTACTTTTAGGTGTTATACACGATTCTTTGTTACACGTTTGTAATATTTAAGACATAATAAAATAATTGACTTTGGATAATACTATGAAAAATTATATCCAATAAACAAAAGAATATTCCATCTGAAGGATTAAAATAAGTACAAAATTTCATAATAAAAAGTCAAGAATAAAGTATTTTTAGTAATATTTGTTGAATTATAATTATCATAAATAATAAATAAAGATGTTTCATAAGGAATTGGGGTGTTTAACATGTTGTATGATGGTAATTTTAAGATTTATCAACCATTAAATATTCAATCTGATTTTAATATGGGGTTAATACTGCTATATGTAATAGAAGGAAGTAGTAAAATATATATCAATGGTAAACGTAAAGTATATCAAGCAAATGACATTCTTATCATAAATGATTTAGAACAATATCGTATTTATTCTAATGAAGATACAGTTATAGCTAGTTTATATTTATCAAGATGTGAACTTGATTATTTTTTTCAATTCGAAAAAAAGTACTATATTGATGTAGATAAACTTGATTACAATGTTATTAGATTTTACATGAATAAGGTACTCGCCAATTATATTAAATATAAAAAAGACAAGGACATAAATATGTTTGATGTAATTAAGCAATTAATGATGACATTGCGATTATATAGAATTGTAAATGAAAATCATGATTATTTTTTAAATAATGATATACATAAAGCAATCAATTATATGTATGAACATTATAAAGAGAAGTTATATATTGCTGAAGTTGCGACGAATTGTATTTTATCAGTGAGATGGTTTTCAGAAAATCTAGAAGAAATAACAGATATGAAATATAGAGAACTTAGAAAAAATATTCGTTTATCCTACGCCATATTTGACTTGATTTATTCAAAGAAGTCTATAACGCAAATTGCAGGTGATAATGGTTTTACTTACGAATCAAACTTTATAGCAAGTTTCAGAGATAAATATCATATAACACCAGCGAAATATCGAAAGCAACTCACAAATGATCAGTATTATCCATTTAATAATAAGCGCTCGAATCTTCTTGAAAATTTTAATAAGATATCTCAGGAAATTAGAGCTTTGACAAACAATTTTGTAGATTTTATTAGTTTAGATATTAATATAGACTCACAGCTAACATCAAATATGCCATCATCAAACTTATTAATATATATCAGAAACATTGAGGCACTAACAAATAATTTTCAACAATCAAAACTTTTAACGATGAGGAGAGAAATTGGGCAATATGGTTTATTATTCTCGCATTCATTACTTGATGAGTTTTTAAATGAAGCTAATTTTGAGAAAAATAGATTAATGCATCAAATGTTTTCATTTTCTTTAGAGCATCAATTTGAAATTTCATTTGAATTAAAGTTGTCTAGAAATAAAAATCTAGAGGCGTTTGAAGAAGACTTAAAGAAACTTTTAAATTATCTAATCGATTGTACATACTACTATGGACAACGACAATTTCATTTCTATTTAAATATGACATTTTACCAATATAATCATATCTATAAAATGATAAAAGACACATTAAAAGATTCAAAAGTAACACTAATATTAAATAATCGGGATAAATACATAACTAACCGAATGACAAATATAATAGAAGGAAATAAACAAATTGCCTATAAAGTTTACCATGAATTAGTCTCCGATAGAGAAATAACTACTATATTAAAGAATAATTCTTCGATAAATATCTTATATCAACCGACAACCCCTAATCGAATTGATTCACTTATTGAAACATTTAAATGGTGTTTAGAATATAAGCAAAGAATTTCAATTATTATAGATGATACTTGGATTGATAGTATGATACCTTCACAGAGCAGTCACCTTATGATAAAAGAATTACAGTTAAATAAAGAAAGTCAGTATCAGTTATTCGAATTAATATTAACTTTAAAAAGATTAAGAGGAAATATCATATTTTTTAATGGCAGTATCCTCATAACGCATTATTTAAATGAATACCAGCTATTAATCTTTCCAAACAATAAACTGTTTAATAAGCTGCAGCAAAAACTAAATATTACTGGTTTAAACATTGAGGAATTTGAGTTTAGAATTCACGATATTTTTATTAAGCGTAATAAGGCAATTAATCAGCAGTTTAATGAAGAAACGAATAAAAAGATAAATACAATAAATTTAAAAAAAGAATCAAAAAAATTAGTAATAGATTATGATTCTTCAGCGGATGTCATTAAACATATCTATATAAAACGAAAATAAACTAAGGTGGTATTGAGCTATGATTGAACATAAGAACGAATTATTGAAATTTAATTATTTAAATTTTCAGGTGAAGAAAATACTAAAGAAAAATTACGCATTAAATATTTATCATTTAAAAATATTGAAATTTATTAACGATAATCAGAAGAGAAAGAAATTTACAGCTTTAGATTTTAAAGAAGTACTTCGTATTAATCAAACGATGTTAACACATGTCATATCCTATTTACATGATTTAAATTATTATAAAAAAGAACGACTAAAACAAGATGAGAGAAAAATAATTATAATAGTAGAAACTCGTCACAAAATGAAAATTTCTCAACTAATTAATCAAATAGAACTGGACTTTAAGAGTAATTTAAATGAGATATCTACACATGTAAATTCAAATTATTGTATTGATTATGCTATAGAGGTTAATAGTATGATTAGTGAAATCCATCATAATATCCATCATCAATATAGAATAAATGTCGATCAATTTATGATTTTATTATTTATACAGATGTCTCAGAATGGATGTCGAACACTAAAAGACATTAAACAGCAATTTGGATGGGATTTAGTAAAAATCAATAAATCCATAAAAGCCCTTGTGCAATTAAACTATCTTGATAAAGATAGAGCTGATACCGATGAAAGAATTGTATTAGTTTCTATTAAGCCATACAAAGAAAAAATGATTAAATTAATGATAGAAAATGTTCTAAAAGCACAAAACATTAAAAATGGTGCACAAAATTTAGCTATGGTAGAATAGTCATAATAACAGCTTATTAGGGAGGTTAATATGTCACAATATCATTTCAAAGAAAACTTTTTTGGTGCATCTACTAAACCAATTGAAGTCTATGATGAACACAATAATCCTATATTTATATTAAGTTTGTATTACACATCCACTAGACAAGAAACATTCGCGTTATTAGGGAGAAAGAAACATAATTTTATGATCGAATTTGAAGGTGGCTCTTTTAAAGTGATACAAGAAAGATCGATAGAAGGAAAGTTAAAGACCCCTTTTAAAACTGTTTGGGAAGTATTTAAGAATGATACTAAAATAGGCACATTCGAAACAAAAATTGGATTCAAACCTAGAATAATATTTAATGGTGAAAAAAACGATACTTTGTTGTTTGAATCAGGATTTATATCTAGATCTGTTAAAGTAACAGATGACACAAATAACTTAATCATGGAAACTAAGTCTGAAAGATTTAAAATTGCATCTAATCATGATATTGATATTTTCAATTCACAATATCATCCTGCAATGTTAATTATGTTATTCCAAGTATTTTTTGAGTATCAGGAGTATCAAAGAAGTAAATCTAATTAAAATGATTAATGAAGGGGATCGTTTATGTTGTTTAAATTTTTTAAGAGAGAACAACTGAGTCAAGATGTTACTCATGAAAAACTTGAAATGGATGGCATGACTATTGTTGATGCGTATTATATACAAGATGATCAAGTTGAATTATATAAAAAAGACCGTGAAAGATATAGTGATGCATTAATTTATATTTTAAGTCAATATTTTTCCGACGTTGATAGAATGTTTGAAAATACAGATGATGGAGAAGCAATTGTCGCTTTTCAAAATGGAGAACCTCGAAAGTGTATTTATTTAAATCCAGAAACAATCGATCAACTAAGAATCTATGAACAAGAAATGCCATTAAAGCAGTCTATTTTAAAAATATGCAATTTAGAAAATGATATTTAAATAAAAATTAGCGAATAAACTTATGCATAAGTTTATTCGCTAATTTATTATTTTGTTTAATTTCATTGACAAATAACAAATTAGTATTATAATTATACCTAGTATATTAATTATATCGAGGTGAGAACATGAAATTTGAATTAGGGTTATCTTCATTTGCTGAAATCTCTCCAATTAATGGTGTGGATAAACCTTTCCCCGCACACGAAAGAATTAATCAAATCGTTGAAGAAATTAAGCTAGCTGATAAAGTAGGATTAGATGTTTATGGATTAGGGGAACATCATAGAGAAGATTATGCAGTATCAGATCCAGTTACAGTGTTATCAGCTGCGGCTAGTCAAACTAAAAATATTAGATTATCATCAGCTGTAACGGTATTATCATCTGATGATCCTGTTAGGGTTTATCAAAGATTTGCTACTTTAGATGCTATTAGTAATGGAAGAGCAGAAATTATGGCAGGTAGGGGTTCTTTTATTGAGTCTTTTCCACTCTTTGGATATGACTTAAAAGATTACGATTTACTTTATAAAGAAAAATTGGATTTATTAATGCAAATTAATGAAAATGAATCTGTAACTTGGCAAGGAGAAACAAGAGCAGCAATTGATCATTTAAAAGTATTTCCAAGAGCAGTTCAAGATAAATTACCTATTTGGTTAGCAACTGGAGGAAATCCAGAATCTTCTATGAGAGCAGGACAATTGGGATTACCTATCACTTATGCTATTATAGGAGGGGCGCCAAGTCGTTTTAAACGTAATGTAGCAATGTACAAAGCTGTTGCTGAATCAAATGGTTTTGATACATCTAAATTACCTGTTGCGACACACTCATGGGGTTACATTGCAGAAACTGATGAAGCAGCGATGGAAGAATATTATCCATCAAGTGCATATGTTATAAATCAATTAGGACGAGAACGTGGATGGCCACCATATTCAATGGAAAAATTTGAACAGGAAATTGTTCATGGTGCAATGTTTGTCGGAAGCCCTAAAACAGTTGCAGCAAAAATTATTAAACTGCACGAAGATTTAGGTGTTAATCGATTTATGTTACATTTACCAGTAGGTTCTATGCCACATGAAAAAGTATTAAAATCTATTCAACTATTAGGTGAAAGAGTTAAACCGATTGTAGATGAATATATGAAAAATAAGGAGGAAATTAAGTAATGTTAAGATATTTATTAAATGTATATGTAGGTAAACAAATTTTTGATTCAAGTCAACCAAAAGTGAAAGATGACGACGGTATGGCTCAACAATTCGAAGAAGGTTTTGGTCTTTCAAGAAACGCTATGAAATTAGCTGGCGGGCTTGAATTAGTAGGTTCAATCTTCTTATTCTTAAGTGCTTGTAACAAATCTTTATCAAGATTAGGTTCAGTACTTGTAGGATCAGTTATGACAGTTGCAGCATATAAACATTATGAAGCTGGACATGGCTTTAAAGGTGCAAAACATGCATTAACACTTTTAGGTTTATCTGCATTAAGTTTCGTTGATACATTAGGTAAGAAAAAATAATATATAACCTTTTAATCTGGTACATTATGATGTATCAGATTTTTTGTATAATACAAAATTATGAAAATACAAAAGAAAATCTATCATCACTATTAATATATATTCTTCAATTTATGACAGGATTTCTTTATATTTCAAAAGTAATGAACTTTTAAAATGTCATAAAAACAAACTATATACACGGGTTATTATTTTGTGAATTGAACGCTGTAGAGCTTGATATAAAAGGGTTTGTCTTAAAAATAAAAATGTTGAAAAGTCATTATTTGAAAATTTGTTGAATGTTTTTAAAACTCATTATAAAATAATAAATATTATTAAATCATTGTGTTGAAAAGGAAAAAAGCTATAGATACTAAAGATTGCACAATATACCAATTCAACAATTTATTAGATTATTTTGAGGAGTTGATTTGCAATGGAATCAGTATCAGTACCAATCAGAAACATCGTTGAATTAGTTGTCACAACTAAGAAATCTAAAGATTATGTCGCAAATATCAAAAGTCAATTTGCACTCTCATTCGAAGAAATATATATTTTAGTTTATATATATAGAGGCGAGAAAGATTGTTACAATGTTAAAGATATCATCAAACAATCTAAATTTAAGCCGTACTATATTTCAAAAGCCGTACAAAACTTAAAAGAAAAAGGGCTTATTTCTAAGAAAAGAAATGATCAAGATGAGAGAACTGTCGCTATTCAAGTATCTAAAATCCAACATAAAAAGATAAAAAAATTATTAATGGAAATTGAAGCTGAAATATTATAAAAAATCGTGAGAAGCGGGACTAAGAAATCTTTTTATTTAAAAGATACTTCAGTCTCGCTTTCTTATACTATGTAGTTAAATGTTAAATGATATATTATAAGTATAAACAAACGTTTTAATTTAAGAAGATTTCGTAAAAGGAGAACCTTTATGGGCGTAATATTAAATGTTAAACCGAAAAGTCAATTATTTCCTATACCAATGGTCATGGGGTGTGAAGGTACGGCAAGTTCAATGTTGCTTAATTACTATAATAAAGATATTAATGCAACGACTATTATGAGAGAGTGGCCAACACATTCAGATAACCCGGAAAAGGGATATGTAGGCAATCATTTTCTAATAAAATTTGGCCATCACCAAACTATTTTTCCGAATGTGCTTGCGGAATTTCTAAGTAGATATGACTCTGAAATTATAGATGGTACTGGTACTGAGCTTGAAGAGCTTGAGCATATAATTGATAAAGGACATCCAATTGTAATATATCATACAACATTAGGGTCTAAACCGATTCGAAAAGTTTTTAAAATCGGAAATAAAGGTAAATCCTATGTTACAAATATCCATGTAACTTTATTAATTGGATATGATGATGAATATTATTATTATATAGATCCTTTATGGAAACAAATATTTGGGTACGTATATATCCCAGCTTTGGGGCCATCCAAATATCAAATTATCAAAATGAAAAAAAATAAAATGAAGATTAGTTATAATACGCCAGGAAAAATGTGTATTTACAAAAAAATATAAATATTTTTAAAATATTATGTCATAATGTTGTAACATTTGTTATGATATGATTATAAATTTTAAAAAGAGGTGTTTAAATGTCTACTAAATTAAAGTTACTAATTATAGGAATTGTAGTAGCCTTTCTTGCAATAGTAGGAATTGGTGGTGCAGCAACATATTATTTTCTAACTAATACGCCAAAGAATACATATTTATTAAGTGAACAAGAATCAGCAAAATCTTGGAAAGAATATTTTAACGACAGGTTTGAAAATGAAACTGAATTCCAAGATAAAATGAAAGATGAATCTTATGAAACTTCATTGAAATTTGGAGCAGAAGTATCAGATTCATTAGTTTCACAATTAGGTATACCAAAGTCGGTTATTGACTCAACGAATATTGTCTTCAATGTTGGGCATGATCCTAAAGCGAAAAACTCTAAACTAGGTATTGAACCTACAATTGCAGACAACAAGATAGGTAACTTCCAATGGAGCGCAGACAAAAATAATCAATATTTAGAAACACCATTATTTAAAGACATATATAAAGTGAAAAATAATGAAATTAAAAAAGGAATCGAAAAAGCTTCTGGTGAATCATTAGATTCAGCAGATGGACAAGAAATCACAAATGATTCTTTAAATTTAAATACGATCTTATCAAGCTCTCAAATCTCTCAAGATCAAATCGACAAAATCTCAAAAAGATATAGTGACTTGTTTGTTGATCAATTAGATGACGATAACTTTGAAAAAGACAAAGAAAAAGTTAAGATTTTTGATGATGAAAAAGATTTGAAAAAAGTAACAATGAACTTAAGTGAGAAAGATACTAAGAAAATTGTTGTAGCAATTCTTGAAGAAGCTAAAAAAGATGAAGATATTAAAAACATCGTAGAAAAACAAGGTAATGTAAAAGAGTACGATAAAGAAATTAAAGATTTATTGAAAAAAGCTAAAGACGAAGATGTAAAGAATTATCCTAAAGTTAAATCTATCATTTATGTAGATGGTAAAGAAATCTTGAAACGTGACTTAACAATTACAAATAAAGATAATGAAAAAGTTAGAATTCAAGGTACAAATGTTATTGATGATGGCGTACAAGTAGATTATAAAGTATCAGCACCAGGTGAAGACGGTGGACTTACACTTAAAGGTAAATCAACTGGTAAAGATGAAATTAGCGATAAATATGATCTAGAAATCAAAGAAAATTCATACTCAACAACAACACTAAAATTAGATAATAAATCTAAAGTTGACGGAGATAAACGTACGGATAAAGGTAAAGTGACGATTGCACCATCTAGCGGTCAAAGCTTCGACTTAAATTACGACCATAATTTAACAACAGACACTAAAAACAATCAACAAAAACAAAAATTAAATGTTGATTTTGATGTGAATGGTGAAAATATTAAATTAATTATGGATGGTAAAACTGAACTGAAAAAAGACATTAAATTCAAGAAAGATGGCGCGATTGACTTTAATACATTATCAGATTCAGAAGTTGATGATTTAACAAAAGAAATAGAAGATAAGCTACAAGATTTAGGAGAAGATCTTGCGAAAGATATTCAATAATTAGAGAGGAGTGGTTATATGTCGACAATAAAATTGTTCAACATATACCACTCTTTTTTAATTAAAAAGTGGTATTTGATTGCATATATTTTATTATTATTGTTAGCTGTGTTGGCCGTAATGATTGGGGTTAACCAAGTAAACGAAAAAGATCAGGCGTTTACGATTGGAATCGTAGATAAAGATCAATCAAAAGAAACAAAGTTAATTTTAAATGCGATAGGTGATGGGCAATCGCTTGGAAATGATTTGTCTATTAAGCATTATAATGAAGAGAAAGCACGACAACTATTATCAAAAAAGAAAATTGATGGCTATTTTGTCTTTAAAGATGGCATGACGAAAGCATTTTATAAAAATGGTGAGTTACCAATAGTTGTGAATACATATGATAAACAATCAGTTGAAAGTATTATTATTTTGCAATTAACAGATTCGGTCTATAGCCGGTTAATGTTGTCGATGGGTGGGGCGATGTCTTATACGTATCTTTATCCTAGTGCATCCGAAAATGAATTATTAACGATGATGACAGATATGTTATTTACTGGTTTAAATAGAAGCGGCTCCTTTGATGATGAGCCTATCAAAGTATTTGATACATTCAGTTATTATACAATTTCAACTTATTTTTTATCTATTTTTTTCTTCTTCTTTTCAATTTTTAGCATTTTAAAAATGAATCAAAAAGATGTGTTGAGAGAACGATTAAGTATGTATCATTTCTCATATGAAAAATTAACAATTGTAAGAGGTGTGTTTAGTCTTTTCTATACAACACTATGGAGTATACTGGGTTTATGGGTCATCATACATTTTCTTAAACCAGAATTTGAAATGTATAATATTGGGCAACTTAGTTTAGATATTGCTTATTATTTAATCATGATATTCTTAGTGTTTCTCCTTATAGATATTGCGTTTAGAAGTATGTTGAATTATTTGTTCAAAGTTTTATTAACGTTAGTGATAATATTGTTATCTGGCGCAGTGATTCCAATCATTTATTTAAAAAGTTTGAGTGCAGGAATAATTGAGGCATTACCATTTTCAATTGTGTTTAATCAGTTAGTAGAAATGCTATTAAATAATTACATCATTGACACACATCCAATGTATTATTGGCATTTAGGTATTATGCTTGTATTAGTAATCTCTGCTTTGTATTGGAGGTATCGCCGATGAAATCAATCTTTCATTTAGTTGTTAAAAAGCAATGGAAACAATATTTAACTTTAGTGGCGTTGCTGTTTATAACAATATTGCTCATTGTAGGCGTTCAAGCATCTAGCAATCAATTATTTAAAATGCCAATAGCTGTTCAAGATTTGGATAAATCTCAATCTTCAAAAGAGTTAGTGCATACTTTAGAACAAACAAAATATTTAGAAGTCATACATTTACCAAAGAATGAGGCGTATATCGAAGATGTCATTCAAAAAAAGCAAGCAATCGTAAGCTTACAAATACCTGATGATTTTAGTAACCGTTTAAAAGAAAATCGTTTACGTGATAGCATTCCGCTATATTACAAAGATGATTTCATTGGAGAAATTGCATTAGAAGTGACGAGTAAAGCTTTATACCAACAGCAAATACCCGTCATTATTGAAGGTCATTTAAAGAAATCTAAACAAGATGTAACAATGCAAGAAATTAAAGAAGCGTATATTAAAAATACACCTCACTCTAAAATGGAACACCATGCAGTTCAAAAGCATTCAGATGTTTCGATTGGTGCAGCAGTATATGTTGCATTGCTATTAATCGTGAGTTGTAGTCAAATTGTATTGCACCAACGACTGAAACAAAATGCTGCACTAGAGCGATTAATGATGTTTAATGGCACCAAAATCAAATTATATACGTATTATATATTGAGTCATGTCATATTATTATTCGCGATTGTAACCATTACGAGCTTACTATTATCATGGTCATTAAGCATCGTATTTTATTTGGTCTTATTGATGACATTATGTATATATGAAAGTGTCTTAAGTATATTCTTATTTAAAATAAATACGCTTAGTCATAAATTATTTATGTCTATCATATGGTCTATCGCAATAAGTTGTCTTTATTTGTATATTCAAGTTTAGGAGGTGTATACATGATTACAATAGAGCATTTATCAAAAAAGTATAAAGATAAAGAAATTTTCCATGACTTTAATACAACATTTAAGGATAAGACACTTACCGTATTGCTAGGTGAAAATGGTGCTGGTAAGTCAACATTACTAAGGATGATTACAGCATTAGAAAATCCAGATAGTGGGGGTATCCGTTATTTTGGGAAAAAGTTAAACAATAAAAAAATCAAAGAAATCATAGGTTATATACCTCAAGATATTGCATTATTTGAACATATGACAGTAAATGAAAATATAGAATTTTTTAAAGCATTAAATAAACAACCTATATCTTCAGAGCTTATAGAAGATTACTGTAATCAGTTGAATTTATATGAAAGAACAGCAAAAATCTCTTCGCTTTCTGGTGGTACAAAACGTAAAGTTAATTTATTAATCGGATTGCTCGGTAATCCAAGTATATTAATTTTAGATGAACCAACAGTAGGTATTGATTTGAAATCTAGATTTGACATTCATAAATTATTAAATCATTTAAAAACAACAAGACTTATTATATTAACAACGCACCATTTAGATGAAGTCGAAAGCTTAGCAGATGAAATTAAGTTAATAGGAAAAGATCCATTCTATAGAAATATATTAACCGATAAATCTTGGGCATTTGAAGACAGTCTTGTATTGTGAAAAAGAGTAGCAGTTAGTAACAAAAGTCGGCGGAAGTGTAACTAAGGAGACCCATAGTAACAAAAGTCGGTGGAATTGTAACTAAGGAGGCCCATAGTAACAAAAGTTGGTCGAACTGTAACTAAAGCGACCGTAAGTAATTAAAAAAATCATCATAATTTTAAACATACTAAGATTATTGAAACAATAATCTTAGTATGTTTTTTTGATTGTATTTATCTAAATTTTTAGAAAAAGAAAAACGTATTGCAAAACATATTTTTAAAGTGTATTCTTATTTAATGTATCGGAATTAAAAGATTTAGGAGGTCCATTAATGGAAACACTTTGGGTAGTCATTAATATTATTGTTTTCTTATCATTTATAGGTTTATTAGGTTATTTAAATAAGAAACATGTAAAGTTCTCTAAACGTGTTCTTATTGGCTTAGGAATAGGGATTGTGTTTGGTTTAGCTTTACATCTTATTTATGGTGTAGATTCTAAAGTAACAGAGTCGACAGCTTCATGGTTTGATATTGTAGGTACAGGTTATGTAAAACTATTACAAATGATCGTTATGCCACTTATCTTTATCTCAATTGTTTCAGCATTTACTAAAATAACAATTGGTCAAAACTTTGCTAAAGCTGGCGCTTGGATATTTACATTTTTACTAGGAACGGTTGCTGTTGCAGCTTTAGTTGGTATTATTTATGCGATGCTATTTAATTTAGATGCATCACAAATCGATTTAGGTAATGTAGAAAATAGTCGTGGTCAAGAAATTGAACAAACTTCTAAAGATATGACGGCTAATAATTTACCATCACAAATTATTGAATTGTTACCTGCCAATCCATTCTTAGATTTCACAGGTGCTAGAGGTACTTCAACAATTGCGATCGTTATATTTGCTGGATTTGTTGGATTTAGTTTCTTACGTGTGATGAGAAAAGAACCTGAAAAAGGTAACTTAATTAAAAGAGGGATAGATGCGATTTATGCCTTAGTTATGGGAATCGTTACGTTTGTATTAAGATTAACACCTTACGGGATTTTAGCGATTATGACTAAAACGGTCATGACAAGTAACTTTGAAGCAGTATGGACATTAAGTAAATTTGTTGTAGCATCTTATGCGGCCTTAATTACGATGTTCATCATACATTTAATTTTAGTATCTGTTGTTGGTTTAAACCCAGCTACTTATGTTAAAAAAGCAAGTGAAACATTACTATTCGCATTTACGTCTAGATCAAGTGCAGGAACGTTACCTTTAAATGTTCAAACACAAACAACTAGACTAGGTGTTCCAGAAGGTATTGCAAACTTTGCAGGTTCATTTGGTTTATCAATTGGACAAAATGGCTGTGCAGGTATTTATCCAGCGATGTTAGCTATGATGATTGCACCAAGTGCAGGTATTGACATTGATTTACCGTTTATCTTATCTGTTATCGGCGTTGTAGTCATCAGTTCATTTGGTGTAGCAGGTGTAGGTGGCGGTGCAACATTTGCCGCTATACTCGTACTTTCAACATTGAATTTACCTATTGCTTTAGCAGGGGTATTAATTTCAGTTGAACCATTAATCGATATGGGTAGAACAGCATTGAATGTTAATGATTCAATGTTAGCGGGTACGGCTACTGCTAAAATTACAGGACAATTAGATGAAGAAAAATACAATGACCAAGACTTCAATGAACTTGGAGAGTCATATTAATTATTAATTTTATACAGGCACATACTGATACCGATCGTGAATTTCAGTATTGCCTGTTTTTTATAAAAACTTATTGGTATGCTCGGATATATATTGAAAGCAAATAAATACAATGATAAAGTGATATTAAGGAGTGAGGACACGATGAGTAGAGATTTATTTATTAAGAATGAATTCCAACAAAAATGGGTTAATAAAATAGAAAATCATAAAGCGTCATTACAAAAACACGCTGAAAAAAATGATTTAAATTCAGAATTTCCATATGAAAATATTAATTGGTTAATTGATGAAGGCTATACTAAAATTGTGCTTCCAAAATCATATGGTGGCGAAGGTGCGACACCAGAAGATATTATTTTATTCCAAGAAACATTAGGTAGAATTGATGGTGCAACTGCATTAGCAATTGGTTGGCATATGGGTGTAGTTGGACAAATTTATCAAGAAAAATTATGGACACAAGATTTATTAGATGAATTTGCTGAAGAAGTATTAAATGGCGCGATTGTTAATAGAGCTGTAAGTGAAGCGGAAACAGGCAGCCCAACTCGAGGTGCACGTCCAAGTACATACGCTGATCGTGTCGGAGATCATTATATTATAAATGGTGTTAAGACATTTACAACAATGAGTCAAAGGTTAACGCATTTTCTTGTTGGTGCATATGTACCAGAAAAAGAAGCACTCGGTTTCTTTTTAATACCAAGAGAATCTGAAGGTTTATCAATAGCAGAGAATTGGAATATGGTAGGTATGCGTGCTACTGAGAGTCATGATTTAGTGTTAGATGATGTTAAAGTTCATGAGAAATACTTAGTAGAAGTTGCGAATGGTCCAAGAGGTAATAATATCAACCCATGGAATCTACATATTCCAGCAGTATATTTAGGTATTGGGCAAGCAGCACGAGATTATGCTGTTGATTTTGCAAATGAATATAGTCCTGGAAGTATCGATGGCGTGATTGCAGATATTCCAGCTGTTCAACAAAATATTGGTCAGATGGAATTAGAATTAACAACTGCAAGACATTATATATATAGTGTAATCAATAAGTATTTAAATCCTTCCATAACAGATGCAGTTATAGATGTTGAAATAGGTGCGGCTAAACATGTTGTCGTTAATCACTCTATTAAAATTATTGATATCGCAATGAGAATTGTAGGTGCGAAAAGCTTACAAATGGAAAGACCGTTGCAACGCTATTATAGAGATATAAGAGCTGGCTTACACAATCCACCGATGGATGACGTAACCATTACAAAATTAGCTAAAAAGGCTAGAGAAGAAAGAAGTAAAAATCAATAAAAAGAATGGTTAGAAATTTTAAAGATTTCTAACCATTCTTTTTTACTATAGATGATCTGTTTGTGTGGCTTTTTTACGTTTTTTACGTCTTGGTTTCATGCCTACTGACATATATAGTACGACAATCAAGATGATAATCATACCGATGAGTTGCCACAATCCAAATGGTACTTTTAACCATAGAACTGAAGATATAACAGCTGTTACGGGCTCAAGTACACCAAATAATGCTGTTGTTTGTGGGCTAATATATTTCACACTTTCTAAATACATCCAAAAAGCAAACATCGTTCCGAAAGTGATCACAAAGATGAAATAAATGACGCCTCGTATATCTAATAAATGCCAAGGAAATGAGAAATCTAAGTTGATAATTGAAAGTGCAATACCGCCAATAAACATTGACCAACCGATTACAACAAGAGATGGCCAATTTAAAAATAATTTAACAGCATATACAGTATAAAAAGCAGCTGCACAAGCTGTTAATAATCCCCAAACGATGGCATTTGGAGGGACTGATAATGTGGCATAATCACCATTTGTTAATAATAAGCTCGTTCCGAATAGTGAACACACGATGATGATAATATCAGTTAATCTAAATTTACTTTTTCTAGTGATTAGTAAATAAAGTAATATGACGACTGGTGCTAAAAATTGTAACAAAGTAGCAATAGCAACATTCCCTTTATCAATTGTCGCCATAAAGGTGTATTGTACACCTAACATGCCGAATAAAGCATATATAGTCAATTGAAATAATGAATGTTTGACTCTAAATATATTTGTTAAAGGATGTTTCTGGATTAATTTTGCAATGAGCAAAAGGAAAAATCCACTTAATATCAATCTTTCAGCTACAAATAATGAAACAGGTAAATGGTATTCTGTAAATAACTTTTCAGTAACCGTTCCACCTAACCCCCAAAATGTAGCGCCAAGCATCACTAATAAGGTACCTTTTAGTTGTTTGTTCTGCACTTATAAGCCCCTCGATTCTAAAAGATGTTAATTAATTAATTTTAGCATTTGATAAATTATTAAACAATAAGCTGAAATGTTTTACTTGCAATTTTATAATATGCGTTCTTATAATGAACATAATGAGTTAAAAGTGAGGTTTCCGCATGAAATTTGTATTAATATCAGTTGGTATACTTGCTACTATATTAGGATTTGCTGGCGCTGTATTGCCGTTATTACCTACAACACCATTTATATTATTAGCAGTATTTTGTTTTGCTAAAAGTTCAGATAAATTCCATAGTTGGTTAGTAAGCACAAAAGTTTATAAAGAATATGTAGAAGATTTTCAAAAATATAGAGGGTACACTTTAAAGAAAAAGTTCGAATTGCTTATAAGTGTATATATCGTAGTAGGCTTTTCAATTTGGATGGTCGATCATTTTTATGTTCGCATAGGTCTTTGCATCATGTTATTCTTCCAAACTGTTGTATTATTCACTTTTGTTAAAACTTTGCCAAGTAAAAATAAATCGTAATATTAAAATATCGATAAAATGACGTAACGTCTTTTATCGGTATTTTTTTGTTGTATTTGCATACATCATTATTATTGTAAAATAGAATAAAAAAGTTATATAAATTTAAAAATTCTATTGCTATATAGATTGAAGGGTTATATAATAGACAAAGATGAAAATGAGAGTCATTATCAATTGGGAGGATAATTATGAAGAAACTTTTAGTGTTTATTATGGCTTTAGCATTAGTTGTTGCTGCTTGTGGCAATAAATCTGATGAGAAAGAGAGCAACAGTAAAACAAAATCAAGTAAAGATACAGTAAGTTATAAATTAGACGACGGTAAAAAAATAGATATCCCGAAAAACCCTAAACGTATTGTTGTATTAGCACCATCATACGTTGGTGGCTTATTACACTTAGGTGTTAAACCTGTGGGTGTACCAGCTTCTACAGATCAAACACCAATACTTAAAGATAGAATTAAAGGTATTGAAAAAGTAAGTGAAGACAATGTTGAACAAGTAGCTAAATTAAAACCAGACTTAATCATTACATATAACGCAGATAAAAACTTAAAGAAATATGATAAAATCGCACCAACAATTCCTTACGACTATGCAAAACACAATTACTTAGACATGCAAGTAGAATTAGGTAAATTAGTTGGTAAAGAAGACAAAGCAAAAGAATGGGTAGAAAAATGGAAGAAAGAAACTTCTAAAGACGGGAAAGAAATTAGAGATAAAATCGGCGAAGATACAACAGTATCAGTTATTGAAGCATTCCAAAAAGACATCTATACTTACGGTGAAAACTGGGGTAGAGGAACAGAAGTATTATACCAAGCATTCGGTTTAGCAATGCCAGAAAGCATTGAAAAAGATGTTAAAAAAGACGGTTGGAAAAAAATCTCTCAAGAAGAAATTGAAAAATATTCAGGAGATTACTTATTCTTACCAGTAACAAAAGGACAAGCAAAACCAGAATTCACAAAAACTGAATCATGGAAATCAATTCCAGCAGTTAAAAATGATAAAGTCATCGAAATTGATGCACAAACATTCTGGTATAACGATCCATATTCATTAGAAATGCAACGTAAATACTTAAAAGATGAAATTCTTAAAAAAGCTGAATAATCAATAGCAAATGCTATAACACCGATTCTCATTATCAGAATATAAAAAGCAGGGACGTCAGTCTTTGCTTTTTATTGTTCAGGCCATAACGCATGAAGACTAAGAGATATCGTGCGCTAGAGTACAAAATCAGTATGTAACGCACGAAGACTAAGAGATATCGTGCGCTAGAGTACAAAATCAGTGTGTAACGCACGAAGTCTAAGAGATATCGTGCGCAAAGGTATAAAATCAGGGTGAATCGCACGAAGACTAAGAGATATCGTGCGCAAAGGTACAAAATTAGTGTGTAACGCACGAAGACTCTCGAACATAATGCAACAAAAATTAAAAGCAGGGACGCTGATGTCCCTGCTTTTTATATAGTTCATTATTTTGTTTCTTTAACATATTGATCATTAATTGTATGAATAGTTAAGCCTACGATATTCTTGTTGTGTTTCGCGAATGGTAAGCTTGCTAAGTAACCTACAATAAATGCGATAAAGAAACCGATTACGGATACTGTAAATGGTGTGATATCTGTTTTTCCTATAAAGTAAGAAACGATTGCTGCGACGATTAGTCCGATGATAACACCATAAGTATTGGCTTTTTTAGTAAATATACCTACTGCAAACACGCCGGCGATTGGTACACCGAATAGTCCTGTTACAAGTAAGAATAAATCCCATGTTTCGTTTGTTTTTTGATTAATTAAGTATAATGATGCCAATGTACCAAAGACACCTGCTAGAATAATGATGATTCTTGCTAATAGTACATCATTTTTAGCGTTATTTGTTTTAGAAAATCTTTGTTTTAAATCGACAACTACACAGGCTGAAATTGAGTTCAAGCTTGAAGAAATTGTTGATTGTGCTGCAGCAAATATAGCAGCGATTAATAATCCGCCAACAAATGGTGGAATTTGTGTAAGTATGAAATAAGGTACGATAGCTGATGTGTTAAATCCTTCTGGTAAAGATGTTACATTATTATAGAAGGAATACAACACAGTTCCCATTCCATAGAAGATAGGGATTGTAATAAATGCTAATAACCCGTTAGTCCATAATGATTTGTTTGTTGATGATATTGAACCAGTTGTTTGATAACGTTGAACGATATCTTGGCTTGCAGTGTATTGGTGTAAGTTATTAAAGATAGAACCAATAAATATAATTGGAATTGCAGCAGCAGCTGTTCCGAATTTCCAGTTGTCCACTGAGACAAATTTCTTATCTTGCACAGCTTCATTTAAGACTGTACCGAAGTTTCCATCAATTTGGAAAGCACCTAAGAAAATAACGGCAACAGCACCACCTAATAAGATAATACCTTGAATAACGTCGCTCCAAATAACCCCTTCTATACCACCCATAAACGTATAGATAACACATAATAATCCAACTAATGCTGCGATTAAATATGGGTTAATATCTGAAACGGAAGTGATTGCTAATGTTGGTAAATAAATAACAATCGCAACACGTCCAATATGGAATAATGTGAATGCTAGAGATCCAATAACACGCATTGTGATACCGAATCTTTCTTCCAAATATTCATAAGCTGTTGTTACATCAAGCTTTCTGAAGAATGGAATATAGAAATAAATCAATAATGGAATGATCGCGATAATGGCGATATTTCCAGCTGCATAAGACCAGTCTGTATTAAATGCTCTTTCTGGTGTTCCCATATAAGTAATCGCACTTAAAGTTGTAGCATAGATTGAGAATCCAACTGCCCATGCAGGGACTCTACCTTTTGCTCTGAAGAACGCGTCTGTATCTTGCCCAGCTCTTTTTGTAAAATATACACCTACTAATAATGTTGCAATTAAATATAAAATTAATGCAATCCAGTTTCCTGTACCAAATCCTACTTCATTCATAATATGGCATCCCCTTTGTACATCAAATAATTATAAATTGTATTTAGAAACAAGTTCTTTAACTTTTTTGAGTGATGCTTCATCTAATGGCGCGAGTGGTCGTTTAGTTGTACCAGCCTCAATGCCATTTTCATTTAGAACAGCTTTCAAAGTAGGGTAAATACCTAAAGCCAATACTTGCTCAATAATATCGTTTGTTTCATGTTGAATTTCATACGCTTGTTCAATTTTGCCTTCTTTAGCTAAATTAAATATTTGTCTAGCACGTTGTCCATTGATGTTATAAGTTGAACCGATTGCACCGTCTACACCTGAAACAGCTGCTTGAATAAGCATTTCATCAAAGCCAGAAAGTATTAATTTGTCTGGGAACGCTTTTCTAATTCTTTCTAATAAGTAGAAGTCAGCTGCAGTATATTTAATACCGATAATTTTTTCATTTTCGAAAAGTTCTTCAAATTGTTGTATAGATAAGTTAACACCAGTTAATGCTGGAATTGAATAAATGATCATTTCATTTCCAGTAGCTTCAATGATGGCATTGTAGTAATACTTGATCTCTTCGAATTTGAATGGGTAATAAAATGGTGTTACAGCTGATAATGCATCATAACCTAATTCTGTAGCAAATTTACCTAATTCGATTGATTCGTTTAAATCTAATGCACCAACTTGTGCGATTAATTTAGCGTCTGATCCTACTTCGTCTTTAACAATTTCAAAGACTTTCTTCTTCTGATCAGTATTCATTAAGAAATTTTCACCTGAACTACCATTTACATATAAACCATCTACTTGTTGTTTATCGATATTTTGGCGAATGATTTGTCTTAAACCTGATTCTAAAATATTGCCTTTCTCGTCAAATGGCACTAGTAATGCAGAATATAATCCTTTCATTAAAAAAACTCCCTTATATTTATTAATTGATAATATTGTCAGACCAATTTATAATCATATTGTAAGCGAATACATATTCTTCTGTCAATCGTTTTATTATTTGATACATCACTTATGATAAAATAAATAATTAAGAGGAGGTAGGTAAAATGATGAAACGAACATCACTCGTTGATGTAGCTGTTGAAAAATTAAAAGAATATATAGCAGAACATCAATTTGATAATGGAGATAAACTACCTTCAGAGAAAATGCTTGTCGAACAATTAGGGGTGAGTCGCACAGTTGTGAGAGAAGCGATTAGTCGTTTACAACAAAGTGGTCTCATTCAAGTTAAATCAGGAAGTGGCATGTTTATAACAGAGAAGAATAAACATTTATCAATGCTTTTTGAGTCGCATATGAAAGTACATGGTTTTAAAATTAAAGAATTACTTGAAGTGCGTAAAATATTAGAACTCGGTGCGATACGTCTTTTAATAGAAAATAAAATCGTGATCGATGCGAATAAACTAAGAGATTTGAATGATATTTATTATGAGTCTTTTAACAAATCTCAAAAATTTGCACATTATGATTCAGCTTTTCATGAAACGATTATTATCTTTACTGAAAATCAAACATTAATCACGATGAGTAAAGTTATTAAAGAGTATTTCGATAAGAACCAGTTTAATCAAATCGTTGATAAAGAAGACATAGAAAAATCTTACAAAGAACATGCTGATTTAATAGAAGCAATTGAGAAACAAAATTTAACTTTAGCACATGACATTATTAATAAACATCTGTCTAGAGTCGTTGAGTGGATAGAAGAATTGGAGCAAAAATGATGGGTAAATTAGATAAGATTGAAGTCCAAAGTTTGAAGTCGCAAGTATTACAAGAAATTAAACAATATATTTTGGATAATGGCATGACAGAAGGGGATCGCTTACCGACAGAGCGTGCTTTTACTGAAATGTATGGCGTGAGTCGTTCAGTTGTAAGAGAAGCTTTGAGTTATCTGGAACATACAGGTGTGATCGAGACAGTTCAAGGAAGAGGAACGGTTATCAAAGCACCGGATATCTCTAGTTTAGTTGAAGGATTTCTATTTAGTTTCCAAGTCGCAAATGGTTCAAAAAATGATTTACTGTCATTGAGAATTATTTTTGAATGTGCAGCTATTGAAGAAATCGTTAAATTAGATAAGGATATCACTGAATTAAAAGCAATTGTAAATGAAGATGTTATCAATCATTATGAGAATGATAAAGCATTTCATCAAACTTTACTAAGCTCTACAGGCAATGTATTATTCGAACAATTAAGCTCTGTTATTCAGTCATACTTCTATCATATTGAAGAAGAAGGGAAAGAAATTAATTATATTCAAACGAATGAAATGCATAGGAAAATTATCGAAGCAATTGCCAATAAAGATGTTCAATTAGCTAAAGAACTTATGACGACACATTTGTCTATTTAGGAGGATATTATGAAAATTGCAATTGATATAGGTGGCACATTTATTAAAGCTGGTGCAATTGATAACCACCACACAATACATAGTTATCAAAAAATTGAAACACCACATAATAAAGATGGGGGTATAGTTGAAGCGGTTAAAGAGATCGTGGAATCATATACAAAAGAATTTAACTTAAATAAACCTGAAGTTGGTATTTCTACTGCAGGTGTCGTTGATTCACATAAAGGTGAAATTACATATGCTAGTCCGACGATACCATATTATAATGGTACAAATTTTAAACAATCATTAGCAGATATAGCTAGTAATGTAGCAGTTAATAACGATGTATCATGCGCGTTACTTGGTGAATTGTTAACATTTGATAGAGAAGTTAAATCGATATTTTTAATGACGATTGGTACGGGTATAGGTGGCGCATATTATGAAAATCAATTATTAGAAGGTGAAAAGTATAGAGCATGCGAAATAGGCTATTTATTATATGACAAAGAAACGAATACAACATATGAGGATAGGGGTTCAACAACCGCTTTAAAAAGATTAATCAGTGCCAATTATAAAGAAGATGTGCAAGTCGAGAAGTTGTTTGATTTAGCGTATCAAAATGATGAAAAAGCTCAAGATATCCTTTATCAATGGGCTAAGCATGTAGCAGAAGGTATTGCGCAAGTACAAATTATGTTTGATCCAGAAATTATACTTATTGGAGGAGGAATTTCTCAACAAGAAGTAAGACTATTATCATTGATAGAACCATTTATCGATGATTATTTACCAACTGATTATGGTCATGCCAAAATTGAAGTCACTTCAAAGGGAAATGATTCAGCTTTATATGGTGCGATTTCTAGTTTATAAAATAATTGTTAACTTATAATTTACATTGGTTAACAATGTGGTATAATATCGTTATCTTATATTAGGAGTGAAAAATTTGAAAACTAAAGATATCGTTATTATAGCAATGTTTACTGCTTTTATTTCAGTATTAGCATTTATACCACCAATTCCATTACCATTTATGCCGGTACCAATCGTTCTACAAAATATTGGTATCATATTAGCGGGATGTTTATTAGGATATAAAAGAGGTACATTAAGTGTTATCATCTTCTTATTACTTGTTGCAACAGGACTGCCATTATTATCAGGTGGTAGAGGCGGACTAGGTGTATTCTTTGGACCATCTGCTGGTTATTTATTTGGCTACCCAGTTGTTGCATTTCTAATTGGATTCTTTATAGATAGAAAGTGGAAAGAGATCTCGTTTACATATGCGTTAACAATTAATATTGTGATTGGAGTTCTATTACTCAATTTAATTGGCGGATTTGTGATGGGTGAGTTTATGAATATTTCAATCGCTAAAAGATACATATTAGCAGCAACGTTTTTACCAGGTGATATTGTTAAAGCAATATTAGCAACTATGTTATTATTTAGCTTGAAGAATGTACCCGAAATAAAACGATTAAGAAATACTTAATGAGGTGAATAACGATGGTTTCATTTAAAGATATAGAAACAGATGGAAAGGTTTTGACTGAAACAAATAGATATATACATTATCAAACATTGGATAAACGTATTCAGTATGATTCTAACAAAATTGTATATAAAGAAATGCCAGACTTAGATACGTTTAAAGCAGATGAAGCAATGTTGAAAGAAATCCATCAAAAAAATAATCAGCCTTTTCTTAAATTTGTCTTTCCTGAAAATGAAACAATCGATATTGAATTAAGAGAATATTTGAAATTACAAGGTTATGAAACAGGTTGGTTAGAATTATATATCAATGCTGAGAAGAACTTTGAAAGTGATGACAATCAAGAGGTTGAAGTTGTTCTAACGAATGAGGATAACATTGTTGATTTCTTGAACGTATCATATGAACAAGATGAAGCATATGGCAAAGACTATGCAGATCTTAAAGTTGAATTAAATAAAGAACAATTACATAGTGATAATCCGATTCAAGTATTATCTTATTATAAAGGTAAGCCTGCAGGTATGTTGCTTATATGGATGAATGAGAAATATGTAGAATTAGATAGCTTTGGTGTTCGAGAAATATATAGAAGGTTAGGTATAGGAACGAAAATGCAAGCCTTCGTAGCAGAAATCGCTAAAGATAAACCGATTATTCTAGTAGCAGATGGTGAAGATACAGCTAAAGATATGTATAAAAGACAAGGTTATATTTATAGTGGATTTCAATTTGAAACGTTAAAAGAATACAAATAAAAACAGGTGAGACAGCAAATGATGTCTCAACCTGTTTATTTATTGTTAGGATTCATTTTGTATTCTATAAGTGTGGCTATATACATTAAAGCTGCCATCTCTTATAAATCCAACTGCCGTTATATTTAAATCATGTGCTAATCCAATTGCTAAGTTAGTTGGTGCTGATTTAGACAAGATGATGCCGACACCAATTTTAGATGCTTTGATTAATATTTCCGAGGAAATTCTTCCACTAAAAATGAGTACTTTATTTCTGATTGGAATGTCATGTTCTATACAATAACCATATAATTTATCTAATGCGTTATGTCTACCAATATCAGATCGATGCAAATAAAAGTCATCTCCATCACTTATTGCAGCATTATGCAAACCACCTGTTTCTTTGAAAATCTTACTTTCTTCATGTAGTTTATCCATCATAGTTATAATTTGTTGAGGTGTAATGTTTATTTTAGATTGTGACACTTTAGCTGTTACGGCATCGTTATTAAAATAGAAAGCTCTACTTTTACCACAACACGACGAAATCATGCGTTGTGTATTTTTTTTGAAATTGATATCAATTTCTTTTGTGAGCTCTACATGAGCAAAACCTTTAGAATCATCTATTGAAATAGATTTAATTTCAGATTTCTTCTTAATAACTCCTTCAGATGCAATAAAGCCGAGCACGAGTTCTTCTAAATGTTTAGGTGAACAAACGATTGTTGCAAATTCTTCTCCATTTATAATAATCGTAATAGGAAATTCTGTTGCGTAGCTATCCGTTGTCTCTATAAATTGATCATTTTGGTATTTTAATATTGGAAGATTGTAAGTCATATTTTGCTTCATAATGATTCCCCATTTAAATAATTGTTTAATAGGTTTATTTTACTTTGTAACCTATGAATAATAAAGTGAAAGCACTTTCAAAATATATTGTGATTTCATATAATAAATGTAAGTGAAATCATGGAGGGTTAAATATGGGTAAGACAAAACATCAAGGTCCTATGAAGAAAGATTTAAAGCCAGCACCAGAATTTTGGGTGAGTCCAATACCTTTTGGACTAGGAAAAGTAAAGCCTAAACATATAAGAGATACAATGAAAATTGTTTGGGATAATAAAGATAATTTAAATTACGCTAAAAATATTATCACTAAAGGTGTCTGTGATGGATGTGCATTAGGTGTATCTGGATTAAGTGATCAAACTTTAACCGGTCCTCACATGTGTACAACACGATTTAATGTTTTAAGATTGAATACAATGCCAGAAATTAAACCAGAAATTTTGCATCAAGATATAGATGAATTGAGAAAATATAATAGCACAGAATTAAGGCAATTAGGTCGTATTCCTTATCCAATGATGAGACGAAAAGGTGATCGTAAGTTTATCCGTATTTCTTGGGAAGAAGCGATGCAAACAATAGCTGAAAAAATGAAATCATTGAATCCAAGAAATTATGCATTTTATTTAACTTCAAGAGGGATTACGAATGAATCATATTATGTTGCAGGTAAGGTCGCGAGATATTTAGGTGCTAACAATATCGATAATGCTTCTAGAATATGTCATTCACCTAGTAAAACAGCGATGAAACGTTCAGTAGGCGTTGGAGCTTCAACAGCGAATTACCAAGACTGGATAGGTACAGACGTGTTACTGTTTTGGGGAAGTGTAGCATCTAATGCTTCACCTGTTTCAACTAAATATATGCTTGAAGCAAAGAAAAAAGGAACAAAAATCATCGTTATCAATCCATATAAGGAACCAGCAATGGATAAATATTGGATTCCATCTGTGGCAGAATCAGCATTATTTGGTACAAATGTCGCAGACGAATTCTATCAAGTCAATATTGGTGGTGACATTGCATTTATGCACGGCATTATGAAACACTGGTTTGAAATGGAAGAACAGGCATACGGTTCTGCAATTAACCATAAGTTTGTTGAGGAACATGTTACGAACTATGAAGAACTTAAAGAAACAGTCGAGAAGCAGTCGTGGGAAGACATTGAACAATCAAGTGGTATTTCTAAAGATCAAATTTATAAATTAGCGCTTGAACTTGCCAATGCCCAAAATGCTGTATTTGCCTGGGCACTAGGATTAACGATGCATGAGTTTGCGACGGATAATATATCTCAAGTATGTAATTTAGCTTTATTAAGAGGTTTCTTAGGTAGAAAGCACAGTGGTCTAATGCCGTTCAGGGGACATTCTAGTGTGCAAGGTACTGGAGAAATGGGCTGTGATCCATTTGTATTGCCAGGCGGTGCATTTGATGGAGAAAATAAAAAGCGTATTGAGAAGTTATGGGGATTTGATATTGCGGATTGGCAAGGTGATACTGTCGGTGTAACGTTGGAAAATATTATGTTACCAGATGATCATGAGCGTAAAATTAAATGTTATTACATGTCCGGTGGGAATTTCTTAGAAACAATGCCTGACCCAACATTTATACAAAAAGCTTTAGAAAACTTAGAACTTAGAGTACATCAAGATATTATATTAAATACATCTACTTTAGTTGATGCGAAAGAAACCGTTATTGTATTACCTTCGAAGACACGTTATGAGCAAGATGGTGGCGGTACGTCTACTTCAACAGAACGCATGGTTTACTACTCACCAGTAATTGAAGGGAATCAAAATAGAATAAAAGAAGCAAGATCAGAATGGCAAATATATATTGATTTAGCTAAACGTGTTAAACCTGAACAAGCACATTTAATTGATTTTAAAGATGGTCAAGCTATTAGAGAAGAGATTGCAAAATCAAATCCAGATTATGATGGTATCCAACATTTAAGAAATCAAGGAGACGTCTTCCAGTGGGGGGGCGCTTGGTTATGTGAAGATGGGATTTGTCCAACTGAAGATGGTAAAGGTCATTTAATTAGCGTAGATATTCCAGACTTAAACAGACAACCTGATGATTTCATGTTAACGACTAGAAGAGGTAAACAATTTAACTCAATGGTATATGGTGATTATGAATCCTTTAACCATGGTGGAAGATATGATGTATTAATGAATAAAGAAGATGCTGATAGATTAAGCATCGCTGAAGGGGAAGGTGTTGTATTGCATAATGGTTTCGGCGTATTTCAAGGTGTCGCAAAATATGTAGATATCTTAAAAGGAAACATTGAAGTCTACTTCCCTGAAGGCAACTATTTATTACCTAGAGGTAGATACGAGAAATACGCTAAGATTCCAGATTATAACATTACAGTCAAAGTAGAAAAAGCGGACAGATTTAACGCCAAAAAAGATAGAGACTATTATGAAAAACCGATTAAAGATTTAGAAGAAATACCGATGCAATAATAGATAGGGAGTATCCTCAAATAAATAAGGATATTCCCTATCATTACATATTTCACTATACTTTAAGAATAATTTGTGAAAAAATGTATAAGAGTCTTACAATAGTATAGATAAAGGTGTAAATTAAGTTTGTACATATCTAAAAAGGAAGGAAAGAAGTCATGAAAAGATTTTTAACATTAGTCTTTGCTTTGTTACTTGTATTAGCTGGTTGTAGCACAGAATCTAACCAAGATAAAGCTAAAAAAGAAACTGAAAGCAAGACGTTAACAGTATCAGCAGCAGCAAGTTTGACAGATGTTTCTAAAGCTCTAGAAAAAGAATTTAAAAAGAAGCATCCGAATACCAATATTAAATTCAATTATGGTGGTTCAGGTAGTTTACGTAAACAAGTAGAAGCTGGTGCAGATGTAGACGTATTAATGTCTGCAAACACTTCTGATGTTGATAAATTACAAGATAGTAAAAAAGTTAAAGAAGTTTATGATTACGCTAAAAATAAATTAATTATCATTAAATACGAAAACTCTAGCATCAAAAATATTAAAGATGTTAGTGCGCCTAACAAAGTCGCAATTGGTGAAGAAAAAAGTGTACCAGCAGGTCGCTACGCTGTAGAGTATTTGAAAAAAGAAGATCTATATAACGGCATGACAAGTACATTTGTTTTCGCAAAAGATGTTAAACAAGTATTAAACTATGTTCAAAAAGAAAATGCAGAAGCAGGATTTGTATACGCAACAGATATGTATAAAGGTAAAGATAAAAAAGTCGATAACGTCGTTAAATTAGCAGATGCACCTTTAGATCATCCAATTACTTATAGAGCTGGTCTTGTTACTGACAAGAAAGAAGCTAAAGAATGGTTTGAATTCTTAAAATCAAAAGAAGCAAAAGAAATTCTTAAAGAATATCACTTTGAAGGATAGGAGATAACGCTATGCCAGACTTAACACCACTATGGATATCAATTAAAGTAACAATTATCAGTACAATCATTGTTTGTATCCTAGGTATTATTCTGGCAAAGCTGATGCTCAATTATAAAGGTAAATTAAAGCCTGTAATCGAAAGCATCATTATGCTTCCAATTGTATTACCACCGACAGTTATGGGTTTTATACTCCTTATTGTATTTGGTAAAAATAAATTTTTTGGACAATTTTTATCTGATGTATTGCATATCAATGTGATTTTTACGTGGGTAGGTGCGGTGATTGCAGCGATTATTGTAAGTTTACCGCTTATGTACCAACATGTAATGAATGGATTTCAATCTATTAATCCAAAGATGCTAAACTCAGCAAGAACGATGGGCGCTAGTGAAGGGAAAATTTTTAGAACGATTATTTTACCGTTATCAAAACAATCCATTTTCTCTGGTGTAGTAATGAGTTTTGCTAGAGGGTTAGGAGAATTTGGTGCAACGCTCATGATTGCTGGCTATATTCCTGGTTTAACGAACACATTGCCATTAGAAATTTATTTCTTAGTGCAAGCTGGTGAGGAATACAAAGCATGGTTATGGGTTATTGTACTTATCGCATTTGCAGTTTGTGTGATTAGCTCACTTAATATATTAAATCAAAAGAATCATAAATGGGAGTAGATATGGATGATTGATATATCAATTAAAAAGTTAATCAAAGACAGAACGATATCATTAAATATCCAATCTGATACTCCGAAAATTTATGCGATAGTTGGACGATCAGGTATAGGTAAATCTACATTATTGAACATTATTGCAGGACTTACAGAAGCGGAAACTTGCAGAATAGAAATTAATCAAAAAGTGCTCAGTGATCAAAAGCATGTGATTAAAGTGCAAGATAGAAATATTGGCTATCTGTTTCAAGATTATCAACTTTTTCCACATAAGATAGTTCATGAAAATATTCATTATATGATTGAGCCTAATAAAGAGACAGAGCAATTGATTAAACATTTACGTATAGAAAATTGTTTAAATCAATATCCATCTACTTTATCTGGTGGAGAGTCACAAAGAGTTGCATTATGTAGAGTATTAAGTGTCAAACCTAACTTATTACTATTAGATGAACCATTTTCAAGTTTAGATGATGAAACAAAAGACGAAGGTATGGCATTAGTAAAGTCCATTTTCAAGACTTGGCAAATACCGATCATACTTGTGTCCCATTCTAAAAAAGAAGTTCAAATTTTAGCAGATGAAGTTATCGAAATTAATTAACAGTTAATTGTAAGGTGAAAATAAATAATATGTCCGAAGCCTCAAACAAAGATCAACACTTTGTTTGAGGCTTTTTTGCGCAAATAAAGGAATGTAGGGAATTCGTCATGTTGTATAGGTAATCCCCTAATACATAAACATTGTGAAAAAAATTACAATTGATATAGATAATTAAGGGCAAATAATAGGAGGTTCTAACTATGTCTAAGTTAGGTTTGAAATTCTTTAAGCCAACCGAAAAATTTAATGGAAATTGGTCTATCTTAGAAGAAAAAAGTAGAGAATGGGAGAAAATGTACAGAGAAAGATGGAGTCACGATAAAGTTGTCAGAACGACTCATGGTGTAAACTGTACAGGCTCTTGTTCATGGAAAGTGTTCGTGAAAAATGGTGTGATTACATGGGAAAATCAACAAATTGATTATCCTTCTTGTGGACCTGATATGCCTGAATTTGAACCTAGAGGATGTCCGCGTGGTGCTTCTTTTTCATGGTATGAATATAGTCCATTACGTGTGAAATTCCCTTACGTTAGAGGTAAGTTGTGGAAACTTTGGAAAGCTGCTTTAAGTGAATACGGAGATCCTGTTGTCGCTTGGGCATCCATTGTTGAAGATGAACAGAAAGCTGAAATTTATAAAAGTGCACGCGGTAAAGGTGGACATGTTCGCGTAAATTGGAGAGATGTTACACAACTCATCGCAGCACAAATTATATATACTGTGAAAAAATATGGTCCAGACAGAATTGCTGGATTTACACCTATACCGGCTATGTCCATGATTAGCTATGCTTCAGGTGCGCGTTTTATATCGTTATTAGGTGGGGAAATGCTTAGTTTTTATGATTGGTATGCTGACTTACCACCTGCTTCACCACAAATATGGGGTGAACAAACGGATGTACCTGAATCAAGTGATTGGTATAACGCCGGTTATATTATTATGTGGGGATCGAATGTACCATTAACGCGTACACCAGATGCGCATTTTATGACTGAAGTAAGATATAAAGGTACTAAAGTTGTGTCTGTCGCACCAGACTATGCTGAAAATGTAAAATTTGCTGATAACTGGTTAGCACCAAATCCTGGTACAGATGCAGCATTAGCGCAAGCTATGACACATGTCATTCTTCAAGAATATTATGAAGATAAACAAGAAGAAATGTTTATCAACTATGCAAAACAATACACTGATATGCCTTTTATCATACAACTTGATAAACATGGAGAAGGTTATAAAGCAGGTCGTTTCTTAAGATCAAGTGATTTAGGTATGGAAACAGAACATGCAGAATGGAAACCAGTAGTTTACGACCAAAATAGTGAACAACTTGTCATACCTAATGGAACGATGGGACAAAGATATGAAGAAGGCGTTAAATGGAACTTAAATTTAGTAGGTGAAGATGGAAAAGAAATAGATCCAGCTCTATCTTTTAAAGACCATGATTCTAAAGTGATCACAATTCAATTTCCGTATTTTGATAATGATGGAAATGGTATTTTCGAAAGACCTATTATCGTTAAAGAAATCGAAAATAAGGACGGAGAAACAATTTATATCGCGACAATATACGACTTAATGACAAGTCAATATGGCGTAAGAAGATTAAATCATCCACTTGAAGCATCAAGTTATGAAGATGAAAATTCTATGTATTCACCTAAATGGCAAGAAAAAGTAACAGGTGTTAAATTTTCAATAGTGACGCAAGTGGCAAGAGAATTTGCGCAAAATGCAGTTGATACAAATGGTCGCTCAATGATTATTATGGGGGCAGGTATCAATCACTGGTTTAACTCTGATACAATTTATCGCTCTATATTAAACCTTGTTATATTATGCGGATGCCAAGGTGTAAATGGTGGCGGATGGGCGCATTACGTTGGTCAAGAAAAATGTCGTCCGATAGAAGGTTGGTCAACGATTGCTTTTGCGAAGGATTGGCAAGGACCACCTAGACTTCAAAATGCAACAAGTTGGTTCTACTTTGCAACGGATCAGTGGAAATATGAAGAGTCTGGTGTTGATAAATTACAGTCACCATTATCAAATGAATTGAAACATCAACATCCAGCTGATTATAACGTATTAGCTGCACGATTAGGATGGCTACCATCATATCCTCAATTTGATTGTAATAGCTTATTGTTTGGAGAAGAAGCGAAAGATGCAGGGGATGACTCAAATGAAGTGATTCTTCAAAGGGCAATTGAATCAGTAAAATCTAAAAAGACTAAATTTGCTATAGAAGACCCAGATGCAAAGAAAAATCATCCAAAAACATTGTTTGTATGGCGTTCAAATTTAATCTCTAGTTCAGCAAAAGGACAAGAGTACTTTATGAAACATTTATTAGGTACTAAATCAGGTCTATTAGCAAATCCTAATGAAACAGATAAACCAGAAGAGATTGTTTGGCGAGAAGAAACAACCGGCAAATTAGATTTATTAGTTGCGCTAGATTTTAGAATGACAGCAACACCGTTGTATGCAGATGTCGTATTACCGGCAGCAACATGGTATGAAAAACATGATATATCTTCTACTGATATGCATCCATTCATACATCCGTTTAACCCTGCAGTTGACCCATTATGGGAATCAAAATCAGACTGGGATATTTATAAAACGTTAGCAAAATCTGTTTCTGATTTAGCGAAGACACATATGAAAGGCACATTTAAAGATGTTGTGACAACACCTTTAGCGCATGATTCTAAACAAGAAATTTCAACACCTTACGGAATTGTTAAAGATTGGTCTAAAGGTGAAATTGAAGCAATACCTGGTAAAACGATGCCTGGTTTCGCAGTTGTAGAAAGAGATTATACAGCTATATACGATAAATATATATCAGTTGGACCGTTGTTAGAAAAAGGTAAAGTCGGTGCTCATGGTGTAAGTTTCTCAGTTAAAGAGCAATACGATGAATTAAAGATTATGTTAGATACGTGGGAAGATGACACTGTTAAAAATGGCCTTCCTAGAATGGATACAGCACGAAAAGTAGCAGATGTTATATTGAATGTTTCATCAGCTTCAAATGGTAAAGTATCACAAAAATCTTACGATGACTTAGAAGAACAAACGGGGATGACATTGAAAGATATTTCTAGTGAACGTGCATCAGAAAAAATAACGTTCCAAAATATAACAGCACAACCGAGAGAAGTTATACCGACAGCAGTATTCCCTGGTTCAAATAAATTAGGCAGAAGATATTCGCCATTTACGACAAATATCGAACGTCTTGTCCCTTTTAGAACGTTAACAGGTAGACAAAGTTATTATATTGATCATGAAGTATTCTTACAGTTTGGCGAGAACTTACCAATCTATAAACCAACATTACCGCCAATGGTATTCGGTACGAAAGATAAAAACATAAAAGGTGGCGTAGATACATTAGTATTACGATATTTAACGCCTCATGGTAAGTGGAATATTCACTCAACTTACCAAGATAATTTGCATATGTTGACGTTATTTAGAGGTGGTCCAACTGTTTGGATTGCGAAAGAAGATGCAATGGCGAACGACATTCAAGATAATGATTGGTTAGAAGTATATAACAGAAATGGTGTTGTTACAGCTAGAGCAGTTGTATCGCATAGAATGCCTAGAGGTACGATGTTTATGTATCATGCACAAGATAAACATATTGAGACACCTGGATCAGAAATTACAGATACTCGTGGTGGTTCACATAATGCACCTACACGTATTCACTTGAAACCTACGCAATTAGTAGGCGGTTATGCACAAATAAGTTATGGCTTTAATTACTATGGGCCAATTGGAAACCAAAGAGATGTATATGTTGCGATAAGAAAAATGAAGGAGGTAGATTGGCTTGAAGATTAAAGCGCAAGTAGCTATGGTTATGAATTTAGATAAATGTATAGGATGCCATACATGTAGTGTCACATGTAAAAGTACATGGACAAATAGACCGGGCGCTGAATATATATGGTTTAATAATGTTGAAACAAAACCTGGTATCGGTTATCCGAAACGTTGGGAAGACCAAGAAACTTATAAAGGTGGTTGGGTACTCAACAAAAAAGGAAAATTAGAATTAAAGTCAGGTAGTAAACTATCTAAAATTGCATTGGGTAAAATTTTCTATAATCCTGATATGCCAGAAATGAAAGATTATTATGAACCGTGGACATATAATTATAAACATTTAACAACAGCTAAAGAAGGAAACCATTCTCCAGTAGCAAAAGCAGAATCTGTTATTTCAGGTAAAAAATTAGATATTAAATGGGGACCAAACTGGGAAGATGATTTAGCTGGTGCTCATGTTACAGGACCTACTGATCCTAACATTCAAAAAATCGAAGAAGAAATTAAATTTAACTTCGACCAAACATTTATGATGTATTTACCAAGACTGTGTGAACATTGCTTAAACCCAAGTTGTGTTGCATCATGTCCATCTGGTGCAATGTATAAAAGAGATGAAGATGGTATTGTACTTGTCGATCAAGATGCATGTCGTGGTTGGAGATATTGTATGACAGGTTGCCCTTATAAGAAAGTGTATTTCAACTGGAAAACGAACAAAGCAGAAAAATGTACATTCTGTTTCCCTCGAGTTGAAGCCGGGTTACCAACAGTATGTTCTGAGACTTGTACAGGTCGTATGAGATATTTAGGTGTATTACTCTATGATGCTGACAAAGTTCAAGAAGCAGCTTCTGCAGAAAACGAAAAAGACTTATATCAAAAGCAACTTGATCTATTTTTAGATCCATTTGATGAAGATATTATTCAACAAGCTGAAAAAGATGGTATTTCACAAGATTGGATTGAAGCTGCACAAAATTCACCAGTATATAAACTGGCAATAGAATATAAATTAGCATTTCCTTTACACCCTGAATATCGAACATTGCCAATGGTATGGTATTGCCCACCATTAAGTCCGATTATGAATTACTTTGAAGGTAAAGATTCTATTAGAAATCCAGATATGATTTTCCCAGCTATCGAAGAAATGAGATTACCCGTTCAATATTTAGCGAATATGTTAACAGCTGGTGATACGAAGACGGTTAAAGAAGCATTGCAAAAAATGGCCATGATGCGTATTTATATGAGAGCTAAATCAAGTGGTAAAGATTTTGATATTTCAAGACTTGAACGTGTAGGACTCACTGAAAGACAAACGAAATCGATGTATAGATTACTCGCGATTGCTAAACATGAAGATCGTTTTGTTGTACCGACATCACATAAAGAAGGTTATATGGATACTTATAGAGCACAAGGTAGCCAAGGTTATGGTGGCGAAATGTTTGGCTCAAATTGTGATGGTTGTGGTGTTCAAGGATTATCAGAACAAAAATCCGGACAAGAAATATACAATGAGAACTTCTATGGAGGGATTTTCCGTGATTAATTTAGATGCATTATATCAACTTAAAGAAAGCTTTGGTTTCTTTAGTAACCAGTTAACTTATCCAGAAAAGCTAGACTTTCATCCTAAAGCATTTGATAAAGCTTTCGATACCAATCATCCTGCCTATCACGAAATTAAACAATACTGGGAAAATATGCATGATATTTCTTTAGATGATATTCAAGAAGTATATACAAGAACATTTGATTTTGAAAAAAAGACGACGTTATATATGACGTACAATAAACTAACAGAACAAAAAGAACGAGGTCAAATGCTTGCAAGATTAAAAGTACTTTATGAAATGTTCGGGCTAGAAATGCCTCAAAATGAACTATCAGATTTTTTACCACTTATGCTTGAATTCTTATATGCTGCTGAGTGGAGAGGCGACAGTCGTGCACAAGAAAGTTTAACGCTTGTTGTGATGGTCATTGAAGATGGAACATATGAATTGCTTCAAGCATTAGGTAAACAAAACAGTCCGTACTTTCATTTGATTAAAGCAATTAGAGAAACGTTAAAATCATGTGTAGTAGAGCAAGAGAAGGTGATCAACGGTGATTAATCAATTTATATGGGTTATCTATCCTTATTTATGTATCGCTATTTTTATTATTGGTCATTTATTTAGATTTAAATATGATCAATTTTCATGGACAGCAAAGTCTAGTGAGTTTATTGAGAAGAAACAATTGATGTGGGGAAGTGTTTTATTTCACTTAGGTATTATTCCAGTTATATTCGGACATGTAGTTGGTTTAGGTGTACCTGCAGAATGGCTAAGTAGTGTCGGCGTTAATGATCATTTATATCATATCGGCGCAGTTTATATTGGGAGTATTTTCGGTATTGTGACATTAATCGGTATGGTCCTCTTAACAGCTAGAAGAATCACGAAACAAAATGTAAGAAGGTTAAGTTCAGCATCGGATATTATTGTAAATATATTATTGTTAGTTATCGTGTTGATGGGTTGTATCTCGACGTTATGGACGAACGCGACAACACCAGACTTTGATTATAGACAAACAATTTCTGTTTGGTTTAGAGGCTTGTTAATCTTTAAACCGGATGTTGCTTTAATGAAAGACGTCCCTTTAACATTTAAGGTACATATTATTTTAGGATTCTTAATCACAAGTTTATGGCCATTTACGAGATTGGTACATGTTTGGAGTGTTCCACTTAATTACTTTAGTAGAAGTTACATTATTTACAGAAAACATAAAACGAATTAAACTATAAGTAAAAGCGAGGTGTTTAAAATGTCTAATGATTTTGATTTTCAGGTACAGTTGGATCTTATTCGTAGTACTTATGGTGTTGATTTTGTCGGATTAGCAATGACTTCTGAAAACGCTGCTCACTTTCATATAAAATGGCAGTATGTATCTGGAAATTTAAATCATAGATATCAAAACATCGTATTAAGAAGCGGAAGAGGAATAGCAGGAATTGTTATCAAAAGTGGGAAACCTGTTAAAATTCATGATTTGAAAGAAAGTCCCTATCATGATCACCCCTTTAACTATCCGATCGTACAAAGTGAACAATTAACATCATTGCTTGCGATTCCATTATGGAAAAAATACCGAGTTTGTGGTGTACTCTTGCTCGGACAACGTGATGAAAAACGATTTCCTGAAATAGATATGAATGATTTTAATCGCTTTGGACCATTTTATGGAAAGGACATGATGAATGTATGAGTTCAGAAGATGCTTCAATATTGATGGATATATTAAAACAATACTATGAAAAAACGAGCGAAATGATTGTGTTTTTAAATAGTAAAGGACAGGTTATTAATATGAATGAAGCTGCCCGAAAAGTAATCTCTGAAGACAATCAATCATCATTGACACATGCCATTTGTAGTAGGTGTGAAGGTTATTCAAATGAATATGCCTTACAATCATGTAGAGACTGCTTTTTAGAGTCTTCAAAGATTGGCAACACAAGCTTTCAAGTGTTTATGCAGACGAATAGCGGGACTGTTGAACCTTTTACAGCGACTTATCAAACGATTAGTCAAGAAGACGATGTTAAAGTATATACATTACAAAATGTATCACCACAAATTGAAAGACAACAGAAATTACATCAGCAAACGATGATCCAAAAAACAATATCCGCACAAGAAAACGAGCGTAAAAGAATTTCTAGAGAATTACACGATGGTGTTGTTCAAGAATTGCTTAATGTCAGTGTTGAACTTAGATTATTGAAATATCAGAATGATATTGACGAATTGAAGCAACAATCTCAACATATTGAAACGTTAATGTCTCGATTAATCGATGATATTAGAAACTTATCTTTAGAACTAAGACCTTCATCATTAGATGATCTTGGATTAGACGCAGCATTCAAGTCATATTTTAAACAGCTTGAGAAAAATTTCGGTTTCCATGTTCACTATCATTATGATTCGTCTATTAAACGTTTTAATACGGAAATAGAAACGGTCGTATATAGAATTGTACAAGAAGCAGTGTTTAATGCATTAAAGTATGCTAATGTGGATAGTGTTGATGTACATATGTCTTGTGATGGAAATGAAATAGAAGTTGAAATTGCTGACCAAGGGAATGGATTTGTATTAGGTAGTCAGCCAAAAGGTTCAGGACTAGGTATATATGGTATGAAAGAACGAGCTGAAATCGTTGGCGGTAAAATCAATATCGAAAGTAAACTTAAAAAAGGTACAAATATTAAATTGAATGTACCAATAGCATAAATGGTGGGTGGTATATATGAACATCGTAATAGCAGATGATCATGCAGTGGTGAGAACAGGCTTTTCAATGATTTTAAATTATCAAGAAGACATGGAAGTTGTTGCGACAGCTGCAGATGGTATAGAAGCATATCAAATGGTTGCAAAACATTCACCAGATGTATTGATCATGGATTTAAGTATGCCACCTGGTGAATCGGGATTAATCGCAACTGGTAAAATATCAGATGACTTTAAGCAAACTAAAATATTAATATTAACAATGTATGATGATGAAGAATATTTATTTCATGTATTAAGAAGTGGTGCTAAAGGATATATCTTGAAAAATGCACCAGATGAAGAATTAATACATGCTGTAAGAACAATATATAGAGGCGATATGTATATTGATTCTAAAGTCACAAGTTCACTTGTGAATGAACTTTTTAATCATCAAGATAACAGTGATCAAAGTACTTCTGATCCATTTAAAATATTATCTCAAAGAGAACTAGAAATCTTACCTTTAATTGCAAAGGGCTATGGTAATAAAGAAATCGCGGAGAAATTATTTGTTTCTGTCAAAACGATTGAAGCACATAAAGCGAGAATTATGGATAAACTTGGTTTAAAATCGCGCCCAGAATTAGTTGAATATGCTATGAAGAAAAAATTATTGGACTTCTAAAATGAAATTGACCTGATAAATTTTTGGCTCAAAAGCCTCAATTTATCAGGTCTTTTTATGTTTTTTTAGTGTATTGAATTTATAAATGAATATAGGGATTTTCCATGTTTCAATAAGGGGATATCCTTATGTGCACTTTTTCACAAATGACCTACAATAATATTGGAAAGATTATACATAAAGATTAATTTCGAAGGGTGAAAAACATGAGAAATAACTTAGGAAAAGTTCAACTACCACTCCAAACCTTTAGTTTAATGGCAGGATTTATGGTTTGGAGTATACTCGCACCTTTAATGCCTTATATTACACAAGATATAAGTGTTGAAGAAGGTCAGAAAGCTATTATTTTAGCAATCCCCGTTATTTTAGGATCAATATTAAGAATACCGATTGGCTATTATACGAACTTGTTAGGTTCTAGATTGGTATTTTTAGTGAGTTTTATTATTTTATTGTTTCCAGTATTTTATTTAAGTCAAGCACATTCAACTACAGGATTGATGGTTGCAGGATTCTTTATTGGTCTTGGTGGTGCAATCTTTTCAGTAGGTGTTACATCTATTCCTAAATATTTTCCAAAAGAAAAACATGGTTTTGCGAATGGTATTTATGGAATGGGTAATTTAGGGACAGCCGTATCATCATTTTTAGCGCCTCCAATAGCAAGCATTATCGGATGGCAACATACTGTTCAACTTTATTTAATCGTATTACTTATCTTCGCAGTATTAATGTTTATCTTTGGAGATAAGGAAGAACATAAAGTCAAAATTCCAATGATTTCACAAACGAAACAAGTTATCAATAACTATAAACTTTACTATTTTAGTTTCTGGTATTTTATTACGTTTGGTGCATTTGTTGCATTTGGTTTGTTCTTGCCAAACTTTTTAGTGAGTCATTTTGAAATTGATAAAGTAGATGCTGGTATTAGAACAGGTATCTTTATTGCAATCGCAACATTACTTAGACCAATAGGTGGTATGTTAGGAGATAAATTTAATGCTTTAAACGTATTGAAAGTATTCTTTATCGGTTTAATAGCAGGTGCAATCGTACTTTCAATATCACATCATCTCATCTTGTTTACAATTGGATGTTTGACGGTAAGTGTTTGTGCAGGTATTGGTAATGGAATTGTATTTAAACTTGTACCAACATACTTCACAAAAGAAGCGGGTGTTGTAAACGGAATTGTATCTATGATGGGTGGACTCGGAGGCTTTTTCCCACCATTAATTATAACGTTAGTAACGAGTTTGACTGGTTCAAATCATTTAGCATTCTTTATGCTTGCTATATTTGGTGTGATTGCACTTATCACAATGATGCATATGACTAAAATAGAAAGAAAGTATCTATAGTTGTTTGTCTTTAAAAATTAAGAAGGCTGGGACAATGTATTGTCTCAGCCTTACAATTAATTGAGGATAAAAGCGTTTAACTTTATAATAGAGTTAAAGAGATTCGTGAAAGGTTGATATAAATGAACGAACGTTATTCTCGTCAAATTTTATTCGATAAAATTGGAGAACAAGGTCAAGAAAGAATTGAACAAGCGAGTGTCACAATTGTAGGCATGGGTGCACTTGGTACGCATGTTGCTGAACAGTTGACTAGGTCGGGGATACAGAGACTCAATATTATTGATCGAGATTATGTTGAATCGTCAAACTTACAAAGACAAACATTATTTATAGAGAATGATATTAAAGAAATGCTACCTAAAGTTGTAGCTGCAGAAAGACATTTAATGAAAATTCGTGAAGATATTACAATAAAATCTTATATTGCGCAATGTGATGCAAAGTTATTACATGAAGTAGCGCGTTATTCAAACATTATTATTGATGCGACAGATAATTTTAATACGAGACAAATTATTAATGATTTTGCGTACAAGATGAATATTCCGTGGATATATGGCGCATGCTTAGAATCTACTTATGTTCAAGCGACTTTTGTGCCTAAAGAAACACCTTGCTTGAACTGTGTATTACCACAATTGCCAGTGATTAACCGAACTTGTGACACAGTAGGCGTGATAAATCCAGCAGTAACAATGGCAGCAAGTTTACAAGTTGCAGATGCACTTAAAATATTGGCTGGTTATTCATTTACACCTAAAATTACGTACGGTGACGTTTGGTTCGGTGAACATCAATCATTTGGATTTGAACAAATGAAACAAGACTATTGTGAGACTTGTGGAGCAGAACCAACTTATTCAAAATTATCAAATTCAGACAAACAACTAACTGAATTATGTGGTCGTCATACTGTTCAATATATAAACGAGAAGCTTAATCGACCAGCTATTGAAAAGTTTGTTGCTCAAAATGGATTATTGCATCGTTCTAATGCGTATATGATTCAGTATTTATACGATGACCATCGTGTCGTAGCATTTAATAATGGTAGGTTATTAATTCATGATTTGGATTCTGTAGAAGAAGGCAGACAGTTTGTTGAGAATATGTTTGGATAGGAGTTAAATCGATGAGTGTAGTTAATAGAATAGATCGTCTTATAAATGTGGCAGTTTTAACCGTAAGTGATACGAGAAAGAAAGAAACAGATAAAGGTGGACAACTTGTTCAACAATATTTGAAAGATCTCAATGTTGAAATTAAAGAAGGCCATTACCAAATTGTTAAAGATGATGTCACTGAAATTCAAACACAAGTAAATGAGTGGCTTAATAATGATGTTGACGCCATTATTACAACTGGCGGTACAGGTATTAGTCAAAGAGATGTTACGATCGAGGCGATTAAGCCTTTACTAGATAAAGAAATTGAAGGATTCGGTGAGATATTTAGATATTTAAGTTATACAGAAGATGTAGGTACGAGAGCGATACTTTCTAGAGCAATTGCAGGTACAGTAGGGCATCAAGTTATTATTTCAATACCGGGTTCTACAGGTGCAGTTAAATTAGCAATGGAAAAGCTCATAACTAAAGAATTGAATCATTTAGTACATGAGCTTAATAAATAACTATTGGCGTTTGAAGTCGCCATTTTTGCCACCAGTCTTATAAGATAAATATGTTTCACCAATAACCATGCCTTTATCAACGGCTTTACACATATCATATATTGTTAAAGCTGTAACACTTGCAGCAGTTAAAGCTTCCATTTCTACACCCGTTTGACCTTTCGTCTTAACGGTTGCTGAAATGTTGATTGTGTATGGTTGATCTTTATCCCATTCGTAAGAGATATCGATGCCTGTTAATTGAAGTGGGTGACACATAGGTATCAATTGGCTTGTATTCTTAGCAGCCATAATGCCTGCAATTTGTGCTGTGCCAAGTACATCGCCTTTTTTATTTGTTGCATTTTTTATTTGATCATAGATTGTTTGATTTACTTTAATACTTGAGTTTGCAATTGCGATACGTGTGCTTGTTTCTTTATCTGAGACATCGACCATTTTTGCATGGCCTTGCTCGTTAAAATGTGTAAATTCAGACAAAATCATCATCCTTTCTAAAGATATTATAACATGTAAGTTTAAATAAATTGATAGGGAGTGTAGACAATTGACAGTTGAAATGAGAACACCTATACCAGTAAAAGAAGCAATTGAACGTGTTATTAAAGTAGTAAAGCAGTTAGAGACAGAAACAGTATCAATAAATGAAAGTTTAAACTATATACTTGCTGAAGATATTCAAGCAACTTATGATATTCCTCGATTTAATAAATCACCTTACGATGGGTTTGCAATTAAAAGCGCTGATTCTAAAGGGGCATCAGGAGATAATAGAATATCATTTAAAGTTGTAGATCATATCGGTGCTGGAACAGCTTCAAATGTGACTTTAAATAGTGGAGAAGCGGTACGTATTATGACTGGCGCACCTATACCTGAAGGTGCAGATGCAGTTGTAATGTTTGAACAAACAGTGGAAACAGAAACAGGATTTACCATTCGTAAACCATTTACGGAAGGTGAAAATGTCGCGTTTCAAGGAGAAGAATGTAAAGAAAATGAATACGTCTTACATAAAGGTCAACGTATTAATAGTGGAGTTATTGCAGTGTTGGCAACATTTGGCTACGAAACTGTTAAAGTATCCAAGAAGCCAACCGTTGCAGTCATAGCAACAGGTAGCGAGTTAGTTGGACCAAATGAGCCATTAGAACCAGGACAGATTAGAAATTCAAATGGTCCTATGATTGAATCGTTATGTAAAGAAGTTGATATCGAAGCTACTACATACAAAATTCAAGAAGATAACTTACAAGGTTGCATTGATATTGTTGAAAAAGCAATGTCACAACATGATATCGTGATTACAACTGGTGGCGTATCAGTAGGAGACTTCGACTATTTACCGAAAGTGTATGATGCAATTGGTGCAACAGTATTCTTTAATAAAGTGCAAATGAGACCTGGTAGCGTAACAACGGTTGCTTGCAAAGGTGAGAAGTTGTTGTTTGGTTTATCGGGTAATCCATCAGCTTGTTACTCAGGATTTCATTTGTTTACTAAGCCAACCATTCTAAAAATGATGTCTGCAGATGCTATATACCCGGTCATAATAGACGCGAAGTTGAATGAAGACTTTAAAAAAGCTAACCCATTTACGAGATTTATAAGAGGTAAATTATCATTCACTTCACAAGGTGTTTATGCTGAACCATCAGGATTTAATAAATCTAATGCGGTTGTAGCGATTGCTAAAAGTAATGGTATGATTATTTTACCTGGTGGAACAAGAGGCTATCAAAAAGATGACGATGTGAAAGTTCTATTAACGGATCATCAGTCATATGAAAGTCAATTAACACTATGAAGATATTACAAATAGTTGGCTATAAAAATAGTGGTAAAACAACATTAATAAATGAATTAATTAAAGAATGTCGCAGTCAGCAATTAACAGTATCTACAATTAAACATCATGGGCATGGTGCAGACGAAATTTCTTTAAATCATAAAGAAGTAGACAGTTTAAAGTTTATAAATAGCGGTGCTAAAGAAAGTATCGTATTGGGTAAACAGTTAATAGAGAGAGTAACATTTGAGGAGAAGTCATTACAGCAAATAATAGATGAAGATTTGTCTATTGAGCCTGATGTACTACTAATTGAAGGATTTAAGCATGATCATTTTCCAAAAGTACTTTTAACGAAGCAATCTGAAGATTTGGAACAAACGCTACAAAATATCGTATATCAGTTTGATGCGTTTAATCTTGAAGAAAAGAAAGACTTTATAGTTTGGTTTGAAAATTGGTTGAAAAAGTAGGTGTTGAAGTGAAACAATTTGAAATCGTCAATGATCCAATAAATCCTGAACAATACAGAAACTGGACACTCAATGAAAAGCAAGGTGCAGTCGTTGTCTTTACAGGACATGTCAGAGAATGGACAAAAGGCATTAAAACGGAGTACTTAGCTTATGAGGCTTACATCCCAATGGCAGAGAAGAAATTAGCTCAAATAGGTGATGAAATTAAAGAAAAATGGCCAGGTACAATAGTTGCAATTGCACATAGAGTTGGTGAATTACAAATATCAGATATAGCTGTTGTCATCAGTGTATCTTCACCGCATAGACAAGATGCTTATAAGGCGAATGAATATGCAATTGAAAGGATTAAAGAAATCGTACCAATCTGGAAAAAAGAAATATGGGAAGATGGTGAAGAATGGCAAGGCAGTCAAAAACAGTACCATTCTTCTATTCAAATGGAGGGTGAATAATGAAAGTATTGTATTTTGCTCATTTAAAAGAAATAATAAACATAAATGAAGAGCAAATAACTCTTAACCAAGACTACTCTGTGTTAAACTTTAAGCAATATTTAGTTGAGAAGCATCCAGAGTTAAAGGATGAAACTTTTCAAGTTGCTGTAAATGAGGAATTCGTGCAAGATTCAAGTGTTATAACAGACCAAGATGTTGTTGCATTGATTCCACCAGTTAGTGGAGGGTAAAGAGAAAATGATAGCAATAGTTCTAGCTGGCGGTAAGTCCAGTAGATTTGGTTCACCAAAAGCGTTAGCGACAATTAATGGAGAAGTTTTTTATGAAAAAATCATTCAAACTTTAAATCAAACGAATTTATTTGAAAAAGTTGTGATTAGTACGAGTGAAGAATTGAAAGATTCATTCAATCACCATGATGTTGTCGTAGATTTATCAAAGTACAAAAATAATGGTCCTTTAGGTGGGATATATAGCGTGATGCAAAAACATGATTCGGAATGTTATTTTGTGATTGCTTGCGATACACCTAAAATTACCGAAAAAGCGATTAGTCATTTGTATCAATTTTTTATTTCGCGTGTAATGGAAGAACAGCTAGATATTGCTGGATACGAAGCAAATGGTAAAAAAATGCCGACGTTAGCATTTTATAGTCATCGTGTCGAAGCGGACATTAAAGAAGCGTTAGACCATGAAGCCTTTAGAATGAAAGAAATATACGAAAAGAAACCTTCACAATGGTTAGATGTATCAAATGTGAAAGATTCAACTAATTGGTACCAAAACATAAATTACATTGAAGATTTAGAAAAAGCAGAGTCTTAACGATTGTATAGGTAGAGGGGGCGTTACGATGCATCAACCTATCAAAGATAAATTAGGAAGACCAATTAGAGATTTAAGAATATCCGTTACCGACCGATGTAATTTTCGCTGTGATTACTGTATGCCAAAAGAAATTTTTGGAGATGATTACGTCTTCTTACCTAAAGAAGAATTGTTGAGTTTTGAAGAAATTACGAGATTATCTAAGTTATACAGCACACTTGGTGTAAAGAAAATTAGAATTACAGGCGGAGAGCCGCTTCTAAGACGAAATCTATATGAGCTTGTAGAAGCTTTGAACAAAATAGAAGGTATTGAAGACATCGGACTAACAACAAATGGTATGTTGTTAAAAAAACATGGATTGAATTTATACAATGCAGGACTACGTAGAGTGAATGTAAGTATAGATGCAATGGATGATGAATTATTTAAATCGATTAATAATCGTCAAATATCCGCTTCTCAAATACTCGATCAAATAGATTATGCAGTGAGCATAGGTTTAAAAGTTAAAGTGAATGTCGTAATCCAAAAAGGGGTGAACGACCAAGAAATACTACCACTTGTTGAGCATTTTAAAGAGAAAAACATTATCGTAAGATTTATAGAATTTATGGATGTAGGTAATGATAATGGGTGGAATTTTGATAAAGTCGTCACTAAGAAAGAAATGTTAAATATCATTTCTTCAGCCTATGATGTAGAACCAGTAGAAGCCAATTATTTTGGAGAAGTTGCAACATACTATCGCCATAAAGATAATGGCGCACAATTTGGTTTGATCACGAGTGTATCAGCATCGTTTTGTTCATCATGTACACGAGCAAGAATTTCATCTGATGGTAAATTTTATGGTTGCTTATTTGCTGAAAAGAATGGCTATGATATAAAATCAGAGCTAAGAAGCGGTAAGACGGACGAAGAATTATTAACCATATTAAAGTATTTATGGAATATAAGAGATGACAGATACTCAGATGAACGAACAGCAGCTACTGTAGCTAGACGAAAGAAAAATAAAATTAATATGAACTATATAGGTGGTTAGATTAAAAGTTAGGGACAGAATTCTGAGAAATGTCTCTAAATGAGCGCCCATCTAACTACCACAATTCGAAATAGTGGAAGTTACAGCATTCTAATACAACTAAAACAAGCTAGGACAAAACGATTGTCCTAGCTTGTTTTACTATTTCATAAAATATTTTCCGATAATCATATCCAATGTTTCTTTTGAAAGTACGAGTGTCTGTTCGTTTGCTTTTTTGAGCATTTCTTCAGTATTCTCATCATTAAATTTGATAGATTTAGAGAAGTAAGGTGCAAATACATCGATAAAACTATTCAGTACTCTTTCTTCATCTGTTATTGTGTTTATCTCACTCATTGGAGCAACTTCTAATTGATGGAAGTTTAAGTGTTTCTTGATTGTCTCAAATATAAAGTCATTTGATGGTGGGTTCTGATTGGTTGCGTGATAAATTTTATGGTTTTCTGCATAATCACATGCTACTGTGAGTACTTGTACAACATAATCAACTGGTACGAAATTCGACGTATGACTTGCATCTCCAAATAGTCTATATATTGCATGATCTTTCTTTTTTTCTACACGTCTTTTGAAGACTTTTAATGCTTTCATAAAGCCGTACAATGTGAAGTTTGAATCAGCTTCGCCTGTTACGGAATCACCTATTATAATGGCAGGACGAATAATTGAAGTTGCCATTGTTTTATTTTGCATCACAATATGTTCAGCTCTAATTTTAGTCGCTTCATAAGGATTATTTGTTGGTGAATCGATTGAATGCAGTACTTCATTACCACGTTCTTGCTCACCAACTGTATAGGCTGTTGATACATATAAAAAATGCTTTGTTTGTATATGTTCTGCTAAATCCAAAGCATGTTGTGTGCCGATATAATTGATTTGATAAAGATCATCTGCAAGTTCGAAATTAAATTTGACGAGTGCAGCTAAATGATAAAATTTATCTATTTGAGGTATCGTTTCAATATCACCTTCAGACACACCACATAATACTTCTGTAATGTCTCCATTAATAAAGTGAATTCTTGAATGATACGATGGATTTAATTTATTGAGCAATTGATCTTTCTTCTGCTCACTCCTGTATAATACATAAAATTGCTTTTGTGCATCTTTTGCAAGTGATTGTATTAACTCTGCACCTACAAATCCCGTAGCACCTGTTAAAAAAATGTTCATGTTTCCACTCCGATTCTAAGTTTCTGACTATATTTTGAATGATGACTATCTGAAAGTAAAGTATTTTAATAAGTGTTCACATATAACATTGCTATTTGAAAATTGTTAAGCAATAATATTAGGTAATAGATATAAAAGGAGCGTATTTCATGAACGAACAAAAGATGGCTAAGCCTTCATTATTTTTAATCGTGATTCTCGGTTTATTAACCGCATTTGGACCATTTTCAATAGATATGTATTTACCAGCATTACCAGAAATTAGTCGTGATTTTGATACAACAACGTCAAACACGCAATTAACGCTCACACTCTTTATGGTTGGTTTAGCAGTTGGACAAGTATTTGTCGGGCCACTATCTGACTTTATAGGGCGTAAGCGACCACTCATGGTTGCATTAATTGTTTATACAGTTGCTTCAATATTATGCGTATTTGCACCTAATATATACGTCATGATGGCATTACGATTTGTACAAGGTTTTACTGGTGGGGCAGGCGCAGTTATTTCCCGGGCAATTTCCAGTGATTTATATAAAGGTAAAGCTTTAACGAAATTCTTAGCGATATTAATGCTTGTTAATGGTGTTGCGCCTATTTTAGCACCTGTATTGGGTGGTATTATATTATCATTTTCAACTTGGAAAGTGGTCTTTATTTTACTAACGATATTCGGCTTTATTATGTTTAGTTTATCTTCATTAAAATTAACAGAATCATTATCAGAAGCAGAACGTTCATCAGGTAGAATCAGTGAAGTGCTAACAGACTTTAAAAATTTACTCAAAAGTCCAAAATTTTTAATGCCTTTATTTATACAAGGATGTACATACGCATTGTTATTTAGTTATATATCCGCTTCATCATTCATAACGCAATCTGTCTATCATATTTCACCATTAGCTTTTAGTTGTATGTTTGCTTTTAATGGTTTTGGATTAATATTATCAGGTCAAATTATTAATAAATTAGTCGACTATTATGACGAACATGTACTTATGCGTTTATTCGGAATGATTCAAATTATAGGTGTGATTATCGTTTCAATCACATTGATGAATGGATTATCCATTTGGATATTAATGATTGGATTCTTCATACTCGTTAGTCCAGTATCTGCAATTGGTACGACTGGTTTTTCTATTGCGATGGCTAACAATAAAGGTGGCGCTGGAAGTGCGGCAAGTTTATTAGGACTATCTCAATTTCTATTCGGTGGTATCGTTTCACCGTTAGTGGGTATAAAAGGAGAACACGAAGTATATCCATATGTCCTTACGATTATTATCGTTTCAATATTGCTGATTATTTTATTCTTCATTAATAGTAAAGTGTTTAAAAGAGCAGCTTAAAAGTAGGAGGTATGTACATGAATTTAAAATTTGATCATATTATTCATTACGTAGACGGTATAGAATCAATTGAATTTCCACATCAATATATTCAAGCCATCCAAGGTGGTAAACATACACAATTAGGAACGTACAATCAATTAAGTTATATAGATTTACATTATATAGAGTGGATTGATGTCTTTGATGCAGCTTTAGCGCGTTCATATGCTCAAACGGAAGAAGGTAGATTAAGCTTTGCGAATACGTTTAAAGATGAGCATGTACAAGAAGGATTTAAAAGGATCTGTCTTAGAACACAAAATATCGATAGCGTTAAGACTCATCTAGAGCAATTTGATTTAGATATTATAGGTCCAATTGAAATGTCGAGAACGAAACAGGACGGCACAACGATACAATGGCAATTACTATATTTAGATGATAAGCAAGAGTTAAATTTACCATTCATCATTCAGTGGGGCGAAAGTGATGAAGAAAGAGAAGCTTCATTAGAAGATAATTTTCATTATAACTTATCAATTGATGAAGTGACGATTCAAGTCGGTAATCTTCAAGAATCTAGTCAAAATTGGCAATCATGGTATGGATTGAAAGAGATTGAGAAAAGCGAAGATGATGTTAAGTTAGGCTTTAAAGAAGATGATGTTGTCATTAAACTTATAGAGGATGCAGAAGAGAAATACACAACATTATCACTCTCATCAACAAATATAAAAAAAGACACGCGCATTTTATATAAAGGCGCGTGTTACGAATTCAAAGCTAATTCGCATAAACATTGAGATAGACACTTTGAATAATAATACTTAAATTCACGAGTGCAATCAAGGCGCTTATAATGGCTATAAATAATATAGATTTGCGTGCGTTTTCGAGAATAAAGACGATGCTTAGTAGCAAGGTGAAGGCAACAGTTATGATACGATAGCTTAAATAATTAATCGTGCTATCAAAATTTAGACTGACCGCAATCAGTATGATATTTATAATAATAAAAAGCGTTAGAACAAGTTGTCTCATATATTTCAATCCTAACTGTATGTTTTATATGACAAGTATAACAAATATTGGTCTTTTGCGTGAAATTATAGTACGTTTCATTGTATAATTAAAAGACGAATTGATAAAAAGGAGATTTATAAATGACGATAAAGAAAATGAATATCACTCATGAGCAACATGATGAATTTGTAAAGCAACATCCAAATGGTGATATGTTGCAACTTACAAAGTGGGCAGAATCCAAAAAGCTTACAGGTTGGTATTCTCGTCGTATAGCAGTGGGCGATGGTGAAAAAATAACAGGTGTAGCACAACTTTTATTTAAGAAAGTGCCAAAGCTACCATATACATTATGTTACATATCTAGAGGTTTTGTTGTTGATTATAAAGACGAAACATCTGTTAAAGTACTTTTTGAATTATCTAAAGAAATCGCACGTAATGAGAAAAGTTATGCCATTAAAATTGACCCAGATATAGAAGTGGATCAATCTGAAGGTGTTCTTGAATATTTAACTTCATTAGGATTTGAACATAAAGGTTTTGAAGATGGATTAAGTAAGAAATATATCCAACCTAGAATGACGATGATCACAAAAATCGATCAACCTGAAGAAGACTTAATGCAAAGCTTTGATAAACGAAACCGTTCACGTGTTAGAAACTCTCTAAAAAGAGGTACTGAATTAGTCATCGGTAACCGTGACGACTTGAAAATCTTTGCGAAAATCATGGAAGAAACAGGCGAGAGAGATAATTTCTTAACAAGAGATGTTTCATACTTTGAGAATATTTATGATCATTTACATCCAGATGGGGATTGTGAATTATTCTTAGTCAAAGTCGTGCCAGATACAGTCTTAAAAGACTTATTTAAAGAACGTGATGCACTATTAGAAGAAAAAGAAAAATTAGCAAATAGAAGACAAACTAAGAAAGTCGTTAATCAGTTAAATGATGCTGATGAAAAACTAGGTAACTTTGAAAAACGTATTCAAGAAATGGAAGAATTAAAAAGTAAAAAACCAGATGGCGTGTATTTATCTGGCGGTATCTTAATCTTCTCAGGTAAGAAATCATATTATTTATATGGTGCGTCATCAAATGAATATCGTGAATTTTTACCGAATCACCGCATGATTATTGAAATGATGCGCTTTGCTAAAGAGAAAGGCGCTACTAAGTTCGACTTCGGTGGTACGGATAATAACCCTGACCAAGACCATGAACATTATGGATTATGGGCATTCAAGAGAGTTTGGGGCACTTATTTAAGTGAGAAAATCGGTGAATTTGATTATGTATTAAATAAACCACTTTATACTGCAATCGAGAAAGTAAAACCGGCAGTAGTCACATATAAAAGAAAAATCGAAAAGAAAATCAAAAGAAACTAGACATAAGATTAAGGCACTAAAACTTTAAATTATTAAAATTTTAGTGCTTTCTTTATGTATAAGGTTTGTTTCAACATTAAATTATTATACAATTACTTACAAATCATAAATTAGGGGGAAATTGAGTGGTTCAAAAAATGATCAAGTTCTCGCTGAATAATAAATTTGCTATTTTGCTTATGACGATTATTATTTTGCTTGGCGGCATATATTCAGCGTTCAAAATGAAACTAGAGTTATTACCGGATATTACAACTCCTGTTATTACTATTACGACACCATATCCTGGTGCAACACCTGAAAGTGTACTAGAAAATGTAACAGAACCAGTTGAAAAAGAAGTTCAAAATTTAGAAGGCGTACAAAATGTAACAAGTCAGTCTTTAGAAAATGCTTCAGCAATTACATTAGAATATACATATCAAACAGACATGGATGAAGCTGAGACTGAATTAAGAAAGAAATTAGAAGCGTTAGATTTACCTGACGGAGTTCAAGACCCAGATATGAGTAGAATGTCTATGTATTCATTCCCAGTTGTGAGTTATTCAATATCTGATAAAGATGATAATCTTGAAAAAGTAACAAAACAAATGCAATCAGATTTAATACCTAAACTTGAAAAAGTAGACGGCGTTCAAAATGTATCATTGTCTGGTCAAACGTTAGAAGAAGTAAATTTAGAATTTGACCAAAATGAATTAACGAAACGTGGTATGAGTGAGGATGAAGTGCTTCAATATATCGACGGTGCTACGAAAGAATCACCTTTAGGTTTATATACATTTGGTGATGATTTGAAATCAATTGTCGTAGATGGAAGATTTACTTCAATTAAAGCGCTGAAAGACTTAGAAATACCTATGACAGGTGGTGCTTCAAGTGGTGGTCAACAAAGTGTTGCAAGTCAATCACAACAAGGCCAGCAAGCACAACAAGCTCAAGAAGGCTCCGAATCAAATGATAGCAGTGCATCTCAAAGTATCCCATCTGTAAAATTATCTGATATCGCAGATGTTAAACAAGAGAAGAAACGAGATTCAATTTCTAAGACAAACGGTAAAGATGCTTTAGCTCTTCAAGTAACGAAATCTACAGATGCCAATTTAGTAGATGTCGTTGATAATGTAGACAAAGAACTCGAAGCTTATAAGAAAGATCATAAAAACATAGAATCTGTGCAATTGATGGAAACAGCATCAACAATTAAAGACTCAGTATCGACGATGGTTGAGAAAGCTTTAATCGGTTCTATCGTTGCAGTTATTATCATTATGTTCTTCTTAAGAGATATTAAATCAACTATTATCGCGATGGTATCTATTCCAATGTCATTATTAATGGCACTCATTGGTCTAAAAGCGATGGATGTTTCATTAAATATCTTAACTTTAGGGGCATTAACAGTCGCAATTGGACGTGTTATTGATGACTCCATTGTTGTAATAGAGAATATTTATCGACGTATGTCGGATAAAGGTGAAGAACTGAAAGGTAGTAAACTGATTACAAGTGCGACGAAAGAAATGTTTATACCAATCATGTCTTCAACAATCGTTACAATTGTCGTATTCTTACCGTTAGCTTTTGTAACTGGACAAATTGGAGAAATGTTTAGACCATTTGCTTTAGCAGTAGCATTTAGCTTATTAGCTTCACTACTTATAGCATTAACAATTGTGCCAGTACTTTCACACATTTTCTTTAGAAATGGTATTAAGAAAGCTAAAAAAGAAAGAGGACATTGGTTAGCGAATAAATACAAAGGCATTTTAAAATGGAATTTAAATCATAAATGGCTCGTTATCGTACTAAGTATTGTGCTTGTTATCGCAAGTATTGCACTTGTATTCACGCCTTATATTGGTAAATCATTTATCGATACAGGCGAAGATAAAATGTTAGCACTGACTTATAAACCTTCACCAGGTGAAAAAGAAGATCAAGTTGTTAAAAACGGTGAACAAGCTGAGAAATATTTATCAAAAGATAAAAACGTAGATTTTGTTCAATATAGCGTAGGCGGAGAAAATCCATTTAATCCTTCTGCCAAAAATGACATGGCTTTAATGGTTAAATACGATAAAGATACACCTAACTGGGATAATGTCGGTAAAGAAGTTATGGACCATATCGGTAAATTCAATCATAAAGGTGAATGGAAACAACAAGATTTCTCTACTGGTGGTACAGCGAACGAAGTATCTGTAAAAGTATCAGGTCCATCAACTGACGCAATAGAAGGTACAGTTAAAGATGTAGAGAAAGAAATGAAGAAAGTTAAAGGTGTAGAAAATGTAAGTTCGAACCTTTCTAAATCTTATGAGCAATACGATGTGAAAGTTGATCAAAATAAAGCGAGCAAATTAGGACTTTCTGCAGGTCAAATTGCTATGACGCTTAATCAAACAACACAAGAAAAAGTTGTTACTAAATTAAATGATGATGGTAAATCTATCGACGTTAAACTGACTAAAAAAGAAAAAACAGATTGGTCAGAGAAGAAATTAGAAGATACTAAGATTACATCTCCATTAGGTAAAGATGTGAAACTAAGTGATATTGCGACATTGAAGAAAACAACTTCACCAGATACAATCACAAGAGAAAATGACAAAATCTCTGTTTCTGTAGATGCTAAAATCACTGCAGACGATGTTGCGAAAGTGACAACAGATGTTAATCAAAGAGTTTCTAAAATTGATACACCAACAGATGTTGAATTGAATGTTGGCGGTACAAACGACGACATCAACGAAGCAATAGAACAATTGTTGCTTGCGATGGGCGCAGCGATTCTAATCGTATATTTAGTAATCGTATTAACATTCAAAGGTGGATTAGCACCATTTGCAATATTATTCTCATTACCAGTATCTATCATTGGTGTAATTGCAGGACTGTTAATTACACAAGAAACAATATCCGTACCAAGCATGATAGGTATGTTAATGTTGATTGGTATTGTTGTAACGAATGCGATTGTATTAATAGATAGAGTAATTAATATGGAAGAAGCGGGCATGACTACAAGAGAAGCATTAATAGAAGCAGCAGGCACGCGTTTAAGACCTATCTTAATGACAGCTATTGCGACAATCGGGGCATTAGTACCACTATTATTTGGTGGCGGAAGTTCTGTCCTTATTTCTAAAGCATTAGCAATTACAGTAATAGGAGGATTAATTTCTTCAACGATATTAACACTATTAGTTGTGCCAATTTCATATGAAATCATTATGAAATTTAAACGAGCAATATTTAAAAGACCAAAAGAACGTATAGAATAGATGTTTAACCCCTCCATGTCTATGAGACAAGGAGGGGCTTTTTGTATGTTGTATATATATTGGTGTTGTTAGTAACAAAAGTCGTCGGAATTGTAACTAAGGAGGCCGTTAGTAACAAAAGTTGGTGGAAGTGTAATTAAAAGCGCCTATAGTAACAAAAGTCGTGGGAATTGTAACTAAGGGCGGTCATAGTAACAAAAGTCGTCGGAAGTGTAATTAAGGCGCTCCATAGTAACAAAAGTCAGCGGAATTGTAACTAAGGACATCCATAGTAACAAAAGTCAGCGGAATTGTAATTAAGGAGGCCGTTAGTAACAAAAGTCAACGGAATTGTAATTAAAAGCGCCTATAGTAACAAAAGTCGTGGGAATTGTAACTAAGGAGGCCGTTAGTAACAAAAGTCAGCGGAATTGTAACTAAGGCAGCCTATCCTAATATAAGCATCCAGAATAACAATTCCAAACGCCTACTATGATTTATTTCTTAGTAATTTAATAAGAAAATACTTGTTCGTGTTTCATACTTTGATAAAATATATTCATATACAAAAATATAGTCTGAAGAATTTTATTTCGAGGAGTCGTTATTGTGCCAATATCAAAACTATTATCAGAGATACCAGACAGTTACTTTGGAAAGACAATGGGTCGTAAGGTTGAACATGGTCCGTTACCGTTAATTAATATGGCAGTTGGTGTCCCAGATGGTGAGACGCCAAAAGTTATTGTAGATGAATTTATAAATGCCGTACAAAAGCCAGAAAACCAGAAATATGGTGCTTTTCATGGTAAAGACACGTTTAAACAAGCGATTGTAGATTTTTATAAGAGACAATATGATGTGGATTTAGATAAAGAAGAGGAAGTTTGTATTTTATATGGTACAAAAAATGGTTTGGTAGGTTTACCGATCTGTGTCGTAGAACCTAAAGACTATGTGTTATTACCGAATCCAGGCTATACAGATTATTTAGCAGGTGTTCTACTTGCTCGTGCTAAGCCATATTCTTTAGAATTAGCGCCTGAACATCAATACTTACCACAGTGGGATGAGATAGAACCTGAAATCTTAGATAAGACAAAATTAATTTACTTAACTTATCCAAATAATCCAACTGGATCTGTTGCAAATACTGAATTTTTTGATGAAACGATTGCTAAATTTAAAGATACGAAAACAAATATTATACATGACTTTGCATATAGTGCTTTTGGATTTGATCAGAAGAATCCAAGTATTCTCCAATCGGAAGGTGCTAAAGAAATAGCTGTAGAAATATTTTCCTTATCGAAAGGGTATAACATGTCTGGATACAGGGTAGGCTTTGCAGTCGGTAACAAAGAAATGATTGCCGCTTTAAAGAAATATCAAACGCACACACATGCCGGTATGTTTGGTGCATTACAAGATGCGAGTACTGTCGCATTAAATGAATGCGATGATTTTCTTATTAAACAAAACGAAATATTTAAGACGAGAAGAGATCAATTTGAAGCGTCATTAAGAGAAGTAGGTATACCATTTGAGCCAATGAAAGGTGGTATATTCCTTTGGTTACAAACACCTCCAGAATATGATGGAGAAGCATTTGTAGAATATTTATTACAAGAGGTGTCTATTTTAGTCGCACCAGGTATACCGTTTGGCGATAATGGTCAAAATTACGTTAGAATCTCATTAGCGTTAAGTGATGATGAACTATTGGAAGGTGCTAAGAGGTTACAAGGTCTAGCTCACTTATACAAATAAAAAGAGCTGAGAAATAATGATTCTCAGCTTTTTCACATAAATGAGATTTTGATGATATGCTTTAGGGTATTAAAACACTATAAATAATAAAATCGCAAATATGATTAATATAAAGATCGACATATAATTGAGTAGTTGAATCGCTTTTTGGTCTTTAATACGATATTTAAATGCTGTGATTTCAACATTGATAACGAGACAAACCAATACAGCTAATATCCACCAAGTTTGTATTGCAAAACTAAATACAATACTGCCTAAAAAGACAATAAGCATAAGCCCCATTATAAATCTTAAAGCTTGCGTAAGCATCGTATGTAGTTGATATATACTTAAGTAACTAATAATAAGATAAATAATGGTAAATAATAAAAGTATGAGAATTAACATAGTCATTTCCTTTCGTTAATCTTGATCAAGTTGAGCGCGAACTTTACTGATTTCTTCTTCGATTTTGACAAGTTGTTTTTCAAGTAAGTCGGTTGCTTGACCAGTAGATTCTCTCTTTTCTAGGTCATTTTGTATACGTATGTAATCATATTTAAGTTCAGAAAGATGTTGGTTTAAATCCATTTTAAACACTCCTTTTTATAAAATAGCTATGAAGTAGGTGATAAATTGAAAAAAGTAAAAACCAATGCTATGCGCATCTTAGATCAATATAATATATTTTATCATACTCATGAATTTAAAATAGGAAAAGATCATTTAGATGGTCATGAAGTTGCGCAATTAATTCAGAAACCAGAACATCAAGTGTATAAGACGCTTGTATTAACAAATGGGAATCGTGAATATTTCGTTTTTGTTATTCCAGTCGTTGAACATCTTGATATGAAAAAAGCTAGTAAAGCTGTTGGTCAGAAAAAATTAGAACTCTTACCACTTGATCAACTCACCAAAGTTACAGGGTATGTCAGAGGTGGTTGTTCTCCAATTGGTATGAAAAAAACATATCAAACCGTAATTGATATCAATGCAGAACCATTAACTACGTTTATCGTAAGTGCAGGTAAACGTGGTTATCAAATTGAACTTGATCCAGCAGATTTAGCCAAAGTCATTGATGTAAGATTTGATGATATTATTAAATATAACTAAACTAATTTTAGTATAATTTATTAATATTTCAAACAAAAAGTGTGCATAGAAGTTAAACTGTTGTTAATATAGATAAATGTGAGTTTAATGAGAGAAGTGATAAAGTGACAGAAAAATTTATAATGATTATTTTATTAATTGCTTTAGGATACGTTCTAAAGAAGCTTAAATTCTTTAAAGCTTCTGATGGTAATGTACTTGCAACACTTGTACTAAATGTTACTTTGCCTTCATTAGTGATTGTAAATTTAAATGGATCTGATTTAGATTTATCTTTAGGATGGCTACCTATATTAATGCTATTATACGGCATTATAGCAAAGCTACTAATCATATGGTTATTCAAGAAAAAATATAATAATCAAATAAGAGGTACTGTTGGCATGATGGCCGCTTCAGTTAATATTGGACTGTTTGCATATCCATTAGTCGCACAAATTTGGCCTAAAAATGGTTTATTATACTTTGGTATGTTAGACATTGGTACAGCTATCATTATGTTTGGTGTAACTTATTTTGTTGGTAGTTACTTCAATGATGGTGGCGATCAGTTTGACTTTAAACGAATGGGTTTAAATTTATTAAAGACCGTACCACTTATGACATATATGATTATGTTTATCTTAAATATAATGAGCATTAAAGTACCTGATAAAGCGATAGATTTCTTTGAAATTATTGCAAATGCCAATATGCCATTATCCATGATCTTATTAGGTTTATTCTTGAATTTTAAAATCGAAAAAGCATACTTACCAATTGTTGTTAAATACTTAGCATTTCATTATGGCTTTGGTTTATTAATGGGCTTAATTGTTCATTTCTTCTTACCTGTTGATGATCCAATGATCAAAACGACGTTACTTATTGGTTGGTTATTACCTATAGGTGTTTCAGTATTGTCTTATGCTATTACATTTAAATATAAGACCTTACCTATAGTCGGCATGGCTACTAATTTAAGTATTGTCATATCAATCGTCATATTATATGTATATCAATTTTTCTTTGTTTAATTAAACATTAAAAAAGCGTTTGGATTTCGCATCCAAACGCTTTTTGTTATATATTAACCTTTACCGCCCATGAAAGCAGGATAGTTTGTCATTCCGCCATCAACATATATTGTTGTACCGTGAATGTAACTTGCTTGTTCTGAAGCTAGGAATGCATTAATATTTGCAACTTGATCCGCTTCACCAATTTCATGTAATGGAATCATTTCTAATGTTTCTTCACGTGTTGCTGGGTCAGAGAATTTTTCGCGAGTATGTTCTGTAACAATAGCCCCTGGAGAAACATTATTAATTCTTATACCATTTTTACCGTATTCCATAGATAAAGTTTCCATCATCAATTTTAAGCCGCCTTTACTTGCTGCGTAATTGACGTAGTTTGGCCAAGGAATAACATCGTGCACACTTGCAGTATTGATGATTTGACCTTTAATATCATGCTCTAAGTAGTAATTAATGACTTCTCTACTACCAATAAAAGCACCTGTTAAGTTGATATCGATAACTTTAGACCATTCTTCTAAACTCATTTCATGAGATGGAATTGGTTTTTCGAAACCAGCATTATTGATCAACACATCTATACGACCAAATGTTTCATGTGTTTGTTGAATCAAGTTTTTGATATCTGCTTCTACTGAAACGTCTGCTTTAATAGCAACCGCGTCAGCACCAGAATTTTTAATAGATTGAACGATTTTTTCAGCTTCTTCAACGTGATCTAAATATCCAATGACAACTTTTGATCCTTCTTTACCAAATCGTTCAGCAGTTGCTTTACCAATACCACTGTTACCTCCAGTGACAATCACAACTTTATCTTTTAAATCTTCATACATATTAAACACTCCTATTTTTATATATTGAGTTTACCCTTTAGCTGCACCAATAATAAATGCGGCAATAATGATTAACACGATACCTATCCAAATAAATGTCATTTGACGTTTTGTTTTTTGTTCACCTAATAGGTAAATACCACCTAGAGTAGAAACAATTACTAACATTTGTGAAAATGAAAAGCTCGTTCCGACACCAACTTTTGGTTGTGAAATGAATAGGAACATATTACCTAATGCCCATACAATCCCTGGCAATAAGTTGAGTGACGTATGTTTAACAGTAGGTTTATGTTTGAATGATAAAATGATACCACCAATTACCATACCTATAGATTGTGGAAATAGCGCATCCCAACCTTCAACACCGAATACTTGGCCGATTACAACGTATACGACATAACCGACTGTAGAGATGAGTAATATTGGAATAGCTTTACCAAGCTTTTTAGTATTTCCGCTATTGCCAGAACCTTTTTTCTGAACAGATGTAAATATCACGCCGATAATTAGTAACACTAAACCTGATAGGCCAAGTGCAACTTGCGTACCTGTTGACCATTCTCCTAAAAATGCAGCACTGAATAATGTTGTTCCAAGTAATTGTAAGCCTGTAGATATAGGCATCGTAATTGAAACCCCAATTAAGTCTACACTTCTAAGTTGAAATCCTTGTCCAAGTGCCCAGAAAGCACCAGAAATCATACCGATAATAACTGTAGTGAATGTAAAGTGTACATCACCAAAGAAGAATAAACATAAACCGATGATGAAAGCCCCGATTGTTGTACCTAAGATTTGGTTATAAGGACCTCCACCAACTTTAACATTGATTAATACGACGCTTCCCCAGAACAATGCTGGTAATAGCGCTATAAGGTATTCCATACACAAGACTCGCTTTCTCTATTTATTTGTATTATTTAAACTACCCAAGTATTATACGCCCGAAACTTTTTTAATGTAAAACATATAGCTCACAATGTAATTTTACTATTAAAAATAGACCCATGAATGTTCAATAAGCATTCGTGGGTCTTAGTTTAAATGTTAAACATCGTATGGTCTAACATATTTGAAATGATGTGTTTCATTGACGATGTGGAAACCGACTTTTTCATATAATAATTGTATTTGTTCATGTTTTTTACTATCTACATAGATACGAACTGTTTCGACATCTTGGTGATTAAATGCTTCTGTCGTCGCGAAATGAATCATTTGAAAAGCAATGCCTTGTTTTCTGTAATCATGGTGAGAAGCTAAATTAGGAATTGTGGCTAATTTCTCAGGTATATCTATGGATAGATATATGTAGCCTTTAACGAGCCCTTCAGCTATATATAAATAAAGCGCATGATTATCATCTAGTGAGTCTATTATATCGTCAGCACTGATATCACTATGTTTGAAACTATTGGAATGTAATTTATTAAATGCATAGTAATATGGTTTGCTGTACGGCGTCATTTGGTGTTTCTTATCAATTGGTAAAGGTGGTTGTTGAATTTCTAACGTATATTGCGTTTCTACATATCCCGCATGTAGTCTCTTCAGTTTACTGTTATTTAAAATGTGATCTTTATGTAGTGAAATGTGACAATATTTAATGTTTGGATGATCGTTTAAAAGTGTTTCCCATATTTCTTTTAACGCGCTTAACGTTTCTTCACTTGTATCATTAACGATTGGTCCCCATACATTTGCAGTTTCATCATCTACGCTTTCAAATCCTAATATCCCGATAATTGTGTCATGATCTTCTATATAGTAGAAGGTATTCTCATCAAATTTATGGCTTAAGTCATTCTTTATATCTTCTATTGACTGAGGTATATGTGTCACGTAGTTTGTTTCTTGCCTGTTTTTTTCGTGTAAATAAGAAGCAATCGGATCGATTTCTTTAAGAGGCAGTATTTGCATGATAGTCACTCCTTTAATATTCAACGATTATTTTATTCCATTATACGATTAATCGAAAATTTATAAAAGTTTTTCATGCCTTTAGAACACTTTTTATTCATGTTATAATAGTACGAATGTAAAAAAGAATGGGTGAAAAGAAATGAAAGCATTAGTTCTTGCAGAAAAACCTTCAGTAGGTCGTGACATCGCTAAAGCATTAGGTATTCATGATCAGAAAAAAGGTTACTTTGAAAATAAAAATTATATCGTTACTTGGGCATTAGGACATCTTGTAACGAATGCTACGCCTGAAGAATACGACAAAAAATTTAAAGAATGGAATTTAAATGTTTTACCAATTATTCCTGATTATATGAAACATGTTGTAATTAAGAAATCAAGAAGCCAATTTAACACAGTTCAACATTTGATGAAGCGAGACGATGTGAATTCAATTATTATTGCGACAGATGCTGGTAGGGAAGGAGAACTTGTTGCAAGATTAATTATTGAAAAAGCAAAAGTCAAAAAGCAAATTAAGCGACTATGGATCAGTTCGGTTACTGAAAAAGCAATTAAAGCAGGTTTTCAAAATTTAAAACCTGGTGAAGCATACAACAATTTATATCAAGCAGCATTATGTAGAAGTGAAGCGGATTGGATTGTCGGTATAAACGCGACTAGAGCTTTAACAACGAAATATGACGCGCAATTATCATGTGGTCGTGTTCAAACACCAACTTTAAATCTTGTACAAATGAGACAACAAGAAATTCAATCATTTAAACCTGAAAAGTATTATCAAATGAATATTGAAGTTGAAGGATATAAATTTAAATGGTTGAGTAAGAGTGGGGATAAAACATTTGATTCTGATTTAATAGAACAAGTTAAACAAAAAGTTCAAAATAAAAAGGGTATTATCCAAAATATTTCGAAGAAGAAAAAAACAAAGTACCCTCAAAAGTTATACGATCTTACAAGTTTGCAACAAACAGCGTATCAACGATATAAAATGAGTGCGAAAGAAACGTTGAATACAATGCAAGCATTGTACGAACAGCATAAAGTACTGACTTATCCTAGAACAGATTCTAACTACTTAACAGATGATATGGTTTCATCTATGAAAGAACGAGTATCATCATTAAGTGCTACGCCACTTAAATCTCATGCTGTACCATTGCTTAAGAAACCAATTAAAGCGGGTAAACATTTTGTTGATAATAAAAAAGTATCAGACCATCATGCGATTGTACCAACAGAAGTGAGACCTAACTTTGATCAGTTATCTCCTAGAGAACAAAAAATATATATGCTTGTAGCTGAGAGATTTTTAGAAGTATTATTACCACCATATCAATATGAAGAAACAACTGTGACATTAACATGTGAAGGAGAAACTTTTAAACTGACACAAGAAGTAGCAGTTGAATTAGGCTTTAAGGAATTATATGAAGAAAAGACGCATGTGAAAGTTTTACCTTTTGAAGAACAACAGCACGTGAATATACAAAAAGTGAATGTCGTTAGTAAAGATACAGAACCACCTGCATACTTCAATGAAGGAACTTTACTTAAAGCGATGGAATCACCACATCATTTCTTTAAACTTAAAGATAAGAAATTGGCTCAAACTTTAAATGAAACAGGTGGTATCGGAACAGTTGCAACTAGAGCAGATATCATTGAGAAGTTATATAGTTCTAATGTTATAGAATCGGTACAAGGTAAAATTAAGATTACGCCAAAAGGTAAACAATTATTAAACTTAGCACCTGAACAACTGACATCACCAGAATTAACAGCAGATTGGGAAATGAAGTTAACTCAAATCGAAAAAGGAAATTATTCTAAAAATAAATTCATGGATGAAATGAGAAACTTCACGAGAGAAATCATCACAGATATTAAAGAAAGTGATGACAAATTCAAGCATGATAATATCACAACTACTGAGTGTCCGACTTGTGGAAAATTTATGCTTAAAGTTAAAACGAAAAATGGTCAAATGCTTGTGTGTCAAGATCCAACATGTAAGACTAAAAAGAATCAACAAAGACAAACGAATGCCAGATGTCCAAACTGTAAGAAAAAACTTACACTCTATGGTACAGGAAAAAAAGCGACTTATAGATGTGTATGTGGTCATACAGAAACACAAGAGCATATGGACGAAAGACTTAAAAATAGAAAATCAGGTAAAATAGGCAAAAAAGAAATGAAGAAATATATGCAAACTGAAGAAGTAGAAAACAATCCATTTAAAGACGCTTTAAAAGGGTTGAAGTTCTAACTTAATCTGAATAAAGGCTGGGACATCATGTGATGTCTCAGTTTTTGTTTATGTATTTAATTGAGTTGGCTAGAGGCGTACTGTCACGGATTATAAAGCGTAAAAAGCGAACTATAACACGAACATAAATAAATTAAAATATATAAATGTTCGTAAAAAATATTGATTTTTGATGTTCCCAGTAATACAATGTACAGTGTTGAAATTAATAAAGGAGTCTTATGATGAAACGTTACTTTAAGTTTGATGAATTAGGAACAAATTATAAAAGAGAAATTCTTGGTGGTTTAACGACATTCTTATCTATGGCATACATATTAGCGGTTAACCCATCAATGTTAAGTTTGGCAAGTGTTGAAAATGTACCTGATTCAATGAGAATGGACCAAGGTTCTGTGTTTGTTGCTACAGCTTTAGCAGCACTAGTTGGTTGTTTATTTATGGGTATCATTGCGAAATACCCGATAGCTTTAGCACCAGGTATGGGATTAAATGCGTTTTTCGCGTTTACAGTTGTGCTAACAATGGGTATTCCATGGCAAACTGGTTTAACAGGCGTGTTATTCTCAGGTGTTATATTTGCAATATTAACGATGAGTGGTTTACGAGAGGTTATTATCAATGCAATACCATTTGAATTAAAGATGGCTGTGTCTGCCGGTATAGGGTTGTTTATTACCTTTGTAGGTTTACAAGGGGCAGGTATTGTTAAAAAAGAAGATTCAACTTTAGTTACACTTGGAACTATGCATAACCCAGAAGTACTATTAGCAGTATTCGGTATTATCATTACAATTATATTAATGGCTAAAAAATTACCAGGAGCAATTTTCATCGGAATGGTCTTAACAGCTATTGCGGGATTAATTACAGGTTTAATTGCAATGCCAGATAGTATAGTAGGGAAAGTACCAAGTGTGTCACCAACATTTGGTGCAGCATTCGAAGCGTTTGGTGATTTATCTACTATATTTAATGTACAATTCTTAATTGTCGTTTTAACTTTCTTATTTATAGATTTCTTTGATACTGCAGGAACGTTAGTTGCGGTTGCAAACCAAGCTGGATTAATGAAAGATAATAAATTACCTAGAGCAGGTAAAGCATTATTCTCTGATTCATTAGCAACGATTGTAGGTGCAATATTTGGTACTTCAACTACAACAAGTTATATAGAATCTAGTGCAGGTGTTGCAGTTGGTGCACGTACAGGGTTCGCAAGCGTTGTAACAGGTATTTGTTTCTTAGCAGCATTATTATTCTCTCCATTAATGGCAGTTGTTACAAGTGCGGTTACAGCACCAGCGCTTGTTATAGTAGGAGTGTTGATGGTTAGTAACTTAGGTAAAATTGATTGGCAAAAATTTGAGATAGCAGTACCAGCTTTCTTAACAATGATTATGATGCCTTTAACATATTCAATTGCAACAGGTATCGCGTGTGGATTTATATTCTACCCAATTACAATGATCGTAGCAAAAAGACATAAAGAAATTCACCCAATTATGTACGGTTTATTCTTCGTCTTTGTCGCTTACTTTGTATTTGTACATGCATAATAAAAAAGCCACGAGACTTCATTTAATGAAGTCTCGTGGCTTTTTATTTATATATTAACTTTTATAAGTAGTCTTGTAATATTTAGATGGGATATATACTGGCGCAATTATAATCGTAAATAAGAAGATGATCATTAATACGACCATTACGATATGTAATAACCAGCCAATAATAGGAATGATTGCAACAAAGCTAGCGATTAGTCCGATTAATGGAATGATAAATATTACTTTAACAGAATTCTGGTTATCTATTAATAGGATGAGAGTCGTAATAAAGTATAACGTTCCATTAAGTACCAAAGCATTATAACCAGTTGAAAGAACGATTCCTCCACCTAGAAAAGGTATGGCTAATAATAACTCAGATACAACTAATATAATAGAAAGAACTAGCAAAACTGATTTAATTCCTCTTTTCATGATTTCACCACCTAGTTAAAATTGCTTGTTATATTATAACATTTAGATTACAAATTATCTATTTAAATTTTACCTATTGAAAAAGAACGCATAATCCGTTATAATACTTGGGTATGTGTTAGATGAAATTAGAAAAAAATATATGGTTATCTATTGATTAATAGAAATAAATCATGTATCATATCTAATGTTGGACTTTAAGAAGCGATGAAGCGAGAGGTTACTGACACACCCGGCCGCTTTGCCATGGCGGTGTGTAAGAGAGTTTTCGTGGAGAAGTCTATCACTATAAAGTAGACGAACAAGGAGGGAAAATTATGGCAAAACAAAAAATTCGTATCCGTTTAAAAGCGTATGATCACCGCATGATCGATCAATCAGCAGAGAAAATTGTTGAAACAGCTAAACGTTCAGGAGCTCAAGTGTCTGGTCCGATTCCATTACCAACTGAGAAATCAGTTTATACTGTAATCCGTGCCGTTCATAAGTACAAAGACTCACGTGAACAATTCGAACAACGTACGCATAAACGTTTAATCGACATTCTTAACCCTACACCAAAAACAGTTGATGCTCTTATGGGCTTAAACTTACCATCAGGTGTAGACATCGAAATCAAATTATAATTCATTAAAATAACAGGAGGTGCGACTTTCGATGACCAAAGGAATCTTAGGAAGAAAAATTGGAATGACACAAGTATTCGCAGAAAACGGTGAATTAATACCAGTTACTGTAGTAGAAGCTAGTCAAAACGTAGTATTACAAACTAAAACTGAAGAAGTGGACGGCTACAACGCTGTTCAAATCGGTTTTGAAGACAAACAAGCATATAAAAAAGATCGTAAATCTAACAAATATGCTACTAAAGCTGCTGAAGGCCATGCTAAAAAAGCAGGTACAGCACCTAAGCGCTTCACTCGTGAATTCAGAAACATTGATGTTTCAGCATACGAGGTAGGTCAAGAAGTCACTGTAGATACTTTCCAAGCAGGAGACATTATTGATGCAACAGGCGTTTCAAAAGGTAAAGGTTTCCAAGGCTCAATTAAACGTCACGGATTCTCTCGTGGACCAATGAGTCACGGTTCTCGTTACCACAGAGGCTCTGGTTCAATGGGTATGGCTTCAGATGCTTCTAAAGTATTTAAAGGTAAAGAATTACCAGGCCGTATGGGCGGAAACACAGTTACTATGCAAAACTTAGAAGTAGTTAAAGTTGATGCAGAAAATAACGTAATTTTAGTTAAAGGTAACGTGCCAGGTCCTAAAAAAGGTTTAGTAAAACTTACAACTTCAATTAAAAAAGGTAATAAATAATTATTTAGGTGAAAGGAGGAAACAACATTATGGCTAATATTGATGTATTAAAAGTAGATGGATCAAAATCAGGTTCTATCGAATTAAATGATAGTGTATTTGGTATCGAACCAAACCAACACGTATTATTCGAAGCAGTCAACTTACAACGTGCTTCATTACGCCAAGGTACTCACGCAGTTAAAAATCGTTCAGCAGTTCGTGGTGGTGGACGTAAACCTTGGAAACAAAAAGGTACAGGTCGTGCTCGTCAAGGTACAATCCGTGCGCCACAATGGCGTGGTGGTGGTATCGTATTCGGTCCTACACCAAGAAGTTATTCTTACAAAATGCCTAAGAAAATGCGTCGTTTAGCATTACGTTCTGCATTATCTTCAAAAGTAAGTGGTAACGAATTAACAGTTTTAGAAGCATTCAACTTTGATGCACCTAAAACAAAAGAATTCAAAAATGTAATGAGCAACTTAGAACTTTCTAAGAAAGTTTTATTCATCGTTGATACTGTAGACAGCAACGTTGAATTATCAGCTCGTAACATTCCAGGTGTTAAAGTTATCGACGCTCAAAGCTTAAACGTATTAGATATCTTAGATTCTAGTAAAGTCGTAATAACTAAAGCAGCAGTGGATAAAGTAGAGGAGGTGCTCGCATAATGGAAGCAAGAGATGTTATTAAGCGCCCCGTAATCACAGAAAAATCTTCATCAGATATGGCTTTAGATAAATACACATTTGATGTAGATACACGTGCAAACAAAACACAAGTAAAAATCGCAATCGAAGAAATTTTCGACGTGAAAGTTGATACAGTAAATATCATGAACGTTAAAGCAAAAGCTAAACGTGTTGGTCGTTACAATGGTTTCACTAACAAACGTCGTAAAGCAATCGTAACTCTAAAAGAAGGTTCTTCAATAGACCTATTTAACTAAAAACAATTACCATTAAGGAGGTAAAACGACAATGGCTCTTAAAAAGTATAAGCCAATTACAAATGGTCGTCGTAATATGACATCTTCAGACTTCGCTGAAATTACATCAACGACTCCTGAAAAGTCTTTATTACAACCGCTTCCGAGAAAAGCGGGACGTAACAACCAAGGTAAATTGACAGTTCGTCACAGAGGTGGCGGTCATAAACGTCAATACCGTGTAATTGATTTCAAACGTAACAAAGATGGAATTCCTGCTAAAGTAGCAACTATCGAGTATGATCCAAACCGTTCAGCTAATATCGCATTATTAGTATACGCAGATGGTGAAAAAAGATATATCATTGCTCCTAAAGGATTAAAAGTAGGACAAGAAGTATTCAATGGTCCAGATGCAGATATCAAAGTAGGTAATGCATTAGCATTAACTGATATCCCAGTTGGTACTACAATTCACAACATCGAATTAAAACCAGGTAAAGGTGGACAATTAGTCCGTTCAGCTGGTACAAGTGCTCAAGTACTTGGTAAAGAAGGTAAATACGTACTAGTTCGTCTTAAATCAGGTGAAGTTCGTATGATCTTATCTACTTGTCGTGCAACAATCGGTCAAGTTGGTAATGAACAACACGAATTAATCACAATTGGTAAAGCTGGTCGTTCTAGATGGATGGGTAAACGTCCTACAGTTCGTGGTTCTGTAATGAACCCTAACGATCACCCACATGGTGGTGGTGAAGGTCGTACACCAATCGGTCTTAAATCACCAATGTCTCCATGGGGCAAACCAACACTTGGTAAGAAAACTCGTAAACAAAACCAACGTTCATCTAAATTTATCGTTCGTGGTCGTAAGAAAAAATAATAATACCTTATTTACGTGTGCGGCTTAGATGCCGCGCGCATTAAATAAGAAGGGAGGCGCCATAATGGCTCGTAGTCTTAAAAAAGGACCTTTCGTTGATGATCATTTAATGAAAAAAGTTGAAGCTCAAAACGAAGGTGAAAAAAAATCAGTTATTAAAACATGGTCTCGTCGTTCAACAGTATTTCCTAACTTCATCGGACATACAATAGCAGTATATGATGGTCGTAAACATGTGCCAGTTTTCATTACTGAAGATATGGTTGGACATAAATTAGGAGAGTTTGCACCTACACGTACTTATAAAGGTCATGCTGCAGACGACAAAAAGACTAAACGCTAATTTCTAAAAAGAGGAGGAAGTCACAATGGAAGCAAAAGCGGTTGCTAGAACAATAAGAATCGCACCTCGTAAAGTGAGATTAGTTTTAGATCTTATTAGAGGTAAAGAAGTGGCAGAAGCAATTGCCATCTTAAAATTAACAAACAAAGCAACATCACCTGTTGTTGAAAAATTATTAATGTCAGCATTAGCAAATGCAGAACATAACTATGATTTAAATCCTGACACATTAGTAGTAAAAGAAGCTTACGCTAATGAAGGACCTACATTGAAACGTTTCCGTCCACGTGCACAAGGTCGTGCAAGTGCGATTAACAAACGTACTAGCCATATTACAATCGTAGTTGGCGAAAAAGAAGCTAAAGAAGTTAAAGAAGCATAATTAACTAAATCATTAAGGAGGGAATATAGTGGGTCAAAAAATTAATCCAATCGGACTTCGTGTCGGTGTAATTCGTGACTGGGAAGCAAAGTGGTATGCAGGTAAAGACTTCGCAACACTTTTACATGAAGACTTAAAAGTTCGTAAATATATCGCAGAAGCATTAAAAGAAGCTTCAGTTTCAAGTGTTGAAATTGAACGTGCAGCAAATCGTATCAATATCGCTATCCACACTGGTAAACCAGGTATGGTTATTGGTAAAGGCGGTTCAGAAATTGAAAAATTACGTAACAAATTAAACGCATTGACTAACAAAAAAGTACACATCAACGTTATCGAAATCAAAAAAGTTGATTTAGATGCAACATTGGTAGCAAATAATATTGCTCGTCAATTAGAAAACCGTGTATCTTTCCGTCGTGCTCAAAAACAAGCTATCCAACGCGCAATGAAATTGGGAGCTAAAGGTATCAAAACTCAAGTATCTGGTCGTTTAGGTGGCGCAGATATCGCTCGTGCAGAACAATATTCAGAAGGAACTGTTCCACTTCATACATTACGTGCAGACATTGATTTCGCACATGAAGAAGCCGACACTACTTACGGTAAATTAGGTGTTAAAGTATGGATCTACCGTGGAGAAGTTCTTCCTACAAAGAAGTCTAGTGAAGGAGGAAAATAATAATGTTATTACCAAAGCGTGTTAAATTCCGTCGTCAACATCGTCCAAAAACAACTGGTCGTTCAAAAGGCGGAAATGAAGTAACATTTGGTGAGTACGGTTTACAAGCTCAAACAGCAGCTTGGATTACTTCTCGTCAAATCGAATCAGCTCGTATCGCAATGACACGTTACATGAAACGTGGCGGAAAAGTATGGATCAAAATATTCCCACATACACCTTATACTAAAAAACCTTTAGAAGTACGTATGGGTTCAGGTAAAGGTGCAGTTGAAGGATGGGTAGCAGTAGTTAAACCAGGACGTATCTTGTTCGAAGTTGCAGGTGTTCAAGAAGAAGTTGCACGTGAAGCATTACGTCTTGCAGCACACAAACTTCCAGTTAAATCTAAGTTTGTAAAACGTGAAGAATTGGGTGGTGACACAAATGAAAGCTAAGGATATCAGAAATTTAACCACTACTGAAATTGAAAAAGAAATCAAAGAAGCTAAAGAGCAATTATTCAACTTACGCTTTCAGTTAGCAACTGGTCAACTTGAAGAGACTGCTAACATTCGAAAAGTTAAAAAGACGATTGCACGTCTAAAAACAATCGTTCGCGAAAGAGAAATCGAAGAAGAGAAAGCAGCAGATAATAAATAATCAAGTAGAGGAGGTTCATTACTGTGAGTGAAAGAAATGACCGCAAAGTTTACGTTGGTAAAGTAGTTTCAGATAAAATGGATAAAACTATTACAGTAGTTGTTGAAACATACAAAACTCATAAATTATATGGTAAACGCGTAAAATATTCAAAAAAATATAAAACGCATGATGAAAACAATTCAGCAAAAATGGGCGATATCGTTAAGATTGCAGAAACACGTCCTTTATCATCAACTAAGCGTTTTCGTCTAGTTGAAATCGTTGAAGAATCAGTAATTATTTAATAGAAGTATAAAGATAAGGGAGGTCAAACAAAGATGATCCAACAAGAAACACGTTTAAAAGTAGCAGACAACTCTGGTGCTCGTGAAGTATTAACAATCAAAGTTTTAGGCGGATCTGGTCGTAAGACAGCTAACATTGGTGATGTAATCGTCGTTACTGTTAAAAATGCTACACCAGGTGGCGTTGTTAAAAAAGGTGAAGTTGTTAAAGCTGTTGTTGTACGTACTAAATCAGGTGTACGTCGTGAAGATGGCTCTTACATCAAATTTGACGAAAATGCATGTGTAATCATCCGTGATGACAAAGGTCCACGTGGTACACGTATATTCGGTCCTGTAGCGCGTGAATTACGTGAAGGTAACTTCATGAAAATCGTTTCTCTAGCGCCAGAGGTACTTTAATCTATAATGATAAAAAACAAAATTCCTAAGGAGGTGCCTACACATGCACGTACGTAAAGGTGACAACGTAATCGTTATCTCAGGTAAAGATAAAGGTAAAACTGGTAAAGTTTTAGAAGCATTACCTAAGAAAGAACGCGTAGTTGTAGAAGGTGTAAACATCATTAAAAAACACCAAAAACCAACTCAGTTCAATCCAGAAGGTGGTATCTTAGAAACAGAAGGTACTATCCACGTATCAAACGTTCAATTACTTGATCCTAAGACAAACGAACCAACTCGTGTTGGATTCAAAGTAGTAGATGGTAAAAAAGTTCGTATCGCTAAAAAATCTGGCGAAGAAATCAAATCATCAAATGAATAATTATTAAGTGAAAGGAGGATCCACTTTGACACGTTTAAAAGAAAAGTTTAATAATGAAATTTCTGCTGAGTTAGTTAAGAAATTTAACTATAGTTCAGTTATGGAAGTACCAAAAATCGAAAAAATAGTTGTAAACATGGGTATCGGTGATGCAGTTCAAAACTCTAAAGTTTTAGACTCTGCAGTTGAAGAACTTCAAGCAATCACTGGTCAAAAACCATTAGTAACTAAAGCTAAAAAATCTATTGCGACTTTCCGTCTTCGTGAAGGTATGCCAATCGGTGCAAAAGTTACATTACGTGGAGAAAGAATGTATGAATTCTTTGATAAATTAATCTCAGTTTCATTACCACGTGTACGTGACTTCCGTGGTATCTCTAAAAAAGCATTCGACGGTCGTGGAAATTACACTTTAGGTGTTAAGGAACAATTAATTTTCCCTGAAATCGACTATGATAAAGTAAGTAAAGTACGAGGAATGGATATCGTTATCGTTACAACTGCTAACACTGACGAGGAAGCTCGTGAATTGTTAACACAATTCGGTATGCCATTTCAAAAGTAATCTCTAATTATAAAGGAGGCTAATTAAGTGGCTAAAAAATCAATGATCGCTAAACAACAACGTAAACAAAAATTCGGAGTTCGTGAATACACTCGTTGTGAACGTTGTGGACGTCCACACTCAGTATATCGTAAATTCAAACTTTGCCGTATTTGTTTCCGTGAACTAGCATACAAAGGCCAAATCCCTGGCGTACGTAAAGCTAGCTGGTAAACTCAAAAGAATGAAAGGAGGAAACACAAATGACAATGTCAGATCCAATTGCAGATATGTTAACTCGCGTGCGTAACGCAAACATGGTACGTCACGAAAAATTAGAGTTACCTGCATCAAACATTAAAAAAGAAATCGCTGAAATCCTTAAAAAAGAAGGATTCGTAAAAAGCGTAGAATATATCGAAGATGATAAGCAAGGTGTTATCCGTATGTTCCTTAAATATGGTCAAAACAACGAGCGCGTTATCACAGGATTAAAACGTATTTCTAAACCAGGTTTACGTGTTTATGCTAAAGCTGATGAACTTCCAAAAGTTCTTAACGGTTTAGGTATTGCACTTGTTTCTACATCTGAAGGTGTTTTAACTGATAAAGATGCTAGACAACGTGGAATCGGTGGAGAAGTATTAGCTTATATCTGGTAATTATAAAATTATAAGGAGGTGCCCACATAATGAGCCGTGTTGGTAAGAAAATTATTGAGATCCCTTCAGACGTTACTGTTACTATCGAAGGTAACACAGTAACAGTTAAAGGATCTAAAGGTGAATTAACTAGTACTTTTAATGAAGAAATGACATATAAACAAGAGGACAACAGCTTAGAAGTTGTACGTCCATCTGACTCTAAAGAACATAAAACAATCCATGGTACAACTCGTGCTTTAATCGCTAACATGATTGAAGGTGTATCTAAAGGTTTCGAGAAAAACTTAGAACTTATTGGTGTTGGTTACCGTGCCCAAATGCAAGGTAAAAATATCATCTTAAACGTTGGTTATTCTCACCCTGTAGAAATCGTTGCTGAAGATGGAATCACATTATCAGTAGAGAAAAACACTAAAGTTAAAGTAGAAGGTATTTCAAAAGAACGTGTTGGTGCAATTGCATCTTATATCCGTTCAATCCGTCCACCAGAACCTTACAAAGGTAAAGGTATTCGTTACGAAGGCGAATATGTTCGTCGTAAAGAAGGTAAAACTGGTAAGTAATCATTAAGATAAGAAAGGAGCACTAACATGATCGCTAAAATCGACAAAAATAAAGTTCGTTTGAAAAGACATGCCCGCGTACGTGCTAAATTAGCTGGAACTAGCGAAAAGCCACGTTTAAACGTATATCGTTCAAACAAACATATTTATGCTCAAGTAATTGATGACTTAAACGGTGTAACAATCGCTCAAGCATCAACTGTAGATAAAGAATTTAACCTAGAGCAATCAGGTAATGTAGAAGCAGCTGCTAAAGTAGGCGAAATCGTTGCAAAACGTGCCGCTGAAAAAGGCGTTGACGCTGTAGTATTTGATCGTGGAGGATATTTATACCACGGACGTATCAAAGCATTAGCTGATGCAGCTCGTGAAAACGGACTTCAATTTTAATTTAAAGGAGGGACACTCATGCGTCGTAAAGAACAAGAAGTTAAAGAATTTGAAGAGCGCGTAGTTACGATTAACCGTGTAGCTAAAGTAGTTAAAGGTGGTCGTCGTTTCCGTTTTACAGCTTTAGTAGTTGTTGGAGATAAAAATGGTCGCGTAGGTTTCGGTACTGGTAAAGCTCAAGAGGTACCTGAAGCAATTAAAAAAGCAGTAGAAGATGCTAAGAAAGACTTAGTAACAGTTCCACGTGTTGAAGGAACAACTCCTCACCAAGTTATTGGACGTTTTGGTGCAGGTCGTGTTTTAATTAAACCAGCAGCACCTGGTACAGGTGTTATTGCAGGTGGACCAGTTCGTGCCGTTTTAGAACTTGCTGGTATCACTGATATCTTAAGTAAATCATTAGGTTCTAACACACCAATCAACATGGTTCGTGCTACAATCGAAGGACTTAAAGAACTTAAAAATGCCGAAGAAGTAGCTAGTCTACGCGGTAAATCAGTAGAAGAATTATTAAATTAAGGAGGGAACAAACACTATGGCTAAATTAGAAATCACCCTCACTCGTAGCGTTATTGGTCGTCCTGAAACTCAACGTAAGACAGTTCAAGCGCTAGGACTTAAAAAAACAAACTCAACTGTAGTAGTTGAAGATAATCCTGCGATTCGTGGGCAAATCGACAAAGTAAGTCACTTAGTAAAAGTTACTGAAAAATAAATTCATCTAAAGTATTAAGGAGGTGCCAAAATGAAATTACATGAGTTGAAACCAGTTAAAGGTGCTCGTAAAGAACGTAACCGTGTTGGTCGTGGTATGGCTACAGGTAACGGTAAAACAAGTGGTCGTGGTACTAAAGGTCAAAAAGCACGTTCAGGTGGCGGTGTTCGTTTAGGTTTCGAAGGTGGTCAATTACCATTATTCCGTCGTTTACCAAAACGTGGATTCACTAACATCAACCGTAAAGAATATGCAATTGTTAATCTTGATCAATTAAATCGTTTCGAAGAAGGAACTGAAGTTACACCAGCATTATTAGTAGAATCAGGTGTTGTTAAATCTGAAAAATCTGGCGTTAAAGTTTTAGGAAACGGTTCATTAGAAAAGAAATTAACAATAAAAGCTCATAAATTCTCAGCTTCAGCTATTGAAGCAATCGAAGGTAAGGGCGGAACGCATGAGGTGATCTAATGTTTGAAACGATCGTTAGTTTTTTGAAGACTAAAGATATTCGTAACAAGATATTATTCACACTAGCAATGCTCGTTATATTTAAAGTTGGAACATATATTCCAGCTCCTGGTGTTAATCCAGATGCTTTTAATCAAAATAAAGGTTCGCAAGGTATTACCGATTTGTTTAACACATTCGGTGGAGGTGCCTTGCAGAACTTCTCAATTTTAGCTATGGGTATTATGCCTTACATTACTGCTTCAATCGTAATGCAATTATTACAAATGGATGTTGTACCTAAGTTTACAGAGTGGTCTAAACAAGGTGAAGTTGGTCGTAAAAAGATTAATCAATTTACACGTTACTTCACAATTGTATTAGCCTTTGTTCAAGGCTTAGGTATGTCATATTCATTTAATAATATGCTCGGTGGTAATTTAATTCAAAATACTTCAGTCTTAAATTATGTGTTAATAGCACTTGTTTTAACTGCAGGAACAGCTTTCTTAATGTGGTTAGGTGAACAGATAACACAATTTGGTGTTGGTAATGGTATATCTATTATTATCTTCGCTGGTATATTATCTTCTATGCCAAACTCATTAATTCAGTTTTACCAACAAAGTTTTGTTGGCGCAGATGATACTACTATGGCTTGGTTAAAAGCGATTGGTTTATTCGTAGGTATGATTTTACTTACTGTTGGTGCAGTTTATGTACTTCAAGCAATTCGTAAAATTCCTATTCAATATGCTAAACGTCAAACTCAAGGCGCAGGTGGTTCTTTATCTGCAAACGCAACATATTTACCTTTAAAAGTTAATGCAGCAGGTGTAATTCCGGTAATCTTTGCGATGGCATTCTTTATGCTTCCGAAGACTTTAACATTATTCTTCCCTGATCAAGAATGGGCGCAAACAGTTACAAATTACGCAGATCCTTCTCATAATATTGGTATGATTGTATATGTTATTTTAATTATAGCTTTCGCATACTTTTATGCATTTGTTCAGGTTAATCCTGAAAAGATGGCAGAAAACTTACAAAAACAAGGTAGTTATGTACCAGGTATTAGACCTGGAGATCAAACTAAAAAATACATCACTAAAGTGCTTTATCGTTTAACGTTTGTGGGATCAATTTTCTTAGCTTTAATTTCTATTATTCCGATTTTAGCAATTAAGTTAATGAATTTACCTCAAGCAATACAAGTTGGTGGTACTAGCTTACTAATCGTTATCGGTGTTGCAATTGAAACAATGAAAACTTTAGAAGCTCAACTCAATCAACGTGAATATAGAGGCTTTAGAAGACGATAAGCAAGTAGGAGGGTTTTTATGAACATCATTTTAATGGGTTTACCTGGTGCAGGTAAAGGTACTCAAGCGAGTGAAATTGTTAAGAAATACCCTATTCCTCATATCTCAACTGGTGATATGTTCCGTAAAGCGATCAAAGAAGAGACTGACCTTGGTAAAGAGGCTAAATCTTATATGGATCGCGGGGAACTTGTACCAGATGAAGTGACTATAGGTATCGTTAGAGAAAGACTAGCTGAAGAAGATGCGAAAAAAGGATTTTTACTAGATGGTTTTCCTCGTACAGTTGAACAAGCTGATGCATTAAATGAAATTTTAAGTGACTTAAATCGTAAAGTAGATGCTGTTATTAACATCGAAGTTGCGGAAGAAGAACTTATGAATCGTTTAACTGGCAGAAGAATTTGTGAAGTATGTGGAACAACTTATCATTTAGTATTTAATCCACCAAAAGTTGAAGGTGTTTGTGATCTTGACGGTGGTAAATTATATCAACGTGAAGACGATAACCCTGAAACAGTAGCAAATCGTTTAAGTGTTAATGTTAAACAAACTAAACCACTTTTAGATTTCTATGAAAATCAAGGTGTCCTTAAAAACATCGATGGTTCTAGACAAATTGATAATGTTACTGAAGATGTTATTCAAATTCTTGAATCATTATAGTAATGACGCTTTCACCCCGAATTCGCCTAGCTTTAGGTGATTCTTGAACGCGTGAATGCGTTCAATTTTAAGAATCAAGATAGTATTTAGGTTTTTGGAATACAATCGGAGTGATTACAAGAAGCGATAAGTATTTGAAGTGTTGTCGAATGCAAATCTTAAGTATTAAATCATCCCAATTTTATAAACCTGTGCTTATTCTATGTGATTTAATCACCTAAAGTATGTCTCTAATTTTGGACCAGGTTTTAAAACATGAAATACGTTTGTATTTCACGAGAATGAATAGAAAAAGGGGGAAATGATCATGGCTAAACAAGATGTAATCGAATTAGAAGGTACAGTATTAGATACTTTACCAAACGCTATGTTTAAAGTAGAATTAGAAAATGGACATGAAATTTTAGCACACGTTAGTGGTAAAATCCGTATGAACTATATTAGAATTCTACCTGGCGACAAAGTAACAGTTGAAATGTCTCCGTATGACCTAACACGCGGAAGAATCACTTATCGTTATAAATAATCGTCACTCCAAATACAAGGAGGTATACAAAGATGAAAGTAAGACCATCAGTAAAACCAATTTGCGAAAAATGTAAAGTTATTCGTCGTAAAGGTAAAGTAATGGTGATTTGTGAAAATCCAAAACACAAACAAAAACAAGGCTAATAAAAGAGAGGTGTAAAT
>NZ_PPQD01000026.1:95315-121222 GCF_002901825.1 Mammaliicoccus sciuri | reverse complement strand
CGCGTAGTAATCTCGTTAACTTACGTATATGGTATCGGAAAAACAACAGCACAAAAAATTCTTAAAGAAGCAAACGTATCTGAAGACACACGTGTTCGCGATTTAACTGATGACGAATTAGGTCGTATCCGTGAAGTTGTAGATGGTTACAAAGTTGAAGGTGACCTTCGTCGTGAAAGAAACTTAAACATTAAACGTTTAATGGAAATCGCTTCATACCGTGGAATTCGCCACCGTCGTGGTTTACCAGTTCGTGGTCAAAACACTAAGAACAATGCGCGTACGCGTAAAGGACCAGTTAAAACAGTAGCGAACAAGAAAAAATAATAAGTAAAGGAGGCACATATAAATGGCACGTAAACAAGTTTCTCGTAAACGTAGAGTTAAAAAGAATATTGAAAGTGGTGTAGCTCACATCCGTTCAACATTCAACAATACAATCGTAACGATCACTGATGATTTCGGTAATGCATTATCATGGTCTTCAGCAGGTGCGTTAGGATTTAAAGGTTCTAAAAAATCAACACCTTTTGCAGCTCAAATGGCTTCAGAAACAGCTTCAAAAGCTGCTATGGAACACGGTTTGAAAACTGTAGAAGTAACAGTTAAAGGTCCTGGCCCAGGTCGTGAATCAGCGATCCGTGCGTTACAATCAGCTGGATTAGAAATCACAGCAATTAAAGACGTAACACCAGTTCCACATAACGGATGTCGTCCACCAAAACGTCGTCGTGTATAATTTTTGTTAGTTCTAATGTTCAAGAGTCACTGGATAGAAATTAATAAAGTTTAATCGACGTTTATAAGGAGGATATATTTAAATGATTGAAATCGAAAAACCTAGAATTGAAACAATAGAAGTTAGTGATGATTCTACATTCGGTAAGTTCGTTGTTGAACCGCTAGAACGTGGTTATGGTACAACACTAGGCAACTCCTTACGTCGTATCCTATTATCTTCATTACCAGGTGCGGCAGTTAAAAATATCGAAATTGAAGGTGTACTTCACGAATTCTCAGCAGTTGAAAATGTAGTTGAGGATGTTACTACTATCATTATGAACATCAAGAAATTAGCTATAAAAATCTACTCTGAAGAAGATAAAACACTTGAAATCGATATTAAAGATGAAGGTGAAGTTACTGCGAAAGATATCATGCATGACAGTGATGTTGAAATTTTAAATCCAGATTTAAAAATTGCAACAGTTTCTAAAGGTGGACACCTTAAGATGCGCTTAATTGCTAATAAAGGTCGCGGATATGCTTTAGCTGAACAAAATAACACAAGTGATTTGCCAATTGGTGTCATTCCAATCGACTCACTTTATTCTCCAGTAAATCGTGTGAACTATACAGTTGAAAATACACGTGTAGGGCAAAGTAGTGATTATGATAAATTAACAATCGATGTTTGGACAGATGGTTCGTTATCTCCTCAAGAAGCTGTTTCTTTAGGTGCTAAAATCATGACTGAACACTTAAACATTTTTGTTAATTTAACTGATGAAGCACAAAATGCTGAAATCATGATTGAAAAAGAAGAAGATCAAAAAGAAAAAGTACTTGAAATGTCTATCGAAGAATTAGACTTATCAGTACGTTCTTATAACTGTCTAAAACGTGCAGGAATTAATTCTGTACAAGAATTAGCAGACAAATCTGAGGCAGATATGATGAAAGTTCGAAACTTAGGTCGTAAGTCTCTTGAAGAAGTTAAATATAAATTAGAAGATCTTGGTCTTGGTTTAAGAAAAGAAGACTAATAAAGGAGGTTAATTCATGGGTTACAGAAAATTAGGTCGTACTTCTGATCAACGTAAAGCAATGTTACGTGACTTAGCTACTCAACTTATCGTTTCTGAACGTATCGAGACTACAGAAGCTCGTGCTAAAGAAGTTCGTAAAGTTGTTGATAACTTAATTACTTTAGGTAAAAAAGGTGATCTAGCTTCACGTCGTAGAGCTGCTCAAACGATTCGTGACGTTAAAATCTTAGAAGATGACAAAACAATCACTGCATTACAAAAATTATTCAATGATGTTGCGCCACGCTATGAAGAGCGTCAAGGTGGATATACTCGTATCATGAAAGTTGGTCCACGTCGCGGTGACGGTGCTGAATCAGTAATTATTGAATTAGTATAATCTATTCTTTATTGGAGTGACGAAAGTCACTTCAATCATTTCTATATAAATACAATTTATTTAACACACACAAAGCAAATGAGTGCAATGATAATGTTTACCACACATAGATATTGTCTAGCTCAGAGTACTCCACCACATTTGAATGACTTATTGCGTGAACTCGTCTATGGTGGAGTGCGCGCTTTTTTATTTTAAATCCGTTTATACGGATTTTTTTTATTGCATTTTATTTTATAATAGTTAGTATGTTTAAAGTAATTAATGCTTACAATTTCGTATGTATACTGTAAAATATATAGTAATTAACTTGTTGAAGGATGAATGTTATGGTGCAGGAAAATTTGATTAGGTTCTCGAACGTTACATTTAAATATGATGAAAATGAACCAGCTGCACTTCGCGATGTTTCGTTTAATATACAAAAAGGCAAGTGGACATCTATTGTCGGACATAATGGTTCAGGAAAGTCTACAATTGCTAAATTAATGATGGGTATTAACCAAAATTATGAAGGTGAAATCGTAGTTGATGGCATCTTACTGTCGAACGATACAATTGATGAAGTGAGAAGACATGTAGGTATTGTATTTCAAAATCCTGATAATCAATTTATTGGTTCAACTGTAGAGTATGATGTAGCATTTGGTATGGAAAATCAAAGTATAGACTATCACGTTATGCATGAAATAGTTGATGAGGTATTAACAGAAGTTGGCATGTCAAACATGAAAACATTCGAACCAAGTCATCTTTCTGGTGGACAGAAACAACGTGTCGCTATTGCAGGCATATTAGCAATGTCACCAGATATTATGATTTTAGATGAAGCGACAGCAATGCTTGATCCTGAAGGTAAAGAAAGTATTATGAACTTAATTAAATCTATTCAAAGTGAACATCACTTAACAGTTATCTCTATTACACATGATTTAGAAGAAGCTGTTAATGCTGATGAAATTATTGTGATGAATAAAGGTGAAGTTTATAAACAAGACATACCTGAAGAAATATTTAAGCAAGGTGCCTATTTAACTGAAATTGGTTTAGACTTACCTTTTGCTATGAGAATGAACTACTTGCTCAATCATAATTATGAATATACAACATTCGAACAGTTGGTGAATCGAATATGAAAATAACGTTTGATCAAGTCACTTATGACTACAGTATAAAGACACCATATCAATATAGAGCTTTAAATCAAGTTTCGACGACATTCACAGAATCTAAATTTTATGCCATTGTAGGCCAAACAGGTTCTGGTAAATCAACATTAATTCAGCATTTAAATGCTATATTAAAGCCGACAGAGGGACAATTAACAATCGGTGATACGAACATTACGAAGAAGACGAAATCAAAGAAATTAGCGCCAGTGCGTAAAAAAGTTGGTATCGTCTTTCAATTTGCAGAACATCAATTATTTGAAGATACAGTTGAAAAAGATATTATTTTTGGACCGCTCAATTACGGTACGGATAAAGAAGCAGCTATTCAAAAAGCAGAATCTCTTATGGATTTGTTAAGCATGGATCGTAGCTTATTAAAGAAATCTCCATTTGAGCTCTCAGGTGGTCAGAAACGACGTATAGCCATTGCCGGTGTATTAGCTATGGAACCTGAAATACTTGTCCTTGACGAGCCTACAGTGGGCTTAGATCCGAAAGGGCAACATGATATGATGGAACTCTTCAATGACATCCATGAAAATCTCGGTATTACGGTTATCTTAATTTCACACCAAATGGATATCGTACTTAAATATGCGGATGAAGTTAAAGTCATTAAAGCTGGTGAAATCGTTGCAGAAGATAAGCCAGTTAATATTTTTACAAATAATGAACTTCTGAATCAAACGCATCTTGAACCACCTAATATTATTAAACTTCAACAAGCAGTTGAAGCTAAATATGATATGAAGTTTGATCAAATCGCGACAAGTGAAGAGATGTTTAAAGATATGTATGAAAAGCAGGTGAAGCCTCATGACTGATAAGTTAATAATCGGGCGATACATACCTGGTAATACAATTATCCATCGATTAGATTCACGTATGAAAATGCTGTATGTATTTATATTTATGATATTAATATTCTTTTGTAATTCATGGGCATCTTATGGCTTTATGGTGTTAACTGTATTAATCATCATGTATTTAGCACAAATAAGATTCTGGTTCTTAATTAAAGGATTAACACCTGTAATGCTGCTGTTTATTTTTACGTTCATCATGCATTTAATTGTGACGAAAGGCGGACCAGTCATCATTGATTTAAAGCTATTCACAATTGAACAAAATGGTATTGTACAAGGTGCATTTATCGTTTTAAGACTTGCGCTTTTAGTGATGATTTCTACAATCATGACGTTAACAACAAGTCCGATAAGCTTAACAGATGCAATAGAATCAATGTTGAGACCATTAAAAAAGGTTAAGTTCCCAGTCCATGAACTCGCAATGATGATGTCCATATCTCTTAGATTTATCCCAACATTAATGGATGAATTAGATAGAATCATAAAAGCACAAACATCTAGAGGATCTGACGTAACAGCAGGTAGTATATTTAACAGATTAAAAGCTATTATTCCGCTACTCATTCCGATGTTTATATCGGCGTTTAAACGAGCAGATGATTTAGCAGTGGCTATGGAAACTAGAGGTTATAACGCTTCAAATCAACGAACAACCTATCGTAAATTAAAATGGAAACTAAGAGATAGTATTGGATTCGCAACAATTATTGTTGTAGCAATAGCATTATATTTATTAAGGAATTGAGGTGCAGACTTTGAGAATGTTAGTGAAAATTTCATATCACGGTGGACAGTTTATGGGATTTCAAATTCAACATCATGAACGAACTGTGCAATATGAATTTGAGAGAATTCTAAAAAGAATGCATCAAACATTTGTAAGAATACATCCTTCAAGTAGAACGGATAAAGGCGTGCATGCCATAGAGCAGTATTTTCATTTTGATACACCATTAAATATTAAACCAGATAAATGGGAATATGCTTTTAATTCGGCATTACCTAAAGATATACATGTACAAAGTGTAGAACAAATTGATGAAGACTTTCACTGTAGGTATGATTGTGTAGGTAAGAAATATCGTTATAAAGTTTATATCGATCCAGAAAGACATGTATTTGAACATGACACAAAAGTACAACAAAAGAAATCCGTTGATATTGATTTGATGAATCAAGCTGCACAACATTTTATAGGTACACATGACTTTACAAGTTTCTGTTCACAAAAGACTGAAGTACAAAATAAAGAACGTACAATTTATCAAAGTGAAGTCGTTGAAACAGATGATGGATTTGAATTTATCGTTACAGGATCAGGCTTTTTATACAATATGGTAAGAGTGATGGTCGCTTATTTAATACTCGTCGGTGAAGGGAAGAGAAGCGGTGATGATATTCATCAGCTTCTTGAAGAAAAAGATCGAAATAAAGTACCACATACAGCACCAGCACATGGTCTATATTTAGAAAAAATTTATTTAGATAAAGCAGAACTTATTAATGAGTTCGGAAATGATATCAAAATATATAATAAAAAGTCTTCAGAAAATGTTTAAAACCAATTGACAAAAAGACAAATAAATTATATTATAGACAACGGTATTGTTTTATATCACCACCACGATAAGCCCCGGAATCTTATTGTGTTTTAAGATATAGAAGCAGGAATCAGACTAAGGAAATAAGATGTATGTATGAAGCTTTGGTACAGGTAATTACATACATCTTAACCCAGAACTTTTTTAAAATTTAGGAGGACACTATAATGCGTCAAACATTTATGGCTAATGAAGCAAACATCGATCGCAAATGGTACGTTGTTGATGCTGAAGGACAAACGTTAGGTCGTTTATCATCAGAAATCGCATCAATCTTACGCGGTAAACATAAAGTAACTTACACACCACACGTTGATACAGGAGATAACGTTATCATCATTAACGCTGAAAAAATCTACTTATCAGGTAATAAAGAACAAGATAAAATTTACTACCGTCACTCAAATCACCCAGGTGGATTAAAATCAGTATCTGCTGGTGAATTAAAAGAGAAAAACCCAGTTCGTTTATTAGAAACATCTATCAAAGGTATGTTACCTAAGAGCAAACTTGGTGAAAAACAAGGTAAAAAATTATTCGTATATGCTGGTGCAGAGCATCCACATGCTGCACAACAACCTGAAAACTACGAGTTACGTGGTTAATTAAGAGGAGGATACTACATTGGCACAAGTTGAATATAAAGGCACAGGTCGTCGTAAACATTCAGTAGCACGTGTACGTTTAGTACCTGGTGAAGGTAACGTAACAATTAACAAACGTGACGTACGTGACTACTTACCATTTGAATCATTAATTTTAGATTTAAACCAACCATTTGATGTAACTGAAACAAAAGGTAACTACGATGTTTTAGTAAACGTTCAAGGTGGAGGTTTCACTGGACAAGCACAAGCTATCCGTCACGGAATTGCACGTGCATTGTTAGAAGCAGATCCAGAATACCGTGGATCATTAAAACGCGCTGGATTACTTACACGTGACCCACGTATGAAAGAACGTAAGAAACCTGGTCTTAAAGGTGCTCGTCGTTCACCACAATTCTCAAAACGTTAATATTGCCAAAGTTGTTGCGAACTTGTTCGCTTACAGATTTGGTACGCAAATTGTATATGCAATTTGTGTTCAACGGAATATTCGTTTCAACACTTCTCGAACAACTTCGAGGAGTGTTTTTTTATGGACTAGTTGTATTGAGGTTGTCATACTGATTGAAGTTATAATGATTTCAAGAAAGTTTATTCTTAATAAAAGTTCAATTAAGGAGATATTATGAATGTATTGATAGATCAGTATAAACGTATTTCTGCAGGTTCAAGACACGTGCTTATTCGTGAGAAGAATAATAATGTAATAGCTGAAAGTAATAATAAAAATGGCCAATGCAATGTTGATTTATGGCGTAATATTAAGCTACTTAGTGCTGGGAATGTACATAAAGCAAGAAATACTGGTAATACACATTCAGTAGGATTAATGCATAGTGGTTCAGTTATTGGAAGCGGGAATAATCAGCATGGACAAATTGACGTACATGATTGGCAAAATGTAATAGATATCGATTGTGGTTGGATGCATACAGTAGGTATATTGAAAGATGGCAGTGTACAAGCAATTGGGAGAAATACTGAAGGTCAATGTAATGTATCTTCTTGGAATAATATCATTCAAGTTTCTGCTGGAGATTGGCATACATTAGGTTTGTCTATAAATGGTACAGTTGTTGGTACTGGTAATAACACAAGAGGACAGATTAACGTTTCAGACTGGAACCATATAAAACAAATTTCAGCAGGATATCTACATTCATTAGGATTAAAACAAGATGGAACAGTTATAGCAACAGGAGATAATAAATATGCTACTTGTGATATAGAAGAATGGAAGAATATCGTATATATTTCAGCAGGTAGTTATCATTCTGTAGGGTTAACTCAATCAGGAAAAGTAGTAGCAACCGGTAAGAATGATAATGGACAATGTGATATAACTGAATGGGAAAATATCATTTGTGTAAGTGCAGGATCAGACTATACTATTGGAATGAATAAAGATGAAGAAATTTTAATAGCTGGAAATAATGAATGGATTAACTTGTAATGTAAATTGTATAACTTTAAAACACTTTTCGAACAACTTCGAGGAGTGTTTTTATATGAAATGGTATAATATATTCCATAACCTTACAGACTAAAAGGGGATTTTTCGATGTATAAACATATTTTATTTGATTTGGACAATACGTTATTAGATTTTAATGCTGGTGAAAGGGAAGCGATTAGGGTGATTTTTGAATCTGAAGGTATTGTGTTTAATGATTTGAATTTTAAACAGTATCAGGATATTAATAAGCGTTTATGGTTAGAGCTTGAGCAGGGCAAGGTTTCGAAGGATGAGGTGTTAACGACTCGTTTTAAAGAGTTTTTTGAGCTGTTTGATTTAAATGTTGATGCGCGTGCTAAAGAGGCTATTTTTAGAAAGACGTTGAATGATAATCATGAGCTGGTTGATGGTGCGAGAGATATATTAAGTTATTTGAAAGAAGCGGGTTATCATCTTTATAGTGCTTCTAATGGTGTTTATGAAACTCAGATGAAACGCATGCGTGATGCAGGTATTTTTGATTATTTTGATGATCATTTTATTTCTGAGAAAATTGGATTTGAAAAGCCTCATAAACAATTTTTCGACCATTGTTTAAGTGGTGTTAAAGACGACGATGTTGCACATTATTTAATGATAGGAGATACGTTAACATCTGATATTGTTGGTGCTAATGAATATGGTATTGATTCATGTTACTTTGACCATCAAAATCTTAGTAACGGCGATATTGCAACGTATGTTATTAATCATTTAGAAGCGTTAAAGGATATATGTAAATAAAAATTTATTCGAGCATAAAGCAGTCAGACTGTTTTATGCTCATTTTTTATCGAAAAACGATAATTTTTATTGATAAACAATAAAAAAGGTGTTAAACTTTTATTGAAAAACGATAAAAGGGAGAGGTTTCGATGAGTAAAATTAGCAAAACTGAAAAACGTACTTATATGATTACGATAATTACAATGATCATTAATACTTTGATGCTGGGTCTTGTTCTTGTACGTTTCTTTATCAAAGTACCTGTAAGTACAGCATTTAATTTAAAGGATGGCGTATTCTATTACTTAATATGCTTTACTATTCAATCGTTGTTAACAGTAGTTTTCTTTATATTTGTTCTAAGTTTTCTAAAAAATATCAATGAAAAGGACTTCTTTAATTCTGGGAATTACAATAAAATATTCTATTCTTCAATCATTATTATGATATATGCTACGTTAAATACTATGAAAAACAATATTGGGGTGGATGTAACATATAAAGAGTTATTAAATACTGCACCATTTACAACGGTATTATTGTTGAATATTTCTTTAATGATGTTAAACTTCCTTACGATTTATAATGAATCTAAATCAATAAAAAAAGAAAATGATTTGACTGTTTAAGGGTGACAAGATGATAAAAATTAAATTAGATGAAATATTAAAAGAAAAGCATGTTTCTCTGACTGAACTTGCTCAAGAGGTAGATATTACGATTGCAAATTTATCTATTTTAAAGACTGGAAAAGCTAAAGCTGTTAGATTTAGTACGCTAGAAGCAATATGTGAATACTTGGATTGTCAGCCTGGTGACATCATGGTTTATGAAAAGGATGCAGAGTGAAGTTAAACTTTGTTATTTTTGCACTTGAATCGTATAAAGCGTATTCTAAATATATTAAATGAATGAAGGTGATATGTATGATTGAAAAGTTACATCAAGTCATGTTATATGTTGATGATCAAGAAAAGGCTGTTGAATTTTGGAAGGATGTAATGAACTTTGTTGTGAAGTCTGAAGATGAGTTGCCTGAAGGTTTCAAGTCTGTAGAAATTGCGCCTAGTGAAGATGCTGAAACGTCATTTGTATTATTTGATAAAGCTTTTATTGAAAAGTACAGTCCTGAAGTGAGTTTAGAAACACCTTCTTTAATGTTTAAAGCTTCGAATTTTGATGAATTATATAAGTCGTTAAAAGAACGAGGATTAACTGGTCATGATATTATAGAAATGCCTGAGGGTAGAGTATTTAATTTTCATGATAAACAAGGTAATTATTTTGCGATTACTGAGTAAAAACGGAGGGAATTGAAATGATAGAAGCGCAGTTCCGAATTTCTTATAGTATGCTATCTGATGTTGTCAAAGATATAGATGAGAAACAAGCGGATTTTCAACTGGAGTTAGCAAAAAATAATATTAAATGGCAACTTGGTCACGTAATTGTGGCAAATGAATCATTTGTCTTTGGTACAAGTGAAGAAGGTAATATACTCGGTGAAAAGTTAGGTAAATCATTCTCACCAGGTACTTCACCACAGGATTTTACAGGTGTTGAACCAACTTTCCAAGAATTAAAAGGCATATTAAATCAACAACTAGAAAGAATATTAAATGCACTTGATGAACAAATGGACAAATCTAGAAAAGCACCGATAGCGAATATGGATACATTTGCAGAAACAATTCCATTTGGCATATTGCATACGAATTATCATACTGGTCAAATTAAGTTGATGAAATCAATGTTAGATAAATTAGATCAAGGCGTATAATAAAAGAGAGAAGAGAAACGATTAAGTTTCTTTTCTCTCTTTTTTGTTAGAACAGTCAAAGCATAATAATGTTTTATCTTCTTGCACGACACCTTCTATAAAGCCACTATTACAATAAATATCTGTTTGGCATTTTGCACATTTACCTACGAATTCTTTTTCCATAGAATCACACCTTAAAATTCATTTTATGTACTTAAAAGTGATATGATAATTATGTATATACTAACATATTTTTATGGAGTGATTGAAATGGCTTTAGAGATGAAACCGAATTGCGAAAAATGTGGTTATAAATTTCATAAGAAAAGTAATGCTTTTATATGTGTTCAAGAAACAACATACTGCAGAGAATGCGCTGAAAATTTATATTATGTATGTCCAGAATGTAATGGTGAACTTGTCGTTCGTCCAAAAGCAAAAGCTGATACTAAAACTGTAATGGGAGACCGTTAATGATAAATGAGGTGATGGATTGAATATTCGAAGATTACAACTCAATGAGATAGAGAAAGTTATTGCTGTATTTGATGACTATCGTGTTCATTTTGGTCAACAATCAGATATAAAGACGACGTATGAATTTATATATAGAAATGTTTCTCGTGAAGATGCTGTTATATTTATAGCTGAAGCGAATGAGCAAGTGCTAGGATTTGTACAACTATACAAGATGTTGTCATCAATGAAAATGTCAAACCTACTTTTTATTAATGATTTATTTTTAACAGCAGATGCGAGAGGTCAACGAATTGGAGAACAATTAATGAATCAAGCATTTACTTATGGGAAAGAAAGTGGATATGAGACAATATATTTAGAAACCGAAAAATCAAATATAGCTGGTAATCGTTTATATCAAAAATTAGGCATGCAAATTGATGATGAACATAACTATTATCATAAACATTTATAAACAAGAGGTGACTTTTAGATGAAAGCAATTGGTTTTAGTAACAGTTTTGATTTGAAAGTATCAAACGAATTTGAAGAAAGAGATATACCAGTTCCAGAAGCTAAAGAAAGAAATATTTTAGTGAAAGTGAAAGCTGCGAGTATAAATCCTATAGATACGAAATCAAGAAATACATCTGATGGGGAATTTAAAATATTAGGTTATGATGCAGTAGGTGTCGTTGAAGCGGTCGGAGAAGAAGTAGAATTATTTCATGTAGGTGATGAAGTCTATTATTCCGGCACAAATACGAAACAAGGATCGAATGCAGAGTATCAATTAGTTGATGAACGACTTGTGGGCATTAAACCAGAACACTTATCTTACGTTGAATCAGCAGCTTTACCTTTAACTGCACTAACGTCATTTGAAGCATTATTAGAAGGACTAAATATTTCATCTAACACTGAAGATAATAAAGATAAGAAATTACTGATTATTAATGGTGCAGGTGGCGTAGGTTCTGTAGCTACTCAAATTGCGAAACATTTGGGGCTAACAGTTATCACGACTGCATCACGTAAAGAAACAAGAAGATGGTCAGAGAAAATGGGTGCTGATATAGTACTCAATCATAAACACCATTTACCAGATGAATTAAGAGCACATAAAATTAATCAAGTAGATTATATCTTTAATACGCATAGTAGTGATGCTTACTTTAATGTAATGGCAGAAATGATAAAGCCAAGAGGAAAAATCGTAGCACTTGTTAATTTTATGGATAAAGTAGATTTAAATTTATTAAAAGATAAAAGTGTGACATTCTCATTTGAGTTTATGTTCACTAGACCAAAATACGAAACAGACGACATGATCGCACATCATGAATATTTGAGAAAGTTAACATACTTATTAGATAGAGGTACGATTAAAACAACTGTAAACAAGACATTAAAAGGATTAAGCGTAGAAACAATTACAGAAGCACATCGTTTAATAGAAGAAGGAAAAAGTATTGGTAAAATAGTAATAGAATATTAACAGTACTAATAGAGATTTCGTTACGAACACTTCTGGTCAAACTTGTTTATAACGAGGGTGTTACGAACACTTTCGTCCAAACTAGTTCATAACGGGTGTGTTAATTACAAAAGTCGACGGAAGTGTAACTATGGGGGTCTATAATTACAAAAGTCAGCCGAAGTGTAACTATGGGGGTCTATAGTAACAAAAGTCAGCCGAAATGTAACTATGGGGGTCTATAATTACAAAAGTTGCCGGAAATGTAACTATGGGGGTCTATAGTAACAAAAGTTGCCGGAAATGTAACTATGGTGGTCTATAGTAACAAAAGTTGCCGGAAATGTAACTATGGTGGTCTATAATTACAAAAGTCAGCCGAAGTGTAACTAACGGAGCCGTCACTACTTAAAATAAACTACAAAAAAAGCACAACCTCACGCGAGGTTGTGCTTTTCTACATCTTAATAATCGTTTTCGTTTGCGATACGTCTTAAGTGTGGATATTTAGAACGTATTACATATACAAGTAATGTTAGTGCTGCGAATACGATTGCGATAAGTCCTATTATAAGCATTGATTGTCCATAAGTTACGTCACTTGTGAAGTTAAAGATATTCTCTCTTAATGCTTTGATTACATAACTCATTGGAGAGAATGGGTGTAAGTCTTGGAAGAACTTACCTGATAATTCTATTGGGAATGTACCTTCACTTGATCCTAATTGTAAGATTAATAGTATAATCGCTAAGAATTTACCGATATTACCTAATACTACTGTTAGGAATGTCACAATCATATATGCTGCAATACTCCATAAGATAAGTGTTAAAGTGAAGTGTCCTGGATTGGCGATATCAATTTCAAATCCGTATAAACATAGTACCGCTAGTGCTAATGCTGAACCTAAAGCTTGCATCATGAATATTGCAAACTTACTTAACCACCATTTGAATCCTGTAGAATCACCAATTCGTTTATCAATAGGGTAAACTGCTGAGAATGCAACTGCACCTACATATAAACTTAATGATAGGATATATGGCGCAAAGCTTTGACCATAGTTATTAACTTCTGTTAAATCATCCTCGTTTGATACGACTGGATTATTGATTGCTTTAACATTTTTGTCTTCAAAGTATTTATCATCTGATTGTTTAATAGCTTTATCAATATTTGCTTTTAATTTATCGTTATTAGCTTGTAAATCATTTAAACCTTGAGATACTTTCATACTGCCTTGTAAAAGTTGTTGTCCTTCTGCGCCAGCCATTGGAGCAAGTTGTTCTAATCCAGACTCAACTTGTTTATTACCATCAATGAGTTGAGATTCTGCATCTGACATTTGTCCAAGTGCTTTAGAAGTATCTTTATAACCATCTGTTAATTTATTCATACCTTTAAATGATTCTGAAATATATTTCTCACGAACAGATTCACTTAAGTTATCTTCAACAGCTGTAGTAGCTTTAGATGCGATTTGTGAACCAGTGTAACTATAACCAGGGTTCGTTTTGACATTTAAGTCGATTTTTTTAGGATTTTTGTCTAACATAGAACCTGCATTTTTAGTCGTTTCAGCTGGTATAGAAATGACAGCATATGATTCACCATGTTCTAAATGTTTGTCAGCAGTTTTTTGAGAAACAAATTCCCATTTAAATTTATCATTGTCTTTTAATTTATCTACTACGTCTTTACCGATGTCTGCCTTTTCACCATTGATTCTTCCACCGTTATCGCTATTCACTACAGATATCTTTAATGAATCCGTCTTTCCGTATGGATCCCATAATGAACCTACAAATACTGAACTATAAATAAGTGGAATAAGCATAATTGCTATAAGTGATACGAGTAGAAACTTATGTGTCCATAAATTTTTTATATCATCAAACATGATTAACATTGTCCTTTCCTGTTATAAGTTTATTAGCTTTCTCTAATTGTTTAACAAACGTTATAATCTCATCGTTTGAAAAGTGAGAAGACAGTTTACGATTAAATGTTTCGTAAATAACATCTTCAGTACGCTTTACAAGTTCGAAACCTTTATCCGTTAGCATAACAGATTTCTCTCTCTTATCTTCGCCTTGCTGAATTGCAATGAGGTCTTGGTTCTTCAATTTATTAATTCTGTTTGATATAGCAGTTTTAAAGACACCTTGTTTAGCAGCAATAAAACTGTATGTACATCTAGGAAAATCTTTAATAATTTTTAAAGTTTGATATTGTTCTTTAGAAACTACTTCATCTAATCCAGAGTTATTTAAAATCTTTGCAACTTCACTGTGTATATTAATGATGGATTCTTGGAATAGGTTAAAAGCTTTTTTTAATTCTTCTTCCATAATTAGTACACCTCCTGTACTTAATACAAAGAGTATAGTACACCCTATGTACTATAATTGCAAGAAGTTTAACTCAAAAAAGATACAATCGTTTGCATGTAAAGGCTTTCTTTTGAAAATAAATGACTCATATTGTTGGAAAACAACAATGCAATCGTTTGCATAAAATTGTTGACTTTTTAACTTTTTACACATATGATAAATCTATATTAAATTTTGAAAGCGATTACAATTATGGAGGGTTTATCTATGGCTGAAATGAAATTAGAGAATATAAAGAAGACTTACGACAAAGGTAATACTGTAGTACATGATTTTAACTTACATATTAAAGATAAAGAGTTTATTGTTTTCGTTGGTCCATCAGGGTGTGGAAAGTCTACAACTTTGAGAATGATCGCAGGATTAGAAGACATTACATCAGGAAATTTTTCAATTGATGATCGAAGAATGAATGATGTCGCACCGAAAGATAGAGATATCGCAATGGTCTTTCAAAATTATGCATTATACCCACATATGACAGTCTATGACAATATGGCGTTTGGTCTTAAACTACGAAAAATGAATAAAAAAGAAATAGATAAAAGGGTTCAATACGCAGCTGAAATTCTTGGATTAAAAGAATACTTACCAAGAAAACCTAAAGCTTTATCAGGTGGTCAAAGACAAAGGGTCGCATTAGGTCGAGCGATTGTAAGAGATGCGAAAGTATTCTTAATGGATGAACCTTTATCTAATTTAGACGCGAAATTAAGAGTTCAAATGAGAACGGAAATATTAAAGTTGCATGAACGATTACAAACTACAACGATTTATGTCACACATGACCAAACAGAAGCTTTAACGATGGCAACACGTATTGTTGTCTTAAAAGATGGCGATATTATGCAAATAGGTACACCTCGTGAAGTATATGATGCACCTGAGAATGAGTTTGTTGCACAATTTATTGGCTCACCTGCAATGAATATCTTTGACGCAAAGGTTAATAAAGACGAGTTAGTGATTGGCAATCAAGTGATTAAATTAAATGAAAGTAAAGCACGCATGTTAAATCATAACGGCTATGATGGCAAGACGATACGATTCGGTATTCGACCAGAAGACATTCATGATGAACCTGTATTTATCAAGGCTAATAAAGATGTAACCTTCAAAACTAAAGTACTTGTTAGTGAGTTATTAGGTTCTGAAATTATGATCCACGGATTATTTAACGATGAAGAAATATGTGCCAAGTTAGATGCTAGAACAGTGATTCATCCAAATGATGAAATTGAGCTCGCTTTAGATTTAAATAAATGTCACTTCTTTGATAAGGAAACTGGAGAAAAAATAAAAAATTAATTTATTGAGTGAATCAACAATTAATGAAAGAAGGGGATTAGATGAAACATTTAATAAAAATTTGCTCAATATTACTCGTGACATTATTGCTTGCAAGTTGTGGTCCTAATCGAACACAAGAAGATATTGATAAAGCACTTAACGATGATGAAAAAACAGCCAAACCTAAGTCACTTACGATGTGGGTAGATGGCGATAGACAAATGTCTTTTTACAAGAAAGTAACGGAAGATTATACAAAAAGGACAGGTATTAAAGTCATTCTTAAAAATACAGCTCAAGATGATCAAGTAGATAACTTATCGCTTGATGGTCCTTCAGGTAATGGACCTGACTTATTCTTTCAACCGCATGACCGTGCAGGTGATGCATATTTACAAGGATTAGCGGCAGAAATTGATTTTACAGATGAAGAATTGAAAGGTTATTCCAAAGAAGCTTTACAAGCTTTAAATTATGAAGGTAAACAGTTAGCATTACCCGTTATCGTAGAATCAACGGCTGTTGTCTATAACAAGAAACTCGTTAAGACACCACCAAAGACGATGGATGATGTTGAAAGAATCGCAAAAGATGTAACGGATAAAGATAAAAAGCAATATGGATTTATGTTTGATGCAAAGAACTTCTACTTTAATTATCCATTTTTATTCTCAAAAGGCGGATACATATTTAAAGAAGAAAAAGATGGATTTAATACAAATGATGTTGCAGTAAATGATCCATCTGTCGTAAAAAATGGAGAGAGATTACAATCTTGGTATGACAAAGGTTATATTACGAAGTCAGCTAATCAAGATGTTATTGTTGGACTGTTTAAAGAAGGCAAAGTAGGCATGTTTGTTACAGGACCTTGGCAAACGAATGAGTTTAAAGAAGCACTTGGCGATGATTTCGGAACAGCAACTTTCCCAACTGATAATGGTAAAGAAATGAAACCATTCCTAGGGGTAAGAGGTTGGTTTATATCCGAATATAGTGAAGAGAAATACTGGGCTAAAAACTTAATGCTGTATTTAACAAATAAAGATAATATGCAGAAATATACAGATGAAATGCAAGAAATTACAGGTCGTACAGACGTTTCTTCTAAAAATAAATTATTAAAGCCATATGAAGAACAAGCTCAAAATGCTATTCCAATGCCAAATATTCCAGAGATGAGTCAAGTATGGGATCCGATGGGAAATGCAGCAGTATTTATGTCCAACGGTAAAGATCCTAAAGAAGCACTTGATGAAGCGAAAAACGGTATTGATGAACAAGTAGAAATTATGAATGCATCTAAAAAATAAAAGAAGGTGTGAAAATGAGAAATCCAAAATTAGCAGCCATGCTATCGATTATTCCAGGTATTGGCCAGTTCTATAATAAAAGATATATAAAAGGTAGTATATTTATCGTATTTTTTATTAGTTTTATTTCAGTATTTTATCAATTTATGAATATTGGATTCTGGGGATTATTCACTTTAGGTACAGTGCCTAAATTAGATGATTCAAGGGTTCTATTAGCACAAGGTATCATTTCGTTATTATTAATTGCATTTGCGATCACTTTATATGTCGTGAATATCATAGATGCTTATCGTAATGCAGATCAATATAATAAAGGATTTGAAATTAAAGATCGTAAAGGTCGAATGACGGCAACATGGGATAAGACTTTCCCATATTTATTAATATCACCGGGTATCTTTTTATTAATATTTGTTGTCGTATTTCCACTTTTATTCATGTGTTTTTTAGCTTTTACAAACTACAATTTATATAATGCACCACCTAGACATTTATTAGAATGGGTAGGATTTGATAACTTTAAATCATTAGTTACGGTACCTATTTGGAAGACAACATTCTTTAACGTATTAACTTGGACGATTGTTTGGACTTTAGTAGCGACTACTTTACAAATCGCGTTAGCGTTATTACTAGCTATTATTGTTAATCATCCACTTATTAGATTTAAAAAGCTAATTAGAACAGTATTAATCTTACCTTGGGCAGTGCCATCGTTTGTGACAATATTAATCTTTGCTGCCATTTTTAATGATGATTTTGGTTCGATTAATAATGATATCTTACAACCATTATTTGGTATTGCACCAGCATGGTTAAATGATCCGTTCTGGGCAAAGGTTGCTTTAATATTAATTCAAGTATGGCTTGGATTCCCATTCGTATTTGCTTTATTCACAGGTGTTCTACAAAGTATTTCATCAGACTGGTATGAAGCGGCAGATATGGACGGGGCATCAAGTTGGCAAAAATTTAGAAATATTACGTTTCCACATATTTTATTTGCGACTGCACCATTATTAATTATGCAATACGCAGGAAACTTTAATAACTTTAATTTAATTTACTTATTTAATAAAGGTGGTCCACCTGTTTCTGGTCAGAATGCAGGTAGTACAGATATCTTAATTTCATGGGTTTATCGATTAACATTTGATATGCAAAATTATAATATGGCTGCAACGATTTCATTAATTATTGGCGTGTTTATTGCCATTATTGCATTCTTACAATTTAGAAAGACGAGTACTTTTAAAGATGAGGGGGATATTTAATGAATAAGAAGAATAAAAATATATTAAGAGCGATTACCATGTATGGCATTTTGATTATTATGTTTATTATCATTATTTATCCATTACTGTGGACTTTAGGATTATCACTCAACTCAGGTTCTAATCTTTATGGTTCTTCGATGATTCCGAAAGATGCATCTTTGAAAAATTATATTTATTTACTAACTGATCCATCAAGTGACTACCTCACTTGGTATAAGAATACTTTAATCGTGGCGACGGCTAATGCATTATTCTCAGTGATCTTTGTTGGTTTAACGTCATACGCATTTTCAAGATATCGTTTTGTCGGTAGAAAATACGGACTGATTGCATTTTTAATTTTACAAATGTTCCCTGTATTGATGGCAATGGTAGCAATTTATATCTTATTAAATACAATAGGCTTATTAGATTCACTATTTGGTCTTACTTTAATTTATATAGGTGGTTCCATTCCGATGAATGCATTCTTAGTAAAAGGATATTTCGATACAATCCCTAAAGAATTAGATGAATCTGCTAAAATAGATGGTGCAGGACATATGAGAATATTTTTCACAATTATGTTACCGTTAGCTAAACCGATTCTAGCAGTTGTTGCACTATTTAATTTTATGGGACCGTTTATGGACTTTATTCTGCCAAGAATATTATTAAGAAGTCCTGAAAAATACACACTAGCAGTCGGATTATTTAATTTTATAAATGATAAATTCGGAAACAACTTTACAGTATTTGCTGCTGGGGCAATGATGATTGCAATACCAATTTCTATCGTATTCTTATTATTACAAAGATACTTAGTGACTGGTTTAACGGCAGGTGCTACAAAAGGATAATAAAGGAGTGATCTCGTGGTTACAATAAAAGATGTTGCGAAAGAAGCAAATGTTGCACCATCAACAGTATCAAGAGTGATTAGTGGACATAAAAGTATAAGTGATAAGACATCAAAGAAAGTTAAAGCTGTGATGAAGCAATTGGGCTACCAACCTAATATTGCCGCGAGAACACTTGTAACACAAAAATCTAAAACGATTGGTTTAATTTTAAAATCAGCTTCTAAAGAAATGACACAAAATCCATTCTTTACAGATGTTCTGATGGGGATATCAATTGCTTGTAAACAAAGAGAATATTCTACGATTATGACAACATCAGTTGAACAAGCTGACTTATTAGTTGAAGTTGAAAATCTCATTAAATCTAAATCAATAGATGGCTTTATTATGCTTTATTCAAAAGAAAATGATCCTGTTACACAACTACTCAAAAAATATCAATTTCCGTTTGTTGTTGTAGGTAAACAACTAGGTGAAAGAGAAATTATTCATATCGACAATGATAATGTCGAAGCAAGCCAAATGATAACTGAATTTATGATTCAAAAAGGGCATGAACATATAGCTTTTATAGCTGAACCAGATTCATATGCTGTTGCATTGGATAGGGTAGAAGGCTTTAAGAAAGCTTGCGATAAACATGGTATTAATCAATATGAAATTTATCATGCAAATCCTAATAGAGATGAAATATTAGCAATCATTAAAGAAATGAAAGAAACTGCGGCTTGCCCTACAGCGATTATTACATCAGATAGCATGATCAATATTAATTTATTAAGCTCATTATATGAACTTAATATAAGAGTGCCAGATGAAGTGATGACAGCAACATTTAATGATTCATTTATTAATACTTTTGCTTCACCACCTCAAACGGTTGTAAATATTTATCCTGAACATTTAGGTGAGGAAGCAGGTATAGCATTAATTAAACTGATTGAGAATCCTAATATTTTAAGAAAAAATACGATTATTCCAACAGATATAATAGAGAGAAAATCAACGATAAAATAAGAGGTGACTAAATGATGGAGGAACGAATTTGGTGGAAAGAAGCGGTATGTTATCAAGTTTATCCTAGAAGTTTTAATGATTCTAACAATGATGGTATTGGTGATATAAATGGTATTAGAGAAAAGTTAGATTATTTGAAAGATCTAGGTATAGATGTGATTTGGGTTTCACCAATATTTAAATCACCTAATGATGATAATGGCTATGATATTAGTGATTATCAAGACATTATGGATGAGTTTGGTACGATGGAGGACTTTGAATTACTTTTAAAAGAGACACACGATAAAGGTATGAAACTCATATTGGATTTAGTCATCAATCATACATCAGATGAACATCCATGGTTTATCGAGTCTAAATCGAGTAAAGACAATCCTAAAAGAGATTGGTATATATGGCAAGAAGGAAAAGACGGTAAAGAACCTAATAACTGGGGCAGTATATTCAACGGTTCAGCTTGGGAAAGAACTGAAGAAACAGATGAGTATTACTTGCACATTTTCAGTAAAAAACAACCAGATTTAAATTGGGAGAATGAAGCGGTCCGTTCGGAATTATATAATATGATTAACTGGTGGTTTGATAAAGGTATCGATGGTTTCCGAGTAGATGCGATTACACATATTCAAAAATCATTTGAAGATGGCGACATACCAGTAGAACCTGGTGATGAACAGTATAAAGCAGCATTTGAACGTTATACGAATAGACCAGGTATATTAAATCATTTACGTGAATTGAGAGATGAAACATTCAATAAATATGACATTATGACGGTAGGTGAAGCAAATGGTGTCAGTCCTGATGATGCGAATGATTGGGTAGGCTTTGATAATGGTATATTTAATATGATTTTTCAGTTCGAACATTTAGGATTATGGAATACAGAAGATAGTGGATTTGATGTTATACAATATAAAAATATCATGTCTAAATGGCAAGACCAACTTGAAGGTGTAGGATGGAATGCACTATTTATCGAAAATCATGATCAACCAAGACTCGTTTCAACTTGGGGAGATGATGAGCATTATTGGTATGAAAGTGCAACAAGTCATGCGACAAATTATTTCTTACAAAAAGGCACACCATTTATTTACCAAGGACAAGAAATAGGGATGACGAACTATCCGTTTGAATCATTAGAAGATTTTAATGATGTTTCTGTTAAAAATGAAATTAAATTGAAAGAACAAAATGGAGAAGATACATCATCTTTATTAAATAATTTGAGTAAAGTAAATAGAGATAATTCTCGATCAATGATGCAGTGGGATAATCGTGCGTATGCAGGATTTTCCACAACAGAACCATGGTTCCTCGTAAATCCAAATTACAAAACAATCAACGTAGCAGATCAGTTAGAAGATGAGCATTCTGTATTAAATTATTATAAGCGTTTGATTCAATTGAAAAAAGATTATGACGTGTTTAATTACGGTAAATACGAACTAGTCGATAAAGATCATAAACAAATCTATAGCTATAAACGCATATTAGATAACGAAGAAGTTATTATTATGAGTAACTTAACAGGCGAAAAAGCTACTATCACATATCCACTTAATATAGAAAAAAGTAAGTTATTATTGCACAACTATATAACGATAGAAGATACCAACGAATTAGAACCATTTGAAACTAGAGTGTATCGAATAGAAGAATAATAAGTTGAAATCCGGGACAACAGGCTTTATCTCGGATTTTTTAGTTGTGGATGGTAATGTATCAACCATAATTCAGAATAATGGTAATAAGATGGGTACTCTCTTAGGGATATTTCTCGGAATTCTGTCCGTAAGCGCCACATACAAGCTCAAACTTAAATTATCATCTCTTATTAACTCATATTGTTAACGCTTACCTATCTAAACGTTTTATAATGGAATAGAAAACATAGAATTTAGACGGGAGGTCATTTTATGAAGAAATTAATGAATGAAAAAACAAACTTTGTAGCGGATATGCTTAAGGGAATCGAAGTAATGGATAACTCAGTTGAAATTATTAGTGACAATGTTGTCGTTCGTAAAAATGTTAAAAAGAGTGGTGTTGCTTTAGTTTCTGGTGGTGGATCTGGTCATGAACCTGCACATGCTGGATATGTTGCTGAAGGTATGTTAGATGCAGCTGTATGTGGTGAAGTCTTTACTTCTCCTACACCAGATAAAATTCTCGAAGCGATTAAACATGTCGCGACTGATGAAGGTGTCTTATTAATCATTAAGAATTATGCCGGAGATGTTATGAACTTTGAAATGGCGCAAGAGATGGCAGAAATGGAAGGTATATCTTGCCAATCAGTTATCGTACGTGATGATATTTCTATTGAAAATGAACAAGATAGAAGAGGTGTAGCAGGTACAGTTCTTGTTCATAAGTATGCCGGCTATCTCTCTGATAATGGAAATAATTTAGCAACTATTAAAGAAAAAGTAGAATCATTTATTGAAAATATTAGAACGATTGGAATGGCCATTTATCCTTGTTTAGTACCAACAACTGGTCAATACGGATTTGATTTAGATGATAATAAAATGGAGATTGGTATTGGTATTCATGGTGAACGTGGTATTTATCAAGAAAATATTGAAACAATCGATAAAATCATTAACCGTTTAATGCATGAACTTGAAAAGGAAGTTTCTGATAAATCATTAATCGTTATGATTAATGGTATGGGTGCGACACCAGATTCAGAACTTGCAATCATCGCGCATTATTTTAATGAATATGCAGAGCAAAATGAATTAGAGGTTAAAAAATATTTTGTTGGTAATTATATGACTGCACTCGATATGCAAGGATTTTCTATTACATTAGTGCCTTATCAACAAGAAGTTGAAGAAGCATTTAACGCACCGACAGAAAGTAAATATTTTAAATAGGAGGCATTTTAAATGAACGCAGAAACATTGTTAAACAAACTTAAAGATTTAAGTCATACGTTTGAACAAGAAGAACAAAATTTAACGCAATTAGACAGAGCAATCGGTGATGGCGACCATGGTGTTAATATGTTGCGCGGATTTAAAGCAGTGGACGAAAAAGTTACAGGAGATACAGTGAGTAATATATTGAAATCTACTGGCATGACTTTAATGAGTTCAGTAGGTGGTGCATCAGGTCCACTGTATGGATTTAGCTTTGTTAAAATGGCAGGTCTAGATTATGACGAAATCACTTCTGATAATTTATTAGAATATATAAATACTTTTAAAGATGCAGTTGCAGCTAGAGGTAAAGTAACAGGCGGCGAAAAAACAATGTATGATGTGTTATTAAAAGCCTCAGATCACTTATCGAATGGCGATTCATTATCTGAAGATGTGTTGCAACAGTTCGCTGAAGATACTAAAGATTTAGAAGCAACTAAAGGTAGAGCAGCCTATTTCAAAAAGGATTCTATAGGACATATAGATCCTGGTGCTCAAAGTATGGTTTATGTATTAAAAGCTTTAAGTGAGGGTGTGTAAATATGGCGACAATAGGTATTATTAGTCATAGTAACGATATCGCACAAGGTGTAAAAGCATTATTGGAACAAATGTCTCCAAGTGTTACAGTTATCGCAAAAGGTGGGACAAATGAAGGTGAAATCGGCACAAGTATTGATACGGTTAATGAAGTGATTGATGCATTAACTGAAGATGCATTGTTATTTTACGATATTGGTTCATCTGAAATGAATTTAGAAATGGCGTTAGACTTATATGATGGTGAACATAAATTGTACAAAGTAGACGGTCCCATTGTAGAAGGTGCATTTTTAGCAAGTGTATCTTTATCAACAGGTGCAACATTAGAAGAAGCAATGGAAAGTATTAAAAGAGAATTTCATCAATAATTTAAATTCTTTAAGATGAAATATATTTTAAATGATATAATTGCTCTACTAATGATTTTAACAAGGTGGAGAAAGAAGAATGAAGATATCGAACAAGAAATTATACGAAAAAGTTGCAGATGTCATCATATTAGATATTAATGAAGGTCGTTTGAAAATAGGAGACCGCTTACCATCTATAAAGGCTTTATCTGAAAGTTTTGGGGTAGGACAAGCAACGATAAGAGAAGCATTGAATGCGTTAAGAGCAATGGGCTATGTTGAAATTAAACACGGGCAAGGTACTTTCATCGTTGAAAGAGAAGAAGTTTATTTTAATATCGAAGCAATCAATGGAGACGTTAAAGATATTGAAAATTTACTAGAAGTCCGTAAAATTGTTGAAGTCGGTGTATCAAGACTAGCAGCAGAAAAAAGAACAGATGATGACTTGCATGCTATTGAATCTGCATTAAAAGATATGAAACAAGCCATTCAAGACAATGAATTAGGAGAAGCTTCTGATTTGAAATTTCATTTAGCTGTAGTAGAAGCGGCTAAAAATGATATGCTTAAACAATTATTGTTAAATGTATCTGAAATCATGAGACATACAATGAAAGAAACGAGAAGGATTTATTTATATACGAAAAGTAAATCAATCGAGAAGTTATATAATGAGCATAAAGAAATTTTTGAAGCTATTAAATCTCAAAATGCAGAGCTTGCGCAACATAAGATGGCATTTCATTTAGAAGAAGTTGAGAAAGTTGTACTTAGTAATATTAAAAAACAGAACAATAATACTTGATGATGATAACTGCTATTAATGTCTAACAGAGACATGATAGCAGTTTCTTATTTTATGCAAAATTAAAAGCGATAAGCTTCAGGAGGCTTATCGCTTTAGGGTATGTAACCCCATCCGTTCCATTTCATAATCATATATAAAGACTTCTTACAGTTAATAATAAATTGCATGATGTCTATTCGAAAATGAAGTACATTTATTACAACTTATCATCTGTATACTTAGTATAAGGTCAACGGTGCACTTTATCAATGTTAATTCTTAAAAAAAGATGCCAAATTTACACTTAAATGCGATATAAAATTTTATATAAAGACTTGTTATAAAAATATTTGTAAAATTATCAGAACCTTCAAAAAATAAGTGCTATTTGATATACTGTTTTTAATTTACTGATGGGAGGATCACATATGAACCAAACAAAAGAAAGGGTTTCAATCATAAATAGATTTCTTAATTTAATAGAAAGAGCAGGTAATAGATTACCAGATCCAAGTATACTATTTTTCTTCTTATGTGCAGCGTTAATATTTCTGTCTTGGTTTATTTCATTATTTCACATAAAAGTTGAAAGTCCTGCAACTGGAAAGACTGTAGAAGTTACAAATTTAATTTCTAGAGAAGGTTTCGGAAAAATTATTAGTGAATCTATCACGAATTTTTCAGAATTTCCCGCATTAGGCTTAGTACTAGCAGTTATGTTAGGGATAGGTGTTGCTGAAAAGACGGGGTATTTTGATAAGTTAATGATACAAGTTGTTCAGAAAGCACCTAGAAAAATCATTGTACCAATTATTATATTTGTAGGTATTAT
>NZ_PPQD01000026.1:73007-95294 GCF_002901825.1 Mammaliicoccus sciuri | reverse complement strand
CCACCATTAACAGCATTAGTCTTTATAAAGTTAGGTTATCATCCGATTGCTGGACTTGCGATGGCTTATGCCTCAGCACTAGGTGCATTTGCTGCGAACGTTACATTAGGTATGAGTGATGCGTTAGTATATGCGTTTACGAAACCAGCAGCTGAAATAATTGATAAAGATATCAATTTAAATGTCGCGATGAACTGGTATTTTATTGCAGCATCAACAATTATATTATTACCAGCTATTTATTACGTCAGTATGAAAGTCGTTATTCCGCGTTTAGGTATATATAAACCTGATGAAGGTTCTGAGAATCAAAGTGATGATAATGAAATTAGTGCAAAAGAAAGTAAAGCATTGAAGTTTGCGAATATTAGTTTCTTTGTTGTTGTAGCGTTATTACTTGCTTTAGCGATTCCTGAAAATGGTTGGTTAAGAAATCCAAAGACAGGTAGTTTAATTGATAAAGCACCATTGATGGATGGTGTAGGTATCATTATTTTAGTTATCTTTTTCGTGCCTGGATTTGTATATGGTATTCTTTCCGGGAAAATCTCAAATACAAAAGATTTAGGAAAAATGTTATCAGATTCCATGTCCACAATGGGTAGCTTTATCGTTATTGTATTTTTTGCTGCTCAACTTTTAGCATATTTAGAATGGAGCAATTTAGGTATTGTGATCTCTGTAAAAGGTGCAGAATTATTGCAAGGTCAAAATGGAGTCATCTTGATTATTGGATTTATAATTTTAAGTAGTCTTATCAATCTATTAATCGGAAGTGCCTCAGCTAAATGGGCAATATTAGCACCAATCTTTATACCAATGTTTATGTTATTAGGCTATCATCCAGCATTTACACAAATGGTTTATCGTATCGGAGACTCCATTACAAATCCGATTACACCGATGATGCCATATTTACCATTATTACTTTCATATGCTCAAAAATATGATAAAAATATGAAACTAGGTACATTAATATCTAGTTTAATGCCATATTCAATTGTGTTAGGAATCGTTTGGCCATTATTTATGATTATATGGTACTTACTTGGTATACCTCTAGGACCAGGAGGAGATATTTATTTTAATAAATAGTATTATGCATTTTAATAATTATAAAATTAATAATAGTTATAAATTCGATCTATCTGTGTTATGAGTATTCCACAATATAGTGTCGTTATGGTACAATCACCATTGGTACATTAAAACGATTATAAAAATAAGCGGTATACAATATATAACAACAATAAGAAAAGGATGATTGAATGTCTCCATTAATTTTAAAGCCTGTATTCAAAGAACGTATATGGGGTGGTAGAAATTTAGAAAATATGGGATATAACCTGCCTGAAGGACGAATCGGTGAATGTTGGGGAATATCTGCACATGTAAATGGGCCAAACGAAATCGCAAACGGACCATACAAAGGACAAACTTTAGATGAAGTTTGGTTAAATCACCCAGAACTTTTCGGTAATCCTACAGAAGAAAAGTTCCCATTATTAACTAAGATTCTTGATGCAAATGATCAACTATCTGTACAAGTACATCCTGATGATACATATGCACGTGAACATGAAAACGGTGAATTTGGTAAGACAGAATGTTGGTATATTATAGATGCTAAAGAAGATGCAGAAATTATATATGGAACATACGCAAACACAAAACAACAATTAGAAGAATTTATACAGAATGAAGATTGGGATCATTTATTTAAACGCGTAAAAGTAGAAAAAGGAGACTTCTTCTATGTACCTAGTGGAACAGTTCACGCAATAGGTAGCGGTATAATGATTCTAGAAACACAACAAAATTCTGATACAACATATAGAATTTATGATTATGACAGAATTGATAAAGACGGCAAGAAGAGGGAACTTCATTTAGATAAGAGTATCGACGTTATAACAGTAGGTGCACAAAGTCCAAATGTACCACCTAAAAAGATTGATGATGAAGAACAAAAAGGAACATTATTAATCGAAAGCGACTTCTTTACAGTTGCAAAGTGGGAAATTAGTGGGACATTTAATTTTAGAAAACCTAGAGACTATTGCTTAGTAAGTGTGATAGCTGGAAGCGGAGAAATTATTACAGATGGTAATGTATTTGAAGTAGAAAAAGGCGATCATTTAATCATGACAGCAGATGATTTAGATAATCACATAAATGGTGAATTAGAAGTCATCATTAGTTATGTGTAGATAGGGGTCTATCAAATGAAAAAATTTCTATATTTATCATTAGTATGTGCAGTCATTGCAGGATTAGGTTTGTTTTTCGGAATGCCTAAGTATCCAACGCCAGTCATACCATTTATCATTGCGTTAATTGGTTTAATACTTGCAATCTCTACATTAAAAGATAAAGACATATCAGCAGGACTCAAAATAGGCGGCATATTAGTCAATCTTATGCCATGCTTAGCAGGGTTATCGCTGATCGTATAAATCATAATAAATCAACAGTAGAAATTCTGTAATAGAATTTCTACTGTTTTTATGTATGATAGGGTACAAAATCAAGATGTAACGCACGAAGACTCGTAGATATCGTGCGCTAGGGTACAAAATCAGGGTGTACTGCACGAAGACTCACGCATATTATCTTCCTACCCACCTCCTCAATTTACCTTGCGCTATTTATAATATGCGATTTATTATATTTGTTCATTTTCTAATTAATCTTTAAAAGTAATATACTATTATAGGATTAATGAAAATGAAATAAAACTGTAATATAAACGATAAACATTACGGTGTATAATTAATAAGAATTCATAAAAAAACTGTAAGAAGATGGAGGTAAGTTATTTTGAAGAAAAAGACAATAGCGGCATTTGTTGGTGCTTCGGTGGCAGTTGCAGTATCTTCTCATCAAGCGGAAGCAGCAACTTATAAAGTTAAAAGTGGAGATTCTTTATGGCTGATTGCTGATAAACATAATACAACGATTGCGAAAATTAAAAGCTTAAATAAATTAAGTTCAAACCTTATTTTTCCTAATCAAGTATTGCAAGTTCCTGGAACTTCAAATTCATCAAGTACATCAAACACGAGCTCAAGTAATACTTCAACTTCATCAACGACATATTACACAGTAAAATCGGGAGATACATTAGGGGTTATTGCTGGTAAATATGGTACAACGTATCAAAAAATTATGTCATTGAATGGGTTAAGCAACACAATTATTTATCCGGGACAAAAATTAAAAGTTAATGGTACAGCAACTTCTAGTAGTAACACGGGTAGCTCTAGTAATAGCGGAGCGTCAAATGCTTCAAGCAGCACTTCTACTTATACAGTTAAGTCAGGAGATTCACTATCAGCGATTGCAGCTAGATATGGAACGACATACCAAAAAATTATGTCATTAAACGGTTTGTCAAACTTTATCATTTATCCGGGACAAAAATTAAAAGTGAGTGGAACAACTTCAAGCTCAGGTTCTACTTCTAATTCAAATAACAACAGTGGATACACATCACCGACATTCAATCATCAAAACTTATACGACTGGGGTCAATGTACTTGGCATGTATTTAATCGTCGTCAAGCTATAGGTAAACCAATTAGTACTTATTGGTGGAATGCAAATAACTGGGCAAGTGCAGCTGCTAAAGACGGTTATGTAGTCAATCATAGACCAGCAGTAGGATCAATCCTTCAATCATCAGCTGGATACTATGGCCATGTATCATTTGTTGAAAGAATTAATTCAAATGGAAGTATTCAAGTATCAGAAATGAACTTTAGTTCATCACCAGGAGTACTAACTTACAGAACGGTACCAGCTTCTCAAGTTTCAAGCTATAATTTTATACATTAATCAGTGAAGAGTCTTGGACATTATGATGTGTCCTCGGCTCTTTTTTTATGATTGTAAACATAGACATGAGTGTGAATGTCTTATACAATGTTAATATTAATGTGTTGTTAAAAAAGTAAATTTTAAGCGTAATTATTATATGAAAAAGTTAAGATATCAAAGTAAACATCATTATGAAAATCGATCATTATAGATATTAAGGAGTATACATATGTCTGAAGAAAGAAACTACTTTTGGTTAAATTGTGGATATAATAGGTGGCGTCATACGGAACCATTAGAAGGCCAAACTGCAGTGTTTGAATCAGGTGCAAGCTTTAATCCAACGCAAGGCTATCATGCATTTAAGACAGCCAAACCAGGAGATAAAGTGATTTATTATCAAGTACAAAATCAAGTCGGCTTACTTGGGTTCGGTGAGATCTTACAAGTTCAAACGGGTGGTAATCAAAAAGTAAGTATCCAATTTAAGTTTGAGCAATCTTTAACAATGTTATCTATTGAATATTTAAAGAGAAGTGAACAATTAGAATCTAGAATTAAACAGATGACAGAACAATTGTTTAATCGAATTACGAAAGAAGAATTCGAATTAATTATAGGCTTGGGACAAGGCGCTATAAAAATTCCTAGGTATTTCTTACTAACAGAAGAAATTCAATTTGAAGAAGAGCAAACGTATACAATTTTTACACATACTGTAAATGGTATAAAGAGAAATGGTTATACATACTATACTCAGTTAGAAATAGGAGACCAGATTATATTTTTAAGTAGAAATGCTAATCAGTCTATAATAGGAACTGGGGAAGTGTCAGATAGTATACATAAGTTGCCACCACAACCAGGTAGAACAGATTCTACGTGTATTGAAGTTAAATATCATGAAGATATTAATCCTGTGAATATTGGCGAATTAAATAGACATCAAACTTTAAAGAAATTATATTTCTTGCAAGATAGTTCAAAACAATCTATTGCTAATTTAACAAAAGCACAATATGATGCAATGATAGATATGAGTAACGGGACGTACAAAGAAAGTTCTAGCAATCAATATGAGATGTCTGTGCAACGTGAGCAGGAAAATGAACCTAAAAAAGATAAACCTATTATTTTAATGCTTTGTGACAATAAGGAAGACGGTTTGAAAAAAGCGAAACATTATGTTGAACGTGAACTTGCTAAAGGTATATATACAGTAGGTCATCCTGATTTCTCAGAAGAAATGTTATATGGTCGATATTTACCAAATGAAAGTGGCGCTTTATATTATAGAGAAGGTTTCATTACAGGACATATTACGAACTCAGAAAGAGAATGGCTAGTGATTGACCAGTTTGAAAGAATAGATCCAGAAATCTTTCAATTATTCTTAAATGTGCTTGATGGCCACGAAATGACATTACCAAGATATAATCACGAAGGTAAAATGGTGAAGTGGAGTTTAGAAAAAGACTCATTCTATCGTCATAATCCTAAATGGCGCATGATTGGTTTATGTTATGGTTCGATTGAAGAAATTAAAGAACAATACTCACATCAATTTTTAAAACATTGTAGAGTATTACATGTAGGATAAAATAGACGGAATAAAATCTTAACACTTAAGATTTTATTCCGTTTTTATATTTTTAAAGGTTTATAAATTGCAGAATATTCTGTAATATAGAATTATGCTTGGTTTATATTTCACAAATAAAATAGCAAAGGGGTCATTTTATGGAGAAAATCGTAGCATTCTCAGATTGGTTATGGGGGTATCCAATCGTCACACTTTTATTAGTATCAAGCTTATTTTTAACATTGTATTTAGGTTTAATTCAATTCAGACATTTTGGTTACATGATGAAACAAACTTTTGGAAGTATTAATAAAGAGCCTAAAGGAGAAGGTACGATTACTCCGAGGCAAGCGTTAACGTCTGCTTTATCATCAACAGTAGGTGCGGCAAACATTGTCGGTGTACCTACAGCCATTATGATGGGTGGACCTGGTGCAGTATTTTGGATGTTAGTGATCGCGTTTCTAGGAATGGCATTAAAATATTCCGAAAATGTACTAGGTATATATTATCGTGAGAAAAACGATAAAGGAGAATTTGTTGGTGGACCTACATATTATATGAAAAAAGGTTTCAAAAATAAAAAAGTCGGACTAGTATTCTCGTTTGTATTTGCATTTGCTTTAATGATTGAACTTATCCCAAGTATTATGGTACAAGGGAATTCAGCAGCAAGTACTGTACAAGATACATTCGATATTCACATGGGTATAACAGGAATTGTACTAGCTGTTATTGCAGCTTTAGTTGTATTTGGTGGTATTCAGCGTATTGCAACATTTACCGAAATGATCGTACCGGTTATGGTAGGCTTATATTGTATTATGGGCTTCTTGATTATTATACTGAATATTCAACATGTGCCTAGCGTAATTGCTTTAGTTGTTGAGAAGGCTTTTAATCCAGATGCGGCATTAGGTGGTAGTTTCGGTGCTGCGTTAGCCACAACAGTACGTTGGGGATTTGCACGTGGTATTTATTCGAATGAAGCAGGTCTTGGTACGTCACCAATTGCACATGCGGCTGCAAAGACTGACCATCCTGTAAGACAAGCATTCTGGAGTGTAAGTGAAATTGTTGTAGATACATTAATCATATGTAGTACGACAGCATTTGTCGTTTTAGTATCTGATGTTTGGAAAGATAATGATGCTAAAGAACAATCTGCTGCACTTACAGCTCGTGCATTTTACAATGCATTTGGAACATTTGGAAGCTGGATTGTTTCTATCTCTATGGTCTTCTTCGTATTCTCAACAATCATTGTTGTTATATACTATGGTTCAAGAATGGCAGAATATTTATTTGGCTTAACGGCAGGATTTATTATGAAGATTGTTTATGTACTATCAATCGCACTTGGTGCATTCGGTGCTGGTACACAACTCTGGAATTTATTAGACATTGCACTTGCATGTATATTGATTCCAAATATTATCGCAGTCGTGATGTTAGCGCCTAAAGTTAAAAGTTTAACAACAGAATTCTTTACTGGAAAAGAATTCTATTTAAAAGATAAAACTAAAAAGTAAGTATCTACAATTAATTGAATACAAGAAAAAGATTATAACGATTACAGTTATAATCTTTTTTTATTTGTAAAATTATAGTACTTCTATGCACTTTGTGAGTTAGTCAATTCGGTTTGATAATTAACTGCTATAAAAATACATAAATTGTCAAATATATATTTAAATTCCATATTGATGTTATTTAATTTTGTGTTAAAATTATTTTAAGAAAATCTAATTAATGGAAAAAACAGGAGGTCAGACTATGAAGACTCAATCTTATTCAGAAGCAATTTCAACATGTTCAGCGTTTTTCGATCAGCAAAATAAAATTGATAATATCTTTTTAGTTATTGAACAAAAGTATGGTCTAAAGAAGCATGAATTTTTCTTTTTAATGAAATTAAATGAAGTGGAAGAAGTACATCTTAAAGATGCTATTGAAAAAGGCTATATTAAACAAAATAAATCAGCGAGAGCGATCAAACGTTTATTTGAGAAAAGATACATATTAAAAAATCGCTTAAAATCAGACGAACGAGCAGTAATTTTACGTTTTAACAATGAATATAAAGAAGAATTCAATGAAATTATGCAAGAAGTTATATATATGCTTAATGAATAGTTATATGAGTTATAAGTATGAGCCTGGCACATAAATATTTGTCCAGGCTTTGTAATTATGGCATTGTATTATGTAGCATGAAATATTAAAATTATAAATGTAAGCGCTTTATTTTAGGAGGTTATCTATGGAGAAGAATAGTACATCTAAGAAAGAGATTAGTTTCTTTTGGGCCGTTGTGCCATTTTTATTTATGATTATCAGTATGTTATTTACGGTAGTCGTTTTAGAACAAGCTCCGCACATACCGTTAATGATAGGAACAGCAATTGCTGCAATTGTAGCGTACTATCATGGTTATAGCTGGCAAGACATTGAAGAAATGATGTATAAAGGTATTAGGCTAGCCTTACCAGCAATCGTCATTATCATTTTAGTTGGACTGATCATTGGTGCTTGGATAGGTGGAGGCGTAGTAGCCACAATGATTTACTATGGCTTGAAATTAATAACGCCATCATTATTTTTAGTAACCATCGCAGTTATTTGTGCAATCGTATCATTAGCAATTGGTAGTAGTTGGTCAACAATGGCAACAGTTGGTGTAGCAGGTATGGGAATCGGATTAAGTATGGATATTCCAGCTGGCATGATAGCCGGAGCTATTATATCTGGATCATACTTTGGTGATAAGATGAGTCCATTATCAGATACGACAAACTTAGCAGCAGGACTAACAGGTACGGATTTATTCGATCATATTAAACACATGTTCTATACGACAGTACCTGCCGTTATCATTTCACTAATTGTATTTTTTATTTTAGGACAACAATTTTCAGCTGGTAATATGGATCAAGCAAAAATTGATGCTATCAATAGTGAAATGCTAAATAAATTTACAATTTCACCGTGGCTGCTGCTCGTACCCGTAATTGTTATAATATTAGTAGCATTTAAAGTACCAGCAATCCCAGCTTTAGTCGTCGGTATTGTCTTAGGATTCTTATCACAAATATTTATTCAAGGTGGTAGTCTTCATGACAGTGTGAAAACATTACAAACTGGTTTTGTACTAGAAACAAAAAACGACTTAGTTAAAGAATTGTTCAACAGAGGTGGATTAGAATCCATGTTCTATACAATTTCAATGACTATAGTTGCTATGACATTTGGAGGCATCCTAGAATACTCAGGCATGCTGAAAGCTATCATTACAAAAATTTTAAAAATCGCAAAAGGTACTGGTGGTTTAATAGCATCTGTTATTATCTCATGTATAGGTACAAACGCTTCATGCTCAGAGCAATACATATCGATTGTAGTTCCTTCAAGAATGTACATTAATACATTTTTGGAAAGAAGGCTACATCCGAAAAACTTATCACGTGCACTTGAAGACGGTGGTACAGTAACTTCAGTATTCTTCTTATGGAATACATGTGGGGTATTTATCGCCCAAACATTGAATGTGAATGTATTAGAATATGGTATTTATGCAATCTTTAATTATACAGTACCAATTATATCCATCATCTTTGGATATGTAGGATTTAAAATTATCAAAATTAATGAAGAAGAATATAAAGAATTTAAAAAACAAGCTACTTAATAATAGAAATGAAGAGGGGAGCGGGACAGAAATCTAATTTGTAAAAAAAGATTTCGTAGTCCCGCCCCGGCAAGGATGACTAGAGTTGAAAAAGCTTGGTACAAGCGCATTTCAATTCAGTCATCTACTGCCAAGATACTACAAGAGACTGAGACATTACATTATGTCCCAGTCTCTTTTTTATCGTTAGGGACATTATTCGGAATTGTGTCCGTAAAACTTTTATTTATCATACTGTCGTGTTACGTTAAAGAAAATAATGATTGGAGTGATTGTTATCGCTATTGTTTATTATGATGGGGATTGTGGATACTGTAATCGTGCTGTGATGTGGTTAATTCATCATAAGATTTCGACTCGTTTTCAATTTGCTCAACTTGAATCTTCATATGGTGATCATTTAATTGATGTTCGACCTGACTTGCAAAAAATTGATAGTATTATCGTTGTAGATGGTGACAAAGTATTGATTAAATCAAGTGCGATTATTCATTTATTATATCAAATAAAAGGCTATCAACTATTGGGGTGGGCTTTGAAATGGATACCGAGATGTGTTCGAGATGTTGGTTACGATGTATTTGCCAAAATCAGACATAAAGTGATTTTGAAAAACGAATGTAAGATACCGACACCTGAAGAAAGAAAATATTTTTTAAATTAATATTGCATAAATAAAGATTGCGTGATATCCTTTTGTGTAAACGGTTACACAAAAGGAAGTTGAAGTATGGCAACAATTAAACAAGTTGCGCAACATGCAGGAGTATCTGTTGCTACTGTATCTAGAGCGCTTAATAAAAGTGGTTATGTTAAGAAGGAAACACAAGATAAAATTGATAAAGCAATTCAAGAATTAAATTATCGACCTAACGAAACAGCAAGAACTTTATATAAACGACAATCTAGAATGATAGGACTATTGTTACCAGATATGAGTAACCCTTTTTTTACAGTAGTTGCTAGAGGTGTTGAAGATGAAGCGATGGCGATGGGCTATCATATCATTATTGGAAATGGTGATGGCAATGATGAGAAAGAACTTGCTTATTTAAATACATTTAACGTACATAATTGTAGTGGTATTATTGCTTCACAATTATCGAGTAAGGAAACTTTTGATTCATTTAAATCGTATAATATGCCTTTTGTTCTGTTAGACCGTGTGTACGAAGATCATGAATTTGTTGAAACAAATCATTACAAAGGTGGACAACTTCAAGCTCAAGCAGTGATAAATGGTAAAGCCAAATCTGTTCTTATTTTAGAACAAGACTTAAATTACAAATCATTTAGAGAGCGATTCAATGGTGCGAAGTTAATGTTAGATGAAGCGGGCATCAAGTATATCTCAGCTAATGAATTATCTTTATCAGAAGATGATTTTCTCAACTTAATTAAAGAACACGACATTGATAGTATTATTTGTAGTAATGATGTAGGTGCATTTAACGTCATGAGTATTCTTTATAATCATCAATATAAAGTACCAGATGATATACAAGTTGTTGGATATGATGATATTCCGTTATCACGTACATATTCACCGAGTTTAACAACGATTCATCAACCTGCTTATTTAATTGGTCAAAAAGCTTGTCAACAATTGATTAAACAGTTGGAAGGTAAACAAAGAGAACATCATCAAATATTAGATGTTACTTTAGTAGAACGACAATCAACAAGGAGAGATTAATATGAATAAAATTACAGTTATCGGAAGTATGTCTATAGATTTAGTTGTATCAGCGTCTAAAAGACCAGGTAAAGGAGAAACAATTCTTGGGGACGATTTCTTTACAACACCTGGTGGGAAAGGTGCGAACCAAGCAGTCGCAGCTGCAAGATTAGGCGATAATGTACATATGATTGGTAGAGTTGGCGATGATGATTTTGGTAAAGAAATATACGAAAATCTTCAAAATAATCACGTTATTGTGTATGGTGTGGAACCCGTTACACAAATGCCATCGGGAACAGCACATATAACATTATCTGAACAAGATAATAGTATTATTGTCGTACCTTCAGCTAACAATGAAGTGACACCAGACTATGTAAAAAAACATCTAGAAGCATTGTCTGAAGGAGATATCGTTTTATTACAACAAGAAATTCCAAGTGAAACTGTGGAGTTTGCGGTTGAATATTGTTCAGAGCACGGTTTGATTTCAATACTGAATCCTGCACCATATCGAGAGATTAGTCACACTGTTATCGAAAAAGTTGATTATTTAACACCAAACGAAACAGAAAGTGATGAGATGTTTAAAGGTGAATTAGATGAAGCGTTAGCAGCTTATCCAATGAAATTGATTGTAACTTTAGGTGATAAAGGTGCAGCTTATCATAATGGTAAAGAAAAAGTTCAAGTACCAGGTTATAAACGTGAAGTGAAAGATACGACAGGTGCTGGAGATACATTTAATGGTGCATTTGCAGTAGCGCTTCAAAAAGAATACAGCTTAGATCAAGCATTAGCATTTGCTAATTTAGCAGCAAGTCATTCAGTAACTGGATTAGGTGCACAAGGTGGAATGCCAACATTACAAGATATTAAAGGAGAATGGGATGTATAAGACAGGGATATTAAACAGTGAAATTTCTAAAGTATTAAGCGATCTTGGTCATACAGATCGTATTGTGATCGCAGATTGTGGTTTACCAGTACCAAAAGGCGTGCGAAAAATTGATTTAGCACTGACTTTTGGTGTACCAAGTTTTGAAAGCGTTTACGATATTTTGTTAGAACATATGTCTGTACAGAAAATGATTTTTGCAGAAGAAATTAAGACTGATAATTCACCACTTTATGAAAAGATTAAAGAAACAGATGTTGAAAGAGAATTTGTATCACACGAAGCATTTAAAAAATTAACACAAGATACTGTCGCTATTATAAGAACAGGGGAAGCAACACCATATGCAAACGTCATATTAGAAAGTGATGTTTTATTTTAAGGAGGGATTTCATGTTAGAAATGTCTGGTGTACATAAAGCGTTTGGCCAAAATAAAGTGTTAACAGGCGTAGATTTTAAATTAAAAGAAGCTTCAGTTCATGCACTTATGGGAGAAAATGGTGCAGGGAAATCTACTTTAATGAAGATTCTTGTTGGTATTCATGAAAAAGATGCAGGTCAAATTAATTATCACAATCAAGAAGTTGTCTTTAAAGATGCTCAAATGTCAGAAGAAGCAGGTATTACGTTTATACATCAAGAGCTTAATATTTGGCCAGAGTTAACAGTACTTGAAAATTTATTTATCGGGAAAGAAATGCGAAATAAATTTGGCATATTAAATGAGAAGAAAATGAAACAAGAAGCATTAAAAGTCTTTGGAAAATTAAACTTTAATATCTCATTGAAGAAAGTTGCAGGAAAATGTTCAATCGGTGAACAACAAATGATAGAAATTGCTAAAGCTTTAATGACCAATGCAAAAATTATCATCATGGATGAACCAACTGCAGCACTTACAGATAAAGAAATCACACAGTTGTTTAAACTCATTAAAAATCTTCAAAATCAAGGCGTTTCATTTGTTTATATTTCACATAGAATGGCTGAGATATTTGAGATTTCTGATGAAATTACCGTTATGAGAGATGGTAAAACTGTATTGTATAAACCAACAAGTGAAACCAATTATGATGAAATTGTTAAATCGATGGTAGGTAGAGACTTAACAGAGCAATTCCCAGAAAGAACAGTCAACCCAGGCGAAACATTGATGCATGTTAAATCTCTTAATAATGATGAACAAGGCATCAAAGATATTTCATTCTCATTAAGAAAAGGTGAAATATTAGGATTTAGTGGTTTAATGGGCGCTGGTAGAACTGAGATTATGAGAAGCCTGTTCGGAATTGATAAAGGTTATAAAGATATTGACATTAACGGTCAATCCGTATTGATTAAGTCACCGGAAGATGCAATGAAACATGGTTTAGGCTTAATTACTGAAAATAGAAAAGATGAAGGACTCATTCTCGATTTCTCAATCGAACATAATATGGTTCTACCATCTCTTGAAAGCTTTTCAAATAAAGGGTTTATTAAAGAACAAGCGACGCATGTGTTTGCGGATCAAATGAGCAAAAGGCTCAATATTAAGACACCACGAAAAGCACTAGTATCCTCACTTTCAGGTGGTAACCAACAAAAAGTAGTGTTGGCAAAATGGATTGGTACAGGTGCTCAAATCTTGATTTTAGATGAACCGACAAGAGGGATAGACGTTGGTGCTAAACGAGAAATTTATCAGTTGATGAATGAGCTAACTGAACGTGGTGTATCGATTATTATGATTTCTTCAGAGTTACCTGAAGTTATCGGCATGAGTGATCGCGTTATTGTTGTTCAAGAAGGCAATATTAAAGGTGAAGTTGAAGGCGAAAATATAACAGAAGAAAATATTATGACATTAGCTACAGGAGGGGAATTACATGCAACAACTAACAGCTAAGACTTCATTAGTCGAAAAAATTATTCCATTTATAGGACTTATATTATTAATCGTCGTGATTAGTATTATGAACTCTGCATTTCTAGATTTATCGAATTTATTAAACTTATTAAGACAAGTTTCAATTAACGGGTTAATTGCTTTTGGTATGACATTTGTTATTTTAACTGGTGGCATAGACTTATCAGTCGGTTCGATACTCGCATTATCAAGTGCATTTACTGCAATCTTAATTACAAGTGGTTTAGATCCAATCGTAGCATTGATTGTCGGAGTAATTGGTGGCTTCTTATTAGGTGTATTTAACGGTGTATTAGTAACATTCGGGAGTATGGCACCATTCATCGCAACACTTGCAACGATGACAATATTTAGAGGTTTAACACTCGTTGTTACTGATGGTAACCCTATTACTAATTTAGGTGATAGTTATATGTTCCAACTATTTGGTAAAGGTTATTTCTTCGGTATTCCAGTACCAGCAGTCACAATGATTATTGTATTTATTATATTGGCGATTATTTTACAAAAAACAACATTTGGTAGACATACATATGCTATCGGTGGTAATGAAGTCGCTTCAAAAATTTCTGGTATTAAAGTGAACAGAGTGAAAATTTTAATTTATGGTATTTCTGGTTTAATGTCTGCATTAGCAGGTGCGATATTAACATCACGTTTAAACTCAGCTCAACCTACAGCTGGTACATCATATGAGTTAGATGCTATCGCTGCAGTTGTATTAGGCGGAACTTCTTTAACAGGCGGTAAAGGTAGAATTGTTGGAACGTTTATTGGTGTACTTATTATAGGTGTACTTAATAACGGATTGAATTTATTAGGTGTATCATCATTCTACCAACAAGTCGTAAAAGGTATTGTTATTTTAATTGCTGTATTAATAGATAGAAAAAAATAATCAATTAGATTGAGGGGAAAACAAATGAAGAAATTATTAATACTACTAATGACAACTGTGTTATTTTTAGCGGCATGTTCACTTGAATCGCCTTTGAAAAAAGATAATGAAGGTAAAACAAATAAGAAAAAATCTGATATAACGATTGGTGTCAGTGTTTCAACATTAAATAACCCATTCTTCGTTTCAATTAAAGAAGGTATTGAAAAAGAAGCTGAAAAACAAGGTATGAAAGTGAAAGTAGTTGATGCAAGAGATGATTCAGCTAAACAAACAAATGATATAGAAGATTTAGTTCAACAACAAGTTGATTATTTAGTTGTGAATCCTACAGATTCTAGTGCAATTTCTAGTGCGGTTCAGTCAGCAAATAATGAAGGTATACCTGTTATTACATTAGATAGATCAGTTGATAAAGGTGATGTTGCAACATTTATCGCTTCAGATAACGTTGAAGGCGGTAAAATGGGCGGACAGTTTATTTTAGATAAATTAAGTAAAAATGCGAAAGTTGCCGAATTAGAAGGTGTTCCAGGTGCAAGTGCAACAAGAGAAAGAGGAGAAGGTTTCCATAAAGTTGCCGACAAATCACTTGATGTCATTGCTAAACAAAGTGCTAAGTTTGATCGAGCAGAAGGATTAAACGTGACACAAAATATCTTACAAGCACATCCAGAAGTAGAAGCGATATTCTCACACAATGATGAAATGGCACTCGGTGCTATCGAAGCAATTGGTGATAAAGATGTAATCGTAGTTGGATTTGATGGTAATGAAGATGCAATGAAAGCAATTAAAAGCGGCAAACTAGATGCAACTGTCGCTCAACAACCTGATAAGATGGGTAAAGCTTCAGTAGACTCTATCATTAAATTGATGGACGGTAAGAAACTTGAGAAAGAAATTAAGATTCCACTTAAGCTTGAGAAAGCAAAATAAATGTTTATAAAACGATAAAGAAGGTATAAGTCTAATGTAGGCTTTACCTTCTTTTTATGTAGATTTAAACTCTTATTTATAATTATTATAAATAAATCACTAAATATCGTTGACAGATTAGAATGATTATAATATAATAATTAATGTAATCAAGAAAAGATAACTATAGAGGAGTGTAAAATAAATGACAAATAATAAAGAAGTAATCGAAGCGTTAAATAAACAAGTAGCAGAGTGGACAGTATTATATACTAAATTACACAACTATCACTGGTATGTTAAAGGACCAAACTTCTTCTCACTACATGAGAAATTTGAAGAACTTTACAATGAAGCAAGTGTGTATGTTGACGATTTAGCTGAACGTATTTTAGCAATTGAAGGTAACCCAATCGCTACTTTAAGAGAAGCATTAGAATGGTCAGTTATTGAAGAAGCTGAGAAAAACTTAACTGCAAACCAAATGGTTGAACAATTATCTAAAGACTTCACAACTGTAATTGCTCAATTAGAAGAAGGTATTCAATTAGCAGAAAAAGTTAACGACGATATGACTGGTGATATGTTATTAGCAATGGTAACAAGTCTTGAAAAACACAACTGGATGTTAAAATCATTCTTAAAATAATATTGAATTAAAAATACCTAATCCATGAACATGTTGGATTAGGTATTTTTTTAATCATAAATGTAAACGTATTCACTTGAAATGAAAATTAAAGTAAACAGTGCTATCATGAATATAATTTCATATTGAGGGGGGATAACATGGAAGAACTCTATCATGCTTTAAAGAAACATTTAGATAATGGGCGCGTTTCTAAAGAAGTAGCGGATCTTTCAAGTTATAGTTTTGATGCTTCTTTCGGTGAATACATGCCTGATATTATTTGTCAGCCAATGTCTACTGAAGAAGTTGTGCATATTGTAAAGTTAAGTAATCAATATGACGTACCAATTTATCCAAGAGGTAGTGGTACAAGTTTAAGTGGGGGACCACTTGCAGTTCATGGTGGCATAGTATTGGACTTTTCAAGATGGGACAATGAAATCACAGTTTACGAAAATGATTTAATGATGGAAGTTTCACCAGGCGTTATCACTGAGAAAATTCATAAAATTGCTGAATCATATGGATTGATGTATCCACCTGATCCATCCAGTTCTCGTGTTTCAACAATTGGGGGTAACTTAGCTGAAAATGCAGGTGGACCAAGATGCTTAAAGTATGGCGTGACGAAAGACTATGTTGTTGGATTAGAAGTCGTAACGGCCAATGGTGATGTGATTCACTGTGGTGGACGCACAGTAAAAAATGTTACAGGTTATGATATGACGAAATTAATTGTAGGGTCAGAAGGTACGCTCGGTATTATTACAAAAGCTACTTTACAATTGATACCTAAACCGATTGATACAAAGACGGCAATGTTGCAATTTGATGATTTCATTACATCAGGTGAAGCGGTATCTAAAATTTTAAGATCAGGTATATTACCTTCTAAAATCGAAATCATGGATAAATATTGTGTTGATGCTGTATTGTCGACACATCCAATTGAGAATGTGACGGCTGATGCTGAGTCAGTATTGTTAGTCGAATTAGATGGTCATCCTTTAGCACTTGAAGCAGAAATGAAAATCATCGAAGAAACATGTGCTGCGCTACCTGGCTGTAAAGTCATCATTGCTGAAGATGAAAAACAAGCATCTGAACTATGGGAAGTACGTAAACTTGTGTCACCAGCTATCGTAAAATTTGGACCGACAAAGATAAGCGAAGATACAAGTGTGCCGGTCAGTCAAATTCCAGCTTTCTTTGAAGAAATCGAAAGAATTCGACAAACTTATCAATTAAATCTAGTTGTGTTTGGGCATGCTGGAGATGGCAATTTACATCCTAATATTATTACGGATAAACGTAAGCCAGAAGAAATGAAACGAGCAGAAGAAGCAGTTGCTGAAATTTTTAAAGCTTCACTGAAATTAGGTGGTACATTAAGCGGTGAACATGGTATTGGATTGTTTAAAAAGCCATTTATGTATAACGAATTTGATGAAGCGGGCATGAAATTTATGAAAGATGTAAAACAAGCATTGGACCCTAATAATCGTCTGAATCCAGGTAAAATCTTTCCAGACAAGCATGAAAGGTTTGTGTTAGTCCATGACGAATAATCTAATCGAAAAATTAGCTTATGATGCAACTTTTGATTGTGTTCAATGTGGCTTTTGTTTACCGTCTTGCCCTACATATTTAACGATGAAAGAAGAAAAGCATTCTCCACGAGGTAGAATCAATCTTGTTAAATATGCAGTTGAAGGTAAAGCAGAACTTAAAGATTTAGAAGAAGCGATTGATTTATGTTTAGGCTGTAGACAATGTGAAACAGTTTGTCCAACGAATGTTCAATATGGAGACATTTATGAATCGGCAGTCGAAGTATTAAGAGAAAAGCGCAATAAAAAATTAGACACACAAATCATGTCTGTATTTTTAGAACGTCAATATATGTTAGATGTGATGTATAAAGGCTTGATGCTCTATCATACGTCATTTGTTTCAAGCATTTTAAATAAGACAAATGCATTAAAATTACTACCAGAAAGATTAGGGAATATGGCGATGATTTTGCCACCAGTTCAAAAAGATAAGCGACCTTACCAAACACCATTTAGAACGAAAAAAACAACAATTGGCTTTTTCAGAGGTTGCATGATGGACTCATTTTTCTCACATATAAACGATCTTGCGATAAAAATTTTAGAAGCTCATAGTATTCAAGTTGTAGAAATTAAACAACAAACATGTTGTGGCGCACTTCAACATCACGCAGGAGAAATGAATAAAGCAAGAAAATTAGCCAAACTAAATATTGAAGCGCTAGAAAAATACGATGTAGATTATTATGTCAATGCTATTGGCGGTTGTGGCGCTTCGTTAATAGAATATGATCATTTATTGAGAAATGAAGCGGAGTGGAAAGATAGAGCAGAACAGTTTGTCGATAAAGTGAGAGACATATCAGTTATATTAGAAGACATTGACTTAAATTTAGAACACCCGATCAATATACAAGCCACATATCAGCCATCATGTCACTTGCAAAACGTACAACATGTATTCAATGAACCTGAAAAAGTAATCAACCAAATAAAAGGACTAACATATAAAGTATTACCCGAAAAAGACATCTGTTGCGGTTCAGCAGGTATATATAATATCGTGAATAATGATGCATCGATGGAAATCTTAAATCGAAAAATGAGTCACGTAAAAGAAATAGAGCCACAATTAATCATCACATCTAATCCAGGCTGTCACTTGCAAATGCTGTTAGGTGTTAAAAATGAAGGATTAGAAGATAAAATACAAGTTAAACATATTGTAGAAGTCGTAGCAGAAGCATGTGGTATAGAATAATGAGGATGTTGAGATGATGGTGAGAGATAATTGGCGAGAAATGTCCGTAAGAGGTATTGTTAGGGACAGAATTCTGAGAAATGTCCGTAAGAGTGGTTGTTAGGGACAGAATTCTGAGAAATGTCCGTAATGGGCGTCGTTAGGGACAGAATTCTGAGAAATGTCCGTAAGAGTGGTCGTTAGGGACAGAATTCCGAGAAATGTCCGTAAGAGGTGTCCCTCTAATTACCACAATTCAGAATAATGGAAGTTACAGCCTTCTAATTACCACAATTCAGAATAATGATAGTTAGCGACCTCTAATTATCTAACTTCTGGAAGTTAACGCAATCTATATAACTCCTTAACTATCACAAATGAAAAGAGCTGAGACGGGAATAATCGTCTCAGCTCTCTTTTTATAATTATTCTGCGATTTCTAATGCAATTTCCATCATTTGTGTAAATGAATTTTGTCTTTCTTCTGCTGTTGTTGCTTCATCTCTTAATAAGTGGTCACTTACTGTGAAGATACCTAATGCTTTTTTACCAGCTGCAGCGGCATTTACATATAATCCAGCTGATTCCATTTCAACGCCTAAGATACCTAATCTTGCCCATTTGCTTGTTACTTCTGAATCTGCATTATAGAAAATATCACTTGAGAAGATATTACCTACGTGTGATGTTGCGCCGATTTCGTCTGCTTTGTTTTTAGCGCTTGCTACTAAGCCGAAGTCTGCGATTGGTGCGAAGTAACCTGGCACGTTGAATTGATCAACATAACGAGAGTTTGTAGATGCACCTTGAGCGATAATAATATCGTATAAGTTGATATCTTCTTGCATAGCACCACATGATCCGATACGAATAATTGTGTCTACGTCAAAGAAATTATAAAGTTCATAAGAATAAATACCGATTGAAGCGATACCCATACCTGAACCCATAACAGAAACTTCTTTACCTTTATAAGTTCCTGTGTAACCTAACATATTTCTTACATCGTTGAATTGTTCTACATTTTCTAAAAAGTTTTCAGCGATAAATTTAGCACGTAATGGATCCCCCGGCATTAGTACTGTTTTTGCGATTTTTACACCATTTGGTTGAATATGTGGTGTCCCTTGAGTCATAACTATCTTCTCCTTTAAATAAAATATAAGTTTTTTCATCTTAAAGATAACATTTGTTTAAATTTTTTGCGAATTTTTGTACGATAAGAGTGAAAGAAAGTGGTGAATAGGGATGGATTTACAAAAGAACAAGGATAGTATCAAGATTGCAAAGCTATATTATCAAGAAGGTTTGAGTCAAGAAGCGATTGCGAAAAAGTTAAATATTTCAAGACCAACTATATCAAGATTATTGAATCATGCTAAAAATCAAGGCTTTGTGACGATTAAAATTGATGACCCTTATCAAGATGCAGAAAGTTTAGCTTCACTTTTAAAAGCGAAATACAATTTAAAAGATTGTGTTGTTGAACATGCATCTTATAACGATTATTCAAATATTCAAACGGCAATTGGTAAAAAGACTGCTGAATATTTAAATAAAATTGTGAAAAGCGGGGATAATATTGGTATAAGTTGGGGTAAAACGATGTATCAAGTCTCTCAATATCTAGAACAAAGTCATTATAAAGATATTGGTATTATTCAGTTGAAGGGCGGTATTAGTTTTTCAGATGTTGACACGAGAAGTCATCAAATTCTAGAAAGATTTGCTCAAGCTTATAATGCGACACCGAGAGATTTACCGTTACCCGTTATTTTTGATGTAAAAGAAGTTAAAGATATGGTTGAAAAAGACAGACATATTAAATCAATACTCGATCAAGGTAGACAAGTTGACGTTGCGATTTTTACTGTAGGAACTGTAAGAGATTCTTCCCTATTATTTAAACTTGGATTTTTGAGTGAAGAAGAAAAAGAAAGGCTTAAAAAATCAGCAGTAGGTGATATTTGTTCAAGATTTTATAATAGCAAAGGAGAAGTAGCAGACGAAGCTATTAATAATCGAACGATAGGTATTGAACTTGATGCGTTAAAAGGTATAGAACATTCAGTATTAGTTGCTGGAGGTGAGCATAAAATCGCTTCTATTAGAGGTGCACTTGAAGGTAAATTGAGTAATATTTTAATTACGGATCAATACACTGCACAGGCGTTATTAGATTAGTGAACAATATTTCAGTTATCGTTTTACAAATGTTCAACAACATTATATAATAGAGTTAATCAAAAAAATATTAGGAGGATTCAACATGTCATTAGCTAAATATATCGATCACACAGCATTAAAACCAGATACGACTTTGGAACAAATTGACGCTTTATTAAGTGAAGCGAAAGAATATGGATTCAAATCAGTATGTGTCAATCCTACTCACGTTGCACATGCCAAGAAAGCATTAGAAGGGACAGATGTACTTGTATGTACAGTAATTGGATTCCCTCTTGGAGCTAACACAAGTGAAGTTAAAGCATTTGAAACAGAAGATGCAATTAAAAAAGGTGCTTCAGAAGTAGATATGGTTATCAACATTGGTGCATTAAAAGACGGCAGAGATGAAGATGTTAAAAAAGATATCGAAAGTGTTGTTTCAGCAGCTAACGGTGTAACAACTAAAGTTATCATTGAAACTTCATTATTAACAGATGCTGAAAAAGTGAGAGCATGTGAACTTACTGTTGCAGCAGGTGCTGATTTTGTTAAAACTTCAACAGGATTTTCAACTGGTGGTGCAACTGCAGAAGATATTAAATTAATGCGTGAAACAGTTGGTCCTGATTTAGGCGTAAAAGCATCAGGCGGTATCCGTTCATACGAAGATGTTAAAACAATGATAGATAATGGTGCAACACGTATTGGTGCTTCAGCAGGCGTTAAAATTTTAAAAGGTGAAGCGTCAGATTCAGATTACTAAAATTAATGGTACTTGAAATAGTACCTTTAATTTTTAAGATTAAGGTAAGCGTATTCATACAAAAATTGGAGGGTATTAACGATGAGAATGGTTGATGTAATTGCAAAGAAACGTGACGGGAAAGAATTAACGAAAGAAGAAATTGAATTTTTTGTTAAAGGATATACTGCAGGCGATATTCCGGATTACCAAGCGTCTAGTTTAGCAATGGCTATATATTTTCAAGATATGACAGATGAAGAACGTGCAAACTTAACAATGGCTATGGTTGAATCAGGGGATCAAATTGATTTATCTGAAATTGAAGGTATTAAAGTTGATAAGCATTCTACAGGTGGTGTAGGTGATACAACTACACTTGTACTTGCACCTTTAGTAGCAGCATTAGACGTACCAGTCGCAAAAATGAGTGGACGTGGTTTAGGTCATACAGGTGGTACAATTGATAAACTTGAAGCAGTTGAAGGGTTCCATGTTGAAATTAGTGAACAAGAATTTATTGATTTAGTGAATAAAGATAAAGTAGCCGTAATCGG
>NZ_PPQD01000026.1:0-72988 GCF_002901825.1 Mammaliicoccus sciuri | reverse complement strand
GCTTACGAGATGTAACAGGTACAGTTAATTCAATTCCATTAATTGCATCTTCAATTATGAGTAAGAAAATTGCAGCAGGTGCTGATGCGATTGTCTTAGATGTTAAGACTGGTGCAGGTGCATTTATGAAGACGATTGAAGATTCTGAGTTACTTGCACATGCAATGGTTAAAATCGGGAATAATGTAGGTAGAAATACAATGGCGATTATTTCTGATATGAGCCAACCTTTAGGAAGAGCAATTGGTAACGGCTTAGAAGTGAAAGAAGCTATCGATACATTAAAAGGTGAAGGTCCAGAAGATTTAACGGAACTTGTATTAACTTTAGGTTCTCAAATGGTTGTATTAGCTAAGAAAGCTGAAACTTTAGATGAAGCGAGAGAAAAACTTTTAGAAGTGATTCATAACGGTAAAGCTTTAGAAAAATTCAAAGTATTCCTTGAAAATCAAGGTGGAGACGGTTCTGTAGTAGATGACGTAACGAAATTACCACAAGCTCAATATACTTTCGAAGTTAAAGCTGAAACTTCAGGTTACGTATCACATATCGTTGCAGATGAAATTGGTGTTGCTTCAATGCTTTTAGGTGCAGGAAGAGCAACAAAGGATGATATAATTGACTTAGCAGTTGGTTTAGTATTAAATAAAAAAGTTGGCGATAAAGTTGAAGCGGGTGAATCGTTAGTAACGATTTACGCAAATCAAGAAGATGTTAAAGATGTAGAAGCTAAAATTTTAGAAAACATCACAATTTCTGACGAACAAGTTAAACCAACATTAATTCATAAAGTGATTACAGATTAGGAGTGTGTCAAATGACAAACCGATTTAAACGTATTCATTTAATCGTAATGGATTCAGTAGGTATTGGTGAAGCACCAGATGCTAAAGCATTTGGTGACGAAGGTTCTCATACATTAAAACATACACTTGAAGGTTTTAATGAAACATTACCAAACTTAGAAAAGTTAGGCTTAGGCAATATAGCAGACTTACCAGTAGTTCAAAAAGTATCAAATCCAGAAGCATTCTATACTAAATTAAGTGAAGCTTCAGTTGGTAAAGATACAATGACTGGACATTGGGAAATCATGGGTCTAAATATTGATAAACCTTTTAAAGTCTATCCAGAAGGCTTTCCAGAAGAATTGGTGAAAGAAATTGAATCAATTACTGGTAGAAAAGTTGTTGCAAATAAACCAGCATCAGGTACTGCAATTATCGATGAATATGGCAAGCATCAAATGGAAACTGGAGATTTAATTGTATACACTTCTGCAGATCCAGTGCTACAAATTGCAGCACATGAAGATATCATTCCTTTAGAAGAATTATATGATATTTGTGAGAAAGTAAGAGAGCTTACGAAAGATCCTAAATATCTAATAGGAAGAATTATTGCACGTCCATACGTTGGCGAACCAGGTAACTTCACTAGAACATCAAACAGACATGATTATGCATTGAAACCATTTGGTAAAACAGTTATGAATACTTTAAAAGATGCTGATTACGATGTCATTGCAATCGGTAAAATTAATGATATTTATGATAGTGAAGGTGTTACAAAAGCTATAAGAACAAAAGACAACATGGATGGTATGGATCAATTAATCGATGTTGTGAAAAGTGATTTCACTGGAATCAGTTTCTTAAACTTAGTTGACTTCGATGCATTATATGGTCATAGAAGAGATAAAGAAGGTTATGCAAATGCAATTAAAGACTTTGATAACCGATTAGAAAACTTACAAGCAGTATTAAATGAAGATGACTTAGTCATTATTACAGCTGACCACGGTAACGATCCAACTGCTCCAGGAACAGATCATACACGTGAATATGTACCATTATTAATGTATAGTCCAAGTATTAAAGAATATCATGAACTATCAGGTGATGATACATTCAGTTCAATTGGTGCAACAATAGCAGATAACTTTAATGTGACGTTACCTGAATTCGGTAAAAGCTATTTAAATGAGATGGGGATTAAGTAATGAATATAGTTAGACGATTATTTGGTATAGGATTTTCATTTGCAGGTGTCATGCATTTTGTGAGATCAAAAGGTTTTGAAGCAATCGTTCCAAACTATTTACCATTTAAAAAAGCAATTGTTTGGATAACAGGTGTGATGGAAATCGTATTTGGTATCATGTTAATTATCAAAAAACCAAGTAGCTTAATGAAAAAATTAATCGAATGGTTCTTACTAGCTGTATTTCCAGCGAATGTTTATATGGCGCAAAAGAACATCCCATTAAACGGTAAACAATTACCAAAATGGGCATTGTGGGGTAGATTACCACTACAATATGTGATGATTAAACTAGTACGAAAAATGTAATTTTTATATAGAAAGAGTTTGGGATATCGTATCCCAAACTCTTTTTTTATGTGAGGGTAAGTGTGATGTATGGATTAGTTGAATATAATGTTGGGGAGTTGGGTGTCGTTATTAGCAGTTTTGGCTGAAGGTGCAAATACTGGTGTCATTAGAAGTAAGTTTGGTGAGAAGTGCAAATAGTGATGCCGTTATTAGCAGTTTTGGTAAGAAGTGCAAATACTGGTGTCGTTATTAGCAGTTTTGGTAAGAAGTGCAAATACTGCTGTCGTTATTAGCAGTTTTGGCTAGAAGTGCAAATAAGGAGCTCCTTGTTTACAGTTCAGCCGAGATTTGTAACTAAGGCGTTCCATAGTAACACTTCAGCCGAGTTTTGTAACTAACGCTCCCGTTATGAACAAGTTTGGCGAGAAGTGTTCACAACAACTCCGTTATGAACAAGTTTGCTCAGAAGTGTCCGCAACGCACCGACATTTCAACATAAAAAAGCCCAGGACATGAATCCTGGGCTTTCCTCATTAATCTTCTTTAAAGATATTTTTCCAATTATCGCGTTCTGCTAAAAATTCTGTTGCTAATTGTTGTGCGCCTTCTAATGAATGACTTGCTGCCCAACCGCATTGTACTTCGTTACATGCTGGGACTTCTGTTGCTTGTTCTACATCTTTAAGTGTTGCTTCTAATATAGCAAGTACGTCATCATAATCGTCATGATTGATGAATGAAGCATAAAATCCTGTTTGACATCCCATTGGACTTACGTCTACCACTTTATCTGTATGGTTTCTAATGTTCTCAGCCATTAAATGTTCTAGGGAATGTAATGCAGGCATTTCCATATGTTCTTTGTTAGGTTGTTTAAATCGAATATCATATTTATGAATAACATCACCATTTTGTCCTTCTTTGATTCCCGCAAGTCTCACAAATGGTGCGTCTACTATCGTATGATCTAAATTAAAACTTTCAACATTCATTTTTGTCATGAAGATTCCTCCTTTGATTTCGGCATCATTATATCAAGTTAATTTTGAAAAAACAATCAATTCAGATTTCTTTTACTTTCTTTCTATGTTACTTTATAAGATAATATTAATAAATTATTCTGAAATTAGGTGATGAGATGGAGCGATTACGTGTAGTCCCATACGACAGTATATGGCAACACCTTTTTCTTGAAGAGAAAAAATATTTACAGTCGTTATTGAAAGAACATAGTATCAGCATTGAACATATAGGATCAACGGCTATTCCTGGATTATCTGCGAAGCCGATTATAGATATATTAATAGTTGTAAAAGATAGTAAATCGATTGATGAATTTACACATGAATTATCAGGTTTAGGATATGAATCTAAAGGAGAACGTGGTGTTATCGGTAATCGATATTTCAAAAAATATGATCAATACGGTGCAGTTTCTCACCATTTACATATTTATGATGAAGGTAGCCCACATATTTTAAGATTATTATCCTTTAGGGATTATTTAAGAACATTCAATGGTGAAAGAGAAAGATATAGTCGACTAAAGCACGACTTAGTGATTGAATTTCCTGATGACAGTGAACAGTACTATAAAGGCAAAGACAGCATGATTAAAGAATTTGAGAAAAAAGCAGAAAAATGGTACTTAAATTCCAATGATATTGCAACAAATCATTGACATATCCGAGTTAGACAGTTAGAATTAAATTCAAATTTCATACGAATTATCAAGAGAGACTGAGGGAAGGGCCCGATGAAGTCCAGCAACCTCCCATAATGGAAAGGTGCCAATTCCTGCAGTTTGTTACTGGAAGATAAAAGAACGATTGGCGCACTCCTTACAAAGTAGTGCGCTTTTATATTGGAAAGGTGAATCATTAATGAGTAACTTATCGCAAAATATTATTAATTATATAGAACAAAATAGACATTTATATTTATCAATGAGTCATCAAATTCATGAACGTCCTGAGTTAGGTAATGAAGAAGTATTTGCATCACGTTTATTAAGCGACCAATTAAAGAATCATCATTTTAAGATAGAGAAGAATATTGCGAAACATCCGACAGGTTTCATTGCAACGTATGACTCAGGAAAAGAAGGTCCAACTATTGCATATTTAGCAGAATATGATGCATTACCTGGTCTTGGTCATGCGTGTGGTCATAATATTATTGGAACCTCAAGTGTGTTAGCAGGTATCAGTTTGTCTAAAGTGATTGATCAAATCGGTGGCAAAGTTGTCGTGTTAGGTTGTCCTGCTGAAGAAGGAGGTATTAATGGTAGTGCTAAAGCAACTTATGTGAAAGCTGGGATTATCGATAATATTGATATTGCACTAATGGTTCATCCTGGCCATGAGACATACGTGACAGTGCCTTCATTAGCTGTAGATGTATTTGATGTTAAATTCTATGGACGAAGCGCTCATGCCTCTGAAAATGCTTTTGAAGCGGTTAATGCGTTAGATGCTATGTTATCTTTCTTTAATGGCGTGAGCATGTTAAGACAACAAATTAAAAAGACAGATAAAGTACACGGCGTTATATTAAATGGAGGTGAAGCAGCGAATATTATTCCTGATTTTACACATGCACGTTTCTACACACGTGCCACTTCACGTAAAGAATTAGATATCCTTACTGATAAAGTGAGGAAAATAGCTGAAGGTGCAGCTATACAAACAGGTGGTACATACGAATTAAGACCAATCCAAAATGGTGTAAATGAATTCGTGATTAATAAGCCTTTAGACGAATTATTTAGAAAGCACGCTGAACAAGTTGGTGAAGAAGTCATTGATGACGATTTTGGTTTTGGTTCTACAGATACGGGGAATGTAAGTCATATCGTACCGACTATACACCCACACATTAAAATTGGACCATCTAATTTAGTGGGCCATACGAAAGAATTTTGCCAAGCTGCTGCAAGTACAAAGGGCGATAAGGCATTAATTAATGGTGCTAAAATATTGGCCTCAATGGGATTAGAACTTATAGAGAATGTATCCCTTAGAAATGAAATCATTGAGCATCATCAAACATTAAGGGAGAACTTGTTATGAAAAAAGAATATAGGAAACCACTCAATTTAACGTTAAGAGATTTATATGAAGAAGATATTGTATATAATGCGAGACCTTCTTATGAAGATAATCCTTGGTTAAAAGCTGAAGAAGCACAATCTAATTTTTTAACAGCAAGAGAAATGATTATTAGTAACATGCCCATGATCGTTCATGAAGCATGTTTAACAGATAATGTTAAAAGAATTTTAAAGTTAGTAAATGTGGATATTCCGAGCAATATATATACTTTTAAAGATAGAACGCAATATGAACATTTACTACAACAGTTAACTGCTGAAAATAAAAAAATATTCTTCCAATATATACATGGTCAACATTTATGTAAAGATGAAGAATATGCAGTTTATAAACCTAAATTTATAGATTTAAATAATAAATCGAAAATTGAACAATGGACAGGTGGTAAATATTTACCGAAACGAGAAATTGTGAAAGCAGAAGAATTTGAGGCAGCTATTCAAAACTGGGATTTACCATTGGTCATTAAACCGGGAGACGAATTACCTACAGCAGGTGGGTATGGTGTAATGATTTGTTATAATGAAGCGGATTTAAAGAAAGCAACAAATCGAATTAAAGAAGCATCAGATACAAAATACATTATCATCGAACAATTTATCGAAGAAATTGAGAATTATTGTGTTCAATACGTCTATAGTGAAAAGACGGGTATACAATATATAGGTGCTGTAAAACAGCTTACAGATGAATATGGCTTCTACAATGGTAATGTTAATTCGAATCATGTACCACAAAGCGTGATTGAGGCTGGATACGAAATAATGAAAAACGGTGTTGAATATGGTTATAAAGGAGTGTCGGGCTTTGATCTTCTAGTAGATAAAAACCATGACGTATATGCGATTGATTTAAACTTCAGACAAAATGGTTCAACAAGCATGTTATTACTTAAAGATCGCTTGCATGAAGGTTTTCATAAATTTCTAAGTTATCATTCCACAGGCAATAACACACATTTCATCAATACAATTGAACAATTCATCAAAAATGGACATCTCTATCCTCTTGCATACTATGATGGTGACTATTTCGGTAAAAACAACGTAAAATCAAGATTTGTTGGAATTTGGCATGCAGAAACTGAAGAAAAGGCATTAGAACAAGAGCAACTATTTCTAGATGCATTAAGTAGTCAAATTGAATAAAAAATTTTTTACAATTTAACTTAATTTATATTGACTTATACCTTATACGTATAATATATTTTATTGGGATTAAATATAAAGAAAAGGGTGGTAGAATGGCTATCCAGGATATGTCTAAATTTAAACAAATATTAACAAAAGAAAGATTTTATGTTGTGCTGAATGACCGTAAAATATTAAGAGACAATGATACAGATTACCGTCTTATTTGGTCAACGAAAGAAAGTGCAGAGTCATATTTGAAATCGTATGAAATTACTAAATACGATAAAATTATGGAGTTAGATTTAGATAGATTTGTTACATATGAAATGGATGATATCCTTGATGAAGGCGATCAATTCATTGTAGACAAATCCGAAGATAATGAAGGGTTAACTGTAGAAGCAATTCCATTCATAGAAGAAATCATGAGTGAATTAGATGATATCCGAATAGAAGAATTTGCAGAAGACATTTGCAACGAAAGCTATGTATACGGGTTAACAGTTAAAGGACAAAAACAATTTATTATCGTATCAGAAGAAGATGCAAGTCTACCAAACATGATGACAGTCTGGAGTACGCGTAAATTAGCAGAAAAAGTACATCGTGATGACTTTGAAGAATACGATATTATTGAAGTAGAAACAGAAGTCTTTGAAGAATGGTTAGAAGACTTGAAACAAGAAGACATCGCATTAGGAGTCAACTTAAAATCAGGCATGATCGGTACAGTAACAGATCCAAAAGCCATTTTAAACGCAATGCCTTGTTAAATAATTAAATAAATAATTGTAATTAAAAAAGACGCTCGCTATAAAGCAAGCGTCTTTTTTTGTCTTTCGAATTAATTGCAATTAATTAATAATATAATATTATTCGATTGTTGTAAAAGCGCTTTCAAGGAGTTATAATACTTTTAACATTATGATGGAAAAAATTAAAAAACTATGCGCTTTGTACCTTTTAAAGTAGGTGATAACAATTTTAAATTATATGAAACTACGAACAATGAGGATGCAATTATTAATAGTTTTTAGCATATTAATGATAATTGCATTGTTACATTTATACGATGCTTATCAAACTTATGGAATTAATAAGTTGTTAGAAAATACACCGTATACACAATCTTTATTATTTGATAGCTTTAGTGGCGTACCATTAATTTATTTACTAATAATGCCTTTAGCTGTATCTGTAGGTGTTAGCGACATATATATACAAGATCGTAAACAAAATTTGTTACATTATGCCTATATGTATCAATTAAGGAAGAATGTTGACTTAAAAGTGATTTTATATTCTAGTGTTGTTGCTGCGTTACTTGTAATTACACCTTTGATAATGAATTTTATTGGTGAATTTTTAATACTGCCGAATATATTACCAGAAAGATTTACTAATAAACCATTAGGGTTTTTTACAACTTATACATTAAATGCTTCTCTTTATTATGCTATGCCGATATTATATATTTTATTATATATTCTATTAGTTGGTATGTGGGCTGCCACTATGAATGTATTATCGATAACTCTTTCTTTATATACGAATAAGAGGATATATGCAATTATAGGGTCATTTATCTTTCAAATTATACTAATTATCTTGACTAATTTTACTGATCAACCATATATAGCGCCACCTATATACTTTTTGCTAGGAAAAACAGGATTTATGTATATAGATGTTTTGCCGATTTTGTTGACTTTTATTTTATATGTCAGTTTATCAATTTATTTCTATATAAGAGGTATGCGCAAATATGAACTTGATTAAATATAGAGTTGCTTCAATGATTAATATAAAATTTCTAATTTGGAATATATTGTTCTTTGTGTTAATAGCTTTGTATCAGAAGGGGAATGTTGATTATTTCCCTTCTGATGAATTTCAATTTACAAATTTATTGTTGAGTAATTTTACGCTTACTTACGTTGTATTACCTATTTTAATTATCAGCACTATTGTGTTTTATCGAGACGAATATATCCATAATACATTTATTGAATATAGGAAGAAATTAAAAATTGATGTAATACTATATGTAAGCTTTATATCCTTAATAATAAGCTTACTAATGATATTCGGAAGCATGATTGCAATGAATTTTCAAGTTAGATTTAATATGATACTTTTTGTAACAGCTTGTTTGTTGATGGTAGGTAATTTTACGATTTCTTTAGTGTCAATAACACTATATTTTAAGTTTTTAAATCGAGGTATTTCCTTAATAATAGCAAATATTTTAATGTATTTAGATTTCATCATAATGCAAGGTGGAAACAGGAATTGGTTGATTATTGATTCAAAGAGATTATTTAATCTTTCTTGGTCGTGGATAATGTATCAATTGGTTCTCATAATATTTCTTTATTTAGTTGTAGAGTGGATTATTAGTAAGAAGGAAATAATGCGATGAATATTTTAAAATTTATAGGTGGCATCATTCAAAGTTTATGGAAAATATTCATTATTATAAATGGTATATTTATTTTAGTTTTATTGTTGTTTAAGCCATATATAAGAGTTGGTTTATGGGAATTTATTTTTCGAGGTAACAATGACATTGAATTGAGTATGCATTTATATAGAATACCTGGGTTATATATAATGATTATGGTACTTGCTATTATCTTCATTTATCGATTTATACACGTTATTTATCAATATTATATTGTAGAGTGGCAAATGCTATTAAATATTGCTGGAAAATGGATGGTTCTTCTTATAGTCCCGTTTATTTTAAGTCTCATTTATATTATAAGTATATGGTTGATCATTTCTCTTATCGAAGGCGAATTTACTATTAATGCTATACATTTATCATATTTAATAGTGAGTGTTTATTTCTTAATGATTGTATTTATTTGGACTTACATTGCTTATAAATTTTATATAAGCTTTATGATATCGTTATTGTGGGTAATTGCCACAACAAGGTTTGATTTGGATATTAATATATTAAATGCATCTTTGTTTTCAAGAATACAAGGTGTATCTTACACAAATTTATTGTGTTGTGCACTATCTATTGTTGTGGTGAATATGTTGTTGTTTATTGAATTAGGACGTGATCATCACATTAAATTCCAAAGAGGTGATGATGAAGAATGATTAAGTTAGTAAATGTTTCAAAAGAACATCAGCGTAATCTATTGCTGAATAATATTAATTTAGAAATCGAACGTGGGAAAGTTTATGGATTTAAAGGACGTAATGGATCTGGTAAGACGATGCTTTTAAGAGCAATTTTAGGATTAATTAAAGTTGAAGGGCAAGTTATTATTAATAATAAACCACTTAAATTTGGAGAGAAATATCCACTTAAAGTTGGCGTGTTTATTGAAAAACCAAGTATCATAACTGAATTTACAGCTTTAAAAAATCTTAAGTTAATTGCTGCATTAAAAGGTATAACAGATATCAATGTAATGACTAAATATTTAGTAGAACTTGGATTAGATTATAAGGATAAAAGAAAAGTTAGAAAATATTCACTAGGCATGAAACAAAAAGTAGGTATCGCTCAAACGCTAATGGGAGAACCAGAGTTAATTGTTTTAGATGAACCTACCAATGCTTTGGATAGAAAGAGTATTGAGAAACTTGTTCAAATCCTTGAAAGATTAAAACAGCAAGGATGTACAATACTGATTGCTTCTCATCAATTTGAAGACATAGAAAGTATTGTAGATGAGGTTGTTCATATAGAAGCGGGTGCATTAGAATGAAAAATAAAGTAATTCTATTATTTTCTTTAATTGTAATTTTAGTTCTCGTTATATTAGGATTCAATCAGTATCATAAAGTAAACGCAGAATTTCAAGATTATGAATTTAAGGAAGAGAAAATTAAACTCAATCAAACGCATAATATAACTTTTGGAACGATGCAATTTAGTAATTTGAGTTATAAAGTTAAAGATAAAGAAATATTTCTAAGTGCTGATATCAAAATAGTTAAAAAGAATGACTATCCAGATAAATATTATAATAATATTGATGCAAGTTTATTTTTACGTGTTAATGATGAAATCTTGCAACAGTCTATTGACTTTAAAACGAAAAAAGGTAAAAGACTTATGCCGGATCGACCTTACTTTGATAAGCATAATGTATATGAGGGGCAAGTTACATTTAGTTATACACCAATAGATCCTGATGGAGAAAATGATTTAGAACTTGCTTACCTCGACCGTAATGGCCATAAGTTGAAGAAATTATATTTACCGATTCGTGTTGACGGTGGGAAGATTGTTTGATACATTATTAGTAACTACTAAGGTAGTTACTACATCCCAACGTAGTAAAATCATTTATCCCAAATAATAACCCTTAAGAGAAAAAGGTTTTTCTCTTAAGGGTTATTTCGTCTTCTATATCTTCTTCAAATTTACTAATATATTTATTGACTAAGACGTCATGCCAAATGTAGTCTTTCATCATTTTTATTTGTGTGTGGTCATAACTGATATAAGCACGCATATTTGATTCTGCTGTTTGTCCGTAAATCATGTGTTCATCGTCTACGATTACGACAAATGGTTTAAGTGCTAATGAACTTTTGACGTAGTTTGTATAACGATGATTAATGAGATCATAGCAGGGTTGGTCGACTTGGAATGTGATTCCTTGTATATGGATATCTTCTGAGACATGGTTTGTTAAGATGTCATATAAGTCTGGCCATATTGAAACGGTTATTTGTCTTTTAGCTTGTTTAATTGCAGATGTTACGGTATCGATGATTGTTGATTCATTCGTTAAGACTTCTATTTGAATTGGTGCATTGTCTGTTACGATATTTAATTTATTGATTTCTTGTTCGAGTTGAAGGAGTTCTTCATTTTGCTTTTTTTCAAATAGTTGAATGGTTTGTTTTGGTGATAGGGCATAGTAGTATTTCTTTTGGTCTTGTAAATTGAAATAAGCGAGTCCTTGTTCATCAAGTTTATTGAGTGCTTCATAAATTTTTGATCGTGGTACGCTTGATATTTCACTTAGTTTATAAGCTGTTATGCCTGGATTTTGAACAAGGGCGATATAAGCTTTAGAGCCATATTCACTTAATCCAAAGCGTTTTAAAATGTCTATCATTTGATTCATATTGTCACCTTCTAGTTTGATGTTACGTTAACCCCGAATAACGGAAGTATATCATATGCTTGAAATTCAGAAACTGTTGCACCTTTTAAGTCATTAGGTTGTACAACAAGTTGTTCGATTGTATTGGACGATAAATCAATGTCTTTTAATGATGTTTCAACAACTTCAAGAGATTCTAGTGCGCATCCTTCAATTGCGACAGATTTTTGAGTACAGAATGAAAGGTATGTTTCTGACATTTGATTATCGTTAAATAACACGTGATCTAAGTTACAATTTTGAAATTGACTCATTTTCAACTGACAATTAGAAAATTGTACATGCTTCAGTTTAACGTCCGTAAAGTTAGCACCGATCATTCGACAGTCTTTGAAGTGTACTCTATTAAGAGAGGATTCGCTGAATATACAGTTTGAAAGGTCGCATCCTTTAAATATAATATCTAATCCGTGAATTTTAGTGAAATCAACAGATTCAAATGTACATTGATTGAAATACATTGTATCGATTTGACTCGTTTCTTCATCTAATTGAATCAATGCTTTATCAAAGTATAAGTCATACGAAGATTGATAGAGTGTTACATTATTTTCTTCTTCATATTCAAATTCATTGCGTAGTTTAGGTTCTATAATTTTCATATTAATGCTCCTTAATGTTTAACAATATATTGAACCGAGCGCCCCTGAAAATTCACCATTTTCAATGAAGTATGGTTTTAGACCTCTTAAAATCGTGTAATCAACGACGATATTTTTGAGTAGTTCATTTTTAACAAATGAAGATCCAATAAACACAACGTTTTCTGTATTGTACTGTCTTGCGGCATGAATGGATACGGTTGTGACTGTTTCTCCTACAATACCCATTACAGCTGCTAATCGATCAGCATTTGGAAATTCACCGTTCATATGTTGTAATACATGTCCAAAGTTAGCAGCAGTTAATTCTCCAGAAATAGGGGTGTTATCACCTTTATAAATATGTTTAACTTTTAAATCTATTTTATCTCGATCCCCATTTAAAGCTGTTTGAACAAGTTCATCATAATCACTAATTTGAGTCAGTAAATAACTTAAACCTTGTATCATACCACCACCAGCTCCTGTACCGCCTGCACGTTCTTGATGATCAGTAGTAGCGTAATGAATAGAAGTACCTGTACCGACATTCGAGAATATATATGTTTCAAGATCTATATTGTTCTCTTTTAAAAATATTTGAATTCCTTTATAAGTCGCATCAAATTCAATACTACGTTTTGCTTGATGTTTAATGCATGAGTCTAAGTATTGTGCTTTACCACCTGTAATCGATACTTGAACATCATCTAATTGATTTAACCAATCTGCAACTTGATCAATGTCAGTTGCTAACCATTTTTGATACGTTCTTTCATTATTTAATTCAGTTACGACTTTAATTAAAGTACCACCTGCATCAATACCAATTTTCACACGAACACCTCATCTAGAAAAGTAAATAATTATCGTTATTATACTATAAAAAATTGTATATGATAAATTAATGGTTTTTAGAAATATATTGCAAAAAATGTATAATTACACGATAAGATGATACCAAGTATAAATGAGGGAGCTTATATTTTGATTAGCATATACGAAATAAAGCCGAAATTTCAGCAACTATTAATGCCTATCGTTGACTGGATGAGAAAAATCGGAATGACACCAAATCAAGTTACAATATTAGCATTAGTGTTATCTATCGTAACGGGAATTATTTTAAGTATATTTCATGAAAACAAATGGATTTATATTTTAATGCCTATCGTGATGTTTGTAAGAATGGCTTTAAATGCAATTGATGGTGTAATGGCAAAAAAATATCAAATGAAATCTCATTTAGGGTTCTTGTTGAATGAATTAGGGGATGTTATAAGTGATTTATTTCTATTTATACCATTCGTGTTTATTGCTGAAGATTATGGAATAGGTATTATGTTGTTTATCAGTTTATCAATCATTAGTGAAATGGCTGGTGTAACTGTTCGAGTGATAGGTAGTTCAAGAAGATATGACGGTCCGATGGGTAAAAGTGACCGAGCATTTATTGTAGGTTTCATCAGTTTCTTGATTTTTGTTCATTTAAATATCATACCTTATTTACATTTTGTGTTTTATGTTTGTTCAATACTCATGTTAATCAATATTTATAATCGAATAACAAATGGGTTGAAGGAGGTTAAATCATGAACTTAGGGAAGATATCTTCAGAAATGCTGATTGTTATGATTGGGGTATTTATCGTACTCGTATTATCCAGTTTGATTAGTATTTATTTAACGAAACGATATCCTGAAAAAGACTTCACTGAAATTAGATTAAGAATTAAATCATGGTGGAGTATGTGTATTATCTTTACAATCGCCTTAGTCATTCACTCTACTATGTCATTGATTTTTCTTGGCTTACTTTGTTTTTTAGCTTTGAAAGAGTACTTTTCTCTAATACCTACGAATCGTAGTCATAGAGCTGTATTATTCTGGGCGTACTTATCTATACCGATTCAATTTACATTTATCTATTTTGGGTTTTATGGCATGTTTATTATTTTTATACCGGTATATATGTTCTTATTTATATCGATACAAGCTATATTGATAGGTGAAACAAAAGGGTTTTTACAATCAATGGGATCTGTACAATGGGGCATGATGTTGATGGTGTTTAGTTTAAGTCATTTAGCATATTTAATTGTCTTACCTGGCGAAAAAAGTTCAGTACCCGGTGCGAGCCTTGTTTTATTTTTAGTTATATTAACGCAAGCAAATGATGTTTTTCAATTTCTGTTTGGTAAAGCATTTGGTAAACACAAAATTGTACCTAAAGTGAGTCCGAACAAGACTTGGGAAGGTTTTGTTGGAGGGATTATTTCAACGACAATTCTATCGTTATGTTTAGCACCATTATTAACGCCATTCACATTATTAGGCATGATTGTAGCAGGTTTATATATTAGTATTATGGGATTTGTGGGAGATGTGAATATTTCAGCTTTAAAAAGAGATTTAAATATTAAAGATACTTCTCAAACAATACCAGGTCATGGCGGTATTTTGGATAGAGTAGATTCTTTAACGTACACAGCACCACTCTTCTTCCACTTTGTAAGGTTCTTTTACTTTTAAGGGGTGAACCGATATGTTAAGACTCATTATATATACATGTATCATTAAGCCAATTATTTTAATTGTTTTAGGATTAAATATACGTAGACGAGAATGGTTACCTAAAAAAGGTCCTATTGTGATTATTGCCAATCATAATTCACATTTAGATACACTTGTACTACTTTCATTGTTTCAAGGAGAAGGGTTTAAGAAAGCACGACCTGTAGCAGCAGGTGATTATTTTCTAAAAAACAAACTATTAAAATGGTTTTCCATGAATATTATGAGAATCATACCAATAGAGCGAAAAATGACGAGAGATATTAAAGGATTATTTGAACCAATTGTTGATGCTTTAGATGAAGGTAGTATTATTATCTTATATCCGGAGGGAAGTAGAGGAGAACCTGAAAAGTTATCAAAGTATAAATCGGGCATTTATTATTTAATGAGAGAACGACCAAACATTCCTATACAACCTTTGTTTCTACATGGTTTAGGAAAATCATTACCAAAAGGCTCAAAACTATTTGTACCATTCTTTGTTGATATTTTTGTAGGGCGTCCATTTTTATTTAATGAGAATAGAAAAGCATTTATGGATGAGCTTAATGAACGAATGAATGAACTCAGAAATGAAGGTGATTTTAAAGAATGGTAATCATATTTATATTGGCTTTTCTTGAAGCAATTGTTTTCTTTATTATCCCTGATGTTGCTTTAACTTATTATGCAATCATGCAAAAAAGTAAATTTAAATTATTATGTGCAAATCTGATTGCAATTATAGGTGCAGTTCTAGGTGGTATCATCGTTTACATTATTTCAATTCAACATTTGCACTTTGTTGAAATAATCATGATTAAGATTCCTGGTATTCATCCTTATATGATAGAACATGTGATACATTCATTAGAATATAAAGGTGTGCTCGGATTAATAGAAGCACCTTTATTTGGTGTTCCATATAAACTTTATGCAATGATGAGCTATCACGAAGGTATATCATTTATTGTATTTATACTCGTAAGTTTCATTGCAAGACTCTTGAGATTTATATTAACGAGCTATCTAGCATATGTACTCAGTCATATTATGTTTAAAAACGTTAATCGATATATAAAAATATTACTATGGTTGATCGTATGGATAATCGTCTATTGGGTATATTTTTCGATCCATTCGTTTTAAATTATGAAGTTACGACAATCAAAAAGGCACCATTCATTAATTTAAACAATGAATGGTGCCTATTTTAATTATTTTTCTTCTTCTTCACGTTCTTCTAATGACTTAGAGAAATCTGTGTCATCATCTATATAAGTCATTTTGAAATGTTTAGATGGTTCTCTACGTAATGCTTTCATGATTGAGAACATCATTAAGAATAGTATAAAAGCGAATGGTAGACCGGCAACGACAGAAGCGGTTTGTAAACTTTCTAAACCACCTGCTAATGTCATGGCAACTGAAATTGCACCAATTAATATTCCCCAAACTAATTTATACTTGAATGGCGGTACGATTGAACCTTTATCAGACATACTTGATAAGATAAAAGTAGTTGAATCCGCACTTGTAACAAGGAACAAGAAGATTAATATTATTGCTAGAATACTTGTTGCTTCGTAAAATGGGAAGTTAGATAATAGAGAGAATAGTGCAACTGTATAATCTCCTTTGACATCTTCCGCAATAGAAGCACCTTTATTAATAACTAAATACATGGCCGTTCCACCGAAAGTGGCAATCCAACTAAATGAAATAAGTGGTGGAATAATTAACACACCAATTACAAATTCTCTAATCGTTCTGCCTCTTGATACTCTGGCTACAAATCCTCCGATAAATGGAGACCAAGCAATGACCCATGCCCAATAGAACACAGTCCATTGTTGAATCCAAGAATTGTCGCCTTCATAAGGATTTAATCTTAAACTATATTGTACAAAGTTTGTAATATAGTCACCTATAGCAACTGTAAATGTTTCAAATATAAATTGTGTCGGTCCTAAAATAAGTATAAATATAAGTAAAGCAAAACAAATAAATATGTTAGCATTACTTAGCCATTTAACACCTTTATTAAGACCTGATGCTGCTGATCCAAGAAATAGTACGGTCATAATGACGGTGATGATAATTTTAGTCCAATTATTATTAGGAATATCAAAAACATGATGAAGTCCGCCGCCAATTTGCATTATACCGAGACCAATTGAAGTCGCAATACCCATGACTGTTGCGACTATCGCTAGGATATCGATAATATTTCTGAATGGTTTTTTATAAGTTTCACCAAATACAGGTTCCATTGCTGTAGATATTAAACCGTCTCTTCTTTTTCTAAATTGGAAGTAAGCTACTATAAGCCCTGCCATTGCAAAGATAGACCATTGTGAAATGCCCCAATGGAAAAATGTATAACCCATTGCAAGTCGAGCTGATTCTAATGTAGAGCCATCTACTTCATTTGGAAGTGGTGATTTTAAGTAATGTGTCATTGGTTCAGCTACACCCCAGAATACAATCCCGACACCGAGACCAGCAGAGAATAACATGCCGACCCATGATATAAATGAGAATTCTGGTTCTTCGTCGTCTCTACCGAGTTTAAATCGACCAAACCTTGTTATGGCTAACCCAATTAAAAAAATATCTAAAACGAATACGATGATTAAGAATAACCATCCTGTACTGTTAGATATAAATGTATATAATATATTAGCGTATTTACCAAAACCATTTGGAAAAATTCCAGCAATTAAAGTCACTAATAATATAATAGACATTGATACCCAAAATACTAATGTTGTCTTATTATTATGCCTGTCTGTATTTTCTTTTGACTGTTTCATTAATATCCCCCTTTAAATTATGCAGTCTTATTTCTATTACCCTCATCCAAATCAAACTAACATGTGGATTATAATTACGTTTCCTAAGGTTCTTAATTGCGCATTGAATGTAAAATTCGTTATGATATATATAAACAAACGGAGGGATATCAATCATGAAAGCTAAATCATTCGGTGAAATCGTCATTAAACCATTTGAAGAACATATGAGAACGGCACTATATGATTTTGAATTAAATGAACGACAACAAATTTATTCTTCATTACCTAAAGAAGTGTTGGATGGTGCTATCGAAGATCCTGATAGAAGACCTAATGTCGTTGTAAATGAACAAGACGACATAGTTGGTTTCTTTGTATTGCATAAGTATTATCAACACGAAGGGTATGATACACCGCATAATGTTGTTTATATACGTTCATTATCAATCAATGAAAAGTATCAAGGAAATGGGTATGGCACGACTATAATGATGAATTTACCTGAGTATGTTCAACATGTGTTCCCTGATTTTGATCATTTATATTTAGTAGTAGATGCTGAAAATGAGGCAGCATGGAATTTATATGAAAGAGCTGGCTTTATGCATACAGCTACAAAAGAAGAAGGACCATTAGGTAAAGAACGATTATATTATTTAGATTTAGATTCAAAATATGTATCTTCATTGAAACTTGTATTAAATGAAGATGATTTAGATAATGAATTTGTCGATATACATTTAATGAAAGATAATCAAAAAGTAGGTATCATCGTATTAGAAGATAAAGATCACTATTTTGATATTCGTAGTATAGAAGTTGAAGAAGACGAAAGAAAAGAAGGTATCGCAGAGAGTGCTTTAAGACAGTTAAGTACTTTTGTTAGAAGAAGGTTTGAAGATAAGAAAGAAATACACATCACTTTATTCGGTTCGAACAATAAATTGAAACCGTTATGTGAGAAAGCACGATTTGTAGAAATACAAAAATCAGAGGACTATATTAAACTCATGAAATATATTAAGTATTAACTAACATTTGCTAAAAATCATCTTGTCAATTATAATCGTAAACTGTTATGATTATAAATATTAATGTGCGACAATAGTTCGATTGTTGAAAGGAAGAGTAAAGCATGAAATTAAAAGATTTCACAAAAGAAATGGTAGATGAGCATTCATTTATCGAAATGGCTTATATTTTATTAACAGAGAACGGTAAAGAAACAAACTTATATGATATGATAGACGAATTCAAAAGCTTAGGTAATTACACTGATTCAGAAATTGAGAATCGTATTTTACAATTTTATACGGACTTAAATACTGATGGACGCTTCTTAAGTGTGGGTGAGAATATTTGGGGACTTCGTGACTGGTATTCAGTTGACGATATCGAAGAAAAAATCGCACCAACAATTCAAAAATTCAATGTTCTAGATGAAGACGATGAAGCTGATTCAGAAATTTCATTATTAGGGGAAGAAGACAAAACTAAAGAACTTGATATTACAATTGATCAAGATGATGAAGAAGGTTTAAATGATCCTGAAGACCCTGAAGATGAAGAAGTAGAAGATGAATTAGATGAAGCTGGTCTTGTTGTAGATGAAGAAGACGAAGATGAGGAAGACGAAGAAGACGAATTTTAATTGACTTTTCTTTAAAAGATGGTAATATTTTATTTGGGCTCCTTTAAATAGGACAATCGTATAAATATAGCGCTCCCTCCTTACATTTTTAACAATGTAAGTGGGAGCGTTTTTTATTTTTTAAAAAATAAATGGAGGTACAAACATGACAAAGTTCATATTCGTAACAGGTGGCGTAGTATCGTCTCTTGGTAAAGGTATTACAGCAGCATCACTAGGGAGATTACTTAAAAATAGAGGATTAAATGTAACGATTCAAAAGTTTGACCCATACTTAAATGTTGATCCAGGTACAATGAGTCCATATCAACATGGTGAAGTTTTTGTAACTGAAGATGGAGCAGAAACAGACTTAGATTTAGGACATTATGAAAGATTTATTGATATTAATCTTAATAAATATTCAAATGTAACAGCAGGTAAAGTTTATTCTCACGTACTTAAAAAAGAAAGACGTGGCGATTTCTTAGGTGGTACAGTCCAAGTTATCCCGCATATTACAAATGAAATTAAATCAAGATTATTAATGGCTGGCGAAAGTACAAATGCTGATGTTGTGATTACTGAAATTGGTGGTACAACAGGTGATATTGAATCTTTACCATTTATAGAAGCAATTAGACAAATCAAGAGTGATCTTGGTCGTGAAAATGTTATGTACATCCATTGTACGTTACTTCCATATATTAAAGCTGCTGGTGAAATGAAGACAAAACCAACACAACATAGTGTAAAAGAGTTAAGAGGTTTAGGTATTCAACCAGATTTAATTGTGGTACGTACTGAGTATGAAATGACTCAAGATTTAAGAGATAAAATTGCATTATTCTGTGACATTAACAAACGTGCAGTCATTGAATGTAGAGATGCTGATACGTTATATCAAATTCCATTAGCATTAAAAGAACAACATATGGATGATATCGTCATTGAAAGATTAGACTTAGAAGCTGCACCAGAAGCGGAATTAACAGAGTGGAACCAATTATTAGACACTGTTCGTAATTTAGAAGGATCAGTGAAAATTGGTTTAGTAGGTAAATATGTTAGCTTACAAGATGCATACTTATCAGTTGCTGAAGCATTAAAACATGCTGGTTATGATTTTAAATCAGACGTTGAAATTAAATGGATTGACTCTGAAAAATTAAACGAAACAAACTATCAAAAAGAACTTGCAGATGTAGATGGTATTTTAGTACCTGGTGGATTTGGAGATAGAGGTGTAGAAGGTAAGATATTAGCAATTCAATATGCACGTGAAAATAACGTACCATACTTAGGTATTTGTTTAGGTATGCAATTAGCAACAGTAGAATTTGCTAGAAACGTAGTTGGATTAAACGATGCACATTCAGCTGAATTAGATCCAAACACACCATACCCAATTATCGATTTATTACCAGAACAAAAAGACATCGAAGATTTAGGCGGAACATTAAGATTAGGCGTTTACCCATGTAAAATTGAAGAAGGTACAATTGCACATAAAGTCTATGGTGAATTAGAAGTAGACGAAAGACACCGTCACCGTTATGAATTTAATAATGAATATCGCGAAAGATTAGAAGAAAAAGGTATGAAATTCTCAGGAACAAGCCCAGATGGTAGATTAGTAGAAATCGTAGAATTAGAAAATCACCCATGGTTTGTAGCATGTCAATTCCATCCAGAATTCTTATCTAGACCAACACGTCCACAAAAATTATTCAGAGGATTTGTAGAAGCAAGTATTCAAAATAAATAATATATATAAAGCGCCCTTTATCCTAATACTTTTTCAAGTATTTAAGATAGAGGGCACTTTTTTGTGGGATTATATAATTGAAGATTATAGTATGCTGCGTTGTGAACACTTTTGGGTAAACTTGTTCGTAACGGGTGTGTTGTGAACACTTCTGGCCAAACTTGTTCATAACGGGTGCGGTAATTACAAAAGTCCGAGGAAATGTAACTAAGGAGGCCCATAGTAACAAAAGTCAGCGGAATTGTAATTAAGGAGGCTGTTAGTAACAAAAGTCAGCGGAAATGTAACTAAGGAGGCCCATAGTAACAAAAGTCCGAGGAAATGTAACTAAGGAAGTCTTTAATTACAAAACTCATATGAATTGTAACTAAGGCAGCCTATAGTAACAAAAGTCGGCGGAAATGTAACTAAGGAGGCCCATAGTAACAAAAGTCCGAGGAAATGTAACTAAGAAAGTCTTTAATTACAAAACTCATATGAATTGTAACTAAAACCTCCATTATCCACCAACTCATAAAACTCAACCCCATTATCTACTATTACTAGATTTCTTCATTTAAATCTTGTGTAATCTCGTGCATTTCAGCAAACATGATATAATATATATAATTTAAAGCCATAAGATGTGGGGTAATAATTTTACTGTAATCAGCGGTTGGAACGATTGCTCTTGGTGTTGATAAGTCAATATAATGCATAAGTGCTTCATGTGTTTTATTGTCTTTATCTTTATTAGCTATTACGACAAAATCTATATCGTATTCGTTTAATTTTGTAATCCATTCGTTGAGTTCTTCAGTAAAGGAAGTTCCGGCTAATAATACACGGTCAGTAGAGTCGATCTTTTTGATTTCATCTAAAGTATTGAGTGTTTCTGAATGTGGTAAGCTTTCGTTACTGTCAGTCATAAATGCTTGAAAATGATTGATTTCGTCGAAAGTTTTAATGCGTATTTTGCCTTCACCGTTTGCCGCTTGCATAAGCAGTTGGGATGCAATTTCAATTTCTTCAATTTGGGCATCTATTTTACTAAATATGCCGTTTAATTGTGTATTAAATATTTTAAGCAATTTGTATTCTCCTTATTAACGTCATTAAATTTATTTTATAGAAAAAGTGGGGTATCTTCAATGGATGTACTTATTATAGATGATGAAAAGAATATTAGACAATTATTAAAAGAAATTATGGAATTAAATCATTTTAATGTAGATACTGCTAAAAATGGAGCGGAGGGCATTGAATTATTTCATAAAAATACTTATAAACTGATTTTTATAGATAAAAGAATGCCTGGAATTTCTGGAGAAGAAGTGTTTGCTGAAATTAGAAAATCTGATAAAAATATACCAGTTTATATCATTTCAGCATTTCAATCATCTACCGAGTTAAAAGTTTTAAAAAAAGGGAATATTACAGGCGTGCTAATGAAGCCGTTTACAATTGAAGAAGTTATGAAAATTGTAAGAAAACATTTAGGATAGGGCTTTCAAAAGGTGCATATGTTCACAAAGTTTGATATAATAATTTTGTAAATAATTCGTGCCTTGCACATTAGGAGGAAACTCAATGCCTTTAGTTTCAATGAAAGAAATGTTAATTAAAGCAAAAGAAAATGGTTATGCTGTTGGTCAATACAACATCAATAACTTAGAATTTACACAAGCTATTCTTCAAGCTTCACAAGAAGAAAATGCTCCTGTTATCCTTGGTGTATCTGAAGGAGCTGGACGTTATATCGGTGGTTTCAAAACTGTCGTTAAAATCGTTGAAGGTTTAATTGAAGATTACAACATTACAATTCCAGTTGCTATTCACCTTGACCACGGTTCAAGTTTCGAAAAATGTAAAGAAGCTATCGATGCTGGATTCACTTCAGTAATGATCGATGCATCTCACCACCCATTCGAAGAAAACATCGAAATTACTTCTAAAGTAGTTGAATATGCTCATGCTAACGGTGTTTCTGTTGAAGCTGAATTAGGAACTGTTGGTGGACAAGAAGATGACGTAGTTGCAGAAGGCGTTATCTATGCTGATCCTAAAGAATGTCAAGAATTAGTTGAAAGAACTGGTATTGATACTTTAGCTCCTGCATTAGGTTCAGTACACGGACCTTACAAAGGTGAACCAAACTTAGGTTTCAAAGAAATGGAAGAAATCGGTGCTTCAACTGGTTTACCATTAGTATTACACGGTGGTACTGGTATCCCAACTCACGATATCAAAAAAGCTATCACTTTCGGTACAGCTAAAATCAACGTTAACACTGAAAACCAAATCGCATCTGCTAAAGCAGTTCGTGAAGTGTTAAATAACGACAGTGAAGTTTACGATCCACGTAAATACTTAGGACCTGCTCGTGAAGCAATTAAAGCAACAGTTAAAGGTAAAATCCAAGAATTTGGTACTTCTAACCAAGCTTAATTTTAATTAAATTCAAACTACTACAAGCATCGTGCTTGTAGTAGTTTTTTCTGTTTTTAAAGAAAAATTGAATATTTATTCAATACGTTTACTCAATTTATTTTAATGTCAAAAATTTAAAATTTGATACTTCTTTCGTAGTAAATTATGTCATTTCTATTTACTTTTTATGTTTTTGCGTTTATCTTATTGAATAGTATATAATGGAAATAATTATCTATTCATGTTGAGAGAGTATGCATTCTCTAAGACGATGAAGTAAAGGAGTAAACATATGTCTCAAGAAGTTATAAAAATAAATGGTGGCAAAAAATTAAATGGTAAAGTGCAAATAAGTGGTGCTAAAAATAGTGCAGTTGCACTTATTCCAGCAAGTTTAATGGCGAATGATGTTGTGACATTAGATGGACTACCAGATATTTCAGATGTCAAAACTTTAATGAGCCTACTTGGTGATTTAAATATAAAAACAGAATTAAATGGTGATCAGCTTGTCGTTGATTCAAGCGATGCAGTGAATCTCCCTTTACCTAACAATAAAGTACAATCTTTAAGAGCATCTTATTATATGATGGGTGCTATGCTTGGACGTTTTAAAAAATGTGTAATTGGTTTACCTGGTGGTTGTCCTTTAGGCCCTAGACCAATTGACCAACATATTAAAGGTTTTGAAGCACTAGGTGCAAAAGTAACAAACGAACAAGGTGCGATGTATTTAATAGCAGAAGAATTAGTTGGTGCTAAAATATTTATGGATGTTGTTAGCGTTGGTGCAACGATCAATATTATGTTAGCAGCTTCTTTAGCAAAAGGTAAAACAGTAATTGAAAATGCAGCGAAAGAACCGGAAATTGTTGATGTTGCGACATTATTAAATAATATGGGCGCTAAAATTAGAGGTGCAGGTACAGATACATTGAAAATTGAAGGTGTAGAATCCTTGCATGGTACGAAACATACAATTATTCCTGATAGAATAGAAGCAGGTACATACATGTGTGCAGCAGCAGCCATGGGTGAAGAAGTGTACATCGAAAATATCATTCCTTTACATTTAGAACCATTAATCGCTAAATTAAGAGAGATGGGTACTGAAATCGATTTAGGTGAAGATTCGGTCTTAATTAAAGGTAAAGATGAATATAAACCAGTTGATATACAAACTGCTGTTTATCCTGGATTTGCGACAGATTTACAACAACCGTTCACACCTTTATTATTAAAAGCAAATGGTCAAAGTAAAATAACAGAAACAATTTATCCTGCAAGATTTAAACATGTTGATGAATTGATTAGAATGGGTGCTAATGTGAATTTAGAAAACGGCACAGCTATTTATTACCCATCTAAATTGACAGGCGCAAGTGTAGCAGCAAGTGATTTAAGAGCAGGTGCATCTTTATTAATTGCTGGTTTAATCTCTGAAGGTGTTACAACTGTATATAATGTGAAGCATATCCATAGAGGATATAGCGGTATTGTTGAAAAATTAAAAGCACTCGGTGCTGATATTTGGACTGAAACCGTATAACAAGTATAAAATATATACTTTGTATATAAAGTGTAGTATAATGGCAATATAGAAGTTAAAGAGGTGAGTAACATGGAAGTATGTCCTTATTTGGAAGAAACTTTTAAAGTAATAGGACGCAGTTGGAATGGTTTAATACTTAATTATTTGTCACGTTGTGATGAACGTTCGGCTCATTTTTCTGATATGAAAAGAGACTTAAGACGTATTACACCTAGAGCATTATCTCTTAAATTAACTGAATTAAGTGATTGGGGATTAGTTGAGAAGAAAGTTGTTACAACAACGCCTCTATCAGTTGAATATCATTTAACAACTAAAGGATACGAATTAGCACAAGCGCTTGTACCATTAGAAGAGTGGGCACAAAAAAATGTGGAATTGCAAGAAAATCATTCCTAAACGAATTGAATATTATAAAGTACCCGTCAATGCGATGAAACTCATTTCGTTGGCGGGTGTTTTATTTGTTTGAAATTTAAATTATTCAATTCCCAAACAGATTATTTTAATTATGACTATCATCCATACTATAATAAACAATGTAACAAATATAAAGGAGTAGATAATTCATGAGACAAGATATCAAGCAATATATAAATGGCGAATGGGTTGAAAGTCATAGTGGAAAAACATTAGATGTTATAAACCCTGCTACAGAAGAAGTAATGGGTAAAATTGCTGCAGGTAACAAACAAGATGTTGATGACGCTGTAGCTGCCGCTAAAAAAGTGTACGTGAAATTTAGAAATACTTCTTTAGAAGAAAGAAAAGCTTTACTAGAAAGAATTGCAGATGAATACGAAAATAGAAAAGAAGATTTAATAGATGTTATGACGGATGAGCTTGGCTCACCAATTGAAAAATCAGAATCTGTTCATTATCAAATGGGCTTAAATCATTTTAGAGAAGCAAGTAAAGCGATCGATTCAATTCAATTTGAAGAACGTCGTGGTGAAGATTTAGTTATTAAAGAAGCTATCGGTGTTTCTGGATTAGTAACACCATGGAACTTCCCAACTAACCAAACATCATTAAAATTAGCTGGTGCATTTGCTGCAGGTTCACCTGTAGTCTTAAAACCATCTGAAGAAACACCATTTGCAGCAATTATTTTAGCTGAAATATTTGAAAAAGCTGGCGTGCCTAAAGGTGTGTTCAACTTAGTCAATGGTGATGGCCAAAGTGTTGGTGATCCATTAAGTTCACATCCTGATGTACGTATGATGTCATTTACGGGTTCTGGCCCAACTGGTAGAAAAATTATGGAAAACTCTGCTAAAGACTTCAAAAAAGTATCATTAGAACTAGGTGGTAAATCACCATTAGTAGTGTTAGATGACGTAGATATCGAAGAAGCAGCTAAAGGTGCAGTTGCTAAATTCGTACAAAATACTGGTCAAGTTTGTACAGCAGGTACGCGTACATTAGTACCAGAAAGTATTAAAGATGAATTTATCGCAGCAGCTAAAAAAGCAATTGAAAATGTTAAAGTTGGTAATCCTAGAGAAGCTGGCCAAGATGCTGGTCCAGTTGTATCTAAAAAACAATTTGATACAGTTCAAAGCTATATTCAAAAAGGTATCGATGAAGGTGCAACATTATTACATGGTGGTGTTGGTAAACCAGACGGCCTTGAAAAAGGTTACTTCGTTAAACCAACATTATTTACTGATGTAACAAATGATATGACAATTGCTCAAGAAGAAATCTTCGGTCCAGTAGGTACAATTATTACTTATAAAGACTTAGATGAAGCAATTGAAATTGCTAATGATACAATTTATGGTTTAGCAGCATATGTATATGGTAAAGATTTAGAACGTGTAAGAGAAGTTGCTAAAGCATTAGAAGCAGGTACTGTGGAAATTAATGATGCAGGTAGAAAACCTAATTTACCATTCGGTGGTTATAAACAATCAGGTATTGGTAGAGAATGGGGCGACTATGGAATTGAAGAATTCTTAGAAATTAAAGCAATTCCAGGTTATTTTAAAGAATAGTAAAATTACAAAATATAATATATTTTTGAGACTGGAACATTTAGGTGTTTCAGTCTTTTTGTATGATGGTTATTATTGTTTAAAAAAGTGAAATATTTTAACATAATTTATATATAACTTATTTTGTCATCTTCATAAAAAAATGCTATAGTTTAAAGGCAGATTATAAATCTGATAAAAATGAATGAGATTTTTAAGAAATGGGTGTCATAAAAATGGCTGAAAGAGTTAGAACAAGTCCTCAGTATGAATCGTTTCACGAATTATACAAGAACTATACAACTAAAGAATTAACATCAAAGGCAAAAGAACTGAGAATAACAAATTATAGTAAATTAAATAAAAAAGAACTTGTCTTAGCAATTATGGAAGCTCAAATGGAAAAAGACGGCAACTATTATATGGAAGGTATCTTAGATGATATTCAACCTGATGGTTATGGCTTTTTACGTACCGTTAACTATTCTAAAGGTGAAAAAGATATTTATATATCTGCTAGCCAAATTAGACGCTTTGAGATTAAAAAAGGTGACAAAGTAACTGGTAAAGTTAGAAAACCTAAAGAAAACGAAAAGTATTACGGATTGTTACAAGTTGACTTTGTAAATGATCAAAATGCAGAAGAAGTAAAAAAAAGACCACACTTTCAAGCGTTAACCCCTCTATACCCACAACAACGTATCCAATTAGAAACTACAAGTAAAAATTATTCAACTAGAATTATGGATTTAATTACGCCAATAGGTCTAGGACAACGTGGAATGATTGTAGCGCCACCTAAAGCTGGTAAGACATCATTACTTAAAGAAATTGCTAATGCTATCGCAATTAACCAACCAAAAGCGAAATTATTTGTATTATTAATTGGGGAACGTCCAGAAGAAGTAACGGATATTGAACGTTCTGTTGAACAAGCTGAAGTCGTTAACTCAACATTCGATGAGCCGCCAGAACATCATGTTAAAGTAGCTGAATTATTACTTGAAAGAGCTAAACGTCTTGTTGAAATCGGTGAAGACGTAATTATATTAATGGATTCATTAACAAGATTAGCAAGAGCATATAACTTAGTCGTGCCACCAAGTGGTAGAACATTATCAGGTGGTTTAGATCCAGCGTCCCTTCATAGACCTAAACATTTCTTCGGAGCTGCTAGAAATATTGAAGCGGGTGGCAGTTTAACAATTTTAGCGACTGCATTAGTTGAAACAGGTTCTCGTATGGACGATATGATTTATGAAGAATTTAAAGGTACAGGTAATATGGAACTTCACTTAGATCGTAAATTGTCTGAGAAGAGAGTGTTCCCTGCAATTGATATTAGAAGAAGTTCAACACGTAAAGAAGAATTGCTATTAGATAAAGAAGAACTTGAAATGATTTGGCAGTTACGTAATTTATTTACTGATTCAAATGATTTCTCTGAAAGATTTATTAGAAAGTTAAAACGCACGAATTCTAACGAAGAATTCTTTGAAGTCTTAAGAAAATCTATGGTCGATAGTGCCAAGACTGGTAAACCGATTATATAAATTTAAGGTTGCATTTTAATTCTTCAACATATATAATATGTAAGTATTGAGTGAATAAGTCACAAATAAACTCTGTTCCAGATGGTTCAGGGCAAAGGAGCTGAAAAAAATGAAACAAGGAATTCATCCAGAGTATAATAAAGTTATCTTTTTAGATACAACTACAGACTTCAAATTCTTAAGTGGTTCAACACGTACTTCAAATGAAACTATGGAATGGGAAGATGGAAACGAATACCCAGTTATCCGTTTAGATATCTCTTCAGATTCACATCCATTCTATACAGGACGTCAAAAATTCGCATCTGCGGATGGTCGTGTGGAACGCTTCAACAAAAAATTTGGTTTCAAATCAAACAACTAATTATGAAGCGAATCAAGCATCCTTTTATAAAGGGTGCTTTTTTTTGTAAAAATTAATAAATAAGTAAAAATAATATGATATAATTAAGCGATTATGTTGAAAAAGGTGGATAAGTAATATGTACGAAAATTACCATTCCGGATGGATAGAATGTATTTGCGGAAGTATGTTTAGTGGTAAGTCAGAAGAGCTTATAAGACGTCTGAGAAGAGGTTTATATGCGAAACAAAATGTAAAAGTATTTAAGCCATCTATTGATAATCGATATAGTGAAGAAGCTGTAGTATCTCATAATGGAAATCAACTTGATGCAATCAGCATAGAACATTCTAGTCAAATATTAAAATATGATTTACAAGGCATCGATATTATTGGAATAGATGAAGTCCAATTTTTTGATAATGAAATCGTAAGCGTAGCACAAAAGTTAGCAGAAGAAGGCTATCGAGTTGTTGTAGCTGGATTAGATATGGACTTTAAAGGTGTGCCATTCGAACCAATGCCTGAAATGATGGCAGTTGCGGAAATTGTTACGAAATTACAAGCGGTATGTGCAGTATGTGGATCTCCATCAAGTCGAACACAAAGACTTATTAATGGTGAACCTGCCCATATTGATGATCCGATTATTTTAGTAGGTGCTGACGAAAGTTATGAACCAAGATGTAGAGATCATCATATAATTAGAACTGAAATAAGGAGTGATATAAATGTTTGATCAATTAGAAATTGTTGAAAATAGATATGAACAATTAAATGAATTACTTAGTGATCCGGATGTCGTTTCGGATACAGACAAGCTAAGAAAATATTCAAAAGAACAATCTGACTTACAAAAGACAGTTGATGTATATAGAACTTATAAATCTGTTAAAGGTGACATTGAAGATGCTAAATTAATGTTAAACGAAACAACAGATAAAGAAGAACAAGATATGTTGAAAGAAGAAATTAATAGTCTTACTAAACGTGTACCTGAATTAGAATCTGAATTAAAATTCCTACTTATTCCTAAAGACCCTAACGATGATAAGAACGTTATTATGGAAATTCGTGGCGCAGCAGGTGGAGATGAAGCGGCTATTTTCGCAGGCGACTTATTCAGAATGTATTCAAGATTTGCTGAAGCACATGGCTACAAAATTGACGTTGTTGAAGAGAATATTAGTGACCATGGTGGCTATAAAGAAGTCAGCTTTTCTATTCAAGGAAACGGTGCATTCAGTAAACTTAAATATGAAAATGGCGCACACCGTGTACAACGTGTACCAGAAACTGAATCAGGTGGACGTATTCATACTTCTACAGCAACAGTTGCAGTATTACCAGAAGCTGAAGATGTTGAAATTGATATTAGATCTGAAGATTTAAAAATCGAAACATACCGTTCTAGTGGTTCTGGTGGTCAGCACGTCAATACGACAGACTCAGCTGTACGTATTACACATTTACCAACTGGTATTGTTGCGACATCATCTGAAAAATCTCAAATTAAGAACCGTGAAAAAGCATTTAAAGTATTGAAAGCCAGAGTTTACGATATGATGGTTCAAGAAGAAAATGCTAAATATGCTGAAAAAAGAAAGTCAGCTGTTGGTACAGGAGATCGTTCAGAAAGAATTAGAACGTATAACTATCCTCAAAACAGAGTAACTGACCATCGTATAGGATTAACTTTACAGAAGTTAGATCAAATTATGGAAGGTAAAGTTGACGAAATTATCGATGCATTAACGTTGCATGAACAAACGGAAAAATTGGAAGAATTGAATAATGGCCAATTATAATTTTCAACAGTTACTAAATGAAACTTATGATGGATTATCAGCACGAGGGTTTGAAACCTCTCGTGCTGATTGGTTATTAGAGGATATTTCGGGTATGTCTAGAACGCAAATTGCCATGAATTTAAATCAAGATGTACCTTCTAATATTTTGGATGCTTATTTAAATAGTAGAGAACGTATGTATGAAGGTGAGCCCGTACAATATATTGCAGGTTTCGCAGAATTTTATGGTAGAAAGTTCAAAGTGAACCAACATGTATTAATACCTAGACCAGAAACAGAAGAACTTGTCTATCAAACATTACAAATGATTCAGAACAAGCAAGTAGTCGTATGTGACATAGGAACAGGTACAGGTGCTATTGCGATCACGCTGAAAAAAGAGCGACCTGATTTATCTGTTATCGCGACTGATATTAGTGAAGAAGCACTATCAATTGCCAAAACAAATGCATCAACACTTGAAGCACCGATAGAATTTCTAAAGGGTAAATCTTTAGAACCGCTGATTAAAGAAAATATTAAAGTGGATGTGCTCGTTTCAAATCCACCGTACATTTCATATGAAGAACAAAAAGAAATGTCTGATACTGTCTTAAATTATGAACCACATTTGGCTTTATTTGCTGAAGATGATGGCTTAGCGATATATAAAGATATTATTCTAAGTTTAGAACACGTTATGTCAGATAATGGACTCGTCATTTTTGAAATTGGTCATTTGCAAGGTGAGATATTAAAAGACTTTATTCAAATCCATTTGAATGTTGAAGATGTAAAAATCATTCAAGATATAAATCAAAACAATCGTATGATACAATTTAATTGGAATAATCAATAGAAGTTATGCACATTTAACGGGAGTTATCCACGTTGTGTGGATAACTTTTGTTTTAATACAATAAATGCTTTAAAGAAGGGAAGAAATGCATTGGAAACAAATGTTTGGGATGTGCGTAAGTATGTTCATAACTTACAAAGTTATCCACAAATCGATGAGATTATTGCAGGATATCATCAAAATAAATTGATTGCTTTACCAACTGAAACGGTATATGGATTAGGTGCTAATGCAAAAGATGAAGAAGCAGTTAAAGAAATATATGTAGCAAAAGGTAGACCGTCTGATAATCCACTTATTGTACATATACATGATAAATCTCAATTAAATGACTTCACCCAAAATATATCTAAAGAAACTGAAATTTTAATGGATGCTTTTTGGCCAGGACCCATTTCTTTTATTGTTCCTTACAAGTCAGGATTTTTAAGTGATCGTGTTACGGGTGGTTTACAATCTGTTGCTGTACGCATGCCAAGTCATCATGTCGGTAGAGCAGTTCTACAATTAACAAATTTACCTATTGCGGCACCAAGTGCAAACATAAGTGGACGACCTTCACCAACTAAATTTGAACATGTTAAACATGATTTGGATGGAAGAATATATGGCATCATTCAAGCAGAAGATATTGATGAAGGTATAGAAAGTACTGTAATAGATTGTACTAGTTATCCATTTAAAATTGCACGACCTGGTTCAATAACAATAGAGATGATTAATAAAGTGCTGCCAAACAGTATTATTAACGAAAAGTTAGATCTGGAAAAACCAATTGCGCCAGGTATGAAATATAAACATTATGCACCTTCGCAACCTGTAACATTAATAGAAGGTGGTATTACAAAACAAATGAGTTTGTCTGATGATATTTCTAAAAAGATAGCAGTAATAGGTCCTAAAAGTATTGAGCCATTAATCTCAGAACAAATGACTTTTATACCGCTTGGTAGAGATGTTTCAGATATTAAAGGTGCGCATCACGATTTGTATGATGCTTTGCGAATAGCAGATCAACTTACAAATATTGATGAAATTTATATAAGTGGTTACGAAAGAAATGACGATACGATCGCACTAATGAATAGAATTGATAAAGCAAGTGGTCATAATATTAAAGGAGAAGATGAATTGTGAAAATAGTTTTTGTATGTACAGGCAACACTTGTAGAAGTCCATTGGCTGAAGCGATAGCCAAAGATATTAAACCTGAATATAATATTCAATCTAGAGGCATTTCAGCTTTTGATGGGACACCAATATCTCCGCAATCAATGGATATCATCTTTAAAAATGATTTGCCCATACCTGATACTGCCAAACAATTTTCAGAGCAAGATTTAGATGCTGATATTATCTTAACCATGACTGAAACTCATAAAATGATTCTAGAATCACAATATAAACATCACAACATTCATTCAATAAAGCAATACGTAAGAGGCGAAAAGGGAGATGTCTCAGATCCCTTTGGTCAGTCACAAATCATTTATCAAAATACTTACGAAGAATTGAGAGCACTGATTGAAGATTTATTACAAAGTAATTAAGAATTCAAATAATTTGCAGAATTGCTATAACACACATAGAAAATAAGTTATAATATTATAGTATAAACAAATTGGGAGGTGGGAAGATGAAAGTAGCTATTGCAGCAGACCATGGTGGCTATGAATACAAAGAAGCAATCAAACAATTACTTGATGAAATGAACATTGAATATAAAGATTTTGGTACACATAAAGGTGAGTCGGTAGATTATCCAGATTATGCAAGACCAGTATCTGAAAGTGTTGCTGATGGAACGTTTGATAAAGGAATTTTGATTTGTGGAACTGGAATTGGTATGTCTATCGCTTCGAATAAAGTAAAGGGGATTCGTTGTGCACTTGTGCATGATGTTTTTACTGCTGAAGTGACGAGACAACATAACGATTCTAATGTATTAGCAATGGGCCAACGTGTTATAGGTGAAGGTTTAGCACTTCTCATCGTCAAGACTTGGTTGACAAGTGAATTCGAAGGCGGTAGGCACCAAAGACGTATAGACAAGATTGAAGGCGGTTGTTCATGAAAGAAGATTTAAAACAATTGTTGAATGAACTTAAGTCTATTGATTTCTTTAACAATCAAGAACTATGCATCATTGGGTGTTCTACATCAGAAGTTAAAGGTTCAAAGATAGGTTCAGATGGTTCGATTGATGTCGCTAAGGTTATTTATGAAAGTCTTGATTTTATACATAAAGAGACAGGTGTTCACTTTGCGTTTCAAGGTTGCGAACATATTAACCGTGCAATAACAATCGAGCGAGAAATATTTGATCCTTATACAATGACTGAAGTTTCTGTTGTACCACAAGCCAATGCTGGAGGTAGTTTGTCAACTTATGCATACCAACACATGAAAGACCCAATAGTTGTTGAACACATTCAATGCGATAAAGGTATTGATATTGGTCAAACACTAATTGGTATGCATTTAAAGCACGTCGCAGTACCTGTATCAATTGAAACTAAGCGCATTGGAGAAGCTATTGTTACAATAGCTAAGAGTCGTCCTAAATTAATAGGTGGCGAAAGAGCAAAGTATTAAATTCTTAAAAGTGAGGGATTGTACATGTCATTAATTAAAAAGCAAGACGAAGAACTTTTCAAAGCAATGGAAAAAGAGTTTGATAGACAAAATAATAATATCGAACTTATAGCATCAGAGAACTTTGTTTCTGAAACAGTAATGGAAGCACAAGGTTCTGTATTAACTAACAAATATGCAGAAGGTTACCCAGGTCGTCGTTATTATGGTGGCTGTGAATACGTTGATATCGTTGAAGATTTAGCACGCGATAGAGCTAAACAACTTTTCGGTGGAGAACACGTAAATGTACAACCTCATTCAGGATCACAAGCAAATATGGCTGTATATTTTGTAGCTTTAGAACCGGGTGATACTGTACTTGGAATGAACTTAAGTCATGGTGGACATTTAACTCATGGAGCAAAAGTTAACTTCAGTGGTAAGTTATATAACTTTGTAGAGTATGGTGTTTCTGAAGAAAATGAACAAATTGACTATGAAGAAATCTTGAGAGTTGCAAAAGAAGCGCAACCTAAATTAATCGTAGCAGGTGCTTCAGCTTATCCAAGACAAATTGATTTTAAGAAATTCAAAGAAATAGCAGATGAAGTTGGCGCTAAATTAATGGTTGATATGGCTCATATCGCTGGTTTAGTAGCAGCAGGTTTACATCAGAACCCTGTTGATTATGCTGACTTTGTAACAACGACAACACACAAAACATTAAGAGGACCAAGAGGCGGCATGATTTTCTGTAAAGAAGAATATGCTAAAGAAATTGATAAAACAATTTTCCCTGGTATTCAAGGTGGTCCATTAATGCATGTTATCGCTGGTAAGGCAGTTTCATTTGGTGAAGCATTACAACCAGAATTTAAGGAATATCAAAAACAAGTAATTAAGAATGCTCAGAAATTAGCAGCAACTCTAGAAGACGAAGGTTTAAGAATTGTATCAGGCGGTACTGATAATCATCTTATCTGTGTAGATGTTAAAGGTTCTCTAGGCATTACTGGTAAATTAGCTGAGAATGCTTTAGATGAAGTTGGTATTACATGTAACAAGAACACAATTCCATTTGATCAAGAAAAACCTTTCGTAACAAGTGGTATTCGTTTAGGTACACCAGCAGTAACATCTCGCGGATTTGATGAGGAAGCAGTTGAAGAAGTAGGTAGAATTATAGCACTTGTGCTTAAAAATCCAGAAGATGAACAAACATTAAAAGAGGCACATGAACGCGTATTGTCACTAACTTCTAAGTTTCCACTTTACAACAAATAAATATTTATTGGAGGCTAGACTTATGGGTAAAGTACACGTTTTTGATCATCCATTAATTCAGCATAAGTTGAGTTATATTCGTGATCGTAAAACTGGCACTAAAGAGTTTAGAGAGCTTGTCGATGAAGTCGGTATGCTTATGGCGTATGAAGTTACGAGAGATTTTGAAACACAAGATGTTGAAATCGAAACACCCGTAACTAAGATGAACGCTCAAAGATTATCTGGTAAGAAATTAGCACTTATTCCTATTTTACGTGCTGGCCTTGGAATGACAGATGGTATTATGAAACTCGTTCCAGCTGCTAGAGTAGGGCATGTAGGGTTATATCGTGATCCAGAAACTTTAGAAGCGGTAGAATATTTTGTGAAATTACCACAAGATATTGAAGAAAGAGAAATTATTGTAGTAGATCCTATGCTTGCTACAGGTGCATCAGCAATCGAAGCGATTCAATCATTAAAGAATCGTGGAGCAAATAAAATACGTTTTATGGGCTTAATTGCTGCACCTGAAGGGGTTAAAGCATTACAAGAAGCACATGAAGACGTAGATATTTATATTGCTGCATTAGACGAAAAATTAGATGACCATGCATACATTACACCTGGTTTAGGTGATGCAGGTGATCGATTATTTGGCACTAAATAGATAATAGGAGGATTTTATTACAATGAAGAAAATTATGACGATATTTGGTACGCGACCTGAAGCTATTAAAATGGCACCTTTAGTTTTAGAATTAAAAAATGATCCGGAGTTACAACCAATTGTTGTTGTAACAGCACAACATAGAGAAATGCTAGACTCAGTTCTAGAAACATTTGATATTACACCGGATTATGATTTAAATATTATGAAACAAGGGCAAACACTTTCAGAAGTAACATCAAGAGTATTAGGTGGACTTGAAAGTGTTATTCAAGAAGCTAAGCCAGATATGATATTGGTACATGGAGATACAACTACTACTTTTGCAGGCAGTTTAGCAGCATTCTACAATGAAGTTGCAATTGGCCATGTAGAAGCAGGGTTAAGAACTTGGAATAAATATTCTCCATTCCCAGAAGAAATGAATCGACAAATGACGGGGGTCCTTGCTGATTTACACTTCTCACCAACTGATCAGTCTAAACATAATTTACTTCAGGAAAATAAAAAAGACGAATCTATTGTTGTGACAGGTAATACAGCTATAGATGCGTTATCAACTACTGTAACTGACGATTATGAAAGTGAAATTATTAAACGTCACGAAGGTAAACGCATCGTGCTATTAACTGCGCATAGACGTGAAAACATTGGTAAACCGATGGAGAACATTTTTAAAGCTGTGAGACAAATTGTTGAGGAGCATGAAGATGTTGTTGTCGTATATCCAATGCACAAAAATCCTAAGGTTAGAGAAATTGCTAACCAAATATTGAGTGATCATGACCGTATAGAATTGATCGAACCTTTAGAAGTCATAGATTTCCATAACTTTGCAGCTAATTCTCACTTGATCTTAACAGATTCAGGTGGTGTTCAAGAGGAAGCACCTTCATTAGGTAAACCAGTACTTGTCTTAAGAGATACGACTGAGAGACCTGAAGGCGTTGAAGCTGGAACATTGAAACTTGTAGGTGTAGAAGAAGAGAATATCTATAACGAAACTAGAGCGTTACTAAATGATCAATCATTATATGAAAAAATGAGTATCGCTCAAAACCCTTATGGGGATGGTCTCGCTTCTAAGAGAATATGTGAAAATATTAAATATTATTTTGATATTCTGAAAGAAGCACCGGAACCATTTAGAACAAAATAATTAAAGTGGTGGTTTGTGTCAATTCTGTGACAAAAAAATGACAAAAATTTGTTTTCTATTTTTGTCATAGCATTGACACTATAAGTCCACTATATTATCATGAAAATTGTGTGATGAAACGGTTTTCAAAGATATGCCACTTATCTAAGGAGTTTCAGCTGAATGTTTGATATAAAGGGCTTTTTCAAGTCTTATTTACAGTATTTTATTTTCTTTATTATTATTCTAGTTGTAGTGTATTTCTTCTTGAAACATGAGTTCGTTTTAGGACTTATTATTGGAACAATAGCATCAGCTGTTAACTTGTTTTCATGGGAAGTTTACCTCAATCGAGCTAAAAATGCTGAATCATTACAATTATCAACAGGAAACTGGGTCAGATATCTTGTGACAATCGTTGCTTGCTGTTTTTGGCTTAAATATCCACTAATCGTTGATATTATCGGGATTTTATTTGGTTTGATGATAGCATATGTATTAATTATGTTTAAATCACTGAAAAGTCTCGATTAAATAATTAAAATTGTGAAAAGAGGTGAAGATATGGAACACGAATCACCTATGTGGTCCATCAATTTGGGAGGATTTGATTTAGTTTTCAATCTTTCAAGTATGTTAATGTTGTTAGTTTCTGCAGTTATCGTCTTTGTAATAGCTGTTGTCTGTACTAGGAATCTAAAAATTAGACCTACTGGTAAACAGAACTTTATTGAATGGGTATTTGACTTTGTAAAAGGTATTATCCAAAGCAATATGGCATGGAAAGACGGAGGAAGATTTCACTTCTTGGCGGTTACACTTATATTCTTCATATTTGTATCAAATATGTTAGGTTTACCGTTCTCAATTGTTGTAGGACATACATTATGGTGGAAATCACCTACAGCAGATCCAACAGTTACATTAACGTTAGCAACATTGATGGTTCTTTTAACACATTACTATGGTGTTAAAATGCGTGGTACTGGCGCGTACTTGAAATCATTTGTACAACCAGTAGCATTTATGGTGCCATTCAAAATTGTTGAAGAATTTGCTTCAACATTAACGCTTGGTCTACGTTTATACGGTAATATATTCGCAGGTGAAGTATTACTTGGATTATTAGCAACATTAGCAGCTGGAGGCGTTTTAGGCGCGTTCGGAGCAGTTTTACCAGCGATAGTATGGCAAGGATTCTCAATATTCATTGGTTCAATTCAGGCTTACATATTCGTAATGTTATCAATGGTTTATATGTCCCATAAAGTGGCAGACGATCATTAATATATAATTTAAAAAAACAATTAATATTTTTATTTCTAGGAGGAAAATTATAATGAGTTTAGGTGTATTAGCAGCAGCAATCGCGATTGGTTTAGCAGCATTAGGAGCAGGTATCGGTAACGGTCTTATCGTATCAAGAACAGTAGAAGGTGTTGCACGTCAACCAGAAGCACGTGGTCCATTAATGACAATAATGTTTATCGGTGTTGGTTTAGTTGAAGCCCTTCCTATCATTGCAGTAGTAGTAGCATTCATGGTAATGAATCGATAAGCTAAAATATTTTTAGAACAGGCGGAGTCTATCTAAAAAGGATTTCGCCATTCATTTATGAGATGTTATTCATCTTTAATTGCAGTGAAAGGAGTGTAGTTGGCAGTGGATCAAAACGTATTAGTTTTAGGAGCAGCAGGTGGCGGTGTCGAATGGGGAACAGTCTTATTTACATTGATCACATTTATTATCCTGCTTGCCTTATTAAAAAAGTTTGCTTGGGGACCATTAAAATCAATTATGGATGAGCGTGAGAACGCTATTAATAAAGATATAGATGATGCTCATGAAGCAAAAGTAAACGCTAAGAAATTAGAAGAAGAAAATAGAAATCTATTAAGAAAAACTCAAGAAGAAGTACAAACAATTCTTGATGATGCTAAACATCAAGCTAAAGTACAACAAGAGCAAATTATTAATGATGCAAATGTTAAAGCAAATGGCTTAGTACAATCAGCTCAAGCAGAAATTCAACAAGAGAAACAAAGAGCTATTGCAGATATTAATAATAGAGTATCAGAACTTTCTGTATTAATTGCTTCTAAAGTAATCAATAAAGAAATCTCTGAACAAGATCAAAAAGACCTTGTTGAAAAATACATTAAAGAGGCAGGGGATAAATAATGGCGAATATTAGTCAGAAATATGCCCAAGCCTTATATGATGTAGCTGAAGCGCAAGATTTAACAGACAGCGTCTTAGATGAACTTACTCAAGTAGCAGAAAGTGTTAAAGAACAAATTAGTGATTTAAAAGCTATTGATAACAATCCTAAATTAGCAAAAAACGACAGACAACAATTTGTTGACAATGTATTTAAAGGTGCTTCTAAACCTTTGTTAAACACATTATACCTACTTGCTAATAACAGTAAATTGTCACTAATTCCAGAAATTCATAAAGATTTTAGCAAAATATACAATCAGGTACATAGCCAAGATTTAATGAAAGTTGAATCTGTGTATCCATTATCTAATGAAGAATTAGACGAAATTGGTAAAGCATTTATCAAAAGAACAGGTTTGAAAAAACTTATTTTAGAAAATCAAGTTAATGATTCATTAATTGGTGGTATTCGTGTTTCCATAGGTACAAAAGTATACGATGGTTCCATTCAGAATGACTTAAATCAATTAGCAAAATCATTTCAACAAATGAAATAATATTAAGGAGTGACATAGATGGCCATTAAAGCTGAAGAAATCAGTGCTTTATTACGCTCTCAAATTGAAAACTATGAGTCAGAAATGTCAGTTACCGATGTTGGTACAGTTATCCAAGTCGGCGATGGTATTGCATTAGCTCATGGCTTAAATGACGTTATGGCTGGCGAACTATTAGAGTTCCATACTGGCGTTTTAGGGTTAGCACAAAACTTAGAAGAAAATAATGTAGGTATCGTAATTTTAGGACCTGCAGAAGGTATTAAAGAAGGCGACGAAGTTAAAAGAACTGGTCGCATTATGGAAGTACCTGTAGGGGAAGAATTAATTGGTCGTGTTGTAAATCCATTAGGTCAACCATTGGATGGACAAGGTCCAATCAATACATCTAAGACTCGTCCTGTAGAATCACCTGCAACAGGTGTTATGGATCGTAAATCAGTTGATGAACCATTACAAACTGGTATTAAAGCGATTGATGCATTAGTACCTATTGGACGTGGACAACGTGAGTTAATCATCGGTGACCGTCAAACTGGTAAAACAACAGTTGCGATTGATACAATTCTTAACCAAAAAGACGAAGATATGATTTGTATCTACGTTGCGATTGGTCAAAAAGAATCAACTGTTCGTACAGCGGTAGAAACTTTACGTAGACATGGTGCTTTAGATTATACAATCGTTGTATCTGCATCAGCAGCTCAACCAGCGCCATTATTATACATTGCACCTTATGCGGGTGTAAGTATGGCAGAAGAATTCATGTTTAATGGTAAACATGTATTAATCGTTTATGATGATTTAACAAAACAAGCAGCAGCTTACCGTGAGTTATCATTATTACTTCGTCGTCCGCCAGGTCGTGAAGCTTACCCAGGTGACGTATTCTACTTACACAGTCGTTTATTAGAACGTGCTGCTAAATTAAATGATGACTTAGGTGGCGGTTCTATTACTGCATTACCATTTGTTGAAACTCAAGCAGGGGATATCTCAGCATACGTTCCAACAAACGTTATCTCAATTACTGACGGACAAATATTCTTACAATCAGATTTATTCTTCTCTGGTGTAAGACCTGCAATCAACGCTGGTTTATCTGTATCACGTGTTGGTGGTTCAGCTCAAATTAAAGCGATGAAAAAAGTAGCAGGTACTTTACGTCTAGATTTAGCATCATACCGTGAGTTAGAATCATTCGCTCAATTTGGTTCAGATTTAGACCAAGCTACGAAAGCTAAATTAGAACGTGGTAAACGTACAGTAGAAGTACTTAAACAAGATCAAAACAAACCATTGACTGTAGATCGTCAAGTTGTTATTTTATATGCTTTAACTAAAGGTCATTTAGATGATATTCCAGTTGAAGATATTACGCGATTCGAAGATGAATTCTTAAATTGGATTGATGCAAATGCAAGCGATCTATTTAAAGAAATTCGTGAAACAAAACAATTACCATCTGATGATAAATTTGTTTCAGCAATCGATGCATTCAAAAAAGTATTTAATAAATCTCATGTAGAGTAATATTAAGCTTTAAATAAAAGGTGGTGAAATTGTGGCTTCACTAAGAGAAATCAAAGGTAGAATTACTTCTACTCAAAAGACTAGTCAAATTACAAAAGCGATGAATATGGTTTCAAACTCTAAATTGCGTAAAGCAGAGGAGAATACGAAAGCATTTCAACCTTATATGGATAAGATTCAAGATGCTGTTACAGCTATTGCGTCTAAGAGTACAGATGTTAATCATCCAATGCTTAAAACAAGACCTGTAAAACGTTCTGGTTACTTAGTTATTACTTGTGATAAAGGACTTGCAGGACCATATAGTGCTAACATTTTGAAAAATGTCGTTAATGATATTAAAGAAAAACATAACAACAATAGTGACGAATACGGCATTATTGTTGTCGGACGTGTAGGCCGAGACTTCTTCAAAGCTAGAGGTTATAACATTATTGAAGAGTATGTAGGTTTACCTGACCAACCAACATTTAAAAATGTACAAGCTTTAACTGAAAAAGCTGTAGACTTGTTTAATGAAGAATTTTATGATGAGTTAACAATTTACTACAGTCATTTCGTTAGTGTGCTTGAACAGCAAGTGAAATCTAAAAAAATCTTACCATTATCTGATGAAGATACTGGAAAAGGTTCAAGTATGATGGCTGGTTATGAATTTGAACCAGATAAAGAAACGATTTTAAAAGTTATCTTACCGCAGTATGCGATTAGTTTAATATATGGTGCATTACTAGATGGAAAAGCTAGTGAACATGCTTCAAGAATGACAGCTATGAAGAATGCGACAGATAACGCTTCAGAATTAATTGATGATTTATCATTACAATATAACAGAGCTCGTCAAGCTGCAATTACTCAACAAATTACTGAGATTGTAGGCGGAGCAGCTGCACTCGAATAATGATTAGGAGGAATTTACATGGGATTAGGCCGAGTAACGCAAATTACAGGGCCAGTTATTGATGTACGCTTCCCACACGGTGAATTGCCAGAACTTAATAATGCTTTAACACTTAAAGTTGAACGTCCAGATGGATCAAGCTTTGATTTAGCATTAGAAGTTGCATTACACCTTGGTGATGATGTTGTACGTTCTATAGCAATGGCATCAACTGATGGTGTTAAACGTGGACAAGAAGTTACTGATACAGGAAGACCTATTTCAGTACCTGTTGGTGATGCTACATTAGGTCGTGTTTTCAATGTATTAGGCGAAAAAATTGATTTAGGTGAAGAAATTGATGATAGCGTTCGTCGTGATCCAATTCACCGTTTAGCACCTAAATTCGAAGATTTATCTACTAAAGTAGAAATTCTTGAAACTGGTATTAAAGTAGTAGACTTATTAGCACCTTACATTAAAGGTGGTAAAATCGGTTTATTCGGTGGTGCCGGAGTAGGTAAAACAGTACTTATTCAAGAATTAATCAATAACATCGCACAAGAACATGGTGGTATTTCAGTATTCGCAGGTGTAGGTGAACGTACACGTGAAGGAAATGACTTATACTATGAAATGAGCGATTCAGGTGTTATTAAGAAAACAGCGATGGTATTCGGTCAAATGAACGAGCCACCTGGTGCGCGTGCTAGAGTTGCACTTTCTGGTTTAACAATGGCAGAATATTTCCGTGATGAACAAGGACAAGACGTGTTATTGTTCATCGATAACATCTTCCGTTTTACACAAGCAGGTTCAGAGGTATCAGCATTATTAGGCCGTATGCCATCTGCCGTTGGTTACCAACCAACACTTGCTACTGAAATGGGACAATTACAAGAACGTATTACATCTACAAATAAAGGATCAGTTACATCTATCCAAGCAGTATTCGTACCTGCCGATGACTATACTGACCCAGCGCCAGCAACAGCTTTCGCTCACTTAGATGCTACTACTAACTTGGAACGTAAATTAACGGAAATGGGTATTTATCCAGCCGTTGACCCATTAGCTTCAACATCACGTGCCTTAACTCCAGAAATTGTTGGAGATGAACACTATGATGTTGCGCGTCGTGTACAACAAACATTACAAAAATATAGAGAGTTACAAGATATCATTGCCATACTTGGTATGGATGAATTATCTGATGAAGATAAGAAAACAGTTGAACGTGCTCGTCGTATTCAATTCTTCTTATCTCAAAACTTCCATGTAGCTGAACAATTTACTGGTCAAAAAGGTTCATACGTACCAGTTAGTCAAACTGTACAAGATTTCAAAGCTATTCTAGAAGGACAATATGACCATATCCCAGAAGATGCTTTCCGTTTAGTCGGTGGTATTGAAGCAGTTCTTGAAAATGCTAAAAACATGGGTGTAGAGGTCTAATAATAATTAGGAGGAATGGAAAATGAATACATTTACCTTAGATGTTGTCACTCCTAATGGATCTGTTTACTCAGCAAAAGAAGTAGAACTTGTTGTTTTACATACTGAAACTGGTGAAATGGGTGTAATGGCTGGACATATTCCAACTGTTGCAGCTTTGAAAACAGGATACGTTAAAGTAAACAAAGCAAGTGGTACGGAGTATTTAGCTGTTTCCGAAGGATTTGTTGAAGTAAGAACTAATAAAGTTACAGTTCTAGTTCAAGCGGCTGAAACTGCCGATGAAATAGATAAAGACCGTGCGATTAATTCTAAAGAACGTGCTGAAGAACGATTGAAAATGAATCGTGATGAAGTAGACTTTAGACGTGCTGAACGTGCACTTCATCGTGCAATTAATCGAATTGAAGTGGCTAAATTTAGATAAAATAAAAGAGTCTGGGACATAATGTAATGTCTCAGACTCTTTTAATATCTTGGCAGTAGATGTCTGAATTGAAAATGCGCTTGTACCAAGCTTTTTCAACTCTAGTCATCCTTGCCGGGGCGGGACGACGAAATGTTTTTATCTAAATAGATTTCTGTCCCACTCCCTTATATTTTTAGAAGGAGTTGTTAATATGGAATATTATGGTCAATTAGGTATTATCGGACTTTTACTACATGTCATTTGTGTATGCTTGGCATTCTGGGCACTCCAAGGCGTACGATTAGAACAAATTTTTAAGAAAAATCATATTGCGCAAGCACAAACATTTCTTATCATTTTATCTATACTATTAGGTACGGCTGTAAGTCGTTTTATTTTAGATATACTCCAATATTCGCTACAATTAAGATTGCTATTCTAATAATAAGAAAAAATTACATAAATATATGAAAAAAGAACAAAAAAGTAGTATAATATTTTGGTGATGTTTATGAATCAAGAAAAATGTGTATTAAATAAATATATACATTTGTAAAATAAATAAAAGTGAAGTTTTTTGGAGGATAATTATATGGATAAAATCGTCGTGAAAGGCGGAGCAAGTCTTAATGGCACAGTTGTAGTCGAAGGGGCAAAAAACGCAGTATTACCAATATTAACAGCTACACTTTTACCAAGTGTTGGTCAAAGTGTATTGACGAATGTACCTAAATTAAGTGATGTAGATACAATTAACACAGTACTTACGCATTTAAATGCATATATAGAATATGATGCAGATCATAACACTGTAAAAATAGATGCATCAAATACACTAAAAATCGAAGCTCCATATGAATATGTAAGTAAGATGAGAGCAAGTATCTTAGTTATGGGTCCTTTATTAGCTAGAGAAGGTCATGCTAGAGTCGCTTTACCTGGTGGTTGCGCAATTGGTTCAAGACCGATTGAGCAACATTTAAAAGGATTTGAAGCTTTAGGTGCAGAAATTGAACTACATAACGGATTTATTGAAGCAACAACACCTAATGGCTTAAAAGGAGCTAAAATTTATTTAGATTTCCCAAGTGTAGGCGCTACTCAAAATATTATGATGGCAGCAGTACTTGCAGAAGGAAAAACTGAAATTCAAAACGTTGCAAGAGAACCAGAAATTGTAGATTTAGCTAACTATCTAAATGAAATGGGTGCACAAGTACACGGTGCTGGCACAGATACAATTAGAATTACTGGTGTTAATCAATTACACGGTGCAGAACATGCTATTATTCCAGATAGAATTGAAGCTGGTACATTTATGATTGCAGCAGCGATTACTAGAGGAAATGTCAATGTTATTGGTGCAATTAGAGAACATATGACAAGCTTAGTGTCTAAATTAGAAGAAGCTGGTGTTCAAATTACTGATATCGAAGATGGATTAAATATTCAAGTACCTGGTGAAATTAAAGCAATTGATGTTAAAACAATGCCACATCCAGGATTCCCTACAGACATGCAATCTCAAATAATGGCTTTATTATTAACAGCAAATGGTACGAGTAAAGTAACTGAAACAGTATTTGAAAATAGATTTATGCATGTAGAAGAATTCAAACGTATGAATGCAGATATTTTTATTAACGGTAGAAGTGCAATGATTACTGGTAACAGTAAATTACAAGGTGCAGATGTAAAAGCTACAGACTTAAGAGCAGGTGCATCATTGATTCTTGCTGGACTTGTGTCTGATGGATATACAAACGTAACAGAACTTAAACATTTAGATAGAGGTTATGTTGATTTTCATGGTAAACTTAAAGCATTAGGTGCAGACGTTGAACGCATCAATGATAATGGCAAGTTAAACGATAAAGCGAGGGTTTAGTATGGCTGAAACACAATCATCAAGATCTGACGATAAAAAAAGAAAGTCAACTTATCAATCTGTTAAAGAGAAACTTCAAAGAAATAGAGTAGAAACAATTCAAGGAGTGGAAGTAGAGCATCGTGTCATTCCATTATGGATTAAATTACTTATATTATTAGTATTAATGATTTTATTATTTATTGTTGGAACTATGATTGGATACGGTATACTTCATAATCCATTTGGGGTGTTTAATCCCGAAACTTGGCAACACATCTTTGATTTAACTGGAAGGAGCTCATAATGGAAACTATTTATGACTTTAACGAAATTAAAAAAATTATACCTCACCGTTACCCATTTTTATTATTAGATAGAATAGTAGAATTAGAAGACGGTAAACGTTGTGTAGGTATTAAACAAGTAGCAGGTAACGAACCATTTTTCCAAGGACATTTTCCTGATTATGCCGTAATGCCAGGCGTATTAATCGTAGAAGCATTAGCACAAACAGGTGCAGTTGCAATGTTACGCTTAGAAGAAAACCAAGGTAAACTAGCAATGTTTGCAGGAATTGATAAATGTCGATTCAAAAAACAAGTTACACCAGGTGACACTTTAAGACTTGAAGTAGAAATAAACAAAATAAAAGGTCCAATCGGAAAAGGAACAGCAAAAGCAACAGTAGATGGAGAAGTTGCATGTAGTTGTGAAATTAGCTTTGCTATTGTAGATCAATAAATAAAAAAGAGAAAACAGGCAGCTGTTTTCTCTTTTTTCTGCTTATATATGGAATTTGATTTTGTTAGGGACAGAATTCTGAGAAATGTCCGTAAGAAGTGTCGCTAGGGACAGAATTCCTAGAAATGTCCGTAAGAGGCGTTGTTAGGGACAGAATTCCGGAAAATGTCCGTAAGAGGTATTGTTAGGGACAGAATTCTGAGAAATGTCCGTAAGAGGTATTGTTAGGGACAGAATTCTGAGAAATGTCCGTAAGAAGTGTCGTTAGGGACAGAATTCCGGAAAATGTCCGTAAGAGGTGCTGTTAGGGACAGAATTCCTAGAAATGTCCGTAAATGAGCGCCCACCTAACTACCAGAATTCGGAATAATGGCAGTAAAACACCTAAATATCCATGTAATAAAAAATCTAGGACCACAAACTGTCCTAGAATTTTATTTATATATTGCTTTTTTCGTCTTTTAATTTCGGTTTAGATTGCATCAATCTATTAAATGAAGTTTTAAGCTCATCTCCTGATAAGCCTTCATCTATGAGTTGCTCTAGTAATCGTTCTGCATATACTTGTCGTAATGTATAGATATGACATTCAAATACGACTGATATTTTATCTTCTAGTTGTTCTATGTATTTTATGGTTGCATCAAATAATGCTGGGTCGTTTGAAGGTCTAGTTATTACAACACGTGTATCAAGTAAGGTTTGGTTATCGTGATATTCTTTCATTTGTTCATAATGGATATCTGAAATTAAGATCTCTAGTAGCCATCCTGTACCACTATTTTCTTTATTAATAATGATACCATCTAATAATTCATATTCTGTAATTTGTTCATCGTCTACAATTTGAAAGCGTACGGCTTTAAATGTTTTCATAAACATCCCCCTTATCGTTAAATCTACGAATGTTTAACTTTGTTATCTATTATAAAGCACTTTTGCATGAAATAACAATAATCATAAAATAAAGTGAAGAATAAGTGTTTATTTTATGATTTATCGGACTTTGACTGAAAAAATTGACTCATTATATTATAAGTATAAGGAGGTGAGAATATGTTAAATAAATCTGTATTAGTTGGACGTTTAACTAAGGACCCTGCATATTATAAGAAAGGTGAAATCATCATTTCTACATTTTGTTTAGCTGTTGAACGTGGATATAAGACTAAAGATGGCACGATTGCTGTTGATTTTATTGTATGTAAAGCATTTGGTAAACTTGCAAATAATATTCATGAGTATACAAAGAAAGGACAACTTGTTGCATTAACTGGACAAATTCAATCAAGAGCATATGTTAAAGATGATAAGAAACATTATATAACAGAAATTATTTGTGAAACGATCAAATTCTTAAATATGCCTGCATCAAGTAAATCAACGATTCCTCAAACGAAAGATGAAATGAGTGAATTAATTAGTGAAAGTGCTGAAAGTTATGCTAGTGACCTTTCATCTAAAGTAGCAAAAGAAAAATTACGAGCTGAAGCATTAGCAAAAGAGAATGGTGCAAACAATTTAGATGATAAGTTATATAAAGATTATCATAATGTCGTTGACGTTATTGATGAAGCTAAACAACAAGCCCCTGATCCGAATGCAACAAAAGTAACAACCTCATAGCATTAAACTTCAATAAAACTGTTTATAGAAATACTTCCGAAAATAAATATTCTTGATTCTAAATTCCGAGACTTGCTGTCTTGCTGTAGGGCAGCAAGTATACATAATTACAAGTAATTGTTTAAAAAATTACATGAATATGACAAATTGTCTGATAATTAATTTTGTTCAATCTTTATAAATGGCTTTGTTTAGGTATTTTGTTCATTAATATTCAGAATATTGTCTGAAAATTAACGTAATCTAACTGTAATATTAGCTGTAATTTTTTCATATACCTGTAACCTATGACATAAAAATAAGTGGTATAGTTTAAACAGTAAAAATCATATAAAAAGTGAAAACCTTACAGGAGGAAACATTCAATCATGAAAAAATTATTAGCAGTTTCAACTGCGGCAGTTGCAGTTACTACAGGGGTAACAGCTACAGCCGATGCAGCAACACATACAGTAAAATCTGGTGATACTTTAGGTAGTATTTCACAACAATACGGTACTTCAGTAAGTGCTATCAAAGCAGAAAATGGTTTAAAATCTAACTTAATCTTCCCTAACCAAGTAATCAAGGTTAACGAGAAAAGTTCAGAATCAACTACAGAATACACTGTAGTATCAGGAGATACTTTAGGTAAAATTGCATCTAAATACGATGTAACTGTATCTCAATTAAAAGCATGGAACAACTTATCTTCAGATCTAATCATTGTTGGACAAACTTTATCATTACAAGCTCCAGCTCAATCAGTTGAGCCAGCTAAAGCGCCTGTAGCACAACAAGCGCCAGTTCAACAAACACAAGAACAAGTTGCAGCTCCAGCTCAACAACAAAGCTACCAAGCGCCTGTTCAATCATACAAAGCGCCAGCTCAACAAACATATAAAGCGCCAGCTCAACAATCATACCAAGCACCAGCTCAAAAAGTTAGAACTACTCAAACTTCAACAGCTAGCACTGGTGGATCTACTAAAGCTCAATTCTTAGCTGCTGGTGGTTCAGAAGCTATGTGGAATGCGATTGTATTACCAGAATCAAGTGGTAATCCAAATGCAGTAAGTCCAAATGGTTACCAAGGTCTTGGTCAAACTAAAGAATCTTGGGGTACTGGATCAGTAGCTACACAAACTCAAGGTATGTTAAACTACGCTAAAAACCGTTACGGTTCAGAATCAGCTGCTATTGCTTTCCGTCAAGCTAACGGATGGTGGTAAGCCATACACTTTAATCTAAAGTGGTTATAAATTAATTAATCCAATCGTCTAGGAAATATCCTAGGCGATTTTTTAATTTGACCACAATACGTCTATTTGATAATCTTAAGTAAACTGAATATATGAGTGACTGCTAGGGGCGCCATTTGGCTGAGATGATTAAATTCAGTCCCTTAACACCTGATTTGGATAATGCCAACGTAGGAAAGTGGTCGATGAACGTTTTTACAACTATTAATTGACCTCTTTCTTATGAAAGAGGTCATTTTTTATGAAGTTATGAATAATAGAATTATAAATATAAATTTGAGGTGGATTACAATGAAAAAACCGAATATAGCATTAACAATTGCTGGAACGGACCCAAGTGGTGGAGCGGGTATTATGGCGGACTTAAAATCATTTCATGCATCAGGCGTTTATGGAATGGCTGTTGCTACAAGTATCGTTTCACAAAATAGTTTAGGTGTACAAGATGTTTACCATTTACCTGTTGAAGTTATTGAAAGCCAATTAAAAAGTGTCTTTGATGATGAAGTGCCACATGCTATAAAAACAGGCATGATTGCATCAGAAGAAATGATGCAAACGATTAAACCATTTATTGAACAATCTGGAAAGCCGTATGTTATTGACCCAGTAATGGTTGCTAAAAGTGGTGATGCGCTAATGGATGATGAAGGGAAAGGGAAACTTAAAGAAATATTACTACCATTAGCTACAGTTGTTACACCTAATATTCCAGAAGCAGAAGATATTACTGGATTTAAAATTCAAACTGAAGAAGAAATTAATAAAGCTGGTGCATTTTTCTTAAATGAAATTGGATCTAAAGGTGTTGTTATAAAAGGTGGACATCTGGACGGGGATGCAATCGACTATTTATTTACTGAGAATGGCGTGAAAAGCTGGAAAAGTGAAAGATTTAGTACGAAACATACACATGGAACAGGTTGTACATTTAGTGCAGTGATAACAGCAGAGTTAGCTAAAGGTCATTCAATTGAGGAAGCGGTAGAAGTAGCTAAACGATTTATTACGTTAGCTATTCAATATACACCTGAAATAGGCAAAGGTAGAGGTCCAGTGAACCACTTTGCATACCAAAAGATAGAGGGATTAGATTATGAGTAAATTAACAAATATTAGAGAAAATAGTCCATTAATCGTATGTTATACAAATGATGTCGTTAAAAACTTTACAGCTAATGGTTTAATTTCATTAGGCGCAAGCCCCGCAATGAGTGAAGAACCTGAAGAAGCAGAAGAATTTTCAAAAGCAGCAGGAGCATTTCTTCTTAATATAGGGACGATTACGACTGATAAAGCTTATGATATGAAGAAATATGCTGAAATTATGCATGGAAATGGTGTTCCAGTAGTTCTTGATCCCGTAGCAGTTGGTGCATCACAATTAAGAAAGACTTTTTGTACGACGTTATTAAATGATGAAGTTGTCGATATTATTAGAGGTAATGCATCAGAAATTTTAGCACTTATTGAAGAAGACACAATTATGAAAGGTACGGATAGTGATGATACGCTTGATGCAATTAAAATTGCGAAAAAAGCGCATCAGCAATTAAAGTTACCGATTATCATAACTGGAAAAGTTGATGTCATTGCTTGTAATAACAAAATTATAGAATTGCACAATGGTAGTGAGATGTTAACGAAAGTAACTGGTGGAGGTTGTTTATTAGGTGGCGTAATAGCTGCATTCTTATCTCATGAAAAAACAATTACTATTGATGTATTAGAAGAAGCATTAGCAACATACAATATAGCAAGTGAGTTGGCATATCAACAACCTGGTGCACATTTACCTGGTACATTCCAAATTTCATTTATAGATCAACTTAATGTAATAACTGAAGAACTTGTTAATGAGAAAAAAATCGTGAAAGTAGTGAACTAAATGTTTGATCCAAAAACTTTGAAAGTATATTTTATAGCAGGTAGTCAAGATATTGCTGATGGTAATCTAATAAGTGTTGTTGAAGAAGCTTTAAAAGCAGGCATCACGATGTTTCAGTTTCGTGAAAAAGGTGAGAAGAGTAAAAAAGGATCAGAAAAAGAAGCACTTGCGCAATCATTATTTGAGTTGTGTAAACAATATCAAGTTCCATTTATCGTCAATGATGATGTAGATTTAGCAATTAAATTAAATGCAGATGGTATTCATGTTGGACAAGATGACCGAAATGTATCTGAGTTTAAAGATAAGTTTAAAGATAAAATAATTGGCTTGAGTGTTGCAAATAAAATTGAATATGATCACTCTGATATATCTGAAGTCGATTATATTGGAACGGGACCTATACATTCTACAAATTCTAAAGCTGATGCAGGAGATGAAGGTGGATATCAAATGATTGAGAAGGTGAGAAAAATCAATCAAGATATTCCTATCGTTGCAATCGGTGGTATAACTGAAGTTGATGTGCAACCGCTCATTAAAGCGGGCGCAAATGGCGTAAGTGTTATTTCTGCTATAGCGAAAAGTCAAAATATTGAACAAACTGTGAAGGGCTTTCATAAACAGTATAAAAATATTTGATAAAATTAATATATTGATTTATGTTGTCGCTATTCTATGATAGAATGAGTTTTATGTGAGTATATCAATAGAGGTGGAAAAATGAAGAAAAAAGCTTTATGGCCATTATTATTTGGTGTAATGGTTGTGCTAGCTGGTTGTGATTATTCTAAACCTGAGAATAGGGATGGATTCTTTTATAATACATTCGTAAAACCGATGGATAGTGTTATTCATTGGCTTGGTACAAATTTGAATCACGATTATGGTCTAGCTATTATCGTTATAACATTAATTGTTCGTTTTGCGTTATTCCCATTTATGATGAAGACGTATAAGAATCAAAAGTTAATGCGTGAAAAAATGAAACTTGCTAAACCTGAAATGGAAGCAATTCAAGAAAAAGTTAAGCGTGCTCGTACTCAAGAAGAAAAAATGGCAGCCAATCAAGAAATGATGGCATTATACAAAAAACATGGTATTAATCCAATGAACATGGGTTGTTTACCAATCGTTATACAAATGCCAATCGTCATGGGATTATTCTATGTATTAAAATATCCTACTGAAGGCGGAATTACAGAATATCCGAATTTCTTATGGTTTAATTTAACTGAACCTGATTTAATTATTACAATCATTGCAGGTATCATTTATGCATTACAAGCATTTGTTTCTATGAAGTATGCAAATGTTCCAGATGAACAGAAAAATATGATGAGAATGATGATGTTTATTTCTCCAATTATGATTATTTGGATGTCATACATTTCAGCATCTGCATTAGGTTTATACTGGGCAGTCGGTGGTGCATTCTTAGTTGTTCAAACATGGTTAGGTAACGTCTTCTATAACAACAAAGTAGAAGAAGAAATGAAACCAATCATTGAAGCACATGAGAAAAATCAACAAGAAGCTAACAAAGAGAAGAAACCAGCTAAACTCGTATCTAATAAGAAGAAAAAGAAATAAAATCAAAAAAACAAACTAATCATCGTGATTAGTTTGTTTTTTTAGTTATATCCCATTCTTTATAAAATTGTTTTAAAAAGTTCTCCATAAATAAGTGGCGTTCTTCAGCGATTTGTTTGCCCCGTTTAGTATTCATTAAATCCTTTAATAATAATAATTTCTCGTAAAAATGATTAATTGCCGTATTCGGTTCATTATGATATTGATCCTCTTGTAAATCATTTAAATTGCGTGGTTGTTGAGTGGAGATATGCATAGGCTCTTTAAAATGACCAGCATATTGAAATGTTCTTGCTATTCCTATAGCGCCAATCGCATCAATTCGATCTGCATCTTGGACGATCTTTCCTGCTAAGCTTGTAAGTTTACCTTCATTTTTACCACCATTATAACTAATATACTTTAGAATATGGATAATCTCTGTTTGAATAGATTCGCTTATCTCCATGTCTTTCATCCATTGATAAAGTTGTTGCCAAGCTGTGTTGCCATCTTTAAATAATTTCTTATCGACAGCATCGTGTAGTAAACTTGCTAATTCAACTACAAACAAATCCACTTCCTCAAACTGAGCAATATCTAGAGCATGATGTCTAACTCTTAAAATATGCTCAAAGTCATGTCCGGTCGTATCGTTTTTGTGTAATGTGCTAACATATGATTCTGCTTCTTTAATAATTTGTTCTTTATTCATATCTTTCTCCTTAAAAAAACAGGTAGAAAAGTTTGAACAATCGTCTCTTCTACCCGCTAAGTATTTACAATAATGGTGATAGCAATCGTGCTATACCTTCTTTTAATTTAATCCACGTGCTTCTGTTTTCATATCTTTCAACTGTTAATAATGATGAATGTGTCATATCATTCTCATAAGCTAAGCGTGAATTTTTAGCGATTTCACCGTCGTAAATAAAGGCATTAACTTCGAAATTTAATACAAAGCTTCTATTATCCATGTTTGCTGTACCAATACTTACAACTTCATCGTCTATGGCTACCATCTTAGTGTGTATAAAGCCTTTTTCATAAATATGAACATTGACGCCAGCTTTTATTAATTCGCCGACATTGGCAAATGTTGCCCAATAAACAAATGGGTGATCGGGCTTATTAGGAATCATCACATTAACATCTACTCCGGAAAGGGCAGCTATCTTAATGGCGTCTAAAAATGATAAATCTGGAATGAAATAAGGTGTTTGTATGTAAATATGTTTTTTAGCTTCTGATATCATTTTTAAATACCCATATTTGATTTGTTCCCAATCTTCATCAGGACCACTTGAAGCAATTTGAATACCAACTTTTCCGCCAGATTCAACATCAGGGAAGTATTTAGATTCATAGCGCATCTTGTCACGTGTAGATTGAGAGTTCCAGTCCAACATAAACCTAAGCTGTAACGCATTGACTGAGTCACCTTCTAATCTTAAGTGCGTATCTCGCCAATAACCAAATTTTTTATCTAAACCTAAATATTCATCTCCGACATTAAAGCCACCTACGTAACCAACTTTTCCATCAATAACAACAATCTTTCTATGGTTACGGTTGTTCATTCTAAAGTTAATGAGTGGGAGTTTAGAAGGGAAGAAACTTGCAACTTCTCCACCTTGTGCTCTAAATTTCTTGAATGAAGATAAATTTAATTTACGAGATCCCATGTCATCATATAACATTTTAACTTCTAAACCTTCTTGAAGTTTCTTTTCAAGTTCAAATAAGATCTTTTTACCTAAGTTATCCTTTTTAAAGATATAATATTGAATATGGATATATGACTCAGCTTTTCTAATATCTTCAATAAGTGCATCGAATTTATCATGTCCATCTGTAAACATTTCAACTTTGTTGTCAGTTGTTAAGAAGGCTGAGTTATTGTAAAGCAACATATGAATAAGATGCTTATAATTAGATATCTCAGGCTTATCAATTTCGAAATTATTTTCATCAATTGCTTTGATTTGCTCATTAATGATGTGTTCAAGACCTATTTTATCTTGTTCATCTAAGTTGAAAATACTCTTTCTTTGAATTTGTCTCCCAAATAGTAGGTAAAGTATAAATCCTAATATTGGAACAAATAAAAGCACTAACAACCAAGCCCAAATCGCACCAGCTTCTCTTGGTTCTAAGAATATGATAATAAATCCAAACACAACATTCAGAATAAATGCTGTAATAAGTAGCACTGATACTATGATGGAAAAATCAAATGAAAAATATGAGAAGTAGTTCATACCAATGCCTCCGTTTCTTTATCTTTAAACTAGTATAATACATTTAAATTAAAATTGAAAAGGTTGTATTTGACCCTTCTAAAACATATGCATATAATGATTATGAAAAGGCATCAATTAAAATATCATTTAAATATATAGGAGTGTTATAAATGAAAGAACAAATTATTAATGTTGAAGGTATGTCTTGTGGGCATTGCAAACAAGCAGTTGAGGAATCAGTTGGTCAATTAATCGGTGTTAAAGAAGTTGTAGCTAGTCCTGATGATAATCAAGTACGTGTCGTTTATGAAGATCCTGCTAGTATCGATAATATCGAAAATGCTATTTTCGATGCTGGATATGAAGTTGTTTAAGAAATCATTCATATAATTATTATAAAAAAATAACAAATTAAACAAAAAAATAACAATATAGGCCGAATGAACTATAGTCAAACTACTTAATTTAGAGTAGAATGAACTTAAGGTAATTAAATTGAATAAGAGGTGGTACCCATGAATCAACCTAAGTCAAAGGTAAAGAATGTGGTCAAACTTTTATCATCATTAGGCGTAAACATAACAGAAACTAAGTCACGAATAGAAATAATGCGTAGTTTGCCGAATGTCGCAACTAACAAGTTGAAATAAATAGGTGAACTAAAAAACCGCATCCTCGATTTGAGGATGCGGTTTTTTTATATGTCGGCTTTTTGACCAGATTCTGTGAATTTATCTTTTTCGTGGTAATAGATGGATAGTAATATACCGACACCTGCCATTAATGACCATAAAGCTGACCCACCATAACTTATAAATGGTAATGGGATACCCGTGATAGGTAGCAGTTGAATTGTCATACCGATATTTTGTACAACGTGGAATAGTACGAATGATAAATATCCGATTATAAATACAACATTAAACGGATGACGTGTCGTAGTAGCCATTCTAATTAAGTGTATGAATAAAGCTAAGAAAATAATTAGTACTGCCATCGTTCCGATAAATCCAAATTCTTCACCAATGATTGAAAATATAAAATCGGTATGGTTCTCAGGAATATAAACTTCACCGTTATTTAAGCCTTTACCAAATATTTGACCAGAACCAATTGCTTTTAAAGATTCTGTTAAATGGTATCCATCGCCTGAGCTGTATGCATAAGGATCTAGCCAGGAATTAATACGTCCTAATTGATACGTCTTAATACCCGAAACTTTCTCAATAACACTTGGTTTAAAAATCATTAATAAAATGATACTTGAACCAAGTCCGAATAATGCGATGAATGCTGGTGCGAGTATTCTCCATGTTACGCCAGAAACAACAACGATACCAAGTATAATCGCAATTAATACAAGTGTTGTTCCTAAATCATTTTGCAAAAGTATTAATAACATTGGTACTAAAGAAGTTAAACCAATTTTTAGTAATAAATTAAAGTCTCTTGATAATGATTTATTGTAAGTAAATCTATTATGTTGATAGATAACATTAGATAGCGCAATAATTAAAATGATTTTCATAAACTCAGATGGTTGGATACTGATAGGTCCCAGTCTGTACCAACTTTTAGCACCATTAATAATAGGTGTAAAGCTAGATTCAGGTAGAATTAATAGTCCAACTAATGATAAGTTTCCAATTATGTATATAATCCAAACATATTTTCTTAGTGTCTTTGGAGATATGAACATTAAGGCAACGGCTAAAATAAAACCAAGCACATAGTACAAGACTTGTTTAAGTAAAAAGTTTGTTTCATATTGTCCGCCAGACATTGCAGAATTGATTATTAAACAACTCGTTCCAAATAGGATAAGAATAATCGTGATTAATCGCCAATCTATTCTTTCTAGAAACGATTTATTTAATGTACGAGTAGAAGTTTCCATTAAAAGACTCCTTTAATTAACACTAAATTTCATAATTTTTATTATAACTTGATTGTACATAAAGTGATACAATTTTGCTATTCAGAAAAGCGTTATTTTTAAAATAGTCATGTTGATACGTGCAACAATAGCTAAAAACATGATAAAATATAGGCTAATAATCTACTTGGAGGCTTATATATGTCTAAAAAAAATATTTGCATTATATATGGTGGGAAAAGTGCAGAGCACGATGTATCAATTTTAACGGCTCAAAATGTGATCAATGCAGTTGATCTATCTAAATACATAATTGATATCATTTATATTACAAATGATGGGGATTGGATTAAAAGCGACCAATCTATTGATGGAAAAGTCGAAGATGTTGAACAATTAAAATTAACAAGTGAAACATTAACACCAATATCTAAATTATTAGAAGCGAGTAATGATGGAAACGCATATAGTGCAGTATTTCCTTTATTACACGGCCCTAACGGAGAAGACGGTACAATTCAAGGCTTATTTGAAGTATTGGATATTCCTTATGTTGGTAATGGTGTGCTTGCAGCATCAAGTTCAATGGATAAATTAGTTATGAAACATTTATTCGCTCACAGAGGATTACCTCAATTACCATATGTAAGTTTCTTAAAAAGTGAATACGAGAAATATGAACGTAATATAGTGGAGCTTATTCAAAATAAACTTGAATATCCTGTTTTCGTTAAACCAGCAAATTTAGGATCAAGTGTTGGTATTAGTAAATGTACGAATAAAGAAGAATTAATTTCTGGTATTGAAGAAGCATTTCAATTTGACCGTAAACTTGTTATCGAACAAGGTGTTGATGCAAGAGAAATTGAAGTAGCTGTATTAGGTAATGATTATCCAGAAACAACTTTACCAGGTGAAGTTGTTAAAGATGTACAATTTTATGATTATAAATCTAAATATAAAGATGGCAAAGTTAAACTTCAAATACCTGCTGATGTAGATGAAGAAACAGCAACAACTTTAAGAAATATGGCTATTGAAGCTTTTAAAGCAACAGATTGTTCTGGATTAGTAAGAGCAGACTTCTTCTTAACAGAAGACAATACAATTTATATTAACGAAACAAATGCAATGCCAGGATTTACTCAATACAGCATGTATCCATTATTATGGGAGAACATGAACTTAAGCTATACAGAACTTATAACTAAGTTAATTGAACTTGCTATTGAACGATACGATAACAAGAAGAATATCAAATATAAAATTGACTGAGGGTAAACAGAATGAATATTAATTTACGTAAAATTAAAGAATGGATTGATTGTGACATTCAAGATGAATATCTTGATGTCGTTGTTCAAGGTACATGTATAGACTCAAGAAAAATTGCTGAATCAAATTTGTTTATACCATTTAAAGGTGAAAATGTAGATGGTCATAAATTTGTACGTCAAACACTTGATGATGGTGCAGGTGCATCATTTTGGCAAAAAGATGTTCCGAATCCGCCAGAAGGACCCATTATTTTTGTTGATAATACATTAGCAGCATTACAAAATTTAGCTAAAGCATATTTAAAATATGTAAACCCTAAAGTTGTTGCGATTACCGGTTCAAATGGGAAAACAACAACTAAAGATATGGTTGAATGTGTATTGAATAAATCATTTAAAGTTAAGAAGACACAAGGAAATTATAATAATGAGATTGGTTGCCCATTGACGATACTAGACTTAAATGAAGATACTGAAGTATCCATTCTAGAAATGGGTATGAGTGGATTTGGTGAAATTAGTGAATTAACTCATTTAGCAGAACCTGATGTTGCGATTATCACGAATATTGGTGAGTCTCATATGCAAGATTTAGGTTCTAGAGAAGGTATTGCAAAAGCCAAATTTGAAATTACAGAAGGTCTTAAAGAGAATGGACTATTTATTTACGATGGAGATGAGCCATTACTTAAACCTTTCGTATCTAAATTGCAACATGACAAACTATCTGTAGGGATAGCGAATGATAATGATGTCATCATCAAAACGAATCAATCATCAAGTCACGGTATAAACTTTCATTTGAATAATAGTCACTTCATTTATCATTTAAATATATTAGGTGAACACAATGTTAAAAATGCAACATATGCAATACAAGTTGCTAAACATTTAGGTGTAACGGAAGACATAATTCAAAGCTCCTTAGATGATCTTGTATTAACCGATATGCGTATGCAAAGAATTGAAACAGAACAATATGGTCTACTCATTAATGATGCATATAATGCAAGTCCAACGAGTATGAAAGCAGCAATAGATACACTGCATAATATGGAACAAACAGATAAGACACTTATTCTTGCGGATGTATTAGAATTAGGCGAAATGAGTCGAGAGATGCATGAGCAAGTTGGCTATTATTTAGAACATAAAGCTATACAAACGTTAATTACATATGGTGAAGAAGCGGCTCATATATCAAATATTGCGAAAGCATATATAACTGAAACTTATCACTTTGAGGATAAAGAAGAAATCACAGACTATTTAAAAAATCAATTAAATGAAGACTCTATCACTTTGTTTAAAGGTTCTAGAGGTATGTCACTCGAAACGATTATTAACGCACTTACATGAAAGTAGGTATCTTGTTTTTACATGGTTATACAGGTGGTCGTTATGAGTTATTACCATTAATTGAATATTTGAGTAGTCGCTATGATTTTATACTTGAAGCACCGGAATACCCAGGACATGGCTTGAATTTATTGATTAAAGATACAAATGAAGATATGTGGTTTGAAAGAGCGAAACAATCATATGAGACATTAAGGAAGAAATCAGATAAAGTCATTGTTATAGGATTTTCAATGGGTGGCATTATTGCAGGTTTGTTAGCTAAAATTAAACAACCTGATCAATTAGTGTTAATTGCCCCAGCTTTTGAAAATATCAATATACAATACTTGGTGAAATCACCATATACATTTATCAATAATATGAGATATGCAGATTTGAAAATTCTTGATTTCATGGTGAGACGCACAGTCAAAATTAACTATAAATCATTTGTAGCTTTTAAAAAATTACAGCAAAGTGCGCTATATGTTCCAGAACAAATATCAGCTAAAACATTAATTATACATGGCACAATAGATGGTCTTGTTCCAATTGAAAAATCTAGAACGTTAGTGAAGAGAATTAAGCATGCACGTATAGTTGAAATTGATAAAGGACCACATGAAATTTGTTTATCAAAAGTTAATTATAAAGTTTTTTATGAAGTTGAAAAATTTATATTTAAAAATAAATAAAGAAGTAAAACTGTACTAAATCCCTTTTTAGTGCAGTTTTTTTGTGTTTTTGTTTATGAAAATTAAATGTAAACGACGATTTAATCGCATTGCGCTATTGGTAAAAGGGTGGTAGTATATAGAAGTTGAATAAAAAAGACGAGAAGAATTAACTATATAAAAGGAGAATTATTTTGCAAAAATTTAAAGAATTAGGTATTTCTGAAGCTACCTTAAATGCTTTGGACAAAATGGGATTTACTGAACCAACACCAATACAAATCGAAAGTATTCCACATACATTAAAAGGTACGGACGTGCTGGGACAAGCACAAACTGGAACAGGAAAAACTGGTGCATTTGGTATTCCATTAATTGATAAAGTAGCAGATAAACAAGGTGTACAAGCATTGATTCTTGCACCAACACGTGAATTAGCAAACCAAGTGGCAGAACAATTACGTAGTTTCAGCAAAGGACAAAACGTAAGTGTTGTAACTGTATTCGGTGGCATGCCAATAGACAGACAAATCAAATCACTTAAAAAAGGTCCGCAAATTGTAGTAGGTACACCAGGACGTGTGATTGACCACTTAAATAGAAGAACATTAAAAACAGAATCAATTTCTACATTGATCTTAGATGAAGCAGATGAAATGATGAACATGGGCTTTATAGATGATATGAGATTTATAATGTCTAAACTTCCATCCGAAAATCGTCAAACATTACTATTCTCAGCAACAATGCCTAAAGCTATTCAAGAATTAGTTCAAAAATTCATGAAGAGTCCACAAATCGTTAAAACAATGTCTAACGAATTGTCAGATCCACAAATTGATGAATTCTACACAATCGTTAAAGAATTAGAAAAATTCGAGACATTTACGAATTTATTAGACGTTCAAAATCCTGAATTAGCGATTGTATTCGGTCGTACGAAACGTCGTGTTGACGAATTAACAAGTGCGTTAATTACTAAAGGATACCGTGCTGAAGGTTTACACGGAGATATTACTCAAGCTAAACGATTAGAAGTATTGAAAAAATTCAAAAATGATCAAATCGATATTTTAGTAGCTACAGATGTTGCAGCTCGTGGATTAGATATTTCTGGCGTAAGTCACGTTTATAACTTTGATATCCCTCAAGATACTGAAAGTTATACTCACCGTATTGGTCGTACAGGTAGAGCGGGTAAACAAGGTGTTGCCGTTACATTTGTAAATCCAATTGAAATGGATTATATCCGTCAAATAGAAAAAGCTAATAAACGTCAAATGAGTGCTTTACGTCCACCAACACCAGGTGAAGTTATGAAAGCTAAAGAATCAGATGTTAAAGCTAAAGTTAAAGGTTGGGTAGAAAGTCCAATCGAAGGTCGCATTGAAAAAATTGCTGAATCATTAATTAAAGAATATGGTGACCAAAAATTAGTTGCTGCATTATTACAAGAGTTAATTACTTCTAACAACGATGCAGAAGTTCAACTAACATTTGAAAAACCATTATCTAAAAAATCTAATCATAGAGGCAAACAAGGTAACCGTGGTGGTAACTCACGTGGTAAATCTAGAACTAGATTTGATGGTAAAAACAACAAACGTCGCGGAAATGATAAAAACAATCAATTTGACCGTAACAAAGGTAAAAACAATAAACCAAACAAACAACGTTCAAAAAAACAATTCTCAGGTAGAACATTTGCTGAGCATTCAAAATAGAAACTAAACAAAAAGTGTGTGTAATCTCTAAGGTTACGCACACTTTTTTTATGATATAATACACGTAAATTGAATGATAGAGGAGATTATATGTATAAACCAATACTCGAACATAAAATGCCAAAACAGTCTATAAAATATGAGTATGTAAATCATATTGTAAATGTCATAGTTATCTTAATTTTGTACAGTGTATTTGTATTTTTATGGCATAAATATGATTGGTGGACATTTCTCATTTATATTGTGACACCGATTGCGCTGTTGATTATAGCGATAGGATTTATTAGTCCGATCATAAGACTTAGAAGAACATCGTTTGAAATTGGAGAACGGTATATTGAAGTACAAAGTGGGCTTTATTATCAAAAGAGATTTGTACAGCCTTATGACAGAATTCAATATGTAACGATAAAGCACGGACCAATTTCAAGATTGTTTAATATTTATTTTGTCGTTGTTGTAACAGCAGGTAATTTAGAAGTGTTGCCAATGGTCAACCGAGAGATAGCTGACCAAACGAGATTAAATATCATGACTAAGGTTAAAGAGGTGACTGATGATGTTTGATCCGCAAAGATTACATCCAATATCTTATGTTAGTGGGTTTTTAGCTAGTTTAAAAGAGAATATATTTCCATTAATAATAGCTGCGTTTATCGTTATGACACGTGGATTAGATAATATTTGGGAACTTACATTTCCTATTGTTATTTTAGGTTTTTCACTTATAAGTAGCATTTTTAAAGCAATTAAGATTTACAATACACGTTATTGGATTGAGAATGACCAATTAATTATGACTTGGGGTGTCTTTTCAAAAAATCGTAAAGAGTTAAATATTGAAAGGATTCAATCTGTTGATACTTCTCAAAATATAGTACACCAATTGTTAGGTGGCGTGAGTTTAAGTATTAAAACACCGAGTGATGGCATTGAATTAGATACAATTACGAAGTCACAAAGTGATAGTCTTTCGAAATATTTAAAAGAAAGAAAATTTGCTATCAAAAATAAAGAGCAAAGCGAAGATGATTTAAACGAGGAACAAGTTGTGTCGACTGATTCTGAACATCAAGATATTATTAATGAGAAAGAAGAAGTCGTGTTCTTTAGATTATCAACTAAAGATTTATTGAAAATGAGTTTTACAAGTGGTGGTATTTTAATTGTATTTGCGGCACTTGGCTCATTACTTGGATTTGTAACACAAATAATCGATATCGAAGATTATATTAGCCCACTAATTAATCAAGTTGTTAATTTAACATTTGTAATCATTTCAATTGTGCTTGTATTTATCATATTAAGTTATATTATTGGATCACTCATTGTATTTATTAAAAATTATAAATATCAATTAACATTTGATGGGGAACTTTTAACGGTTAAATATGGTCTGTTAACTGTTCAAAAGCGTACCGTTCCAATCAGAAGAATACAAGCGTTAAAAGAAGAAGAATCTATATTTAGAAAAGTGATCGGATACACAAAAATATCAGCGATTATTACTTCAGATGGACATTTTGAAAATGGAGAAGATACTGATGTAGGTACTGTGACAATCTTGCCATTTATGAAGAAAAAAGAAGCTTATCAATTGCTTGAAGACATTATTCCACAGTTTCAGTTTCATTCAGTAAAGAAAGGATTACCTAAACAAGGTATTCGTAGAAGAGTGTTGATTCCGACAATTATTTTATTATTAATTGTGGTTCCTATCCAAATATATTTATGGTCTTATACTTGGATTATAGGATTAGTGATATTCTTAGTTATGCTATTTTACGCAAGTATTATTACGTTGAAATCTGGATATAGAATTTATGACGACTCAATTGTCATATTGAATGCAACACCGTTTGAATATACAACAATTTGGGCGAATAGAAATAAGATTTTAACTTTTGAATTACATGAAAATCCAATTATTAAACGTAAAGATATTGCACATTTCTCAATTCAAATAGCATATGGAAATGGTATGTTGTCTAAAGGATTAAGATTTATCAATAAACAAGATACGTTAAATATTTATAAATGGTATAAAGATAAAGGAGGTCACATAGATGCTTCCTAGATATAGAATGGATAAAAAAGGAATGGTCGTTGAACGTATTGGATCGCTCATTACAATTTCAATACTTATCATCATATTAATCGTTATGGCAGTTATTTTTAATCTATGGTGGACGACAGCTTCAAAATGGTTTCTTCTTATTCCAGTAGCGCTTATCGTAGTAATAGCTATATATGGTTTAATCATCCAGCCTTATTATATGTATCGAAATTTCAGATATGAAATAAATGACGATGAAATAAACATTAAATCAGGTATTTTTATGATTAGAGAAACAACGATACCTATGGGTAGAATTCAAAATGTTGATTTATATGAAGGATTTATAATGAGAAAGTTTAACTTGGCTAATATTACGTTGTCTACGGCTGGAGGAAATCGTATGATTCAATATTTAAATAAAGATAAGGCAAACCGTATTAAATACGCGATACAAAATAGAATTGAAAATTGATTTTTAATCAGTGAAAATGAAGGTGTTAACGATGATTCAAGGTGTCGGCATAGATTTAGTCGAAATAGAACGTGTACAAGATTGGTATACGAAACGACCAGAAATGGTCAATAAAATTTTAACAAAAGACGAATTAAATATTTTCAACAAAATTAAATTAGAATCAAGAAAAATCGAATTCATTTCCGGTAGATTTGCTGTGAAGGAAGCATTTAGTAAAGCTATGGGTACAGGGATCGGTAAAAAGTACGGTTTTCACTCGATTAATTGTTTACCAGATGAAAATGGTAAACCAGAAATCATTTGTGAAGGCTATCGTGTTCATCCTTCCATTACACACACGAAACATTATGCAGAAGCCATTGTGATTATAGAAAATATTAAGCAAGATTGATTTCTATATGATAAAATACAAATATTATAAGAGGAGGTGCCTTGCTGTTGTCCGAAAAATATTATAGGCCAACTTATATCAACGTCGATTTAAAGGCAATACTAGAAAATTATCAAGCAGTAGGAAGACTTCACCCAAATAAGAAGATTATGGCAGTCGTTAAGGCAAATGGGTACGGATTAGGAAGTGTACCGATTGCGACATACTTAATGAATGAAGGTGTAGACTTCTTTGCAGTTGCCACATTAGATGAAGCAATTGAATTAAGAATGCATGGTATTAAAGCAAAAATATTAGTACTCGGCGTTATTAATACTAAAGATATTAATAAAGCTGTTCAACATAGAGTTGCATTAACCGTTCCATCTGAACAATGGTTAGATGATGCAATAGAATCAATAGATGATGATTCTGACAAACCTTTATGGATGCACGTGAAAATTGATACAGGCATGGGTAGAATTGGATTAAAAGATATTGAAAGTTACCAACATGTCGTGCATAAAATACAACAACATGAACGCCTTATATTTGAAGGTGTGTACACACATTTTGCATCTGCAGATGAACCAAATGATTTCTCTAAAAAGCAATATGAATTATTTGAAGAATTTGTAGAGTCGTCTCAAACACCTGAATATATACATGCTCAAAATTCAGCAGGAGCCTTAAGATATGATGCGTCCATTTGCACAGCTGTTAGATTTGGTATTTCATTATATGGATATTATCCATCAAAATATATTCAAGAAATTTCTAATTTAAAATTAAAACCTTCTGCACAATTAATAACAGAAGTCGTTCAAACAAAGTATTTAGAACCAGGCGAAACAGTGAGTTATGGTGCTACATTTACTGCTGGTGAACGTATTAAAGTAGCCACATTGCCAATAGGTTATGCAGATGGTTATTTAAGAAAGATGCAAGATACGCTCGTGAATGTAAATGGTGTGAATTGTCCCGTCATAGGTAGAGTATGTATGGATCAAACAATGATAAAAGTGCCAGATGATGTTCAAACAGGTGATAAAGTCATTCTCATGGATAATGATGTTGATTCAGAACAATCAGCAGAAAAGATTGCTGAAGCGCAAGATACCATTAATTATGAAGTACTTTGTAACTTGAAAAAAAGATTACCACGTATATATCATGATGGTGAAAATGTTGAAATTACGAACGAATTATTAAAATAGCATAGTCAAATAGAGTTACATTTGTTATGATATTAATAACTTAATCAACAAAATTTACATTTATTTTATCTGGAGGTATTTGTTATGACATCTTTAACGCAAAATCGTACACAAAGTTTAGAACAAACACTGAAAGAAGGCTATCGTTCAATGGCCGATTTAAATCTCTCCCTTGCATCTGAAGCATACTATAGCGAATGCGAAGCTTGTGATTCAAATGAATCGCATTTAGCCTCTCAGCAAGGTGAATAAATGAGAAGAGGAGATGTATATCTCGCAGATCTTTCACCAGTTACAGGTTCTGAACAAGGGGGAACAAGACCAGTCGTCATTATCCAGAATGATACAGGTAATCGATATAGCCCGACTGTGATTGTTGCAGCAATTACTGGTAAGATAAATAAAGCCAAAATTCCCACTCACGTAGAAATTGAGGCAGCGAAATATAAATTAGACAGAGATTCCGTAATTTTGCTTGAACAAATCAGAACAATTGATAAAAAACGCTTAAAAGAAAAATTAACATATTTATCTGATGCAAAGATGAAAGAGGTTGATATCGCTATTGCCATCAGCCTCAATCTAACTTTGCAACAAAAATTTGATACATTAGGTAATACATAATGAAATAGTTTTAAAAGAATCAATATTACTTTAAAACGTCTTCCGCTTTAGGATTAACCTAAAGCTTTTTTAGTATATTTGAAACGAGGTGACTTCGTGTCAGAACAAAAGAAACAACAGTATCTTCAATTATTACTTGATTATGTTCAAACAAATGATGATGAAATTTTATCATCATGCCAAACATTTTCAACTGAAGCCATAGAAGATAATGTTTCACCAGAGGAGATAGTACAATTACATGTAAATATAATGGATCAGGAACAAGACTTGACTAAAGAACAAATCATTCGTTCATTTGATGTTCTTTTAGAAGTCATGATAGGTTATGGCTTTACATACCGTGATTATAAGAAGTTATTAAATAAGATTAAAATTCATGATAAAGAAATGGAAGTTGCGTCTAGTTTGCAACAAACGATGCTAAAGCCTCAAATCCCTCAATTTGATAGTATTCAAATTGGGGCAATTTCTGTTCCAGCACAAAAAGTAAGTGGAGATTATTTTAATTTAATTGATCATAATGACGGAACTATGAGTTTTGCAGTAGCAGATGTTATCGGTAAAGGGATACCGGCAGCATTAGCGATGAGTATGATTAAATTTGGCATGGATTCATACGGCCATTCACAATTGCCGAGTGACGGTTTAAAACGTTTGAATCGAGTTGTGGAAAAGAACGTTAATCAAAATATGTTTGTGACAATGTTCTATGGACTATATGAAGAAATTAATAACATGCTTTATTATAGTTCTGCAGGACATGAGCCTGGATACATATATAGAAGTCAGACTGGAGAATTTGAAGAAATGTCTGAACGAGGTATTGTGCTCGGCGTTAATAAACATACACGTTATAAACAAAGTGAAATAAAAATAGAATTACAAGATATGATTATCGTCTTTACTGATGGTGTCACGGAATTACGTAATCAACAAAATGAATTTATCAAAACGACAGATTTATTAAGTATGATTGATGAGTACAAACAACTTCATCCGCAAGACATCGTTCAAATTTTATATGAAGAACTTGTCAAACTACAGAATCCAAATAAAAGAGATGATTTAACGATATTAATTGTTAAACGTGTTAAATAGTTGTAAGGTAAAAATATTTAAGATGTGTTAAATAAGATTAAATATTTTAAAAACGGGTAAAAATAAATGATGAAAGTCTAATACATTTAGGGGTGTAACAAGGAATGAATCTTAACATTGAAACTACAGAACATGAAAATTACTATGAAATTAAAGTTGGCGGAGAATTGGATGTGTACACTGCGCCTCAACTTCAAGACGTATTACAACCGATTAGACAAAAAGGAACGCATGATATACATGTTAATTTGGAGAACGTAAGTTATATGGATTCTACTGGCTTAGGTTTATTTGTTGGCACATTAAAATCACTCAATGAACATGATAAATCACTATATGTGCTTGGTGTATCTGATAGAATTGAGAGATTATTTGATATTACGGGTCTTAAAGAATTAATGCATGTCAACAAAGGAACGGAGGTATAACGTGATGACATCTAACTATGATTATATAGAGATGAGATTCCCAGCAGCTCCAGAATATGTTGGTCTAGTCAGATTGACATTATCTGGCGTGTTTAATAGAGCTGGTGCTTCATATGAAGATATTGAAGATTCAAAAATTGCAGTGTCAGAAGCGGTAACAAATGCAGTAAAACACGCATATAGTGATAAAGTTGAAGGCGAAATATTAATAGGTTATCTTGTGTTTGAAGATAAAATAGAAATCATTGTATCAGATTCAGGTAAAAGCTTTAATTATGAAGAAGCTAAAAAAGTGCTTGGACCATACCAAGAAAGTGATAATATCAATTTCTTGAGACAAGGTGGATTAGGACTATTTCTTATTGAATCATTAATGGATGAAGTAAGTGTCCAAAAAGATGCTGGTGTTACAATAAGTATGACAAAGTATTTATCTAAAGAGCAGGTGCAAACACATGACGGAAGAGTCCAAAGTTTATAATGAAGTTTCTCCAGAAGACATTAATGCTTGGATAGCAGATTACCAAGAAAATGATAATAGCGAAGCTCAAGAAAAGCTAGTATTACATTATCAAAAATTAGTAGAATCTTTAGCATATAAATATTCTAAAGGCCAAGCACATCATGAAGATCTTGTTCAAGTTGGTATGGTTGGTTTATTAGGTGCTATAAAAAGATTTGATGTTTCATTTGAAAGAAAGTTTGAAGCATTTTTAGTTCCAACTGTAATTGGTGAGATAAAGAGATATTTAAGAGATAAAACTTGGAGTGTACATGTACCTAGACGAATTAAAGAAATTGGCCCTAAAATAAAAAAGGCAAATGAAGAATTGACTAATGAATTAGGAAGGTCACCTAAAATTATTGAAATTGCAAATAGACTAGAAGTAACCGAAGAAGATGTTCTAGAAGCAATGGAAATGGGTCAAAGTTATAATGCCTTAAGTGTTGACCATTCTATCGAAGCGGATAAAGACGGATCTACCGTTACATTGCTAGATATTATGGGAGAATCAGAAGAAGGTTATGATTTAACTGAAAAAAGAATGATATTAGAAAAAATTCTGCCTATTTTAACGGATAGAGAAAGAGAAATAATTCAATACACCTTTATTACGGGCTTAAGTCAAAAAGAGACCGGAGAAAAAATAGGTCTCAGTCAAATGCATGTTTCAAGACTTCAAAGAACAGCAATAAAAAAATTAAAAGAAGCTGCAATGAAATAATTCATATATTAGGAGAGACAGAAACATTTGAAATGTTTCTGTCTCTTTTTAAAATCAAAAATGGTTATATTCTATTTATGTTAAAATAGAATATAACCATTTTTAGGAGGCAATTATGAATCAAGAACTAATAGAAATCATAAAGAAAAATCATCCTTTTACAGAAAAACAAATTAAAACTGTACTAGAATTACTAGAAGATAAGAATACCGTGCCTTTTATAGCAAGATATAGAAAAGAATTAACTGGTGGACTTGATGAAGTTGAAATTAAACAAATTGAAAATGAATATACATATGCACTTAACTTGCATAATAGAAAAGAAGAAGTCATCAGATTAATTGATGAACAAGGTTTACTAACAGAAGACTTAAAAAATGACATTTTAAAACAAACAAAATTACAAAGAATAGAAGATTTATATCGACCATTTAAGAAAAAGAAAAAAACAAGAGCTACAGAAGCAAAACGAAAAGGGTTAGAACCTTTAGCTAAATGGATACTAGAAGGTACTTCTAATATTGATTTAGTAGAAGAAGCTTCAAAATATATTACTGAAGAAGTTGAATCTCATGAAGATGCCATCAAAGGTGCGCGTGATATTATAGCTGAAATGATTTCAGATGAACCTAAATACCGTAAATACATTTTAAACAGTGTTGAAAGACAAGGTAAATTAGTTACTGAGAAGAAAAAGAAAGCTGAAGATGAGAAAAATATCTTTGAAATGTACTATACATATGAAGAACCAATTAAGAAAATAGTACCTCACAGAGTTCTAGCAATTAACCGGGGAGAATCAGAAGGCATTTTAAAAGTAGGATTTGAAATAGATACAGCATCATTAGAAAGTTATTTAACGGCTCAATTTGTTGAAAAAGTACATAAACATATTGAAGTTATTAAAGAAGCCATTCAAGATAGTTTAAAAAGATTAATCTTACCTTCTATTGAAAGAGAGATTAGAAGTGAATTAACACAAAAAGCTGAAGAACATGCAATTGAGATTTTCTCTGAGAATTTAAAAAACCTCTTATTACAAGCACCATTAAAAGGTAAAAAAATTCTAGGACTAGATCCAGCTTACAGAACAGGTTGTAAGTTAGCAGTTATTAATGAATATGGCTCATTTGTTGATAAAAACGTGATATTTCCTCATCCACCAGTTTCTAAAACTGATCAAGCGGAAAAGATATTTGTAGATATGATAAAGAAACATAACATTGAATTAGTTGCGATTGGTAACGGAACAGCAAGTAGAGAATCAGAACAATTTGTAGCTGAAATGATTAAAAAGCATAACTTACCTTGCCAATTTGTTATCGTCAACGAGGCTGGCGCTTCAGTTTATTCAGCTTCAGATATTGCTAGAGAAGAATTTCCTGATTTTAAAGTTGAAGAGAGAAGTGCTGTATCTATAGGTAGACGCGTACAAGATCCATTAAGTGAACTTGTTAAAATAGATCCTAAATCAATCGGTGTAGGACAATATCAACATGATGTAAATCAAAAAGCACTAAGTGAAACTTTAAAATTCGTCGTGGAAACTGCTGTTAACCAAGTTGGTGTTGATGTGAATACAGCATCTCCATCGTTACTAAGTTATGTTTCTGGTCTTAGCAATACAGTTGCAAATAACATTATTAAATTTAGAGAAGAAAAAGGTGTTATTACACATCATTCAGAAATAGCTAAAGTTCCTAGATTAGGTAATAAAACATTTGAACAAAGTATTGGATTTTTAAGAATACTAGATGGAAGCGAACCACTTGATAAAACAGCTATTCACCCTGAAAGTTATGAAGCGGCTTATGCGCTGATTCAATATGTTGGTTTACAAAAAGAAGATATTGGTTCTGATGTATTAAAAGAAAAACTGAATAAATTAGATATACAAGATACAAGTGAAACATTAAATATAGGTATACCAACTCTAGAAGATATTATTGCTTCGTTAATAGCACCTTTAAGAGACCCAAGAGATGAATTTGAAACACCAATTTTAAAATCAGATGTTCTTTCTATGGAAGACTTGAAACCAAATATGGCTTTAAGTGGTACAGTACGAAATGTTGTAGACTTTGGTGCATTTGTAGATATAGGTGTCAAACAAGATGGTCTTGTTCATATTTCTAAATTATCTAAAGGATATGTTAAGCATCCTATGAATGTTGTAAGTGTAGGAGATATAGTTGATGTTTGGGTATTAGATGTAAACCAAGAAAAACAAAAAGTATCATTAACTATGATAGACCCTAATGGACAATAAGGCACTTCAAGAACTTGTTTCTAATATATCAATGGAATATTTTAATAAGCCTTTTAAACATAATGCAGTATTTAACAAAAGGTTAAGAACAACTGGCGGAAGGTATCTATTAAATAGTCATGATATAGAAATTAATCCGAAACAATATGAAAATTTTGGTGTTGAAGCGCTTATAGATATTATTAAACATGAACTTTGTCATTATCATTTACATATAGAAGGTAAAGGATATCAGCATAAAGACAAAGCATTTAAAGAATTAAGTAACGAAGTAGGGGCACCACGATTTTGTAAAGCAGTTCAAAGTTATGAAGAACGTGCTAACTATTTATATCAATGTGGACAATGTAGGGCAGAATTCAAACGTATTAAACGTGTTAATACACGTAAATATAGATGTGGAACATGTGGTGGAAAGTTAAAAAATATAACATAAAGAATAATTGGGAAAGTACTACACTAAAAATATGCTAGTGTAGTACTTTTTATTTAAATTTTTAATGAAAAAGCATTGACGAAATAATTGATCCGGCGTATTATAGTTAATGTTGCTTGAACGAAACGTAACAAATAATAAGACAAGTTATTCGATGTAAAATTACATTAAAAAGTTAAGTATTTTTATTGACTTTGTAAACTTAATGTAATATACTTAATGACAGTCACTTAAATAACAAATTGATTGAGTACTGCATACCATGCGCGGTCGTGGCGGAATGGCAGACGCGCTAGGTTGAGGGCCTAGTGGGAGAAATCCCGTGGAGGTTCAAATCCTCTCGGCCGCACCATTCATCAATTTTAATATAGCTAAGCGGGTGTAGTTTAGTGGTAAAACCTCAGCCTTCCAAGCTGATGTTGTCGGTTCGATTCCGATCACCCGCTCCAAATTATTTTATAATGAACATTGAAAACTGAATGACAATATGTCAACGTTAATTCCAATAATTGAG